>NZ_JBIBHO010000008.1:0-1357 GCF_042957055.1 Microbacterium sp. NPDC008134 | reverse complement strand
GTTCTGCACCGGTGTGGTGTCCCCTCGGGTTCTCCACTGTTCGTGTCGATAGTTGCTGTGGCCTGGTCTTTTCGTGTCCGAATGTCGGTGGTCGCTGGTGGACTGAGGTCATGAACCGCATCGCTGAGCTCCTTGACCGGGTCGCTGCTGACCTGGCCGTGGTGTTGCGTGCGGACACGCTTGCGGGGTTGTCGGATGTGGAGAAGATGCGGGTTCTCCGTGCCGCGGGCGAGGTGTCCCGGCGTGTGGACGCGGTGGTCGTGGAGACGGTCGGGTCGGTGGATCAGCGCCCGGCGGGGTCGGGGGAGTTGGCGTTCTGCGGTCAGTTCGGATGCCGGACGATGAACGAACTCGTCCAACGCGTCCTCCGCACGGATGCGGCTGGGGCGGGCCGTGTCGTGAAAGCCGGTCGGGCGGTGCGGCGGGAGGTGGACTTCTCGTCCGGAGCATGGTTGCCCGCCCGGTGGCCGGCCCTGCGGGAGGCACTGTTGGATGGGGCGGTTGGGCTGGCGGGGGTGTTGGCGGCGACCGGTCCGGTGGAGCAGGCCGGGCCGCGGATCGGCGCGGCGGACCGGCTCCTCGCGGACGCCGAGCTGGCAGAGTACGCGCGCGGGCTCGCAGCGGTCGACGAGACCGATGCCGATGCTGAGACGGGTGCGGATGCGGATGCGGGTGCGGGGGTGGATTCGGGGGTGGAGCGCTCGCTCGAGGCGGGTCCGCCCGCGACGCCGGAGGATCTGAAGTTGTTGTCGCGGGTGATCGTGACGTATCTCGACCCCGACGGCGCGGAGCCTGTGGAGGAGCGGGCGATGCGGGCCCGCGGGATCGTGTTGGGCCGGGTGAAGGATGGGGTGATCCCGATCCGGGGGTCGTTGCTTCCCGAGACAGCGGGGCAGTTGCAGCGCATCTGGGACGCGTATCTGAACCCGAAAGTCGACGGACCACCCGTCCCGGACACACCCGTGACCGGAACCGGGGTGCGATTCATCCCATCCGCGGACGAAGCCGCAGTCGACAGCCCGCTCACCGGTCACGCCGACGATGACGCCTTCCTCGGTCTTGGCGACGGTGCCTTCCCCGGCCCCCACGACGGCGACCTCTTTTCCGGTCTTGGCGACGATGATGTCCTGCCGTCGGGGGATGCGGGCCGGACGGTCGATGACCGGTCGCGGGCGCAGAAACAGCACGATGCTCTCGCCGCCGTCCTCGGGATCGCCGCCCGACACCATGACATGCCGTCCCTGGGTGGTGCGGCGCCGACGCTCGTGGTGTCCGTGACCGCGGAGGACTACACGTCCGGGCGCGGGTGGGCGCACATCGACGGTGTCGACGACGCCCCGGTGACCCTCGCCACCGC
>NZ_JBIBHO010000007.1:1234-5641 GCF_042957055.1 Microbacterium sp. NPDC008134 | reverse complement strand
GTAAGATAGAGAAGTTGCCCTTCGGGCCTGGTTGTGATGACTGGGTCGTGGGAGCATCCGATCCTTGAGAACTCAACAGCGTGCACTTGTCAAATGCCAAATAACCTCGATTCAGCTTCGGCTGGATGAGATTCCTTTGGATCAAAGACCAACCTCCTTGTGGGGTTGGCAACGGATGAAGTCAGCAATGAATTTGTCTCTTTGGTCAGCATCAAACTCGCTGCTTCCCGGTTTTTCCCCGGGTGGTATGCATTTCTTTTTTACGGAGAGTTTGATCCTGGCTCAGGATGAACGCTGGCGGCGTGCTTAACACATGCAAGTCGAACGGTGAAGCAGAGCTTGCTCTGTGGATCAGTGGCGAACGGGTGAGTAACACGTGAGCAACCTGCCCCTGACTCTGGGATAAGCGCTGGAAACGGCGTCTAATACTGGATATGTGATGTGACCGCATGGTCTGCGTCTGGAAAGAATTTCGGTTGGGGATGGGCTCGCGGCCTATCAGCTTGTTGGTGAGGTAATGGCTCACCAAGGCGTCGACGGGTAGCCGGCCTGAGAGGGTGACCGGCCACACTGGGACTGAGACACGGCCCAGACTCCTACGGGAGGCAGCAGTGGGGAATATTGCACAATGGGCGAAAGCCTGATGCAGCAACGCCGCGTGAGGGATGACGGCCTTCGGGTTGTAAACCTCTTTTAGCAGGGAAGAAGCGAAAGTGACGGTACCTGCAGAAAAAGCGCCGGCTAACTACGTGCCAGCAGCCGCGGTAATACGTAGGGCGCAAGCGTTATCCGGAATTATTGGGCGTAAAGAGCTCGTAGGCGGTTTGTCGCGTCTGCTGTGAAATCCGGAGGCTCAACCTCCGGCCTGCAGTGGGTACGGGCAGACTAGAGTGCGGTAGGGGAGATTGGAATTCCTGGTGTAGCGGTGGAATGCGCAGATATCAGGAGGAACACCGATGGCGAAGGCAGATCTCTGGGCCGTAACTGACGCTGAGGAGCGAAAGGGTGGGGAGCAAACAGGCTTAGATACCCTGGTAGTCCACCCCGTAAACGTTGGGAACTAGTTGTGGGGTCCATTCCACGGATTCCGTGACGCAGCTAACGCATTAAGTTCCCCGCCTGGGGAGTACGGCCGCAAGGCTAAAACTCAAAGGAATTGACGGGGACCCGCACAAGCGGCGGAGCATGCGGATTAATTCGATGCAACGCGAAGAACCTTACCAAGGCTTGACATATACGAGAACGGGCCAGAAATGGTCAACTCTTTGGACACTCGTAAACAGGTGGTGCATGGTTGTCGTCAGCTCGTGTCGTGAGATGTTGGGTTAAGTCCCGCAACGAGCGCAACCCTCGTTCTATGTTGCCAGCACGTAATGGTGGGAACTCATGGGATACTGCCGGGGTCAACTCGGAGGAAGGTGGGGATGACGTCAAATCATCATGCCCCTTATGTCTTGGGCTTCACGCATGCTACAATGGCCGGTACAAAGGGCTGCAATACCGCGAGGTGGAGCGAATCCCAAAAAGCCGGTCCCAGTTCGGATTGAGGTCTGCAACTCGACCTCATGAAGTCGGAGTCGCTAGTAATCGCAGATCAGCAACGCTGCGGTGAATACGTTCCCGGGTCTTGTACACACCGCCCGTCAAGTCATGAAAGTCGGTAACACCTGAAGCCGGTGGCCTAACCCTTGTGGAGGGAGCCGTCGAAGGTGGGATCGGTAATTAGGACTAAGTCGTAACAAGGTAGCCGTACCGGAAGGTGCGGCTGGATCACCTCCTTTCTAAGGAGCATCTGACATCTTCGGATGTCCAGAACCCGGTTCGAAGGCACACGTTCTTCGCTGGGAGCTCATGGGTGGAACATTTGACATGGCATCGAGATCTGATCTTTGGTCGAGTACGCAACTTCGGTTGTTGGAAAGAGTGGGGGTTGGGGGTCGGTGCCTGCACGCTGTTGGGTCCTGAGGGACCGGATGCGCTTTGACCTTCGGGTTGGAAGCATTTGGTTACTCTGGGCCTCTTGTTGTTTGTCCGGTTGGGCAAGCGGTGAGGGGTACCGCCCGTACTTTGAGAACTACACAGTGGACGCGAGCATCTTGCAACCGGTTTTCGGACTGGTTGCGCAAGATGATCTTAAAGATCATTAGTCAATTTCTGATCCGGTCTTCGGGCCGGGTCGAGTTTTTGATTCGAACTCATGTGATTTCAAGTCTTTAAGAGCAAACGGTGGATGCCTTGGCATCTGGAGCCGAAGAAGGACGTAGCAATCTGCGATAAGCCTCGGGGAACTGATAAGCAAGTTTTGATCCGAGGGTGTCCGAATGGGGAAACCCCGCTGGGCGGCGTGCCGACCTAGTGACTCCCGCCTGAATATATAGGGCGGGTAGAGGGAACGTGGGGAAGTGAAACATCTCAGTACCCACAGGAAGAGAAAGCAACCGCGATTCCGTTAGTAGTGGCGAGCGAAACCGGATCAGGCTAAACCTAGCGTGTGTGATAGCCGGCAGGCGTTGCACGTTGGGGGTTGTGGGACTTTTCAGTCATTTCTGCCGAGATGGCGGCGTTACAAGAAGGTATAGACGAACGGTCTTGAAAGGCCGGTCATAGAGGGTGCCAACCCCGTAGTCGAAATGCTTCTCTTGGCGCGAAGAGTATCCCAAGTAGCACGGGGCCCGTGAAATCCCGTGTGAATCTGTCAGGACCACCTGATAAGCCTAAATACTCCCAGATGACCGATAGCGGACAAGTACCGTGAGGGAAAGGTGAAAAGTACCCCGGGAGGGGAGTGAAATAGTACCTGAAACCGTTTGCTTACAAACCGTTGGAGCACCCCTGGTAGGTGTGACAGCGTGCCTTTTGAAGAATGAGCCTGCGAGTTAGCGATATGTGGCGAGGTTAACCCGTGTGGGGTAGCCGTAGCGAAAGCGAGTCTGAATAGGGCGATTCAGTCGCATGTCCTAGACCCGAAGCGAAGTGATCTATCCATGGCCAGGTTGAAGCGACGGTAAGACGTCGTGGAGGACCGAACCCACTTAGGTTGAAAACTGAGGGGATGAGCTGTGGATAGGGGTGAAAGGCCAATCAAACTTCGTGATAGCTGGTTCTCTCCGAAATGCATTTAGGTGCAGCGTTGCGTGTTTCTTGCCGGAGGTAGAGCTACTGGATGGCCGATGGGCCCTACAAGGTTACTGACGTCAGCCAAACTCCGAATGCCGGTAAGTGAGAGCGCAGCAGTGAGACTGTGGGGGATAAGCTTCATAGTCGAGAGGGAAACAACCCAGACCACCAACTAAGGTCCCAAAGCGCGTGCTAAGTGGGAAAGGATGTGGAGTTGCCTTGACAACCAGGAGGTTGGCTTAGAAGCAGCCACCCTTGAAAGAGTGCGTAATAGCTCACTGGTCAAGTGATTCCGCGCCGACAATGTAACGGGGCTCAAGCACGCCACCGAAGTTGTGGCATTGACATTATTGGTAGGCCTTCGTGGTCCAGCCGTGTTGATGGGTAGGAGAGCGTCGTGTGGCCAGCGAAGCGGCGGTGGAAACCAGCCGTGGAGGCTACACGAGTGAGAATGCAGGCATGAGTAGCGAAAGACGTGTGAGAAACACGTCCTCCGAAAGACCAAGGGTTCCAGGGTCAAGCTAATCTTCCCTGGGTAAGTCGGGACCTAAGGCGAGGCCGACAGGCGTAGTCGATGGACAACGGGTTGATATTCCCGTACCGGCGAAGAACCGCCCAAACTAATCCAGTAGTGCTAAGTGTCTGAATCCCACTGATGGATCCCTTCGGGGTGAAGCGTTGGGCCTAGCGCACGACCCCATTCTGGTGCGGTTAGCGTATTAACAGGTGTGACGCAGGAAGGTAGCCCAAGCCAGGCGATGGTTGTCCTGGTGCAAGTGCGTAGGCCGAACGGTAGGCAAATCCGCCGTTCACGTAGGCTGAGACACGATGCGGATAAAAAGTGGGTGATCCTATGCTGCCGAGAAAAGCATCGACGCGAGGTTCTAGCCGCCCGTACCCCAAACCGACTCAGGTGGTCAGGTAGAGAATACCAAGGAGATCGAGAGAATCGTGGTTAAGGAACTCGGCAAAATGCCCCCGTAACTTCGGGAGAAGGGGGGCCTTCGACGTATTAGGACTTGCTCCGAAAGCGTTTGGAGGCCGCAGAGACTAGTGGGTAGCGACTGTTTACTAAAAACACAGGTCCGTGCCAAGTCGCAAGACGATGTATACGGACTGACGCCTGCCCGGTGCTGGAAGGTTAAGAGGACCGGTTAGCCGTAAGGCGAAGCTGAGAATTTAAGCCCCAGTAAACGGCGGTGGTAACTATAACCATCCTAAGGTAGCGAAATTCCTTGTCGGGTAAGTTCCGACCTGCACGAATGGCGTAACGACTTCCCAACTGTCTCA
>NZ_JBIBHO010000007.1:0-1137 GCF_042957055.1 Microbacterium sp. NPDC008134 | reverse complement strand
CAACCGCGAACTCGGCGAAATTGCATTACGAGTAAAGATGCTCGTTACGCGCAGCAGGACGGAAAGACCCCGTGACCTTTACTACAGCTTGGTATTGGTGTTCGGTGTGGCTTGTGTAGGATAGGTGGGAGACTTTGAAGCATGGACGCCAGTTCGTGTGGAGTCATTGTTGAAATACCACTCTGGTCACTCTGGATATCTAACTTCGAACCGTAATCCGGTTCAGGGACAGTGCCTGGTGGGTAGTTTAACTGGGGCGGTTGCCTCCCAAAAAGTAACGGAGGCGCCCAAAGGTTCCCTCAACCTGGTTGGTAATCAGGTGTCGAGTGTAAGTGCACAAGGGAGCTTGACTGTGAGACTGACAGGTCGAGCAGGGACGAAAGTCGGGACTAGTGATCCGGCAGTGGCTTGTGGAAGCGCTGTCGCTCAACGGATAAAAGGTACCTCGGGGATAACAGGCTGATCTTGCCCAAGAGTCCATATCGACGGCATGGTTTGGCACCTCGATGTCGGCTCGTCGCATCCTGGGGCTGGAGTAGGTCCCAAGGGTTGGGCTGTTCGCCCATTAAAGCGGTACGCGAGCTGGGTTTAGAACGTCGTGAGACAGTTCGGTCCCTATCCGCTGCGCGCGTAGGAAATTTGAGAGGATCTGACCCTAGTACGAGAGGACCGGGTTGGACGAACCTCTGGTGTGTCAGTTGTTCCGCCAGGAGCACCGCTGATTAGCTACGTTCGGGATGGATAACCGCTGAAAGCATCTAAGCGGGAAGCCGGCCTCAAGATGAGATTTCCATACCTTCGGGTGAGAGGCTCCCAGCCAGACTACTGGGTTGATAGGCCAGATGTGGAAGCACGGTAACGTGTGCAGCTGACTGGTACTAATAAGCCGATGACTTGATAACACCACCGTTCGTTGGTGCTTGCGTCCACTGAGTGGTTCTCGATGTACGGTCGAGAACCGCATAACAACAATGACTTTGTTATGTGTTTGATTGAAACATCAATAGTGTTTCGGCGGCCATAGCGTGAGGGAAACGCCCGGTTACATTCCGAACCCGGAAGCTAAGCCTCACAGCGCCGATGGTACTGCAGGGGGGACCCTGTGGGAGAGTAGGACACCGCCGGACTTCTTTTAAG
>NZ_JBIBHO010000006.1:0-22817 GCF_042957055.1 Microbacterium sp. NPDC008134 | reverse complement strand
TTACATTCCGAACCCGGAAGCTAAGCCTCACAGCGCCGATGGTACTGCAGGGGGGACCCTGTGGGAGAGTAGGACACCGCCGGACTTCTTTTAAGTAAATGGCCACCCAGTGCTGGGTGGCCATTTTGCGTTTACAGGGATAGGAATCATCATGCCGGAAGACGACCAGCGCCGCCCGAGTCGCGACAACGACCGCGGAGCCCGCAATGAGCGCCCTTCCGGCGGACGACCGAACTATCGCGAGGGCGGTCCGCGCCGCGACGGCGATCGTAGGCGTCGTGAGGGCGGCTACAACCGTGACGGCGCTGCCCCGCGCCGCGAGGGCGGCTACAACCGTGACGGCGCTGCCCCGCGCCGCGAGGGCGGGTACAACCGTGACGGTGGTGCCCCTCGCCGCGAGGGCGGGTACAACCGTGACGGTGGTGCCCCTCGCCGCGAAGGTGGCTACGATCGCGACCGCGCGCCTCGTCGTGAGGGCGGGTACAACCGTGATGGCGGTGCGCCTCGTCGTGAGGGCGGGTACAACCGCGATGCTGGTGCGCCGCGTCGCGAAGGTGGCTACGATCGCGACCGCGCGCCTCGTCGTGAGGGCGGGTACAACCGTGACGGTGGTGCTCCTCGTCGTGAGGGCGGGTACAACCGTGATGGCGGTGCTCCTCGTCGTGAGGGTGGCTACAACCGTGACGGTGGTGCTCCTCGTCGTGAGGGTGGCTACAACCGTGACGGTGGTGCTCCTCGTCGTGAAGGTGGCTACAACCGTGATGGCGGTGCGCCCCGGCGTGAGGGCGGGTACAACCGTGATGGCGGTGCGCCCCGGCGTGAGGCAGGGTACAACCGCGACGGTGGTGCCCCTCGCCGCGAAGGTGGCTTCGACCGCGACCGCGCTCCTCGCCGAGAGGGCGCCGGCGGCCGCTCGTACCCGCAGCGCGGGGGAGCGGGCCGCGAGCGTCCGGTGCAGGCGGCGAACGAGCGCCCGCGTTTCGACGCGCCCCGCATCCCGGACGAGGTCACGGCTCGTGACCTCAACGGTGCGGCGCGCAATGAGCTCAAGACGCTGAGCAAGGAGAACGCGGATGTCGTGGCGCGGCATCTTGCGATGGCGTCGCGACTCATCGACGAAGACCCGGCCCTGGCGCACGAGCACGCGCTCGCGGCGTCGCGGAGCGCGGGACGTATCGCTATCGTTCGCGAGACGCTCGGGATCACGGCCTACGCGACCGAGGACTTCGCCCTGGCGCTGCGCGAGCTTCGCACCTTCCGCCGCATCTCCGGGAAGGACGATCAGATCGCGCTCATGGTCGACAGCGAGCGCGGCATCGGACGTCCCGACCGCGCGCTCGAGACCGGACGCTCCGTCGACCGATCCTCGCTCGCGACTCCCGTGCGCGTGGCGCTGGCGATCGCTATGTCGGGTGCCCGTCTCGACCAGGGAGATCTTGAACTCGCCCTCGGCGAGCTCGAGATCCCCGAGCTCGACCCCGATCGCGCCTTCGAATGGAGCCCCGCGCTCTTCGCCGCCCGCGCCGCCGTGCTCGAAGACCTCGGTCGTGACGAAGAGGCGGCGTTCTGGGCGCATCGCGCCGAGGTCGCTGCGGAGGCACTCGGCATCGATGAGGCAGGCGATGAGGAGATCTTCATCGAGGACGGCCTCATCGAGGGCGACTTCGACGAGGACGACGACGCCGATGTGGACGACGAAGACGACGACGACGCCGTGGAGGCGGTGTTCGACGCCGCTTCCACGACCGTAGCCGAATCGGCGACGGTCGCCGTCGACGTGGAGTCTTCCGTCGAGGACGAGGTGCGCGAGCTCCTCGGGGAGTCCGACGACGACTCCGAAACCTCGGGGGCCTGAGTGGCGCTGTTCTCCCGAAAGCGCCCGGCCGCGACGCCGCTCGACGGTGTCGACACCGTTCTCGCCGACCTGGACGGCGTGGTCTACGCCGGTCCCGGCGCCCTGCCCTTCGCCGTGGAGAGCCTGAACGAAGCGGCGAGCCGTGTGCGGCTCGGTTACATCACCAACAATGCCTCCCGAACCGACGCGTCCGTCGCTGCGCACCTGACGAGCCTCGGTCTCGAGGTCGCACCGCAGGATGTCGTGACGAGTCCACAGGCGGCGATGCGGCTTCTGGCCGACATCGTCCCCGCACCTGCCACGATCCTCGTGGTCGGGGGAGACGGTCTCGTCGACGAATTGCAGAAGGCCGGCTACACCGTCACCCGCAGTGCGCGGGACTCACCGCAGGCCGTCGTGCAGGGCTTCGCACCCGAGGTGGCCTGGACGGACCTCGCCGAAGCATCCTTCGCGTTGCAGTTGCCGGAGGACGAGGGCGGAATCCCCTGGATCGCGACCAACACCGACTGGACGATCCCGCGCGAGCGCGGCGTCGCTCCGGGCAACGGAACGCTCGTCTCCGCGGTGCACACAGCGGTCGGACGACTCGCGACGGTGGCCGGGAAGCCCGAGACGCCGATCTTCGAAGAGGCGATCGCGCGTTTCGACGCGACGAAGGCGCTCTTCATCGGCGACCGCCTCGACACCGACATCATGGGCGCCAATCGCGTCGGCATCGACTCGGTTCTCGTCCTGACCGGGATCGACCGTCCGAAGCACGTTCTCGCGGCCCCCGAGGGCTCGCGTCCGACGTTCATCGTGAGCGATCTTCGCGAGCTGCACCAGCCGTACCCGGAGACGATCGAGCGCGACGGGGTCTTCCACGTGAACGGCGCTGCGGTGCGGGTACGGGGTGCCGATGTCGAGATCGTCGCCGACGCGGGAGAGCAGATCGATCTGCTCCGCGCCGGCGCTGCGGCGATCTGGGCCTCGGGAACCCCGGTATTCGTGCTCCGGGTGCCCGAGCACCTCTACGACGACCCCTTCCACCGGCCCTGACCCGCGGGCTAGTGCGGTTGACCGCTTCCGCCGTGGCAGCCCACCGCTGTCCGAGGCTCCGCGTACAGTGGATGCCGTGAGCGATGACACGACGAGCACCCCGACCGACGGTCTGTGGAGTCGGTTGCGCCTGATCGAAGGACAGCCGCTGCCCGCGCGCGCCGACGCGTACTCTGCGCTGCACGACGACCTCGCCCGACGTCTCGAGAGCGGGGCGAAACTCGACTCCCGGGAGACGCCGACACGATGACGCGCCTCGACGCCGCCCTCGCCGCGCGAGGACTCGCACGTTCGCGCACGCACGCCGCCACCTTGATCGCCGAGGGACTCGTGTCGGTCGACGGCCGACCGGTCGTCAAGGCCTCGACCGCGGTCACGGATTCGTCCGAGATCTCGATCGCGGGCGCCGACCACTACGTGGGGCGCGCCGCGCACAAGCTCATCGCCGCGCTCGACGGTTTCGACGTCGATGCCGCCGGTCGTCTCGCCCTCGACATGGGCGCGTCCACTGGCGGCTTCACTCAGGTGCTCCGCGAGCGCGGCGCTCGTCGCGTCCTCGCGGTCGACGTCGGTCATGGCCAGTTGGCCCCGTCGATCGCGGCCGATCCCTCCGTCGTCTCGGTCGAGGGCTACAACGTGCGCCATATGACCCCCGAGAACCTCGCCGAGGCGACGGGGGAGCCGTCGGCGCCCGACCTGATCGTCGGCGATCTCTCGTTCATCTCGCTCGAGCTCGTGCTCCCGGCCGTCGCGAGGATCGCCGCCCCGACGTCCGACATCGTCCTGCTGGTGAAGCCGCAGTTCGAGGTGGGGCGCACCGCCGTGCGGGGCGGACTCGTCACCGACCCCGCGACGCGCGCCGATGCGGTGGCGCGAACGGTCTGGAGCGCCTGGGACGCGGGACTCGGGATGCTCGGCATCCTTCCCTCCCCGATCCTCGGAACCCACGGCAACTCCGAATACCTCGTCCATCTCGCACCGGGGCGCGGCAGCAATCCGACAGAATGGTTGGATCGCATCAACGCTTTGGCAGGAGGACGATGAACGAGCGCAACATCCTGGTCGTCGCCCACGCCGGTCGCGCCGATACGGTCGCGGCCGCACGGAGGGTGATCGAAGCCCTGCGCGATGCTGGCGCCCGCCCCGTACTGGCGCCCGACGACCGCTCGGAGCTGGCCGCCGTCGATGCGTTCTTCGCCGACGTCGACGAGTTCGGAACCACGATCGACCCCCTCAGCCTCGAACTCGCGATCGTGCTCGGCGGCGACGGCACGATCCTGCGGGCGGCTGAACTGGTGCGCGAGACCGGGGCACCCGTCCTCGGCATCAACATGGGACACGTCGGCTTCCTCGCCGAGATCGATCGCGACGACATGGACGACGCGGTGCGGCGCGTGATCGCTCGCGATTACGAGGTCGAGGAGCGTCTGGCGCTCTCGGTGCGCGTCAAGGACGCGGAGGGAGCGGTCGTCTACGAGACCTGGGCTCTGAACGAGGCGACGGTCGAGAAGGCCAGCCGGGAGCGCATGATCGAGGTCGTGCTCGAGATCGATGGTCGCCCGCTGTCGAGCTTCGGCTGCGACGGAATGGTGATCTCGACACCCACGGGCTCCACCGCCTACAACTTCTCGGCCGGAGGTCCGGTGATCTGGCCGAGTGTCGAGGCGATCGCCGTCGTGCCGCTTTCGGCGCACGCGCTGTTCGCGAAGCCCCTCGTCGTCAGTCCCGATGCGGCCGTCGCGATCGAGATGCTCGAGCGCACGGACGGCTCCGGCATCCTCTGGTGCGATGGGCGCCGATCCCATGAGCTTCCCCCGGGCGCTCGCGTGGTCGCCCGCCGCTCGTCCCGCCCCGTGCGACTCGCGCGTCTGCACCCGACCGCGTTCACGAACCGTCTGGTGCGCAAGTTCCAGCTCCCGGTCGAGGGGTGGAGAGGGCAGGAGGTGCCGTCGTGATCGAGGAGATGCGGATGCAGGGGCTCGGCGTCATCGACGACGCCGTGCTGCCGCTGGGCCCCGGGTTCACCGCGATCACCGGCGAGACCGGTGCGGGGAAGACCATGGTCGTCACCGGCCTCGGCCTGCTGCTCGGTCAGCGCGCGGACTCCGGCGCGGTGCGCGCAGGTGCCGCGCAGGCATCCGTCGCCGGCGTGTGGATCGTTCCCGAGACCGGCCCGGTCTCGGAGATCGTGTCGGATGCCGGTGGCGAGCTCGAACCGGCCGGAGCCGGTCGTTCCGAGCTCTACGTCTCGCGCACGCTGAGCGCCGAAGGCCGCAGCCGTGCGAGCGTCGGCGGTCGGGCCGCGCCGGCGGGCGTCCTCTCGGCACTCGCCGACGAGCTCGTCGTTGTCCACGGCCAGTCCGAGCAGTTGCGGCTGCGATCCGCGGCCGCGCAGCGGGACGCGCTCGATCGCTTCGGGGGAGCGCCGATCGCGTCCGCGCTCCAGACCTACGGCCTCGCGTTCGAGCGGTGGCGGGCGCTCGATGTCGAGATCTCCGACATCAGCGAAAATCGCGACCGACGCGCCGATGAGGCGAGCAGGTTGCGGGAGGCCCTCGCCCTGATCGAGGCGACGGCACCCGAAGCGGGGGAGGACGAGGAGCTCGCCGAGCGTGCGGAGCGCCTCGCGAACGCCGAAGAACTCCGGCTCGCGGCATCCGTCGCCCATGGCGCCCTCTCGAACGAGGAGGGCGAGCCCGACGCCTCTGCTCTGGTGGCCGAGGCGCGCCGCGTGCTCGAACGTGTGACCGATGCCAAGCTGGCGGCGATCTCCGAGAGCCTTGCCGACATCGGCTATCGCCTGACCGATGTAGCCGGGCTCCTCTCCGCCTACCTGGCCGATCTCGACGAGTCCGGCCCGCACGAGCTCGCGGCCGTCGAGGAACGCCGTGCCGCGCTCGGTACCCTGATCCGCGCCCACGGCTCCCTCGGCGAAGCGCTCGAGGTGTGGCAGACGGGCTCGGCTCGACTCGCCGAGCTCGACGACGATGACGACAGGCTCGAGCGGCTGATCGCCGAGCGCGACGCCGGCCGCGCCGAGCTCGACGCCGCCGCGGATGCGCTGACCGCCGCGCGAACCGAAGCGGCCGAGCGCTTGGGCGCCGCCGTGACCGACGAGCTGCATGCGCTGGCGATGCCGGATGCGCGGCTGACCGTCGCCGTGTCCCCGGGTACGGAGAGCACCCACGGTCGTGACGACGTGGCGATCCTCCTCGCCCCGCACCCCGGCGCCGAACCGCGTTCCGTCGCCAAGGGGGCCTCCGGGGGTGAACTGTCCCGCGTGATGCTGGCGATCGAGGTCGTCATCGCCGCGACCGACCCGGTGCCCACCTTCGTCTTCGACGAGGTCGACGCCGGCATCGGCGGGGCGGCGGCGATCGAGGTCGGGCGGCGACTCGCCCGGCTCGCAGAGAAGTCGCAGGTGATCGCGGTGACCCATCTCGCTCAGGTCGCCGCCTTCGCCACGAACCACCTGTCCGTCGTGAAGTCGAACGACGGAGCAGTCACCGCCTCGAATGTGAGGCGACTCGACGGTTCGGATCGTGAGGCGGAGATGGCTCGGCTGCTCTCCGGACTCGCCGATTCCGACGCCGCACTGACCCATGCCCGTGAACTCCTCAGCCTCGGTCGCTGAACGAACTGTTAGGATAGAAGCCCGTGATGAACTCTTCTTCTGCGGGACCCAACAACGACACCACCAAGCACATTTTTGTGACGGGCGGTGTCGTTTCGTCTTTGGGTAAGGGGCTCACCGCAGCGAGCCTGGGAAACCTGCTCACGGCCCGCGGTATGCGCGTCGTCATGCAGAAGCTCGACCCGTACCTCAACGTCGATCCGGGGACGATGAACCCGTTCCAGCACGGTGAGGTCTTCGTCACCGACGACGGCGCCGAGACCGACCTCGACATCGGACACTACGAGCGTTTCCTCGACATCAACCTGTCGCAGGCGGCGAACGTCACGACCGGTCAGATCTACTCGCAGGTCATCGCCCGCGAGCGGCGTGGCGAGTACCTCGGCGACACGGTCCAGGTGATCCCGCACATCACCGACGAGATCAAGCGCCGCATGCGCCTGCAGGCGTCGGAGGACCCGCGTCCCGACGTCATCATCACCGAGGTCGGTGGAACCGTCGGCGACATCGAGTCGCAGCCCTTCCTCGAGGCGGCGCGTCAGCTGCGCCACGAGCTCGGCCGCGACAGCGTCTTCTTCGTGCACGTGTCGCTCGTGCCCTTCATGGGCGCGTCGGGGGAGCAGAAGACCAAGCCGACCCAGCACTCGGTCGCGGCCCTCCGCCAGGTCGGCATCCAGCCCGATGCGCTGGTGCTGCGCAGCGACCGCCCGGTGAGCGAGAGCAACCGCAACAAGATCGCCCTCATGTGCGACGTCGACGTCGAGGGCGTCATCAACACCGTCGATCTGCCGAGCATCTACGACATCCCGTCCACGCTCAACGACCAGGGCCTCGACTCCTACATCGTGCGCCGCCTCGGGCTCGACGCCAAGGCTGCCGACGTCGACTGGACGCGCTGGAACAAGGTGCTCCATGCGGTCCACAACCCCAAGCACGAGGTCACCATCGGTCTCGTCGGCAAGTACATCGACCTGCCCGACGCGTACCTCTCGGTCACCGAGGCGCTGAAGGCGGGTGGCTTCGCGCAGGAGACGAAGGTCAACATCCGTTGGATCCCCTCGGATCTGTGCGAGACACCCGAGGGCGCGCAGGAGCAGCTGTCGCAGCTCGACGGCATCTGTGTTCCCGGTGGTTTCGGCATCCGCGGTATCGAGGGCAAGCTCGGCGCCCTGCGCTTCGCTCGTGAGCAGGGCATCCCGACCCTCGGCCTGTGCCTCGGTCTGCAGTGCATGGTCATCGAGTACGCCCGCCACGTCGCCGGTATCGAGGGCGCATCGTCGAGCGAGTTCGATCCCGAGACCTCCGAGCCCGTCATCGCGACGATGGCGGAGCAGGTCGAGATCCTCGACGGGGGAGACCTGGGCGGCACGATGCGTCTGGGCCTGTACCAGGCGGCTCTCGCCGAGGGATCTCTTGCTCGTGAGGTCTACGGTTCGGCGCAGGCATCCGAGCGTCACCGTCACCGCTACGAGGTCAACAACGCCTACCGCGGTCGCCTGTCCGACGCCGGTCTGGTCTTCTCGGGTCTGAACCCCGAGCTCGACCTGGTCGAGTACGTCGAGCTGCCGCGCGACGTGCACCCGTACTACATCGCCACCCAGGCTCACCCCGAGCTGCGCTCGCGCCCGACCGACCCGCACCCGCTGTTCCGCGGTCTCGTCGGCGCGGCGATCGAGCGTCACCGCGCGAGCGAACTGTTCGACGTCGACGCGGCCGCCGATGCCTGAGAACCCCGTCGACGCGGGCGATCTCCACGACGAGCTCTTCGAACCCGAGGTCCTGCAGAGCGACCTCGCGTTCGAGGGTGCGGTGTGGGACGTCCGTGACGATCGGGTGCGTTACGGCGACGGCGAGATCCGTCGCCAGTACGTCGCGCACACCGGAGCGGTGGCGATCCTCGCGCTCGACGACGAGAGACGCGTGCTGCTCATCCAGCAGTACCGGCATCCGATCCGTCACCGCGACTGGGAACTGCCCGCCGGACTTCTGGACGTGCCGGGGGAGGAGCCACTCGAGGCCGCTCGCCGCGAACTCGCGGAGGAGGCCGATCTCACCGCCTCGCACTGGGAGCCGCTGGTCTCGTCCTGGACGACGCCGGGCGGAAACGACGAACTCATCCACATCTTCCTCGCGACGGGGCTCTCGGACGCCGAGACCCCGCACGCGCGGGAGGACGAAGAAGCCGACATCCGCGTCGAGTGGGTCCCGCTGGCGGATGCCGTCGATGCGGTGCTCGCCGGGCGCATGCGCAACGGCATCCTGAGCCTGGGCGTGATGACAGCGACGCTGAGGCTGCGCGACCGGAGCTGAGGATGCTCCTCGCGCGCGCCCTCGACTCGTATCTGCGTCACGTCACGATCGAGCGCGGCCTCAGCGAGCACACGGTCGCCGCGTATCGACGAGATCTCGACGGCTACGTCACGTGGTTGACGGATGCGGGGATCAGCGAGACATCGGAGGTCACGCCTCAAGTGATCTCGCGTTTCATCGAGGAGCGCTCCGCCGAAGAGCCGCCGCCCGCCGCGACCAGCCTCGCCCGCCTGCAGTCGTCGGTGCGCGGGTGGCATCGGTATCTCGCGCGGGAAGGCATCGAACAGGACGACCCGAGCGGGCGGTTGCGCCCGCCGAAAGCGCCCAGGCGCCTGCCGAAAGCGCTGACGATCGATCAGGTGGAGAGGCTCCTCCAGGCGCCCTCGGCGGACGAGCCGATTGGCATCCGCGACCGAGCGCTGCTCGAACTGCTCTATGCGACGGGTGCGCGCGTGTCGGAGGCGGTCGGACTCGACGTCGACGATCTCGCGCACGGCGACGTGCTGCGGCTGCGCGGCAAGGGTTCGAAGGAGCGCATCGTTCCCGTCGGTTCTTTCGCTCGGGATGCGGTCGATGCCTACCTCACGCGCGTTCGCCCCGAACTCGCGGCGAAGGGCAGGGCGTCGGCCCGCCTGTTCCTCGGCGCACGCGGTGCACCGCTGTCGCGGCAGAGCGCCTGGCTCGTCATCCGCTCCGCCGCCGAGCGTGCACAGATCACCGCCGAGGTATCGCCGCACACCCTGCGCCATTCGTTCGCCACGCACCTGCTGCAGGGCGGCGCCGATGTGCGTGTCGTGCAGGAGCTCCTCGGACACGCGTCGGTCGCGACCACCCAGATCTACACGCACGTCTCGGTCGACACCCTGCGCGACATCTACGCGACCTCGCATCCGCGCGCCCGCTGAGGGGCATCTCGGTCTCGGACCCACCATTCGTGATTTGTCATCCTTTCGGCGGACGCGAGAATCGAACGCGATTCCCTACTGTGGATACTTCCGGCCACCGTCGGATGTACAAAGGAGTCCTCACATGCGTTCCACCGTTCCTCTCGCCGCGCTCGCGGCGACCGCCATGGTGTTCGTCCTCTCGGGCTGCGGAGGCGCGTCCTCCGATGAGCTCAGCTACGAGGACTCGCCCCTGAACGAGTACCTCTCCGCCGCCTGGGGCAGCGACCTCTCGCCCGAGGAGCAGCAGAAGAAGTTCGACGAGCAGCAGGTCAAGGTCGAGGAACTGATCTCGGAATGCATGTCGGAGGAAGGCTTCGAGTACGTCCCGAACACCAACAGCGGCGGCGTGATGACCAGCGACGACATCGAGTGGGAGCCCGACGAGCGCGAGTGGGTGGAGAAGTACGGCTACGGGTACGTCAACAGCCCGTTCGCCGAGCAGCAGGATGAGGGCCCGACCGATCAGGAGTACGTCGACCCGAACGCCGACTACGTCTCGTCGCTCTCGGAGTCCGAGCAGACGGCGTTCTACGAGGTCCTGTACGGCCCGCCGCAGGAGGAATCGGAGATGTCGGAGGACGGCAGCTACGAGTACAACTGGGAGACGGCCGGATGCCAGGGCTGGGCGCAGCACGAGCTCGAGGGCGACGACCCGTGGCAGGCCGAGGAGTTCGCCGACCTGCGCGCCAACATGGAGGAGCTGTGGACGACCTCTCAGGACGCCCCCGAGCTCGCCGATCTGAACGCCGAGTGGGCCGCGTGCATGGCCGACAAGGGTGAACCCGGGTTCGAGAAGCAGATGGATGCCGGCCAGTCGATCATCGACGACCAGAACGCCCTGTACGACGCCGCCTACGGCGACGGCTCCGAGCAGGTCGATCTCGACTCGCCCGATTTCGTCGATCCGAGTGAGAGCCCGGAGATGAAGGAACTGGGCGAGCGGGAGATCGCGCTCGCCCTGGTCGACCTCGAATGCCGAGAGAAGACGTCCTTCACGAAGAAGTCGATGGAGATCCAGTTCGCGCTGGAGGAGAAGTTCATCGCTGCGAACAAGGCCGACCTCGACGCCTTCAAGGCCGCCGCCGAGCAGAGCAAGTGATGCGCGACGACGAGACCCCGACGACGAAGGTCCCCGCAGAGAAAGACGAAGCCGGGGCGGGGGAGGCCTCCGCCGCGGCGGAGACGACGACGTTCACCGATCTGCTGGACGGCCCCGCGGAGGAGAAATCGGATGCGGATGCCGGCGCCTCCCGCGTGAGCGGCTGGGGGCGCGTGCTCCGGGGTAACCGGACCCTCTGGATCGTGGCGCTCGCCGCCGTGGTCTGCCTGGTGGCCGGACTCCTGGTCGGGCGCTTCCTGCTCTCGCCCGACGCATCGAGCGCGGAAGCCCCCGAGCCCGGTCTCGTTACCGCCCCGGTGGAGTTCGGTCCGTTGAGCAACGACGTCACGCTGCGCGCAGACGTCGGATACGCGGATGCCGTCGACGTCAAGATCGATACGTCGACCCTCACCGGTGGCGCCGTCGTCACGGGCAAGACGCCTGATGTCGGTGCCACCCTCACGCCGTTGTCGGTCGCCCTCGAGATCGTCGGCCGCCCGGTGATCGTGCTCCCCGGCGAGCTTCCGGCGTACCGCACTCTGCGCTTCGGTGTCTCGGGGCCGGACGTTCTGCAGCTGAAGCAGGCGCTCGCGAGCGTCGGCATCGGTGCCGGAGACGTCAACTCCAACGTGTTCGACCAGGCCACCGCCGACGGCATCGCTCAGCTCTACGCGCAGGCCGGGTATCCGGTGCCGGAGTCCGAGGAGGGAACCGCCGACGGCGTGCGGTCCGCCGAAGAGGCCGTCCGTTCCGCGCAGTCCGGAGTCACCGAGGCCGAGAGGGCGCTGGCCGCCGCGGGCGCGGGGCCGACCCCGGTCGAAGCCTTCCAGGCGGACGTCGCCGTGCAGACCGCGGTGGAGGCGCTCGACGCCGCGCGTGCCGCGGGCGAAGGAGTGCCCGCCGCCGAGCGCGCTCTGCACACGGCGAACCTCGAGCGCGATGCGATCTGGGCGCCGAAGGACACGAGCAGTGAAGCATCCGCCCTCGAGAGCGCGCGTGCCGCAGTGACCTCGGCGAACGAAGCCCTCGAGGAGGCGCGCCAGAAGGCGCTTCCCTTCCTACCCGCCAGTGAGGTTCTGTACCTCACCGAGCTTCCGCGCCGCGTCGACGCGGTGAACGTTCAGCGCGGTTCGATCGTCGAGGGAGCGGCGATGACCGTTTCGGGTGCGACCGTCCGCCTCACCGGCGCCGCGGCCGAGGCGGATGCGCGCCTGCTCGCGGCGGGCGCCGAAGCGACCTTCGAGCTCCCGGACGGGACCGAGCACCGGGCCGTGATCTCGACTCTCAAGGAGGGGAAGAACAGCAGCGCTCGGTGGTCGGTGATCCTCGAACCGGACCCCCTCACCCCCGAGCAGATCAGTCAGCTCCAGGGGAGCAATGTGCGGGTGCGGATCGCCGTCGGCGCCACGGACGGCGACGTGCTGTCGGTGCCGCTCGCGGCGCTCACCGCCGGCCCCGGCGGGGAGTCGCGCGTCGAAGTGGTCGAGTCCGACCCGCGAGAGGGCGAGGACGCGAAGACACGTCTCGTCGTCGTCGAGCCCGGCCTCGCGGCCAAGGGTGCCGTCGAGGTCACACCGGTCGACGGTGAACTCGACGAGGGCGATCTCGTGGTGGTGGGCCGGTGACGGCCGCGCCGCCGCTGGTCGAGCTCCGCGACGTGACGCGTTCGTTCCCCGGGCCCCCGGAAGTCCAGGCGTTGAAGGCGGCCTCGCTGAGCGTGGCCGCGGGGGACTACATCTCGATCGTGGGTCCCAGCGGCTCCGGGAAGTCCACCATGCTCAACCTCCTCGGGCTGCTCGACCGGCCCAGCGTCGGCGAGTACCGCCTGGCGGGGTCGCTCACGGGGGACCTCACCGACGACGAACGCGCGGCGGTGCGGGCCCGATTCATCGGCTTCGTCTTCCAGTCGTTCCATCTGCTTCCGCGGCGCAGCGTGCTCGACAACGTGCTCATGCCGATGCTCTACAGCGGAGTGCCGCGTCGGGAGCGGGAGGATCGGGCGCGCGAAGCGCTCTCGCGGGTGGGCCTCGCACACCGCATCGACTTCTTCCCGAACTCGTTGTCGGGTGGTGAGCGGCAGCGCGTCGCCGTGGCGCGCGCAGTGGTCAGCGGCCCGCAACTGCTCCTGGCCGATGAACCGACGGGTAACCTCGACCAGCGCACATCCGGTGAGGTCATGGAGCTCTTCGAAGAACTCAATGCCGACGGGCTCACGCTCATCGTCATCACCCACGACGACGCGGTCGCGCGCCGCGCCGGACGCAGCATCCGCATCTCCGACGGACGATTGAGCGAACTGTGATGCGCCTGCTCCGCCGCCGACGCACGGATGCCGGGTCGACGAACGATCCGGCCGAGACATCGGATGCCGAGAATTCCGCGCCCGAGGGCACGACTCCCGAGAACGCCGCCACTGCGCTGCTGCCCTCGGTGAAACATGCCGATCGGTTCACATTCCAGGATCTGGTCGCCGAGGCGACAGCCGACATCGGATCCCGGCCGGCGCGTCTGGTCATGACGATCCTCGGAACGGTGCTGGGCATCGCCTCGCTCGTCGCGACGCTGGGGTTCGCCCAGACAGCGGCAGCGCAGATCGCCGCGCAGTTCGACGGCGTCGCGGCGACTCAGGTCGTCGTCACACCGGCGAAGGCGCAGTCCGGCAGGGAGAACACCACGGTCGCGGCCGGACGACTGCCCTGGGACTCCCCGGAGCGCGTGAAGCTTCTCGCCGGCGTCGACAGCGCAGCCCTCATCGCCGAGGTCGAGCTCGCCGATGGCGAGACCATCACGGCCGTGCCGGTCAACGACCCCTCGGCTCCGATCACAGCTTCGCCGAAGCTGTTCGCGACGACGCAGGACCTCCCGGATGCCGTCGACGGGGAACTCGTGACCGGACGCTTCTTCGACGACGGTCACGATGCGCGCGGCGATCGCGTGGCGGTGCTCGGTCAGCGGGCCGCGGAGCGCATGGGGATCAACCGCGTGGACTCGCAGCCGTCGATCTTCATCGCCGGTGTGTCGTATTCCGTCATCGGCATCATCGACGGCATGGACAGACGAACGGAGTTCGTCGACGGGGTGATCATTCCGCAGGGAGCCGCCCGCGCGGACTTCGGGCTGGCTGCTCCGTCGGAGCTCGCGATCCACATCGTCGTCGGCGCCGGCCCGCAGGTGGCCGAGCAGGCTGTGGTCGCGCTTCAGCCCGACGACCCGGAGTCCCTCGAGGCCCGCGCACCGTCGGCGTCCTCCGACCTCAGCCGGAACGTGCAGGCCGACGTGAATGTCGTCTTCCTCATCCTCGGCGTCATCGCGCTCCTCGCCGGTGGCCTGGGCATCGCCAACGTCACCCTCCTGTCGGTGATGGAGCGCATCGGTGAGATCGGTCTCCGCCGCGCATTGGGCGCGACGCGGCGGCAGATCGGCGGGCAGTTCATGGTCGAGTCGATCGTGATCGGCTTCATCGGAGGGATCATCGGATCCGCCCTCGGCGTCGTCGCGGTGATCGTGGTCGCCGCCGTGCAGGGCTGGTCTCCCGTCACGGACCCGCTCATCGCCGTCGCCGGGATCTTCCTCGGAGCCCTGGTGGGGTGGGGATCGGGGTGGTACCCGGCACGGCGCGCCGCGCGCATCGAGCCCGTCGCCGCGTTGCGCGGCGTGTGAGGGAGAGGGCGCCCGCTAGAATCGAGCAAGCACGAAGGAGCAGGAGAACCGGTGGCGGAGAAAGCGGCGAAGTCCAGGGCGACGGCCAAGAAGGTCGACGACACACCCATGGGACCCACCGGACGGCCCTATCAGGGGTTCCCCACACCGGAACCCCTCGCGTCGCACGGTCCCGCGCGCATCATCGCCCTCTGCAATCAGAAGGGCGGCGTCGGAAAGACGACGACCTCGATCAACCTGGCGGCGGCTCTCGCCGAGTACGGTCGCAAGGTGCTCGCCGTCGACTTCGACCCGCAGGGTGCGCTCTCGGCCGGTCTCGGCATCCAGACGCACGACGTGCCCACGATCTACGACCTGCTGCTCGACACCAAGCGCGATGCGCACGAGGCGATCGTCCCCTCCGGGGTCGCGGGTCTCGATGTGATGCCCGCGAACATCGACCTCTCGGCGGCCGAGGTGCACCTCGTCAACGAGGTCGCTCGTGAGACGATCCTCGCGCGCGTGCTGCGGCAGGTCGCGGGGGAGTACGACGTCATCCTCATCGACTGCCAGCCGTCGCTCGGCCTGCTCACCGTGAACGCGCTCACCGCGGCGCACGGCGTGATCATCCCGCTCGAGTGCGAGTTCTTCGCGCTGCGCGGAGTCGCGCTGCTCATCGAGACGATCGACAAGGTGCGCGACCGCCTCAACCCGTCGATCACGATGGACGGTCTGCTCGCGACGATGTACGACCCGCGCACGTTGCACTCGCGCGAGGTGCTCGAACGCGTCGTCGAGGCCTTCGGCGACGACGTGCTCGAGACCGTGATCGGTCGCACCGTGAAGTTCCCCGATGCTTCGGTGTCGGGCGTCCCCATCACCGAGTTCGCGCCGGAGCACGCCGCCGCACAGGCGTATCTGCGACTGGCGCGGGAGCTGGTCGCCCGTGGCGCCGTCGCCTGATTCCGAGTTCGACGCCACCCTCGCGCCCGAATCCGCCGACGCTGTCATCGATCAGCAGGCCCCGGCATCCGATCCCGGATTCCGGGTCTCGCTGTCGAACTTCGACGGCCCGTTCGACCTGCTCCTGAATCTCATCTCGAAGCACGAGATGGACATCACCGAGGTCTCGCTGAGCGCGGTGACCAACGAGTTCATCGCGTACCTGCGCGACCTCGACGGCGATGAGGAGCTCGATCAGGCATCCGAGTTCCTCGTCGTCGCGGCGACGCTCCTCGACATGAAGGTCGCGGGCCTGCTCCCGCAGGGCGAGCTGGTGGATGCCGAAGCAGTCGCGCTGCTCGAAGCGCGCGACCTGCTTTTCGCCCGTCTGCTGCAGTACCGCGCCTTCAAGGAGGTGTCGGCCTGGTTCTCGCGCTGCCTGCAACGGGAGGATCGCCGGCACGTTCGCGCGGTGCGGCTCGACGAGAAGCATCGCCGCAAGACGCCGGAGCTCGTCTGGTCGCTGACGGCCGACGACTTCGCCGCGCTCGCCCTCCTGGCATTCGCGCCGAAGGAGATCCCGAACGTCGGCCTCGATCATCTGCACGCGCCGCTCGTGAGCATCCGGGAGCAGGCGGCGATCGTCGTCACGCTGCTGCGCGGGACGGAGTCGCTGAGCTTCCGTGAACTCGTGGCCGGTGTGAGCGAGCCCGGCATCGTGGTCGCGCGATTCATCTCGGTGCTCGAGCTGTATCGGCACGCTGCGCTCTCCTTCGAACAACTGGAACCGCTCGGCGAGCTGACGCTGCGCTGGGCCGCCGACTCCTGGTCGGACGAGACACTCGCGAGCCTGGGGGCCGACTATGACCGATGACATGACCGCCGAAGAGACCTCGGCCGAGGTCGAGCAGACTGTGGAGACCCCGCTGCAGGAGCGCATCGAGGCGATCCTGCTCATCATCGACGAGCCGATCGGACTCGTCGGCCTCGCCGCTGCGGTCGGGGCGCCGGTGCCGGCCGTCCGACAGTCGCTCGAGACCCTGGTCGACGATTACGACGGCCGAGGGCAGGGCCCGCGGCGCGGCTTCGAGCTGCGCGAGGTCGGGGGAGGCTGGCGACTCTACGTCCGCGAGGACCATGACGACCTGATCGCCGATTTCGTCGGCGGGCAGGCACCGGCACGGCTGTCGCAGGCGGCCCTCGAGACCCTCGCCGTGATCGCCTACAAACAGCCGGTCACCCGCAGCCAGGTCGCGTCGATCCGCGCGGTCAACGTCGACTCTGTCGTCCGTACGCTGCTCGCCCGAGGGCTGATCACCGAACTGTTCGCCGATTCCGAGACCGGCGCCATCAACTACGGCACGACCGAGGCACTCCTCCAGCACCTCGGCATCAACTCGCTGGACGAGTTGCCCCCCATCTCCCCGTTGCTCGACGACGGTGCCGATGGGTTCGACGAAGGGACCATCCGATGACCGATTCCGATGCGCCGCAGGGCGTCCGTCTGCAGAAGGTGCTGGCCGCCGCCGGTGTCGCCTCCCGCCGCGTCGTCGAGGAGTACATCGTCGCCGGTCGCATCCGCGTGAACGGCGAGGTCGTCAGCGAACTGGGACGCCGCATCGACCCCGAGACCGACCTGGTCGACGTCGACGGCACGGCGATCCAACTCGACGTCTCGAAGCGCTACGTCATGCTCAACAAGCCCACCGGCGTCGTCAGCAGCATGCGCGACGAGAGCGGCCGCCCCGACCTGCGCCGCTTCACCGATCAGTACGAGGAGCGCCTCTACAACGTCGGCCGTTTGGACGCCGAGACCAGCGGGCTGCTGATCCTCACGAACGACGGGGAGCTCGCCCACGTGCTCGCGCACCCGTCGTTCGGCGTCACCAAGGTGTACATCGCGAAGGTCGAGGGTACCGTCACCGCGCAGACGATCGCGAAGCTCACCGCCGGGTTCGACCTCGAAGACGGACACATCCGTGCGGACAAGGCCCGTCTCCTCGACACCTCGCGCGGATCCAGCCTCGTCGAGCTGACGCTGCACTCCGGCCGCAACCGCATCGTGCGCCGCATGATGGCGGCGGTGGGTCATCCGGTCACCGAGCTCGTGCGCCGTCAGTTCGGGCCGCTTCACCTGGGAACCCTCCCGGCGGGAAAGTCCCGCGAACTGGGTAAAATCGAACTCGGCGCGCTGCTCACTCTGTCGCGCCGTGATTCCGGTGTCGCCTCGGCGCCTGGCGAGCAACAGGAGAACGAGTGACCGACACGGCCAGTGCGTCCAGCGTGCGATCGACGTCCGTCGACGCCGCTCGTCGCCCGGCAGCTGAGCGATCCGCGGTTGCCCCGCGCCTGTCGGGGACCGTCCGCGTCGTGGGCGCGGGACTCCTCGGCGCGAGTGTCGGGCACGCGCTCCGTGCGAAGGGTGTCGATGTCGTGCTGACGGACGCGTCGCCCGCGCAGTTGCGCCTCGCCGTCGACTACGGTGCCGGCCGTCTCGCCGCCGACGACGACCGACCGGCTCTCATCGTGGTCGCCGTGCCGCCGGACGTGACGGCGGATGTCGTGCAGGCCGAGCTCGCGCAGTACCCGGATGCCGTCGTCACCGACGTCGCGAGCGTGAAGCTCGAACCGTTCCGTGCGCTGCAGGAACGCGGTGTCGACCTCACCCGGTACATCGGCTCGCACCCGCTCGCCGGACGCGAGCGCGGGGGCGCGATCTCCGCGCGCGCCGATCTGTTCATCGGACGTCCCTGGGTCGTCTGTCGTGACGGTGACACGTCCGCCGCCGACCTCGCTCTCGTCGAAGCGCTCGCCCTCGACGTCGGTGCCATGCCGCTGGAGATGACTCCCGAGGAGCACGACCGCTCCGTCGCTCTCACCTCCCACGTACCGCAGGTCGTCGCGAGCCTCCTCGCCGGGCGCCTGGCCGAGGCCGACGAGGGCTCCCTCCGGCTGTCCGGGCAGGGCGTGCGCGACACGACGCGTATCGCGGCATCCGCCCCCGAACTGTGGGTGCAGATCCTCGGCGCGAACGCGGGCCCTGTCGTCGAGATCCTCGACTCGCTGGCCGCCGACCTGCGCGAGGTGTCGGACGCGCTCCGCGACCCCGGTGCCGCGGGTGCCCGTCGTGTCGTCGCGGAGGCGATCCGCCAGGGCAACGACGGCGTCGACCGGCTTCCCGGTAAGCACGGCCAGAACCGCCGGTTCGAGTCGCTCGTCGTGATGATCGACGACACCCCCGGCCAGCTGGGCCGTCTGTTCGGTGAGCTCGGAGAACTCGGCGTCAACGTCGAGGACCTGCGTCTCGAGCACTCGCCGGGCGCGCAGTTCGGTCTCGCCGAGATCAGTGTCGAACCTGCCTCGCTGCACGGCGCCATCTCGGGGCTTCAGGAACGCGGATGGCGGATTGCGGGGAACACCAATGACTGACACCTCTCTCGACCGGTCCGACGCCGACATCTCGGCCGTCGACTTCATCGCGATCGACGGCCCCGCAGGGTCCGGCAAGTCGAGCGTGTCGAAGGCGGTCGCACGCAAGCTCGGCTTCGGGTACCTCGACACCGGGTCGGCGTATCGGGCGCTCGCCTGGCACGTGCTCGATCGGGGCGCCGACACGGCGGACGCCGACGCGGTGCTCGCCGCGGCATCCGACTTCCCGGTGCGTCTCGGTCTCGACCCGGACGACCGCACGGTGCGCGTCGGCGACGTCGACATCACCGAGGCGATCCGCGAACCGCGGGTCTCGGGTGCGGTGAGCGGTGTGGCCCGCGTTCCCGCCGTGCGCGCCCAGGTGAACGAACTCTTCCGCGCGCTCGTCGCGGCGGCGCCGTATCCGGCCGTCGTCGTCGAGGGACGCGACATCACGACGGTGGTCGCTCCCGACGCCCCCGTCCGCATCCTGCTGACCGCGGCCCCCGAAGTACGGGCCGCGCGCCGCGCCGGTGAACTCGCCGGCGAGAACGCGGATGCCGTCGCCGCCGCTCTGCACAAGCGCGACGCCTCCGACAGCGCCGTCGTCGACTTCCTCAACGCCGCGGACGGCGTCGAGGTCGTCGACTCGACGGCGCTCGATTTCCCCCAGACCATCGACGCCGTCCTCACGGTGATCGAACGACTCCGAGGAGCACACCGTGGCTGACGAAGAATACGAAGGCGGTCCCGACCGTCTCGCCGAGAAGATGGAGGAGCTCGACGAGCACCTCGCCGAGCAGCGCGCCGAGACGTTGCGCGCGGGCCTCGCCGACTACGAGCTCGATGACGAGGATGCTGCGCTCCTCGCCGGTGTCGAGCTCGGAGAGGATGGGATCCAGTTCCTTCCCGCGCTGCCCGTCGTCGCGATCGTCGGGCGCCCGAACGTCGGCAAGTCGCAGCTCGTGAACCGCATCCTCGGCCGCCGTGAGGCCGTCGTGGAGGACACCCCGGGTGTCACCCGTGACCGCGTCACGTACAAGGCCGAATGGGCTGACCGACGCTTCACCCTCGTCGACACCGGGGGGTGGGAGCCGGATGCCCGCGGCATCGATCGCTCCGTCGCCGCACAGGCCGAGGTCGCGATCGACCTCTCCGACGTCGTGTTGTTCGTCGTCGATGCGATGGTCGGTGCGACCTCGACCGATGAGCACGTCGTGAAGCTGCTGCGCAAGAGCGGCAAGCCGGTCTTCCTCGTCGCGAACAAGATCGACGACGCACGCCAGGAGCCTGAGGCCGCTGCGCTCTGGAACCTGGGGCTCGGCGAGCCGCACGCGGTCTCGGCCATTCACGGACGCGGCGTCGCCGACCTGCTCGACGAGGTGCTGAAGAAGCTTCCCGAGGTCTCTGCGGTCGCCAAGGCCGAGATCGGCGGGCCGCGTCGCGTCGCGATCCTCGGTCGCCCGAACGTCGGCAAGTCGTCGCTGCTCAACAAGGCCGCGGGCGAGGAGCGCGTCGTCGTCAACGACCTCGCCGGCACCACCCGTGACCCGGTGGACGAGATCGTGGAGCTGGGCGGCAAGCTGTGGACCCTGGTCGACACCGCCGGCATCCGTCGTCGCGTCCACATGGCACAGGGTGCCGACTTCTACGCTTCTCTGCGCACCTCGGCCGCTCTCGAGAAGGCCGAGGTCGCGGTCGTCGTGCTCGACGTCTCGGAGACCATCAGCGAGCAGGACGTGCGCATCATCGACCTCGTGCTCGAGTCGGGCCGTGCGCTCGTGCTGGCGTTCAACAAGTGGGATCGTCTCAACGACGACGACCTCGAGAACGCCGATCGTCGTCGCTACCTCGAGCGCGAGATCGAGCAGGATCTCGCGCACGTCGCCTGGGCGCCGCGCGTGAACATCTCGGCGAAGACCGGCCGTCACCTCGACAAGCTCGTGCCCGCGCTCGAGACGTCGCTGGAGAACTGGGACCGCCGCATCCCGACGGGCAAGTTCAACGCCTTCCTCGCCGAACTCGTGGCCGAGCACCCCCACCCGCTGCGTGGTGGAAAGCAGCCGCGCATCCTGTTCGGGACCCAGGCATCGACGCGTCCGCCGACGTTCGTGCTCTTCACCACCGGATTCCTCGACCCGGGCTACCGCCGGTTCATCCAGCGTCGTCTGCGCGAGCTGTACTCGTTCGAGGGGACACCGATCGTGATCAACATGCGCGTGCGCGAGAAGCGCCAGCGCTGAGGCTCGTCTTCATGAAAGCGGGCGCACCCTCTTCGGGGGTGCGCCCGCTTTCGTGTCCGGCAGGGCAACGTCGATCGGCCGGGCGGGCGCTGTTTTCCCTCTGTGACCGATCCGATGCCGTGACGCCGTGGCTGTGACAGGGTGGAGGGGTGACGATCGTTCCTCCCGCCTTCGATGAGCCGCGCCGCCCGGAGGGGCCGCGTAACCCGGGGGACGCCTGGGTCGTCGCGGATTCGGGGGAGCGGTACTGGGGACGTTTCGGCGCTGCCGGGCTGCTGGCCGTGGATGCGGAGCGCGGGGTGCTGCTGCAGCATCGGGTCGCCTGGAGCCACTTCGGAGGCACTTGGGGCCTGCCGGGCGGCGCGCTGCACGAGGGCGAGGGCGCGATCGCGGGAGCGCTGCGCGAGGCGCAGGAAGAAGCCGGTGTACCCGACGGAGCCGTTCGCCCGCGCTTCACGAGCGTGCTCGATCTCGAGATCTGGTCGTACACGACCGTCGTCGCCGATGTGCAGGTGTCGTTCGAACCGGTGATCAGCGATCCCGAGAGCGTCGCGCTCGAGTGGGTGCCGATCGGTGAGGTGGATTCTCGCCCGTTGCATCCCGGCTTCGCGCGGGCCTGGCCGGAACTGCGCCGTCTGCTCGAGGAGCACGTGGTGCTCGTCGTCGACGCGGCCAACGTGGTCGGCTCTGTTCCGGACGGATGGTGGAAGGACCGCGCCGGCGCCGCCGAGCGACTCGCCGGACGTCTGGACGGTCTCGGAGTCCCCGCCTCGGAGCTGGACCTCGGGGGAACCGAGTGGTTCCCGGAGGTGTCGCTCGTGGTCGAGGGACAGGCGCGGGCGCTCGATGCGCATCCGCAGAGCGTCGCGATCGTGCGCGCGGATGCCGCAGGCGACGACGCCATCGTCGCGGAGGTCGAGAAGCGCGTCGGATCGGGAGCCCGTGTCGTGGGCGTCACCAGCGATCGAGAGCTCGCCGATCGTATTCGAGGGATCGAGCCGGCGCAGGTGCGCTCGGCGGGATGGCTGCTCGAACGGCTCTGAGAGTGTTTGCTCTTCTGAGCGCTCAGTTCTCGTTAGTGCTTGCTTCTCTCGGCGCTCGTGTCTTGTAGCGTTCGATCTTCTGGCGCTCGCTCCTTTCGGCGCTCACTCCTTTCGGCGCTCGCTCCTTTCGGCGCTCGCTCCTCTCGGCGTTCACTCCTTTCGGCGCTCACTCCGCGCTACGGTCGGCGACCGTGTGTCAGGTGAACATGACGCGGCGTGGCGCACTGTCTGCGTGGAGTCGGCCGAGGGGGCTGGTCCAGTGGAGGGTGCCGTTGGGGTGTTGGTGGGCGGTCCAGCGGTGGTCGGGGTCGGTGTCGGGATGTTTGAGTTGGTGGTGGGTTCGGCAGAGGTGGGCGAGGTTGGTGATCGCCGTCTTGCCGCCTTTGGCGTGGTCGTGGTTGTGGTCGAGTTCGCAGCGGTGGACGGGCATGCGGCATCCGGGGAAGCGGCAGTGTTGGTCTCGGGCGCGGAGGTATCGGCGCATGGGTTCGGTCGGAGTGTAGGTGTCGGTTTCGGTGACCATGCCGTCGGGGTCGAGGAAGAGGCGGGTCCAGCCGTTGTTGTGGCCGGCGAGGGTGCGGGCGATGTCGGGGTCGAGGGGGCCGTGGCCGTCGAGTTCGGCGGGGTGGTCGTCGAGGCCGGCGAGGGTGGTCGCGGCG
>NZ_JBIBHO010000005.1:0-123964 GCF_042957055.1 Microbacterium sp. NPDC008134 | reverse complement strand
GTGGGACCCCCACCAACGCTGGAGAACACCCCAACCCACCACACGACCCACCACACCATCGAAGAGGCACCGGGTACGCACGAGCACCAGCACCAGCACCAGCACCAGCACCAGCACCAGCACCAGCACCAGCACCAGCACCAGCACCAGCGCCACGGCCACGGCCAGCGCTAGCACCAGCAAACCTCCTGCCTATCGGACGATCCATGCATGACGGTGCGCGGCCACGGCGTGATCGCTCGGCCGTGACCGCTAAAGCGGAACCACCAGTGGCCACAGCAGGACGATCAGTGACCACAGCAGGACCGCCCGTGACTACAGCAGGACCGCCCGTGACTCGCGGCGGAACCACCTGTGACCGCCAGGAACCGCTCGCGACCACGGCTGGGCCGCTCGCGACCACGGCTGGGCCGCTCGGGAACACAGCTGGACCGTTCGGGACCTGGGCTGGACCGTTCGCGAGCTGAGCTGGACCGCCCGCGATCCGCGGCGGAACCATCTACGACCGCTGTGGAACCGCTCGCGACCGCGGCTGAATCACGCGCGACCACGGCAGGACCAGTCGCGAGCGCCGCCGGACCGCAGCACGACCCACCGCAGCACGACCCACCGCAGGACGCTCCACGCAGCGGAGAGTTCTGCATGCATCCGAATGCGACACGAAGTGTCGACCTGCGGGTCTCCGGTATGCCATGCTCGATGGAGCCGATGGGGGAATCGGCACGCATGCCACGCATGCCATGCACAGCATGCGCAGCGAACCACGCACAGCATGCACAGCACAACACCGCACGACACACGCACGACACCACGACATGCACCCACCACGGTACGGGCCGCCGCGGCACCGACCCCGCACAGGAAGACCGACCGGAGCGCGATGAGCAGGCCCCTCGCTGGACCGCAGACACTGTTGCGCTCGATCAACGGGCGCGCGATCCTCGAGACCCTCGCCAGCGAAGGGCCGCAGACGCGCACCGACCTGATGGAGGCGACCGGGCTGTCACGCACCGCCGTGTCGCAGGTGCTGCGCATGCTCGAGACCGCCGGTGCGGTCGCCCCCGACGGCGTCGACCGCAGCGCGCGCGGACCGGCCGCGGGCAAGGTCGGTCTGCATCCGAATCTCGGCTTCGCCGCCGCCGTGCACGTCGACCACCGCGCGGCGCACGTCGTGCTCGTCGACGCGACCGGCGCCATCCGCGCGGAGGCGCACGGCGACTTCCCCCGCAAGGACGACAACGAGACCCGGGTCGCGCACATCGCGTCGCTCATCGATCGCTGCAACGCGACCGTCGCAGGTCCCCTGCACCTCGTCGTGATCGGCGTGCCGGGAATCGTGACCTCCGACGGCAGCATCCGCAACGACCAGGGCCCCGACGGCGGTGCGTTCCGCGCGGCGCTCACCGATCGCCTCGGCTGCCCGGTGCGCATCGAAAACGACGTCAACCTCGCCGCGCTCGCCGAACTCACCGACGGCGCGGGCGCCGAGCTGTCGAGCTTCTCGCTGCTGCTGCTCGACGAGGGGCTCGGAGCGGGAACCGTGATCGATGGTGCCCTGCACCGCGGCTTCTCCGGCGTTGCCGGAGAGGTCATGTACCTGCCGCAGACTCCTCTTCCCGTCGGCGCCCCCGTCGCGAACGACCAGGTCGTCGCCGACCTCGCCCTCATCAACGGCCGCGACCAGCATGCGACCCTCGACGAGCACCTCGACGCCGCAGCCGCCGGAGACGAGGCCGCGATGCAGATGGCGATCGAGCTCGGCAAGCGCCTCGCGCTCGTCGCCGGCAGCATCGGTCTCGTGCTCGACCCCGAAGCGTTCATCCTCAGCGGCCAGGCGGCGCACCCCGTGCTCGTCGACGTGATCCACCAGGTCGCCGAGCAGTACTCGACCCGCCTCCCGCTGCGGTTCGTCGTGTCGAGCTTCGGCCCCGAGGCGCCGCTCGTCGGCGCGGTCGGCGAAGCGGCATCCGCTCTGCGCGCCACGCTCTTCGCCCGCGTCCTCACCACACCCGACAAGCCCGGCCGGTGACCGGCACTCCCGACAGGATCCGACGATGACCGCACCCTCCGACCTCATCGAACGGCTGGGCCACGCGCCCGGCACCCGCGCCATCATCCTCAACGCCGACGACTTCGGCATGTGCCATGCGGCGAATGTCGCGATCGCCGAGCTGCTGGATGCCGGACACGTCGACTCCGCGACGATCATGGTGCCGTGCTCGTGGTCGCCGGAGGCGTTCGCGTTCGCGGCATCCCGCACCGACCTCGACGTCGGCGTGCACCTGGTGCTCACGAGCGAGTGGACCCGCTACCGCTGGCGACCGCTCACGGCCGCCCCGTCGCTCGTCGACGGCGACGGGTTCTTCCCGGTCGACGTCGTGGCGGTGGAGACCCGAGCGGAGTATGACGAGGTCGCCGCCGAGATCGCCGCGCAGCTGCGCACCGCGCTCGACGCGGGCGTCGACGTCACCCACCTCGACAACCACATGGGGTCGGTCTACGGGCTCGCGACCGGTCGCGATTTCCTCGAGCAGGTGTTCGCGCTGGCCGCCGCGAACGGGCTCCCGTTCCGTCTTCCCCGGCACATGGATGGCGCGGAATCGGCTGCCGAGCTGCGCGACAAGCTCGCGCGCGCCGCCGCTGCGGCCGATGCACTCGGTGTCGAGATCATCGACCGGCTGTGGTCGCACCCCTTCGAACTCCTCGGCGAGGGCACGGCGGAGGAGGAGACGTACGAGCAGATGCGCGACGGCTTCCTCGCTCTGCTGCGCGCCGTTCCCGAAGGGATCACCGAGATCTACCTGCATCCGATGGTCGATGGGGAGGAGCTGCGAGCCGCCGTCGACTTCGCCTCGCCCAAGCGCGAATACGAGCGGCAGTTGCTCGCCGATCCCGTCGTGCTCCAGACCATTGAAGACGAAGGCCTCGTACGCATCGGTTGGCGGGAGCTGCGCGACCTGCAGAGAGGAACCGCACGATGACCACCTTCACCGAGCGCCTGCGCGACCGACGCCTCGACTCCGCCCCCACCCGGGCGCAGTCGATCGCCTTCGGCGCCTCCGGGTTCCCGACGCAGCTTATGGCGCAGACCTTCTCCGCGTTCATCGTCTACTTCTACGTGTCGCACCTCGCGGTGCCGGCGGGGTGGGTGGCGGCGGCGATGATCGCCCACGGCATCCTGAATGCGGTGCTCAACCCGTTCGTCGGCGCGATCTCCGACCGACTGCGCACCCCGTGGGGGCGCCGCATCCCGTGGATCGGGCTCGGGATCGTGCCGCTGGTCGTCGCGTTCGCGCTGGTGTGGATGCCGCCGGAGCTGCCCGCCGCGGGCCTCATCGTCTGGTTCCTCGTGGTCGTGGCGGTGTACGACATCGCGTACGTGGTCGTGGTGCTCAACATCTCGGCCCTCTTCCCCGAGATCTTCCGCACCACCGACGAGCGCGCTCGCGGCAACGTGCCTCGCCAGATCTTCGCGATCCTCGGCATGATCCTCGGCACCGCCGGCGCACCTCTGCTCTACGCGTCGCCGATCGGCTGGCCCGGAATGGCGATCGTGCTCGGCGCGGTCTGCCTCGCCTTCCTCGTCTGGTCGTTCGCCGGCGGCATGGTCGAGAGGCGGGTGCCCGAGGCGTCCGTCGCCGCGCCGTTGCCGTTCGGGATGCAGATGCGATACACCTTCGCGAACCGCGCCTTCGTCCCCTACGTGATCGGCTCGCTGTTCATCCAGACGGCGATCGCCGTGATCCTGGCCGCCCTGCCGTTCTACGTGCGCTATTCGCTGGGTGCCCCCGAGGGCGAGGGCAGCATCCTGCTCGGCGCGATCTTCGTGACGGCGATCCCCTCGATCGTGCTGTGGAGCGCGGTCGTGCGCCGCACCAGCCCGCGCACCGCACTGCTGTGGAGCGTCGCCGTGTACGGCCTGTCGGTGCTCGGCTTCCTGGCACCCACCGGTATCCTCGCCGCCGCCCTCGTGGGCGTCGCCGTCGGGATCGGCGTCGGCGGGCTGCTGCAGCTGCTCGAGGTCGTGCTGGCTCAGATCATCGACGAGGATGCCGCGCGCACCGGGCATCGTCGCGAGGGCGCGTACTTCGGCGTGAACGGCTTCATCGTGCGCGGCTCGGTCGTGCTGCAGGCGGTCGTCGCGGCGTGGGTGCTCACGGCATCCGGGTTCGACGCCACGCTCGGCGATGCGCAGCCCGGCACCGTCGACGGCGGCATCCGCCTGATGCTCGCCGTCGTCCCGGTGGGGTTCATCACCCTCGCCTGGATCTGCTTCTTCCTCTACCCCATCCGCTCCCGCGACCTCGCGGCCGACACTCCTGCCGACTGACCCCGCGCCGCCCCCACGCACCCGCTATCCCGTCACCTCCGTATGCCCGCACAAGGGAGCGGGGCACTCCCACCGTCCACGAAACCGGCGGGCGCAGGGATGCCGCCGGCGCGAGCATCGGGAGGGGACCCGCTTGCGGGGAGGGCGCCCGTTCTGCGAGCGAAGGCGGCATCCCTGCGCCCGCCCCACGAGACCTACGAAGACGAAGAGCCCCGCCGAGCCTCCCAGCCCGTGCGCACCATTTCGTCCACCGAGTACCGCATCCGCCAGTCGAGGTCGCGCGCGGCGAGGGTGCCGTCGGCGACGATGCGGTCGGGGTCGCCCGCGCGGCGGGGGCCGATCTCGGGCGTGAAGTCGACGCCGGTGACGCGCACCATCGCGTCCATGATCTGCTTCACGCTGAGGCCGTCGCCCGAGCCGAGGTTGTACGCGGCCTCGATCGGTTCTCCGGCGGCGAGACGCTGGGCGGCGGCGACGTGCGCGGCGGCGATGTCGCCCACGTGCACGTAGTCGCGCACGTTGGTGCCGTCTTCGGTGTCGTAGTCGTCGCCGTTGATGCGCGGCGTGCGTTCGTCGAGCAGTGCCTCGAACACGATCGGGAAGAGGTTGTGCGGGCTCACGTCGTAGACCGTCGGGTCGGCCGATCCGACGACGTTGAAGTAGCGCAGCGAGGTGTGCCGCAGCGGGCGCTCCGACTCGGCCGTGGCGACGGCTTGGTCGCGCAGCAGCCACTCGCCGATGAGCTTCGATTCGCCGTAAGGGCTCGCGGGCTTCTTGGCGGTGTCCTCGACGACGAGCGCGACGTCGGGGGTCCCGTAGACGGCCGCCGATGACGAGAACACGATGTTCGCGACGCCCGCGGCCTCCATCGCCTCGAGGATCACGCGCGTGCCCTCGACGTTCTGCGCGTAGGTGTGCAGCGGGCGCTGCACCGAGACGCCGGCGTACTTGTACCCGGCGACGTGGATGACGCCCTGGGCGTCGTGATCGCGCAGTGCCTTCTCGACGAGCTCGCGGTCGAGAATGCTGCCCTGGACGAACGGCACGCCCTCCGGGACGAACGAGGCGACACCGCTCGACAGGTCGTCGAGCACGACCGGGGTGAGTCCGGCATCCGCGAGGGCGCGGACGACGTGCGAGCCGATGTAGCCGGCGCCGCCGGTGACGATCCAGGACATTGCGTTCCTCTCCGGCCGCGCCTGCCGCGCGACTCCGGGTTCGATTCTCTCAGGCGGATGCTGTGTGCTGCGGCGCCGCCATGATTAGGACTGGCGCCGCCATGATGAAGGGCGCCGCGATGATGAAGGGCGCCGCGATGATGAAGGGCGCCGCCGTCACGCGTCGCGGTGCGCGCCGGCCGCGGGCACGACCGTGAACAGGTGCGGGGCGGTGAAGCCCGCCTCGGCGAACGCGGCGGTCACGGCATCCGACACCGTGGCCACGGCATCCTGCTCGATCAGAGCGATGGCCGCGCCGCCGAAACCGCCACCGGTCATGCGCGCGCCGAGCGCACCGGCGGACAGCGCCGCTTCGACGGCCGTGTCGAGCTCGGCGACCGAGATCTCGAAGTCGTCGCGCATCGAGGCGTGCGAGGCGACCAGCAGATCGCCGATCGCGCGGGCACCCTGCTCGCGCAGTACGCGCACGGTGTCGAGCACGCGCTGGTTCTCGGTGACGATGTGGCGCACGCGGCGGAAGGTCACGTCGTCCATGAGCTCTTCGGCGCGCGGGAGGTCGGCGACCGAGACGTCGCGCAGGCTCGGCACGCCCATGATCTGCGCGCCCAGCTCGCACGAGGCACGGCGCTCGCCGTACCCGCCCGTGGAGTGGGCGTGCTTGACGCGCGTGTCCATGACGAGGATCGCGAGGCCGGCTTCGGCGACGCCGACCGTGACGAGCTGCGCTTCGAGCGAGCGGCAGTCGAGGAAGATCGCGGCATCCGGTTCGCCGAGCATCGACGCCATCTGGTCCATGATGCCGGTGGGCGCGCCGACGGCTTCGTTCTCGGCGCGCCGGCCGACGCGGGCGAGCGCGGTGCGGTCGAGACCGGTGTGCCAGAGATCGTTGAGGGCGGTCGCGGTCGCTCCCTCGATCGCCGCCGACGACGAGAGTCCCGCGCCCACGGGCACGTCGGACGCGATCGCGATGTCGACCCCGCGGAACGCGCCCTCAGGGGCCGCGAGACGCAGCGCCCAGGCGACGCCGAGCGGATACGCCGCCCACTCGGGAACCCCGGATGCTTCGCCACTGGGTCCCTGAGGCTCGTCCCCACTGGGTCCCTGAGGCTCGTCCCCATTGGGTCCCTGAGCCTGTCGAAGGGTCGGGAACAGTCCGTCCAACTCGTCCAGCCCGACCTCGACCGTCTCGTCGGCGAACGTCGAGGCGACGCGGATGCGCGCGTCGTCGCGCAGCCCGACGGCGGCGACTGTGCGGTGCGGGATCGCGAACGGCAGCACGAAGCCCTCGTTGTAGTCGGTGTGCTCGCCGATGAGGTTGACGCGTCCCGGGGCCGACCAGACGCCGTCGGGCGTGCGGTCGGTCAGGTCGGCGAACAGCGCGCGGGCGGCATCCTGAGCGGTGGTCATGCGGGGGTCTCCTCGGAGGTGGTACCGGTGGCGGATGCCGTGCCGGATGCCGTGACTGCGGCATCCGCAGCAGCGATCGCGTCGCGGATGCGGGCCGCCCCCTGCTCGGGGGTGACCTCGGCGGCCCAGGCCCACATCGCGGCCTCGGAGCCGGCGAGGAACTTGAGCTTGTCGGCGGCGCGGCGCGGACTCGTGAGCTGCAGGTGCAGACGCACGGTGTCGCGGCCGACGTTCACCGGGGCCTGGTGCCAGGCGGCGATGTAGGGGGTGGGGGTGTCGTAGAGGGCGTCGACGCCGCGCAGCAGCCGCAGGTAGAGCGGAGCGAGCTCGTCGCGCTCGGCTTCGGTGGTGGCGGCGAAATCGGGCACGTGGCGGTTCGGCATCAGGTGCACCTCGAGGGGCCAGCGCGCGGCGAAGGGCACGAAGGCGGTCCAGTGCTCGCCGCGGAAGACGACCCGCTCGGATGCCTGCTCGAACTCGAGGATGCGCGCGAACAGGTCGGGGGCCGTGCGGTCGATCGAATCGAGAAGCTTCGCCGTGCGCGGGGTGACGTACGGGTACGCGTAGATCTGACCGTGTGGGTGGGGAAGCGTGACGCCGATCGCCTCGCCGCGGTTCTCGAACGGGAAGATCTGCTGGATGCCGGGCAGCTGCGAGAGGGCGGCGGTGCGGTCGGCCCAGGCTTCGATCACGGTGCGGGCGCGGGTGACCGACTGGGTGCCGAACGATCCGGAGTGCTCGGGGCTGAAGCACACGACCTCGCAGCGGCCGACCGACGTGCGCGTGCGGCCGAGTCCGAGGGCGTCGAGGTCGTCGAGGCCGCGCGGGGCGTCGTTCGCCGCGGGGGCGGTGCCGACGGCCTCGGCCAGGGCGGGACCGAACGCGGGGGAGCGGTTCTCGAACACGGCGACGTCGTAGCGCGAGGGCACCTCCGACGGGTTGGTCGGGGTCTGCGGGGCGAGCGGGTCGGCGTCGGCACTGGGCATCATCACGCGGTTCTGCCGGTTGGCGGCGACGGTGATCCAGTCGCCCGTGAGCACGTCCTGCCGCATCGTGGCGGTGGCGGGGCGCGGGTCGAGCGTGCGGGCGTCGACGGCGCGCTCGGCTCCGAGCGTCGTGTCGGGGTCGTCGTAGTAGACGATGTCGCGGCCGTCGGCGAGCAGCGTCGCGCGCTTGACGATGCCGGCGCTCAGGGTCGACGTGCGCAGGTCGGCGACGGCGTGGCCGGTGGATGCGTGGCCGGTGGATGCGTGGCCGGTGGATTCAGGCATGTTCACGTAAACATGGTAGATCCGCGGCCATGATTACGTCAACATGGAGGGGTGACCGATCCCGCCGCCTCTGCCCGCACCCCCTCGGGCCGCGTCTCGATGGCGATGGTCGCCGCCCGTGCCGGGGTCTCGGGGCAGACCGTCTCGCGCGTCGTGAACGACAGCCCGCGCGTCGATCCCGCCACCCGCGCGCGCGTCGAGCAGGCTATGGCCGACCTCGGCTACCGTCCGCACCGTGCCGCCCGCGCGCTGCGCACCGGGCGTTCGCAGACCGTGGGCCTGGTCGTGACGACGCTCGCCACGGTCGGCAACTCGCGGATGCTGCAGGCCACCGCCGAGGCGGCCGCAGACCGCGGGTACGCCCTCACGGTGGTCACGGCGGCCGCGGCATCCGACGGAGACACCGGACTCGACGCCGCCTTCGACCGCCTCGCCGAGCAGGAGGTCGACGGCGCGATCGTGCTGAACGAGGCTTCCGCGCTTGTTCCCGCCGCCGCCCGCCCGGCAGGGCTGCGCCTCGTCGTCGTCGACGCCGTGGCCGATGGTGACCTTCGCGCCGTGCACAGCGACCACGCCGGCGGCGCGGCCGCCGCCACCCGGCACCTCCTCGACCTCGGCCACGAGACGGTGCACCACCTCGCGGGCCCCGCCGACTCCTTCGCCGCCGCCGAGCGCGAACGGGGCTGGCGCGAGACGCTCGTCGCCCACGGCATCCGCCCGCCCGCCGTCGTGCGTGGCGACTGGTCGTCGGACTCGGGGCACGCCGCCGCGGGAGCGCTGGCCGCGGCATCCGCGATCTTCTGCGCGAACGACCAGATGGCGCTCGGACTCGTGCGCGCGCTCGAAGACGCAGGCCGTCACGTGCCGGCGGACGTCGCGGTGGTCGGCTTCGACGACGTGCCGGATGCCGCGAACTACCGCCCGCCGCTCACCACGATCCGCCAGGACTTCACGGCCCTCGCCGACCGCGCGGTCGCCGCGCTCGTCGCCGAGATCGAGGGAATGCCGGATGCGGATGCCGACCTTGACGCGTCGACACCGTCGACGTCGGTCATCCCCACGTCCCTGGTGATCCGCGCCAGCACCGAGGCGCGCTGACGGTCTACGCCCCCAGCGCCGCCGACACCACGGCGCGTGCCTCGGCCTGCACCTCGGCGAGGTGCTCGGGGCCGCGCAGGCTCTCGGCGTACAGCTTGTAGACGTCTTCCGTGCCCGAGGGGCGCGCTGCGAACCACGCGTGCTCGGTCTGCACCTTCAGGCCACCGATCGCCGCACCGTTGCCGGGCGCGTGCGAGAGCTTCGCGGTGATCTCCTCGCCGGCCAGGGTGGTCGCCGACACCGACTCGGGCGCCAGCTTCGCGAGCGTCGCCTTCTGCTCGGGCGTGGCCGGAGCATCCACCCGCTGGTAGGCCGACGCCCCGAACGCCTGCTCGAGCTCGGCGTAGCGCTCCGACGGGGTCTTGCCCGTCACGGCGATGATCTCGGCAGCCAGCAGGCACAGCAGGATGCCGTCCTTGTCGGTCGACCACACCGAGCCGTCGAAGCGCAGGAACGATGCTCCCGCAGACTCCTCGCCGCCGAAGGCGACCGAGCCGTCGAGTAGACCGGGAACGAACCACTTGAACCCGACCGGAACCTCCAGCAGGCGACGGCCGAGCGACTCGGCGACCCGGTCGATGATCATCGACGACACGAGCGTCTTGCCGATCGCGGCATCCCGCGGCCAGTCCGTGCGGTGTGAGAACAGGTAGTCGATCGCGACGGCGAGGTAGTGGTTCGGATTCATGAGACCGGCATCCGGGGTCACGATGCCGTGGCGGTCGGCGTCCGCGTCGTTGCCGGTGAGTACATCGAAGTCGCCCTTCTTGGCGACGAGCGAGGCCATGGCCGAGGGCGACGACGGATCCATGCGGATCTTCTCGTCCCAGTCCAGCGTCATGAAGCGCCACGTCGGGTCGACCTCGGGGTTCACGACGGTGAGGTCGAGGTCGAAGACCTCCTTGATGAGCGCCCAGTACTCGACGGATGCTCCGCCCAACGGGTCGGCGCCGATGCGCACACCGGCACGGCGGATCGCCTCGACGTCGATGATCGAGGCGAGGTCGCGCACGTAGCCGTCGCGGAAGTCGTACGTGCCGATGGTGTCGGCGTCGAGGTCGGCGAAGCGCACGCGCTTGACGCCCTCGAGGTTCGCCTCGATGAGCTTGTTCGCGCGGTCGGCGATCCAGCCGGTCGCGTCGGTGTCGGCCGGGCCGCCGTGCGGCGGATTGTACTTGAACCCGCCGTCGCGGGGCGGGTTGTGCGAGGGGGTCACGACGATGCCGTCGGCGCGGCCGGCGTTGCCGTCCGCTTCCGCCGACCCCTGAGCCTGTCGGAGGGCGCGGTTGTAGGTGAGGATCGCGTGGCTGAGCGCCGGGGTCGGTACCCACGAGTCGCGGGAGTCGACGCGCACGTCGACGCCGTTCGCGACGAGCACCTCGATCGCGCTGCGCTCGGCGGGCAGCGACAGGGCGTGCGTGTCGCGCCCGAGGAAGAGCGGCCCGGTGATGCCCTGGTCCGCGCGGTAGTCGACGATCGCCTGCGTGGTGGCGAGGATGTGCACCTCGTTGAAGCTGCCGCTCAGCGATGACCCGCGATGGCCGCTGGTGCCGAACGCGACGCGCTCCGCCACGACATCCGGGCGCGGGATGCGATCGTAGTAGGCGGCGATCAGCTCGTCGACATCGATGAGGTCACTTTCCTCCGCGGGGAGGCCGGCACGGCTCGTCATGAGATCAGTCTGCACCGATCCGGCCCGCGACGAAACTTCGGGTCGGGGCATTGACGCAGAGGGATAAGGTGAAACGCGTGACCGAACGCCGCACCTACAGCTATCTGGGACCCGCAGGAACCTTCACGGAGGCGGCGCTCGACCAGGTCGCCGAGGCCCGTGGCCAGCAGTGGCGGGCCGTGCACAACGTCGGCGAGGCGCTCGCCGACGTGCTCGAGGGCCGCAGCGACGCCGCGATGATCGCGATCGAGAACTCGATCGAGGGTGGCGTCTCCACCACGCAGGACGCCCTCGCCACACTCCCGGGCCTGCGCATCATCGGCGAGTACCTCGTGAAGGTGAACTTCGTGCTCGTCGCCCCGCGAGGCACGAAGCTCGAGGATGTCTCGGTCATCGCCGCGCACCCGGTCGCCTACGCCCAGTGCCACGGATGGCTCGGTCAGAACATCCCCGCGCACTCGCACGTCCCGGCATCCAGCAACGTCGCCTCGGCGATCGGTGTGCTCGACGGCAGCCTGCCCGCCCAGGCCGCGATCGCCGCCCCCGGCATCGTCAACCACTACGACGTCGACGTGCTCGCCTCCGGCATCGGCGACAACATGAACGCCGTCACCCGCTTCGTGCTCGTCTCGCGGACGACCGCGCCGCCCGCGCCGACCGGCGCCGACAAGACCTCGCTCATCGTCGAGCTGCCGCACGACCACCCGGGGTCCCTCCTCGAGATGCTCGAGCAGTTCTCGACCCGCGGCATCAACCTCTCGCTCATCGAATCCCGCCCGATCGGCGACGAGCTCGGCCGCTACCGCTTCGTCATCGACGCCGACGGCCACATCGAGCACGAACGCATGGCGGATGCGCTGCTCGGCATCCGTCGCTTCAGCCCCCGCGTCGTGTTCCTCGGGTCGTACCCGCGCGCCGATCGTCAGATCGTGCACTACCCGGATCGCTACGCCGACGACGTGTTCGTCGAGGCGCGCGACTGGCTGCGCGGCATCGTCTCCGGAGAGCCCGAGGCCTGAGCGCGCCCCGCGGGAGCCACTCATTGCTCGCGGAACTGTCAGTGCTCGCGGAAGTTCGGCCAGTCGCTGCCGGGAGACATGAGCGAATACAGCGCGCTCTTCGCTACGGTGAGCGACGGGTAGGTGCCGGCCGAGGCATCGGCCCCCGCCATCGTCACCTGGTAGCCGTCGTCGTCATGGCGGATGCTTCCGACCACGCCGTTCCTGCCGTACGCGACCCAGAGCGCGAGTGTGGTGTTCATCGGTGAACTCCTCTCCTGCGCTGAGGTTACGCCCGCGGGGGCCCGTTCGCCAGGCCTCTCGTCGCGCGTGTCTACAGCGCCGCGGCGACGAGCTCCAGGGTCTGCGCGCGACCGGTCGCCGAGTCCGCGGGCTCGGACTCGTAGGCGCCGGCCACGGGGGAGAGCATGACCTCGTCGACGCCCCACCGGCGGGCGAACTCGCGCACCTCGGCGGCGACGGACTCGCCCGTTCCCACGAACCAGCGCGAGCGGGCGGCCTGCACGACCTGGTCGGTCGCGGCATCCGATTCGGCGCCCAGCGCCTCCTCGACCGTTTCGAGCGCGATGAGCGGCTTGTTCAGACGCAGCCGCGACATCATGCGCAACTGCGGCAACGCGCGAGCCTCGGCCTCCTCGACCGTCGGTGACGCGACCGCGTTGACCGTCAGGAACGTGCGCGGGGTTGGGTGCTCCTCGCTCGGCTGGTAGTTGGTGCGGTACAGGTCGAGCGCGCGCTCGAGACCCTCGCCCGAGAAGTGGTTGGCGAACACGTACGGCAGGCCGTGGGATGCCGCGAGCTGCGCCGAGTAGTCGCTCGACCCGAGCAGCCACACCTCGGGGGCGTCGGTCGCCGCCGGCGTCGCGCGCACGGTGTACTCGCCGCCGGAGGTGAAGCGCACGGTCGCGCCCTCGTTCGACACGAGCGCAGCGATGTCCTGCACGTGACGGGGGAACTGCTCGACGTCGCTCGTGACGCCCGAGCCGCGCAGCAGTTGCGTGATCACGGGGTCGCTGCCGGGCGCGCGGCCGAGGCCGAGGTCGATGCGACCAGGAGCGATGGCGGCGAGGGCGGCGAACTGCTCGGCGACGATGAGCGGCGCGTGATTCGGCAGCATGACACCACCCGAGCCGAGCCGGACGCTGGAGGTGCGGGTCGCGGCGGCGGCGATCAGCACCGGGGGAGTGGTGGATGCCACGGCCGGCATGTTGTGGTGCTCGGCGAACCAGTAGCGGCGATAGCCCAGCCGGTCGGCGATCTCGGCGAGCGAGAGCGAGGCACGGATGGCCTCGGCGCTGGTCTGACCGGTGCGCACGGGCACGAGGTCGAGGACGGAGAGTGCGACGTCATTCATCCCCCTCTGCAACCGGCCGGGCGGGTGGGGCATTCCCGATACCCTGGCCAGCATGGATGCCGAGATCTTCTACGTGCTCGTCGGCGCCGTCGTCGTGGCGGCCATCGCGCGCTGGCGCGGCTGGCCCGCACCTCTGCTCGTCACGGTCGTGGCGCTCGCGGTGTCGTTCCTGCCGTTCGTGCCCGAGCTGCGCGCCGACGGACACCTGCTGCTGAACCTCGTTCTGCCGCCGCTGCTGTACTCGGCGGCGCTCGACGTGTCGTTCGTCGGGTTCAAACGCAGCCTGCCGCAGATCCGCCGCCTCGGCATCTGGCTGGTGCTCATCACGGCGCTCGCCGTCGGTCTCGTCGCGTGGTGGATCTTCCCCGACCTCGGCCTGGCCGGCGCCTTGCTGCTCGGGGCGATCGTGTCTCCGCCCGACGCGGTGTCGGCCGCCGCGATCGGCCGCAAGCTCGGCCTGCCGCGCCGCATCATGACCGTGCTCTCGGGTGAGAGCCTCATCAACGACGCGACCTCGCTGACGCTGTACCGCGTGTTCGCCGCGATCCTCGCGGGCGCCACGGTGACCGTGTGGGGCGGCATCTGGCAGTTCGTCGTGGCCGTCGTGGTCGGCGTGGGTATCGGTCTCGTCTTCGGCGTCGCGCTACATCAGCTGCGCATGCGTATCACCGACCCTGTCGTGATCGGTACCTTCGGTCTGCTCGCGCCCTTCGGCGCCTACGCGATCGCGGAGCACCTGAACGGCTCGGGTGTGCTCGCCGTCGTCGCGATGGGCCTCTACGTCGGCTTCAACGCCCCGCGCACCGATTACACGACCCGCCAGCAGGAGAAGCCGATCTGGCTCTCCGCCGACTTCCTGCTCGAGAGCTTCGTGTTCGCGTACATCGGGCTGCAATTGCCGCGCGTGGTCAGCGACCTGGGGGCCGAGTCGATCGGCGAGATCCTGCTGCTGTCGGGCGTCGTGCTCGTGGTGGTGCTCGTCGTGCGCCCCCTCTACATCTATCCGGTGAGCGCGTGGGCGAACTTCCAGGACCGCAAGCGCCTGGAGCGCTGGGACCGCGGGGTCGAGTCCGGCGAGTTCCAGAAGCGGCAGAAGCAGTCCCGGCGATGGAGCCAGTACACCCCCGACGAGCTGCGCAGCCAGATCGTCCGCGACCGGATGGCCGGACTCCAGCTGAGCTGGAAGGACAACGCCGTGATCTCGTGGGCGGGCATGCGCGGCGTGGTGACGCTCGCGACCGCGCTCGCCGCGGCGGATCTCGCGACCCTCGATTCCCAGGCCTCGCACGCGATCGTCGTGGTCGCGTTCGTCGTGACCGTCGGCACGCTGCTGCTGCAGGGGCTCACGCTGCCGATGCTGATCCGCCGCCTCGGCATCGCCAGCGACGTCGATCATGCCGAGGACGAGAAGGCGCTCGCCGCGGTGAAGGAGAAGAGCCGTACGGCCGGAAAGGCGTTCCTCGCCGAGAAGCGCGTCGAGTGGGAGCAGAAGTACGGCGAGGTCGACCTGTCGATCTTCGACGCCTTCGCGAAGCGCATGACCCGCGTCGAGAAGGACACCGACGAAGCGCAGGAGGTCGAGGACTCGGTCGCCAAGCCCTCGTACGACGACCTTGTCGCCCTGTCGAAGGGGTGGTTGCAGGTGCGCCGAGAGATCCTGCTCGAGGAGCGCGACCGGGGCAACCTCGACGAGGAGGTCATGCGCGAGTTGATCGCGGCGATGGATGCCGAGGAGCTCGCCATGGACACCCGCGGGGCGACCCGTCCGGGCGAGCGCGCGTAGCGGCATCCGCGCCCAGGCATCCGCTCGCAGGCATTCGCGACCTCGGCTCGCGGATGGATGCTGCGACGCACGCACCGGTAACGAGAAGAGCGCCCCGCCCTGGGAGGGGCGAGGCGCTCTTGCACGAGGCGAGCGGGTCAGCGCGTGGCTGCGGGCTCCGGGGCGGCATCCGCCTCGGGGGCGTCGTCGTCATCGTCCTCGGCGAAGGGCAGGCCCGCGCGCGGCGCGTTGTACAGATCCTCGTTCAGGATGCCTTCGCGCTTGGCGACGATCGTCGGGATGAGCGCCTGGCCCGCGACGTTGACCGCGGTGCGACCCATGTCGAGGATGGGGTCGATCGCGAGCAGCAGTCCGACGCCCTCGAGCGGCAGGCCGAGCGTCGACAGCGTGAGCGTCAGCATGACGACCGCGCCGGTGGTGCCGGCGGTGGCCGCCGAGCCGACGACCGAGACGATCACGATGAGCAGGTACTGCACGAAGTTCAGCTCGATGCCGAAGAACTGCGCGACGAAGATCGCGGCGATGGCCGGGTAGATCGCGGCGCAACCGTCCATCTTGGTCGTCGCACCGAAGGGCACCGCGAACGAGGCGTACGAGCGGGGCACGCCGAGGTTGCGCTCGGTGACGCGCTCGGTGAGGGGCAGCGTGCCGATCGACGAGCGGCTGACGAACGCCAGCTGCACGGCGGGCCAGACGCCCGAGAAGTACTGCTTGATCGACAGGCCGTGCGTCTTCACGAGCACGGGGTAGACGACGAAGAGCACGAGCGCGAGGCCGATGTAGATCGCGATCGCGAACCAGCCCAGCGAGGCGAGCTTCTCCCAGCCGTACTTGATGACCGCGGCGCCGATGAGCCCGAACGTGCCGATCGGGGCGATGCGGATGATCCACCACAGCACGCGCTGGATGACCTTGAGCAGCGACTCGGTGAAGACGAGGAACGGCTCGGCCTTCTTGCCGGCCTTGAGGGCGGCGATGCCGACGACGGCGGCGACGACGATGACCTGCAGGATGTTGAAGCTGACGCTCGACGAGACGGCGCCGGCTTCGGCGTCGAACGAGCTGCTCACGCCGATGCCGAGGAAGTTCTGCGGGATGAGGCCCAGCAGGAAGTTCCACCACGTGCCGACCGTGTAGGGCTCGCCGGGCTCGAGGCCCTCGCCCGCGCGGGCGCCGGGCTGGATGACGAGGCCGAGCACGATGCCGATGACGACGGCGATGAACGCGGTGATCGCGAACCACAGCAGCGTCTGACCGGCGAGGCGGGCGGCGTTCTGCACGCGACGCAGGTTCGAGATGCTCGCCACGATGGCGGTGAAGATGAGGGGCACGACGGCGGCGCGCAGCAGCGTGACGTACGAGCTGCCGATCGTGTCGAGGGTGGCCGAGAGGCCGTTCGGGTTCTCGGCGGTGGCGCCGAGCTGACGGCCGATGAGGCCGGCGGCGATGCCGAGGACGAGGGCGGCGAGGATCTGGAAGCCGAACGAGGTCAGCAGCTTCCGGATCGGTCCGCGGGTGTCAGGCGCCTTCGGCGCGCGAGCGGTGGTACTCATTGCGGGGGAACTCCAGAACAGATTGCGGCGTGCCGATATACAAGCCAGAACGTTCAACGCTAGGCCCGCCTGGGAATTCCCTGGGGGAAATGACGAAGGATGACGGATGCCGCAGCATCCGCCATCCTTCGATGTCGTTCCGACCGGAGCCGGGGCGGAGGATTACTCCTCTTCCATTCCCATGCACTCGCTCATGTTGTCCTGCAGGATCTGGGTGGTCAGGGCCTTGTCGGCCTCGTTCGCCTGCTTGTCCTCGCCGTTGGCGAGGAAGTTGAGCGTCTCGTTGCTGAGCTCCGAGTCCACGAGGTAACCGGCGAAGCAGGAGGCCGCGTCGGCGTTGAAGATCTCGGACTGTCCGGCGTCTTCGAAGTACTTGGTGAGTCCGTCGGCGACCTGAGCCTCCGAGGGACGGCTCGCGCCACCGCAAGCGGCGAGCGAGAGGGCGAGCGCCGCGGCGGGCAGGGCCAGCAGCAGGCGGGAGCGGGTACGCAGTTTCCGGTCGAAGTTCATCATGACGTCAGGTTATCGGCTCTCAGCCCATTGATAGGAACATCATGATGGGGATATCTCCCCATCATGATTTCTGGTACGGGTGCGACGATGTCTACATGTTCATGGTGACGACCAACGATATTCCGGGTTACCGGATCACCCAGGTGCTCGGAGAGGTCATGGGACTGACCGTGCGCTCGACCGATTTCGGGCAGGGGTTCGCCGCGGGCTTCCGCTCGCTGGGCGGCGGCGAGATCCCCGAGTACACCCAGGTCATGTACGAGGCGCGGCAGGTCGTGATGGGTCGCATGTGGGCCGAGGCGCAGCAGCGCGGCGGCAACGCGATCGTCGCGATGCGTTTCGACGCCGGGTCCATCCAGAACTTCACCGAGATCTGCGCCTACGGCACCGCGGTCGTCGTCGAGCCCCTCACTCCGCCGCAGCCCGCCCCGCCCCAGCCGCCCCAGCCGCCCCAGACGCCCCAGTTCTGAGCGAGGTCAGGATCGCTCGGCCAGCACCAGCAGCTCGCCGACCTCGCAGTCGAGGGCGTCGCAGATCGCGCGGAGCGTCGAATAGCGGATGGCGCGGGCGCGGTCGTTCTTGAGCACCGACAGGTTGACGATGCTGACGCCCACGCGCGCGCTGAGCTCGGTGAGCGTCATGCCACGGTCGGCGAGCAACTCGTCGAGACGGCAGTGGATGCCGGTGAGCTCGTCGTCGCTCTCGGCCGGAGTCATACGAGGCCCTCGGTTTCCTTCTGCAGGGCGGCGTTCTCGCGCTGCAGGCGCATGCCCTGTCGGAACACCGCGGCGAGGGCGATGAGCGCGAGCGCCGCGACGACCGGGAAGGGCGTCACCGTGATCTGGAAGGTGTGGGGGTACAGATCGTGGTCGATGGGGAGAACCGATCGCAGCGCGACGGTGGCGGCGATACCGGGAAGCACGTCGTTCGCGATCCCCAGCACCACGGCCACGATGGCTCCGCCGATGAGGGTGCGAGTGATCGTGCGAGTGAACGGGCGGCCGCGGAGCGTCTGGAAGCAGATCACCGCAATGAGCACAGCGGGGATCGTGGAGTAGAGCACGGCGACGGCCTGAGCTGCGGCGGACAGTGCCCGGACGTCGACGCTCGGCTGCGAGATCGTGATGTCGGATGCCGAGGCGCTCGCACACCAGAGCAGCGGTCCCGCGTCGCCGGAAGTGAGTTCGCCCGTGCGGCAGGGGAGATTCTCCGACCACGCGACGTTCATCGGGGCACCCGCGACCTCCGCGAAATCGGCCGTGAAGGCCTTGATCAGCACGAAGACGAGTCCGATCGCCGAGAGGATCGTCCACCAGGAACTGAGCGTCAGCGCGACGTCGAGCGCGAGGGTCCTGCTGCCCCGGCGGCGACCGACGAGGACGACGACTGCGCTGACCGCGGCGATGGTGAGAAGGCCGACGCTCAACCAGAGCAGAGAGGTTCCGAGTTCGGAAGCGGCGAAAGCGAACATCAGACGAGGCCCTCCGTCTCCTTCTCGAGCGCCGCCTTCTCGCGTTGCAGGCGGTCGCCGACGCTGAAGGCGGTCGCGATGACAGCGACGACGAACGCGGCGAGCACCCAGGTGAACGGCTCGACGGTGAGAACCGCGGTCGCGAGCCGATTGTCGGTCATCAGCGAGACGGTGGCGTTCGCGAGCATGTTGTCGAAGAACCGCACGGCCGCGAAGCCGATGAGACCGGTGAGGCCGGCGACCGTGACGAGCGCGGTGTTGCGTCGGCTGAACACCTGTCCGCCCAGGATGCTTCGAGACAGCAGTAGCAAGCATCCGACGACCGTCACGACCGTGACGATCAATGCGAGCTGGCCCAGGATGCCGGGCACGATCGCGATCGCCGTGAGCTGCGGCGCGACCAGCACGCCGCTGTCGAGCTCGACGGGCACGGTCGCCGAGCCGTCGGTGAGTGCGACGTCGGACACCCCGTCGACGAACTCGAGGCTCACAGGCACGCTCGTGCCGCCTGCGAGCACGATGATGCGCATCACGGCGCTGACACCGATCCAAGCGGCGATCGCGAAACCCGCGATCGAGAAGGCGGCGATCGACCATCGGTCGCCGCGCGTCGGCGCGTTCTCCGAGGTGCTCATGTCCACTCCTTATCGATGATCGTTGTTATCGATTCCCGTTAACATATCGACTCTCGATAAGACAGTCAACCCTTCCACGCATCCGACCCCGTCACCCGGGGTCACCGCACTATGCCGACGGCGAACACGGGCATACACGGCATCCGCGGTCGTTACTCTCGGTATACAAGCGCTCGCACCCACACTGATCGTGCGATCCAAGGAGTTGACAATGTTCGAGAGATTCACCGACCGAGCCCGTCGTGTGGTCGTCCTCGCCCAAGAAGAGGCGAAGATGCTCAACCACAACTACATCGGTACCGAGCACATCCTGCTCGGCCTCATCCACGAAGGCGAGGGCGTCGCCGCCAAGGCGCTGGAGTCCCTCGGCATCTCCCTCGACGCCGTGCGCGAGCAGGTGCAGGACATCATCGGCCAGGGCCAGCAGCAGCCGACCGGCCACATCCCCTTCACCCCCCGCGCAAAGAAGGTGCTCGAGCTCAGCCTCCGCGAGGCCCTGCAGCTCGGCCACAACTACATCGGCACCGAGCACATCCTGCTCGGCCTCATCCGCGAGGGCGAGGGCGTCGCCGCGCAGGTGCTCGTCAAGCTCGGCGCCGACCTCAACAAGGTGCGCCAGCAGGTCATCCAGCTGCTCTCGGGTGCCCCGGGCCGCGAGCCGGCTGCCGTCGGCGCGCAGAGCAACGACACTCCGAGCGCCCAGGGCGGCTCGCAGGTGCTCGACCAGTTCGGACGCAACCTCACGCAGGCCGCCCGCGACAACAAGCTCGACCCGGTCATCGGTCGCGAGAAGGAAGCCGAGCGGGTCATGCAGATCCTCTCGCGCCGCTCGAAGAACAACCCGGTGCTGATCGGCGAGCCCGGCGTCGGCAAGACCGCCGTCGTCGAGGGCCTCGCGCAGGCCATCGTCAAGGGCGATGTGCCCGAGACGCTGAAGGACAAGCAGCTGTACTCGCTCGACCTCGGCTCGCTCATCGCCGGTTCCCGCTACCGCGGTGACTTCGAGGAGCGTCTGAAGAAGGTCACCAAGGAGATCCGCACGCGCGGCGACATCATCGTCTTCATCGACGAGATCCACACGCTTGTGGGTGCGGGTGCCGCCGAGGGTGCGATCGATGCGGCCAGCATCCTCAAGCCGCTCCTCGCCCGCGGTGAGCTCCAGACCATCGGTGCCACCACGCTCGACGAGTACCGCAAGCACTTCGAGAAGGATGCCGCGCTCGAGCGCCGCTTCCAGCCGGTGCAGGTCAACGAGCCGAGCCTGCCGCACGCGATCAACATCCTCAAGGGTCTGCGCGACCGCTACGAGGCGCACCACAAGGTGCAGATCACGGACGGCGCGATCGTCGCGGCGGCGAACCTCGCCGACCGTTACGTCTCCGACCGCTTCCTGCCCGACAAGGCCATCGACCTGATCGACGAGGCCGGCGCACGCCTGCGTCTGTCGATCCTGTCGAGCCCGCCCGAGCTGCGCGAGTTCGACGAGAAGATCGCCAAGGTGCGCGAGCAGAAGGAAGTCGCCAGCGAAGAGCAGGACTTCGAGAAGGCCGCCGCCCTGCGCGACGAGGAGAAGAGCCTCCTCGCCGAGCGCCTGCGCCTCGAGAAGCAGTGGCGTGCGGGCGACGTCGCCACCAGCGCGGTCGTCGACGAGGGTCTGATCGCCGAGGTGCTCGCACAGGCCACCGGCATCCCCGTCTTCAAGCTCACCGAAGAGGAGTCCTCGCGTCTCGTCTTCATGGAGAAGGCCCTGCACCAGCGCGTCATCGGTCAGGAAGAGGCCATCGCCGCCCTGTCGAAGACGATCCGTCGTCAGCGCGCCGGCCTCAAGGACCCGAAGCGTCCGTCGGGCTCGTTCATCTTCGCCGGCCCCACGGGTGTCGGAAAGACCGAGCTCGCCAAGGCGCTCGCCGAGTTCCTGTTCGACGACGAAGCGGCCCTCATCTCGCTCGACATGAGCGAGTTCGGGGAGAAGCACACCGTCTCGCGTCTGTTCGGTGCCCCTCCCGGGTTCGTCGGATTCGAAGAGGGTGGCCAGCTCACCGAGAAGGTGCGCCGCAAGCCGTTCAGCGTGGTTCTCTTCGACGAGATCGAGAAGGCCCACCCCGACATCTTCAACTCGCTGCTGCAGATCCTCGAAGAGGGTCGCCTCACCGATGGTCAGGGTCGGATCGTGGACTTCAAGAACACGGTCATCATCATGACCACCAACCTGGGTGCGCGCGACATCGCGGGCGGCCCGGTCGGGTTCCAGATCGAGGGCAGCAACGCGACCAGCTACGAGCGGATGAAGGGCAAGGTGAACGAAGAGCTCAAGCGGCACTTCAAGCCCGAGTTCCTCAACCGTGTCGACGACATCATCGTGTTCCCGCAGCTCAACAAGGAGGAGCTGGTGCAGATCGTCGATCTGTTCACCAAGCGTCTCAGCGAGCGGCTGCTCGACCGCGACATGACGATCGAGCTGTCGCAGGCCGCCAAGGAGCGTCTCATCGAGATCGGGTTCGACCCGGCCCTCGGCGCCCGCCCGCTGCGTCGCGCGATGCAGCACGAGGTCGAGGACCGCCTGTCGGAGAAGATCCTGCACGGCGAGCTCGACTCCGGCGACCACGTGAAGGTCGACGCGAAGGACGGCGAGTTCCTGTTCGAGCACGGCCCCCGCGAGGGTGGTCCGGTCTCGGTCGGCGTGAACACCGGCGGCGACATCTCCGGCACCCCCGACCTGGCCATCGCCAGCGGGGAGTGACCCCACTCCTCGGTTCCTGAGCGAGCGGAGCGAGACGAAGGAGGGGCGGATGCTTCGGCATCCGCCCCTTTCCTGTGTCCGCCTCAAGGCCGCGGGCCGGAAGCGGTTCTAGGCTGGAGGGGTGAGCGACTACATCGTCCGTCCGGCGCGGAGCGCCGACATCGTCGGCATCCGCAATCTGCTGCAGCCGATGGTCGAGCAGCGCATCCTGCTGGGCAAGGATCTCGCGGTCCTCTATGGCGCAGTGCAGGAGTTCGTCGTCGCCGAGGCCGACGGTGAGCTGATCGGATGCGGTGCGCTCCACGTGTTCTGGGAGGACCTGGGCGAGGTGCGCACGCTGCTCGTCAGCGACGCCTGGCTGCGCCACGGGGTGGGGCGCGCGATCGTCGATCGCCTCGAGGAGAACGCGGTCACGCTCGGACTCTCGCGGCTGTTCTGCCTGACGTTCGAGGTGGAGTTCTTCACGCGCCGCGGGTTCACGACGATCGGCGAACAGGTCGTCGACCCGGATGTGTACTCGCAGCTGTTGCGCAGCGGTGACGCAGGTGTCGAGGAGTTCCTGGATCTCGCGCACGTCAAGCCCAACACGCTCGGCAACACGCGGATGCTGAAGCACCTGAACTAGCCTGGAACCCATGCCCCGACAGTCCGCAGCCGTCTATCGCCGTCGGCGCATCGTGTTGCTCGGCGGACTGATCCTCGTGCTCGCCGCGATCGGCATCGGCGTGTGGCTGCTCGTCGCCCAGCCATGGGCCTCGGCCGCGACCGAGAGCACCCCGAAGCCCACACCGTCGGCTTCGTCGTCGTCCTCTCCGACTCCCGGTACGGTCGCGAGCCCGGATGCCGAGGCATCCAATCCGCAGCTCCCGCCGGACGAGGCGACGGAAGACGTGCCGGAGGCGTCGCAGACACCGGCGATCGTGGCGTGCCAGGCGAAGGACATCGAGGTGAAGGCCGTGGCGGACGCCGAGTCCTATGCCGACGGTGTGCTGCCGAAGCTGTCGATCTCGCTGACGAACAAGGGCGCGAGCGACTGCACGCTCGACGTGGGCTCGACGATGCAGTCGTTCACGATCTCGAGCGGATCCGACGTCTGGTGGCGCTCGACCGACTGCCAGCAGAACCCGAGCAGCATGATCGCGACGCTCACCGCGGGCACCACCGTGACGAGCAAGGACCCGGTCACCTGGGATCGCACGCGCTCGAGCGTCGAGACCTGCGAGCAGGAGAACCGCCAGCGTGCTCCGGGTGGGGGAGCGTCGTATCACGTCGCGGTCTCGATCGGTGGATTCACCAGCGTATCCACGCAGCAGATCCTGCTCTACTGAGTCGATATCGACCGTCATCCGCCCGGATGGCTTCGAAAAACGTATCAGCCCCGGTTTTTTGTTCCGAAAAGCTCTGATGCATCGGTAGCGGCTGACAGGGGTGGTTCTTTGGGATACCATTGAAGCGATTCTCCGATTCATGCGGCACCATGCCATCCCCAGTGGCGTCGACTTACAGCGTCCCCAGCGCTTCGACATCGCCGCTCGAGAATCCGAGGGCCCTCTCGAGTACCCCAGTCCCCAATGTGGGACTCGAGAGGGCCCCAATCGTCTCCGCGGGCCCCGCCCGCGTCGAGACGGTTGCGCGCTCGCGCGCCTAGGCTGGAGGCATGGCAGCGAAGAAGGCGAAGAACGCGAAGCAGAAGCCCGCTCCCGAGGATTTCCGATCGGATGCCTTGGCGCTCGCTCTCGAGAAGCAGGATGTCGCGGCGGTCGCCCTCGCGCTCCGCAACGGCACGACCGTCGTTCCGCTGGTGAAGCCCGGGGCGCGCGACAACCCTCTCGACACCGGTGAGGTGTGGACCTACCGCGACCCGAGCACCGGCGACCTCGCCCTGCTGCTGTTCAGCGACGCGAAGAACAAGCCCGACAACCTGCCTCCCGGGGTCGGCATCTACACGGCCGAGTGGTTGCGCAAGTTCCTCGGCTCGCACCCCATCACGACGGTTTTCCTCGACATCGCCGGCCCCCACCCGATGCAGGCCTCCCCGCAGGAACTGCTGAAGGCACTCGAAGCCTGAGGCGTCCGCGGTCTGACGAGCCTGCCGCGGCCGACTGTTCTCAGAACGGGGGGATGTCGCGGGCTTCGCGCTGCGCGCGACCCCCGCTTCGCGCCCTCACGTCCTGGAGAGCGGCGCGCAGCGTCTTGGACCGGTCGTCGACCACCTGCTCGTAGCCCAGCCGCGAGGCTTCGGAGCGCCGCTGCGCCGCCTGCGTCACGGGGCGGATCTCGCCCGCCAGGCTGAGCTCGCCCGCGGCCGCGATCGTGCGCGGCACCGAGATCTGGCGGATCGACCCCGCCACCGCGATGGCGATCGCGAGGTCGGCGGCGGGCTCGGTGAATCGCACGCCGCCCACGGTCGAGACGTAGACGTCGAGGTTGCTCGTGGGGACCCCGGCCCGGCGCTCGAGGATCGCGAGCACCATCGCGACCCGGGCCGCATCGACGCCCTGAACGACCCTGCGCGGGTTCGGGGCCTGGGTGGGCACGGTGAGCGCCTGCACCTCGACGGGGAGGGCGCGGCGGCCCTCGAGCGAGATCGCCACGCACGTACCGGGCTCGGTCGCGCCCTGCGAGAGGAACAGCCCGGAGGGGTCGGGGACCTCGGCGATGCCGTCGCCCGTCATCTCGAAGCATCCGACCTCGTCGGTGGGGCCGAAACGGTTCTTGAGCGCGCGGATGAAGCGCAGTGCCGTCTGCCGGTCGCCCTCGAAGTGGCACACGACGTCGACCAGGTGCTCGAGCACGCGGGGCCCGGCGACCTGACCGTCTTTCGTGACGTGCCCGACGATGATGATCGGCAGGTCGCGGTCCTTCGCCACGCGGATGAGCGTCGATGCCACCTCGCGCACCTGGCTGGGCTGGCCGGCGGCGCCGTCGATCATCGCCGAGGAGACGGTCTGCACCGAGTCGACGATCACGAGCTGCGGCTGCACCTCGTCGATATGGCCGAGGATCGTGGCGAGATCGGTCTCGCTCGCGAGATACAGCTCGTCGTGCAGCGCCCCCGTGCGCTCGGCGCGCAGACGCACCTGCGCCGGGGACTCCTCGGCACTCGCGTAGAGCACCCGCCGCCCGGCGTGCGCGGCCTTCGCCGCGACCTCGAGCAGCAGCGTGGACTTGCCCACGCCGGGCTCACCGCTGAGCAGGATCGCCGCCCCCGGCACGATGCCGCCGCCGAGCACCCGGTCGAACTCGCCCACTCCGCTCGTGCGGCGGGGGGCATCCGTCGTCGTGATCTGCGTGATCGGCCGGGCAGCCTTCTCGGCCAGCGGGGACTGCGCGCTCACGCGCTGCACGATGCCGGTCTTCACGGCCTGCTCCTGCACCGTGCCCCACTGCTGGCACTCGCCGCAGCGGCCCACCCACTTGGCGGTCGTCCACCCGCACTCGGTGCAGACGTACGCGGGCGGAGCGGGTCGACGGGTGGCCATTCAGCCAGGCTATCGCGGGCATCCGACATCCCTATCGAGAACGGTCACCACACGTCCGACACCCCGGCCATACTGGAGTCATGGCCAGCGCCGGGCCCGTCTGCGGGCCGATCTCCACGTACTCGCGAGTGCAGCTCCTGCACCTCGTGCAGACCCGTGCGCAGCGCACGATCGGAGAGCTGTGCGAGGCCACGGGCCTCCACGCCAACACGGTGCGCGAGCACCTGCAGCGCCTCATCGAGGGCGGCTACGTGATCGCCGCCACCGAGCACCGCACCACCCGCGGCCGCCCCCGGACCCTCTACAGCGCCGCGACCGGGATGGCGGATGCCTCCAGCCCGATCGCGCGCGACAAGGTCACCGCCGCGGCCCGTCGCGGAGACCTCCTGCGACGGGTGCTCCCCGCCGCGGCATCCGATCTCGGTCGCGACGCGACCTACCAACTCGATGCACTCATCGAACACCTGGAAGAGAGCGGCTTCGAGCCCGTCGTCGACGACGTGCAGCTCACCGTCGATCTCAGCCCGTGCCCGCATGCCGCGGGCCGCGCGGAAGACCGTCCGATGCTCTGCAGCGTGCACCTCGGCCTCATGCAGGGGGTGCTCACCGAAGCCGGTGGGCCGATCTCTGCGGATGCCGTGCGCATGTCCGCCCTCCCGGCGGACTGCACCGTGCAGCTGCGTCTGACGGAGATGTCCGCCGCCTAGGCGAGCAACCGTTTTATTCACGGCCCGCAGCCCCACGAGGGCGGCAGGCCCGTCGTTAGCGTGGCAGCAGGCTGAGAAAGAGGAGTGCTCCATGGAATGGCTCGACCCCCTGGTCCTGTCACGATGGCAGTTCGGATTGACGACCGTCTACCACTACCTGTTCGTGCCGTTGACGATCGGCATGGCGTTGGTGGCGGCGATCTTCCAGACCGCGTGGGTGCGCACCGGCAAGGTGCAGTACCTGCACCTCACGCGCTTCTTCGGCAAGATCTTCCTCATCAACTTCGCCATGGGCGTCGTGACCGGCATCGTGCAGGAGTTCCAGTTCGGCATGAACTGGTCGGACTACTCCCGCTTCGTCGGCGACGTCTTCGGCGCCCCGCTCGCCTTCGAGGGGCTGCTCGCCTTCTTCTTCGAAGCGACGTTCATCGGCCTCTGGATCTTCGGGTGGGACAAGCTCCCGCAGAAGCTGCACCTCGCCACCATCTGGTGCGTCTCGATCGGCAGCATCCTCTCGGCGTACTTCATCATCGCCGCCAACGCGTTCATGCAGAACCCGGTCGGCTACACGTACAACCCCGAGACGAACCGCGCCGAGCTCACCGACTTCGTCGCGTTGCTGACCAACCCCGTCGCGCTCGCGGCCTTCCCGCACACGATCTTCGGCGCGCTGATGTTCGCCGCCGGTGTCGTCATCTCGGTCTCGGCCTGGCACCTCGCCAGGCGGCAGCACTTCGAGACCATGCGCATCTCGCTGAAGTTCGGCCTGTGGGCGATGATCGTCTCGACCGCCGGCGTCGTGCTCACCGGTGACCAGCTGGGTCTCGCGATGTATGCGGCGCAACCCATGAAGATGGCCGCGGCGGAGGCGACGTTCAACACCGTCTGCGGCTACGACGCCTCGTTCAGCATCTTCACCCTCGGCACACCCGACGGCAGCTCCGAACTGTTCTCGATCCGCGTGCCGTACCTGCTGTCGCTGTTGTCGACCCACTCCTTCGACGCCTGCGTGCACGGCATCAACGATCTGAATGCCGAGTACATGACGACGTACGCCGACACCGGCATCACCGACTTCGCCCCGATCCTCTGGGTCACCTACTGGGCGTTCCGCTGGATGATCGGCCTTGGCATCGCCGCCGCCCTCGTTGCCGTCGTCGGCCTCTGGATCACCCGCAAGAACGCCAAGCGCGAGCCCGCGCCGTGGATGTGGAAGATCGCGATCTGGTCGTTCCCGCTCGCGCTCGCCGCCAACATCATGGGCTGGGTGTTCACCGAGATGGGGCGCCAACCCTGGATCGTGTTCGGGCTCATGACCACGCAGGACGGCGTCTCACCGGGTGTGAGCGGACTCGAGGTGCTGATCTCGCTCATCGCCTTCACCGCGATCTACGCCGCGCTGGCGGTCGTCGAGATCCGGCTCATCATCCGGGCCGCCCAGAAGGGGCCCGACACCACCGAGGAACCGCACGAGGAGACGGCCCAGCTGCCGTCGGTCGTGTACTGAGAGGAAGGAACACCATGGATCTCGCAACGCTCTGGTTCTTCATCGTCGCCTTCTTCTTCGTCGGCTACTTCGTGCTCGACGGCTTCGACTTCGGCGTCGGGATGTCGCTGCCGTTCCTCGGCAAGAACGACGTCTCGCGCCGCCAGGTCATCAACACCATCGGCCCGGTATGGGATCTCAACGAGACCTGGGTCATCGTCGCCGGAGCCGTGCTGTTCGCGTCGTTCCCCGAGTGGTACGCGACGCTGTTCAGCGGGTTCTACCTGCCGCTGCTGCTCATCCTGCTCGCGCTCATCCTGCGCGGGGTCTCGTTCGAGTACCGCCACCAGCGCGAGAGCGCGAAGTGGAAGCGTGGCTTCGACCGCATGATCGTGATCGGCTCGGCCGTGCCCGCGCTGCTGTGGGGTGTGGCCTTCGGCAACATCGTGCAGGGCGTCGCGCTCGACGAGAACCACCTCTTCGTGGGCGGCTTCTTCTCGCTGTTGAACCCGTACGCGCTCATGGTCGGCGTGACCACACTGCTGCTGTTCTTCCTGCACGGCGTGCTCTTCGTGGGGCTCAAGACCGACGGACCCGTGCACGAGGACGCCCACCGACTGGCGAAGCTCGCCGCCGGGCCCACGATCCTCGCCGCTGCGGCGACCGTCGTCTGGACCGTGCTGATCGCGATGAACCGCGAGGCCCCGTTGCTGTGGCTCGTGATCGGGGCGGGCGCGCTCGCCGCCGTGAGCCTGATCGCCGCCGTCGGACTCTCGATGGTGCGGCGCGACGGCTGGGCGTTCATCGGCGGCATGCTCACGGTGCTGTTCGCGGTGGTCATGCTGTTCTCCGCGCTGTTCCCATACGTGATGCCCTCGACGATCGACCCGGCCTACAGCCTGACGATCGCGAACGCGTCGAGCACGCAATATACGCTGGAGATCATGAGCTGGACGGCGCTGATCGCCACCCCGCTCGTCATCGCCTATCAGGCCTGGACGTACTGGGTCTTCCGCAAGCGCGTCACGCGCTCGTCCATCGAGGGGGCTCCGGCGCACGCGTGAAACCCGTCGACCCGAGACTGCTGCGTTACGCGGGTGCCGCGAGGGGATTCCTCGCGGCATCCGCCCTGATCGGCGTCGTCCAGACGGCGGTCGTGGTCGCCTTCGCCTGGCTGCTGACGGATGCCGTCACCGGGGCCATCGCGGGGCGTGATGTCACGGCATCCCTGTGGGCGCTGCTGGGCGTCGCCCTGCTGCGCGGGCTGCTGATCGCCGCCTCGGATGCCGCGGGCACGAGGGCGGCCGCGAAGACCGGGATGCAGCTGCGCGCGGCGCTGATCGCCGCGGTCGGGAGACTCGGGCCCTCGTGGCTCGCGCAGCGGAATCAGGCGGGTCTCGCGGTCACGGCGGGGCACGGCCTCGAGGCCCTCGACTCGTACTTCGCGCGGTACATCCCGCAGCTCGTGATGACGGCGATTGCGACGCCGGTGCTGCTCGCGATCATGTGGTGGTTCGACTGGGAGAGCGGCCTCATCGCCACGGTCACCCTGCCGCTGATCCCGCTGTTCCTCATCCTCATCGGCATCGCGACCCGTGCCGTGCAGCAGAAGCAGTGGAACACGCTGCAGCAGCTCGCCGTGCGCTTCGCCGACACCGTGCAGGGGCTCTCGACGCTGCGCCTGTTCGGGCGCGAGCGCCGCGCCGCCGACCGCATCGAGTCCACGGCCGACGACTACCGCCGCGAGACCATGAAGGTGCTGCGGTTCTCGTTCCTGTCGGGGTTCTCGATGGAGCTGCTGGCCTCGCTCGCGGTCGCGCTGATCGCGGTGGCGGTCGGGTTCCGGCTGCTGTCGGGTGACCTCTCGCTCGAGATCGGCCTGTTCGTGCTGCTGCTGGCGCCCGAGGCGTTCCTGCCGATCCGCCAGGTCGGGGTGCAGTTCCATGCCGCGGCCGAGGGGGTGGCGGCGACCGAGGACATCTTCGGGGTGCTCGACGAGGCCGGGGCGCGCGCGGTTCATAACTCCGGAACCACGCCCGCGACCGGGCCGGGTTCCGGGGATTCCCGCCGAGAGCGAGGTGTTTCTCCGGAGTTGCGAACGGATGCCCCGCCGCACCTCACCGTCGAGGACCTGCGCGTGCGCGATCTGCCGCCCGTCTCGTTCGCCGCCGAGCCCGGCACGATCACCCTGATCGAGGGGCCGAGCGGGGCGGGGAAGACCAGTCTGCTCGCAGCGCTGCGCGGAGCGGTGTCGTTCGACGGGGCGGCGGAGGTCGGTGGGGTCGATGTGGGTCGGCTGTCGCCGGCGGACTGGACCGCGTGGGCCGGACAGGCGCCCGGTCTGCTGAAGGGCACGATCGCGTCGAACGTCGCGCTCGGCGACGACGCACCCGACGACGACCGCGTGCGGGCTGCGCTCGATGCGGCCTGCGCCGACCTCGACCCCGCGCTCGAACTGGGAGTGCAGGGCAATGGCCTCTCGGGCGGGCAGGCGCAGCGCGTCGCCGTCGCCCGCGCGCTCTACCGGCAAGCCGGAGACCCGCGCCGGGTGCTGATGCTCGACGAGCCCTCCAGCGCCCTCGACGCCGACACCGAGCAGCGGTTGTGGTCGTCGCTGCGCGAGCGGGCGGATGCCGGGGCCACGATCCTTCTGGTCTCGCACCGCCGCACGGCCCGCGAGATCGCCGACCGCGTCGTCGCGCTGGGGGTGCACGCATGAGTGCTCCCGTTCGCAGCGATCCCACCCGCACCGCGCGCATCCGCGAGGTCCTGCGCCTCGCCCAGCCGCCGCTGAGACGCTTCACCCCCGGACTGATCTGGGGCATGCTGTCGGCCACCGCCGCCGTGAGCCTGCTCGCCGTGAGCGGGTGGCTGATCGTCAGTGCGTCGATCGTCGACTCGCTCGTGCCACTGTCGATCGCGGTCGTCGGGGTGCGCTTCTTCGCGGTGTCGCGCGCCGTGACCCGGTACCTCGAGCGGCTCAGCGGGCACGATGCTGCCCTCCGCCAGCTCGCGACGACCCGCGCCGACATGGTGCGCCGCCTCATCCCGCTGTCGCCCGCCGGCCTCGGCCGCACCGATCGCGGCAAGGTGCTCTCGGCGCTCGTCGACGACGTCGAGAACCTGCAGAACCTGCCGCTGCGTGTCGTGCAGCCCCTCGGCATCTCGGGCCTCGTGGCCCTCGGCGCTGTCGTGTTCATCGCGTTCGTGTCGCCGATCGCCGCGCTCACGCTGCTCGTCTGCCTGATCCTCGCGGGTGCCGCCGCGATCGGGATGGGGTGGCTGTTCGGCTCGCGGGCCGAGGCGCTCGTCTCGGATCGTCGCGCCGACCTCTCGGCCGCCCTCGTCGACTACTTCGGCAGCCTCGACGTGCTCCTCGCGTACGGCGCCGAACCGCAGGCGCGCGAGCGCGTGACGGTGGCGGATGCCGCGCTCCGCCGGGTCGTGACCCGCGCTTCGCTCGCGCAGGCGGTCGCCGCGGGAGTGGTCTCGGCGGTCGCGGGCGCGGCATCCGTCTGGGCCGTCGCCGCCGCCTCGCCGGGCTTGGCGACCGGCGCGATCGACGGGCCCTGGCTGGCCGTGGTCGTACTCGTGCCGATGGTCGTGTTCGAGGTGTTCGGCGCGGTGCCGATCGCCGCGGCATCCTGGCGGAGCGTGCGGTCGAGCGCGGCGCGCATCGTCGACGTGCTGCCCGAGCGGATGCCGGACGAACTGCGCACCGATGACGGAGCCGAGACCGCGCCGGAGGGCGTTCCCGCGCTGAGGTTGCGCGATGTCACGGCATCCTGGCCCGGCGGCGCTCCGGCCCTGCAGGGGGTCTCGCTCGACCTCGAGCCTGGGGAACGCGTGCTCGTCTCGGGCCCCAGCGGCGCGGGCAAGAGCTCGCTCGCGGCCGTGCTCGTGGGGTTCCTGCGGGCGGAGGGCATGTACCTCGTCGGCGACGTCGACGCCTCGACGCTGGCCGGTCCGGCGCTGCGGCGCGTGGTCGGGCTGTGCGAGCAGAGTCCGCAGCTGTTCGACGAGGACATCCGCCAGAACCTGCTCTTCGCCCGCGACACGGCGACCGACGACGAGCTGCTCGACGTGCTCGCACGGGTCGGGTTGGGCCCTTGGGTCGAGGACCGCGGAGGACTCGACGCCCGCGTCGGCGACCGCGGCGCGCTCGTGTCGGGCGGACAGGCGCAGCGGTTGGCGCTGGCGCGCGCGCTGCTGCGAGGTTTCCCGGTGCTCGTGCTCGACGAGCCCACCGCCGGCGTCGACCCGGATGCCTCCGACGCTCTGCTGCGCGACCTGCTCGGCGCCGCGGGCGAGCAGTCAGTGCTGCTGATCTCGCACGTCGCGCCGCCCGCTGGCTCGGTCGACCGCGTCGTGCGACTCGAGGGCGGGCGCGCGGTCTGAGTCGGTAAGCGGCGGCCCTTCGTCTCGCTGCGCTCGCTCAGGAACCGTGGCCTGCGGCATCCGTTCTTCGCCGGTGTAGCCGTCACCTGCAGGGATCTCGGACACGTGCAGGGAGGATCGTCGGGATGCTCCCTGCACCGGTCATTCCTCCCTGCAGGTGACGGCGATTCCTGCGCCCGGCGTGGGGATGATCGGATGCTGCGTGCACACCCGCACGGAGCGATCACGTCTGCACGGGTGGAAGCGGCATCCGGCCGTGCGGGTGTGATTCAACCGTGCGGATGAGCGGGCCCTTCGTCTCGCTGCGCTCGCTCAGGAACCAAAGTCCGGTCCCTGAGCGAGGAGCGCAGCGACGAGACGAAGGGCGCCAGCCCGAGACGAAGGGCGCCAGCCCGAGACGAAGTGCGCAGACCTCAGCTGTAGAGGGGTGTCGGGGGTTCCATGACTATGCCCTGGGCCTCGAAGGCGCGGCGGCGCTCCTCGATGCGGCGGTGCAGTTCGATCTGCGCGGCATCCACGAAGGCGGGGTCGAGGTCGACGGTCGCGGGGTGCGGGTCGCCGTGGTTCTCGGCGATGTAGGCGTCGAGCTCGGGGCCGGAGGTCCACGACGTGATGAGGGCGTAGCGGGGCGCCGTGCCCCGGTGCCAGACCGCGTGCCAGAAGCGCTGGGTGTCGACGATGATGCGCGAGCCCTCGCGCAGCGGCAGGCGGATCTCGGTCGCCGGATCGAAGCGGTCGCTGCGCAGGATGAGCATCGAGTCGGAGTCGTCGGTGAGGTTGTAGTACCCGCGCACCACCCACCCGGTGCCCTCGTCGTTGAGGCGGTTGTTGTCGTCCTGGTGCAGGTTGTAGATCGCGTCGGCGTACTCGTTGGGCTGCAGCTCGATCACGCGGCAGCGGCCCACCGCGGCGCCGGGGGCGAGGGCACGGGCCCGCAGGGTCGGGGCGACGGCGACCTGCGACTCGACCCACACGCCGTCGCGGTCGGTGCGCGGGGGAGTGTGGTTCCAGAATCCGTTGCACTCGAGGTCGCCGGCGTAGCTCGCCAGCGGGGCGAAGCGGGTGATGCCGGAGGAGCGCCAGGGGATGTACTCGAGGTCGAGCCATTCGGCGGGGTCGGCTGTCTGATCGTGGTCGTCGAGCACGACGTATCCGGTCTCGGCCAGAGCATCGGAGGTGATGAATGCCATGGTGCATCCTTCCTTCGGTTTCCCTGAGGCCATCCTAACTTGGGGGTCTACCCTGAGGACATGACGCAGCCACAGGGCGCCCTTCTCGTGGGCAGTGTGAACTTCGACGATGCCGAGACGACGATGCGCACGGCATCCGAACTGCTCGGAGATCGACTTCGACGCATCCCCGACGGCGAGGTCGGCAAGCGGTTCCACTGGATCATGTTCCAGCCCGACGTGCTCGGCGAGGCCGAGGGCATCGAGCGGGTGGGGGATGAGCCGATCCCGTTCGGCGCGGGTCTCGATGCGCGCGGTCTGCGTCTCGCCGAGGGCGTCGACCCGGGCGAGATCGCCATCCCCGCACTCGGCTACGCCGCGGCCGCGACCTCGTCGTATGAGATCTTCCGGCGCCTGCGCGCGGAGGGCGTGATCGCCCAGGGCACGCGCTTCCAGGTGTCGCTGCCGACGCCGCTCGCCGTGATCTCGTCGTTCTTCCAGGGTGCGGACCGCGAGGCGTTCGAGGTGTACTACACGGCCGCGATGGTGCGCGAGCTCGAGGAGATCGCCGCTGCGATCCCGCACGACGACCTCGCGATCCAGTGGGACGTGGCGAGCGAGATGGGCATCATCGAGGGTGCCTCCGGCTACGGCGCGGTGATGGATGCCTGGTGGGACGGCGATGTGTTCACCGGTCTCGTCGCGCGGCTGGCGACCCTGGTCGACGCGGTCCCGGCCGACGTCGAGGTGGGGGTGCACCTCTGTTACGGCGATGCCGGTGAACGACACTTCTTCGAGCCAGCGGATGCCGCGCACCTCGTCGCCTACGCGAACGCGGTGGCCGAGGCATCCGATCGCGCGTTCACCTGGCTGCACCTGCCGGTGCCGATCGACCACGACGACGACGCGTACTTCGCTCCGCTCGCCGACCTGCTGCCCGTGAACGAGCTGTACCTCGGTCTCGTGCACCGCGAAGACGGTGTCGAGGGTGCCGAGCGCCGCATCGCCGCCGCCCGGAAGTTCGCCCCGGTGTTCGGCGTCGCGACCGAGTGCGGCATCGGCCGGGCGCCCGCCGGATCGACCGAGGGCATCTTGCGCACGCATGCCGAGGTCGCCGCGGCCTGGTGAGCGGCGCGCCCGGCGCTCGCGTGCGGAGGCGCCGATTCGCGCCGAAGCCCGCGGTGTCGTAAGCTTGTCCGCGGTGACGTGTCCGAGCGGCCGAAGGTGCAACTCTCGAAAAGTTGTGTAGGGTAACCCCCTACCGTGGGTTCAAATCCCACCGTCACCGCCACCACGAAGGCCCTGCCTCCCGTTGATATCACTGGGATGCGGGGCCTTCGACATGTTTGAGGGGAGGTGTGCGGTAACGCAGCTGCGCTCATGATGGTTCCATGAGTCAGTCCAGTTCCTCCCCAAGCAGCGATGAAGAGCGGCTGCAGTTTGCCCGGCACACGGCAAGCCGGATCGATCGACCGTCGCAGATCCCTCGCCATTGACTTAGCTAGCCGGTCTAGTAATGTCTTTCTTAACGCGTGCGCCCTGAGAACTTCAGACCGCTCCCGGCATCATCCCCAGTGATGCTTCCCCATGGGAGTTGGCCGCGATGTCAAAACCCCGGCATGCGGGACGATTCGGCCCTCCACACCCCAGACGTGGAGGGCCGAATCCATCTCGGACGGATCGTCGCCGCAGCCCTCCCGACCACAGCTGAGCCCCTCCGCGCTCGAGAGTCCCCGCCCTCACGCGACACCGATGAAATCGATTGCGCGCTCGAAGCATGGTACGTCGGTGATGTTCGATAACAAAGGAGAGAACTGCCCAACATCGTCGACCACGGCCACCGATACGTCAAGGGGAGTTACCGAGAGAAACAGACGGCATAGGTTTACGACGCAGGGCGGTTGTGCGTCCCTCAACGTGGCGCCCTGCATCGCTGGCGGTCGGCCTCCTCTTATACCCCCCCTCAGGGTGAGGCAGGCCGCCAGCCCCTTACCACCTCTTGGGTACCTGGCTCCTCCGATCCGAACGAAGGAGCCAGGCGCACCCAGTCCGTGTGAGGCACGGTGTCTGCGACTCCCTCAAGTTGCGGGGCGGGGGAGGGATCATTCGTGGGGGATGATCCCTCCCCCTATCGTTCAGGTCAGAGACGGTGGCTGTGGTGGCTTAGAGTGAGCACTATTCGCGTGCCGAGCTGGCGTTCGATGAACAATCGGAATGTGAGGTGGGGCTGTGGGCTCTCTCTACTACGCGAACGAAGACGAACCGATCGAGATCGAAGACCGCGCGCTCGCTCACTTGAAGATCGTGATCGCCACGAAGCTCCGACGCAACGAGTCCTTCACGTTGTCCTGGGTACTTCCAGGGCGTGCTGGCCGGGAGACGATCTGGGTGCACCCCTCGATCCCCATGCGGTTCATCTTTGTCGATACCCAGGCGCCGGCGATCAACAACCGGTGGTTGCAGGACATGATGAACTCCGCCAACAGCAGCGGCGGCATCACCCTCGTCGAAGAGACGGTCGATGTCCCTGAGGGCAAGCTCACCCTGCACTAGTCGAACGGCCCGTTTCCCACATTCGTCAAGGGGCATTTGGATAGAAGTTGGCCGGGATACATTTGCTCAGCAGAGCAGATTTGCGAGGACTCCCACCTCGGCCCTGCAAGGCTGGCGACCCGCCCCAAGAGTCGCCTCATGATCCTCGCTTTGTCGCGTTTATTGACGACCTGTGCTTTCCTCGAGGACCACTTCGAACTCTCGCTCCATCTACCCGCGACGACCGATGAATCCGATCTTCTAGGGGCTCGGATCATGAGGCTTTTGCTTGAAGGCTATGCAACGGCACACCCTTATGCCCGTACGTATGGCGCGACTCTGGACGGGACCCGTGACCCAGGCCTGGACATGCTCCTAACCGACGGTTAGGCAGCCGTGATCCAGGAGAGTTCCTTCAGACTGCAGATCTTCGGAGAGACGCTAGAAATTGACCGCGTCGCCTACTACAGCCACCACGCGCTTGTAGATGAAGCAGACGCGGCTCGGGACGCGCTGGCGGACGGGACTGCAGCCGGTATGAAGATTTCCCTCCGCCCCATCGACGGGATCCCGTGGGTTATCGACGCACCTGAAGCCCTGGAAGCAGCCGGCCGAGCGACTGTCATCACGCAGCCCTGGAACTTGAGGGGCCTCAGCGAGCACTCGGGCTTCGCCCGGCTGCCCAACCGTCTCGGAAATCAACGCTCAGTCGAAGGGTGATTCTGTCGAGGATCGGCGTCTCGTGAGTCGATCCCTACACGAACAAAGTTCGTCGAGGTCGCGGGTGGTTGTATCTGGACATTTCGGCCCGCTGTGCACATTTCCCCTGGGCAATGACTACCCGAACGTGAAGGAATAAACCTCGACTCCGGGGCTGACCGTGAGATCGACGGTGCCCGACGTCACGGCTTCCTTCAGCAACTGATGGGAATTCGGGGTGCCATCGACGTCAAGTGTCTGTGTTGCGCCGCCGTCGACGGTGAAGGTCACGGTTCCTTTCCCGGCGAGGACGACGCGCGCCTCGGCTGCAGTGTAGTTCAGCCGGATCCGCGCCTCGTCGGTCGTGGGGGTCGCGTACTGAGTCTCGATCGGGGTTGTGCGTCCCGCAACGTGGCTCTCTGCATCGCTGGCGGTCGGCCTCCTCTTTCACCCCCTCAGGGTGAGGCGGGCCGCCAACTGATCTTCGAGTTGGGGCGGTACGTGGCCCCTCCGGCCCGAACGGAGAGACCGGGCGCACCGAGCGCGTTCCCGGGTGTGTGATCTGTCTCTCCCACCACACGTGAGCTCTGCTGTGGCCCCCCAGTTTCCTGAAGCGCAAAGAGGTCGCACGCGTACGAAAACACCTCCTTGATCGATTCGCGTGATGAAACGCGGATTTCGAATTCTCTGCAGGTGACGGCGTCGCGCTCCTCCCTGGTGACGTTGCCGATCGCGTGGCCGCCCGGAGGGGAGGGCGGACTGGCTGCGTGGGGCGGGTCGCGTTCTGGGGACGTTGACCCGCCCTCCTGTTTCGTCAAGGGCCATGAGTGAAAGATTGGGACGCGATATCTTCGCGTGGCAGAGCGGTTTGCGAGGACTCCCGCCTCGGCCCTGCAAGGCTGGCGGCCGGTCTCCTCTTCACCACCCTCGAGGTAGACAGGCCGCTGTTTCAAGATCCCTGCATATCGAGATCGGTAGTTCCACATGTACGCTGACCGCATGAATCTTCTCCCGTCTGCGAACGCCCTATGGGCGTGTGTGGCGTCAGGGTTCTACGTCGGTAGCCGAGACGGTTCCTTCCTCGGGTACGTCGACCGGCAGGCCAATGGTTTGTGGCGCGCGTTCAATGCGACGTCGACCGTTCTCGGCGACTTCGAGGACCAGCATGTTGCCATGACCGCTGTCTCAGGTGCAGCACCACGTCAGGAAGGCTCCGCGTGACCGAAGACCACCCGCTCATCTCGCTCGTCTACTGCAGCTCCGCTACTCAGACATTCAGTGACGGTGAGCTTGCCGACTTGCTCGCGACGAGCCGACGGAGTAACAACGCCCATGACGTCACCGGGCTCCTGCTGTTCCGAGAGGGTGAGTTCGTACAGATTCTCGAGGGGGATCGGTACGACGTCGAGGAAGCGATGAAGCGGATCTCCGCAGACCCGAGGCACAACGACATCCGGATCCTGTTGGAGGAACCGATCCATGCTCGTCGCTTCGCGGATTGGACGATGGGCTACCAGCCGATGATCGTCCCAGCCCCCGGAGAAGTGCACGGGTACCGGGACACGTTCGAGGACCTCCGCATGGGCGACCACGATATGGTCGGCCGGGCCTTGATGGAGCTGACGATGTGGTTCCGGGTGCGTGAGTCAGGCGCCGAACTCAGCGCCTGACCGGTCGCAGCTTAGGCTCGCGGTGCAGATGCGGTCGTCGACGCGGCTGGCTCGGGCACCAGATACAGGCCGCCCGGACTGTTCGCGGTCTGCGCGAGCGCATCCACCCACGCCCGGTTGAGCTCTGCTTGGCGGCTGCCGTGGTACCGGAACACGAGGTTGCTACCGGTGTGCACCCACACAGTCGTGCGACCGCCACCGATGCTGTGGTCATCTTTCCAGCTGAATGCGAAGGGCTCCCCGCGCCGCAGCTTGCTCGTCATGACCATCTGCAGGTGCCGCAGAGCGCGGTCCTCGATCTCGACCTTCTGCCCGTTCTCGTAGACGAAGCGGCCCATCAGCGTTCCTTTCAGCGGCCACAGGAACCCGCGTCATGAGGCGCGTCACAAACCAGACGCTGGGTGGCGCAAGATCTTCTCACAGACCACCGTCATTCCCGCTATCGAAGGAGAAGCGGGAAAGCAACCCCGGATCGAGACTGGTCGCGTCAGCGGATGATGTGGGGATGAAACTCGTCTCCTACGCCGGCCAACAGCTCATCACCACCGACGACGTCGCAGATGCGCTCGTGACTCTCGCTGCGGCGATTGCGGCAGACGGGGAGTCTGCGGCGCTGCAGATCCCGATCCTCAGCGACGGCGAAAAGGACTGCGCGGACCTCATCGCCGGCGTCGGAAACGACATCCTCGTCGGACCACAAACCTCGCACGGGGACGACCCCGACTTCTCAGAGGAAGCGGCCAACCTCCGCGCACACCGGCTGTATCCGAAACAGCCTGATAACAACGCGAATGAACCCGAGGTCGACGACGCCGAAGACTTCGACCTGCATCACGGTGTCTGACCGCTCGCTTCTCGACGCGATGTTCCTTGTTGACTCATAAACGAGCACGAGTAGTGTGGCGTCAACGCGCGCTCCCTGAGACGCGCCTCTTCCTGCATCATCCCCAGTGATGCACCCGAAGGAGGCGGCTGAATTGTCAAACCCCGGCGCGCGGGACGATTCGGCCCCCACACCCCAGATGTGGAGGGCCGAATCTGTGTCGGTCAAGACGCCGGCCACAGCCCTCTCGATGCGGCCGAGACCCTCCACTCCACGGGCATCCGACCGTCGCGCCAGACCGATGTAATCGATCACGCGCTCGAAGCCTCGTAAGCGGCATCCTGCTGATAGGGAAGAGGATGCCGTGGTCATCGCATGCCTTCCAGGGAGGATCGATCGCGTCTGAATACCCGACGGGCATAATCAGTGCCCGGTGCGCCTCGCCATTCAATCCGGCACGTAGGTGGAGGCGTTAGGAGCCGCGTCGATTGCGCGTGCGGGGTCGCGGATCAACCGCAAGATCACAACGACGCCGATAAGCCATCCCGCAGCAGTCACCGCCCTGTATTTCAGCGCACCTCCTGGTGAACTGCCCCACGGCGGGTCCCACAGCAGCATCACGATGAGCTCCCAGCCAAACACCGCGAAGGCGCGGCGTCCTCGTCGGTACCAGCTCGTTGATATCCCTTACTGGCTTCCACTGCCTGGGCATCCTCGTTGTCTCTTGGCAGATACGTGCCAGCGTGTGACCATCTGCGGTCGACGGCTTCCGTGGTGCCGGCGGTTCCCGAGCAATTGGCCGGCCTTCACGGCCTGCATGCATACTCCCGGACGGTAATCAACCCCGAATGCAACCCGGCATGTACTGTCTATTGTCCTCTTACGGTTGCTCCCGCTGCCTGTTTCTCGGCAGGCTTCAGTTCGGGGGAGCCGAGTCGGTGGCCCTGCCGCCGAAGTGCGTCCCCTCGCACTTCGGGAGGGCCACCGGCGCCCGTGGTCTCCCCCGCAAAGCAGCTCTTTCCTGGCATTTTGCTATGAGTTCCGCCAGAATGGGCCGGGTAGGCAAGCAACGAGAAGCTTGCCTACGCGTTTGTAACTAAGGGGATACATATGAAACTGAAGAGAAGACCGCAAAATCTAGGCGGGGCAGTCGCGCGCCGCGGAGGGTTCAGACGCCGTCTGACTGCCGCAGTCGGTGCTCTCGCAATTGCTGCAGGTGGCGTGCTGGTCGCGTCGCCCGCTCATGCCGCACCGGGGGATCCGTTCGATCCCTCCACTCCGTTGGTGTTCGTCGCTCAGGGCGTGCCGACGATCCTGTACAAAGCCGAATCGAACGGAACGGGCGCCACGACATTCACGCCGGTCGGCGGCGCGAGCGGTGTGCAGTACAACGCCATCGGATACAACACCGCAGACAATTTCATTTACGGGATCTCGAATGGCGTAGCTCCAGGGTTCCCGGCGCAATCCCTGATACGAGTCGACAGCGAAGGTCTCGTGACAAGGGTCGGCACCGCCACCTATGGGTCATCTGTGCTCGGCGAATTCAGCCCGACTGATGGCTACCTCTACACGTACACGACAGTGGGCGGAACCGTCAGCCTGCAGGCGATCAACGTGGCGACCGGGGCCATCGTGCGGAACACCCCGCTTCGAGGTGCTGCGACCGTCGGCAACGACTTCGCCTTCTTGGGCGGGTACCTCTGGTCGGCGAACGCCTCGACGATCAGCCGCATCGATCCGGCAACCGGTGTTGTGACGAACTTCGCGAATACGTTCTCTTCGGGAGAGGGCGCTGCGACTGCTACTGCGGGTGCGGCATGGACCTTCGGGAACGGGAATCTGGGCTTCTCGTTCAACGAGACGGGCAACGTCTATCAAGTTGCCATCCCGAATCCGGGCGCCGCGAACCCGACGTTCACGCTGATCTCTCGCAACCCTGGCCCGCCCAGCGGTTCGAATGATGGCGCTGCGTCACCTGGTCTGCCGACCGATCTCGCCATTGTCAAGGACGGGCCGATCGCGCTCGTTCCGGGTGGTACCGCGACGTACACGTTGACGGTGACCAACAACGGACCCGGGAACTCGAGTGGGTTCTCGGTGCGTGACGTGGTTCCCGCGCCGTTGACCAATGTGGTCGCTGTCGACGAGGCATGTACGGCGACTGGTAACACGGTGAACTGCGTGGGGGGTCCGCTTCTGAACGGCGATTCCGTGAGCTTCACAGTGACGGCGTCCATTCCCGCAGATATCGATGCAGTCGTTGAGAACACTGCCTCGGTGATTCCCAACGAGAACGACCCGACTCCTGAGAACAACACGTCGACGTCCTCGTCGGCTCCTGCGGGTCTGTCGATCGAGAAGAATGCGGGCGAGCCGGTTGACGTGAACGGCAACGGCCTTGTCGACGCCGGCGATACCATTCGATTCACTTTCGTGGTGGAGAACACCGGCCAGGTTGAGCTGACGGGTATCGCTGTGTCCGATCCGAAGGTAGGGGACGTTCTTTGTCCCGTCTCGACGCTCGCGCCCGGGGCTTCTCAGACGTGTGAGGCGGCGAACACCTACGTGATCACCGCTGACGATGTGACCGCCGGTTCGGTGGACAACACCGCGACTGCGACGGCGACGACACCGGATGGAGAGAGCTTCACCTCCACCCCGTCATCGACGTCGACGCCGACCACCGCGCCGGCTCCGAGCCTCACCGTAGTGAAGTCTGCGAACCCTTCGGAAGCCGCAGAGTTCGAGGCGGGTCAGGAGATCGTCTACAGCTTCGTCGTCACGAACACCGGAAATGTTCCGTTGAATGACATCGAGGTTGAAGACACCGACTTCACCGGCACCGGCACCCTGTCGCCCGTCGACTGCCCGGTGGCCACTCTTCCGACTGGGGAGCAGACGGTCTGCACGGCTACGTACACCCTCACCCAGGACGACGTGGATGCCGGATCTGTGACGAACTCGGCTGTCGCCGGGGGCACGCCGCCGGGAGATGACACCCCGATGACGTCCGACCCGTCCACCGTGACGATCCCGAGCATCGCCGCGCCCGGCCTGACGGTCGAGAAGACCGCAAGCACCGAAAGCCTGATCACCGCGGGGCAGGAAATCACCTACTCCTTCCGCCTTGAGAACACAGGCAATGTCACGCTCGCTGACCTGACGGTCAACGAGACGGAGTTCAGCGGAACGGGCGAGCTCGGAGACGTGGTTTGTCCTTCCGAGTCGCTGGTGCCCGGACAGTTCATCATCTGCACGGCCACGTACACGGCCACGCAGGAGGACGTTGACGCCGGAGGCGAGCTGAGCAACACGGCAACGGCTGGCGGGACGACGCCCGGAGGAGACCCGACGACGTCCGACCCGTCCACGTCCGATGTTCCTGTCATCCAGGCTCCGGCCTTGACGGTGCAGAAGACCGCCGATGTCGTGGCCGCGGAAGTTGGCCAGACGGTCACGTACTCGTTCCTCGTCAGCAACGTGGGGAACGTGACGATCACCGACCCCACGGTCAACGAGGTCGAATTCTCTGGAACTGGTGAGCTGTCCGAGATCGTGTGCCCGGCGGAGACGACTCTCGCCCCTAGCGCGGACATCACCTGTACCGCCACGTATGTGGTCACTCAGGCGGATATCGACTCGGGCGAGCTGTCCAATACGGCGACGGTCACCGGCACAACTCCCGGGGGCGAGCCGACTGACCCGTCTGAGCCGTCGACCGAGACGGTGACCACGGACCCGCTGCCGGCTTTGTCGGTCGTGAAGACCGCAGATGTCGAACAGGTCACGAGCGTGGGTCAGATCGTTACGTACTCCTTCGTCGTGACAAACGTCGGCAATGTGACCATCTCGGATGTGGCCGTAGACGAAGGAGAGTTCACCGGTAACGGCACACTCTCGGAGGTTGTCTGCCCGAGCGAGGAACCGCTCGCCCCGGGTGAGAGTTTCACCTGCTCTGCGACGTACGAAGTGGTCGCTGCTGATCTTGCCGCAGGCGGTCGGCTGTCGAACACTGCAACGGGAACGGGAACAACGCCTGGTGGCGGGACCATCACCTCGCCGCCGTCGACGGCAACGGTCGAACAGATCGCTCCGCCAGCGCCCGCTGAGGATCCGGAAGGACCGCTCGCCATGACGGGAGGCGTGGTCGCAACGACAACGATCCTCGCGGCACTCGCGCTGCTCATCGCCGGAGGGGTTCTGCTCACCGTGCGCGGCCGACGCAACTCTGAGGCGCAGGTCTAGGTGCCAACGTAGAAGGGTGAGCGACTCACATCGAGACGCTCACCCTTCTACTGAGCGTCGAACCGTGTTCGAGATGTTCCTCGATCCGGCGTTGCAGGATCAGGTCGGTGTCTTCGTGGTCGACCGCCGGCGAGCCGGATCCACCCGAGATGCTGACGGGTCCGCTCGCGCTCAGCGTGAAATCGGATGCCGAGGCCAGTGGACACCCGGCTCGGGTCGGATCGACGACCTCCTTGACAAGCGTCGGGTGCGGCAGATCGCCGCCGTTCGTGATCTGGTACGTGGTCACGTCGCCGTCGCAGTTCCACGAGAAGAACGCGTAGCCGTCCACGCCACCGCTCTCGTAGATGCGGTAGGTGCCAGCGGGATCAGCCGCGACTGCACGCCGTTGAGTCCGTCGCCCGTGAAGGTCTCGCCGGTGGCAACGTTCACGGCGTGCATCGTCCACAGCGTGCGGCCTCCGAGACTAGCTCCCGTGCGAGGCTCTCGATCGCCTTGAACAGCGACAGCCCGGCGGCGGGGTCGGCGGCCATCGCCGGCAGTGCTCCCGCGATCCCCACGGCTCCGATGAACAACAGAGCCACTGCACCGATCCGTGATCTTCTTCGCAACGCAGGCCCACCCTCGTATGCGAGTGCGGAATGCCACCCGCGCTTTTCCCCGTATCCGCCGACGCGACCGCCCGGCATGAGCCGGAGAGAGCGCGCCCGTGTCGCCACTCGCCGGGCGGACAATAGAAGGGACGCTTTCGAGAGCCCCCGCCTCCGCACCGCGCGGCAGACCTCTCGGATGTCAGAAAGAAGATGTTCATGAAAGCTCTCCGCTACGTCGAGATCGGCAAGCCCCCGGTGGTCGTCGACATTCCGATTCCGAAGCCCGGCCCCGGCCAGGTGCTGCTCAAGATCACTGCGGGCGGCGTCTGCCACTCCGACGACTACGTCATGGGTCTGCCCGAGAAGGACTACCTCGAGCAGGGGTATCCGCTGCCGTTGACTCTCGGTCACGAGGGTGCCGGCGTCGTGCACGAGATCGGTGAGGGCGTCGACTCGACGCTCAAGGTCGGGGATGCCGTGGCCGTCTACGGTCCGTGGGGCTGCGGACGCTGCCACAACTGCTCGATGGGCAAGGAGAACTACTGCACGAATGCTGCGGCCGAAGGCATCCGCCCTCCCGGTCTCGGCAGCCAGGGGTCGATGGCCGAGTACATGATCGTCGATGACGCCCGCCACCTCGTGCCGCTGGGTGACCTCGACCCGATCCAGAACGTCTCGCTGACGGATGCCGGCCTCACCCCGTATCACGCGATCAAGAACTCGCTCCCGAAGCTCGGCGCCGGCACCTTCGCCGTCGTGATCGGCACGGGCGGGCTCGGGCACGTCGGCATCCAGATCCTCAAGTCGATCTCGGGCGCCACCGTCATCGCGCTCGACGTGAACGACGAGAAGCTGCGCCTCGCCACCGAGGTGGGTGCGGATCACGTGCTGATCAGCGACGCCTCCGCCGCCGACAAGATCCGCGAGATCACCGGCGGGCTCGGCGCGAACGCCGTGTTCGACTTCGTCGGAGCGAACCCGACGATCGCCCTGGCGCAGAGCGTCGCCGCCCTCGAGGCCGACATCACCATCGTCGGCATCGGCGGCGGGAACATGACCCTCGGCTTCGGCTCGATCGCCTATGACGCCGCCGTGCGCGTGCCGTACTGGGGCTCGCGCTCCGAGCTGATCGAGGTGCTGGACCTCGCCCGTGCCGGCAAGATCCACGTCCAGACCGAGTCCTACTCGCTCGACGACGGCCCGAGGGCCTACGAGGACCTCGCGTCGAACAGCATCCGGGGTCGCGCGGTCATCGTTCCCTGACGTCGCGCACGCTCGCACCTGAACGCCCGGGAGAGTCACCTCCCGGCGTTCCGCATCTCCCCGATAGGGTCGGAAGCATCCGCGATCGGGCGGAGATCTCCGGGGGGAATGCGATGTCACGACGTGCTCTGATCGCCGGCGGCGTGCTCGCCGCACTCTGGGTGCTCTGCGGCTGGTTGCCGTACGCGCTGTATGCGGCCGGCGGGAGCCTCGCCACGATGTCGCAGCTCATCCCGTCGCCGATGCAGCGCGGCGTGTTCGGCAGCCCGGTCGCCTGGGCGGTGATCGTGCAGGTGCTCATGGTCATCGTGCTCGTCGCCGGCTTCGCGGCGCTCGCCCCGCGTCTCGCGACGGGCCGGGCATCCTTCGTGCCGGGATGGCTCACCACGATCCTGCTCGCCTTCGCGGTCGGCGCCGTGATCGACCTCGGCAGCTTCGTCTCGTGGGTCGGAGCTTTCGGCATCCGCGGAGCCATCGGAACGATGGGGGCGGCCGCACTGACGGCGTACTGGGCGGTGCTGGTCGGCTGGGTCCCGGCGCTGGTCTTCGCACGCGTAGGGCGGAGTGAGCGATCGGATGCTGCGCCGCCGCGGCCCCGTCGTCGGCTGAGCGCCCGAGCCGCGATCATCCCGGCGATCGCCGGCATCGCCCTGCTCGTCCTGCCGTTCGCGGCCCAGGCCGGACATGACGCGACCCAGGCGCAACTGCGCGAGGAGCAGATGCAGGCGCAGGCGGATGCCGACCCCTCGGGAGCAGCGGCTCCGGATGCGTCGGCACCCGGCGAGCCGGTGCCGACGTCGGCGCGTGCCGAGGGCCCGCTTCCCGCCGATGCATGCACGACGGACAACACGACGATCGCCGCTCCGGCTCCCGATGGAGCGACGGGGCACCGCGGCCAATCCCTGCAGCTCATCAACGTCTCGGAGGAGGCGTGCGTGGTCGACGGGTATCCGGATGTCGCCTACGGCGATCAGAACGATCACCTCCTCGACGTGACGGTCGAGCACGGCCGCTCCTTCATGGCCGAGGACCCGGGGCCTGCGCCGATCACGCTGCAACCGGGGGAGTCGGCCTCGGCCGTGATCGGCTGGGATGCGAACTCCGAGCACGGTCAGCTCGCGGCCCGCAGCCTCTGGATCGCCGTGGCGCCCGGCGAGCGGCGGCTGTCGTGGGACCTCCCGCTCGACATCATCGCCGGTTCGACCGTGAGCATCACGGCCTGGCAGCCGCAGGTGCTGCCGGAAGGCTGACGCGATCGCGGGGGAGCGGTGTCGAGCGGCGCCCCGGTCAGCGCGTGCGCGTGCGTCGAAGGAACGGCTGCGGCCATGCCCCCAGGGCGAGCACGGCGACCGTCGTCTGCAGAAGACCGGTGGCGAAGAAGATCCCGTGCAGCGGCGACCACTGCATCAGGATCGCGACCTGCACGACGATCCAAGTCATGAGCGTGAGACCGGCCGCCGCCTGCAGTCCCCACGCGAGCGCGTAACCGCGGAGCTGGAGGACGAGGGCGAGGGTCTGGGTTCCGCCCACGATGACGGCGAGGGCGACGGCCGGCCACAGGTACGAGTCGAAGATCGTGCCGTCGAGCCACTCCTGCGGCAGGCCCATGCCGCCGCCGACCGTGAGGCCGATCGCTCCGACGACGGCGCCGAGAAGGGTGAACGCGGCGATCGCGAGAAGGAGCGAGCGAAGGAGCACCGGCGGCTGCGTCATGCCTCGACCGTAGCAATGCTGCGCGGCGAGCCTAGTTCCTCGCGCGCAGCGCCAACCATGCTGCGGTGCGGTCGTCGGCGCTCGCCATCGACAGTCCGGTGAGGTGTTCGATGCGCCGAATCCGCGCCGCCAGGGTCTGGCGGTGGACTCCCAGTCGTGCAGCGGCGGCACCCCAGGCTCCGTTCTCGGCGAGGAACGTGTGCAGGGTCTCGACGAGATCGCCGTCGAGAGGGTCGATCAGTGCGGCCAGTGTGCGCGCATCGCCGGGCGCGAGTCTGTCGAGCACGAGATCGACCGTCGGCATCGTGCGATAGTGCACGACGGATCGCCCCTCGGTCGCGGCGACCCGGTGGGCGCGTCGCGCCTCTTCGACGGATCGCGCGAGCACATCCAGCGCGGAAGGAGAGCCCAGGCCCAGGTGCAGGGGCACGGAGAACGCCGTCACGCGATCGGCGATCTCGTCGACGTGCTCGGCGCGGACGAAGCCCGTCACCACTCCCTGCGCGGCGGTGAGCAGGTGCGGGGCGCCGAGGTCTTCGAGCCAGTGGATGACGGCGCGCTCGGCGTCGACGCTCGATGAGCGAGCCGAGAGGGCGAAAGCGGCGAGCGTCCGATCGCGCACGCCCCACTCCCGGGCGAGCGAGGCGGCGTTCGGCCCGCCGTCCTCCAACACGCGCATCATCGTGGCGCGTCCGAGGCGTTCGGTCCGGCTGCCGTCGTGCGTGCGCAGGAGCAGATCGAGCAGCGCAGCCGCCTGCGAACTCAGGTCGCGAGCGCGACTGGTCGAGCCGCTGCGGGCCGTCACCACGAGGAACGCGGACATGTCTTCATCCGTGCCCACCGGATGCACCTGCAGCGCCCGGCTGCGCACGCGGACCGGACGGTTGAACGCCACGGCGACGGCATCCCCGATGTGCAGAGCGCCGGCACCGGCCGATGCGATCGGTTGCGCATCGCGATCGAGCAGCACCGCCCAGCCGTCCAGCCGCCGGGCGAGCTCGGCGACGACGCCGGCGACGCCGCTGCGGCGGGCGGCGAGAGCGAGCACCTTCGTCGCGGCGAGTACCGCGCGATCCTCGGCCGCGGCATCCGTCGCGAGCACCGACTGCAGGGTGGGCAGCACGACGGCCGGGTCGATCGCCGGTTCGATCAGCGCCGTCACCCCGTCGGGCAGCGCCTCGAGCGGACCGGTCACCACGACGACGGCGAGCCGCAGCCGGTCGCCGCGCTCGGGGTCGGCGAGCGCGTGAACGATCTCTTCATGGCCGCCGACGACGAGCGTCGCGAACTGCGGATGCGGGACGACCGCGAAGTCGATCAGGGGCACCGCGCTCGCGACCGTGGCCTTCGGGCCGAGCGGGCCGCCCGCGACGAGCGTCGCGCCGAGGAGTCGAGCGATCGATGCCAGGTCGCGTGCCATGTCCGAAGTATAAGGAATGTCGATACGAATGAGTGATGCTCATCATCTTTGTGAATGACACCGCTCCTTCGCTGTTCCTACGATGAGGCGCGACCACACGAACGAAAGGGGCCCCATGCAGGCCATCGTCTTCCGCGACAGCGACAGCCCGATCGAGCACACCGAGGTACAGCTCGCTGCTCCGTCCGCCGGAGAGGTGCGCGTGAAGATCGCCGCCGCGGGGGTGTGCCACTCCGACCTGCACGTGAAGCGGGGCGAGTGGGCTGCGCCGGCACCGATGGTGATGGGTCATGAGGGCTCGGGCATCGTCACCGAGCTCGGCGAGGGCGTCACCTCGCTCGCCGTCGGTGACCATGTCGTGCTCAGCTGGGTGCCGCCGTGCGGCGAATGCCGCTACTGCCGGTCCGGTCACGAGGCGAGGTGCCAGAAGGTCGCCACGGTCGTCGCGCCGCTCGGCGTGCTGTTCGACGGCACCTCCCGCCTCCGCAAGGATGGCGAGACCGTGCACCACTACCTGGGCGTCTCGTCCTTCGCCGAGGAGGTCGTCGTGCCGGCATCCGGCGCGATCAAGGTGCGCGACGACGCACCGCTCGACGTCATCGCCGTCGTCGGATGCGCGGTCGCGACCGGCGTCGGCGCGGTGATGAACACGGCAGGCGTCGAGCCCGGCGCGCTCGTCGCGGTGATCGGATGCGGCGGCGTCGGCCTGAACGTCATCCAGGGCGCGCGGCTCGCCGGGGCCGAGCGCATCGTCGCGATCGACGTGCGCGAGGACAAGACGCGCCTCGCCGCGCAGTTCGGTGCCACGGATCAGATCGTCGCGCCCGACGGCGATGCCGTGGCACAGCTGCGCGCCCTGCTGCCCGACGGTGTGGACTACGCCTTCGATGCGATCGGTCGCACCGTCACGACCGAGCAGTCCATCGAGATGCTCGGCCTCGGCGGAGCCGCGGTGATCGTGGGGCTTCCCCCGACCGGTGCGCGCGCCTCGTTCGAGCCGCTCGTGCTCGCGGAGGCCGACCAGCGCATCCTCGGCTCCAACTACGGCTCGGTGCGCCCGGCCATCGACATCCCCGCGCTCGTCGACCGGTACATGGACGGCCAACTGATCCTCGACCCGCTCATCTCCTCGCGGCGCCCGCTCGCCGAAGCATCCGAGGCCTTCGAAGAACTCGAGTCCGGCCAGGCGCTTCGTACCCTCCTCATCCCCTGATCCGCCCCTCCCTCTCAACCCGACACCAGGAGAACCCGTGACCACCACCACACCCCAGAGCCCGCCCGGCAGCGCCGCCGGCGCGCCGGTCGACGCCGGCCTGCGCCGCGGCGTCATGAGCGGCCCCGAACTCGCCGCTCAGGCCATCGCCAACATCGCGCCGAGCGCGGTGATCGCCTTCACGGCCGCAGCGATCTTCCTCGGCGCAGGCAACGGCACCATCTACGCCTTCGCGCTCGCCACGATCGTGATCCTCTGCGTGGGCTACTGCGTCGTGGTCTTCGCGCGCAAGCACGCATCGGCAGGCTCGCTCTACACCTACGTCTCGAAGGGCCTCGGCCCGGCGGGCGCCTATCTGGCGGGCGCGACCCTCCTGATCGGATGCTTCGGCATCGCCACCGCCTCCTTGATGGGGTCCGTCTCGTACATGAGCCAGTTCCTGACGCTGCTCGGCATCCCCGCCGGCGGCCCGGGATGGAGCATCGCGCTCGCCATCGTGCTCGGCGGCCTCGCGACGCTGTTCACGATCCGCGGCATCCGACTCTCTGCCCGGGTCTCGCTTGTGCTCGAGCTGCTGTCGGTCGCGATCATCCTCGTGTTGCTGATCTCCGCCCTCGTCTGGGCGGGGCCCGCTGCCTGGAACCCGGCCCAGCTGATCGCCGAGAACTCGTCGTTCCAGGGCATCGCGGCCGGCATGGTGCTCGGCATCCTCGGATTCGTCGGGTTCTCGTCGGCCGATGCGCTCGGTCGTGAGGCGAAGAACCCGTACAAGGCGATCCCGCGCGCCATCATGTGGAGCGCTCTGACAGTCGGCATCCTCTACGTGTTCGCGGCCTACACGCAGATCGCCGTCCTCGGCGACGATTTGGCCACCGCAGCCAGCCCGCTCGAGAGCATGTCGGAGCTCATCGGCATGCCGATGTGGTTCGCTCCGGTGCTGACGTTCGGCGTCGCCGCGTCGTTCTTCGCCGTCGTCGTCGCGCCGCTCAACGTGATCGGTCGCATCGTCTACGTGATGGGCAAGGAGGGCGTGGTGCACGAGCGCTTCGGTCGCACCCACGACCGTCACCTCACCCCGCACCGCGTGCTGCTCGCTGCCGGGGCGCTGGCCGTCGTCGTCGACATCGTGTTCCTGATCGCCGGAGCCGACCCCATGGAGATCCTCGTATGGGTGAACACGTGGGGCACCTACGGCTACATGGTCGCCTACGCGCTCGTCGCGATCGCCTGCGTCGTCTACACGCAGCGCGCCGGCATGCGCAACGGCCTCGTGTGGGTGTGCGCGACGATCGCGGTGGTCACCATGGCCTACGTCTTCTTCGCGAACGTGTTCCCCGTGCCCGCGTTCCCGTTCAACGTGATCCCGTACGTGTTCATCGTGTGCGTGCTCGCCGCGCTCAGCCGCTACTGGTTCCTGAAGGCTCGCCGCCCCGAGGTGATCGCCCGCATCGGCAACACCGAGACCTCGGCGATGGACGGCGTCGGCTGATCGAATCGCCCCCCGCGACGGTGGCCAGAATCTCGGTCGGGGTCCTGGCCATCGTCGTGTCCGGTCAGTCGATCAACTCCACCCCGAAGTCCGAGACCACCGCGCGCAGCTCCTCCAGGTACCGCTGGGCCTGCTCGGTGAGCGGGATGGCGGACTGGCCGATCCAGCCGATCTCGATGCGCTCGTCGACGTCGAGGGGGATCGCGGCGATCTCGGGGTCGAGATCGTCGCTGATGATTCCCGTCGAGATCGTGTAGCCGTCGAGGCCGATCATGAGGTTGAAGATCGTCGCACGATCCGAGACGCGGATCTCCCGCGGGGTCGAGAGGGTCGAGAGGATCTCCTCGGCGAAGTAGAAGGAGTTGTTCGCACCCTGGTCGAAGGTGAGCCGCGGGTACCCCGCGAGGTCGTCGAGGGTCACGCGGGCGCGCGCGGCGAGGGGGTTGGTGCGCGAGATGAAGATGTGCGGGTCGGCGAGGAAGAGCGGGCGGAACGCGAGACCCGAATCGCGCAGCAGCTTGTCGATGACGCTGCGGTTGAAGTCGTTGCGATACAGGATGCCGATCTCGCTGCGGAGCGTGCGAACGTCTTCGATGATGTCCCAGGTGCGCGTCTCGCGCAGCGAGAACTCGTACTCGGCGGCGCCGCTGGACTTCACCATGCGCACGAACGCGTCGATCACGAACGAGTAGTGCTGCGCCGAGACGCCGAGCAGGCGCCGCGACGGCGGGCGACCGAGGTAGCGCTGCTCGAGCAGCTCCACCTGCTCGGTGACCTGCCTGGCGTATCCGAGGAACTCGGCGCCGTCGGCGGTGAGCGTGACGCCGCGTGCGGAGCGCAGGAGCAGGGTTCGCCCGGCCCGCGTCTCGAGATCCTTCATCGCGGCCGACATGGTCGGCTGCGAGACGTAGAGCAGGTCGGCGGCCGCGCTGATCGAGCCCTCCGCGGCGACCTCGACGAAGTAGTGGAGTTGTTGCAGCGTGATGCCACTGGATGCGTGAGCCATAGGGAGAGCCTATATGGATGCATAGGCTTGACGAGTTACCTGATAACTCGGGTCTGGCGGCACGATGGATGCACCCCGATCATCCAGCAGATGGGCCGCTCATGGCGAACGACTTCACGTTCCACATCACCACCACGCGTTTCGACGAGGACTACACGCCCTCGGAGGACTCCCGCATCACCACGAACTTCGCCAACCTCGCGCGCGGCGAGCACCGGCAGCAGAACCTGCGCAACGCGCTCACGATGATCGACCGCCGGTTCAACGACCTCGCGCACTGGGACAATCCCACGCGCGACCGGTACACGCTCGAGCTCGACATCATCTCGGCCGGGCTGGAGTTCGACGCCGACGGCGAGGACAAGCGGTTCCCGCTGCTCGAGGTGCTCGACGTGCAGATCGTCGACCGTCTGACCGGGCGCCGCCACCACGGGATCGTGGGCAACAACTTCTCGTCCTACGTGCGCGACTACGACTTCAGCGTGCTGCTGCCGGCCACAACCGAGGCGGCCGGGACCTTCACGCTGCCCGAGGACTTCGGCGGCCTGCACGGCAAGCTGTTCCGGCGCTTCCTCGCGTCCGAGGCGTACCGCGAGCGCTTCCCGACCTCGCCGGTGATCTGCATCAGCATCTCGACGAGCAAGGAGTACGTCCGCTCCGCGAACCACCATCCGGTGCTCGGCGTCGAGTACCTGCAGCCGGACCACTCGCTGACCGACGAGTACTTCGGGCGGATGGGGCTGCAGGTGCGGTACTTCATGCCTCCCGGAAGCGTGGCACCGCTGGCGTTCTACTTCGAGGGCGACCTGCTGAACGACTACACCAACCTGCAGCTGAGCGGCACCATCGCCACCATGGAGACGTTCCAGAAGATCTACCGTCCGGAGATCTACAACGCGAACTCCGCGGCGGCGAGCGTCTACCGCCCGAGCCTCGGTGCGAACGACTACTCGTCGACGCAGGTCGCGTACGACCGCGAGGAGCGCAGTCGGCTCGCGCTCGCCCAGGGCAAGCACACGGAGGAGCACTTCATGAAGCCGCACGGCGAGCAGCTGGCGCAGTGGGCCGCCGGTGACCCGGTCGCCGCCGCGTGAACCCCGGAGCCTCCCCGAACATGAGCACTATTCTCCCCACCTCGATCGTCGGCAGCCTCCCCAAGCCCTCCTGGCTCGCACAGCCCGAGACCCTCTGGTCGCCCTGGAAGCTCGAGGGCGACGCCCTCGCCGAGGGCAAGCAGGATGCCCTGCGCAGCGCCGTCGTCGAGCAGAGCCGCCGTGGCATCGACATCATCAGCGACGGCGAGCAGACCCGTCAGCACTTCGTCACGACCTTCATCGAGCACCTCAGCGGAGTGGACTTCGACCGTCGCGAGACGGTCCGCATCCGCGATCGCTACGACGCGAGCGTGCCGACCGTGGTCGGTGCCGTGAGCCGCGAGAAGTCGGTGTTCGTCGATGACGCCCGGTTCCTGCGCCAGCAGACCGACCGGCCGATCAAGTGGGCCCTGCCCGGCCCGATGACGATGATCGACACGCTGTCGGACCAGCACTACCGCAGCCGCGAGAAGCTGGCCTGGGAGTTCGCGACGATCCTCAACCAGGAGGCGCGGGAACTCGAGGCCGCCGGCGTCGACGTCATCCAGTTCGACGAGCCCGCGTTCAACGTCTTCTTCGACGAGCTCAAGGACTGGGGCGTCGCGACGCTCGAGCGCGCCGCCGAGGGGCTGCGCGCCGAGACCGTGGTGCATATCTGCTACGGCTACGGCATCAAGGCGAACAACGACTGGAAGGCGACGCTCGGGTCGGAGTGGCGGCAGTACGAGGAGTCGTTCCCGCTGCTGCAGCAGTCGATCATCGACACCGTGTCGCTCGAGCGTGCGAACTCGCACGTGCCGCTCGACCTCATCGAGCTCATCCGTGGCAAGAAGGTCATGCTCGGCGCGATCGACGTGTCGAGCACGACCGTCGAGACGCCGGAACAGGTCGCCGACACCCTGCGCGACGCACTCGCCTTCGTGGATGCCGACAAGCTCGTGCCCAGCACGAACTGCGGCATGGCCCCCCTGCCCCGCGGCGTCGCCCTCGCGAAGCTCAGTGCGCTGAGCGCCGGCGCGGCACTGCTGCGGAGCGAACTCTCCCCGACTCCGTGACGTCGCGCGTGGCTCCCACGGTGGCCGCGCAGGGAATACGGCGTGCGCCCGCGGGTTGCCCTCAAGGAACGGTTCGCTAGAGGAAGCAGGGTCAATCGTGCAGCTCGACGGGAAGATCGCCATCGTCACAGGCGGAGGGAAGGGGATCGGGCGCGGCATCGTCGAACGGTTCCTGGCCGAGGGTGCCCAGGTGGTCATCGCGCAGCGATCGGCTGTCGACGAGGAACTCTCGGGTCGCGACGATGTGCTCGCCCTCCAGATCGATCTGACCGATGTCGAGTCCCTCTCGACGGTCGTCGATCGTGCCGTCGAACGCTTCGGAGGCATCGACGTCGTGGTCAACAACGCCGGGATGATGTTCGAGCACTCGCTCGACGAGCTCTCGATGGAGGAGTGGTCACAGCTGATGACCCTCAACGTCACGGCGCCCGTCTTCCTGGTGAAGGCGGCGCTGCCGTACCTGCGCCGCAGTCGCCGTGCCGCCGTCATCAACATCGGGTCTACCGAGGGGCTCGGCGCCAATCCCGGACACGTGGCCTACTCCGCGTCGAAGGGCGCCATCCACGGGTTGACGCGAGCGATGGCCGTGGACCTCGGCGCCGACGGCATCCGTGCGAACACCATCGCGCCCGGATGGATCTCGTCGGATCTCAGCGACGAGTACCTTGCGTCCCTCGGCGACGCCGAGGTCGTCGAGGCGCGTCTACGGGCGCTGCACCCGATCGGCCGCATCGGGCGTGCGGAAGACATCGGCGACGTCGCGGTGTTCCTCGCCGGCGACCACGCGGGGTTCCTCACCGGGGAGACGATCGTGGTCGACGGCGGCCGCACGATAAAGCTGTCGAATCCCGCGACGTGAGCCGCGGCTGAGAGCGCGTCAGATGCGGGGCGGCTCGCTCGGAAGCAGGAGCTGGCGGCTCTGGTATCGCACGATCGCGAGGAAGGCGACTCCGAGGCCCGCGAACACGACACCACTCACGGCCACCACCCATCCCATGATCGTCGACACGTAGTCGGCGGGGTTGTTCGCCCCGATGGCGATGAAGACGATCCCGACGATCACCGTGAGCGCCGAGAACGCGAACACGCCGATCGCCACGCCGCGCAGCGTGCGCAGCGACTGCCCGGCGTGGAAGGTGGGGCGGATGCCGAACTTCGTGTTCGTGTACTGCGCCCACCGCGCGCCCGTCCACCAGCGGCTCGCCGCCGCGGAGACCGGGTACCAGCCGGGTGCGGGGCTGCCGGGCGCAGCGGCATCCTGCTCGCCGGGCAAGGGGCGGAAGATATCCAGGGTGAGCGGGGCGGCGGTCGGCGCAGGGATGCGCAGCACCGCTGCCGTCTGGATCGCGATCCCGAACCAGAGCGCCGCGAGCAGCAGCGTCGGGAAACCCGCGAACGACACGGTGGACGACATGATGCCGAGTGACAGTTGCAGGGCGCCGAGTGCGGCGAAGATGCCGGCGATCGCCCAGGCGAGGCCGACCTGCTCGGTCGCGGCCCAGTCGGTTCCCGGGGTCCCGTCCTTCTTCGTGCGCAGTGCGGTCCACTTGCGGCCGTCCCACCAGCGGGCCGGGCCCGCGGGGGTGACGTACCAGCCGGGGACGGGACCGGTCGCGGCCGTCGGTGCGGATGCCGCGTGCGGTGCGGATGCCGCGAGCGGTGCGGGTGCCGCGAGCGGTGCGGATTCCGCGACCGGCGCCGGAGCATCCGCCTCGTGCGTGGTCCACTGCGCGCCGTCCCACCAGCGCACGCGCCCCGGCGTGCCCGCGTCGTACCATCCCGGTGCTGCACTCATGAAGCGTCCCTCCCCGTCGGCCATAGCGGTTCGAGCGTAGCGCCGATGCGCTCCGACCGGCGTCGACCGACCGGGTCGGCGAGGGGCACGCGGTGGCAAATCACATGGCAAGATAATGACGATCTCATGACGCGCCTCTCGAAAAAGCGCTGTATGACAGCGATCCGGTGGCACATCTGTGGCACATCGCTTGTCTTGCGCGAGACGCCATCCATACAGTCCTCTCAAGCGAGCGAACGCGCCGCCCATGAATCAGCTAGCGGACCCGCGCACCCCCGACCACGGCGCCTGACGCTCGATCGTGGTACCTGTTGAGAGTCCGCCAATGGAGGCGAAATGACGAATACTGCACTTCCCAAGAAGACGCCCGCGAAGGCGGCCATCGCCTCCTGGGTCGGCACGACCCTGGAGTACTACGACTTCGCCGTCTACGGCACGGCCGCGGCGCTCGTGCTCAATCAGCTGTTCTTCCCGCCCGAGCTTCCCGAAGGCATCCGTGTGCTGCTCAGCATGATGACGCTCGCGGTCGGCTACGTGGTGCGTCCGCTCGGCGCCTTCATCCTCGGACCGCTCGGCGACCGCTTCGGTCGCAAGTTCGTCATGATGCTGACCCTGTTCGGCATCGGCATCTGCACCTTCATCATCGGCTGCCTGCCGACCTTCGAGCAGATCGGCATCCTCGCCCCGATCCTCCTGGTCGTCATCCGCATCATCCAGGGCCTGTCGGTCTCGGGTGAGCAGGCGAGCGCGATCTCGATGAGCCTCGAGCACGCCGCCGACAACCGTCGCGGCTTCACGACGAGCTTCGTGACGAGCGGTTCCGCCTCGGGCGGTCTGCTCGCGACCGCGGTCTTCATCCCCTTCGCGGCGCTGCCGACCGAAGACCTCCTCGGCTGGGCCTGGCGCATCCCGTTCTGGCTCTCGGCCGTCGTCGTGGTCGTCGCGTACCTCATCCGCCGCAACCTCGAGGAGCCGCCGTCGTTCGTCGAGACGCAGGCCATCAAGGCCCAGCTGCCCCCGATCAAGCAGGTGCTGCGCTTCCACTGGCGCACGATCATCCGCGTCGCCGCCTGCGCCATGATCGCCGGTGTCAGCTACCTGTTCGCCACGTTCTCGGTCGCCTTCGCGACCACCGGATACGGCCTCGACAAGTCGACGATGCTCTGGGTTCCCGTGCTCGCCAGCCTGCTCGCGCTCCTCTACACGCCGTTCGCCGGGTACATCTCCGACCTCGTTGGTCGCAAGACGGTCTTCATCATCGGGGCCGTCGGTGCGGGTGTCACGACCATGCCGTACCTGTGGGCGATCACCGAGGGCAACTGGCCGCTGATCTTCACGCTCGGCATCCTCTGCAACGGCTTCTTCTACTCGACGGCCAATGCCGCGTGGCCCGCGTTCTTCGCCGAGATGTTCCCCAACCGCGTCCGCGTCTCGGGTCTCGCGGTCGGCACGCAGATCGGCTTCGCGATCGCCGGTGCCATCGGCCCGGTCGCCTCGACGGCGCTCGCGGGTGACGACCTGCAGAACTGGTTCGGCCCGGCCCTGCTCGGCCTCGGCCTCATGGCGATCGCCGTGATCGCGGCCCTCACCGCGAAGGAGACCCGTCGCTACTCGCTCGACGAGGTTGACGAGGTGCAGCAGACCCAGAAGGAGAAGGACGCGGTGACCGCGTCGATCCTCGTCCCCTGAGGACGGATGCCGTAGACGAAGGGCCCGGATGCTTCGGCATCCGGGCCCTTCGTCTGCCCGAGAAGCGCTCGTCAGGCTTTGCGGGGGCCGGTGGATGCCCGCACCGTGAGGTGCGCCGAGATGTGGTCGATGCGGTCGGAGCGGTCGCGGGTGGCGAAGCGGCCGATGAGCATGTCGACCGCGGCGCGACCGGCGCTCTCGCCCGGCGAGGTGACGGTGGTCAGCGGCGGGTGCGAGAACGACGAGCCGAAGATGTCGTCGCAGCCGACCACGCTGAGGTCGTCGGGGATCGAGACGCCGAGCTGGCGGAAGCGGTCGAGCGCCCCGATCGCGAGCACGTCATTGAAGAAGATGCAGGCGGTCGCACGGGTGAGTACCACGGCATCCGCGGCCGCCGCCCCGTTCGCGAGCGTGACGTGGTAGCGGCCGACGGCGACGAGGTCGACGCCGTCCTCCTCGGCGGCGGCCGTGATCGCGTCGAAGCGCGTGCCGTCGGTCCACGAGCCGTGCGGCCCGCGCACGTAGGCGATGCGGGTGTGCCCGAGGGAGTGCAGGTAGTGCACCGCCTGCGCGAGGCCGGCGGGGGTGTCGATCACGACGCCGGAGAGGCCGGGGGACTGGCGGTTGATCACCACGGTCGGGGCGATCTGTGCGACCGCGCGCAGGGCCTCGTCGTCGATGCGCGGCGACGAGACGACGATGCCGTCGACCGTGCGGGCGAGCTCGCGCAGCCACTGCTCCTCCATCGGCAGCGACTCCTCGGTGCTGACGAGCAGGTGCAGGTAGCTCGCCGCCCGGATCTGCGCCTGGGCGCCCCGCGTCACGTCGAGGTTGAAAGGGTTGGTGAGGTTCGGCAGCACGAGCGCGATCGTGCCGCGCGCGAGACGGTTCTCGGTGGCGGGCAAAAGCGCCGAGGTGTAGCCCATCTCCTGCGCCTTGCTGGTGATGCGCTCGTACATCGCCGGGCTCACGCGGTTGGGGTTCGACAGGGCGCGCGAGACGGTCGAGGGGGCGACGCCGAGCGCCTCGGCGATCTCGGTGAGGGTGACGCGGCGCTGGACGCGGCGGGCGGGAACGGCCATGGCTCGATGGTAGCGGGGAGGGTCTCGGATCGGAAGTCGTCTGTGGCACAGAATTTGCCAACTCGCCCGCGCTGAACCTCTGGATTACCGGGAGGCAAGCGCGCTATCCGGCACGGAAGCGGCACGATCCTGCACTCTATGATGCCGTTCGTCCTAGCCTTTTCCCGACAGCGGAATCGACGACGAGAGGAGCTGGCGATGACCCGCAGGATCGACCTGGTCGCAGACCTGGGTGAGGGCTTCGGCCCGTGGCGGATGGGTGATGACGCCGCCCTCCTCGACGTGCTCACCTCGGCGAACGTCGCGTGCGGCTTCCACGCCGGCGACTCGCAGATCATGGACGAGACCGTCCGGGCCTGCGCGCAGCGCGGCGTCGGCATCGGTGCCCACCCCTCGTTCCCCGATCTGCAGGGCTTCGGCCGCCGCGACATGGGGCTCACCGCCGACGAGGTGCGAACCGACGTGCTCTACCAGTTCGGCGCGCTGCAGGCGATCGCCGCCTTCCACGGCACGCGGGTCACCCACCTCGCCCCGCACGGCCGGCTCGGCAACCTCGTCGCGGTGCGCGAGGACTACGCGGATGCCGTCGCCACCGCCGCCGCGCGGCTGAACCCCGAGCTCATCGTGCTCGCCCAGGACGGGAAGCTCGCCGACGCCGCCCGGGCCGCGGACCTGCGGGTCGGCATCGTCGGCATCGCCGACCGCGCGTACGAGGACGACGGCACGCTGGTGCGACGCACCGAGCCCGGCGCCGTGATCCACGACGCCGACGAGATCCGCCGCCGCACCGTGCGGATGGTCGTCGACGGGGTGATCGAGAGCCGCAACGGCGTGCTCATCCCCGTCGCCTGCGACACCGTGCTCGTGCACGGCGACACCGACGGCGCGGTCGAGCTCGCCCGCCAGATCCGCGCGGGCCTGGAAGCGGCCGGTGTCGAGATCGCCCCGCTCGCGGACTGGCTGGAGTGAGCGACGCCATGTCTTCGGCATCCGTCGTCATCTCGCCCAGCGGCAACACCGCGCTGCGCGTCGCCAGCACCCTCGCCGACCGCGAAGCGGGCTGGCGCCTCGTGCACCATCTCGCCCGCTTCGTCGACGCGGCGCACGTGCCCGGCGTCGAGTGCGTCATCCCCACCTACGACGCGGCGCTGATCGAGATCGACCCCGCCGAGGTCTCGCTCGCGCGCCTCGGCGAGTACCTCGCCCACGTGGTCGACGGCCTCGATCACGAGCGTCCGCTGACCGACAGCCCCCGCGCCTTCGACGTGCCGGTGCTCTACGACACCGAGGGCGAGCTCGACCTGCAGACGGTCGCCGATGCCCAGGGCCTGAGCGTCGCGGATGTCATCCGCCTGCACTCCGAGCCGACCTATGTCGTGCGATGCCTCGGTGCTCCCGGCGGCTCGCCCATGCTCGACGGTCCGCCGTTCCCCCTGCCTGTTCCGCGTCTCGCGAGCCCGCGGGCGCACGTTCCACAGGGCGTGGTGTCGGTCGCCGGCCGCCAGGCGACGATCACCCCGGCCGCGGCTCCGGGCGGGTGGCCGCTCATCGGACGCACGCCGTTCGTCGTGCTCGATCTCGCGGCGGAACCGTTCGTGCCCTACGAGCCCGGCGACCAGATCCGCTTCCGCGCGATCGACCGGGCGGAGTACGACGCGCTCCTCGGCACCCGGATGGTGGCACTGTGAATGCGGATGCCGTGAACGCCGGCGCGCTGACGGTCGTCGAGGCCGGATCGACCCAGGTCACCGACCTCGGACGGCGGCGCGGCCCGCGCTTCGGAGTGCCGGTCAACGGCGCCCTCGACCAGCGCTCGGCTCGGATCGCGAACATCCTCGTCGGCAATCCCGAGACCGCCCCGGTGCTCGAGATCACCGCCCTCGATATCGAGTTCGTCGCCGACATCGACATCCTCATCGCCGTCTCGGGCGCCGACGGGCACCTGACCGTCGACGGCGTCGGCCGGCCCATGAACCAGCCGGTCTCGGTACGCGCGGGCGAGGCGATCGCGCTGCGTCAGATCCAGGGCGGCCTGCGCTGCTACCTCGCCGTGCGCGGATCCTTCGACGTGCCGCAGCTGCTCGGCAGTTGCGCGCCCGACTCGGTGCTCGGTTTCGGCGGGCGCCTCGTGGCGGGCGAGCGGATCGCGCTGCGCTCCGCGACGGCCCCGGTCTTCAACGCGCATTTCGCGGCCGAGCTCTACGACCTCGACGTGCCGCGGCTACCCGCGGGGTTCGTCGTCGGCGTCACCGACGGCCCCGACCTCGACGACTTCGCCGACACCTACGACCGCCTGTTCGCCCAGCCCTACCTCGTCACCCCGAAGAGCAACCACATCGGTCTGCGCATGACGGGGCCGCTGCCCGAGCGGCGCACGCAGGGCGAGGTGCTCTCGCGCGGCGTCCCGGTCGGAGCCGTCGAGGTGCCCCCGGGCGACGAACTGCTCGTGCTGCACCGCGGGCGCGGCGTGACCGCCGGATACCCGGTGCTCGCGGTCGTCACCTCCGGGTCGCTCGACGTGCTCGCCCAGGTGCGCCCGGGGCAGCATCTCCGTTTCCGTCGGCTCTCGGCATCCGATGCCGCCGCCCGCGCCCGCGCCGAGCTCGTCGAGCTCGAGGCGCTCCGTCTCCGCGTCCGCTCCGTCTTCGAGGCGCTGGACGCGCTCTCTACAGCCACCACCGGAAGGACCCTCCTATGACTTTCTCCGACTACCGCACGGCCGTCGTCACCGGCGCGACGAGCGGCGTGGGCCGCGGTGCGATCGACCTCTTCCTCGCGAAGGGTCTCACCGTTCACGCGATCGCCCGTGACGAGCAGAGGCTGGCGGCCCTCGCCGGGAAGGGCGTGATCACCCACGCGCTCGACGTGCGCGATACCGCCGCCCTGACGCGCGCTCTCGACGGGGTGGAGGCCGACATCGTGCTCAACAGCGCCGGGGTCAGCCGTGCGGGCAACATCCTCGACGCCTCGGCGGACGACCTCGACGACCTCGTCGAGGTGAACCTCACGGCGGTCATGCAGATCCTGCGCCTGCTCTACCCGGGCATGGTCGAGCGCGACCGCGGCCACGTGCTCAACATCTCGTCGATCGCGGGGCACTACAACTTCTTCGGCCACACCGCCTACCACGCGACCAAGGCCGCCGTGCACCAGCTGTCGCGCCAGCTGCGCAACGACGCCCTCGGCAAGCGCGTGCGCGTGACCGAGCTGAGCCCCGGACGCATCGAGACCGAGATCTTCTCGCGCAACCTCGGCGGCACCCCCGAGACGGATGCCGAGGCCTGGGCCACCTATTACGAGGGCTTCGAGTCGCTCACGGTCGACGACGTCGTCGCGGCCATCGACTACGCGGTCGACGCCCCCTCGCACGTCAACATCGGGCTCATCGAGCTCATGCCCACCTTCCAGGTGCCCGGCGGGCTCACCTTCGACCGTCGCGAGGCCGAGCTGGCCGCCGCACACGCAGAGTAAAGAGGAACGACACCATGGTCCACGTCACCACCAAGATCGAGCGCGCCGAGGCATCCGACATCGCACGCCTGGGCGAGTTCACCGCCGCGACCATCCACGAGGCGCAGGGCCGCCGCGGCGCGCTCAACTCGAACATCAAGCCCATCGACCGCGACATGTCGTTCGTCGGCTCGGCGTTCACGGTCGTCTGCGCCCCGCGCGACAACCTCATGCTGCAGGTCGCCATCCATTACGCGCAGCCCGGCGACGTGCTCATCGTCTCGGCGGGCGAGTTCGCCGAGGCCGGCATGTTCGGCGACGTGCTCGGCAACGCCTGCAAGGCCAAGGGCATCGCGGCGCTCGTCACCGATGCCGGTGTGCGCGACACGCAGGAGCTGCGCGCGCTCGGTCTGCCGGTGTTCTCCGGCAGCGTCTCGATCAAGGGCACGGTCAAGGAGACCCTCGGCGCCCTCAACCAGCCGGTCGTGTTCGCGGGCGAGCTGATCCGCCCCGGCGACATCGTCAAGGGCGACGCCGACGGTATCGTCGTCGTGCGCCGCGAAGAGGTGCGCGAGGCGGCCGACCTGTCGGCGGCCCGCGACGCCCACGAGGCCGAGTTGATCACGAAGTACTGGGCCGGCGGCACGACCATCGAGCTCTGCAACCTCACCGAGGTGTTGAAGGCCAAGGGCCTCACCTCCGACATCGAGGACGCCTCGTGACCGCCCAGACCTCCGCGCAGACCTCCGCGCGGCCGGCGTCGTCGTTCCGCGCCGCCGAGCGGATCGGTCGCATCAAACCCTCGCCGAGCACGGCGGCCGCGGCTCGTGTGCGCGAGCTGAAGGGTCAGGGGCGCAGCATCCTCGACCTCACGGTCGGCGAGCCCGACTTCGACACCCCGGATCACATCAAGCAGGCCGCGATCGCGGCGATCGAGGCCGGCGAGACCAAGTACACGCCGGTGAACGGCACGCCCCGGCTGCGCCAGGCCATCCGCGGCGCTCTGCAGCGCACGCACGGCATCGAGTACGCGGATGCCGAGATCACCGTGGGCGGTGGAGGCAAGCAGGTCATCTTCCTCGCGTTGATGGCGACGGTGGATGCCGGTGACGAGGTGCTGATCCCGGCGCCGTACTGGGTGTCGTACCCCGACATGGTGCGCGCGAACGAGGGTACCCCGGTGATCGTGCCGACCTCGGCCGACAACGGGTACAAGGTCACGGCCGCGCAGCTCGAAGCCGCGATCACCGACCGCACGACCTGGCTGATCCTCAACAGTCCGGGCAACCCGAGTGGCGCGATCCACACCGAGGAGGAGCTGTCGGCACTCGCCGAGGTGCTGCGCCGTCACCCCGCGGTCTCGGTGCTCTCCGACGAGATCTACAGCGAGATCTCTTTCACCGGCACCCCCGCGCCGAGCCTCGCCGCGGTCGCCCCCGACCTGCGCCACCGCGTGCTCGTGGTCTCGGGCGTCTCGAAGTCGTATGCGATGACCGGCTGGCGCCTCGGTTACGCGGCGGGCGACCCCGCGCTCATCGGCGCGATCAACACGCTGCAGTCGCAGACCTCGTCGTGCCCCTCGTCGATCAGCCAGGCCGCTGCCGCCGCCGCGCTGGATGGCCCGCAGGACTTCATCGCCGCGTCGGTGCCGGTGTACCGCGAGCGGCGCGACGTCGCCGTGGCCGGCCTCCGCGCGATCGACGGACTGACCCCGCTTGTGCCCGACGGCGCGTTCTACCTCTACGTCGACTGCGCAGGTCTCATCGGGCGCACGACGCCGGACGGGAAGGTGCTCGCCGACGACCAGGACGTGACCTTCTATCTGCTCGACCAGGCGGGCGTCGCGGTGATCCAGGGCTCGGCCTACGGCAGCTCGCCCTTCTTCCGTATCTCGTTCGCGACCGACCTCGACACCATCACCGCCGCGATCGAGAAGATCGCCGAAGCCGTGGCGGCACTGCGATGACGAGCACGACAGCGAGCGACCGCCTGCGCGTCGTCGTCGCCGCGCCCCTCGCCCCCGAGCTATGCGACCTGCTGGTCGCCCGCGAGCCGCGGATCGACCTCGTCGTCGACCAGACCCTGCTGCCCCCGATGCGGCATCCCGCCGACTTCACGGGTGACCCGTCGTTCCGACGCACGCCCGAGCAGCAGGCCGCCTACGAGGCCCTGATCGACTCCGCCGAGGCGCTGTACGGCATCCCCGATGTCGACCCCGCAGCCCTCGCCCGCACCGTGCGCGCCAACCCGGCGCTGCGCTGGGTGCACACGATGGCGGCGGGTGGTGGGGGGCAGGTGCGCGCAGCGCAGCTCACCGACGACGAACTGCAGCGCGTGACCTTCACGACCTCCGCCGGGGTGCACGGCGATGCGCTCGCCGAGTTCGCGGTGTTCGGGGTCTTCGCCGGCGCCAAGCACCTGCCCAGGTTGCAGCGCCAGCAGCGCGAGCGCGAGTGGAGCGGGCGCTGGGTCATGTCGCAGGTCGCCGACCAGACCGTGCTCGTGCTCGGTCTCGGCGGCATCGGGCAGGCCGTCGCGCGCCAGCTCTCGGCGCTCGGCACGACGGTCATCGGCACCTCGCGCAGCGGGGCATCCGTTCCCGGCGTCTCGCGCGTCATCCACCCCGACGACATCGCAGGCGTGCTGCCCGAGGTCGACGCGGTCGTCGCGACCCTGCCCGGCACCGACGCCACGCATCATCTCGTCGGGAGCGAGGTCTTCGCCGCGCTCCGTCCGGGCGCGACCCTCGTGAACGTCGGCCGCGGCACCGTCGTCGACGAGGCTGCGCTGCTCGACGCGCTCGACGCGGGCACCGTGGGCTTCGCGGCGCTCGACGTGTTCGAGGTCGAGCCGCTGCCCGCCGACAGCCCGCTGTGGTCGCACCCCGACGTGCTGGTGAGCCCGCACACCGCGGCGCTCGACGCCCGGGAGGACGCCCGCATCGCCGAGCTGTTCGCCGACAACGCCACGCGGTTCCTCGACGGTGCCCCGCTGCGCAACGTCGTCGACACCGTCGAGTTCTACTGATCGAGTTCTCCTGATCCGAACGGAGCATCCATGAGCACCCCCGCCCTCCACGCCGTGGTGATCCACGAGGCCGGCGACCTGCGCATCGACCCGATCGCCGAGCCCGTACCCGCCCCCGACGAGGCCGTGATCGACATCGTCTACGGCGGCATCTGCGGGTCCGATCTGCACTATTGGAAGCACGGTGCCGCGGGGGAGTCGATCCTCCGCGCGCCGATGGTGCTCGGGCACGAGGTCGTCGGCGTGGTCCGGCGGGCGGCGGCCGACGGCAGCGGGCCCTGGGAGGGCGCACGGGTCGCCGTGCATCCCGCCACCCCGCCGCAGGAGCACGTCCGGCATCCGATCGACCGCCCGAACATCGCGGGCGGCGGGTACCTGGGTTCGGCCGCGCGCTTCCCGCACCGCGACGGTGCGTTCGCGCACCGGGTCGCGATGCCCACGCGGATGCTGCGCGCCCTGCCCGAGGGGATCGACCTGCAGGAGGCGGCGCTCATCGAGCCCGCCAGCGTCGCCTGGCACGCCGTCAACCGTATCGGCGACGTCTCCGACCTGTCGGCGCTGGTGGTCGGATGCGGCCCGATCGGGTTGCTGGCCGTGGCGGTGCTCAGGGCGCGCGGCGCGCGGCACATCACCGCCGTCGATCTGCACGAGCGTCCGCTGCGCATCGCTCAGGAGCTCGGAGCGGACGCCGTGCTGCAGCAGCCGGATGCCGCCGATGTCGCGGCGATCGACGCCGACGTCGTGATCGAATCCTCCGGCAGCCCGCAGGGACTCGACACCGCGATCCGCGCAGCCGCCCGTGGCGGTGTGGTCGCGATGGTCGGGCTCCTGCCCAGTGGCCCGCAGCCCGTACAGGTGTCGCTCGCGATCGCACGGGAGCTCGATCTGCTCGGCTCGTTCCGCTTCAACGAAGAGATCGACGAGGTGATCGCGGCCCTCGCCGACGGCACGCTGCGCATCGCGCCCGTGATCAGCCACGTCAAGCGCTGGCGCTCGGCCGCCGACGCCTTCGCGACCGCCGCCGATCCGACGGTGTCGAGCAAGGTGCTGCTGCAGTTCGGGAAGGCGCGATGACCGTGCTCACCGCCTCACGTCCGCTCGTGGTGGTGATGGGCGTCGCGGGCTCCGGCAAGTCGACGGTCGGTGCCGCCCTGGCCGACCGGTTGCGGCTGCCGTTCGGAGACGCCGACGACCTGCATCCGCCGGCCAACGTCGCGAAGATGTCGCGGGGCATCCCGCTGACCGACGACGACCGCGCCCCGTGGCTCGCCGCCGTCGGCGGGGAGATCGCCCGGCACCGGGTGCCGGGTTTTGTGATCGCGTGCTCGGCGCTCAAGGTCGCCTACCGCGACGCGCTGCGCGCGCATGCCCCCGAGGTGTTCTTCCTGCACCTCGAGACCACGAAGCAGGTGCTCGCCCAGCGGATGCTGGTGCGCTCCGAGCACTTCATGCCGCTCGCGCTCCTCGACTCGCAGCTCGACACCCTCGAGCCGCTCGCGGGCGATGAGAACGGGTTCACGATCGACGCGCGGCGCAGCGTCGACGAGATCATCGGTGCGGCGGAGCGGGTGCTTCGGGCCGAGCCGGTCGCCATGCGGTCATGAACGCTCGCGCGGTCTGGGTGTCGGCGCCGCACGGCAGCGTCGCCGGCTTCGAGGCGGGATGCCGCACCCGGGCGATGTGTCCGATGGGGCCCGACTCCGACATTCTCACGTGCGCCGAGGCGGCGCTGCGGCGGCGCGGCGACTACCGCCTGGCGCGGATGCCGCTCGACCAGCCGGTGCCGCGCTCGGGCGACGTCGAGGACGTCGCGACCGCCCCCGGCGGCGGAGTGCGCGAGGTGCACGGCACGCCCTGGGGATACGCCCGCGGATGCCGTGATCCTCAGTCGTGCCCGAACCGGCGCCTCGGGGCCGTGACCTGCGCCGAGTCGCGTCGGCGCTACGTGCACGACTACGTCTCGCGCAGGGCGGCGGGAGAGGGGGCGCCGATCGACCACGGCACCCCCAACGGATACTTCATGGGATGCCGCGACCGGCGCCTGTGCCCACGCGGCGCGGACGGACTCTCGTGCGCCGAGGCGCGGGCGCAGCACCGACGCGACCTCGCGCGGGCCGCCGGGGTCGCCCCGCGCGCCGAGACCCTCGACTCGGGGGCCGCAGCGGCGCGCATCCGCGACCTGCGTTCGCGCGGTTGGTCGTTGCGCCGAATCGCGGCGGCGACCGGGTGCGGGAGAACCACGATCGCGGAACTCGCCGACGAGCACGGGCCGGTACGGCGGCGGGTGACCGCCGACACACTGCGGCGAATCCTCGGGGTCGCGGCAGGCTGAGGCGCTCTCAGGAGTTCTCGTCGATCACCAGCTCGCCGCGGGAGTTGAGGTGCGACATCATCCGCTCGATGCGGGTGGGGTCGATCTTGGGGATCTTCGTGCCGGCGAACTCCAGGACGAGCGGGATGCTCGGATGCACCCAGGCCGTCAGGCGATGGTCGTCGTCGGCGGAGGCCCACGTCATCATGAAGCTCTCCTGGCGTCGGAGCTTGGTCGAGATGATGACCTTCAGGTGTGCGAGGAGCGCGTCATCGATCTCGATCGGCGGACGCGAGCTGTTGTACTCCAGGGTTCCCATGAGCTCACGCTACGAGCCGCGAAGCGCGACGTGAATGCCCTGGCCTCCGGCGTTGCGATGGGGTAGCGCGAACGAAGGTGGTTGCATCGCATCAACAGTTGCATTTTGGCAACTACTGGCGTATGGTTGACACTTATCAACTTTCTACGCTGGAGCGTTCCCCTGTGACAACCATCACTTCACCCGCGCACGACACCGTGCGCTCGCCGCGCGAGGTCTTCACCGCGATCTCCGGACTCGTCGTCGGCATGTTCGTCGCCGTGCTCTCGGGCACCGTGGTGTCGACCTCGATGCCGGTCATCATCGCCGACCTCGGCGGCACGCAGTCCCAGTACACCTGGGTCATCACCGCGAGCCTGCTCGCCACCGCCGTCTCCACCCCGATCTGGGGCAAGCTCGCCGACCTCGTCGACCGCAAGATCCTCGTGCAGATCTCGCTCATCCTCTTCACTGTCGGCACCGTGATCGCCGGCTTCTCGACCGACACGAACATGCTCATAGCCGTCCGCGTCGTGCAGGGCATCGGCGTCGGCGGCCTCATGTCGCTCGTGATGATCGCGGTCGCGCTCATCATCTCGCCGCGTGAGCGCGGCAAGTACATGGGCGTCGTCGGCGGCATCATGGCCCTCGGCACCATCGGCGGCCCGCTGCTCGGCGGATTCCTCACCGACGTGTGGGGCTGGCGCTCGAACTTCTTCGTCGGCGTTCCCTTCGCGCTCCTCGCGCTCGTGCTGCTGCAGTTCACCCTGCACCTGCCCAAGCCGCAGCGCGACACCAAGGTCTCGATCGACTACTTCGGCATCGTGCTGCTCGCGGTCGGCGTCTCGACCCTCCTCATCTGGGTCTCGATGGGCGGCAGCCAGTTCGAGTGGGACTCGTCGACCAGCATCATGCTCGCCGTCATCGCCGGCGTCGCGATCGCCGCGTTCATCACCGTCGAGTTCTTCGTCAAGGAACCGATCGTTCCGATGTCGCTGTTCCGCAACCGCACCTTCACGCTGTCGGTCATCGCGTCGATCGCGATCGGCGTCTCGATGTTCGCGACCTCAGTGTTCCTCGCCCAGTACTTCCAGCTGGCCCGTGGCGCCACGCCGACCGAGTCGGGTCTCATGACGATCCCGATGATCATCGGCCAGATGGGCGCGTCGATCATCATCGGCCAGCTCGTCAGCCGCTTCGGCAAGTGGAAGGGCTGGATGCTCACGGGTTCGGTGCTGACCACGATCGGCGTGAGCCTGATGTCGACGCTGCGTTACGACACCCCGTTCCCGCTCGTCGCCGCCTACATGTTCGTGCTCGGCGCCGGTCTCGGCATGGTCATGCAGAACCTCACCCTCATCGTGCAGAACGACACCGCCCCGCAGCAGCTGGGTGCGGCCTCGTCGAACGTGAACTTCTTCCGCACGATCGCCGGCACCATCGGCGTCACCGTCATGGGCTCGCTGCTCTCGACGAGCGTCGCCGGCTACATGACCGACTCGCTGAAGGATTTCGTGCCGTCGACGCAGGACGAGATCGACGCCCTGCAGCACCTCGCCTCGGGTGACGTGCCGAAGGTCGGCCAGCTGCCCGACACGATCCGCGCGATCGTCGAGGGTGCCTACGGTCACGGCATCGCGGACGCCTTCATCATCGCCATCCCGCTCGCGGTGATCGCGATCATCGCGATCACGTTCATCAAGAACAAGCCGCTGTCGACCAAGAACGCCGCCGAGCAGCTGCGCGAGCAGGCCGAGGAGTCGGTGATCGAGGTCTCCGAGGCCGAGGTCGGCGCATCGATGCAGACCGGTTCGATCCGCATCGCGGGCACGGCATCCGCCTCTCCGTCCTCTCCGTCGACGGGGTCGGTGACCGTGCTCGAACGCGAGGGCCGGGAGTCGAGGGGCTGACATGATGGCCTCGGATGCCGTCGCATCGCCCGACGTGGAGACCGCGCTGGGCGACCTGCAGACGCACCTCAACCTCATCTTCGCGCGCACGCGGACGCTGTGGCGGGAGTCGGCCGCCCGCATCTCGCCCGAGCTGCAGGTGGGCGGCTACAAGCTGCTGACCTTCATCGATCGGGCCGGGGCGGTCAACGCCCACGAGCTCGCGGAGCGGTTCGAGATGGACAAGTCGGTGGTGAGTCGGCAGGTGCGGATGCTGGAGGAGCTGGGCCTCATCGAGTCTCGCCCCGATGAACGCGACGGGCGCCTGCGCGTGCTGACGGCGACGCCGTCGGCGTGCGCGGAGCTCGCCGAGCTGCGGCGCGACCACGGGGTGCGGCTGCGGACGGTGGTCGCCGAGCTCACGCCGGAAGAGATCCACGCGGCATCCAAGGTGTTCCGGTTGCTGTCGGAGGTCTGACGCGACGTGCCTGACACGAAGCCCCGTCGCGCATTCCGTGGCGGGGCTTCGCCGTTAGGCTGGCGACCATGAGCGCCTCGACCGACGACCCCGCCCGCACGGGCGAGCCCGCCGCGCAGCCCGGCGCCCGATCCGACGCCTCTTCCGGAAGCGTCGACATCGATCAGGCGGTCAGCCGCGTCGAGCATGAGCTGGGCCGGCTCTTCGCCCGCATCCGGGTGAGCTGGCGCGAGGCGGCGAGCACCGTGCACCCCGACCTCCAGCCCCTCGGCTACCAAGTGCTCACCTCGATCGCGACCGGGAAGGCCACGTCGGCCGGCGCGATCATCGAGCGTCTGCAGACCGACAAGTCGGCCGTCAGCCGCCACGTGCGACAGCTCGAGCAGCTCGGCCTCGTCGAGAGCGTGCCCGACCCCCACGACCGGCGGGCCCGCGTTCTCGTCGCGACCGAACTGGCGCAGGAGAAGGTCGCGCTCGCCCGCTCCCGCTACGAGGCCCGTCTCGCCGAGCGACTGCGCCGCTGGTCGGCCGAGGACCTCGATCGTTTCTCGGAGCTGCTGGCCGCCTTCGGCGACTGAGCACCGCACGAGTCTTTGAATCGCTCACTTTGCCGCTTTCCGCCCCCGAAAACCGCCAAGTGTGCGATTCGAAAGTGGTGTCTCGGCGCCTCGGCGCCTCGGCGACGGAGGATGCCGGGGCTGTGGATAACATCGCGGGTGCTCGGCCGCTTTCGACTATTCTGCGCCTATGACCCACGCACGACTGCCGCTTCGTAGCGCGCTCGCCCTCAGTTCCGTCCTCGCCGTTCTCCTCGCCGCGGGATGCGCGGCCGCTGAATCCCCGGCCGACGACGCGCCGACCGCGACGTCGACCTCGGTGCCAGCGGACGCCGATGCCGGCACCGCGACCGACGAGGAATCCTGCGCCGGCTTCAGCGACGTGATGACGATCCTGCACAACGTCGGGGCGGCCGTGCACGACGGTCGCATGACAGACCAGGAGAAGTCGGGGTGGTACGCGCTCGCGACGCGCGTGCTCGACCGCGTGCCGGCCACGGGGGAGGGACCGATCTCGGATGCCCTGACCGCCACGCAGGAGGCGGCACCCGCCGTGGCGATCGGAGCGGGCGGCTCGACCGGTATCGAATCGGATGCCTGGAACGCTGCGGGTGGAGAACTCCGAGAGGCCTGCGAGGCCGAGGGATACCAGGTCGTCGCCGAAGGCTTCGTCGGCGGCTGAGCCCCGCGAGGACGCATGCGTTACGTAAACGGATGTGCCCTCATCACAGCCGGCCGGGGTGACGTTGTGGCCCCGCGACGGTGACCCGCGGCATCCGCGTGGTTAGCCTGGAGGAATGGACCGCCCCGATTTCCCCGCCGTCGACCTGGCGTACCTCCGGTCGGTCCTCGGCGAACCCGAAGCGCCGACCACGCAGAAGATCACGAACTTCCTCGACGAGAACTGTCTGACCTTCCTCGCGCACTCGCCGTTCTGCACCCTGGCGACCGCGGATGCCGAGGGCAACTGCGACAGCTCGCCGCGGGGCGACTATCCCGGATTCGTGCGGGCGATCGACCCGCGCACGGTCGTGATCCCCGACCGGCTCGGCAACAAGATCGCCGACTCCATGACCAACATCATCGAGAACGGGCACATCGGCCTGCTGTGCTTCGTACCGGGCATGACCGAGACGCTACGCATCAACGGCACGGCAACTGTCACGAATGACCCCTCGCTGCTGGCGATGCTCGAGCAGGACCACGCGGTGCCCGACCTCGCGATCGTCGTGCGCACCGAACAGGTGTATCTGCACTGCGGGCGGGCGCTCGTTCGCGCCGGACTCTGGGACGCCGAGATGCAGGACCTCGCCAACGAGGTGCCCACCTCCGGCAAGATCTGGGCGAGCATGTCGGGCTTCGACGCGTCGGTGGGCGATGTGATCGACGACGCGATGGCCGGCGCCTACCGGAACCTGTACTGAATGCGCTCCCGGGAGGGGCTGTTGCCCCTGGTCGTCACCGAGATCGTGCGCGAGACGCCCACGATCGTGAGCCTGCGGCTCGCCGCGCCCGACGGTTCGCCGCTGCCGCCGTGGCAGCCGGGCGCGCACGTCGACGTGCAGTTGATCACTCGGCACGAGCGCCAGTACTCCCTCTGCGGAGACCCCGCCGACGTCACCGGGTACCGGATCGCGGTGCTGCGCGAGCCCGCGTCGCGCGGGGGATCGCACTACATCCACTCGTTCCTGCGCGTCGGGAGCCGGGTGTGGGTGCGCCCGCCGCGCAACCTCTTCACGCTGGCGGATGCTCCGGCCTACCACCTGCTCGCGGCGGGCATCGGCATCACTCCGATCCTCGCGATGGCGCGGCACCTCGCCGCCGAGGGTGCCGACTGGCGGATGACGTACCTCGTGCGCAATCGCGACGACGTCGCCTTCGACGAGGAGCTGGCGGCGTTCGGCGACCGGGTCGACCTCCACGTGAGCGCGGAGTCAGGGCGACTCGATCTCGCCGAACTGTGCGCGGGGCTCGCTCCCGGAACCGCCGTGTACGCGTGCGGCCCGCAGGGCTTCGTCGATGCGCTCGACGCGCAGGCCGACGTGCTTCCCGACGGGGCGAGCATCCACGTCGAGCGTTTCGAACCCAAGCCGCGGGAGTTCCGGCCGAACGAGCCGTTCACCGTGGTGTGCTCGCGCTCGGAGGTCACCGTCGAGGTACCGGCCGATCGCTCGATGATCGTCTCGCTGCAGCGGGCGGGCGTGCCGATGGAGGGGTCGTGCCTGCGCGGCATCTGCGGCTCATGCGCCGTGAGCGTGCTCGACGGCACCCCCGAGCACCGTGACTCGCTGACCGCCGACGACGCATCCATGACGATCTACCCCTGTGTGTCGCGGGCGCTGTCGCCGATGCTCGTCATCGACGCCTGACAGCTCCCGGTCAGCGTGCGCCCGGAGGCAGCTTGTCGACGCCGTGCCGGTTCGGCGCACCGGGTTCGGCGGCCGTGTCGGGGGAGACGCTCCCGTGTTCGGCCGGGGCATCGGAGGTGGGATAGCTCGGCTCCTCGATCTCGACCGCCTTGTCCCGCTCGTCGAGCGGAGGCAGGTGATCGAGCGGCTGCTTGATGTCATCGGGGTTGTGGCTCATGCCTCCACGCTCCGCCGGCGTCGGCCGAACGGCCAGGGGGTTGAGAACGGCCGGATGCTGTGGTGGGGTCGGGGTATGCGCGCCCGGCCCCTTCTCGTCTTCGACGGCGATTGCGGGTTCTGCACCACCGCGGTGGGCCTGCTCGAGAAGCGGCTCGCACGCTTCCCTGACGCCCAGCCCTGGCAATGGCTCGATCTCGACGCTCTCGGCCTGAGCCGCCACGACGTGACGCACTACGTCTGGTTGATCGCGGGGGAGCGGCGGTTCCGCGGTCATGCGGCCTTCGCTGTGATGCTGCAAATGCAGCGGTCCTGGGGCATCCGTTTCGTCGGGCGGATGCTGGCGACCCCGCCGTTCTCGTGGGCGGCGGCGCTCGGCTACGCTCTGATCGCCCGTTTCCGGCACCGCCTCCCTGGCGGCACGGCTGCCTGCGCCCTCCCGCGCTAGCCCCGTGGCGTTCGAATCGCTCGCTTCGTCGTTTTGCCGGCCGAATTTCCGCAAAGTGAGCGATTCGAAATCCAGACGGATGCCTCGAAAGACACGCCCGGCGACGAACTTAGGATTACCTACCCTAAGTAAAAACTTGTTACGGTCGAAGGGATCCCCCTTCACCGACAGATTGGTCTTCGCCGTGCTCCGCCGGTCCTCCCTCGCTGCCCTCGTCGCCGCCTCCGTGCTGCTGCTCGCCTCCTGCGCCTCCACCGCAGACTCCGGCGAACAACCCGAATCGGGGGAGGGCGTCACGCTCGAACACCCCTCGCTCGACGGCCTGTCGATCGACTTCGCCGCGCAGCCCGAGAGCATCGTGATGGACTGCTACGCCTACAGCTCGCTGCACGAGTACGGGATCGAGCCGGTCGCCCTCTTCGGCTACGAGTGCGATAACCCCTTCGTGATGGGCGACGCCGACATCTCCGACATCCCCAAGGTCGGCACCGACGGCGAGATCGACGTCGAGAAGCTCGCCGAGCTGCGTCCCGATGCGATCATCGGTCAGGGCACCGCCGACGGCTGGCAGTGGTTCGATGAGGACGTGAACGCCCAGATCACCCGCGTCGCCCCCTTCGTGCCGCTGCCCGGCAGTGAGACGATCGACGGTCGCATCGCCGACACCCGCATGATCGCCGCCTTCTTCGGCGCCGATGTCGAGTCCGACGCGATCGTGCAGTCCGACGCCGACCTCGCCGACGCCAAGGATGCCTTCAGCGCGGCGATCACCGACAGCGGCCTCAACATCATGCTCACCAGCCCGACGAAGGAGATGCTCTACACCGGTGTCGGCTTCGCCCAGGCCGAGCTGCTCGAAGAGCTCGGCGCGACGATCGTCGGTGCCGACGCTCCCGAGACCGGCAACCCGTGGGGACAGGTCGCTTGGGAGGATGCCTCGACCTACCCCGCCGACATCCTGCTCATCGAGGGCTACAACGACGACTTCTCCTTCACCGCCGACCTGTGGGACGCGCTGCCCGCCGTGCAGGCCGACCAGCTCGGTGCGTGGAGCTCGAAGGGCGCCATGACGGCCACGACGTACGCCGCGTGGCTGAACGACGTCGCCGACCTCGTCTCGTCGTCGACGAAGGTCTCCTGATCGTCGGATGAGCCCGCAGCCCGCGGCATCCGGGTCCGCCCCGAACACCTCCGTGTCCGGGGCGGATCCGCGTCCGCCCTCACCCCGTTCCTCCGCCCGCACCGGCGGCGGCCGACGCTCCGCCGCCGGCCGCCGCTGGATCGGCCTCGTGCCGCTCGCGATCCTGTGTCTCGCCGCCCTCGCAGCCAGCATGCTCGTCGGCTCCCGCGCCGTTCCACCGGCCGACGTGATCCAGGCCCTCCTGCACCCCGACCCCGCCGACGCGATCTCGCAGACCGTGTGGTTCTCGCGCGTCCCGCGCACCGTGCTCATCCTCGTCGCGGGTGCCGCGCTCGGCGTCGCCGGCGCGTTGATGCAGGCCGTGACGCGCAACCCGATGACCGATCCCGGCATCCTCGGCGTGAACGCGGGCGCCTCGCTCGCCGTCGTCCTGGGCCTGGCGTTCTTCGGCGTGACCGACATCTCGCAGTACATGTGGTGGTCGTTCGCGGGAGCGATGATCACCTCGGTTCTCGTCTTCGTGATCGGCAACACCGGCACCGCGCGCGGCAACCCCGTGCGCATGACGCTCTCGGGCGTCGCACTCGGCGCGGTGCTCATGGGCTTCTCGTCGGCCGTGCTGCTCACGCACTCCGAGATCCTCGAGAAGATGCGCGGGTGGTCGGCCGGCACCACGGCTTCGCAGCCCCTCGACGCGACGCTGTCGATCGTGCCCTTCATCGTCGTGGGTCTCGTGATCGCGATGCTCAGTTCGCGTTCGCTCGACGTGCTCTCGCTGGGTGAAGCATCCGCCGTAGCGATGGGGGCGCATCCGAACCGCATCCGTCTCGTCGTGCTCATCGCGATCGCCCTGCTCGCCGGCGGAGCGACCGCCGCGGCGGGACCCATCGGCTTCCTCGGGCTGCTCGCCCCGCACCTCGCGCGCATGATCGTCGGCCCGCACCAGGGGTGGATCCTGGCGTACTCGGTGCTCATCGCGCCGACCGTGATGGGCTTCGCCGACGTGCTCGGCCGGGTCATCACCGCGGGCGAGGTGCCGGTGGGCGTCGTGACCGCGTTCATCGGGGCGCCCGTGCTCATCTACATGGTGCGGCGCTTCCGCGTCTCGGAGGTGTGACATGACGAGCGATCTCGACTTCGGTCGCCGCGTGCTCCGCGTCGGTCCGCGCTCCCGCCCGTTCCTCCTCGTCGACGCCCGTTCGGCCCTCATCTGCGCAGGTCTCTGGATCGCGATCGTGCTGCTGGCCGTCTTCGCCGTCTTCTCGGGGTCGGCGCAGATCACCCCGATCGAGGCGCTTCAGGCGCTCGTCGGTCAGGGTGACGCCTACACCTCGATGGTCGTGCTCGAATGGCGGGCGCCGCGCATCCTCATGGCGGTACTGCTCGGTGCGTGCCTGGCGATGAGCGGCGCGATCTTCCAGAACCTCACCGGCAACCCGCTCGGATCGCCCGACGTGATCGGCTTCCAGACGGGGTCGTACACCGGTGCGATCGTCGTGATGCTCCTGCTCGGGGGTGGCTCGGTCGAGACCATGGCCGGTGCGCTCGCCGGTGGCGTCGCGACGGCGTTCCTCGTGTTCCTGCTCTCGTCGAAGCGCGGCGCGGTGCGCGGCGTGCGGCTCATCATCGTGGGCATCGGGGTCAGTGCCATGCTCGCCTCGGTGAACGTGTGGATCCTGCTGACGGCGACGGTCGAAGACGCGATCATGGCGAGCCTGTGGGGCGCCGGCAACCTGTCGGGCGTCTCGTGGGCGACGTTCCTGGGTGCCTTCGGCGGATCGGCGGTCTTCCTCATCGCCGCGATGGCGTTGAGCAGGCCGATGCGATTGATGCAGATCGGGATGCCGTTCGCCACCGCCCTGGGCCAGAACGTGCGCGCGGTGCAGGTGGCGGCGATCGTGATCGGGGTCGGACTCACCGCTCTCGCGACCGCGACCGTCGGACCGATCTCGTTCATCGCCCTCGCGGCTCCGCAGATCGCCCGCCGGGTGGTGCGCTCCGACGGACTCGCACTCGGACCGACCGCCGCCGTCGGCGCGCTGCTGCTGCTCCTGGCCGATGTCGTCGCGCAGCGCATCCATCCTGATTCCCCTCTGCCCGTCGGCATCGTCACGGTGTCGATCGGCGGACTGTACTTCCTGTGGCTTCTCCTGCGAGAGGGAAAGAAGAAATGACCCGACTGATGGTCGACGGCGCCGCCCTCGGCTACGCCGACAAGATCGTGTGCGCCGACGTGTCCGTCGAGATCCCCGACGGCGCATTCACCGTGATCGTGGGCCCGAACGCCTGCGGAAAGTCGACGCTGCTCAAGAGTCTCACCCGTTTGCTGCCCCCGACGCGGGGGAGTGTGCTGCTCGACGGCCGGAGCCTGCATGACCTGCCCACCAAGCACGTGGCGCGCGAGGTCGGTCTGCTCCCGCAGGGGCCGGTCGCCCCCGACGGCATCCGCGTGGTCGATCTGGTCACGCGCGGGCGCTACCCGCACCAACGCCTGTTCGCGCCGTGGTCACCGGAGGACGAGGCCGCTGTGGCCGAGGCGATGGATGCCACCGGCATCCGTCATCTGTCGGGCCGGATGGTCGACGAGCTCTCGGGAGGGCAGCGGCAGCGCGTGTGGATGGCGGTGGCGCTCGCGCAGCAGACCCCGATCCTGCTGCTCGACGAGCCGACGACCTATCTCGATGTGAGCCACCAGATCGAGCTGCTCGAGCTGTGCCGCACGCTCAACCGCGCGCAGGGCCACACGCTCGTCGCGGTGCTGCACGATCTCAACCAGGCCGCGCGCTACGCCGATCACATCATCGCGATGAAGGACGGCGAGGTCGTCGCGACCGGCACGCCCGCCGAGGTCATCACCGAGGCGCTGGTCGCCGACGTGTTCGGGCTCGATGCGCGAGTGATCCCCGACCCCGAGTCGACGAGCCCGCTGGTTGTCCCCCGCTGGCCCCACAACTGACGGCCCACCGACGTTTCGAATCGCTCACTTCGTCGTCTCAGCGGCCGGTTTTCTGCAAAGTGAGCGATTCGAAAGCGGGGTCAGGCCCGCGGCGGCGCCGTCGAGGCCCGGACGATCAGCTCGTGCGAGGTCGTGACGGTGCGGGCCTCGTCGCTCGCGGGGCGCAGGATGAGGGCGACGGCGTGCTGCCCCATCTCGAACATCGGGATGCGGGCGGTCGTGAGCGCGGGCGCGACATCGGCGGCGACCGCGATGTCGTCGAAGCCCACGACCGAGATGTCGTCGGGGACGCGGATGCCGTGCTGGCGCAGTTCGCTCAGGATGCCGATGGCCATGGCGTCGTTGAGGCCGACGATCGCGGTGAGGCCGCGGCCCTGGAACTCGCCGTCGATCAGCTCGCGGGCACCTGCGATGCCGCCCTCGCGGGTGAACTCCTTCGAGACGACGGTGAGTTCGACGTCGGCATCCGCGAGGCCCTCGCGCATCCCGGCGATGCGATCGGCGACGGTGTTGAGCTCGAGCGGGCCGGCCACGACGCCGATGCGGCGGTGGCCGAGGGCGGCGAGGTGCGCACCGACCGAGACGCCCGCGCGCAGGTTGTCGGGCAGCACGGCGTCGATCGGCAGGTAGTGGCGGCCGATGACCGCGGCGCGTCCGCCGGCGAGCGCGAAGTCAGCGAGCGCGGCGGTCATCTTCTGCTCGTGCTCGGGATCGGCGTAGCCGGAGCCGGCGATGATGATCGATCCCACGCGTTGGCGCAGCAGCGCCTGCACCTGGGCGAGTTCGCTTTCGGGGGTGCGGTCGGCCTGTGCGATCTGCACGGAGCGGTTCTCGGCGGTCGCGCTGCGGATGACACCGCTCGCGATCTCGGAGAAGTAGGGGTCGCCGATCTCGTGCACCAGCAGACCGATGGTCGGCACGAGCCCGCCGGCGAGCCCGCGGGCGTGCAGATTGGGTTCGTAGCCGAGCTCCTGCGCGACGCGGCGCACGTGGGCGGCGACCTCGGGGGAGATGCCCGAGCCTCCGCTCATCGCGCGGGATGCGCTCGCCAGGGAGACCCCGGCCGCCTCGGCCACATCGATGAGTCGCGGCGTACCTGTACGCTTCACGAAAACCTCCCCTGGAGCAAAATCGACGCTGATCGCGCTGTGGGTTGCTCTCGTTCTTCCACGCAAGTATAGTGGCGGAAGCGCTTACGAAAGCGCTTTCGCTTACGATGACGTAGGAGACACCCGCATGACTGCACGCCGCCAAGGACGACGGATTGCCGCAGCGATCGGATCGTTGACGATCGCCGCCCTCACGGTTTCGGCCTGTTCCGGAACCGGTGACCAGGCGGAGGGGGGTGGATCGGACGACCCCATCGTCATCGGCATCTCGCTGCCGCTCACCGGCGACTTCTCGGAGCCTGGCAAGGGCGTCGAGCGGGGCTACGAGGCCTGGCGGGACATCGTCAACGAGAACGGCGGTCTGCTCGGTCGCCAGGTCGAGCTCAAGATCCTCGACGACCAGTCCAACGCCGACCGCGTCGTCTCGGACTACGAGTCGCTCATCGCGCAGGACGGCGTCGACCTCGTCTTCGGTCCGTTCTCGACCCGCCTCGTCGTGCCCTCGGCGCGTGTCGCGCAGGAGTACGGCATGCTCTTCGTCGAGCCGGCCGGTGCCGCCGCCGAGGTGTTCGAGCAGGGCTTCGACAACCTCTTCTACGCCGCCCCCGCGATCGCGAACGACCACTACAACAATCTCGCCGACTACCTGCTCGCCCTTCCCGAGGATCAGCGCCCCGAGACGGCAGCGGTCGCCGCGATGGACGACCCCTTCGCGCAGGGCACCGCTTACGGCCTCCGCGACAAGCTTGAAGAGGCGGGCGTCGAGATCCTCGTCGACGAGGTCTACCCGCCCAACACGACGGACTTCTCGACGATCGCGGCGAAGATCGCGCAGTCGGATGCCGACATCGTGATCGGTGGCACCCAGTACCAGGACGCGGTCAACCTGATCATCGCGCTGCAGCAGCTGAACTACCAGCCCGAGCTCGCGGCGTTCTCGACCGCCCCCACCAACCCCGAGTTCGCCGCGGCGATCGGCGGGGCGACCGAGGGCATCCTCGCCCCCACCGGCTACTCGCCCGACTCGCAGTTCCCCAGCAACATCGAGTTCGTAGAGAAGTACACCGAGATGCACGGCAACCCGCCGGCCGAGGACGAGGCGAACGCCTACACGACCGGCCAGGTCGTCGCCGCGGCCGTCGAGGCCGTCGGCTGCGCCGAGCAGGGCGAGTGCCAGCAGCAGCTCATCGACTGGCTCCGCGACAACGAGGTCGAGACCGTGGTCGGTCCTCTGAGCTGGGACGAGACGGGCAAGCCCACCGGCGCCCACCTCATCCAGCAGTGGGTCGGCGGCGAGATCCGCATCGTCCTCCCCGAGGACGTCAAGGAGACCGACTTCCTCTTCCCGAAGCCGACGTGGTGATCCGCACATCGTGAGTGGTTCTCTTCTTCTCCAAAGCCTGATCCTCGGCGTGCTGCTGGGAGGGCTCTACGCCCTCCTGGCGGCAGGCCTCACCCTCTACTTCGGCATCATGCGGGTCGTGATGATCGCGCACTCCGCGTTCCTCATCCTCGCCGCGTACCTCGCCTGGTGGTTCAACCGCGAGACCGGTCTCGACCCGCTCCTGTCGCTGGTCGTCACGGTGCCGCTGTTCTTCCTCACCGGTGTCGTGATGCAGCGTCTGCTGGTGTCGCGGCTCAAGCCGCTGACACTCACGATGATGTCGGTGCTGCTCACCTTCGCGGTGGCGCTGATCATCGAGGGGGCGCTCGGGTTCTTCTTCTCGGGCACCCAGCGCCGCATCCCGCTGCCGTACGCCAGCGCGAGCCTCGACTTCTTCGGCGCCTCGGTGCCGGTGGTCAAGCTCATCGCGTTCGGTCTCGCGGCCGTGGCGCTCGCAGGGCTCTTCGTGCTGCTGAAGTACACGCGGTTCGGGCAGGCGCTGCGCGCCACGATCCAGCATCCGGAGGCGGCGCGCCTGGTCGGCATCAACACCGACCGCGTCGCGGGCTACGGCTTCGGCCTGGGGCTGGCGACCGCCGCGATCGGTGGCACCGCGCTCTCGCTCGACGCCACGATCTACCCGTCGCTGCACTGGCACTGGATCGGACCGCTCATGGCGATCATCGTCGTCGGTGGTCTCGGCAGCATCCCGGGCGCGGCCATCGCGGCGCTCGTCCTCGGAGTCGCGCAGAGCCTGCTGCAGCTCCCCCTCGGACCCACGTGGGCGCAGACGATCTTCTACGTCGCCCTGTTCGCCACGCTGATGTTCCGTCCGCAAGGATTCTTCGGAGGTCGTCTTGCCCAGCGTTTCTAGCCGCGAACCGATCGCGACCGAGACGGTCGTCGTCGCTCCGCCCGCTCCCACCCGTCGTCGCTCGACGACGTGGATCAAGCTCGCCGCCCTCATCGTCGGCGCAGCGCTCATCCTCTCGTTCCCGACCATCGCGCCGAACCCGTACATCCTGTCGGCTGGCGTCGTCATCCTCAACTACGCCGTGCTGTCGACGGGGTGGAACTTCATGGGCGGGTTCACGGGGTACATCTCCCTCGGCCACGCCGCCTACTTCGGGCTCGGCGCCTACGGCACCGCGCTCCTGATCAAGTACCTGGCCCTCCCGGGCTTCGTCGCCTGGATCCTCGCGGCGATCCTCGTCGCCGTCGTCTCGATCCCGATCGGCATCGCCGCCCTCCGGGTGCGCGGGGCGTCGTTCGTGATCGTCTCGATCGCGTTCGTGCTCATCATGCTCCTGGTCTTCCAGAGCTGGCGCGAGGTGACCGGTGGCTCCGAGGGGCTCAACGTGCCGCGGCCGTTCCCCGGCATGCTGCGCCCCGAGCACCACCGCGTGTTCTTCTACCTGTTCGTCGCCCTGCTCGCCGTCGCGCTGCTGGTGTGGTGGATGATCGACCGATCGAAGTTCGGCACCGCGCTCAAGTCGATCCGCGAGGACGAGGACAAGGCGCAGTCGCTGGGCGTGCCGACCACCCGGTACAAGCTCATCGCCTACATCCTGTCGGCGCTGTTCGTGTCGCTGGGTGGCGGGCTCTACGCCCTGTGGTTCGGCGATCTCGACCCGATCTTCCAGTTCTCGATCCTCATCGGCTCGTACATGGTGCTCATGGCGCTGCTCGGCGGGGTGCGCAACCTCTTCGGTCCGCTCCTCGGAGCCGTCGTCGTGGGCATCGCCCTCGAGTACTTCAAGCTCGAGTTCGGCGACACGCAGTTCCACCTCATCGCCACCGGCATCCTGCTCGGCATCGTCGTGCTCTTCATGCCCGACGGCGTGATCCCGGCGGTGCGCAACCTCTTCCACCGCAAGTCCGACGACGCCTCGATCCGCGAGGTGACCGCCGGTGAACTGCTCGAGCAGAACGCGAAACGAACAGCGGATGCCTCGGCGAAGGAGACGTCATCATGAACGCCGCCACCACCACGCTCGACAGCCTGAGCACCGTCGAGATGACGAAGAAGTTCGGCGGTGTGACCGCGGTCGACGCCGCGACCGTCACCTTCCAGGAGGGCAAGGTCAACGGCCTGATCGGGCCGAACGGCTCGGGCAAGACGACCTTCTTCAACTGCGTCACCGGCATGATCAAGCCGGACTCCGGCGAGGTGCGGTACCGGGGGCAGGCGATCACCCGCAAGTCGCCCGACCGCATCGCCCGGGCCGGCATCGGCCGCAGCTTCCAGCTGTGCCGGGTGTTCCCGCGAATGACCGTGATGGAGAACCTGCTCGTCGCGGTGCGGAGCACCAGCATCCGCCAGCAGCTGCGCTCGGCGCACGATCCGGAGGAGTTGGAGCGGGCGCGCGGCTGGCTGCGGCGCGTCGGCATCGACCACCTCGAGCACGCCGAGGCCCGCAACCTCAGCTACGGGCAGCAGAAGCTGCTCGAGCTGGCGGGCGTGCTCATGGGCGAGCCCGACACGATCATGCTCGACGAGCCAGCCGGTGGCGTGAACCCGGCCCTCATCGGGCGCATCGCGACCCTCGTGCGCGAGCTCAACGAGGAGGGCAAGACCTTCATCATCGTCGAGCACAACATGGAGATGGTCATGAGCCTGTGCGACCACGTGATCGTGTTCGACCGCGGGCGTCCGATCGCCGCGGGCACCCCCGAGATCATCCAGCAAGACCCGCGAGTCCTGGAGGCCTACCTTGGAGTCTGAAGCGAAGAACCTGCTCGAACTGCGCGACATCGAGGCCGGGTACGGACGGGCGGCGCTCGTGCTCCGCGGTCTCACGGTCGAGGTGCCGCCGGGATCGGTGGTCTGCCTCGTCGGGCCGAACGGCGCGGGCAAGTCGACCGTGCTGAAGGTCGCCAGCGGCATGCTCAAGCCCCGCTCGGGGAAGATCGAGGTCGACGGCCGCGACATCACCGGGGAGGGCCCGCAGTCGATGCTGCGCCACGGCCTCGCCCACGTGCTGCAGGGCCACAGCGTCTTCCGTGAGATGACGGTCGGCGAGAACGTGATGCTCGGCGCCTTCACCCTCAAGGACCAGAAGGTGATCCAGGAGCGCGTCGAGTTCGTGCAGAACCTCTTCCCCATCGTGGGGGAGCGGTGGAAGCAGCTCGCGGGCCTGCTCTCGGGCGGCCAGCAGAAGCAGGTCGAGTTCGCCCGGTCGCTCATGGTGAGCCCCAAGGTCGTGCTCCTCGACGAGCCGTCGATGGGTCTCGACCCCAAGACCACCGAGAAGGTGTTCGAGCAGATCGTGCGCATGCGGGATGCCGGCACCGCGGTACTGCTCGTCGAGCAGAACGCCCGCCGCGCGCTCGAGACCGCCGACATCGGCTGTGTGCTCGACCTCGGTCGCGTGCACATCTCGGGTCCCGCATCCGAACTGCTCGCCGACCCCACCCTGGCCGCGCTGTACCTCGGCGGCAAGCCCGCCGCAGCCGGCAACTGACACACCGTGCTCCGCACATCCACGACGTTAGAACGGAACGAGATGTCCCTCACGACCACCGCCTCCGCCGAGGCATCCGCATCCCCCGAAGCCCCCGCCACTCCCGCGAAGACGCGCGAGATCGGCATCATCATGAACGGCGTCTCCGGGCGCATGGGCTACCGCCAGCACCTCGTGCGCTCGATCCTCGCGATCCGCGACGAGGGCGGCATCGAGCTCTCCGACGGCACGAGGGTGACCGTGCGGCCGCTTCTCGTCGGTCGCAGCGAGGCGAAGCTCGCCGAGCTCGCCGAGCGCCACGGTATCGCCGACTACACGACCGACCTCGACGCGGCGCTCGCCGATCCGCAGTGGGAGATCTACGCCGACTTCCTCGTGACGAAGGCGCGCGCGACGGCGCTGCGCAAGGCCATCGCCGCCGGCAAGACGATCTACACCGAGAAGCCGACCGCGGAGTCGCTCGAGGAGTCGCTCGAACTCGCCCGCCTCGCCCGCGAGGCCGGGGTCAAGACCGGGGTCGTGCACGACAAGCTCTACCTGCCGGGTCTGCAGAAGCTCAAGCGGCTCATCGACTCGGGCTTCTTCGGGCGCATCCTCTCGGTGCGCGGCGAGTTCGGGTACTGGGTCTTCGAGGGCGACTGGCAGCCCGCGCAGCGCCCGAGCTGGAACTACCGCACCGAAGACGGTGGCGGCATCATCGTCGACATGTTCCCGCACTGGAACTACGTGCTCGAGAACCTCTTCGGCACGGTCGAGAGCGTGTACGCGCAGGCCGCGGTGCACATCCCCGACCGCTGGGACGAGCACGGTGAGCGCTACACCGCCACCGCCGAGGACGCGGCCTACGGCATCTTCGAGCTCGAGGGCGGGGCGATCGCGCAGATCAACTCCTCGTGGACCGTGCGCGTCAACCGCGACGAGCTCGTCGAGTTCCACGTCGACGGCACGCTCGGCTCGGCCGTCGTCGGACTCTTCGGAGCCAAGATCCAGCACCGCAACGCCACGCCCAAGCCGGTGTGGAATCCGGATCTCGCCGACGACCACGACTATGCGGCCGACTGGGCCGGTGTGCCGACGAACGAGGTGTTCCAGAACGGGTTCCGGCAGCAGTGGGAGGAGTTCCTCGACTCGTACGTGCTCGGCACCGACTACGCCTTCGACCTGCTCGCGGGTGCCCGTGGTGTGCAACTGGCCGAGGCCGGGCTCGCATCGTCGCGCGAGGGGCGCAAGATCGAACTGACCCCGCTGACCGAGGGGTGACGACGATGGGCGTGCTCACCCTGCTCGCCCCGGACGGCTCGACCTCGCAGGTCGAGCTGTCCGAGGCGCCCGCCTACACCCGTCCCGACGGCCCGCTGCAGAGCCGTGTGGCCTACGCCGCGGCGCACGTCGTGCCGAAGATCGCGGGCGACAACACCCCCGGCCGCCCGGCCGAGATCGACTGGGACGCGACGCTCGCCTTCCGCCGCCACGCCTACGCGTGGGGGCTGGGGGTGGCCGACGCGATGGACACCGCCCAGCGCAACATGGGATTGGATGCCGCGGCCACCCGCGAGCTGATCGCGCGCTCGGCCGAGGTCGCCCGCGAGGAGCGCGGCGCGGTCGTCGTCGGGGTCAACACCGACCACGTCGACGACGAGCAGATCGCGGTGGATGCCGTCATCGACGCCTACAAGACCCAGCTGCACTTCACCGAGGAGCAGGGGGCTGGGCCGGTGCTCATGGCCTCGCGCCACCTCGCGCGTGCCGCCCGCTCGGCCGACGACTACCGCCGCGTGTACCGCGAGGTGCTGGCGGCGGCGACGACCCCGGTCGTGCTGCACTGGCTCGGTACGGCTTTCGACCCCGTGCTGCAGGGCTATTTCGGCTCGGACGACTGGCGCGCGGCATCCGATGTGCTGATCGAGATCATCGGCGAGAACACCGACAAGGTCGCCGGCGTCAAGATGAGCCTGCTGGATGCGGCATCCGAGGTCGCCGTGCGCGACCGCCTGCCGGACGGCGTGCGCATGTTCACCGGCGACGACTTCAACTACGTCGGCCTCATCGGCGGGGCGGATGTGCCGGATGCCGCGCAGCCGCTGAGCGAGGCGGCCGACCCGCGGCGGCACTCCGACGCGCTGCTCGGCGCCTTCGCGGCGCTGACCGCGCCGGCGTCCGCGGCGATCCAGGCGCTGGATGCCGGTGACCCCGACCGCTACCTCGAGATCCTCGGCCCGACCGAGGCGCTGAGCCGGCAGATCTTCGCCGCGCCGACCTTCTACTACAAGACCGGGGTGGCGTTCATGTCGTGGCTCAACGGACACCAGCCCGCGTTCCAGATGGTCGGCGGCCTGCACTCCGCGCGCAGCCTGCCGCACCTGTCGCGCATCGTCGAGCTGGCGAACGACGCGGGGGCGCTCGAGAACCCCGACCTCGCGGCGAGCCGCTGGCACGCGCTGCTCACGCTGAACGGAGTGATCGCATGAGTGCGCCCGACCCCCGCCTGTCGATCAACCAGGCGACCATCAAGCACGCCCACCTCCGCACCGCGCTCGACGTCACCCGCGCGGCCGGCGTCGAGGCGATCGGGCTGTGGCGCGAGCCCGTGCAGGCCGTGGGGCTCGCGACGGCGGCGTCGATGCTCGCCGACTCGGGGCTGCGGTTCACGACCCACTGCCGGGGAGGGTTCTTCACCGTGCCCGACGGCGACGCCCGCCGCGCCTCGCTCGACGACAACCGCGTCGCGATCGACGAGACCGCGGCGCTCGCCGCCGCCGGAGCGACCGGATCCACCGCCGTGCTCGTGCTCGTCGCCGGCGGCCTCCCCGAGGGGTCGCGCGACATCACGGGAGCCCGCGAGCGGGTGCGCGACGCGCTCGGAGACCTCGCGCCCTACGCCGCGGAGGCCGGGGTGACGCTCGCGATCGAGCCGCTGCATCCGATGTACGCGACCGACCGCTGCGTCGTCTCGACGCTCGGGCTGGCGCTCGACCTCGCCGCCGACTTCGATCCTCGGGTGGTCGGCGCCGCCGTCGACACGTTCCACATCTTCTGGGACCCCGACGTGCTCGCGCAGATCGCCCGCGCCGGCCGCGAGGGGCGCATCGCGACCTATCAGGTGTGCGACTGGAAGACGCCGCTGCCCGCCGACGTGCTGCTGAGCCGGCACTACCCGGGCGACGGGGTGATCGACCTGCAGACGTTGACCGAGGCCGTCGTCGCGACCGGGTACGACCGCGACGTCGAGGTCGAGATCTTCCACGCCGACATCTGGGCCGACGATCCCGCCGCGGTCGTGCGCCGCACGGCGGAGACCTTCGGGCGCAGCGTCTCGCCGTTCCTCGCATCGCGCCCCGCCCTCCTGCGCCCCGAATAGGGTCGAGAGCGTGCACACCGTCGTCTTCGCCCCCGACAGCTTCAAGGGCACGATCGGCGCCGCCGATGTCGCCGCCGCGCTCGCCGCGGGGTGGGCGTCGGTGCGTCCCGAGGACCGGGTGGTGCTGCGACCCCTCGCCGACGGGGGAGAGGGCACGATCGACGCCTTCGCCACCGCGGTCGCGGGGGCGGAGCGCGTGCCGGTGCGGGTGACGGGGCCGGACGGAGCGACGACGGTCGCTGCCTGGCTGAGGTTGCCCGCCTCCGTGGACGCGCCCGGCGGTATCGGCGTGGTCGAGCTCGCCTCGACCAGCGGGATCGAACTGCTCGGCGAGCGGCGCTTCGGGGAGGACGCGCACACCCTCGGGTTCGGGCAGGCGATCGCCGCGGCCATCGACGCGGGGGTCTCGCGCCTCGTGCTCGGCATCGGATCGAGCGCCTCGACCGACGGCGGGGTCGGGATGCTGACCGCCCTCGGTGCGCGGTTCCTCGATGCGTCCGGGGCGCCGATCGCCGGCGGGGCGCGCGGGGTGGCCGACGTCGCGTCGGTCGACGTCTCGGAGTTGCGCTCGCTGCCCCCGGGCGGGGTGCTGGTGCTCAGCGATGTGACGAACCAGCTGCTCGGGCCGGCCGGTGCCGCCGCGGTGTTCGGGCCGCAGAAGGGGCTCGCCGGTGAGGCGATCGCACGCACCGATGCGGCGCTCGCACGTCTCGCCGCCCTCTTGCCCGCCGATCCCGAGACGCCCGGAGCGGGTGCGGCCGGAGGTACGGGGTTCGGCCTGTTGGCCTGGGGGGCGCGGCTCGTGGCCGGCTCGACCGAGGTCGGCGAACTCGTGGGCCTGCCGGGTGCGTTGGCCGAGGCATCCGCTGTCGGGCCTGCCGTCGTGATCACGGGCGAGGGTGCGTTCGACGGGCAGTCGGGTGCGGGGAAGGTGCCGTCATACGTCGCCGACGCGGCGGCCGATGCCCGGGTGCCCGCGCTGCTCGTGGCCGGGCGGATCGACGCGGATGCCGACACCTTCGCGTTCGCCGCGCACGCCTCGCTCACCGAGCTCGCGGGCTCCGGCGAGGCCGCGATGCAGGATCCCGCGCGGTGGCTGCGCGATGCCGGGGCCGGGCTCGCACGCACGCTGGACTGACTAGGGGCGGGACCCTTCGACAGGCTCAGGGACCCAGTGGCTCGGCCCTTGCCTCCTTTCCACCCGCGCGCTACCCTCGACGAAAGCGGTTGCGAAAGCGCTTACGCATGCGCTTCCGCGCGGCTGACGCCCTCCCCTCTGCAGTGCCGCCCCGGGGAGGAGCGCGACACCACACCGGCACGACACCACACGACGATGACGTTGAGAGGGTCTCTGATGCAGAAGCGAAACACACGGTCGACGAGCGCGAACCGGCGAACGGATGCCGTGCCACCGGGCGGGAGCCGCCGCCGCAGAGCCGGGGCGGCCGCCATCGCGGCCGCCGTGATCGGTACTCTGATCGCCGCCACCCCCGCGGCGGCCGACACCACGTTCCCCGAGGTGATCGACTTCGAGGGGTACGAGCGCACGGCGCTGAACGGGCAGGACGGGTGGACGGCATCCGCTGCTCCCCGGGTCGTCGCCGACCCCCTCAACGGCAACAACCAGGTCGTCGAGTCGGTTGGTGGGGGCCAGCAGGCTTTCCGTGAGATCCCGGCGATCGCCGACGGCACGACGGGAACGGTGTTCTTCCGCTTCCTGCGCACGGGCAGCGTCGACACCTCGTTCGGCGTCACCGACGTCGACGCCCCGAACGACTACGCGCACAGCCGCGCATACGTGAACAACCAGAACGACGACGTGCTGCGCGTGCGCGACGGCAATGCCTTCAAACCCGCCGGAGTCTGGTCGCGCGACGCCTGGCAGTGCGTCTGGATCGTCGCCGACAACGCGACCGACAAGGTCGCCGTCTACAGCCAGGGCGGCGCCTATGACGAGCTCACCCGCCTGCCCGAGGGCACCGAGGAGCAGTTCGGCTTCCGCCAGGCCGTGAACGGCGACCTCGACCGGTTCTTCTGGAAGAACGGCGCCACGAGCACCGGGCGCCTGCTGCTCGACGATGTCGCGGTCGACACGGCGGGCGAGAACCTCACGATCGCCACCGGCAACGAGGGCGACTGCGCTCCTGGCGAGACGCCCACCGAACCCCTGTTGAATCCGCTGCCCGATCCCGAGCTCGCGAGCCTGGGCATCGAGGTCACCGAGCTCGCCCAGCTGCCCGAGTCGACGACGACCCCGGCCACGCAGGACCCGCGGCTCGTGCGGCACAACCGCATCACGCACCTCGACGAGGTGCCCGACGGGTCGGGTCGCCTGATGGTGCCCGACAACAACGCGATCCTCTACCTCGTCGACAAGGCGTCGGGCGAGTACGTGCCGTACCTCAACGTGCGCGACGAGTTCGTCGACAACTTCCACAACAGTGCGGGCCTGGGCACCGGACTCGGCGCGGCCGAGTTCCACCCGGACTTCGCCGAGAACGGGCTCTTCTACACCGTGCACACCGAGGGCACGACGGCGCTCACGGAGGACACCCCCGACTTCCCGGCCTACGGCAACACGCAGTTCCACAGCGTGATCACCGAGTGGACGGCATCCGATCCCTCGGCCGAGACGTTCGAGGGCACGCACCGCGAGGTCATGCGCATCCCGTTCGGCGGCCGCGTGCACACGGTGCAGCAGATCGCGTTCAACCCGACCGCCGCGGAAGACAGCGCCGAGCACGGCATCCTGTACATCCTCGTCGGCGACGGCGGCAACGGCGTCGGCAACGGCAACCCGCAGGATCTCGCGACCCCGCAGGGCAAGGTGCTGCGCATCGACCCGACCGGTGACGACAGCGAGAACGGCGAGTACGGCATCCCCGCCGACAACCCGTTCCTCGACGACGCGGACGCGCTGCCCGAGATCTACGCCGTGGGTCTGCGCGACCCGCACCGCATTAGCTGGGACCCCGAGGGCGACCACACGATGTATCTCGCCCACATCGGCGAGTGGCAGGTCGAGTCGATCTACGCCGTCGAGCCGGGCGACAACTTCGGCTGGTCGGTGCGCGAGGGCTCGTTCCTCGCCGAGAACCGGCAGATCTTCCCACTGCCAGAGAATGACGCCGAGTTCGGATTCACCTATCCGGTGGCCGCCTACGACCACAACCGCGACCCCGGCCAGACCGGCGACGCGGGCGTGGCCGTGAACGGCGGCTTCGTCTACCGCGGGGACATCGAGGCGCTGCAGGGGCGGTACATCTTCACCGACCTCGTGCGCGGCTGGGTGCTGTCGACGCAGGCCGACGAGATGGTCCGCAACGACGGCGACGTCGACGACCTCGCCACGATCGAGCAGCTGCGGGTGTTCGAGGACGGTGAGGAGACCACCTTCCAGGAGCTGGTGGGCGACACGCGCGTCGACCTGCGATTCGGATCGGATGCCGACGGCGAGCTGTACCTCGTCTCGAAGGCGAACGGCAAGATCTGGAAGGTGACGGGAGCTCGCGAAGCAGGTCCGTCGTCGCCCTTCGTGCTGCCGGAGCTCGCCCCGAACGTCGTCACCCACCACGACTTCGACCACCCGGGCGCCGACCCGACGGTCGAGGTCGACCAGGGCCGTTCGGGCACCGATATCGCCCTGATCAACGGCGGCGTCGAGCAGCGGGTGGCCGACCGCGCCTACCCGGGAGCGGGCAAGGCGCTGCAGACGCAGCAGATGAGCCCTGTGACCGCGTCGAACGACGACTGGAAGGCCGGGGTCTACGACGCCGCGGGCGTGGACACGCTCGGCGACTTCGCCGGTGCCGAGGAGATCTCGGTGATGGGCTGGTTCAAGCCCACCGGTGATCACCCGGCACTCAACTCCGGCACCGCGAACCCCGACGACGTGTACAACGCGATCGGCCTGGCGGGTGTGCTCACCGGCACCTCCGACGGTCACGCGGTGCGGGCGCTGCTCGAGGTGATCACGGTCGACGGCGAGCTCAAGCTCGTCGCCCTCGGCCGCCGCGTCGACGGAGCGGGGTCGTGGACGTTCGCGGCCGACCTGCCGTGGGACGAGATCCTGAAGAAGGGGCAGTGGGTGCACCTCGCCGCCACCTTCGACTTCGCCGGCGGCGAGATGAAGCTGTACATGAACGGCGAGGAACTCGCCGGGAAGTACACGGCATCCAACCCCTGGGGTGCGGGCGCGACCAGCGACACCGTTCCCGCCGGCATCAAGATCGGCGGCAGCTTCCCGCAGAACACGCGCGAGGCGAACCCGTTCCACGGGCGGATGGACGACGTGATGCTGCTCGACACGGTGCCGACCGCCGAGCAGATCGCGGCGCAGTACGCGCTGTACGCGGTGCCGCCGGTCGAGCCGCCGGCGCCCGCCGCCTGCACGCCCGACGGCCAGGTCATCACCGACGTGATGGGCGAGGAGAACTGGGCGCCGCGCACCCCCGCGAAGTGGGAGTTCCCGGGCGACCAGATCGTGCTCACCGAGGCGGGCACGAACCCGAACGACGGCATCCGTCGTCCCTTCGAGTACGCCGTGCTGAGCGAGGGTCCCGAGCTCGGGTCCTTCGATCTCTCGGCCCAGGTGCGCATCGACGAGAAGGCGTCGGTCAACAACCGCGACGTCATCATCGTGTTCGGCTGGAAGTCCGACACCGAGTACTCGTACGTGCACCTGTCGAAGGACAACACGATCTACCCGCACAACGGCATCTTCACGGTGAACAACGCCGACCGCGTGCGGGTCGACGACCAGTGGGACGGCGCGATCGGCGCTCCGCCGGCGATCACCGACGAGGAGTGGCACGACGTGCGCGTGGTGCGCTGCGACACGGGTGAGGTGGCGGTCTATCTCGACGGCCTCGACACCCCGCTGCTGACCGCGACCGACACCACGTTCCCCGAGGGGCGAGTGGGCTTCGGCTCGTTCGACAACTTCGGGCGCCTGCGCGACCTGTCGATCACGCAGGCGGTGACCGACACCACGGCTCCGGCCGTGACGGTCAAGACGGATGCCGGAGCCACGGTCGGCCGTGACGGCGTCTACTCGAAGGTCTCGTTCAAGCTGCACGACGAGGGGCTGGTCTCAGGGCTCGCGCTCAACGGCGTCGAGAAGGACGTGACGGATGCCGTCTGGTCCGACCTCAACGGCGTGAAGCCCGGGATGTTCGGCGCGGTGGAAGGCGCGAACACCCTGGTCGTGCGCGACGCGGCGGGCAACGAGACGACCGTGCGGTTCACGCTCGACGTCACGCCGCCCACCGTCACGCTCAAGACCGGGTCGGCCTTCACGATCGGTGCCGACGGGGTGTTCTCGAAGGTGTCGTTCAAGCTCAACGACGCCTTCGAGATCGACCGCGTCACCGTGAACGACACGGGCACCGACCTGAGCGACAACGTCTGGTCCGACCTCAACAACGTCAAGCCCGGGTCGTTCGGCGCCGTGCTCGGCGAGAACGTGCTCACCGTGCACGACGTGGCGGGCAATGCGACGGAGGTGAGGTTCACGCTCGTGCCGTAGTCGCGGCATCCGCTGGTGTGCGGCTGAGGTCGTCGAGACCCACCGCGCCCGCCGAGACCCATCGTCCTCTACGTCAGGGGCGGTGGGTCTCGGCGCTTCCGGTGGGTGTCGGCATCCGGAGCGACACCCCGGCGAGGTCCTCGAGCTGCGCCCAGACCGACGCGGCGAGCTCCACGGGCGGGGTGTGGGTGCGGGGCAGGGGTTCGACGCGCACGGGCAACCCGCGCAGGCGTCCGGCGGGCGAGTAGTACTCGCCGCCCTGTGCTGCGGGGTCGGTGAGGGCGCGCACGGCGGCCCACGCCGCGGTGTCCTTGCCCTGTGCCCACGGCGTGTACGGGTTGCGCTGGTACGGCGTCGAGGCGTCGCGGATGCCGGCTCGCTCGGGCGTCTTCGCATCGACGCCGACTCCGGGACGCACGACGAGCGATGACACGGGCAGGACGCTCGCGCGCAGACGGCGATCGAGCTCGAAGGCGAAGACCTCGGTGACGGTCTTGGCCTTCGTATAGGCGCCGATCGCGAGACGCGGCGTCGCGCGAACGTCGTCGACGTCGAAGCGGAACTGGCTCACGAATCCGGTCGAGGTGTGCACGATGCGGGTGGTCGTGCCCTCGCGCTCGCCGGTCGCGACGAGGGCGGGAAGGATGCCGGAGAGCAGGCGCACGTTCGCGATCACGTGGGTTCCGAGCAGTAGCGGAAGGCCATCGGCGGTGGGAGTACCGGTTCGGCCCGGCATGGTGCCGCCATTGAGGAGTGCGCCGTCGAGACGGGGGAGCGCCCGCAGTTCTTCCGCCGCGCGGTCGACCGAGGCGAGCGACGAGAGGTCGATCACGACGCTGCGCACCGACGCCGCGGGCACGTGCTGGCGGATGGATGCTTCGGCGAGGCGCAGCTTGCTCTCGGAGCGCGAGGCGAGCACGACGTCGGCGCCGGCTGCGGCGAGCTGCTCGGCGGCGAAGTAACCGATGCCGGCGGTCGCGCCCGTGACGACGAGCGTGCGTCCGGTCTGGTCGGGGAGGCGGGCGGGGTTCCAGGTCATGAGTGTCCTCGAGTGCTAAACGGATGAGTTATCCGCTTGACCATAACACAAACGGATGAGTTATCCGCTTGCAGTGATACGCTTGGTCGCATGCGGCAGATACGGGCGGATGCTGCGCGCAGCCGCGCGCGGATCCTCGAGGTCGCTCGTGCCCAGCGCGGCGACGGACTGAGCCTGAACGCCGTCGCCCGCGAGGCCGGCGTCGGCGTCGGCACCGTCTACCGCCACTTCCCGACCGTGCACGCCCTCGTCGAGGCGCTGTCGGTCGAGACGCTCGAGCGGATGCTGGCCATCGCCCGCACCGCGACGGATGATCCCGATACCCGCGCAGCCCTATCGACCTTCCTCGACAACGCTCTTGCGTTGCAGCTCGAGGACGGCGGCCTGCAGGCCGTGCTGCTCTCTCCCGACGATGAGGAGGAGCGGGTGCGCGCGATGAAGATCGAGATCTTCGCCGCGTTCGAGGGCGTGCTCGAGCGTGCGCGCCGGGAGGGCATCGTGCGCCCCGAACTCACGATCGTGCAGCTCGAGCGACTGATCTGCGGGGTCGAGCACGCCGTGCGCATCGGAAACCCGGGTGATCGACAGCTGTTCCTCGACATCATGCTCGCCGGCATCCGTCCGGAGGAGTGACCGGGGCGCGGCATCCGCCTGATCGGGTGGCAACCGGGAATACGACGCCGCACACGCGCCTTGCCTTCGATGTGACTCTCTACTCGCCCGCCGTCTTCGGCGCCCTGAACCTGTCCAACCGCGTCGTGATGGCGCCGCTCACGCGCACCCGTGCCGATGACGCGGGCGTGCCGACCGACGTGATGGTGGAGTACTACCGCCAGCGCGCGGGACTGGGCCTGATCATCAGCGAGGGCACGTGGCCCGCGGCCGAGGGCAAGTCGTACCCCGGGCAGCCGGGGATCGCCACGCCCGCGCAGATCGACGGCTGGCGCCGCGTCGCGGATGCCGTGCACGCCGAGGGCGGCACGATCGTGATGCAGCTCATGCACGGCGGACGCATCTCGCACCCGCTCATCTCGGGCGAGAACCGCGTCGTCGGCCCGAGCGCCCTCGCCGCCCCGGGGCAGACCCGCACGCCCGAGGGCAAGGCCGACCTCCCCGTCGCGCACGCGCTCACTCTCGAGGAGCTCCCGGTGGTGGTCGAGCAGTTCGCGCAGGCGGCGCGCAACGCGATCGCGGCGGGCTTCGACGGGGTCGAGGTGCACGGGGCGAACGGCTACCTCGTGCACGAGTTCCTCTCGCCGGTGTCGAACGTGCGCGAGGACTCCTACGGCGGATCGCCGGAGAACCGCGCGCGCTTCGCCGTCGAGGTGACGCGCGCCGTCGCCGCGGCGGTCGGCGCGGAGCGCACCGGCATCCGTCTGTCGCCCCAGCACAACATCCAGGGAGTGCTCGAAGAGGACGACGCCGACGTGCGCGCCACCTACACGGCGGTCGCGAACGGTATCGCCGCGCTCGGACTCGCCTTCGTCGACGTGCTCAACGCCGACCCGCGCGCCGACCTGGTGCAGACGATCCGCGCGGCGGCGAAGGCTCCGCTGATCGTGAACTCGGGCTTCGCCGTTCCGACCACGCGGGAAGAGGCCGAGGACCTGGTGCAGGAGGGATGGGCGGATGCCGTCGCCGCCGGGCGCCCCGTGATCGCGAACCCCGACCTCGTCGCCCGGTGGGAGAGCCGCGCCGAGCTGAACGACCCTCGCCCCGAGCTGTTCTACGGCTCGACCGCCGAGGGCTACACCGACTACCCGAGCCTCGCGGAGTCGCGCTCGGAGGCCTGACGGCATCCGGGTTCCCGCGCGTCGCCGCGCCGAGACCCACCACGAACGTCGAGACCCACCACGAACGCCGAGACCCACCACCCCTGACGTCGGGGGCGGCGGGTCTCGGCGCGTTCGATGGGTCTCGGCGCCGGGGGGAGAGCGCCGAGACCCCGTCTGCGTCAGGCGATGGCTGCGCGCAGCGCCGCCGCCGCGTCTCCGACGTTGTCGGCGCTGTAGATCGCGCTGCCGGCGACGGCGACCTGCGCGCCGGATGCCTGCACCGCGGCGATGCTCGAGGCGTTCACTCCACCCGCGACCGAGAACGCGACGCCGGATGCCGCGCCGTCGGTGAGGAGGCTGTCGAGGGAGTAGCCCTCCTGCGCCTGCTCGTCGAGGCCCGCGTGCATCTCGACGAACTCCGCGCCGAGGCCGATGACCTGCTGGGCGCGTGCGGCCTTGTCGGCGACGCCGATCAGATCGACGACGACGCCCTTGCCGTGCTTCTTCGCGGCCTTCACGGCACCGGCGATGGTGCTGTCGTCGGCGGCGCCGAGCACGGTCACGAGGTCGGCACCCGCGCCGAAGGCGATATCGGCCTCGAGCTCGCCGGCATCCATGGTCTTGAGGTCGGCGAAGATCACCTTGTCGGGGTGGGCCTCCTTCAGCGCGGTGATCGCCGACAGGCCCTCGCTCTTGATGAGCGGGGTACCGAGCTCGAGGATGTCCACGTGCGCGGCGGCGGCCGCGGCCAGCTCGAGGGCCTTCTCGGTGCTGAGGGTGTCGATGGCGAACTGCAGTTTCATGGGTGTTCCGTTCTTCTGGGGTGGTTCAGGGGATGGGGCGCGGGTCATTCGAGGTTCGCGTGCCGCGGCCACAGCTCGTCGGCGCTCGAACCCTGGCGCTGCCACAGCGCATGGAAGAGGCCGTCGCCGATCACGACGACGATCTGCTCGAACAGCCCGCCCGCGTACTGGGCGGATGTCTCGGCGCTGCGATCGAGCTTCTGTGCCGCGGGCACCCGCACCCGCACCGTGGCGAGATCGGAGAGCGGCGAGGATTCGGCGGTGGTGATCACGCCGATCCGCGCGCCGATCCGGGAGGCGCGGGTGGCGGCCCGCACGATCGACTCGGTGGTGCCCGAGCCGCTCGCGGTGAGCAGCACGTCGCCCGCCGCGATCGCGGGGGTGGTGGTATCGCCGACGACGTGCACCTCGAGTCCCAGGTGCATGAGGCGCATCGCCGTCATGCGCAGCGCGAGCCCCGACCGGCCGGCGCCCATCACGAAGACGCGCTCGGCGTCGGTGACGAGGGTGGCGAGGTCGTCGAGCTGTCGCGCGTTCGCGACGCTCGTGCGCTCGGCGGCGTGCAGGAGTTCGTTGGCGACGAGGGAGATCGCCGCTCCCGGGGAGATGGTGGCGGTGAGGGGCATGCATCCAGCCTTCCGAGCATCCGATCGCCGGGCGCTCCTGCGTCGGGACCGTTCCCCCTACCCGAAAGGAGGGGGCGGGATAGAGTGGGTGTCCATGAGCGCCACCGACCACACCGCGGCCACCGATCACACCGGTCACACCGCGCAGGCGACATCGCGCCGCATCACCGCGGATCACGCACGTGCCCTCGCCGAGCAGCGCGACCGGTACGCGCTCACACTCGAGTCCCTTCTCGCGACGCTGCGGTCGACGCGGCTCGACGACCGGGCGGCGCGCACGATCGCGGTCGACGTCGCCGCCGGTGCCCTCGTGGGGCTGCGCACCCTGAACGACGAGCAGGGCGCGGGCCTCGAACCGGTGACCGGGGCGTTCGAACGGTTGCGCGGCGACCTGCGGCCCCTCGTGCGGTACAGCGAACTCGACGTGCAGTTCGTCGAGCCGCCCGCCAACGGCCGCGCACTGCCGGGCGATATCGCGCACTCGGCGCGCGCCATCGTGCGCAGCACCGTCCTGGCAATCGTCGACCGCGGCGACACCCGGCGCGTGCGCATCCAGTGGGACTGCGACGGCCTCAACCTGCTCATCGGCATCCGCGACGACGGCCGTGGCGACCTCACCACCCACGACGACACGCTGCGCTCGATCGGCGAGCAGGTGTCGGCGCTCGCCGGCGACTTCTCGGTCTCGGCGACCCCGGGCTGGGGGTCGGAGGTCGGCATCCGCCTGCCGCTCGACCCGCCCGCGGATGCCGGTGACCTGCCCGCCGCGATCGACGCGAGCCCGCGCGAGCGCGACGTGCTACGGCTGATCGCCGCCGGCCGGCGCAACCGCGAGATCGCGCACACGCTCAGCGTCAGCGAGAACACGGTGAAGTTCCATGTGTCGAACCTGCTGCGCAAATCCGGGGCGACCTCCCGGGTCGAGCTCGCGGCCATCGCGCGGGGCTGACCACCCGTTCGGAGGGGAAGCACCCCTCCGAACGGGTGGGTCCGGTTCGCGCCCGTCGCCCGCCCTGGATACCGTGGAGAGACATGGATGCCGCGCGTGAGACGACACTGACCTGGGACGAACTCGACACTCTCTGCCGCGCGGCGGTGCGCGGATCCGGGGGCTCGGAGCGCACGGCGGCGGCGCTCGCCGCGAGCACCGTCGCCGCCGAGCAGCAGGGCAAGGTCGCGGTCGGAGCCGCGCACCTGCTCGACTACCTCGATGCGCTCGCCGAGGGGCGGCTCGTCCCCGACGCCATCCCCGGGGTGCAGTCCACCCGGGCGGGCGTCGTGCGCGTGGATGCCGCGGGCGGCACCGCGCAGGCCGCCTTCGATGCCGCATTCCCGGCGTTCGTGCGGGCGGCCGGCGAGGTCGGGGTCGCCGTGCTCTCGCTGCGGGACGGCTACAGCGCCGGCGAGCTCGGCTACTACGCGCGTCGGGTCGCCGACCGCGGACTCATCGCCCTGGTGTGCGCGAACTCGCCTGCGCTGATGAGCGTCTACTCCGCGCCGGTGCCCGTGACGGGCACGAACCCGATGGCCTTCGCGCTGCCGCACGCCTCCGGGCCGCGTTCGTTCGATCAGGCGAGCAGCGCCACCGCCTGGGTGTCGGTGCGGGCAGCGGCCGACCGCTCCGAACCGCTCCCCGAAGGGTGGGCCCTCGACGCCGCGGGCGCGCCGACCACCGACGCGGGCGCTGCCCTCGATGGCGCCCTCCTGCCCTTCGGCGGGGCGAAGGGGTCGAACATCGCGCTGATGGTCGAGATGCTCGCCGTGCTCTCCGGCGGCATGTTCTCGCAGGATGCCGCGCCCTTCGACTCCGGATCCACCTCGCCGAGCCTCGGACTGTTCGTGCTCGCCCTCGACCCCGAGGCGTTCGACCCGGGGTACTCCGAACGCGTCGAACAGCACCTCCGCGCACTCGCCGAACGGCACGGCGCGGACTTCGGCCGACGGCATCCGTTCCCCGAGAACGCGACCCTCCCCGCCTCCCTGCACGCGGCCCTGACCGCGGCGGCGCGGCAGGACGCGGCGCCGCAGGACGGAGGTGCACGATGAGGAGCACCCGCGCGATCCAGACGGTCGAGGTGCACACCGAGGGGCTGCCGGTGCGCGTCGTCACCGGGGGAGTCCCGGCTCTCCCCGGCGACACGATGGAGGAGCGGCGACAGTGGTTCATCGCCCACTCCGACGACCTGCGCACGTTCCTCCTGAACGAACCGCGCGGGCACGGCACGCTCTCCGGCGCGATCCTGCAGCCCTCGACGCGACCCGACGCGGACTGGGGTGTCCTCTTCATCGAGGTCACCGGAGTGCTGCCGATGTGCGGTGCCGGAACCATCGGGGTCGCCACCGCCCTCGTCGAGACCGGCATGGTCGCCGTCACCGAACCCATCACCGAGGTGCGACTCGACACCCCGGTCGGGCTGATCGTCGCCCGCGTCGAGGTGCGTGACGGGGCGGCACTCGCGGTGACGATCGTCAACGTTCCCTCGTACGTCGTGGGGCTCGACCGCGCGGTCGACGTGCCGGGCCTCGGCCGGGTGCCATATGACCTCGCCTACGGTGGCAACTTCTACGCGTTCGTCGAAGCATCCGCCGTCGGCATCCCCTTCGAGCGCGCGTCGGCGGACGCCTTCGTCGCCGCCGGCCGCGCGATCATGCGGGCGATCGACGCACACGAGATGCCCGTGCATCCCGAGACCGGGTTCGCCGGGTGCGAGCACGTCGTGTTCCTCGCGGAGGGATCGGATGCCGTTCACTCGCGCCACGCCCTGATCAACCACCCCGGATGGCTCGACCGCTCGCCCGGAGGCACCGGCACGAGCGCCCGCATGGCCGTGCTGCACGCGCGCGGAGAGCTGGCCCTCGAGACGGATTTCGAGAACGAGTCGTTCATCGGCACGACGTTCACGGGGCGGCTGCGCGAGCGGGCGACGGTGGGAGGAGCGGATGCCGTGATCCCCGAGATCACCGGACGCGCCTGGGTCACCGGCACGGCGCAGTACCTGCTCAACCCCACCGATCCGTTCCCCGCGGGCTACACCGTCTGAACGCCCTGGCGCTGTTCGCCGGGCCGATCTAGCCTTGCTGGCATGTGCCGCAACATCATCCCGCTGAACAACCTCGAGCCCCCGGCATCCGACGACGAGTGCCACGACGCCGCCGTGCAGTTCGTCCGCAAGATCTCGGGGTCGAACGCACCCTCGCGCGCGAACCAGGAGGTGTTCGACCATGCGGTCGCCGAGATCGAACGATCGGTGCGCAGCCTGCTCGACGGACTCGTCACGTCCGCTGCGCCGAAGAACCGTCAGGAGCAGGCCGCGAAGCGCCAGGCGCGTTCGGCGGAGCGCTACGAGGCGATCCGGGTGTTCCAGGAGGCGAAGCGCGCCGCCCGCGCGGAGGCCTGACCCGGCTCCCGTCAGTCGGCGTCGGGCTGCGGCATCCGTCGCGGGCCGCCCTCGCGCAGGCGGCGGCGCACGCGCGAGGCGATGAAGATCAGCACGAGCAGGGCGATCGCGCCGACCGCGATGTTCGAGATGAGTCCGCTCCACTCCTCGAGCACCGGCTTGATGGCCGGGCCGAAGGCGAAGCCGAGACCGATCCAGATCGCGTTCCAGATGCCCGAGCCGATCAGCGTGTAGAGCGTGAACTTCCACAGCGGCATCCGCTCGATGCCGGCCGGGATCGAGATGAACGAACGCACGAGCGGGACGCAGCGGCCGAAGAGCACCGCCCCGCCGCCCCAGCGGGCGAAGAACGCCTCGGCCTTGTCGAAGTCCTCGTAGTCGAGGAGCGGGATGCGGCCGACGATGCGGCGCGTGCGGTCACGGCCGACCGCCGCGCCGATCGCGTACCAGAGCAGAGCGCCGACGAGCACGCCGAGGGTGGCCGCCGCCCACGCGCCCACAGCGCTCATCCGGCTCTCGTACGCGAGGAAACCGGCGACGGGAAGGATCGCTTCCGAGGGGATCGGCGGCACGAACGTCTCGATGAGGATCGCGATGCCGACGCCCACCTCCCCGAGCGATTCGATGAGGCTCAGCACCCAGCCGACGAAACCGTCGTAGGCGGGGGCGGATGCTTCCAGAGCGGGGGTGATGCGGCTCATCGTGTCCTCAGGTGTCGGGGATCGCGGTGGTCGTACCCGACGACGCTACCGGGCGCACCTGGGATACGGCTCCGTGTTCACCGAGCGCGACTCAACGTCCGAGTTGGAACAGGTCGATCAGCTCCTGCCGGTTCGCGACCTCGAGCTTGCGGAACGCACCCCGCAACTGCGACTTGACCGTGTTGACGCTCACGTGCTGCTTCGCGGCGATGTCGGTGTTCGACAGCCCGGCCAGCGCCGAGGCCACGACGGCGGTCTCGCGGCGGGTGAGCGCATCCGTTCCGGCGACGGAGATCGCGTCCGCCATCCCGCGCAGGTGTGCGGCGATGTCGGCGTGCCCCCGCTCCTCGATCAGATCGGCGAGGCGCGAGCGAGCCGCTGCGGATGCCGGCGGGAAGGACGAGAACACGCCGTTCCATGTCGCGAGTGCGGCCGCCCGCTGCAGGAGGTCGTCGCGCTGGTCGGCGGCGACCGTCTCGGCGGCGATCGCGAGCGCCGAGATGAGCACGCGCGGGCGAGCGCTCGACACGTGCAGGAGAGGGGTGACCATCCGCCGAGCCGCAGCGGCCTGTCCGCGCTGCAGGAGTCGGCGCCCGTGGAGGACCGCGGATGTCTGCGCCACCAGTCCGCCGTCGGCGGTCGGGGCGGTGGCGCCGAGGCTCCGCACCGCGCTCTCCGGTTGGTGAAGTACGAGCAGAAGCAGATAGCGCACGAGCCGGGTGTACTCGGCGTTCACCGGCACCCGGGCGTACTCGGGGGCGAGCGAGGCGACGAAGCCGTCGAACTCCGACAGCAGCACCTGCGCATCGTCGCGCCGCTCGGAGACGGCGAATGCGCGCAGCGCGAAGTAGGGGCCCCAGAAATCCAGGGAGAGAGCGATGTCGATGCCGTCGAGGACGTCGCGGGCCCCCGCCATGTCGAGACGGTCCATGCGCAGCACGGCGCCGGCGAGGCGCGCCGCGGTCGGGGCATCCGCCGCCCACCAGGCGTCCGCCGGGACCTCGGGGAGTTGATCGAGCAATCGCACGGCATCGCGTCCGCGACCGTGGAGTGCGTGGATGAGCGCGCTCGCGCCGCCCGACGTGGTGCGCACCAGTCGGTTGTCGACCGAGACCGCCCAGTCGTGGCTGCGCGCGAACTGCTCGAGCGCATCGTCGAAACGGCTGGCGAGGAAGTACGTCACGCCCCAGTGGTAGTGGAGCTCGGGCAGGGCGTTCGCGAAGGTCGGGACCACCTCGACGGGCACGGCCCTCAGAGTGGCGACGGCCTGATCGGCGGCCGCCGTCGCGTCGTCCAGGCGACCCTCTCCGCGGGCGACGGCCACGCGACCGGTGAGTGCGGCGAGGCGATCGAGGGGTGGCGCGTCCGGGTCGTCGGAGAGGATGTCGCGGTAGGCGCGGCTCTCGGGTCGCCGATTCGAGCGTCGACGCAGATGCTCCTCGGCGAAACGCAGGCGCGGGTTCGCGTCGAGCACGGTCGGGGGCAGGGTCTCGATCGTGCGGATCAGGAGTTCGGGGTGGCTCTGGTAGAGATCGCTCCAGCGGGAGCCGAGGATGCCGAGCACCCCGGTCCAGTCGTCGTCGTGCCTCGCGGCGGCGACGGCTCTTTCGAGATCTTCGGCGGCTCCTGCGGTCATCGAACTGATCTCTCCCTCGTCGTTCCCCTCGACCCGTCCAGTCTGTCAGAGCCTCGTGAGGGTGGGTTGCGCAACCATCGCGTGCCGCGGATAAGCCCTCCCGGCCGAGATCGCAACCCCCTCGGCCCCGGCATCCACGGGTTGCAAGATGGCGGTGATGCCGCACGGATCGCGGCGCAGAAGGGACATCCTCATGACCGACACCACGCCCGTTCAGCGGGTCGCCGAACTCCTCCACGACTTCCGTTTCGCGATGTTCACCACCCGCAACGCCGAGGGGCGTCTCGTGGCGCATCCGCTCACCGTGCAGGAGGCCGAGTTCGACGGCGACCTGTGGTTCCTCGTGTCGAAGAGCGCGACACTCGTGCTCGACGCGCAGGCCGACGAGAGGGTGGGGGTCTCGTTCAGTTCGAACGATTCGTGGGTGTCGCTGTCGGGAACCGCGGGGCTCGTCGACGACCCGGCGAAGGTGCGCGAGCTGTGGAGTCCCACCGTCGAGGCCTGGTTCACGAACGGGCCGGACGATCCCGACGTGGGTCTGCTGAAGTTCACCGCCGAGTCCGCCGAGTACTGGGACAGCCCGGGCGGCAAGATCGCCTCGCTGTTCAGCTTCGTGAAGTCGAAGATCACCGGCGAGGCGTATGAAGGCGAGAACGAGACGGTCGAGCTGCCGGAGAGGTGAGCCTCAGCGACGGAAGATCCATTCGGCCGTGGGCACGAGGGCGATCACGGCGAAGATGATCCAGTAGAACCGCGCTGGGATGAAGAAGAACGTCGACTGCGGGGTGACGAGGAGTCCGTTGCCGTCGGCATCGACGGCCTGCACGATCTCGGTCTCCTTTGTGCGCCCCTTCTCGTCGACGATCGGCTCGGGGAGGGCGCGTTCGAGCATCGCCGGGCGAGGCTTGTCGATGCGCGGAAACGCCCAGAGCGTGAGCGCCAGGCTGATCAGTGCACCGAACCAGAGCATCATCGCGATGCTCTGCGGATACTCGGCGGGCACGCCCAGGGCTGTCAAGGTCTGACTGCCGACCACAGCGCCCGCCAGGAGTGCGCCGAGAACGAGAATTCCCCATCGGGTCCAGATGATCACAGGTCGGTCCTCTCCACGCCCGGGAGTCGTGAGAGCGGCGGCTGACTCCGACGCGTCTCGGGACCGAATCCCGAGGTGGTGCGTGTTCGAGTCCCGTACGGATGACGAGGATCGCGTCGTTTTCTGTCGGTGGCGATCCGTCATGATGGTGAACGACGGATGCCTCGATGGGCGCATCCGCGGAGAGGACGGTGCCGTGTCGGTATTCGCCGGTCGTGTCTTCCTCGCGATCACCGGGTCGGTGTTCCTCGTCGCTGTCGCGTGGGCGGGCTGGGCGTGGCCAGGCGAGGGGCCGGATGCCGCGGGTCTGGGCGTCCTGCTGGCCCTCGCCGTGATCGCGGCGGTTCTGTGGATCGCCGCCGCCGTGCTCACCGTTCGCTTCGTCGAAGCGACCGTCGATGAGCGCAGCGTCACGCTCCGGCGGGTGTGGGGGAGGAGCAGGACCATCGATCGCGCCTCGGTGGACGAGGTCGTGCTCTTCTCCCTGATCCTGCCCACGCGCCTGGGGACGACGGCGACGCGACGGGTTCTCCTGCGGCGGAAGGGTGCTCAGGTCGCGGCGTTCACACCGCGCGCCGCGGGATTCGCCGCCGTACTCGCGAGGTGCGGATGGGATCCCGTCGTGATCGCGGATCCGCTCACTCCGCCCGAGGCGACCCGTCGCTACCCGGGGTCGGTGGGTCGGGGCGAGAGACTCGCGCACCTCCTCCCCGTCGGCGCGATCATCGTCGGCGCGACCGCGGCGGTCTGCGTGGTCGCCGTCGCCCTCGGGCGCTAGCGGTTCCGCGAGCGTAGGCTGTCGGCGTGAGCGACGCACTCGACGACGGACCCTTCTTCCACGGCACGAAGGCCGACCTGCGGCCGGGTGATCTCCTCACCGCGGGGTTCCCCTCGAACTACCGCCCCGAGATCGTCATGAACCACATCTACTTCACGGCGATGCCGAACGGTGCGGGTCTCGCCGCCGAGCTCGCTCCCGGCGACCGTGCCCCGCGCGTGTACGAGGTCGAGCCGATCGGCGATTTCGAGAACGACCCCAACGTGACCGACAAGAAGTTCCCGGGCAACCCCACCCGCTCGTATCGCAGCGCCGCTGCGCTACGGATCGTGCGCGAGGTCGAGGACTGGACCCGTCTGACCCCGGAGGCACTCGCCGAGTGGCGTCGGAAGCTCGCCACCCTGCACGCCGATGATCGCGCCGAGATCATCAACTGAGCAGGCGATCGCCCCTCGGACGTTCAGAGATCCCAGTCGCCGATCGGGGGGATGGGCGGGGCGTGGTCGTGGTCTCGCCCTTCGTGCGCGACCGAGATGACGACGCGTGCGCCGGGAGAGACGAGCACACTCACGAGGCCACCGCGGCTGGAGATGTCGACGAAGGTCGGCTCCGACCGCGCGGCCGCTTCGATGCGCGCCATGAGATCGACGAGGTCGCGGTCGCCGTCCAGCAGGAACTCGCGGCCGTCGATCTCGATCCGTGTTCTCGGCTTCGTTCTCGACCCGTCCATGCGCTCGACGGTAGACCCGGACCGAGCCGATGCTGAGGGGGTTGCGCGAGACGGATGCCGTTGGTAGCCGCCGGGTGGCATCCGTTCCCGCCGACGGGGGCTAGGGTTTCGAGCATGGGTTCACTGCACTACGGCGGCTCCGAGGATGCCATCCGCATCGACGACCGCGCGCTCGCGCACCTCAAGGTCGCCATCGCCACCAAGCTGCGCCGCAATGAGAGCTTCACGCTGTCGTGGCGTCACACCACCGACGACGTGGAGGGGCGGTCGACGATCTGGCTGCACCCGTCGATCCCGCTGCGCTTCACGTTCGACGAACCGGAGGCGCCGCAGCTCAATCTGAAGTGGATCGAGCAGTTGATGATGTCGGCGAACTCCTCGGGCGGCATCAGCCTCGTCGACGAGATGCTCGAGACGGCGGAGGCGCCGGACGCAGCGGAATCACCGGACCCAGCGGGGGAGTGACCGCGCTCAGCGCCGGACCGGGTCGCCCCCGCCGTCGAGGAACCGATCGAGATCGCGCAACGTCGGTGCGGCCTCCCAGTCTCCCGGCACGAGACACGCGATCGCGCCGCAGGCATTGGCGCGCCGGAGCGTGTCCTCGAGGCCCCGTCCGTCGAGCCACGCACTGAGATACCCCGCCACGAACGCATCGCCCGCGCCGACCGTGTCGACGACGTCGATCGCGAAGCCGGGGGCGGCGACCACCGCGTCGGGCGTGAGCACCGTCGCGCCGCCCGGGCCCTGCTTCACCACGACCTGCCCGACGCCGGCGGCGTGCAGCAGCGCGGCGGCCTCGGCGGCGGATGGGTCGATCTCGGATGCCGCGGTCGTTGATGCCGCGGGGTACAGCACCGCGAACTCCTCGGCGCCCCCGAACACGAGGTCGGCGCGCTCCGCCAGCTCGCGCAGGATGGGGCCGGCCACGGAGACCGGAGCCAGAGCGGAACGGTAGTTGATGTCGACGCTCACGGTCACTCCGGCAGCGGTCGCGCGGTCGACCGCGACGAGCACGGCCTCCCGGGCCGAGGTCGACAGCAGCGGGGTGATTCCGGTGACGTGCAGGATCGCCGCCCGCTCGATCCACCCGTCCGGCAGGTCCTCCGGCCGCAGCCGCGATCCGGCCGAGCCCGTGCGGTAGTAGTGCACGGCGGTGGATGCCGCGGAGGGCCGTTCCTTCACCATGAGGCCGGTGGGGGCATCCGCATCGACGATGCCGTGCACCTCGACGCCCTCGGCGCGGATCTCGCGCAGCGCCCGTTCACCGAGCGAGTCGTCGCCGACCCGGCCGAGCCACGAGGCGGATGCCCCCAGCCGGCGTAACCCGATGGCCACGTTGCTTTCGGCCCCTCCGACACCGAGCGCCATCGCGCTCGCGTGCCGGAGGGAGCCGATCTCGACGGTGCGCATCAGCGCCATGGTCTCGCCGAGCGTGACCACGCCGCCGTGTGCGGCCACCCGGAGGCGTGGATCCGTCACGGACGTGTCACCAGTCGTGCACGGTGCCGTCGAGCAGACGGTTCACCGGCAGGTACGCCTTGGTGTACTCGTGTCCCGCCGCGGCATCCTCGTCGAGTTCCACGCCGAGACCGGGCTTGTCGCCCGGGTGCAGGAAGCCCCGGTCGAAGGTGAACGACGTCTGGAACACCTCGAGCGTCTGGGCGTTGTGCGGCATGTACTCCTGGATCCCGAAGTTGTGGATCGCGAGATCGAGGTGCAGGGCTGCGGCCATGCCGACTGGCGAGATGTCGGTCGGGCCGTGGATGCCGGACTTGATGCCGTAGATCGCGGCGAAGTCGAGGAGCTTCTTCATGGCCGTGATGCCGCCGGTGTGGGTGACGGCCGAGCGCACGTAGTCGATCAGGCGCTCGGTGATGAGCGTCTGGTAGTCGTAGACCGAGTTGAAGACCTCGCCGATCGCGAGCGGCGTCGTGGAGTGCTGGCGCACCAGGCGCAGCGCCGTCTGGTCCTCGCCGGGCGTGCAGTCCTCGAGCCAGTAGAGGTCGTAGGGCTCGATGTCCTTCGCGAAGCGGGCGGCCTCGATCGGGGTCATGCGGTGGTGGCCGTCGTGCAGGATGCGCAGATCGGTGCCGAAGTCCTCGCGGATGCTGGCGAAGACGCCGGGCATGTGGTTCAGGTAGTTGCGGGTGTCCCAGCGCTCCTCGCTGGGGCGGTCGCCCGAGCGCTTGGCCGGCTCGTAGTCGTAGCGCACGCCCGGACCCGACGACGAGACGCCGTAGATCTGGCCGAGGCCCGGCACTCCGGTCTGCACGCGCACGGCCGTGTAGCCGAGCTCCTGGTAGCCGGTGATCGCGTTCTTGAGCGCGGCGTAATCGGTGCCCGAGGCGTGAGCGTAGACGCGCACCCCGTCACGGCTCGCGCCACCGAGCAGCTGGTAGAGCGGCATCCCGGCCTTCTTCGCCTTGATGTCCCACAGGGCCATGTCGACCGCAGCGATCGCGGCCATCGTGACCGGACCACGCCGCCAGTACGGTCCGCGGTAGAGGTACTGCCAGGTGTCCTCGATGCGGTCCTCGTCACGGCCGACGAGCGTCGAGGCGACGTGGTCGGCGAGGTACGACGCGACCGCGAGCTCGCGCCCGTTGAGGGTCGCGTCGCCGAGGCCGGTGATGCCGTCGGAGGTGGTGATCTTGAGCGTGACGAAGTTGCGCCCCGGGCTGGTGATGTTGACGTCGACGAGTTCGATGGTCATGGTGTTTCTCCGGGTAGAGGGGTCAGATCGCGTCGCGCGGGTCGGTCAGATCGCGACCGGCGACCTCGGGCATCCAGATCGATGCGACGAGCGCGCAGAGCGTGAAGAACACGAGCATGATGATGATCGGGATGAACGATCCGGTCACGGCCGACACCCACGCGGCGGCGATCACGGGGCCGGCGCCGGTCGCGACGATCGCGGCGATCTCGCGGGCCATGGCCGTGAACGTGTAGCGGTTGCGGGCGCCGAAGAGTTCGGGGAGCGTGAGGTTCTCGAGCGACGCGAAGCTCATCACCGCGAGGTTGTGCAGCACGACGTAGCCGATGAAGACCTGCAGGGTGTCCTTGCTGCTGATCATGAGCATGGTCGGGACGATGACGATCAGGGCGATGATCGCCCACACCATGTACATGCGCTTGCGGCCGAAGCGGTCGCCGAGCCAGCCCGACAGCGGCACCGTGATGAAGGCGACGAGCGACGAGACGATCACGGCGTTGACGCCGATCGAGCGGTCGAGCAGCAGCACGACGGTGATGTAGCTGATGAGGTACGTCTGGATCATGCCCGAGTTGCCGGCCTGACCGAAGCGCAGCAGCAGCGCGATCGAGAAGGCCTTCCAGGGCTTGCGCTGCATGGCCTCGAGCGTGCGGATGTCACCGGTCTCGGTGGCGAGCTGGATGGTCTCGGCCTTCGAAAGCGCCTTGCCGTCGACGACGTCGTCGCGCTCCTCGAAGACCGGGGTCTCCTTGAGGTTGAAACGCACCCAGATCGCGAAGAGCATGATGACCGCGCTGGCGATGAAGGGGATGCGCCACGCCCACGCGATGACCTCGTCCTCGCTGTAGGCGACGAGCAGGATCGCCCAGATACCCGAGGCGAGCAGCGTGCCGCAGTTCGTGCCGAGCGCGACGAGCGAGGCGATGATGCCGCGCCGCTTCGCCGGCGCGTACTCGGCGAGCATGACGCCGGCACCCGAGATCTCGGCGCCCGCACCGAAGCCCTGGGCGATGCGCAGCAGCACGAGCAGGATCGGCGCGAGAACGCCCACCTGCGAGTACGTCGGCAGGAAGCCGATGAGCGTCGTCGCGAGACCCATGAGCAGGATCGTGTAGAAGAGCACCTTCGTGCGGCCGGTCTTGTCGCCGAGACGGGCGAAGAAGAACGCGCCTACCGGGCGGGCCACGTAGCCGACGCCGTAGGTGGCCATCGCGGCGACGACCGCGACGGCGGGGTTCTCGGACGAGAAGAACAGATCGGCGAAGACGAGTGCGGCCGCCAGCGAGTAGAGCTGGTAGTCCATGAACTCGAGCGCGGTGCCGAGCCAGCCCGAGATGGCGGCGCGCACGAGGTCGCGCACTGACCTCTTCGCGGTGGGATCGGCGGCCGGGGCCGCCGTGGTGGCGTCTGACATGGGAGGTACTCCTTCGTACGGGAAACGTGAGGGGTGAACTAGAGGGAGAGCAGGACCTTCGCCGAGGCGGAGGAGTCGCGGGCGATCGTGAATGCGTTCACGGCGTCGGATGCCGGGAGCACGTGCGAGATCACGGGGTCGAGAGCATCCGACTCCGCGAGCATGCGCACGGCGTCATCGATCTCGGTGGAGAAGCGGAAGGCGCCGCGGATCGTGAGCTCCTTCGCCAGCAGCGGCGCGAGGTTCACGCCGATGTCGCTGTTGGGGAGCATGCCGACCTGCACGATGGTGCCGGTGCGGCGGGTGGCGCGAACGGCCTGGGTGAGGGCGACGCCCACGCCCGAGCACTCGAAGACGACGTCGTACGACTCGTTCTGGATCGTGTCGCGGCCGACGAGGGCGACCTCGGTCGCGCCGAGAGCCTGCGCGCGCTCGAGCGGCTCGGTGCGCACGTCACTCGCGCCGACGACTCCCGCTCCCGCGTGCACGGCCGCGGCCACGACGAGCAGACCGATGGGGCCGGCGCCGATCACGAGCACGCGCTTCCCGCTGATGTCGCCGGCGAGGCCCACGGCGTGCAGTGCGACGGCGAGGGGCTCGGCGAGCGCGGCGCGCTCGAGGGGCAGGCCGTCGGGCAGCACACGGATCATGTGCTCCTCGACGATCAGCAGCTCGGATGCTCCGCCCTGACGGTGCGGGTTCGCCGCGGCGCTGCCGAGGTAGTCGCCACCGGGACGCAGGTGCGGGCGGTCCTCGAGGCCGGGGACGGATGCTCCGTAGCGCGCGGGGTGCACCGTCACCGGGGTGCCGGGGGCGAGGCGGCCCGAGGGGTCGAGGTCGACGACGCCGGAGAGCTCGTGGCCGGGCACGAGGGGCTCGCGGATCGTGTACTCGCCGTTGGCGCCGTGGAAGTAGTAGTGGAGGTCGGATCCGCAGATGCCGACGAAGCCGACGCGCAGTCGCACCTCGCCCGCTCCGGGCTCCGGGGTCTCCCGGTCGTCCCAGCGGATGTCTTCTTTGCCGTGGATGACGAGCGACTTCATCGGCGGGCCTCCTTCGTGGCGGTGGTGTGGTTGTCGAGCTTGCCCTCTTCCCCAGGGGAGGGGGAGGCGGAGAGGGCATCGGCGATCGCGGCGTCGACGCCGGAGCGGCGGATCGTGTCGACCAGCTCACCGACCCGCGCGGCGAAGGCGTCCTGGTGAGCGAGTTCGCTGCCGAACAGGCGGTGATCGATGATCACGCGGCGGGCGAGGTCGACGCCGTCGCGCGCTCCTGCCGCCAGCACGGCGAGGCGTTCGCGGACGGGGTCGGTCATCGCCTTCGCGTGCACGCCGGGGTCGAAACCGCCGAGTGGCGCGTGGCACGACAGGTACCCGGCGACCGTGAGAGCGATGAGGTGCGGCATCCGCCCCTGTCCGAGCGCGAGGAGCGCGGGCTCCGGGATGCGCTGGCGCAGTTTCACCGAGCCGTCCGAGCCGACCTGGCGGGTCTGGTGGCCGAGCGCGCTGTTGCCCCAGCGCTCGAACAGCTCCGCCTCGTAGGCACGGATGTCGACACCGGTGGGCACGTCGACCGACGGCTCGTACTCGCCGCGCATGACGCCGCGTGCGGCATCCGCGATCCGGTCGATGCCGATCGCCTCGGGGATCGTGCCGACCCCGCGGAGGGCGCCGAGGTAGGCGATGAGGGAATGCGTGCCGTTGAGCAGGCGCACCTTCATCTGCTCGTAGCGGCCGACCTCGGAGGTGAACACGGCGCCGCCGGCCTCCCAGGCCGGGCGTCCGCCGGCGAACGCGTCCTCGATGGCCCACATCGTGAACGGTTCGCCGGGCACCGGGATGGCGTCGACCGCGCCGAGCAGACCGGTGACCTCGTCGCGCAGGTGCGGGGTGGTCGACGGCACGATGCGGTCGACCATGCTCGACGGGAAGGTCACGGCGCGGTCGAGGAAGGCGAGGGCATCGGATGCCTCGTCGCCGGGCAGCGCCTGGAGGAACTCGCGCACGAGCTTCTCGGTGTGCTTGCCGTTCGCGGCGAGGTTGTCGCAGCTGAGGATCGCGATCGGCTCGCCACCGGCAAGGGCGCGGGCCTGGAGGCCGCGGGCGAGCTGGCCGATCGTCGACCGCGGGGAACCGCCCTGCAGATCGGCGCGCACGGTCTCGTCATCGAGGTCGAGGTGCTCGGTGGCGGGGGAATAGCTGTAGCCGTTCTCGGTGACGGTCAGCGTGACGATGCGGATGCCGGGATCGGCGATGTGCGAGACGACGCGCGCGGGCTCGTCGCCCGCGACGAAGGCGTCGGTGTGCACTCCGGGGATCGCGAGGCTCGTGCCCGCGGGGGAGATCGTGGCGACCGAGTAGAGGAAGTCCTGTGCGTGCATCGCGTCGACGACCGTTCGCGAGCGGGAGGCGGCGCCGATGATTCCCCAGTCGCCGTCGCCCTGGGCGATGGCGGCGGCGGTGTACATCGCCTGGTGCGCCCGGTGGAAGCTACCGAGGCCGAGGTGGAGGATGCCGGAGCCTGAGGGGGTGACCAGCGGAGCGGTGGTCGCGGGGGTGGCGCGGCTCAGGATCCGGAGATCGGCGTTGATCGTCATGTAAAGCAGTGTGAATGATTTGTACAAACATGTCAAGCCCGTTTCATGACGGACGGCGTGCCATAGGATTGCGGGAACCGGAGGGGTGGACGTGGCAGCGACATTGACCGACGTGGCGAAGCGCGCAGGCGTCTCGATCGCCACGGCATCGCGTGCCTTCGGCGAACCCGAGCGCCTGGCCCCGACCACCCGCGAACGCGTGCTCGAAGCGGCGGCCGACCTCGGCTACGCGGGTCCGCAGACGGGCACCGCGACCCGAACGCTCGGGGTCATCGTTCCCGACGTCGCCAACCCCGTCTACGGCAAACTCCTCAAGGCGGTGCAGGGGCAGGCCTGGCACGGACGCCACCGCACCGTGCTGTTCGACGCCGACGAGGACCTCCGTCGCGAGCGCGAACAGATCGAGCAGGCCCGCAAGCTCGACGGCATCCTGCTCTGCTCCCCGCGACTGCCCGACGCCGAGGTCGTCTCCCTCGTCGGCGGCACGCCCGCGGTCGTGGTGAACCGGCAGATCGACGGTCTGCCCTCCGTGCTCATGGATGCCGAGCACGGCCCAGCCCAGGCGATCGAGCACCTCGTCGCGCTCGGGCACCGGCACATCGCCTATGCCTCCGGCCCGCGCGGGTCGTGGGCCGACGCCCGTCGATTCGACACGATCGAGCGCGCGTGCGAGCGCCACGGCATCCGCCTCACCCGGTTGAGTCATCACGAGGCATCCATCCAGGGCGGCCGGGCTGCCGCCGCGCTCGCCGCCGCCAGCGGGGCGACCGCCGTCGTCGCCTACAACGACCTCGTCGCGATCGGTCTCGAAGCCGGGTTGTTGGACCTCGGACTCTCCTGCCCCGACGACGTGAGTCTGGTCGGGATCGACGACATCGATCTCGCCGGCGCCGTCACGCCCGGACTCACCACCGTGCAGATGCCGATCGAGCGCACGGGAGCCCTCGGTGTCGATCTTCTGTTGCAGGCGATCGCGGGCGCGGTGGTCGGCGAGGCCGCGACGCTCGGCTCGCAGCTCATCGTGCGCGCTTCGACCGCGGCGCCGCAGCGCGCGTAACTCCGGACGCTGGGTCCCTCTCTCAGGGACTGGGTCCCTCTCTCAGGGACTGGGTCCCTCTCTCAGGGACTGGGTCCCTGAGCCTGTCGAAGGGTCCCGCCCCGTGACTCCCCGGCCACGTCAAGCCCTTTCCGCTGGCCCGGCATTCCGGCATCATGAGGCGGGACGGCGTCGCCGGATGCCGGAAGGAGCACTCGCATGAGCATCGGAACCGGAATCTTCTTGTTCGTGGTCGGCGCCATCCTGACCTTCGCGCTCGAGGTTCGCCTCGACTGGATCGATCTCGATCTCGTCGGCTACATCCTGATGGCGGCCGGTGTGCTGATCTTCCTGATCGGCATCATCCTGCTGATCACGCGCCGCAGCCGTGCCCGCGGCGCGACGGCCACGACCGTCGTCGACGACGACCGCGTCTGACCTCTCGCACCCGCCCGCGCACGGTGGGTCTCGACGTTCGTGGCGCGGGCGTCAGCGGGCCAGACCCTCGCTCTGGTCGAGCGCGTCGCGGTCGTCGGCGTCGTGGTCTTCCCCGTCATCGGCCGTGAAGACCTTGCCGTCCGCGGCGGGTTCGGCGGCGGCATCCGCTGCGGCGTCGTAGGGGCCGCGTTCGTCATCGGGGTAGGAACTCGGGCCCTGGTCGGCTGTCGTGCTCGCATCGCTCATGCGTCGTCCTCTCGGGGTTCTTCATCGATGGCGGATGCTTCAGCCTGGGGCATCCGTCGGCAACGGGCATGCCCGTTGACAACGAGGTCAGCGCCGTCGACTGCTGAGCCACAGCGCCGCACCGAGGATCGCCGCGAACGGGCGATACCAGCGGCGATCGAGTCGCTGGAACCTCTTACCGGCGGGTGGCATTCCGAGTGCGGCGAGTGCTGCGTCGCCCCCCAGTGCTGCGCGGAGAAGCATCACCATGCTCAGTGAGCGCAGACCGATGCGGATCAGTCGACCGTTCCCGAGCGCTCCACTCGCGGCGAGTGCAGCCCCGGCGGTTCCCGCGGCGACGACGGCCGTCGGCGCTGCGGAGGGCATCGTGACTTTCTGCCCGACGACCGCCTCTGCCAGGCGCTTCGGGCTCTGCGCTGGCCACGGCGAACCGCTGGCCCAGATCGCGTGCAGCGCGGCAAGGGAACTCAGTCCGATAACACTCGTCGTGCGTGCGATGACTCTGATTCCGGAAGGCACGCGGCCAGATTAGTGCGCGCGACGGCGATGATGAGGATCTCGCGCCCGCGTCACGCCTTCCCGTCCTCCGGCATCGTGGGCGCGGGATCGATGGCCTTCACGCGCCCACGGATCAGGAACAGTGCGACGAGCGCGAACACGACGGACACGAGATTGAACGGTCCGGCGAGCCCGATCAGGGTGTTCTGATCGCCGTGCGCGACATCGATGCCGCCCGTGGCGAGGAAGGTCGTGGGGTCGGTGAGCGCGTGCAGCAGGATCGGCCATACGAGATTGCCCGTCGCGCGGAGCACGAGATACATCATCATGCCGAAGCCGAACGCGAAGCCCACCGTGGCCAGCACCGTGAGCACGGGCTGGCCCGACAGGATGTTCGTCGCGTGCAGCAGCGCGAAGATCGCCGACGAGATCACTGCGACGGCGACCTCGCGGTAGCCGGCATCCCGGAGCAGCTTCACGGCGATGCCGCGCGTCAGCACCTCCTCGGTCAGGCCGATGAGCAGGCCGGAGGCGAAGGTGAGCGCGATGACCCGCACGTCGTAGCCGCCGAAGTCGATACCCGCGAGGCGCAGCGCGATCGGGGCGGCGACGAGGGCGACCGCGATCCACATCCACCAGCGCCCGCGGATCGGCTGCCGACCGAACAGCGTGCCGAACCAGTCGACGCTGCCGACGAAAAGCAGCAGCACGATCGTTCCGAACAGCAACGGCAGGAACAGTCCGAAGAACACTCCCTGCGGGCTGGCGAAGAGGTCGGTGCCGACCTCGCCGCCCCAGACCGGACCGACGACGAGGATGCTGAAGCCCTCAGCGGGAAGGGGCGACGCGGTCTCAGCGGGCTGAGGCTCCGCATTCGATCACCAGGGTCGACCGCCCCTCGGGAGTCCAGACGCCGGCGGCGATGCGGCCGGGAGCGAGCGCGACGAGCGACTCGACCTCACCGGCTTCCTCGCCGATCACGTCCGGCAGATCCGCGCGTTCCGGCGAATCGAGCGCCGCGCCGGTGAGCACGAGAGCGTCCTCCGGAGCGAAGATCGCGGCACGCTCGTCGTCGACCCAGCAGCCGGCGATCCCGAGGCCGTACTCGGCACCGATCTCGGTGGCCGAGACCTGACCGATCTCCTCGAGAGACGGCCAGGCGAACACCCGAGCGGTCTCGGGGTCGCTGGGGTACGGGGTCACCAACAGCCGGTCGCCCGCGGGGCGAAAGCCCGCGATCACGGGATCCTGCCCCGCAAGGATCTCGGTCAACCGGAGGTTCGGGCTCGTTTCGCCGGTGGCGTCGATGTCGGCGCGGAGGGCCAGGCATCCGTCTTGCCCCATCGCAAACTCGATCACGGCCACGGGATCGTGCGGATGCGGGTGGATGGCCGCTATCGCATCGTCGGCATCGACCGTCTTCTCGTCGAGCAGAGTCCCCGTCGCGAGATCGAGCAGGAGTACTCGATGACCGCCACCATCGCCGGGCGCGGGCGCGGTCGCGAGTACGAGATCGCCGATGAACGCCGCGGAATCGATGGCGAGCCCGGGGATTGTCACGGTGTCTTCTCCGACGAGCACGGCGTCGCTCCCCGCGCTGAGCACCAGGCGACCGACGGCGGATGCCGCACGCACGCGCACGTCGCCGGTCAGCGCGAGGGCACGGCCGCTGACTTCGCTCAACCGGTCGTCGAGCAGCCGGACCGCGCCCTCGTGCCAGCGAGCGAACCACCGGCGTCCGTCGTGGAGGCCTGCGTCGACGAGTCCGGGCAGTTCGTCGAGGATCGCGGTGACGCGGGCATCCGTGGTCATGCGTCCACCGTATCGGCGTCGGTCCCGAGGCTCTCAGCAGGTCTCGAACACGTAGGCGTCGTCGTCCGGTGTGACGAGGTCGCGGTCGCGCAGCACCATCGACGCCGGCGACTCGGGGTCGGCGCACATCTCGGCGAACGTGCGGGGCAGTTCATCGGTGTACTCGATGTCGATCACGGCGTCGCCGTAGACCTCCGTGTACGCGCCGCACTCCTCGTAGGCTGCGCACTCCTCGGTGACGGCGAAGTCGAATCCCGCCTCGTCGTGCAGCACCGCGGCATCCTCGGCGGCGTTCTTCTGGCCGGCGGCCAGGCCGGCGTCGTGGGCGGCGTCGACGAGCATCGTCGCGAGGGCGAGGTTGCCGTCGAGGGTCAGCGCGCCGTCGGAGCGGGTGTACGAGTCGAGATTGTCGAACTCGACCGCGTCGAAGCCGGCACCCGCGCATCCCTCGATCCAGGGCGTGACGAGGGCCGCGATGCGGTCACGCTTCTCGCTGCTGGACGTGTCGACCAGCGCCTCGTCGGGCCAGTCCGGGTCGAACACCGGTTCATCGTCGCGCTGCAGCAGCAGATCGTCGTCCCACAGGTCGAACTCGCCCGGCTGGGTCTGGAAGCCGTTGACGTAGCAGACCGAGTAGACGCCGTCGGCGGGCTCGGCCGCGCGGTCGCGGCCGACGATCCCGACGTCGGATGCCGGGTCGTAGGCGCCGCCGAGCTGGTAGTCGGGCTGCGCGCCGGCGGGCGGTGCGGTGAAGGTGCCGGATGCCGCAGCATCCGTCGCGTCCGTCCCATCCGCTCCGTCCGCCCCCGATGCGGCGCACCCCGTCGCGACGAGCGCGACGAGCGCGAGAACCGCCGCTCCCGTCGCATTTCCTGTCGCCCTGGCGCGCTCATTCCGACGGAAAGTGCGACGGGAGTGGGGGGAGGTGCGCATGTCAGAAATCTACCCGGCGCGTCGGGAATGCGGATGCAGCGCTCACCGTTCCGTCTTCATGCACGTGCATGTATTCGGAAGGATTTCCCATGACCACCACCTATGACGTCGGCTTCGTCGTCGGCAGCATCTCCTCGACCTCCATCAACCGCCGTCTGTCGAAGGCGCTCGTGAAGCTCGCGCCGCAGGCCGGGCTGAACCTCACCGAGATCCCCCTAGCAGACCTCCCCTTCTACTCGGCTGACAACGACGGTGCGATCCCCGCTGAGGCCGCGTCGTTCAAGAAGGCGATCGAGGCATCCGACGGCATCATCGTCATCACTCCCGAGTACAACCGCTCGGTGCCGGGCGTGCTGAAGAACGCGCTCGACACGGCCAGCCGCCCGTGGGGTCAGAACAGCTTCGCCGGCAAGCCCTCGGCCGTGATCGGCGCCTCGATCGGCGCGATCGGCACTGCGGTCGCCCAGCAGCACCTGCGCTCGATCCTCTCGTTCCTCGCCTCGCCCGAGCTCTCGCAGCCGGAGGCCTACGTGCACCTGCGCGAAGGGCTGATCACCGACGACGGAGAGGTCACCGACGAGTCCACCACCGAGTTCCTCCTTTCGTGGCTCACCGCTGTGCATACGCACATCGCGAAGACGCTCAGCCCCGTCAGCTGATCTCTTCTCGGAGGGGCTCGCGGCCGTCGGCTGCGGGCCTCTTCTATGTCCTCGGGACGGGCGTCGGGGTCGTGACGGGGTGGTGATTGGGCGGATGCTGTGGCACGCTGTTAGTTAGTTCCACTAACAATGCCAAATGTGGAAATGGTTATCACCGTGAACGCCGAAGTGAACGAGGACTCGATGCTGAGAAGAACCACCGCCGCCGCGACAGCCGCCCTGTTGATGCTCGCGCTCCCGGCCGCGGCCGTCGCCGCTTCCGACGAGGAGCCGCTCTACAAGTATGTGAAGGATGCCGACGGCACCTACGGCTACGGCACCGATCCCGTCGAGACGTTCCCGGGCTCGGGGGAGCAGGTCACGATCCCCACCGCCTTCGACGCGGAGAACCGGCGCTTCTCGAGTGCGTGGGTCGGGACGATCGGCAACCTCAACTTCGGCAAGCCCGCGGATGCCGCCGACTTCGACGCGAGGTACGCCACCGTTCTCGACGACTTCGAGGCGTGGAACATGAACGCCGTGATCTTCCAGGTGCGTCCGCTGCTCGACGCGTACTACCCCTCGGAGCTGAACCCGTGGTCGGAGTTCCTCGGTGGCCCGCAGGGAACCGACCCGGGCTACGACCCGCTGCAGAAGATGGTCGATGCGACGCACGCGCGCGGCATGGAGTTCCACGCGTGGCTCAACCCGTACCGAGTCACCAACACCAAGATGACCGCCCCCGCGATCCTCACCGCCCTCGGCCTGACCGCCGACGAGGTGAAGGCGCTCACGATTCCGGAGTACATCGCCGCCCTCAACGGGGCCGGCATCCTCGCCGACGACAACTTCGCCGTGCAGCATCCCGACTGGGTGCTGTCGTTCGAGGAGAAGCTGTTCCTCGACCCGGGGCAGCCCGAGGTGCCGGCCTACGTCGCGGCATCCGTCGCCGAGATCGTCGAGAACTACGACGTCGATGCGATCCACTTCGACGACTACTTCTACCCGTACCGGATCACGGTCGACGGTGCGAACGTCTTCTTCGGTGCGCAGGGCGAGGACCGCGCGACCTTCGAGGAGTTCGGGCTCACCGCCGGGTATTCCGACACGCAGGCGGGTATCGAGGCGTGGCGACGCGACAACATCACCGGCCTCGTCACGCAGGTCGGAGATGTCATCGACGCGCACAATGCGGATGCCGGCACCGCCGTGCAGCTCGGCATCAGCCCGTTCGGCATCTGGGAGCACAAGGCACTCGACCCCGCCGGATCGAACACCCCGACCGGTTCGTCGCAGACCTACAGCAGCGCGGTGTTCGCCGACACTCGCGGCTGGGTGCAGGACGAGCTGATCGACTACCTCACTCCGCAGATCTACTGGAGCTTCGACCAGGCGGCAGCCCCCTATGGGGAGCTCGCGCAGTGGTGGAGCGCCACCGCCGCCGATAGTCGCACCCAGATCTACGTCGGGCATGCGCTCTACAAGCACGTCAACAACGGCGGCTGGGAGGCCGCGTGGATGAACCCCGAAGAGGTGCCGAACCAGATCCGCTTCAACCAGAAGCTCGACGGCATCGATGGCAGTGTGCTGTTCAGCTACAACGACATGAAGCCGAGCGACATCGCGGCGCTGCCCGCCGATCAGCAGCCCAAGAACCAGGCGAAGAACTCCGCCATCGAACTTCTGAAGGCCGAGGCGTTCGCACATCCGACCGTTGTTCCGGCGAAGCCGTGGCTGTCGGACGGCGCGGTCGCCGCCCCGACGGACGTCGCGGTCGACGACGACGCGCTCGTCTGGGCGGCCGGTGATGCGGTGGAGGCGCGCCAGTACGCGATCTACCGCGGCACCGGTACGGCCGAGGAGATCGTCGCCGCCCCGGGAACGCTGGTCGACACGGTGTGGGCCGGGGGATCGGGGGAGTTCGCGTGGGCGCTTCCTGCGGACGGTGATTCGGGCGCCGGTGCGGGTACGGGTGCGGATGCCGGTGATGCGGGTACCGGTGATGCGGGTACCGATGATGCGGATGTCGCGGATGTTGCTGCGCGCGCGGCGGGGGAGAGCTGGGTCGTGACCGCGCTGGACGCGGCAGCGGTCGAGAGCGCGCCGGTCGCGGTCGCGGATGCCGTCGATCCGGTCGATCCGGTCGATCCGGTCGATCCGGTCGATCCGGTGGACCCCGTCGACCCTGGTACGCCCGGTGAGGGTTCGGGCACGGGCTCCGGTTCGGGCTCGGGCGGAGCATCCGATGCGGGTGTCCAGGACGACCTCGCGACGACCGGCGGGGACGTGCCGGCCGCCGCGCTCTTCCTGGCCGGCGGTCTGCTCGCCGCCGGTGCCGCGACCGCGGGCGCAGCTGCACTGCGCCGGCGTCGCCGCGCCTGAGCGGATCTCGCAGATCTGCAGAGATCTCGGAGCGAATCGATCGGATTCGTGTGAGACGACTGCAGATCTGCGAGATCCCGCGTAGCGGGGACCAGAGTCAGGGCCCGAGTCAGGTCGTGGGTCAGGTCGTGGGTCAGGTGGTGGGCGACGCCGGGGAGGGGGCGGATGCCGGGGTCACGGCGTCTTCGACCTCGGCGGGGTTGCGGCGGATGCCGATCCACGACACGATCGCTCCCAGCACGAGCAGTGCGGCGGTGACCCAGGCGGCGCTGTGGAATCCGTCGAGGTCGAGCATGCCGCCGACGATGGTCGACAGCATCGCGACGACGAGGAGTCCGGCGACGCGGGCGACGGCGTTGTTGACGGCCGAGGCGATGCCGGAGTGCTCCTGGTCGATCGCGCCGAGGATCGCGGCGGTCAGCGGCGCGACCGTCAGGGCGAGGCCCAGGCCCATGACGATCATGGCCGGGAGCACCTGCCACCAGTAGTCGAACTCGGTGCCGACGAGCAACAGCATGAGGGCGCCTGCGGCCATGACCGCGGGGCCGACCGTCATGAAGATGCGCGGACCGAAGCGCCCGGCCCAGGCGCCCGCGCGTGAGCTGACGAGGATCATCAGGATCGTCATCGGCAGGCTGGCGAGGCCGGCGGCGGTGGCGCTGAGACCGGCGCCCTGCTGCAGATAGACACCCACGACGAACCCGTTGAGCGAGAGCGCGGCGTAGACGAAGAGAGTGGCGAGGTTTCCCCACCCGAAGTCGCGCACGCGGAACAGCCAGAGCGGCATGAGCGGAGACTCCGAGCCCCGCTGGCGCAGCAGGAACCACGCGAACAGCAGGGCTCCGGCGACTCCGGGGATCCAGATCGCGGGGGAACCCCAGCCGTAGTTCGGTTGCTCGATGAGGGCGAACACCACGGCTCCGAGGCCGATGGCGCACAGCGAGCCGCTGAACCAGTCGACGCGGCGACCGCTCGGCTTCTCGGCCAGCTTCAGACGGGACAGCAGGATCAGATTCACCGCGATGGGCAGCACGTTGATGAGGAACACGAAGCGCCACGACAGGTAATCGACGAAGAGTCCGCCCAGCAGAGGTCCGACCAGTTGCGCCGCGGTCGTGAACGCCGTCCACACCCCGATCGCGCGCGACTGCACGTCCGAGCGCATGGTGGCGGTGATCAGGGCGAGAGAGCTCGGCACCAGCAGGGCGCCCGCCGCGCCCTGGGCTGCGCGGGCGATGATGAGCACCAGCGGGTCGGGGGCCGCGGCCACCGCGATCGAGGCGATACCGAACGCGATGAGTCCCACCCGCATCACGAGTACGCGCCCGTAGGCGTCGGAGACCGAACCGGCCAGCAGGATCAGCGCACTCAGCGTGATCAGGTAGGCGTCGACCACCCACTGCTGGGTCGTGATGCCGCCGCCCAGTTCGCGGCTGATCGCGGGCAGCGCGACGTTGACGACCGTGCCGTCGAGGAACGTCACGAACGACGCGAGGACCGCGATCGAGATGACCAGGCGTTGGAGGCCGGAGAAGGATGCCACAGGCGAAGGCTACTCCCGGCCAAGGACATCGAGGGCGGATGCCGAGAACCTGGTCGTGCGCGGCATCCGGGAACTCACTCCGCCGCGGCCGCCGCCGATGGTGGTGTGGACGCGGGTACGCTTGCGGCTCCCGCAAGATGCAGCCGGCGTAGCCCGTCCATGCCCTCGCGCGCATACGCGCGCCGTTGCCGCTCGGCGCCTGTTCCCTCGACGCGGAGGCGAGCGAGGTGGTCGATGACGAACTCCGCGTCGCCGAGTTCCTCGAGGCCGGGGCGCACCAGATCGACCAAACGCTGTGCGGCAGTCCAGGCATCCGTGTGTTCGCCGGTGGTGGGATCGACGACGATCGCCCGCATCCCGTACCGTGCGGACACCCAGAGGACGGCGTCGATCTCCTCCACAGGAGCGGATGCCGCCGGCAGGTCGCCGTTGACCGCGATCGCGCGGATCAGCGTCGCCGCGAAGACCGTGTCATCGATGTCGAGCTGCGCGTCGCACACCCGGGCCTCGACCGTGGGGAAGCGGTCCGAGACGCGCGCCGCCCACGACAGCGACGATCGCTCGGGGATCGCTCCGAGGGCGAGCAGGCGCTCGACCTGTCGTACGTAGTCGTCGAGGTCACGGAAGTACGGCGGCGTCCAGGTCGCCGGGAGACGTCGGATCAGGATGCTCCGCCAGCTCGCGAAGCCGGTGTCGGCGCCCTCTGTGAAAGGGCTGTTCCCGGTGAGGGCGAGCAGGACGGGAAGCCAGCCGCGCAGGCGGTTGAGAGCGCGCACGCGCTCCTCGGCGTCCGCCACCTCCACGTGCACGTGAAGACCGTTGACTTCGTGACCGCGAGCGATGGAACCGAGTTGTGTCGCGACTCGGTCGTAGTGCGGTGAGGAGGAGATCATCGCCTGCCGTGTCGTGTGGAAAGGCGTTCCGGATGCGGCGACGACGGCGTCGTTCGCGGCGGCGTGTGCGGTGAGCATCCGTCGCAGTCCGTCGAGCTGCGTCACGGCATCCGCCCGCGAGAGGAGCGGATCGGTGACGCACTCGACCTGCGAGGTGAGGAATTCGGGGTAGATCTGTCCGCCGATGCGCCGGTCGGACACCTCGCGCGCGAGTCGCTCGCGTGAACCCGGTGCCGATGCCAGCGGCACGAGCGTTTCGCGGTCGACCAGCAGGAACTCCTCCTCGATGCCGAAGCGCGCCACCGAATCCGCCTAGTGGTTCCGCAGCATCGAGATGATCTCGGCCTTGCGCTTGCCGCTGTAGCCGGTGATCCCCAGTTCCTTCGCGCGTGCGCGCAGTTCGGCGACGGTCCAGTCCTCGTAGTCGCCGCTCTCGCCGCCGCGCCTGCCGACGGCCTTGCGGCCGTCCCGGGCCGCGGCGTTCGAGATGCGCGCGGCCTTCTCCTTCGACGCGCCGTCATCGCGGAGCTCCTCGTAGAGTTCCGGATCCTTCAGTGAGTTGTTCCGCCGTCCGGGCATGATCTCTCCTTTTCTCGAACCCTGCCTCGTCTTCGAGGAGGGGGGTGTTCTCGCGTACTCGCATTGCCGAGGCATCCGCGTCAACCCCCTCTGCCGCGATGGGTGGTCGTCGCTACCGTGGGGTCACAGCAATCGGGGCGCCCGCCTCGAAGAGAAGGGAAGAACGATGAACATCCTCCTCATCATCGTCATCGTCATCGCCGTGATCCTCGCGATCACCGGAGGACTCGTGCAGTCTCTGCAGTTCCTCCTGTGGGTGGGCCTGGTGCTCCTCGCGATCGCCGTGATCGCCTGGCTGCTCCGGTCGATCACCGGCAGCCGTCGCAGCTAGCGCGTCCAGAGCCAGAAAGAGGAGGCCCGCCCGAGTGGCGGGCCTCCTCTGCGTCTGCGGCCGGTTGCGCGTGATCAGCGCTGGTTGCGCGTGATCAGCGCTCGAACGCGTCGCGGACGTTCTTGCCGGCGTTCTCCGCCGCGTCCTTCACGTTCTCGCCGGCCTGCTTGGCGGACGCCTTGGTCTGGTCGGCACGGCCCTCGGCCTCGAGCTTCTCGTTGTCGGTGAGCTTGCCCACGCCCTCCTTGGCCTTTCCGACCAGCTTCTCGGCGGTGTTCTTGATGTCGTCTCCAGCGCTCATGGCGTCTTCCTCTCCTGATGGGGGTCGATGGAGATCCCACCCTCGCACCGCGCGCGCGAGGCGGCCACGGGATTGACAACCGGCGATGCGCGTGACAGATAGCGTCCGGTGGACGGTCCCGCCCCGCGGATGCCGGTTGCTCACACATCTGGGTTCCTGAGCTTGTCGAAGGGTCCCGCCCCGCTGGCGCTTGTTGGTCGCGTAACTGGGTCCCTGAGCTTGTCGAAGGGCCCGCCGCGCTGGCGCTTGTTGGTCGCGTAACTGGGTTCCTGAGCTTGTCGAAGGGTCCCGCCCCGCGGTCACTTGTTCTGCACCGGTGTGGTGTCCCCTCGGGTTCTCCACTGTTCGTGTCGATAGTTGCTGTGGCCTGGTCTTTTCGTGTCCGAATGTCGGTGGTCGC
>NZ_JBIBHO010000004.1:0-235252 GCF_042957055.1 Microbacterium sp. NPDC008134 | reverse complement strand
GCGACCACCGACATTCGGACACGAAAAGACCAGGCCACAGCAACTATCGACACGAACAGTGGAGAACCCGAGGGGACACCACACCGGTGCAGAACGAATACCCGCGCGGGGCGGGACCCTTCGACAAGCTCAGAGACCCAGTTACACGACCAACGAGCATCCCGGGGTGGAACCCTTCGACAAGCTCAGGGGCCCAGTGCGGGGGCGGCCTTCCGTCTCGCTCAGGCGCGACCCGTCTCAGTCGAGCGCGCTCATCACGTGCTTGATGCGCGTGTAGTCGTCGAACCCGTACTGCGAGAGATCCTTGCCGTACCCCGAGTGCTTGAACCCGCCGTGCGGCATGTCCGAGACGAACGGGATGTGCGTGTTGATCCACACGCACCCGAAGTCGAGGTCGCGCGAGAACCGCATCGCCCGTGCGTGGTCGGTCGTCCACACCGAAGCCGCAAGCGCGTACGGCACGTCGTTCGCCATCGCCAGCGCCTCCTCGTCGGTCGAGAACGACTGCACCGTGAGCACCGGACCGAAGACCTCGCCCTGCACGATCTCGTCGTCCTGCCGTACCCCCGACACGATCGTCGCCGGCCAGAAGTAGCCGCGCTCACCCTGCCGCGCACCGCCGGTCTCCACCCGCGCGTGCGCCGGCAGCCGGGACACGAACCCCGACACCTGCTCCAACTGCGCCGCACTGTTGAGCGGCCCGTACAGCACGCCCTCCTCGCGCGGCCCACCGGTACGGGCATCCGACTCCGCCCGCGCGACCAGCGCCGCTACGACCTCGTCGTGCAGAGACGCGTGCACGAGCACCCGCGTCACCGCCGTGCAGTCCTGCCCGGCGTTGAAGAACGCCCCGGTGACGATGCCCTCGACGGCCTTCGACACCGACGCATCCGCGAACACGATCGCCGGTGCCTTGCCGCCGAGCTCGAGGTGCACGCGCTTCACGTCGTTCGCGGCCGAGCGCGCGACCGCCATCCCCGCACGCACCGATCCGGTGATCGCGACCATCTGGGGCGTCGGATGCTCCACCAGCGCCACCCCGGTGTCGCGGTCGCCCAGCACCACGTTCAGCGTTCCGGCGGGGGTGTGCAGCGCCACGATCTCGGCCAGCAGCAAGGTCGACAACGGCGTCGTCTCGGCCGGTTTGAGCACGACGGTGTTGCCCGCGGCGAGCGCCGGTGCGATCTTCCACACCGCCATGTTCAGCGGATAGTTCCACGGCGTGACCTGCCCGATCACGCCGATCGGCTCGCGCCGCACGAACGAGGTGTGACCTGCGAGGTACTCCCCCGCCGCACGCCCCTCGAGCGACCGTGCGGCACCGGCGAAGAACCGCAGCTGGTCGACGGACTGCATGATCTCGTCCTCGACGAGGCTGGCGCGCGGCTTGCCGGTGTCGCGCGACTCCAGGTCGGCGAACTCCTCGGCGCGCGCGGCCATGTCGTCGGCGATGCGGAAGAGGGCGAGCTGCCGGTCGGCGGGCGTCGTGTCGCGCCAGAGCGGGAAGGCAGCGGATGCCGCGGCATATGCGGCGTCGACGTCACCGGCATCCGACACCGGGAGGCGGCCGTACTCCTCCTCGGTGGCGGGGTCGATGAGCGGAAGGTCGCCTGCGCCGGACACGGGGACGAACCGACCGCCGATGAAGTTCTGCAAGGTCTCTGTGCGCATGCGGCCACAGTAGCGCGGCACTTTCGCAATCGAAAGACCCTGAGCCCGGAGACGACGGAATCGGTTGCACCTCCGGCATCCGCCTGTCAATATCGACGCATGGGCACGAAGACGCAGCCGGCGCTGGACGACATCTCGAAGCGGATCATCGAACTGCTCCAGGAGGACGGCCGTCGACCCTACGCCGAGATCGGCCGCGAGGTCGGCCTCAGCGAAGCCGCCACCCGGCAGCGCGTGCAGCGGATGACCGATGCGGGAACGATCCAGATCGTCGCCGTCACCGACCCCCTGCAGCTCGGATTCCATCGGATGTCGATGATCGGCATCCGAGTGACCGGCGACCCGCGGGCCGTCGCAGAGCAGCTCACCGAGATCACCGAACTCGCCTACGTCGTCGTCACCCTCGGCAGCTTCGACATCCTCGTCGAGGCCGTGTGCGAGAACGACGCCGACCTGCTCGAACTCATCGCGACCCGCATCCGCACCATCCCCGGCGTCGTGCACACCGAGAGCCTGCTCTACGCGGGTCTCTACAAAGACCTCTACAACTGGGGAACGCGCTGACGCGCACCCCGCCCGCACACAGCACAGAGCACACAGCACAGACACGGGAGCGCGCATGGGAACCACCGTCTTCGAACGCCGCCGGCCGCAGGACTCCGTGATCGACGAGTCCCTGCGCGACACCTCCTTCGCCGTGTTCTGGCTCGACGACGTGCAGCGCACCGAGTACCCGACGCTGACAGGGGCGATCGAGGCCGATCTCGCGATCGTCGGCGGCGGGTACGCGGGACTGTGGACCGCGATCCGCGCCAAGGAGCGCGACCCCGACCGCCGGGTCGTGCTGATCGAGGCGTCGCGCGTCGCCTGGGCGGCATCCGGTCGAAACGGCGGATTCTGCGAGGCGAGCATCACCCACGGCCACGAGAACGGCGTGAACCGCTGGCCCGATGAGATCGGCCAGCTCGAGCGTCTCGGCCTCGAGAACCTCGACGGCATCGCCGACACCGTCGAGCGGTACGGGATGGATGCCGAGTTCGAGCGCACCGGTCAACTCGCCGTCGCCGTCGAACCCCACCAGGTCGACTGGCTGCGCGAGGAGGAGGGGTTCCTCGACCACGACGCCGTGCAGGCCGAGGTGCACTCCCCCACGTTCCTCGCCGGCGCCTGGGAGCGCGAGGGCACCGCGCTCGTGCATCCCGCCAAGCTCGGTCTCGAACTGGCCCGCGTCGCCACCGACCTCGGCGTCGAGATCTACGAACACACGCTGGTGCAGGACATCCTGGGCGACGGATCGGGCCCGATCACGGTCGAGGCCCGCGACGGTCGGGTCGTGGCGGATGCCGTGGCGCTGGCCACGAACGTCTTCCCCTCCCTCCTCAAGCGCAACCGTCTGATGACCGTGCCCGTCTACGACTACGTGCTGATGACCGAACCGCTCAGCACCGAGCAGCTCGCCTCGATCGGGTGGCGGAACCGTCAGGGCCTCGCCGACAGCGCCAACCAGTTCCACTACTACCGACTCACCGCCGAGAACCGCATCCTCTTCGGCGGCTACGACGCGGTCTATCACTACGGCGGAAAGGTGCGCCCCGAGTACGAAGACAGGATGGAGAGCCACCGCCGCCTCGCCTCGCACTTCTTCACCACGTTCCCGCAGCTCGAAGGACTGCGCTTCACGCATCGCTGGGCCGGAGCCATCGACTCGTCGAGCCGCTTCTGCGCGTTCTTCGGCACCGCCCGCAAGGGTCGCGTGACCTACGCCACCGGGTTCACCGGGCTCGGCGTGGGAGCGGCGCGGTTCGCCGCCGACGTCATGCTCGACAAGCTCGCGGGTGACGAGACCGAGCGCACCGCGCTGAAGATGGTTCGCGAGCGGCCCGTCCCCTTCCCACCCGAACCGGCCGCCGCGGTGGGCATCAACCTCGTGCGCGCCGCGATGGACCGCGCCGACCACAACCAGGGCAAGCGCAACCTCTTCCTCAAGACGCTCGACGCCCTCGGCATGGGATTCGACTCGTGAGCGACATCGACCCCGCCCAGGGACTCGCACCGGTGCCGGCGACGGGCCTGCTGCCGGGAACGATGGCGGATGCCGCGGGCCTCGCCCTCGTGCACGAACCGCTCCCGGCATCCGATGTCGTCGCGGGCGACCCGACCACCGCGGTGCACCCGCTCTCCCTCATCCGCGGCACCGAGGTCGGCATCTGGGAGATGACGCCGGGCACGGCATCCGACGTCGAGACCGACGAGGTCTTCGTGGTGCTGTCGGGGCGGGCGCGCATCGCTTTCGACGACCCGGCGCTCGCCGATCTCGACGTCGCACCCGGCTCGGTCGTGCGCCTGGCCGAGGGCCAGCGCACCGTCTGGACGGTGACCGAGACGCTGCGCAAGATCTACATCGCCTGACGGCGGGTCTCAGTCCAAACGGGTGACCTCGGCGTGCGGCATCCGCTCGCGCATCACACGGATCGCCTCGGGGTTGTCGTCGACGAGAACGCTGTCGCGGCCCAGCGCCGAGGCGACCGCGCCGGTCGTGCCGCTGCCCGCGAAGAGGTCGAGCACCCGATCGCCGGGGCGGCTGGACGCGCGAATGATACGGCGCAGGATGCCCTCGGGCTTCTGCGTCGGGTAGCCCGTCTTCTCGCGGCCGGTCGTCGGCACGATCGTGTGCCACCAGACATCGGTGGGCAGCTTGCCGCGCGCCGCCTTCTCGGGCGTGACGAGACCCGGTGCCATGTACGGCTCACGGTCGACCTCGTCGGAGTCGAAGAAGTACGCCCGCGGATTCTTCACATACACGAGGATCGTGTCGTGCTTGGTGGGCCAGCGGCTGCGCGACTTCGCCCCGTAGTCGTAGGCCCAGATGAGCTCGTTGAGGAACGAGTCGCGGCCGAAAACCGCGTCGAGCATGACCTTCGCGTAGTGCGCCTCACGGTAGTCGAGGTGCAGGTACAGCGTGCCGTCATCGGCGAGCAGCCGCCAGGCCTCTTCGAGCCGCGGCATGAGGAAGTCGCCGTAGTCGTCGAAGCGGTCGTCGTAGGTGCGCAGCATCCCGCGCACCCGCTCGTAGCGGTGGCCGTGGAAGCCGTGGCGGATCTCGGCGGGCGGGGTCTCGGCGGGCGGGGTCTCGGCATCCGCCGGTTCAGAACTCCGGACGGATGCCTCGGCGGCCGTGGATTCCGGGTCGATCTGCCCCTCGGCATCCGATTCCTCCGGAGTTGTGGACGCCCGCGTCGCCGTCATGATCTGCCGCTCGCGCGCACGACCCGTGTTGAAGGGCGGGTCGAGGTACACCAGCGTGAACGAGGCGTCGGGCAGCGTGCGCGCGGCGGCGAGATTGTCGCCCTCGAGGATCGAGACGGAACCGACCCGAACAGGTTCGATGGCGACGTCGCCCGGCGCCGGGGACTCCGGATGCTCGGGCGTCGTCACGGCACCCGGTGCAGCCACGCGTCGGTCGAGAACTTCGTCTCGACCAGCTCCTCCGCCGCGGCGTACTCGTCGTCGGCGACCGTGCCGTCTTCGGCCGAGGTGAGCGAGCGGAAGGTGTCGATGAAACGATCGATGATCTCCTCGCGGCTGAGACCGGTCTGGCTGCGCAGCGGGTCGACGCGCTTGGCCGCCGACGTGGTGCCCTTGTCGCTCAGCTTCTCGCGGCCGATGCGCAGCACCTCGGTCATGACCTGTCCGTCGAGGTCGTACGACAGCGACGCGTGGTGCAGCACACCGCCGTTGGCGAGACGCTTCTGCGCCGCGCCGCCGATCTTTCCGGTCGAGCTCGCGATGTCGTTGAGCGGGCGGTAGACGGCGTCGATCCCGAGCGAACGCAGTGCCTGCAGCGCGAAGTCGTCGAGGAACGCGTACGAGTCGGCGAACGTCATGCCCGCGACGAGGGATGCCGGAACGTACAGCGAGTACGTGATGATCTGCCCCTCGGGGATGAGCATCGCGCCGCCGCCCGAGATGCGGCGCACGACGTCGAAGCCGTGGCGCTCGGCACCCTCGGGGTCGACCTCGTTGCGGTACGACTGGAAAGATCCGATGACGACCGCCGAGCCGTCCCACTCCCAGATGCGCAGGGTCGGGCGACGACGCCCCTCGCCGACGCGCGAGGTGAGCACCTCGTCGAGCGCGAGGTTCATGGCCGGCGAGACGGCTTTGTCGTGCACGATCTCCCAGTCGAAGTCGCGCCAGCCCGGGGCGGTGACGAGCGCGCGGCGCACCACGGTGCCGACAGCCTCGGGTGTGAAACCGAGAAGCTGAGCCCCCTCGGGAAGAGCATCGCGCACGGCGGTGGCGATGACCGAGGCATCCGCTTCGACCGGCAGCCCGTTCACCGCGTCGTTGATCGCCTCGAGCGCCGTGTCGGGCTCGAGGAAGAAGTCACCAGCGAGCCGGAACTGCGCGATCTTCCCGTCGTCGACCTCGAGGTCGACGACGACGAGCTTTCCTCCGGGGACCTTGTATTCACCGTGCACCTCCCCAGCCTACGGCCGACCGGGGTTGTTGGTCGCGGTCTAAGTCGAGCGGGGCGGGCCCTTCGACAAGCTCAGGGACCCAGTGGGTGAGGCCGGTTCGAGCAACTGGGTCGCTGAGCCTGTCGAAGCGCCCCCGCCCGAGAAGCTGTCAGCGACCGAGGACGACCGCGCGCTCGCCGGCTCGGATGGGCGCCGTGAAACGGTTGCCCGCCGGCGGCAGCGGGCACACGAACTGGTCGGAGAACGCGCACGGCGGCAGGTACGCCCGATTGAAGTCGACGATCGCGGCGCCGTCGTCCTCCGGCTCGTCGATCGCGAGGAAGCGGAACGGGAACGTCTCGATCCCGTTGGTCCCATCGGCGAAGACCGCGCCGAGGCCGCCGCGCACGTTGCGCGTCACTGTCAGCTCGTGCGCGGCTCCGCGGATCTCGAATCGCACGCGCCCTGCGACCGGCGCCTCGTGCTGGTCGCCGTCGATGGCGACGATCGTGATCGACTCGTCGGTGGCGGGAGTGAACACCGCCGGCAGTCGCCAGGCGGGGTCGGGCCGGTAGGCGTCGATCGCGCTGAACCGCTCGCGCTGGGGACGCGCCGGGTTGAACACCCGCAACGCCACGGTCTCGCGGCGCGGGAACACCCGCAGCTCACGTCGCCCGAACCGCAAGGCCTCGCCCCTCCGGAGGGTGACGGTGGCCCCGGCGACCCCGAGCTCGGTGCCGCGGATCTCGCCCTCGCCGCCGACGGCCCAGAGGCCGGGCACGTTCTCGACCGCGGCCGGTTCGGAGATCAGCCAGTTCGTCGACTCGAGCGACGACGGGCCGTACTCGGCACCGGCCACACGCTCGCGCTCGTCGTGCCACGCACGCCAGTCGCTGTCGAAACTCATCGGACCCCCTCACGCCATCGCGGAATGTTGCCCTGAATCTACGGCGGGGGCGGAGCATCCGTCGGGCGGGTGTCACGCGCCTTCACCCGACGTCATCCGGCGTCACACCGGAGTCTCGTCGGGGGACGCTTCGACAGGCTCAGCGACCCAGAAGAGGGGGGGCTCAGCGACCCGGAAGAGGGGCGGCTCAGCGACCCGGAGCCGAGGACCGACAGAACTGGGTCCCTGAGCCTGTCGAAGGGCCCACCAGAAGAGCCTTCAGCGGGCGGGGATGTGCGTGTCGAGCCAGGCGAGGGTGTCGGCGCGCACATCGTCCTGCTGCAGTTCGGCGAAGATCTCGTGCCGGGCATCGGGGTAGACGAGGGTCGTCACATCGGTGAAGCCCGAACGGCTGCGGTACTCGTCGGCGAGCTTGTGCACGCTGCGCGGTCCGCCGACCGGGTCGTCGCGTCCCACCAGCAGAAGCAGCGGCACGTCGCGCCCACCGATCGCCCGCAGGTCACGCCGCGGCCGGCCGAAGAGCTTCGCGGCCTCGATCGGCCCGAACAGCTTCAGCAGCGGCTCGCCCGTCGTGAGCGGGTCGACCTCGAACGCGGCCCACACCTCGGGGTCGCGGCTGAGCCACTCGTAGCCGGTGGCTTCCGGCCCCGCCCAGCGGGCGTTGAGGGGCGCGGCACTGAGCGATCCCGGCATCCGCAGTGCCGACCCCGACAGGATCACCGCATCGAACGCCTCGGGATGCTCGTTCAGCAGCATCTGCGCGAGGAACGATCCCCACGAATGCCCGAGCAGCACGAGCGGCAGGTCGGGATTCTCGTCGCGGATGATGCCGGTGAGCTGCCAGACGGCATCCTTCGCGGCGCGCAGCCCGCCCTTGCCCAACCGGCCGAGCCGCGCGGGCCCGCCGTGCTGGCGGATGCCGGTGCGGCCGTGTCCGCGGTGGTCGTCGGCGTAGACCGTGAACCCCGCGGCGGTCAGCGCGGCGATCAGCGCGCCGTAGCGTCCGGCGTGCTCGCCGACGCCGTGCAGCAACTGCACGACACCGCGGGGATCGGCGGTCGCCGGGTGCACGTCGTAGACGATGGCGATGCCGTCGGCATCCGTGAACTCTCGGGTATCCGTCACGCTGCGAGCCTACCGATCGGCGGCGCGGCGCACATCCGCGCCCGGGCACAGCCGCGCGCGGCTCACACCCCCAGGGCGGCGCGCACGGCGATGGCGGTGTCGCGGTCGGTGACCTCGTACCCGCCGACCCCGTCGGAGGCCGAGCCCATGCGCACGCCGCCCTCGGCGATCACGCTGCGCTTGGCCGAGAAGTGCAGCGCGTCGACCCCGGTGGCGGCGAGCTCGACGGCGTTCGCGGCGCCGACGCCGCTGCCGGCCATGATCTGGATGCGTCCTTCGGCACGCGCGACGAGCGCACGGAGAGTGTCGATGCCGTCGATCGCGGCGGATGCTCCGCCCGAGGTGAGCACGCGGCGCAGTCCGAGCGCGGTCGCGGCGTCGAGGGTCGCGAGCGGGTCGGGGGTCACGTCGATGGCCCGGTGCAGGGTGACGGATGCCGAGCCTGCGGCATCGCGCAGCCGGGTCATGACGTCGATGTCGAGCACGCCCTGCGCGTCGAGGGCGCCGATCACGACGCCATCCGCTCCGGCCTCGAGCACGCGGCGCACGTCGCGCTCGGTGATCGCGATCTCCTCGTCGGTGTAGTGGAAGTCGCCGCCGCGGGGGCGCACGAGCACGTGCACCTCGACCCCGGCGTCGCGCGCCGCCTCGACCGAGAGCTCGAGCGTGGCGGGCGACGGCGTGAGCCCACCGAGGGCCAGCGCGGTCGCGAGCTCGACACGGGCGGCGCCGACCTCTCCGGCGATGCGCACTCCGGCGGGGTCCTGCACGGCGATTTCGAGAGCGGGGGTTCGGGTCACGCGATCCATTCTGCCGTTCCCGCCCCGTACGCCGATCATTTAGATAGACTAACTAAGTAATGACTTCGCCTGACGACTCCCTCCAGCTCACCGCCACCGAGTTGCGCATGGCCACGTTCCGGCTCGCGCGACGCCTGCGCTGCGCCCGCGCCGCCGACTCCATGAGCGACGCCCAGCTCGCCGTGCTCGCCGACCTGCGCATGAACGGCCGCCGCACCATCTCGACCCTCGCCGAGCGCGAGCGCGTCACCGCCCCCTCGATGACGAACACGATCAACGGGCTCGAGGAGCAGGGCTACGTCACCCGCACGGTCGACGAGCACGACCGCCGCCGCGTGCAGGTCGAGATCACGGATGCCGGCGCCGAACTGGTCGTCGAGACCATCCGCCGCCGCGACGTGCTGCTGGCCGACATGCTCGCCGAGCTCGACTTCACCGAGGACGAGCTCACGACGCTCCGCGAAGCGAGCATCCTCATGCGACGGGTGACCGACCGATGAGCGCGATGTTCCGTTCGTTCGCGAACATCAACTACCGCATCTGGTTCGCCGGCGCCCTCGTCTCGAACGTCGGCGGATGGATGCAGGCGACCGCCCAGGACTGGGTCGTGCTCACCGAGCTCACCGACAACGACGCCGCCGCCATGGGCTTCACGATGGCGCTGCAGTTCGGGCCCCCGCTGGTGCTCGTGAGTCTCACCGGCTGGGTGGCCGACCGGTTCGAACGTCGGCGCATCCTGCTCGCCACCCAAGGCACGCTCCTGCTGCTCGCGATCGCCGTCGGCGTGCTGCTCCTCAACGGTGTCATGACCCTGCCGATGATGTTCGGCTTCGCGCTCGCGTTCGGCATCGTCAACGCCTTCGACGCCCCGGCACGCCAGGCGTTCGTGTCCGACATGGTGACGGCATCCGACACCTCCAACGCCGTCGCCCTCAACTCGGCATCGTTCAACCTCGCCCGCATGATCGGACCCGCCGTCGGCGGTCTGCTGATCGTCGCGATCGGCTCGGGCTGGGTGTTCATCGTCAATGCGGCGACGTTCCTGGCGATGATCCTCGCGCTCGGCCTGCTGCGCACGAGCCTGCTCGCGAAGCGGCCCAAGCATCGCGGGCGCGGCGGACTCGCGGCCGGATTCCGCTACGTGTGGGGCCGGAGCGATCTGAAGGTCGTGTTCGTGACCGTGTTCCTGATCGGCGCGTTCGGAATGAACTTCCCGATCTTCGCGTCGACCATGGCGCTCGAGTTCGGAGCGGGAGCCGACGGATACGGCGTGCTGTCATCGATCCTCGCGATAGGTTCGCTCGCCGGCGCCCTGCTCGCCGCGCGCCGCGATCGGGCGCGGGTGCGCGTGGTGATCCTCGCGGCCGGAGGCTTCGGCATCGCGGCGTTCGTCTCGGCCGCCATGCCCACCTACCTCACCTACGGCATCACGCTGATGTTCACCGGGTTCATGATCGTGACGCTGCTCACGACCGCGAACGGCTACGTGCAGATCACGACCGACCCGGCGCTGCGCGGCCGCGTGCTCGCGCTGTACATGGCGGTCATCATGGGATCGACCCCGGTCGGCGCGCCGATCGCGGGATGGGTGGCGGATGCCTTCGGTCCGCGCACCGCGATCATGCTCGGCGGTACGGCCGGGCTCATCGCCTGCGCGATCGGTGCGGTCTGGGTGCTCACCTCCGGGCGCCTGCACCGCCGGGAGAACCGCCGCTTCCTCCTCACCCTCGACGAGACGCGCCCGCTCAGCGTGATCGACGAGGTCGACCCGGTCGAGTTCAGCGACGAAGCCGCCGTCACCACGCCGATCCGCCGCCCGAGGGACCCCGAGAACCCGTAGCCCCGGCATCCGCCGCAGGCATCCGCCCCTGCCGGAAACGGCAGGTGAGTGCGGTGAGGCTCACCTTGTCAATGGGGTCTTCGGATGCTGCGGCCACCAGTACCGTCGCGGGCATGGACGAGAACACCGAACACACCCCGCACACGGAGGATCCCGCGGAGGGCGCCGAGGGCGTCGGCGTTCCGCAGTCCGGTCAGGGCGGCGCGATCCAGGGCGACAGCTCGCACGGCGACTCGCCGCGCGGTGCGATCCAGGGCGATGCCGACGACGAACCGGTCGACGACGCGCACGGCAACCAGGGCGCGGCCCAGGGCGGCGCGATCCAGGGTGACGCCTCGCACGGCGACTCCCCGCGCGGCGCCATCCAGGGCGATGCCGGCCCCGACCGCGACGCTCCCCTGGGCGGCGACGAGACCACCGAGCAGCAACTCCACGCAGACAATGCGGCCGAGGAGGAGACCCTCAAGCTCCTCGACCCCGACAACCCGCCCGCGTAAGTCCCCAGCTTCGCGGGTGCGCGCGTCATCCCCAGTGACGCACGAGCCACCCCCTTGAGCGCGAGCCACCCGCCTGCGGGAGGCCCCGAAGGGGGTGGTTCGCGCTGTTCGGGGTGGTTCGCGCAACCGACGCACATCGGATGCCGCACATCGGATGCCGCGGCTCGGCGATCAGCGCAGCGGCGGCCACTCGTCGAAGCGGAAGGTCCCCTCGACCCGGTCGTCGTCGGACTCTCCGAGTTCCTGCGTGAGGTCGTACAGGTCACCCCACAGCGGCGGACTCTCGATCGACACCCACGTGGATTCGTTCACGCCGCGGAACGCGTCGATCCGCAGGACGAAACCGTCGGCATCCGTCATCGCCCGCATATCGTCGGCATCCCACCCGAGCGCCTGCAGCCGCGCACGGAAGTCCTCGCCGTCGACGTCGACCCGCACGTCGTCGATGCCGAATCCGGCCTCGATCGTCACGCAGTCGGCATCCGCCCGCCGGCACTCCCACGAATACGACCCGAAGCCCGCCGACCCGACCGCCCGCCCGTCGTCGTCGATGATCTGCCAGCCGTCGTCGGCGATCAGCTCGCGCACCTCGGAGAGCTTCTGCTGCGTGCGCTCGTAGGTCGCCAGCGCCCGCTCGGCCTGAGCGGCGATCGGCATCGCCGAGACCTCGGCGACCGTGTCACCCGCGGCATCGCGCTGCAGCGCCGTCGCGACGACGCCGGCGCCGATCGTCGCGACGAGCAGCGCGGGAACCACGAACGCGGCGATCCACGCGACGACGGTCCACCCGTCCTGGCGCCGGGGCATGCCGGTCTGCACACCCGGCATCGGTCGCGGTTGCACGATCGCGAGCACGAGCACCGCCACCCACGCGAGCACCGCGATCGCCAGCGCCGCGAGGAAGACACCCTGTTCGTAGTCCAGCGAGAGCGGCACCGTCATCACATCGCGCAACAGTGATCTCGACGGCCCCGAGTCACCCATGTCCTGCATCGTGAGCGCCAGCGTGAACCACGCCCACCAGTTCACGAAGAGCAGCCAGACGATCGGAGCTGGCGCGGTGGTGTGCCCTCGCCTGCGCAGGATGAATCGCGGAAGCATGCCGAGCAGGCCCGCCGCGGGAACGAACACCGGCGACAGGAACATCAGCATCAGCGTGCCCCAGCCGCCCGAGCCGAGGAAGCCGTGGAAGACGAAGAAGACCGGGAGCACCCAGCTCATCCAGGGCCAGAGCGCCCAGGCGAAGCCGTGGATGCCGCCCGCGGTCGGGCGCGGCTGCGGCGCGGGCAGGTGCCAGGGCGGTGCTCCGGCCGCCACGGCATCCGGATTCTGATATGCCATCGGTTCCCCCTCCGCCGCCAGCCTAGCGAGGCGGCGGAGGAGGACTGACGAGCGGATGCCGCCGCGCTACGCGCCCAGAACGACCTTGAGTTGCTCGACCGCCCAGTCGAGCTCGGTCGCGCGGATCACGAGCGGCGGGGCGATGCGGATGGTCTGACCGTGCGTGTCCTTGACGAGCACGCCGCGCTCGAGGAGCTTCTCGGCGATCTCGCGTCCGGTTCCCTTCGCCGGGTCGATGTCGACGCCGGCCCAGAGACCCGCGATGCGCACCGCGGTGACGCCGTGGCCGATGAGCGGCTCGAGGCGCTCGGCGAGGTGGGCGCCGAGAGCGCGGGCGCGCTCCTGGAACTCGCCCGTCTCGAGCATCTCGACGACCCGCAGGCCGACGGCCGCCGCGAGCGGGTTCCCGCCGAAGGTCGAGCCGTGCTCGCCCGGACGGATGACGCCCAGCACGTCTTCGTCGCCGACGACCGCCGACACCGGCAGCAGTCCGCCGCCGAGCGCCTTGCCGAGCAGGTACAGATCGGGCACGACGCCCTCGCGGTCGCTCGCGAACGTCTCGCCGACGCGGCCGAGACCCGCCTGGATCTCATCGGCGATGAACAGCACGTTCTTCTCGTCGCAGATCTCACGGATCCGGCGCAGGTAGCCCTCGGGCGGGATGATCACGCCACCCTCGCCCTGGATGGGCTCGATCAGCACCGCGGCGGTGTCGTCGGTGATCGCGGCGGCGATGGCATCCGCGTCGCCGTAGGGCACGATGTCGAAACCGGGCGTGAACGGACCGAAGTCGTCGCGGGCCTGCTCGTCGTCGCTGAAACTGACGATCGTCGTCGTGCGGCCGTGGAAGTTGCCGGCCGCGACGATGATGCGCGCCTTGCCCTCGGCGATTCCCTTGACCCGGTAGCCCCAGGCGCGCGCGACCTTGATGCCGGTCTCGACGGCCTCGGCACCCGTGTTCATCGGCAGCACGAGGTCCTTGCCGGCGAGCTTCGCGAGCGCCGCGGCGAACGGCTCGAGCTGGTCGCTCTGGAACGCGCGGCTGACGAGCGTCACGCGGCCGAGCTGCTCGGTGAGGGCCGCGACGAGCGCCGGATACCGGTGCCCGAAGTTCACGGCCGAGTACGCGGCGAGCAGGTCGAGGTAGCGCTTGCCCTCGACATCCGTCACCCAGGCACCGTCACCTCGGGCGATGTTCACCGGCAGCGGGTGGTAGTTGTGGGCGACGTGCGTCGCCTGGGTCGCTGAGCCTGTCGAAGCGTCCGTCGTCACAGCATCCGTCGTCACTTCGCACCCCGCAGTTCGAGCGTGCAGCACTTGATGCCGCCGCCGCCGAGCAGCAGCTCGGAGAGGTCGACGGTGATCGGGTTGTAGCCGCGTTCGCGCAACTGCTTCTCGAAGCCCTTCGCGCGCGGCGAGATGATGACGTTGTAGCCGTCGCTGGCCGAGTTGAGGCCGAACACGGCGCCGTCCTCGTCGGAGACGAGGATCGCGTCGGGGAAACGCTCCTCGAGGATCGCACGGCTCGCGTCGTCGAACGCGCCCGGCAGGTAGGCGATGTTCGCGCGCTCGGGGCCGCCGTTCTCGACACCCTGCACGGGGTCGAGCACCGCGATGGCGGTGTCGAGGTGGTAGAAACGCGGGTCGGTGAGGCCCAGAGAGACGACCTCGCGGCCGAAGACCTCGCCGACCTCGCGGTGGCTGTCGCCGGTCGAGCGGAACCCGGTGCCCGCGAGGATCACGTCGCCGACGAGCAGGAAGTCTCCCTCGCCCTCGTTGACCTCCTTCGGCATGACCGTGTCGTAGCCGTTGGCGCGGAACCAGTCGGCGAACGCGGGCGCCTCGCCCTGACGTTCGACGAAACGGAACTCGGGCACGTACGCGCGGCCGTCGATGAGGAATCCGCCGTTGGCCGTGTAGACCATGTCGGGGTAGCCGGCGAGCGGCTCGATGAGCTCGACCTCGTGGCCGAGCTCGATATAGAGGTCGTAGAGCTTCTGCCACTGGGCGACCGCGTTGGCGGTGTCGGTGGGGCGACTCGGCTCCATCCACGGGTTGATGGAGTAGTTGACCGTGAAGTGCTCGGGACGGCACATCAGGTAGCGGCGGTGGTGCGCGGTACGCGCGGGGGCGGATGCCACGGCGGTCTCAGGCGTCGACATGGATGCTCCTCGAATGAACGGGTGCGGCGGACGCTGTCCAGGGGCCCGGCGGAAGTTCGACCCACTCACTCGTTTCTGCGAGACGGCGGGGAAGATGCGATTCGGGCACGCCGGTTTCATTGTGCCATCCGCCGGCTGTGGGGGGCCAGAGCGGCGGGGGTTCGGTTGATTCGCGTTTCGAATCGCTCACTTCGTCGTTTCGGAGGCCCTGGAGGCGCAAAGTGAGCGATTCGAAAGCCGGGGGGGATGCCGTCTACACAGCGGCGGTGACGACGACCTTGCCGACGGTGTGGCCGGCCTCGACGTGGGCGAGGGCGGCGGATGCCTCGGCGAAGGGGTACTCGCGTTCGATCACCGGTCGCAGAGCTCCGGCCCCGATCAGCGCGAGGAGCTCGCGCACGATCTCGGGCTTCGGCGCCGCCGCCAGGGGACGGATGCGACGGCGCGAACCGATCGACAGCACGGCGGCTTTCAGCATCCGCGGGATCGGGCCGAGCACATGCCCACCGTCGCCGCTGACGAGCACGACCGTGCCGCCGTCGCGCACGAGTCGCTGCAGCGGACGCAGCGGCATCCCGCCGACGACGTCGATCACCGCGTCGAAATGCTCCGCAGGCAGGTCGCTCACCGGTGACCTGCGGTGATCGAGCACTCGCACGGCACCGAGTTCCTCGACCAGCGCGCTGTTGCGCTCCCCGCACGTCGCCCAGACCTCGGCGCCGCGCAGGGCGGCGAGCTGCACCGCGAACGTGCCCACTCCCCCGGAGGCGCCGAGCACCAGCATCCGCCTGCCCGGGGCAGCCGCGCCGCCGGGCGTGATCCCGGCCGCGTCCAGCGCCTGCCAGGCTGTGCCACCCGCGATCGGCAGGCACGCGGCGACGCTCGGATCGACGGATGCCGGTCGCCCCGCGAGTCGATCGGCGGGCGCGACCGCGTACTCGGCCAGCCCTCCCCCGGCGGGCAGTTCGACGACAGCCTCGTCGCCGGGCGAAGCATCCGCCACACCGTCGCCGACCGCGACCACCGTCCCGGCGACGTCCATTCCCCGGATCGACTGCGTCGGACGGCGCATCCCGAAGATCGGCCGCACGAGCAGGGGGTCGCCGAGCATGAGGCGCACGTCGCCGGCGTTGAGGGCGGTGGCGCGGATGCGCAGCAGCACCTCACCGGGACCGGGTTCGGGCACCGGCATCCGCTCGTGGCGCTGGCCGGATACCGGGCCGTAGGCCGGATTCCTCCACACCTGCATCGTGGTCGTCATGTCACGCCTCCGGGTAGGAGAAGAGGTCGTCGAGCCCGACGTCGAACGCACGGGCGATCTGGAACGCGAGTTCGAGCGTGGGCGAGTACTTCTGCTGCTCGATCGCGATGAGGGTCTGCCGGGTGACGCCGATCGTGCGGGCGAGTTCGGCCTGGGTGAGGCCTGCGGCCTCGCGTTGGGTGCGGATGCTGTTCGAGACGAGTGTGGGCTTGACCATCAGACGAGTCCCCGACGGTAGGCGACGACCCGGGCGATGCCGCCCACGATGGCCGAGACGGCGAAGCCCAGGAACATCGTGTTCGCGATCCAGAAGACGTCGGCGCCGAGCGCGCAGAGCCCGATGACCCCGAGCCCCGCGATCACGATGAACGACTGCTCGACCCGTCCACCCATGCGGCTGATGTCGCGGTCGCGGATGTCGCTGCGGCCGGTGCCGTCGGGATCACGGCGGTGGGCGATCATGCCCCAGAGGATGCTGAGCACGATCGTGCCCACGATGCCGATGCCGATCGCCCAGAGCATCAGCGGGAACCAGTCGACGCTCTCGATCGGTCGCGTCGTCGCCTGCTGCAGCACCACGACGACATACGCCGGGATGACGATCAGGCTGACGATGAGACCTGCCCAGGCATTGCGCTCTTCGTAGACCACGACGCACCTCCATGTAAAGGATTCTTGACATGAGAATACGTCTGGCACGAGTGCGATGTCAAGAATTCTTTACACTCGTCACTTCGGCAGGCTTTCGAATCGCTCACTTCGTCGCTTTCGACCCTGCGGAGCGACAAAGTGAGCGATTCGAAACCCGGGAGAACCCCTCAGATGACCTCGGCGAAGACCGGGTCCGGGTTGCCGAAGCGGTGCGCGGTGATCGAGATCGCCTGCTCGTGCACGAAGGGCAGCAGCTCGATGCGTCCGGCCGATGTCACCTCGCCGTCGTATACCGCACGGTCGGGATCGCCGTCGACCGCGTGGGCGAGCGCGGCATGCGCCGCCGCCACCGCGGGGCGGGACCCGATCAGGCGGACGCGCGACGCCCGGGGCGCGGAGAGCTCCGCAGCCGCGGCATCCGCACCCTCGGCATCCGAGTCCGACCGCGAGCCGCCCATGCGCGCGAGCCACTCCTCGTCCGTCTCGAGGAACACCGCCGCGTCGAGATCGCCCAGCGCGTGGCGCACCCCGGCCGGAAGCCCTGCCGACACCGACAGCACGAACCCCGCCCCGGCGCGCACCGCGGCGAGCACCGTTCGGAGCACCTCCTGCAGCGGAGCATCCGCCGTCGCCCGCAGCTCCACGGGCAGTGGGCGATACCGGAACAGGTTGCGCTCGACCCCCAGGCGCGAGACGTCGCGCACCCGGCCGAACTCGCGGTCCCAGGCGAGGGCGTCCGACAGCGCCGACTTGCGCAGCCACTCGAACGACTCGTAGTCGAGCGAGGGCTGGGCCGACTCGATGAGCGCCGTGATGCGGGAGTCGAGGCCGCGCAGATGCAGCGTGCTCGACGGGGTCGACCCGGGGCGCGAGCGCCACGACCCGAGGCCGACGAGATAGTTCGGGCCGCCGGCCTTCGTGCCGGGACCGACCGACGAGCGCTTCCACCCGCCGAACGGCTGCCGCTGCACGATCGCCCCGGTGATGCCGCGGTTCACGTAGAGGTTGCCGGCTTGCACCCGGTCGAGCCAAGTCGCGAGGTCGCCGGGGTCCTGCGTGTGGAGCCCTGCGGTGAGACCGTAGGCGACGGCGTTCTGCATCTCGATCGCGGCCGCCAGGGTCGGCGCGTACATGACGCCGAGCACCGGGCCGAAGAACTCCTCGAGGTGGAACCGCGACCCGGCACGCACCCCGACACGCACCCCCGGGGTCCAGAGGCGTCCGCTGCCGTCGTCATCCGACGAGAGCGACGGTTCGATCAGCCACTTCTCGTCACCCTCGAGCTCCGAGAGCGCCCAGGCGAGCTTGCCCTGCGGCTTCTCGATCACCGGGCCGACCTCGGCGAGCGGGTCGGTGGGCCAGCCGATGTGCAGCGAGCGGACGGCATCAGCCAACTGCCGCGCGAAGCGCTGCGAACGCCCGACCGGTCCGACGAGGATCGCGAGGGATGCCGCCGAGCACTTCTGCCCGGCATGCCCGAAGGCGCTCTTGACGAGGTCGGCGACCGCGAGGTCGAGATCGGCCGAGGGGGTGATGATCATCGCGTTCTTGCCGCTGGTCTCGGCGAGCAGCGGCAGGTCGGCGCGCCACGATCGGAAGAGGGCCGCCGTGTCCCACGACCCGGTGAGGATCACACGATCCACGGCCTCATGGGTGATCAGCTGCTGTCCGAGCTCGCCCTCCTCGATGTCGACGAGGGCGAGCACATCGCGGGGAACGCCCGCCTGCCAGAGCGCCTCGGCGATCACGGCGGCGCAGCGTCGCGCCTGCGGCGCCGGCTTGAAGATGACGCCCGATCCCGCGGCGAGCGCGGCCAGCACACCCCCGGCCGGGATCGCGACCGGGAAGTTCCAGGGCGGCGTGACGACGGTGACGGATGCGGGAACGAAGGCCGCCCCGGCGATCGCGTCGAGCTCGCGCGCGGTCGCCGCGTAGTAGCGGGCGAAGTCGACGGCCTCACTGACCTCGACATCGGCCTCGGCGAAGATCTTTCCGGTCTCGGATGCCGCGACCTCGATCAATTCTCCGCGGCGCGATTCCAGTGCAGCGGCCGCGCGCAGCAGCACCTCGGAGCGGTCGGCGGCGGGTCGCGAACCCCAGCTCGGCGCGGCACCCCGCACCGTCCGGATGATGCGCTCGAGGTCACCGCCCTCGTCGACGCGAGCGGTCGCGAGCGTGTCGTCACCGGCGGTCGACGTCGCGATGCGCTCGCGGATGACGCGTGCCCACTCGCGGTTGGCGGGGAGGGCCGGGTCGCTGTCGATCGCGTTCGTGAAGCCCGGCGCGCCCGCGGTCTCATCGATGATCTCGCGCGGCGAGTAGACGGCGGTCTCGAGGTAGGGCTCGCCGTCGAACCCGTCGTCGCCGCTCGAGCCGCGGGAAATGCCGAGCACGGCCTTCGTGAGGTCGGCCTCGGGCTGCGGGTCGACGAACACCGGGCGCACGGACTCGTGCATCGGAGCCAGGCGGTCCTGACGCCGACGCGGGCCGGTGCGCAGGTTCGGGTCGGTCGAGCGGTCGAGGGCGTCGAGGAAGCGGTCCCGCTCACGCGCGAACAGCGTCTCGTCGTCGCCGAGCTGGAATGCGGCCGAGAGGAAGTTGTCACTCGACGCGTTCTCCTCGAGGCGGCGCACGAGGTAGCTGATCGCGACGTCGAACTCGGCGGGAGCGACGACCGGCACGTAGAGCAGCACGGGGCCGACCTCGCGCGAAATCGCCTGCACCTGCCCCTGCGCCATGCCGAGCAGCATCTCGAACTCGACCTCGTCGCGCACACCGCGCTCACCCGCGAGCAGCCAGGCGTAGGCGATGCCGAACAGGTTGTGGCCCGCGACGCCGAGGTGCACGGCAGCGGTGCGTTCGGGGTGCAGCGCCCAGTCGAGGCACCGGAGGTAGTTGGCATCCGTGTCGAGCTTGGTGTCGTATGTCGCCGGGGTCCACCCGTGCATGGTCGCCTCGACGCGCTCCATGGCGAGGTTCGCGCCCTTGACGAGACGGATCTTGATGGGGGCACCGCCGTGCGCGACGCGGTCCTGCGCCCATGCGGTGAGTTCCTGCAGCGCGGGCAGGGCGTCGGGCAGGTAGGCCTGCAACACGATGCCGGCATGCAGGTTCGCCAGACGCGGGTCCTCGAGGATGCGCGTGAACACCGCGATCGTGAGGTCGAGGTCGCGGTACTCCTCCATGTCGAGATTGATGAAGGTGCCGTCGGAGGACGCCGTGAGGTACAGCGGCAGCAGCCGCTCGACCACCCGATCGACGACCTCGTCGAACGCCCACATCGAGATGTGGCTGACGACCGCCGAGACCTTGACCGAGACGTAGTCGACGTCGGGTCGGCGGATCAGATCGTGGATGCCGTCGAGGCGGCGCTGCGCCTCGCCCTCCCCGAGCACGGCCTCGCCGAGCAGGTTGAGGTTGAGGCGCGCACCGGTTCCCTTGATGCGCTCGATCGCCGGCCCCAGCTTCGCGGGGCGGGCGTCGACGACGAGGTGTCCCACCATCTCGCGCAGAACCCGGCGGGCGATCGGCACGGTGGGAGCCGGGAGCACGGGAGCGATGCCGCCGCCGAGCTTCACGGCACCGCGCAGGTACCAAGGCAGGAACTCGGGCACGATCGGCGCGATCCGGTGCAGGCGGGATGCCGCGGCCCCGAGGCTCTCGGGCCGCATGACGCCGTCGACGAATCCGAGAGTGAACGGCAGACCGTTCTCGTCGCGCAGCACACCGGCCAGCCGTTCGGCCGCCGGATCCACGTCGGCCGCGGCCGCCTCGACGACCCAGCGACGGGCGAGCTCGACGGCCTGATCGGCGATCGGGGCGGATGCCGCGGCATCCGATGCGGGAGACGACTCTGCCATGTCTCTCACCCTAGGTCTCTCCCCGCACAACTTCGGGGTTCCGAGCCGACACGCCGAGGGACGGATGCCTCAGCCGGGGTGTCGCGGCGAAACCTCCGAAGTCGTGTCGGGCGCGGGAGTCGCGAACTCCCGGGCGATCGCGGGAACCCACAGCAGCACGGACGGCACCCCGGCGAGCACGGCGGCCCACCAGAGCGTCGGCGCCAGGATGACGAGACCGATCGCCGCGAGCACCGATCCGGCGAGTACCGGGCCCCGCGGCATCCGCCAGCGACGAGCCACGGCGAGGAGCACCGTGATGTTCGCCACCGGTCCCAGCGAGACCAGGGAGATGCCGAGGATGCCGACAGCGTCGATGATGCCCTCGCCCGACATCCAGAGCAACAGCGAGAGGAGCACACTCAGGAAGGCCCAGGCCGAGCACACGATCCAGAGAGGAATCGCCAATGTCGTGAGAGCCAGCGCGCATGTCACCCACGGCGTCGGCGAGTCGGCGAAGCCCCCGCCCTCGAACCATCGCCGCGACGAGCGGACCTTCGACAGAGCGACGCTCACGAGCAGGAGGGGCACGAGCAGCAGCACCAGGATCGTGCCCGTGAAGATCGCAATGAGCCCGCCCGCTGCCGTCATCACGACCGCGAGCGCCTGCACGAGCATCGCGAAGTCGCCTGACATGGTCTGGCGGAACAGGCCGAGAACTCCGCCCACGCTCACGACAGAGGCGAAGGCAGCGGGAAGTGCGAGTGCGGTCAGCTGAAGACTGAGCCCCAGCTCGTGCGATGCGGAGACAGTGTCACCAGCGAGGTCGGCCCAGGCGAGAGTCAGCGGCGCCGCCAGGCTGAAAGCCCAACCCACGACGATCACCACCTGCACGATGAGCATGGCGACGACCGTCGGCGGCATCCGCGGATCTGTCCCCAGCCCGAGCACGGCGCGTGTCGAATCCGTCATGAGTGCACCCCGGGAATCGGCACCGGCGACCCGGGCACGTGAGGTTTCGGGTGGTACCACCGGTGCGACGACGGCAGGAATTGCAGGCCGGCGTAGGCGACGAAGAGGGCGATCCATCCGGTGCTCTGCGGTGACTGGATCCACGACGGGATCATCACCGCCACGATCACGACCGCCTGCACGAGCGCCGCCCACCGCACCCACACCCACCGGAGTCGGCATCCGATGACACCGATCACGCCGGCCCCCGTCGCGAACACGCAGGCGAGCAACGACGCCGCGCTCGCCACGTCGGAGACGCCGAGGAAGCCGACGATGGAGAGCGCCCCGAGGCCCCAGAAGATCACCACGCCCACCCCGCACACGATCGCGAACACGATGCCCGGAGGCATCCCGTCGCCCTCCTGCAAATCGCTCATGTTCCCCCGACTCCCGATCCCGCGCCCGCACGACTTCGGAGATCGCGGGCGACACGCCAGGCTAAACAGCGTCACGGCGGTGTGTCGAGGCGAAACTCCGAAGTCGTGCGAGGCACACCGATATACCTCGAGAACAGGGGAAAATGCGGGCGAGAGAAGCGCTCAGCTCCAGTCGCTCGGCGCCTCCGCACGAACGGGCGGAAGGGCGGATGCCGCGGCCCAGTCGTGCACCCAGGCGTCGATCTCGGGCACGCCCTCGGGCTTGCCCACCGCGGCGAACAGCTCCTCGTTCGCGACCGTGCCGCCGGTGCGCCGCAGCATCCGCGCCCGGATGATCGCCCGTGCGTAGATCTGCCCCTTCACGACCGCGCGGTGCTCGAGGAACAGCGCCTTGTCGTCGTGCCCGATGAACCGCGACTGCACCTCGAACCGCTTCCACGGCACGAGCGACCGGCGGAACGTGATCGTCTCGCTCGACACGACGGCGTACCAGCCGTTGTCCTTCATGGCGTCGAACAGTCCGCTTCGGATCAGCAGGTCCCACCGCCCCAGATCGAACAGCGACAGATAGCGACCGTTGTTCATGTGGCGCAGGATGTCGGTGTCGGTCGGCAGGGTCGTCAGACGGATGCTGCCCACCGCGGTCGCGTCGAGAGTCTTGCCCCGCCGCACGCGGGAGCGGGCTCGGAAGATCACCAGGAGGGTGCGCCAGATCACGTTCACGAGGATCGATCGTATTGATCCACGAACGATCCGCGAACATCGTTGTCGGATTCCTCCATGCCCACCGGAGCGGTCGCCGACGGCATCCGTTCGATTTCCGGATAGCGGATGCCGCGCGTAGAGTCACGAACATGAGCGCCGAAGCCCAGCCTGAAGTCATCGTCCGTCCGGTCCGTGATGTGGACGCGGAAGCCCTCGGTCGCGTGCACGCCCAGTGCTGGCACGAGACCTACGACCACCTCATCAGCAAGGCCGCCCTCGAGAAGGTGTCGCCGCGTCGCATGGCCGAACTGTGGACGCACTGGGCCTCGCAGGGCCCCGACTTCACGATGCGCGCCGCCCTCGTCGACGGCGAGATCGTCGGGTTCGCCGGCTCCGGCCCCGCCCGCGACAAGGACGCCCCGGCGCTGCGCGAGCTGTACTTCATCTACCTGCTCGACGCGTACCACGGCACCGGCATCGGCCAGAAGCTGTTCGACGCCACGATCGAGAAGGACGCCCCGCTGTACCTCTGGGTCGCCGAGGACAACCCCCGCGCGCACCGCTTCTACGTGCGCAACGGCTTCACGCTCGACGGCGCCACCCACACCGAGCCGTTCCTCGGCGAGACGCTGACCGAGGTGCGCTTCACGCGCTGAGTCCCTGCGGGCGGGTCGCCGAAACCCCACACCGTCACCGAAACCCACCACCGCCCACGTCGGGCGTGGTGGGTTTCGATGTTGATGGTGGGTCTCGGCGTCGACCGGCCGTCGGCCTCAGCGCCCCGACACCTTGCCGAAGACCTTCGCGATGGGGGCGAGCACGAGGGGGCGGGCGGCCACCCAGGCCACGGCGATCACGACGAGCGACGCCATGAACACCCAGAAGCCCGTCCACGTCACGGCATCCTGCGAGGCGTACATGTGGTTGAGGTTGCGCAGGAACCCGGTCAGCATCACCAGTGCCACGTGCGCGATGATGAACGCCACGAAGTACAGCATGATCGGGAAGTGCAGCGCCCGCGCCCACTCCACCGGGTACGCCTTCGACAGCTTCTCGGCCTTCTTCGGCCACAGCCCCGACATGCGGAAACCGGTGATGGCCGCGAGCGGCGCCGCGATGAACACGGTGACGAAGTAGGCGAGCTGCTGCAGGCTGTTGTAGTTGTTCCAGCCGTTCTCGTGCGGCCAGTCGAACGACACGTACTGCAAGGCCGCCGACAGCGCGTTCGGGAAGACCTCCCAGCTGGTCGGCACGATCCGCACCCAGTGACCGGTGACGATGAGCAGCACCACGAAGATCACGCCGTTCACCAGCCACAGGATGTCGAGCGCCTGATGGAACCACAGCGTCAGGCTGATCTTGCCCTTGGGATTGCCGCGCGGCGCCCAGAAAACGGTCGGCCGCTTCTCGGTGCGCACGCGCAGGCCCGAACGGATGATCAGCACCATCAGGAAGACGTTGAAGAAGTGCGCCCAGCTCACCCACGGCGCGAAGCCCGGCTCGACGGCGATCGGAGAGGTGTACTCACCCGGGAACGCCGTGAGGAAGTCCTGCATGAACGGGAAGCTCAGCAGCGTGCGTACGAGCGCGACGGTGGCCGCCGCGAGCACCCCGAGGGCCGCGGCGCCGAAGAGCACGGCGATGCCCTGGGTCCACGTCGGACGGGGACGAGCGGATGCCGCGGCCGGGGGCGCCGTGATGTGGCGCGGGGCCGTGCCGTCCCAGACAGTGCGGGTGGCGGGGAGTGGGAGGGAGACGTCGGGGGTCTGGCGGAGGGACGCTTCGACGGGCTCAGCGACCCAGGACTGTCCGGCGACCGGCTCGACGGACTGGGTCCCTGAGCCTGCCGAAGGGCCCCGCCCCGCGGAGGCGACGGTACCCGCGGGCGGCCAGGGATCGCCCCCGGCGGTGCGGGGCAGACCGCGACGGATGCCGAACGGTGTCTCGTGCGGGGACGCTTCGACAGGCTCAGCGACCCAGCCCTGTTCAGCGACACCGTTCGGCTCAGCGACCGGCTCCGACACCTGGGTCCCTGAGCCTGTCGAAGGGCCCCGCCCCGCGGCAACCTGGGTCCCTGAGCCTGTCGAAGGGCCCCGCCCCGCGGAAACTCCGACGGGAGGCCACGGCTCGCCGCCGGGCGTGCGCGGGAGACCGCGACGGAGGACGACAGTCGCCTCGTGGGGGGACGCTTCGACAGGCTCAGCGACCCAGTTCCGGTCAGCGACGCCGTCCCGTGCAGCGGCCGCTGCGCGAGATCCTTCGTCTCGCTTCGCTCGCTCAGGAACCGGAGCAAGAGACTCGGTTCCTGAGCGAGGAGCGGAGCGACGAGACGAAGGGCCCGCGGGCGGCCAGGGCTCGCCGCCGGGCGTGCGCGGCAGACCGCGGCGCAGCATCCGCCCGTCCTGACCCTCAGCGACCATCGACTCCCCTACTTCCGCGCCTCGAGGGCGGCGATCACCTGCGGCACGATCGTGAACAGGTCGCCGACGATACCGAAGTCCGCGACGTCGAAGATCGGAGCTTCGCCGTCTTTATTGATCGCCACGATGGTCTTCGAGGTCTGCATCCCAGCGCGGTGCTGGATCGCTCCTGAGATGCCCAGCGCGACGTACAGCTGCGGCGACACCGAGACACCGGTCTGCCCGACCTGGTGCGACTGCGGGATGTATCCCGCGTCGACCGCTGCTCGCGACGCCCCGACGGCCGCACCGAGCGCATCGGCGAGCTCCTCGACGAGCACGAACTTCTCCTTGGAGGCCAGCCCTCGACCACCCGAGACGACCCGGGTCGCTCCACGCAGTTCGGGCCGCGACGACGTCTGCTCGACGGCCTCGACCGGGCCGACGGATGCCGTGGCGGCACCCGAACCCGCCACCTCGAGCGCCTCGACCACCGGCGACGACACAGCCTCGGCCCGGGCATCCACCGCGCCCTGGCGCACCGTGATGACGGGTGCACCGTAGGTCGGCGCGGAGTCGACGAGGTATGCGCCGCCGTAGACGGAGTGGTGCGCGACCACACCCTCGTCGTCGCGGGACACCCCGATCGCGTCGACCGACAGTGCGAGCCGGGCGCGCGCGGCGAGACGCGCGGCGGCGTCGCGACCGGCGATCGAGTTCGACACGAGCACGGCATCGGGCTGCACCCGGTCGAACGCGGCCTGCAGGGCATCCACCACGGGCACGGCGAGGGCGGCGGCATCCGCATCGGCGGTCAGCACGACGGATGCTCCCGCCGCAGCCGCCTGCGCGGCGGACTCGGCCGATCCGCCGACGACCAGCGCTACCGGGGAGCCGATCGTCGACGCCGCGCCGATCAGCGCCGCCGTGCTGCTCGCGGGAGCGCCCGCGGGGTCGACGTCGACGAGCACGAGGATCGGGTTCTCGGGGTAGCCCATGTCACACCAGCCTGTTCTCTACGAGGTAGTCGACGAGCTGCTGGGCGGCGTCGCCCTCGTCGGTGATCTTGATGCCGGCCGCGCGCGGGGGCTTCTCGGCGACCGCGGTCATGATGGTGCGCGGTGCCTCGGAGGGGTCCGCCGAGACCTCGAGATCAGCGAGCGAGAGCACCTCCACCGGCTTCTTCTTCGCGGCCATGATGCCCTTGAAGTTCGGAAAGCGGGCGTCCGGCAGCGCCTCGGTGATCGAGATCACGGCGGGGAGTGCGGCGGTCACGGACTGCGACCCGAAGTCCGTCGCGCGGGTTCCGGTGACGGCATCCGCCCCGATCTCGACCGCAGTGAGCGCCGTCGCCTGCGCCCAGCCCAGGTGCTCCGCGAGCATGGCGGGGATCACCCCGCCGGAGCCGTCGGTCGACAGGTTGCCGGTGATGACGAGGTCGGGGGCGCCGCGGCGGATCGCGGCGGCGAGCACCTCGGCGGTGAGCCCGAGGTCGGCGCCGGAGAGCTGCTCGTCGGCGATGTGCACCGCGGAGGCCGCGCCGATCGCGAGCGCTCGTCGCACCGTCGCGGTCGACCCCTCCGGGGCCATCGAGACGGCGACGATCTCCGTGCCCTCGGTCGCATCGGCGTGGGCGAGAGCGACCTCGAGCGCACGCTCGGTGATCTCGTCGAGCACCACGTCGCCGGCGGCCCGATCGGCCAGCCCGGTCTCCAGGTTCAGCTTGCGGTCACCGTAGGTGTCGGGCACCTCTTTGACCAGGACGAAGATCTTCATCGATTGCTCCTCACGACTGCCTCGATTCTATCCCTGCGACACTGCGTCTCAACTTCACTGAAACTGAGAACCAGCAGTGACGGCATCCGCTCGCCGGCGCTCGCGCCGAGTACGTTAGAGGCGTGGCCCGTCCCCGCCCCCTGCCCGTGGATCCGCTCGCCGAAGCGAAGCGGCAGTGGCTCGCGCACGGATGGACGGATGCCGCCGACGGTATGGCCGTGGTGACCTCGGTCATGCGGGCGCAGCAGCTCCTGCTCGCCCGCGTCGACCAGACCCTCAAGCCCTTCGCCCTCAGCTTCGCCCGCTACGAGGTGCTGCGTCTGCTCGCGTTCAGTCGGGAGGGGCGCCTGCCTCTGTCGAGCGTCGTCGCCCGCCTCCAGGTGCACGCGACCACGGTGACCAGCACCGCCGACCGCCTCGTGCGCGACGGGCTGATCGTGCGCGAACCGCACCCGCACGACGGCCGCGCGGCCCTGCTCGCGCTCACTCCGGCCGGCCGCGACCTCGTCGAGCGGGCCACCGCCGCGCTCAACGCCGAGGTCTTCGCGTCTCCCGGGATCGCCGCCGGCGACGCCGCCGAGCTCGTCGCGATCGTCGCCCGCCTGCGCAAGGACGCCGGCGACTTCACCGACCCGCGCCCGACCCCGGAACCGCTCTGACATGGCGCAGTTCGTGCTCGAAACCGTGATCGCGGCTCCCGTCGAGGCGGTGTTCGCGGCTTCCCTCGACCCGGAACTGCACGTGCGGTCGATGGCAGCACACGGCGAGACGATGGTCGAGGCACCGGCGGGCGGCGTGTTCACCGAGGGGTCGACGGTCACATGGCGGGCCCGGCACTTCGGCATCCCGTTCCGGCTGCGGTCGCAGGTGTTCGATCTCGATGCTCCGCGCGGCTTCCGCGATCGGCAGATCTCGGGGCCGTTCGGGTCGTTCCTGCACGTGCACTCTTTCGCGAAGCATCCGCGGGGCACGCTGATGCGCGACGTCGTGACGTTCCGCTCGCCGTTCGGTCCGATCGGGCGCGCGGTCGACGCGCTCTTCCTGCGCGAGTACATGCGGCGCGTGATCGCAGAGCGCAACCGCACCCTCGTAGCGGAGCTCGACAAAGCCTGACCGCGGCGTACTCTGTGCGCATGAGCGAACTGCGTGTGCACACCACTCTCCCGGCCAGCGGCCCGGCGACCGCCATCGTCCTCACGGACGAGCAGGTCGCCTCGTTCGGCGCCGGCAAGGCGTTCCCGGTCGCGGTGACGATCGGCGACCGCACCGCGCGGCTGCGCCTCAGCCGGATGGGCGGGCGCAACCTCATCGGGCTCAGCAAGGCCGCGCGCGCCGAGTTGGGCGTCGAGATCGGCGACGAGGTCGACGCCGTGATCCGCCTCGACGCCGGCGAGCGCACGGTCGACGAACCCGCCGCGCTCACCGCGGCCCTCGACGCCGACCCCGCGCTGCGCACCGCCTTCGACGCGCTCAACTACTCGACCCGCAAGGAGCATGCGCGCTCCGTCGCCGAGGCCAAGCAGGAGGCCACCCGTGACCGCCGCATCGCCAAGATCGTCGAGGCGCTGCGGGGCTGAGCGGGCGGATCCGGTCATCTGTTCCGGAAGTCGGGCTGCCGCTTCTCGCGGAACGCCGACATCCCTTCCTTCTGGTCCTCGGTGTCGAAGAGCAGCGCGAACGCCTGCTTCTCGTGCGCGAGGCCGTCGGCGAGGCTCGTCTCCATCGCGGTGTCGAGCGCAGCCTTCGCCGCGTACAGAGAGGGCAGCGACTTCGACGCGATCGTGTCGGCGAGCGCGCTTGCCTCGGTCAGCAGATCGGATGCCGGCACGACCCGTGAGGCGAGACCGATCCGCTCGGCCTCCTCGGCACCGATGATGCGACCCGAGAGCACGAGTTCGGCGGCCTTGTAGTAACCGACCGCGCGGATGAGGCGCTGCGTTCCGCCCATGCCGGGGATCACGCCGAGGTTGATCTCGGGCTGCCCGAACTTCGCGGTGTCGGCTGCCAGGATGATGTCGCACATCATCGCCAGCTCGCATCCGCCGCCCAGGGCGAAGCCCGCGACCGCGGCGATGACCGGGGTGCGCACGGCCGCGAAGTCGTTCCACGCGCCGAAGTGATCGGTGGCGAGCATCTCGGCCGACGACATGCCCTCCATCTCCTTGATGTCGGCGCCGGCCGCGAAGGCCTTCTCGGAGCCGGTCACCACGATCGCCCCGACTCCCTCGTCGGCATCGAAGGCGAGGGCGGCCGCCGTGACCTCCTGCGACACCCGCCCGTTCAGGGCGTTGAGGGCATGCGGCCGGTTCAGGGTGATCCACCCCACCCGTCCGCGCTGCTCGACCAGGATCGTCTCGTACTCGGTCATCTCTCTGCTCCTCCGTCACGTCGTCGGGTTCCAGTCTGTCGTCTCACCCGGCGTTTCGAATCGCTCACCTTGCAGTTTTCGGCGGCCGGAATCGACGAAGTGAGCGATTCGAAAGCCGGTCCGGGCTACACCTGGCCGGACCGGATGTCGGTGATGATGCCGGAGAAGTCGTGGGCGGCGCCGTCGCCAGCCGCGTAGGCGGCGTAGAGCTCCTGGGCGAGTCGGCCCATCCGGGCGTCCGTCGACGTCTGTTCGATCGCCTGCAGGGCGAGCCCAAGGTCTTTCGCCATGAGCGCTCCGGCGAAGCCGGGCTGGTAGTCGCGGTTCGCGGGGCTCGTCGGCACAGGCCCCGGCACGGGACAGTTGGTCGTGATCGACCAGCACTGACCGGATGCCTGCGACACCACGTCGAACAGCGCCTGATGCTCGAGCCCCAACCGCTCCCCCAGCACGAACGCCTCGGCGACGGCGATCTGCGACACCGCGAGCACCATGTTGTTGCAGACCTTCGCCGCCTGGCCGAGACCGGGGCCTCCACAGTGCACGATTCGCTTGCCCATCGCCTCGAGCAGCGGGAGGGCCGCGGCGAAGTCCTCGTCGCTGCCACCGACCATGAACGCGAGCGTGCCGTTCTCGGCACCGACCACCCCACCCGACACGGGGGCGTCGATGTTGCGGTGCCCCGCGGCGAGCGCGAGCGCGTGCGCGGCCCGCGCCTCGTCGACCGCGATCGTCGAAGACTCGATGAACAGCGTGCCGGGACGGGCCACGGCGAGCAGGCCACCCCGGTAGGCGTCGAGCACGTGCTTCCCGGCGGGGAACATCGTGATGACGACATCCGCGTCGGCTGCGGCATCCGCCCCGCTGGCCGCGATCGGGATGCCGGCGGCGCGCGCCGCATCCACCGCCGCGGGCACGAGGTCGAAACCGTGCACCTCGTGGCCCGCCTTCACCAGGTTGACCGCCATCGGCAGGCCCATATGACCCAGGCCGAGGAAGGCGACGACTCGTTTTTCCGGAGACACGCTCATGATGCGCTCCGCATCGAGGCGGATCCCGACGGCCGCAGCATCTCGCGTCCGACGATGAGCCGCATGACCTCGTTCGTGCCCTCGAGGATCTGGTGCACCCGCAGATCGCGCACGACCTTCTCGATCCCGTAGTCCTGCAGGTAGCCGTAGCCGCCGTGCAACTGCAGCGCGCGGTTGGCGATGTCGAAGCCGGCATCCGTCGCGAAGCGCTTGGCCATGGCGCACCGCATCGTGGCGTCCGGTGCCTTCGCGTCGACCGCCGCGGCGCCGTCGCGCACCATCAGCCGTGCGGCCTGCAGCTCGGTGCGCATATCGGCGACCTGGAACAGGATCGACTGCTTCTCGGCGAGCGGCTCGCCGAACGCGACGCGCTCGTGCACGTATTGCACGGCCCGGTCGAGCGCCCACTGGGCGCCGCCGAGCGAGCAGGCGGCGATGTTGAGGCGTCCGCCGTTGAGGGCCGACATCGCGATCGCGAAGCCGCGGCCCTCCTCACCCAGCAGAGCGGATGCCGGCACCCGCACCCCGTCGAAGATCACCTGTCTGGTGGGCTGGGCGTGCCACCCCATCTTCTTCTCAGGGGCGCCGAAGCTGAGACCCTCGGCATCGCCGGGCACGAGGAGCGCCGAGATGCCGGAGGCACCCGGGCCGCCGGTGCGCGCCATCACGACGTACACCGCGGCCTCGCCCGCACCCGAGATGAACTGCTTCACGCCGGTGAGCACGTAGTCGTCACCGTCGCGCACCGCACTCGTGGCGATGTTCGCGGCATCCGATCCGGCTCCCGGCTCGGTGAGGCAGTATCCGCCGAACTCGGCCATCGCGGTGAGATCGGGCATCCAGCGGGCGATCTGCTCGTCGCTGCCGTAGGTGTCGATCATCCACGCGACCATGTTGTGGATCGAGATGTAGGCGGCGACCGTGGGGTCGCCCTTCGCGAGCTCCTCGAAGATCGCGACGGTGTCGGCGCGGCTGAGGCCGGTGCCGCCGGACTCCTCGCGCACGTAGATGCCGCCGAGTCCGAGCTCGCCGCCCCGGCCGAGCGACTCGCGGGGGAAGAGGTGCTTCTCGTCGCGCTCGAGCGCGTGCGGGGCGAGCTCGGTCTCGGCGAACTCGCGCACGGCCTCGAGGATCGCCTCGCGCTCGTCGGCGGTGAGCGGGGTGGTGACGTCGGTCATGGTCATCATCGACTCCTTGAAGTTGGGTCCCTGAGCCTGTCGAAGGGCCCTGGTCAGTGCATGGTGGGGATGACGAAGCTGGCGCCGTCGCGGATGCCCGCGGAGGGCCAGCGGCTCGTCACCGTCTTGGTCTTCGTGTAGAAGCGGAAGGCGTCGGCGCCGTGCTGGTTGAGGTCGCCGAACCCGCTGCGCTTCCATCCGCCGAACGTGTAGTATGCGATCGGCACGGGGATCGGCACGTTCACCCCGACCATCCCGACCTCAACGCGGGCGGCGAAGTCGCGGGCCGCGTCGCCATCGCGCGTGAAGATCGCGACGCCGTTGCCGTACTCGTGCTCCGACGCCATCCGCAGCGCCTCTTCGTAGTCGGCGGCGCGGGCGATCACGAGCACCGGGCCGAAGATCTCCTCGCGGTAGATCGCCATGTCGGTGGTGACGTGGTCGAACAGCGTCGGTCCGAGGTAGAACCCCTCCTCGTGGCCGGCGACCGTGAAACCGCGGCCGTCGGCGAGCAGCGTCGCCCCCTCGTCCACGCCCTGCTGGATGTATCCCTCGACCCGCTCGACCGCCTGGCGGGTGACGAGCGGGCCGTAGTCGACATCGGCCGCGAGCGAGGGGCCGACCCGCAGATGCGCGATGCGTTCGAGCAGCTTGGCGGCGAGAGCATCCGCCGTCGCCTGCCCCACCGGAACGGCCACCGAGATCGCCATGCAGCGCTCGCCGGCCGATCCGTAGCCTGCGCCGATCAGCGCGTCGACGGCCTGGTCGAGGTCGGCGTCGGGCATCACGATCATGTGGTTCTTCGCACCCCCGAAGCACTGGGCGCGTTTGCCGTGCGCGGCCGCCGTCGCGTAGATGTACTCGGCGATCGGGGTCGACCCGACGAAGCCGACCGCGCGGATGCGGTCGTCGGTGAGGAGCGTATCGACGGCCTCCTTGTCGCCGTGCACGACATTGAGCACGCCTGCAGGGAGTCCCGCTTCGAGGAAGAGCTCGGCCAACCGAACGGGCACCGAGGGGTCGCGTTCGCTGGGCTTGAGCACCACGGCATTGCCCGCGGCGAGCGCTGGGCCGGCCTTCCAGAGCGGGATCATCGCGGGGAAGTTGAAGGGCGTGATCGCGGCGACGACGCCGAGGGGCTGGCGCATCGAATAGACGTCGATGCCGGCGCCCGCGCCGGTGGAATACTCGCCCTTGAGCAGGTGCGGGGCGCCGGCGGCGAACTCGATGACCTCGAGGCCGCGCTGGATGTCGCCCTTCGCGTCGTCGACCGTCTTGCCGTGCTCGCTCGCGAGCAGCTCGGCGAGCGGCTGCATCTCGCGCTGCACCAGGTCGAGGAAACGCAGCAGCACACGGGCACGCTTCTGCGGGTTCGTCGCGGCCCAGGCGGGCTGGGCGGCTTCGGCGTTCGCGATGACGGCGCGGACCTCGTCGGCCGAGGCGAGCGGAACCCGCGCCTGCACGGCGCCGGTGCTGGGATCGAACACGTCGGCGAGGTGCCCTCCGGTCGGAGACTGGAGCGATCCGCCCACGAAATGCGGGATGGTACGAGTCATTGTGCGACGTCCCTTCGTGCCATCGTTGGCACATCGCGAGTTTATGCGGGACTCCTGCGAATTACTAGGGCATCCATGTATTTCGAACGCCGGATGTTGAGGCGGCGTTCACCGGCCGGTCACTTCGGCGAACTACAACTGCAGGTGCGCGGACGACTCAGACCGGATCGGGAAGTCACAGGATTCCGCGCCTCGGGCGCCAAGCGCCCGCAGACCCCCGCCGAATCGGGTCGGCGGGGGTCTTCTCCGTCTCGAGAGCTTCGGCTATCGAGTCGCTCACTTTTCACTCTTTTGCGGTCCAGAAGCGCAAAGTGAGCGATTCGAATCGGCCAACCCGGAACCCGGATGCCACTCAGGATGCCGGGACGACGACGACCTTGCCGCGGAGGGTACCCGCCGCCGCCTCGGCGTGCACCGCGGCGACCTCGCCGAGGCCGACCTTGCGGGAATCGGCAAGGCGCAGCTCCCCCGCGTCGACGAGCGACACCAGGTGTGCGAGCTGCGCGGGATCGCTGCGTACGAACACCGTGGCGCCGCGCACCTCGCGCGAGGCGTCGCCCGGCGTCGGCATCCACACAGTCGTACTGACGACCACGCCACCGTCGCGCACCAGGGCGACGGCGGCCTCGAACTCGGCGGGCTCGATGGGCGCAAGGTTGAGCAGCAGATCGACGGGTTCGAAGATCTCGGCGATCAGCGACTCATCGGCGTGGTCGATGATCTGGTCGGCACCGGCATCCGTCACCTGCGCACGACTGCGCGCACTCGCCGTCGCGATCACGAACGCGCCCGCGTTCTTCGCCAACTGCACGGCGTAGCCGCCGACGGTTCCCCCGGCCCCGACGATCAGGATCCGCTGCCCTCGCGCGAGCTCGCCGAGTTCGAACAACGCCTGCCACGCCGTGAGCGCGACGGACGGGAGCGCGGCAGCATCCGCCAACGCAGCCGCACGCGGCGCACGAACCAGTAGCTCTGCGGGAGCGATCGCGTATTCGGCATCCGCTCCGTCGTCGGTCATCGAGAGGAAGCCGACGACCGCGTCGCCGACCGCGAGGCCGTCGACACCCGCGCCGAGCGCGTCGAGCGTACCGGCGACGTCGTAGCCGGGAACGTGCGGCAGGGCGACGGGGAACGGGAGCGTGCCGCCGCGGATGCCGCCGTCTGCGGGGTTGAATCCGGCACCTGCGACGCGGATGCGCACCTGGCCCGCGCCCGGCTCGGGAATCTCGACCTCGTCGACCCGCAGAACTTCGGGCCCGCCGAGCTGGTGGAAACGTACTGCCTTCATGATGACTTCCTCTGTTCGGATGCTTCGAAATCGAAGCACTTATCGAACCGTAGCACTGCTTCGATATTGAAGCAACTAATTCGAGATCGAAACACCTACACTGGAGGCATGGCCGCCGACACCCCTCCTCTCGACCCCGCCGAGCTCGGCGCCTACTTCGCCCTGATCGAGGTGAGCAGCCTTCTGCGCCACGCCGTCGAGCAGCAGCTGAAAGAGACCGGCGACCTCAGCTACGTGCAGTTCCAGCTGCTGGCGACCCTCGGAGATTCCCCCACCGGCAGCGCGCGGATGACGGCGCTGGCCGACGGCATCGTGATCAGCCGCAGCGGCCTCACCCATCAGGCCGGGCTGCTCGAGAAGAGAGGACTCGTGACGCGCGCGCCCTCCCCCGACGACGAACGCGGCGTGACCCTGACGATCACCGAAGCCGGGCAGGCCGTACTGGCCGCGGTGTTCCCGGGGCACATCGGTGAACTGCGACGACTGTTCCTCGCACCGCTCGACGCCGACGACATCCGCTCGCTCAGCGCCCCGCTCGAGAAGGCGCGCGAGCACATGCGCCGCATCCCCCCACGCTCGGCCGCCCCCCGCCGGCGTCGCTCGGCGGAGTAGTCGCCCTTCTCCGGCTTTCGAGTCGCTCACTTGGTCGTTTTCGGGCGGTGGAATCGACGAAGTGCGCTATTCGAAAAGGGGAGGGACTTCTCCTCCACCGCCCGTGGGCGTGAAGCCGATCGCGCGACGACTCGGCTTCGGAATCGCTCACTTCGCCGTTGGAAGCCCCGGAAAACTGCGAAGTGAGCGACTCGAGCACGGCGCGCACCGGTTGTGAACTACTGCAGTCGCGACGCGCGAATGCTGCGACGGTGTCAGCATGACTAGCCACGAAGAGCTCCCCGACGACGTCGGCGCCGCCTTTCCGGTGCGCCTCGCCCGGGCGTATGGCGTGAGCCGCGCGCGGTTGCGTCGACGCGACCTCGACGCGCCTTTCTACGGCGTGCGGATCAGGGCGGATGCCGCAACACCGCCGATCGTCGACGACGCCGACCCGTACGCGCGACAGCGACGAATGCGGGTGGTGCGCGCCCGGGCATACGATCCTGGCCGGCATCATGGGCACTTCTTCAGTCATTCCACCGCCGCGTCGATCTGGGGCGCCCCTCTGCCGCTCGAGTTCGCCCCCGACGGTCGCGTCGCCGAAGCATCCGATCTCGCCCTGCATGTGAGCGCTTCCGGGGCCGTCGCGTTTCCTCGGGCATCCGGCATCGTGGGCCATCGCACCCTGGCGAGCATGACGGAGATCGGCGAACACGACGGCCTGCGCGTGACGTCGCCCGCGGCGACATGGGTGTCGATGGGCGCCCTGAGCGTCTCCGATCTCGTTGCCCTCGGCGACTACTTCTGTCGCGCATGGCGGCCTGGCATCGGCCGTCGACACATCGGGCGACCGTCGCTGACGACGGTCGAGGACATCCGGATGCTGATGAACAAGGGGCGCCGGCGGGGAGCGGAGCGGCTACGCGCGGCCCTCGACCTCATTCGGGAGGATTCCTGGTCGCCGCGAGAATCCCAGGTACGGTGCATCCTCCTTGCCGCAGGACTCCCCGAGCCCGATCTCAATATCGACGTGTTCGATGACCGGGGCGTGTTCCTCGGCTGTGTCGACATGGCATACCCCGAGCACCGCGTGGCGGTCGAGTATCTCGGGATGGTGCACGACACGCAATGGGCACGCGACATCGAGCGGATCGCGGCGCTCCGAGCCGCAGGCTGGACGGTCATCGAGGTGACATCGGTACTTCTCCGACGGCCCGAGGTGCTCGTCAACAGGGTCCGCGCAGCACTCCGGTGACACGCCCCGGGCGTTCGAGTCGCTCACTTTGCCGATCTCGGACCTCTAAAACTGCAAAGTGAGCGATTCGAAAGCGAATCGCGCTACAGCCGCTCGACGAGCATCGCGTTGGCCATGCCGCCGCCCTCGCACATCGTCTGCAGGCCACGGCGCCCACCCGTCTGCTCGAGGTGGTCGACGAGGGTGCCGAGCAGGCGCGTGCCCGACGACCCGAGCGCGTGGCCGAGGGCGATCGCCCCGCCGCGCGGGTTGAGCTTCGCCGGATCGGCGCCGACCTCGGCCGCCCACGCCAGCGGCACTGACGCGAACGCCTCGTTGACCTCGTACGCATCGAGATCATCGATCGTGAGACCGGTGCGCTCGAGGATGCGCCGGGTCGCGGGGATCGGGCCGGTCAGCATCATCAGTGGGTCGTCACCGACGACGACGAAGGAGCGGATGCCGGCGCGCGGCGTGAGCCCGAGCGATGCCGCGCGCTCGGCGCTCATCAGCAGTGCCGCCGAGGCGCCGTCGGTGAGCGGGGAGGAGTTTCCCGGGGTGATCCGCCAGTCGAGGTCCGGGAAGCGGTCGGCGAGGGCATCCGTCCGAAAGGCGGGGTTCAATCCGGCCAGTCCGGAGGCCGTTGTGCCGGGTCGGACGGTCTCGTCGGTGACGGCATCCGGCACCTCGGCGACCGCGACGACGGTACGGTCGAAGAAGCCCTCGGCCCAGGCATCCGCCGCCCGCCGATGCGACTCGGCCGCGTAGGCGTCGAGCGCGTCGCGGTCGAGCCCCCAGCGCTGCGCGATCAGCTCGGCCGAGACGCCCTGGTTCACCAGCCCCTCGGGATACCGGGCGCGCAGCCGCGGCGACATCGGGGAACCGCCCACCGTCGACGACCCCAGCGGCACGCGACTCATCGACTCGACCCCGCCCGCGATCACGATGTCGTAGGCACCGGCCATGATTCCCTGAGCCGCGATGTGCACCGCCTGCTGACTCGACCCGCACTGCCGGTCGATCGTCGCCGCGGGCACGCTCTCGTCGAACCCGGCGGCCAGCGCCGCCTGCCGCGCGATGTTCGTCGACTGCTCGCCGACCTGGCTCACGCAGCCGAGCAGCACGTCGTCGATCTGACGCGAGTCGAGACCGTTGCGCTCGAGCACCACCTGCAGCACCCCCGCGGCGAGGTCGACCGGGTGCACCCCCGAGAGCGCACCCCCGGGCTTGCCGCGCCCGACCGGGGTGCGGACGACGTCGATCAGAACGGCTTCGCTGCGCGTGCTCATGCGTCCATTCTGCGCCGGGATCGCGAGCACGGCTCGTAATCCGCCCGTCACACGCGCCGAATAGAATCGACGACGCGCCATCACCCCGGCGCATCCCTTCGTCGGCCCGCGATCCGGGTCGCCCGCTCTCTCCGAGGACCGCACCATGTCCAGCGAACCCATCACCGTGTCCATCCGCCGCGAGGTCGACCCCGCCCGCATCGCCGAGGCGACCGCGTGGGTGCAGACCGGCGTGAACCTGGCGAACAAGTACCCGGGATTCCTCGGATCGGGGTGGGTGCGATCGGGCGACGAGTCCGACACCTGGCACATGCTCTACCGGTTCGCCGACGAGCAGACGCTCACCGCGTGGGAAGACTCCGGCGAGCGCGGCTGGTGGCTGTCGATGGGCGAGGGCTTCGTGCGCAGCGAGCGCTCACGACGCCGCACGGGCATCGAAGGGTGGTTCGACGAGCCGACGACCGGCACGATCACGGTGCAGACCGCCGAGGGGGCGTCGGAGATCGCGGTCGTGAAGGCCCCGCCGCGATGGAAGCAGGCGGTGTCGATCTGGCTCGGGTTCTTCCCCGTGAACCTCGCCTTCACGTATGCGATGTCGCCCGTTCCGGGGTGGGACGCGCTGCCGATCTGGCTGCGGGTGCTCGTCACCACCGCGGTGCTGACGCCGATCATGGCGTACCTCGTGCTCCCCTGGGTGACGCGGCGGCTGCGCGGGTGGCTGGCCCGCTGAGGTCCCGCCGGCTTTCGAATCGCTCACTTCGTCGAATTTCGACCCCGGAAAGTGCAAAGTGAGCGATTCGAAAGCCACCAGGCGGATGCCGTGGCACTGTGGTGACATGCGCATCGCTCTCACCGGATCATCGGGCAAGCTCGGCCGCGTCGTTGCGAGGGAACTCCGGGCGAACGGGTACGAGGTCATCGGGATGGACGTCGCGGGGGTCCGCGGCCCGGAATTCGTGCAGGTCGATCTGACGGACTACGGGCAGGTCATCGACGCGTTCACCGCGGTCGGCGACCGCCACGACGGCATCGACGCGGTCGTGCATCTCGGCGCGATCCCGGCCCCCGGCATCCGCAGCGATGTCGCGACGTTCCACAACAACATGCCGGCCACGTTCAACGTGTTCTGGGCGGCGGTGCGCCTCGGCATCCGACGCATCGTGTACGCGTCGAGCGAGACCGTGCTGGGCCTGCCGTTCGACGTGCCGCCGCCCTATATCCCGGTCGACGAGGACTACCCGGCCCGCCCCGAGTCGGTCTACTCGCTGGTCAAGACCCTCGAGGAGCAGCTGGCGACCGAGCTCGTGCGCTGGCACCCCGAGGTGTCGATCACGGGGCTGCGGTTCTCGAACGTCATGGACCCCGAGGACTACGCCGCGTTCCCCGACTTCGACGCCGATGCGACGCTGCGCAAATGGAACCTGTGGGGCTACATCGACGCCCGCGACGGCGCCCAGGCGGTGCAGCGCGCGCTCGAGAACGCGGCTCCGGGCTTCGACCGGTTCATCATCGCGGCCGCCGACACGGTGATGTCGCGGCCGAACGCCGAGCTCATCGCGGAGGTGTTCCCCGGAGTGCCGGTCACCCGTGAGGTCGGGCCGACCGAGACGCTGCTGTCGATCGAGAAGGCCCGCCGGGTGCTGGGGTACGAGCCGCGGCACTCCTGGCGCGACGAGGTCTGAGCCTCCGGGTGGTGGGTGCTTCCCTATCGCCGGGCGATGGTCGAGCCGCGGATGACGAGGCGCACCGGCAGGTGGTGCGAGCCCTCGCCGATGTCGATGCCATCGATCGCGTCGAACACGCGCAGCGCCGCCTGGCGTCCGAGCTGCTGCAGGTTGGCGTCGATGCTGGTGAGCTCGGGCCGCGCGTTGGTGGCGAGCACCTCCCAGTTGTCGTAGCCGATGACGGCCAGGTCGTCGGGCACCGAACGGCCGAGGTCGCGCGCCGAGTCGAGCACGCCGCGGGCGATCTGATCGGACCCGCAGAAGATCGCGTCGATGTCGGGATGCCGCTGCAGCAGGAGAGCCGCGGCATCCCGCCCCCAGTGCTCGGTCCACTCGGAGAACATCGGTTCACCGACGAGTTCGAGCCCCGCTTCGCCGAGCGCTGCGCGGGCTCCGGCGAGGCGGTCCTGAGCTGCGGCGTACGAGGGTTCCCCCGAGATGTGCGCGATGCGCCGACGCCCGCAGGCGAGCAGGTGCTCGATCGCCAGGCGTCCGCCCGCGTAGTTGTCGGGGGTGAGCGAGAGGTCGCGCGGGTCGTCGGACGGCGCGTACGCGTAGACGACGGGCACCGGTAGATCTTGCCCGAGCGAGGGGCGCGGGTCGGTCTGACGCCCCACGACGATAATCCCGTCGACGCGGCGACTGAGCAGCTCGCGCAGGTGGTGCTGCTCGCGGATGCTGTCACCCCGGGCGTCGCAGAGGAACACGTTGATGCGGCCCGCCCCGAACGCGTCTTCGGCGCCCATGAGGATCGGAATCATGAAGCGACCCTCGAGGTCGCTCGTGAGCAGACCGACGGTGCCCGTGCGCCCGGCGAGCAGGCCGCGGGCCATGGCGTTCGGGGTGAACGAGAGCTCGTCGGCGGCGGCGAGCACGCGAGTGCGGGTGGCGGCGGCGACATCGCCGCGATCGTTGAGGGCCTTGGATGCCGTCGCGGTCGACACACCCGCTCGCCGGGCGACGTCGCTGAGCGTCGCCGCCCTGCCCGCTGACTCGTTCATTGCCATCTCTCGCCCCCTGAAGGTTGCTGAAAGGTTATCGGACGATCTCTTGACCGCGCGCCGAACTTCACGATATACCTTTCGAAAGGGTTTTCGGAGATTTCGAAACTCACCCTGAGATCGACCTCGACACCGCCGTCGCCCGACGACAGCATCCGCTCACCGAAGAGTTCTGGAGGCAATCCCATGCACATCACCCGACGCCGTGCATTCAGACGCACGGTCACCGCCCTCGCCGTCACCGGCCTGCTCGTCACCCCGCTCGCGGCCTGCGCCGCCGGAGGCGGCGACACCGGTCCCGCCGAGCCCATCCCCGCCGAGGGCGTGGACGACGGCTCGACACTCACCCTGTGGACCCGTGCGCCGATCGAGCGCCAAGCCAACCTGCTCGTCGACGCGTACAACGCCTCGCACGAGAACCAGGTCGAGCTCACGGTCGTCCCCAACGACGACTACGTCGCGAAGGTCGGCGCGGCCGCCGGATCCGGCGGACTGCCCGACCTGTTCGCCGCCGACATCGTCTACGTGCCCAACTGGGTCGAGCAGGGCCTGTTCCAGGACATCTCCGAGCAGATCGACGGCCTCGACTACAAGGACGCGATCAACCCCGGCCACCTCTCGGCCGGCACGCTCGACGGCAAGGAGCACGTGCTGCCGTTCGCCCTCGACCTGTCGATGCTCTTCTGGAACAAGGAGCTCTTCGCCGAAGCGGGCCTCGACCCCGAGAAGGCGCCCGCCACGCTCGAGGAGTTCTCGGCCGCGGCGCAGGCCGTGCAGGCGCTCGACAAGCCCGACGTCTACGGCACCGCCACCGGCCTCAACTGCGGCGGATGCCTCGTCTTCACCTGGTTCCCGTCGGTCTGGGCCTCGGGCGACCAGGTCATGAACGACGACGGCACCGAGTCGCTGCTCGACAGCGACTCGGCACAGGCCGTGTACGACACCTGGGCCGAGCTGCAGGATGCCGGAGCGGTGTTGCCCTCGTCGACCGACGAGACCGGCCCGACGTGGACGGCCGCGTTCAGCGAGGGCAAGGTCGGCGTCATGCCGTTCCCCGCGACGCTGCTCCCCTCTCTCGAGTTCGATGCCGGGGTCGCCGGCATCCCCGGAGTCGACGGCGGTGCCTCGACGTTCGTGGGCGGCGACGGGATCGGCGTCTCGAAGGACTCGAAGAAGTCCGCGCAGGCGTGGAACTTCCTGCAGTGGATGATGTCGGAAGAGGCCCAGGTCGAGGTGCTCGCGAAAGACGGCAACGCCGTCTCGCGCTCCGACCTCGCCGACAACGAGTACGCCGCCGCCGACCCGCGGCTCGTCACGATCAACGAGGTCGCCGCACAGGGCAGCACCCCGGTCGCGATGAACTTCCAGCAGGCGTTCAACGCCCCCGGCAGCCCGTGGCTCACGCTCGTGCGCAACGCGGTGCTGAACGGCGAGGACTCCGTCCCGGCCGACAACGAGGAGATCACGGCGATCCTGTCGCAGTGATCCACCGGTGGGGCGGCGGAATCGCCGCCCCACCGCACCCCTCGCCCCACCGCACCCCTCGCCCGACCCGATCGAAAGAGACACCGTGATGACCTCGACCGCACCCCCGCTGCGCCGCCGCCGTGCGCGCACCGGATTCGGCGGCCCCGTGCAGGGCTGGCTCTACGCCGCTCCGACGGCGATCTTCGTCGCCCTGCTGTTCATCGTGCCGCTGGCGCTCGTGCTGCAGATGTCGGCATCCGATTGGCCGCTGCTCAGCGGCAACCAGGGCCTCAACTTCCCCGAGAACTACGCGGATGCCGTCACCCACCGCCTCTTCTGGGACTCGGTGCGCTTCACCCTGCTGTACACGGTGATCACCACCGTGATCCTCATCGCGCTGGGCCTCGGGCTCGCGCTCCTCGTGCAGGAGTCGACGCGCTGGAAGGGCTTCCTGCGCACGGCGTTCCTGATCCCCAGCGCCCTCGGCCTGGCATCCGCCTCGCTGCTGTTCTACGTGCTGTACTCGCCGATCGCCGGCCCCTTCGCCGACCTCATGAAGTCGTGGGGCATCACGTTCCTCGGCACCCCCGACGGCGCACTCTGGTCGACGATCTTCCTCATCGTCTGGCGCTACGCCGGGTTCTACATGCTGCTGATGCTCGTCGGCCTGCAGGGCATCCCCGACGACGTGTACGAGGCGGCCCGCATCGACGGTGCGAGCCGCTGGCAGACGTTCCGGCACATCACCGTGCCGCTGTTGAAGCCGACCTTCGCCCTCACGACCGTGATGTGCGTGACCGGGTCGCTGCTCGCGTTCGAGCAGTTCTACATCCTCACCAAGGGCGGCCCCGATAACAGCACCATGACGGTCGTGCAGCTCATCTACAACGTGGCCTTCCAGGGCCAGAACAGCCTCGGCATCGCCGGTGCGCTCTCGGTGATCGTGCTGCTCGCCCTCATCGTCATCAATGTCTTCCAGCTGCGCGCTTTCCGCCGCACGGATGAGAACTGAAACGAGGATCCGCCCATGTCTCAGACACTCACCCGCTCCATCGTCGCCCCGCACAGCCAGCCCGCCGCCCCGCGCTACCGGTCGAAGGCCGCCCGCGTGGTCTACGGCATCCCGTACTGGGTCTTCACCACCGCGCTCGCGGTGATCTTCCTCTACCCGCTCATCTGGACCGGCGTCTCGTCGGTCAGCCCGATGGCGGGCACGAGCCAGACCGACGGCTGGGGGTTCGGCAACTACGCCGCCCTCGGCGAGTACCAGGCCGGCATCTGGGTCTACCTCGGCAACTCGCTGTTCGTCTCGGTGCTCACGGTCGCGCTCACGCTGTTCATCTCGCTGCTGGGCGGCTACGCGTTCGCCCGGTTCTCGTTCCCCGGCAAGAACGCGCTGTTCCTGCTGACGCTCGCGATCCTGATGGTGCCGTACGCGACGCTGCTGATCCCGCTCTACGTGATCCTCAACGCGGTCGGCCTGCAGAACTCGCTCATCGGGGTGGCGCTGGTGATCACGATGTTCCAGCTGCCGTTCTCGATGTTCATGATGCGCATCTCGTTCGAGTCGATCCCGCGGGAGATGGATGAGGCGGCGATGGTCGACGGATGCTCCAGCTGGGGAGCCCTGTGGCGGGTGCTGCTGCCGGCGGTGAAGCCCGGGCTCGTGACGGTCGGGCTGTTCGCCTTCCTCACCGCGTGGAACGACTTCATGGCCCCGCTGATCCTCATCAACGACACCAACCGCATGACGCTGCCGCTCGCGGTGGCGAACCTGCGCGGCCAGGTGCAGGGCGTCGTCGACTACGGCGCGACCGAGGCGGGGGTCGTGGTGCTCGCGCTCCCCTGCATCCTTCTCTTCCTGATCCTCCAACGACACTACGTGCGCGGCTTCATGTCGGGCGCTTTCAAGGGATGACCATGCTCGACACCACCGCACCGGCCGCTCCCGTGGTTCCCACCCACGGGCGCCTGCGCCCCCTCGGCCTCGACGAGGTGCACATCACCGGAGGGTTCTGGGCCGCGCGCCAGGCCGTCAACGGCGAGGCGACGCTCGCGCACATCGAGTCGCGTCTCGAGTCGGAGGGCTGGTTGCCGAACTACGACCTGGCGGTCGCCGGCACCCTGCCCGCCGGCCGCCGTGGACGGGAGTTCTCCGACTCCGAGATCTACAAGTACCTCGAGGCGCTGGCGTGGGAGATCAGCCGGACGCATGCCGCGGCCGACGCCGTTCTCGAGCAGCGGTTCCGCGGGGTCGTGGCGCGCGTCGCCGCGGCGCAGGAATCCGACGGCTACCTGAACACGATGTTCGGGCGCCCCGGCCAGCGCGAGCGCTGGTCGGACCTGGAGTGGGGCCACGAGCTCTACTGCCTGGGGCACCTCTTCCAGGCGGCGGTCGCCCGGCACCGCACGCGGCCCGATGCCGACGACGGCCTCGTCGGGGTGGCCCGTCGCGCGGCCGACCTGGTGTGCCGAGAGTTCGGCGCGGACGGCCGGGACGCGATCTGCGGTCACGCCGAGGTCGAGGTCGGTCTCGCCGAACTCGGCCGCGCGCTCGGCGAGCAGCGCTACATCGATCAGGCGGCGCTCTTCGTCGAACGGCACGGGCACGGCTCCCTCGCCGAGATCGAGTGGGGCCAGGAGTACTTCCAGGATGACGTGCCGGTGCGCGAGGCGACGGCGCTGCGCGGACACGCGGTGCGCGCGAACTATCTCTCGGCCGGAGCGACGGACGTGGCGATCGAACGATCGGATGCCGGACTGCTCGACGCCCTGCGCGCGCAGTGGGACCGCACGGTCGAGCGCCGCACCTACGTCACCGGTGGCCAGGGCTCGCACCACCAGGACGAGGCCTTCGGCGAGGACTGGGAGCTGCCGCCGGACCGCGCCTACTCCGAGACCTGCGCGGGGATCGGCTCGATCATGTTCTCCTGGCGTCTGCTGCTCGCGACGGCCGACCCGCGGCACGCCGACCTCATCGAGCGCACGCTGTTCAACGTCGTGGCGACCTCGCCGGCATCCGACGGACGCGGCTTCTACTACGCGAACACGCTGCACCAGCGAGTGCCCGGCGTTCCCGCCGACCCGGACGGCACCTCGAAGCGCGCCTCGTCGTCGCTGCGGGCGCCGTGGTTCGAGGTGTCGTGCTGCCCGCCCAACGTCGCCCGCACCTTCGCCAGCCTCGCCGCCTACGTCGCGACCGCCGACGACGACGGCGTGCAACTGCACCAGTACGCGCCGGCGTCGGTGCGCACGACGCTGCCCGACGGGCGGCACGTGGCGTTCGACGTCGAGACGGGATACCCGGTCGACGGCGGCATCCGCGTGCGCGCGGTCGAGGATGCGGAGTTCACCCTGACGCTGCGCGTGCCGGACTGGGCGACGGATGCCGTGGTGCGCGTGTCGACGGGCGACGGGGTGTCGGAGCATCCGGCGGCTCCGGGCGCGTTCGCGGTGCGTCGCGCCTTCCGGGCCGGCGACGTGGTCGAGCTGACCTTGCCGCTCGCGGTGCGCGCGACGGCGCCGCATCCGATGGTGGATGCCGTGCGCGGCAGCGTTGCGATCGAACGCGGGCCGGTGGTCCTGGCGCTCGAGTCGGTCGACCTCGGAGTGGACGTGGGAGAGGGCGTGGTGGCGGGTGAACCCGTCGAGGCGGGAGGACGGGTGACGCTGCCGGTGCGGGTGCGTTCGACCGGCGCGGTCGTCGACGCACCGCTCGTCGCGTACCACGATTGGGCCCGCCGCGGCCCCTCGACCATGCGGGTGTGGGTGCCGACCGCGTAGGGCCCCACCCCGCACACACCCGGTTCCTGAGCGAGGAGCGCAGCGACGAGACGAAGGACCCTACAGCCCCAACCGCTCCAGGTACGGGTTCACCAACCGTCGCTCGGGGTCGAAGCGCGCGGCGAGCGCCGCGAAGTCGTCGAAGCGCGGGTACCGCTCGCGCACCTCGGCGGCATCGAGCGTGAACACCTTGCCCCAGTGCGGGCGGGCCGTCGGCGGCAGCGCCGCCTCGAGCGTCGGGAGGAAGTCGCGCACGGCGGCCTCATCGGGCTTCCATGTGAAGTGGATGCCGACGGCATCCGTGCCGTACGACGAACTCAGCCAGAGGTCGTCGGCCTTCACCGTGCGGATCTCGTTCACGAGCAGCAGCGGGGCGATCTGCCCGGCGAGCGAGCGCACGGCCTGGATCGCCGCGACCGCGTCGGCGCGCGGCACGAGGTACTCGCTCTGGATCTCGGCACCGGCCGAGGGCGTGAACTCGAGCTTGAAGTGCGCGAGGCGCTCGAACCAGGGCCCGGCGACGCCGAGCTGCTCGGTGCACGCGACGGGGTCGACGCCGAGGATCGGATGCCGCTTGCTCGTCGCGGCCTCGGCCCCCAGGCTCTCGAACAGCGAGTCGCGTGCGGCCTCTCGGGCTTCGGGGAGGCGCTGCTTGACCCAGATCTGATCGGCCACGTCGGTGTGCTGCCAGGTCGAGAAGATGCTGACGCTCGTGCCGATGCCGGTGACCGCTTCGAGGTCGGCGAGGATCACATCCCACGACGGGTGCTCGAACACGTGCTGGGCGACGTCGTATGTCGGCTCGACGTCGAGGGTCACGTCGACGACGGCACCGAGGGCGCCGAGGCTCACGACCGCTCCGTCGAAGTCGGCGTCACCGCGGCGCAGTTCGACCGTGTCGCCTGCGGGCGTGGCGATCGTGAGGGCGCGCACGGCGTCGGCGAGCGACCCGATCGCGTCGCCGGAGCCATGGGTACCGGTCGCCACGGCCCCGGCGACCGAGATGTGCGGCAGCGAGGCGAGGTTGGCGAGGGCGAGCCGCTCGGCGGCGAGCAGCGGGGCGATGTCGCCGTACCGCAGCCCTCCCGACACCCGCACGCTGTCGCGCTCCGCGTTGACCTCGAAGACGGCGGGCAGCCGGTCGAGGGCGAGAAGCACGCCGTCGGTGTCGGCGATGTCGTTGAAGCAGTGGCGCGAGCCCAGCATCCGCACCGGACCGCCCTGGGCGAGCAGCGCCCGCAGCTCGTCGATCGACTCCGGATGCTCCACCCGGGATGCCCGATACGTGAGGTTACCCGCCCAGTTGCGTTCGTTGCCCATCGCGCCAGCATAGCCAGCCGGCGCCGCTCTACAACGATGTACTGCGGGGCGGGACGTGCTCGCCGGTAGGCTGACCGCATGACGACGAGCCCCCCGCGCCGCGCGACGATGAAAGACGTCGCCGCCCTCGCGGGCGTTTCGCCGAAGACGGTCTCGAACGTCGTCACCGGCACGGTTCCCGTGAACGACGACACGCGCTCCAAGGTCGAGGCGGCGATGGCGCAGCTCGACTTCGTGCCGAACCTCAGCGCCCGCGGACTGCGCAAGGGCCGCTCCGGGATCATCGCCGTCGCGCTCCCCGACCTCGCGACCGCGTTCTCGGCCGAGCTCGTGCATCGCATCGTCGAGGCCGCGCACGAGCGAGGGCTCGCCGTGCAGATCGAGGAGACGGCATCCGAGCCCGAGCGCGAGAAGGAACTCGTCTCGCGTGCCCGCGCCCACCTCGTCGACGGCCTGATCCTCAACCCCATCCGCCTCGAGGACAGCGTGCTCAAGTACGCCGACCGTCTGCCGCCTCTCGTCGTGATCGGCGAGGTCGAGCAGCAGCGCGCCGACCACGTGCGCGTCGACAGCCGCGCCGCAGCGGCCGATGCGACCCGGCACGTGCTCGCGCGCGGCGCCCGGCGCATCGCCGTCGTCGGCGCCGACGACGATCCTGCGTTCGCGACGGCGACCAGCCGCCTGCGCCTCGAAGGCGTGCACGATGCCCTCCGCGAGGCCGGCATCCCCCGCGATCCCGCGCTCGAGGTGAACCGACTGCCGTGGGCGATGGCGGGCGGGGCGGATGCCGTGCGCACGCTGTTCGACCGTGGCGTCGCCTTCGATGCGATCGTCGCCTTCACCGACTCGCTCGCGATGGGCGCCCTGCACGCCCTGCACGACCGCGGCATCCGCGTGCCGGAAGACGTGATCGTCACGGGCTTCGACGACGTGGAGTTCTCGAAGTACACCTCACCATCGCTGACGACCGTGGCCTTCGATCGCGGCGCGTTCGCGGTCGCGGCGCTGGGCCTGCTCGAGTCGCGCATGGACGACCGGGCCGCTCCCCCGCGCGCCCTCACCCTCTCGCACCACCTGATCGAGCGCGACAGCACCCGCGCGACCCCCCGCGGCTACACGCCCTGAGCCCCGGCATCCGCCCGCCCCACCAACCGTCGCCCGTCGCCCGTCGCCCGTCGCACCCCACACAGGGCGTTCGAATCGCTCACTTTGCGGCTTTCGGCGCGGGCGAACGGCAAAGAGGGCGATTCGAAAGCCAGGACGGTGGGAGGACGGATGCTTGCGCCGTGATTACATCGATGTAATGATGGGGCGTCCACCATCCGGTCACGAAGGAGTGACGATGACGCCCCCGCTCGATCTGTCCCGTAGGCAGTTCCTCACCGCCGCCACGCTCACCGCCGGCGCGGCCCTGCTCGCCGGCTGCTCCCCCCTCTCCCCCGCAGGCTCTCGCACCGAGACCCTGCAGTTCTGGCACCTGCTCTCGGGAGGCGACGGCGTGACGATGTCGTCGCTGCTCGACGGAGTGAACTCCGCGCAGTCCGACTACCGCATCCGCCCCACCGTGCTCGCCTGGGGCACCCCGTACTACACGAAGCTCGCGATGGCGGGTGCCGGTGGCCGCGCCCCCGACGTCGCGGTCATGCACGCCACCCGCGTGAACGGCTGGGCGCCGGGCGGCCTGCTCGACAGTTGGGACGTCGACCGCCTCGCCGAGCTCGGCGTCGACCGCTCGACCTTCCCCGGCCCGATCTGGGAGAAGGGCTTCGTCGGCGACCGGCTCTTCAGCGTCGCGCTCGACGCCCACCCCTTCGTGCTCATGTTCAACACCGACATCTGCGACGCCGCGGGCGTGCTCGACTCCGACGGCGCACTGCGCGAGACGTCGTCGCCCGAGGAGTTCGTCGATCAGCTCCGCGAGGTCGGCGCCCAGGCATCCGGGCACGCGCTCTCGTTTGGCTACCTCGGCGACGGCGCCCAGATGTGGCGTCTGTTCTACGGCCTGTACGCCCAGCACGGCCTGCAGATCGAACTGCCCGTCGGCGGCAAGGCCGTGATCGACAAGGATGCCGCGGTCGAGGCGCTCACGTTCATGCAGACGCTCCTCGACGGCGAGATCGCGGCGGCGCAGGCCGACTACGGCGGGGCCGTGGCCGAGTTCGCGACCGGCAAGAGCGGCATGCTCATGACCGGCGTGTGGGAGCTGCGCACGATGCAGGCCGCGAACCTGCCCTTCGACGCGACGACCATCCCCACGATCTACGGCACCCCCGCCGTCTACGCCGACTCGCACTCCTTCGTGCTGCCCCACCAGGCGAACGCGAACGAGGAGCGCCGCGACCTCGTCTACCGCTTCGTCGCCGACATGCTGAAGGGCTCCTTCGAGTGGGCCGAGGCCGGGCACATCCCCGCCTACCTCCCGGTCACCTCCTCGCCCGCCTACGACGACCTCGTGCCGCAGGCGCACTACGCCTCGGCCGCCGACAACGTCGTCTACGACCCGACCGCGTGGTTCACCGGTTCCGGCTCGAGCTTCCAGGGCGAGTTCGGCGCCGCCGTGCAGAACGTGCTCCTCTCGGGCGCCGACCCGGCCGCCGCGATCGACCGCTTCGAGGCGCGCGTCAACACACTTCTGCGCAGACCCAATCCGGCCGACCCCGAGGGGACGTGGAAGCCATGACCTCGACCGCCACCCGCACCCTCGTGACGGGCGGAGCATCCGACTTCCGCCCCCGCCGCGCCGGCACCCGCAAGCGCGAGCAGCTCATCAGCTGGGCCTTCCTCGTCCCGTTCCTCATCGCGTTCGTGCTGTTCCTGGCATGGCCGATCCTGCACGGCATCTACCTGAGCTTCACCGACCAGTCGCTCACCGGCGCCGGCGGCGGGTTCGTCGGCTTCGCGAACTACGCCGAAGCGCTCGTCGACCCCGTCATGTGGCAGTCGATGTGGAACACGGTGTGGTTCACGCTGCTCTCGACCGTGCCGCTCGTGGCCGTGGCACTCCTCATGGCGGCGCTCGTCGACCGCGGGCTCCCCGGCCAGTGGCTGTGGCGCCTGTCGTTCTTCATGCCGTACCTGCTCGCCTCCACCGTGATCTCGCAGATCTGGGTCTGGATCTTCAACCCGCAGATCGGCGCGGCCAACAACATCCTGGAGTTCTTCGGGCTCGAGCCGATCGCGTGGCTGCAGAACTCCGACACCAACATGCTCTCGATCGTGATCGCGACCGTGTGGTGGACGGTCGGGTTCAACTTCCTGCTCTACCTCGCGGCCATGCAGAACATCCCGCCGCAGCAGTACGAGGCGGCATCCCTCGACGGGGCCGGCGCGTGGCGCCAGTTCTGGTCGATCACCCTCCCGCAGCTGGGCCCGGCGACCGTGCTGATCCTCATCCTGCAGATCCTCGCCTCGCTGAAACTGTTCGACCAGGCGTACCAGATGCTCGGTGGCGTCGCGAGTGACACCACCCGCTCGATCGTGCAGTACATCTACGAAGCCGGCTTCGTGAACTACCGCTTCGGATACTCCGCGGCGATCTCGTACGTCTTCTTCGCCCTCATCGTCATCATCGGCGTCGCGCAGGCTCTGGTCACGCGCCGCAAGAAGGAGCAGTGATGTCCTCCGCCACCCTCGTTCCCACCGAATCCGTATCCGCCGACCACACCCGCACGCTCACCGTTCCGCGGCATCGCCGCACCGCCCGCCCGAAGCTCCCCGGCCAGAAACCGTTCTCACCCCTGCGCATCGCCGCGTTCGTGGTGCTGGCGCTCCTCGCGATCGGCTGGCTGCTGCCGTTCCTCTGGGCGGTCGCGACCGCCTTCAAGACCGAGACGGATGCCGCGTCCGGCGACCCCGGGTGGATCGGCGCGAGTGGCCCGACGTTCGAGGCGTTCACCGCGATCCTCTCGCAGGGCAACGTCTACGTCTGGGCGCTCAACAGCCTGTGGACCTCGATCGCCGTGACCCTCATCACCCTGACGATCTCGGCGCTGGCCGCCTATGCCTTCTCGCGGCTCGACTTCACCGGCCGCAAGTGGCTGTTCGTCGTGATCATCGCCTCGATCGTCGTGCCGCCGCAGGTGCTGATCATCCCGCTGTTCTACGAGATGCTCGCGTTCAACCTGATCGACACGCACTGGGGCCTGATCCTGCCGCAGGTCGTCGCTCCGGCGATGGTGTTCATCCTCAAGAAGTTCTTCGACGCGATCCCCATCGAACTCGAGGACGCCGCCCGCGTCGACGGCGCCAGCCGCCTGCGCATCTTCTGGTCGATCGTGCTGCCGCTGTCGCGGCCGATCCTGGCATCCGTGGCGATCTTCGTGTTCATCGGGGCATGGAACAACTTCCTCTGGCCGTTCCTCGTGATCAACGACACCACGCTCATGACGCTGCCGGTCGGACTCCAGACCGTGATCAGCGCCTACGGCGTGCAGTACGCGCAGGTCATGGCCCAGGCCGTGCTCGCCGCGCTGCCGCTCATCGTCGTGTTCCTCATCTTCCAGAAGCAGATCGTCAAGGGAGTCGCGACCAGCGGCTTCGGCGGTCAGTAGTCCCCCCGCACCCCGCACCCCGGCATCCGCCGCAACCAAGGAGAGCAATGTCTCACGCCCGCATCACCATCGACCGCGACTTCACCATCGCCGACGTTCCCCGGAGGCTCTTCGGGTCCTTCGTCGAGCACATGGGGCGCTGCGTGTACACCGGCATCTACGAGCCGGGGCATCCGCAGGCCGATGAACGAGGATTCCGTCAGGACGTCCTCGCCCTGGTGAAGGAGATGGGGCCGACGGTCGTGCGGTACCCGGGCGGCAACTTCGTCTCGGGCTACCGCTGGGAAGACGGCGTCGGCCCGGTCGAGGACCGTCCCGTGCGCATCGACGGCGCCTGGCACACGATCGAGACCAACGCCTTCGGTCTGCACGAGTTCATGGACTGGGCGAAGGAGGCCGACGTCGAGGTGATGGAGGCGATCAACCTCGGCACCCGTGGCGTCGAGGAGGCCCGCGCGCTCGTCGAGTACGCCAACCACCCGGGCGGCACGTACTGGTCGGATCTGCGGCGCAAGAACGGTGCCGAGCAGCCCTTCGACATCAAGCTGTGGTGCTTGGGCAACGAGCTCGACGGGCCGTGGCAGATCGGCGGCAAGACGGCGGCCGAGTACGGGCGTCTCGCGCAGGAGTCGGCCAAGGCCATGAAGCTCGTCGACTCGTCGATCGAGCTCGTGGCGGTCGGGTCGTCGAACCGCCAGATGCCGACGTTCGGGTCGTGGGAGCACACCGTGCTCACGCACGCCTACGACGAGGTCGACTACGTCTCGATGCACGCGTACTACCAGGAGCACGACGGCGACACCGAGTCGTTCCTCGCGGAGTCGGTCGACATGGACGCCTTCATCGAGGGCGTCATCGCGACGGTCGACGCGGTCAAGGCCGCCGGCAAGCACACCAAGCAGGTCGACATCTCGTTCGACGAATGGAACGTGTGGGATCAGCGCAAGTACAACGACGTCGAGGCCGGTGAGATCGCGAAGGCAGGCTGGCGCGAGCACCCGCGCCTCATCGAGGACACCTACTCGGTGACGGATGCCGTCGTCGTCGGCACTCTGCTCAACAGCCTGCTGCGGCATGGTGACCGCGTGCGCATCGCCAACCAGGCGCAGCTCGTGAACGTGATCGCCCCGATCCGCTCGGAGGAGAACGGCCCGGCCTGGCGCCAGACCAGCTTCTGGCCGTTCGAGCGGATGGCGCGTCTCGCGAAGGGGCGCATCCTGCGCCTCGCGGTCTCGGCCTCGCAGATCGCGACGAAGCGCTACGGCGACGTCGACTCGGTCGATGCGGCGGCCACGTGGGACGAGGAGACCGGACGCCTGGTCGTGTTCGTGGCGAACCGCTCGCTGGACTCGGCGAACGATCTGACGATCGACCTGCACGGCCTGGGCGACCTGCGGCTGCGCCAGGCCGAGACGCTCACGATCCCCGAGGGCGGCGACCGCTCGACCGCGAACCTCGAGACGACCCCCGACACCGTGCACATGGTGCCGCTGGCCGCCGAGGTCGTCGACGGCACCGTACGCGCGACCCTGCCGGCCCTGTCGTGGTCGGTCATCGAGCTCGAGGTCGCCCGCGGCTGAGGACCTGGGTCCCTGAGCCCGTCGAAGGGCCCACCCATGGAAGGGCCCGGCATCCCCCTCGGATGCCGGGCCCTTCCGCGTTCGCTATCGGATGCCGCGACTACTCCCAGACGACCTTCGGGTCGTCGGCGGCGAAGTCGACCTTCGGGGAGAGGAGGCCCGAATAGTAGGTCGTGTACGTACCGCGCTGACCCGCGGCGTTCTGCGCCTCGACGGTGAGGTCGATCCCGAAGCTCTCATATGTCGAGACCACGGCGCGGTCACTGACCTCGCCGACGAGGCCGGTGAGCGCGGCTTCACCCTCGGCACTCATCACGCGCGACACCGCGCCGTCGACGACGGCGTAGCCGTCCTTCTCCATGCCGGTCACGTCCATACCGCACGGCGTGTTCAGCGTCTTGAGCGCCAGGCATTCCCGCAGCGACGCCGTGACGAGTTCGCGATACGACGCCACCCCTGCCTCGCTCAGCACAGGCCGGAGCATCGTGACCGCCTCCTCGCTCTTGTCGTCGGCCACGATGAGAGTCGACTCGCCCTCGATGGCGAACTCCTCGAGGACCGTGCCGAACTCGTACGTACCCGGGAAGACCAGGGCATCATCCGGCACCTCCACGCCGTTGACCGTCAGTCCGATGTCGTCGAAGCTGTAGGTCGAGACGCGTGCGGCACCGTCGAGCATCGTGATCTCACCGTCGTACTCGCTCTGGTAGATCTCGAAGTCGCGCGACACCTCGGTGCCGCCGATGGTGAATGTGGCCGTCACGGTCACGTCGCTGTACTCGCCCTCCTCCGCCTCGCCGACCTCGATGTCTTCGATCGCGCCGAGCTCGAGCGAGGCCGCCAAGACCTCGTCCGTGAGAAGCTCGTCGCTGTACGACGAGGTGTCGAGGTACTTCGCCGCCTCTTCGGCATCCCCTTCGGAGACCGCCGTGAGGTACGCCTCGACCCACTCCTCCGGGGTCGACGCCGCGGGCGCGGGCTCGTCGCCCGCGGCTCCCCCGCCCGCGTCACCGCCGCCACGACCGAGCAACGGCACGATGATGGCGGCGGCGAGCACCAGGAGCACGACGACTCCACCCGCGATGATCCCGATGATCGCGCCGAGCGGGAGCTTCTTGTTCGGCCCGAACTCTCCGCCGGCGGGCGCGGGAACGACGCCCACCGCGAGTCCCTGGTCGGGAGCGAACGGGAAGGCCTGGGGCTCCGCCGTCGGAAGCTGATGCGTCCCGGGGACGTAGCTTGCGGTATCCGGAGTCGGGCCGGCCGCACCCGGGGCGGGTGCCGAGGGTGAGGGCGGGGGCGCCGGCTGTGTCACGTCCGGCGCTACCGCCGGTGGTGGTGGCGCCGGTGCAGCGGGCGGCGCGGGCGGCGCCGGGTCTGGGGTGGGCGGGGTCTCCGGTGTCTCGTTTTCACTCACCAGCACAGCATAATGTCCTCATGCGTGGCATATCGGTATGCTTTTCCGACCGAACGCCGCCACGACCGGCATCCGCCTCTCAGCTTCTGCCGCCCGCCTCGAACCGCGCGATCTGCACGAGAGTCGCCCTCGAGCCGCGCTGCAGGAAACGCGCTCGCCCCGGCACCATCTGCTCGGCGAACACCTTGGGCAGCAGTGGCCCCTCGCCGCGGTCTCCGCTCATGACCAGCGTCGACCCGCCGGTGTCTCGCAGCGACTGGAGCCCGGTGTCGTACATCGCGCGCGATGCTCCGAGCACGGGTCGGGTGATGACGACGTTCAGACCGAGGTCGCGCGCCGACGCGAGGTACGGCATCAGCGGTCGCAACGGCTCGGTTCCTCCGGCGGCGAGCACGTCGAAGTCGTCGATCACCACGAGGATGCGCGGACCGGCCGCTTTCGCCGTCTGCCTCTTCTCGAGCTCGATCGCGATCGACTCCGCGAGCTGACGCGCGAGCGGGGCGGAGGCGGCGTGCCCGCCCAGGTACGACTCCGGCACCTCCTCGGCGAGCTCTCCCCGCACGTCCATGAGAGCGATCACGAGATCCTCCGCCGTGTGCCCCGCCAGCGCTCCCCGCACGATCCCGCGCAGCACGGTCGTCTTCCCGCAGCCGGTGTCTCCCAACACCAGCAGGTGCGGATCGTTCCGCGCCAGGTCGAGCGAGAATCCCCGCATCGTGTCCTGCCGCAGCCCCAACGGGATCGACGACGGATCGGTCCCGACATCCGGCACCGCCTGTGGATCGAGATCCTCCGGGAGCAACCGGATCGGCATCGCCTCCGGCCCCGCCCACGACAGCGCCGACTGCCGTGCGAGCGTCTCCATCAGCTCGCCGATCTCGGCGGACTCGTCGTCTTCGAGAACGGGGAGCGCGACGTGCGCGAACTCGGAGGCATCCGTCAGCGCCCGGCCGGGCTCGTCGCTCCGCAGCGACGACGAGAGCTTGCGCGAGACCTGCGAATCGCTCGGATCGTTCAGCCCCAGTTCGATGCGCGTGCCGACCACTCCCTGCTGGGGCGTGCGGAGATCGGCCCAGCGGTTGAGGGTCACCACCACATGGATGCCGAAACTGCCGCCGCGGTCGATGAGGCGCTGCAGCGCTTCCTCGTTCTCCTCGAAGTCGGCCCGAAGAGATGCGTATCCGTCGACGAGCAGCACGACATCGGCTGAGGGCAGAAGCGGCAGCTCCCCGGCCGCATGGCGGCGGCGCAGGTCGTCGACCGAATCGATCCCCTCCCGGCGGAACAGCTGCTCGCGCACGCCGAGCATCGTCGTGAGCTCTTCGAGCAGACGCCCGACGCGCTCCCGATGCCCACGGGTCGCGACCCCACCGACATGCGGGAAGCCCTCGATGCGCGCGAGACCACCGCCGGTGAGGTCGAGGCCGTAGACGCTCACCTGTTGCGGGGTGCGCGTCACGGCGATCGACGCGGCGACGGTGCGCAGGAACGTCGACCGACCCGACTGGGGCGCGCCCATCACGCTGACATGCCCACCGGATCGGGTCAGATCGAGGCTCCACGGCAGCTGCCGCTGGTGCGCCGGCTCATCGAGCAGTCCGATCGGGATGCTGAGACCCGTGACGTCGTCGGCCGCGGCGCTCGATGGCAGCAGGCTCCCCAGAGCGACGCGCAGGGGAAGCGGTGCCAACCACACCGGACGCGTGCGAGGCGCGCCCTTCGCGAGTCGCTCCACGGCCACATCCACCAGGGCACGTTCCGGGAGCGCCGCCTCCGTCGGGGCATGCTCCCGCAGCGGCGACGGCTCGGGCTCGGCATCCGCCGCCGCATCCGCCACATCCGCAGCATCCGCCACCGACGGCATCCGGTCGTATGCGCCGATCATCCTCACCTGGGGTTCCTCCGCGGTCTCGACCGGATGCTCCCGCACATCGTCGACCGGCCCCGAGACGTACCCCGCGCGGAGCCGGGTGTACACCGAGGTGTCGACCTTGAGGTAGGCGTACCCCGGAATCGCCGGCAGGTGGAAGGCGTCCTGGGTGTCGAGCACCATGGCGCTCTCGGCCGCCGAGAACGTGCGCAATCCGATCCGGTACGACAGGTAGGTCTCGAGTCCGCGGAGGCGCCCCGACTCGATCCGCTGGCTCGAGAGCAGGAGGTGCACACCGATCGATCGACCGATGCGGCCGATCGTGAGAAGCAGATCGACGAACTCCGGTTCGGCGGTCAGGAGTTCGCCGAACTCGTCGATGACGAGGAAGAGGTGGGGCAACGCAGGCAGTTCGGGGCGCGTGCGTCGAAGCTGCCGGTAGTGCGTGATCGACGCCGAGTTGTCGGCCGCCTTCAGCAGCTGCTGCCGACGCACCACCTCACCGTTGATGCTCGCACGTGCGCGTTCGGTGAGTTGGGGATCATCGGCGAGGTTGTCGATGATCCCGGCGACGTGCGGAAGCCGCGCGAACGGTGCGAACGCCGCCCCTCCCTTGTAGTCGACGAGGATCATGCTGAGATCTTCCGGGCCGTGCGTCGCCGCCAGGCCGAGCACGAGAGTGCGCAACAGTTCGCTCTTGCCCGATCCCGTCGCTCCGATGCAGATGCCGTGCGGTCCCATGCCCAGTTGCGCGGACTCCTTGAGATCGAGGAGCACGGGTGCGCCCGTGTCGTCGACGCCGATCGGCACCCGGAGGAAGTCCGCCGAGGATCGGGGACCCCACGCCCGGTCGGGATCGATGCGTGCCACATCGCCGAGCCCCAGCATCTCCCCGAGGTCGGGAGCCACGGCGTCGGTCGCCTCCGCCGCCGTCGCCCTGCTGATCCGCAGCGCGGCGAGCGGACGGGCGATCGTCTCGAGCATCCGTTGTTCGACGGCATCCGGAGCGTAGACCACCGTCGCTCCGGGATCGGCGAGGGTCTCGATGCCGCCCCGATCAGCGTCGACCGTGATGCGGGCGACCACGTTCTCGGGCTCCTTGAGGCGATCGTCGACGAGGTGCACGATCGTGATGCCGAGATCCGCGGCGTCGAGGACCGAGTCCCAACGCGGCGGGGTCGTCGCGTAGCCGTCGCCCTCATCGATGAAGAGCACGAGACGCACCGGCCGGATGCGCCGGCCCGCACGACGCGCCGCCGTCGTGGTCGCGACGCGGTCGCGCAGCTCGGGAGCGATCACGGCGATCAGCGCGTCGAGGTCCGGGCCGGAACGGCGCGCGAGCGGCTGGTCGCCGGCGGGACGAGGGGCGTTGACGTGCGGGAGCAGATCGAACCCGCACCAGTCGGCGACAGCGGATGCCGGAACCACGGCTGCGAGGTGCACCTCATCGGGCGAATGGAACGTCGCGAGCTGCACCGCGAGCGCTCGCGCGGCTCTCAGCGCGTGCACCCGTTCACCGACGATCGCGTACTGGCCGCCGGTGGAGAGATCGATCGTCGCCGGCATCCCCTGGACCACCCCCGCCGATCGCACCAGCCGTTCGGCCGCAGCCTTCATGATCGGGTCGTACGGCTGCACGGGATTCGATTCCTCGGGCAGAGCGACCGGGAGTACTGGGAGATCTCCGGTGCCGATGCGCGCGTGGAGGAAGTCGGGATCGGACGGGCGGCACTCCCAGCGACGCGCCGGATCATGCCCGATCTCGACGAGGGCCGAGGGGGACGGATGCCGCAGGAGAGCTGCGCCACGTACGTCCTCCGCCCGCCCATGCTGTTGCACACGCACCCGCTCGAGGTGATCGAGATAGCGCTCGCGCTGCAGGCGACGCTGTCGCGCCGCGTTGCCCCGAGTCGTGAAGGCCATGCCGATGCCGCCGACCAGGGCCACGACGAGGATCACCGCGCCGATCACGACGAACATCGGGTTGCCGCGCAGGAGCACCATCATCGTGATCGACGACAGGCTGCCGACGATCGGCAGCACCGACTGCAGCGGGAATCCGGCGGCGGCGTCATTGCTCGCCGGCGGAGCGGTCAGCACGATGCCCTCCGGAGGCTCCGCCGGGAGGACGGCGCGCGCCGGACGGTGAACGATACGCTGCGTCACGCGTCGACCTCTTCGACGAGCGCGCCGGCCACACGCAGGAGAGCCTGCCGCGCCCGGAACGATCGAGCCGATCCGCCGCCGGCCAAGGACGTGTCGTGCGGAATGAGGATCACCGGGTGCGCGGTCTGTGCCGCGAGCACGGCCGGAATCCGCCGGGCTTCCCGCGCCACGTCGACGAGGGCGATGACGGTGCGAGGCGCATCGGAAAGGGCAGCGACCGCCTCGGCCACGACCCGGGCCAGCTCGGCGCCCACGCGCTGCGCAGGCGCGACCACGCAGATCGCGTCGCAGAGCGCGGCGATCTCGGCGAGCTCGCGATCGGGGTCTCGCGTGCCGAAGTCCGCGACCACGATCTCGTGGAAGCGCATGATCGGCGAGATCTCGCGCCTCCACGCCGCGACCGGGGAGGAGGCGGCGTCCGAGGGGCGTGAACCGAGAACCCCGGAGACCTCCTGCACCATCCGTCGGGCGTCGACACTCGTGCGGAACACCCGCCGATCCCGACGCGGCGCGGTCTCCGCGACCCCGAGTCGGCGCGCGAGATCGCCTTCGGGCGACAGATCGACCACGAGGGGCGGAGCCGTCCGTCGCCGCCGGAGCAGTCTCACGACCTCGCCGGCGATCGATGTCGCACCGGCGCCGGCGGCGAGGTGCACGAACCCGATCCGATGCACGGCCCCCATCGGCCGCGTGATTGCCGCGTCCCACGAGGTGAGACGGGAGTGCAAGCGCGCGCCACTGCCGAACATCGCGACGGGCACGCCCCCGCGATCGATCGGGGTCATGCGCCGCCCCCGAACAGCGCGAGCAGATCGGCGTAGATCCCGAACACGCCCACGGCGAGCGGCACCGTGGCGACCACGGCCGCGGTCTCGAGCGCGTCGCCGAAGGAACGGAGCCTCGCACGCTGGTGCGCCCTCGGACGCGCGAGTCCCGCCGTGGCCGCCACCGTGCCGATCACCACGGCGCCGGCCGCGGCGACCCACCCGAGCGAGTCCTGCAGGATGAGCGTCGCGGCCGCGCCCCCCGTGATCCCCATCGCCGCCGCCCAAAGCAGGAACCCCTGGGCACGGAGCGGGAACGCCCGCGAGCGCAGCATCAGCACGAGAGCGAGCACCACCGCGAGAAGCCGCGCCCAGACGCCGCCCGACATCCAGAGGACGATGCCGCAGAACGCCGTCATCACGCCCAGCACCGCCACGACTCCGTCGAGGGTGCGATACGCCTCGCTCACCGCATCGAGCGCGGCGGGCCGAGGAAGGTCGGCGTTCTCCGCGACTCGGTGGTCGAGACCCGTCAACCCGGACGCCGAGAGCGCGATCCACGGCACGAGCCCCACCAGCAGAGCGGCGATGACTCCGATCACGGCAGTCGCCTGCGCCTGCGGCATGCCCGCTGCCAGAGCGGTGATCAGCGGAGCGCTCAGCGCGATGCCCAACGCACCCCCGACCATCGCTCCGCGCGAGCGACGCGCAACCCCCACCGCGAGCACCAGCACTCCCGAGCACACGAGCACGATCCACAGCGCGGCGCTCGGCATCACGGACATCGGATGCTGCGCGGCCCGAGCATCCGCCATCTGCGTGGCGGCCGGGATGCCGGCGCCGATCGCCGCTGTCGCGAGCACCGTCGCGATCCGCGAGCGGCCGAGCAGGCCGAAGCCCACGGCGAAAACGACGAGCACGCCCAGGAAACCGAACCGGGCCGCGATCCCGGCGGGGCCCGTGAGCGGCACCGCGATCGATACGGTTGCTGCGCACAACGCCACGCCCACCGCGCTGACGACGACGCGCGACGCCTCGCTCCAGCGGTCGTGGCGCCCGTCGAGCTCGTCGGCGACCACGTCGACGACGTCGATCACCATCGGTGGCGGCGGCGCGGAATCGAACGGGATCAGATGGAGCACCGATCCGTCACCGAGGTCCTGTTCGCGGGCGGAACGCTCGAGGTCGAGCGAGTCACCCATCGCCGTCACGAGCGCCAGGGGCCGGGCATCGGCACCGGCGGGTTCGGCCAGGGCATCGATCAGGTGAGGCAGCAGGATGCCGAGCGGATCGTCGCTCGACACGGCGATCTCGGCTCGTCGTGACGCGCCTCGAACACTCAGGCGGGTGAAATCGCTCACACGGGCTCCTCTTCGATGATGCTGATCGTCGCGTTCTGCCGGGCCTTCTCGGCCGCCTGCCTCTCGAGCAGATCGGTGACGAACGAGATGCCGACGCAAACGGCGCAAGCGAGAGCCGCGACGATGATCGAGGCGATGAATCGCCGGACGTTGTCGTTCACGGTGCGGCGCTCGGAGATGCGCCCGTAGAGCATCGCGGCTCCGAGCCGGAAGCGCTGCGTGCGCGCCTCCTCGATGAGCGCACGGTCGCGGAGGTCAGGCACGATGCACCTCCGGGAGAGACACATCGCGGAGGTCGGACTCTTCGAGGGCGGCCCGGCGATCGCGGCGGGAACCGGCGATCGTCAGGTTTCGATCCCCCAGCCAGAGCACGGCATCCGCGCGCATCCGCGTCGGGACGAAGGGATCGAGCGTCGTGCGCTCCACACCGATCTCCAACGTCGTGCCGTTGGCGGAGCCGAGATCGGTGATCCAGACACTCTCGCCGTCCCACTCGAGTCGCGCGTGGGTCTTCGAGAGGGTGCGCGAGAGATCGGGCCAGGAGAACCGCTGGTCGCCGCGGGCATCCACCGTCGGATTCCTGCCGACCACGAGGGCACGCGCGAACGGCAGCCGCTGACCGGAATCGAGGAGCGCGACGGCATTCGTCGCCCGGATCGGCGCACGGGAGGACACAGTCGGTTCGGGGAAGCGATAGGCGGCGACGGCTGGGGTGATCGGGTCTCGTCCGCGACGGATGTCGAAGGCGCCGAGGCGTCCGGCGACGACGTCGGCGGCGAGCAACCGCCCGGAGGGGCATCCGCTCGATCTCTCGACGACGCGGATCCCGAACACCCACGCGCCGAGGGTGCGTCCGGCGACCGCGAGGGCGACGGTCTGCACAGCGATGACGGCGGTCGCGAGCAGGATCAGCGCCGTGCCGAGCAGGGCCCGATCCGCCGCGAACGCGAGAGCCGCGCACGTCAGCGACGCCAGCAGCGGGAGGAGATCCGAGACCAGGGCGGGACACCACGCCCTGGTATCGGCTCGCACGCTGTAGACGAACGCGTCGACGCCGCCATCCGCCTTCTGCACCGTGCTCATGACCCCCCTTTGCGAGTGCGCCCCACGCGCACCCACGGTCGGCGAGTTTATACATACGAGGACACTTGCCGGAGCGTCCCTGTGGATAACTCCGCCTCTCTCGGAGATCGCTTTGTTACGCTCCCGGCGCTCGACCGTGGGGTCGGGCAGACCGGAGGAAAGTGAACATGAGTGAATGGCGAGTGGATCCCGACGGGGTCCTGGGCGTTCTGAAGGGGCTCGATGACACCGCGCCGCACTTCGAGCGGAGTCGCGACGCGATCGAGGAGGCGGCGTTCGAGGGGGGCGTCGCACTCGTCGCGGACGGGCGGCGAGTGCTCGCGTCGGCGTGGAACGCGTTCCTGGAGGAACGGCGCCTCGTCCCGGGCAAGATCATGTACGCCGTGAACGCGGCGGCCGACGCCGTGGGGGCGGCGACGATCGCGGTGGTGACCGGCGACGAGACGATGGCCGACGACCTCCGCGCCGCGGAGTACGCGTGGCGCGACTCGTCGCCGGCCGTGTACGGAGGGTCACGCATCACGGCGGGCGGGTGCCGACGATGAACGGATGCTCGGGCGCGCTCCCGACCGTACTGGACTCGGCGAAGCTGCACGCATTGGCCGATCGACTGCGGCTCGCAGCCGAGGAAGTCGACGACGCGATGACGCAGGCGACGGACCGCTGGCGCCGGATGAGCGAGGTCTTCGATGTGCGCGGGGCGCAGAGCGCCCACCATCTGCTGGACCGGCCGGCGCGATCGGCGGAGAGCTTCGTCGAAGCACTGGCGGCCGCGCGAACGCGATTGACGGATGCCGCGGACGCCGTGTTCCCCGACCTGCAGCGCCGCCGAGATCTCCTCGCAGCCCGCGTCGCGAGCGCCAACGAGCGGTACGACGACGCGCTGCGCGATGCCGCCGAGGCCGAGGCCCGTTACGTGCGGGAGAACGATGCGGACGCGCGGTCGGCGGCCGCCCTCACCGCCGCATCCCGGCGGATGGCGGCCTGGGATGCCCGAACCACCACCGAGGCCGCGCTCGGCGAGCTCGACGCCGAGATCGCGCGGTTGCGCCACGACGTCGAGCAGGCCGAAGACGATCTCGCGAGCGGTCTGCGCGCGATCAGCGGGGGCGACGAGGTGTCGGATGCCTGGGGCGCGCGGGTCGGTGTGTCGCAGGACTACTGGGGCGGGATGCGTGCGGCGTACCCGGGCCGCCCGGGCTCGCCCGAGCCGCTCGCCGACCGCCTGACGCGCTCGCTGTCGGATGCTTCGGCCGAGCGCATCTCCTGGATGGGACGAGCCGACCGCGACGACGTGCGCCGCTGGGTCGAACGGCACCCCGATTTCGCGAGCGCTGTGGGTCTGATCGATCCGGGGCGAGCACGGCGCTTGTGGATGCGGTTCGATCCGGCGGCGCTCGTCCAGTTGTTCACGGTCGCTCCCTTCGCGGTCGGCAATCTCAACGGAATCCCGGCGACGACGCGCGACGACTTCAACCGGGAGTCCCTGTCACAGATGCTCGCGGATGATGCCCTGAGCGACGAGCACCGCGAGCAGTTGCGGGGCCTGTCGGAGGTCCTCGACGACGATCCGAGGCCGCTTCTGCTCTCGCTCTTCGCGGAGACCGACGACGGCAGCCCGCGCGCCAGCATCGGGTGGGGCGACGTCGACAGCGCCGATCAGATCACCACACTCACCCACGGGATCCACGAGGACCTCGGGAAGCTGCCGGCGTGGGCGGGCAGCGCCGAGGCGATGCAGGAAGCGGTCTCCGCACACCTCGCTGCTCCGGGCTCGTCGGCGACGACGGCCACCGTGATGTTCATGGAATGGGACTCGGGGTCGATGTTCAACGTGCTGAACATCGAGCGGCCCGACAACGGCGCGGTTCGCCTGGCACGGCTCCTGCACGGGTTCCGCGCGCAGTCGCCCGGGGTGCAGCTGGATCTCGGCCTGCATTCACTGGGGACCACCGCAGGCACCCAGATGATCGCCGAGCATCCCGGGCTCGTCAGCAACGCCTGGCTGTACGGGTCGGCGGGGATCAGTGAGCGGACGGCGCGCGAGCTCGCCCGTCAGATGAGTGCGGGGCAGCTCGCGATGCACGCGACGATCGCGAGCGGTACTCACCCGCTCGGCGGTGACTGGATCGCGCCGTTGGGGAGGCTCGGAGAGCATCCCGTCGATCCCGCTCGCATCCTGGGGACGCAGACGTTCAGCTCGGACGGCGGGGTGGTCGGCGACTCGGAATCCGATGAACCGGCGATCGTGGCGCGCGGCGCTGCGACGGGTGGGCACAACGTGCAGCGCTCGGATCTGCCGTTCTACCGGATCGACCCGGCGCAGCTCGTGCTGAGCCCGGTGGGGGCGCTGCTCCAGCCCTGGGATCCGCCATCCGTGGGGTACCTCGACCCTGCGTCGCAGTCGTTCCGACAGTCGGTGATGGACATCGCCGACGGTGTCGCCCCTCCTCGCGAGGGAACTCAATGACCGCGTATGGCATCAGAAAGCATTCGTACGCACCTGTGGATAACTTCGCCGCCGAGCGTGGCAGCCCTGTTACTCTCTCCTCGCCCATCGGGGATGATCGCCTCTCCGCGATCACAGGGAAGAGTGGGCGACGAAAGGAAGCCGGAGTATGAAGTTCGACATGGGAGCCGAGACGCTCAGCGTTCTCGGCAAGCAGACATCGGGATCGAGCGACGATCTCGGAGCGCTCGTGAAGCAGCTCGTGGTCGCCGCCGACCCGCTGATGCAGGTGCACGCGGGAGCGGCGAAAGCGGCGTTCGACAGCTTCAAGCTCCGCACCGACGACGTCGCCGCGGAACTGAACACGTCGCTCGCCGCCGTGCTCGGCGGCATCTCGGGCATGGACCGCGCGTTCCGCGAGGGAGAGTCCGAGATGGTCGACCAGACCCGTGGAGCCGAGAGCGGGGCGTCCTTCGAGGCCGCACGCTTCGCCGGACGCTGAGAACGAGGAGACAGAAATGGCATACGAAGATCGCCGCGCCTACAGCGTCGCCGCCTCGCAGGAGGTCCAGGGAGAGTTCACCCGCGTCTCGAGCCTGCTCGAGAGCCTGATCGCCGACCGCGACAAGGCCGTGCAGAACGCCATGGCCGACTACTCCGCCGACGGGGTCTCCGAGGAGTACCGCGGCAAGGAGCTGCGGTGGAAGAACGCCGCTGACGAGGTGCGCAACATCATCACGCTGCTGCGCAGCACGATGGAGAGCAATGACGGTACCGCCTCGCAGGCGGGTGCGCGCGCTCGCGCCGCCGTCGAGAACATCGGCTGACGAGAGAGCGGATGCCGCACCGAGAGAGCCTGGGTCCCTGAGCCTGCCGAAGGGCCCCCACTCACCGGTACCGAAAGAGCCTGGGTCCCTGAGCCTGACGAAGGGCCCCAGGCTCTCTCATACGTGCAGGTTCGTCAGCCCTCGACGTGCCGCTCCTCCGGCCCGACGTACTCCGACAGCGGGCGGATCAGCGCGTTGGCTCCGGCCTGCTCGATCACGTGCGCCGTCCAGCCCGTCACCCGCGCCGCGACGAAGAGCGGCGTGAACGTGAGCGTGTCGAAGCCGATCAGGTTGTATGCCGGACCCGAGGGGTAGTCGAGGTTCGGATAGATGCCCTTGCGGGCGACGAACTCCGACTCGAGTGCGTCGTAGAGCGCCGCGACCTCCGACCGGTCGAAGTGCGCGACGAGCGTGTCGAGCGCCGCCTTCATCGTCGGCACCCGCGAGTCGCCCTTCTTGTACACGCGGTGCCCGAAGCCCATGATCTTGCGCTTCTCGGCCAGGGCCTTGTCGAGCCACGCCTCGACGGCATCCGCCGAGCCGATCTCGTCGAAGATGTGCAGCACGGCCTCGTTGGCACCGCCGTGCAGCGGTCCTTTGAGGGCGCCGATCGCCCCGACGACGGCCGAATACAGGTCGCTGAGCGTCGAGGTGATGACCCGCGCCGTGAACGTGGAGGCGTTGAACGAGTGCTCGGCGTAGAGGATCATCGAGCGATTGAACGCGTCGACGACCACGGCATCCGCCTCCTCGCCGAACGTCATCCAGAGGAAGTTGGCCGAGTAGTCCAGGTCATCCCGCGGCTCGATGAGCTCCTGCCCGCGCCGGCGGCGCTGGCCGTAGGCCACGATGGCCGGCAGCGCGGCGAACAGACGGATGCTGCGTTCGAGGTTCTGCTCGGGGCTGCCGCCGGCGTCGAGCACCGAGCCTCCGGCACCGGGATCGGAGGCTCCGATCAGGCTGACCGCCGTGCGGACCTCGTCCATCGGGTGCGCCTCGACGGGAACCAGGTCGATCGCGGCCTTCACGTTGTCGGCGAGCGCGCGGTGGCGACGCTCCTCGACGCGGAACGCCGCGAGCTCCTCGGGCGTCGGCAGCTCCCCGTGCCAGAGCAGGTACGCGACAGCCTCGAACGACTGCGTCGCGGCGAGCTCCTGCACCGGGTATCCGCGGTAGAGCAGGCTGTTCGTCTCGGGGTTGACCTTCGAGATCGAGGTCGTGTCGACCACGACCCCGGCGAGGCCCTTCTTGATGTCCGGTTCGGTCATGCTCACTCCTTCGTGTGCTGCGTTGTGTGCTGCCGTGCTCAGCGACCGCTCTGGTCGATCGTGAAGTTGAAGACCCCCGAGTCGAAGTGGTTGTACGACTCGTAGTCGATGAGCTCGTACAGATCGGCGCGGTGCTGCATCTCTCCGAGCATCGACGTCAGGTGCCCCTCCGTGTTCAGCGTATCGAGCGCACGACCGGCCGCGCCCATCGCGGTCCGCAGCAGCGACACCGGCCAGATGACGATGCTCACGCCCGCGCTCTGCAGCTGAGCGGTCGAGAACAGCTCGCTCTTCCCGAACTCGGTCATGTTCGCAAGGATCGGCACGTCGAGCGCCTCGGCCATCGCCTCGAACTCCGAGAGTTCGCGCATCGCTTCGGGGAAGATCGCGTCGGCCCCGGCATCCACCAGCGCCTTCGCGCGATCGATGGCGGCATCCAGCCCCTCGATCGCCCGGATGTCGGTGCGCGCCATGAGCAGGAAATTCTCGTCGCGGCGCGCGTCCGCGGCGGCCCGGATGCGCTTGATCGCGGTGTTCTCATCGACGACGCTCTTGCCGTCGAGGTGTCCGCAACGCTTGGGGTTCACCTGGTCCTCGATGTGCATGCCGGCGAGTCCGGCGTCCTCGAGTTCCTGGATCGTGCGCGCGACGTTCATCGGCTCGCCGAAGCCGGTGTCGGCGTCGACGATCGCGGGCAGATCGGTCATGCGGGCGATCTGCTTCGCGCGGCCGGCGACCTCGGTGAGCGTCGTGAGCCCGATGTCGGGGAGGCCGAGGTCGGCCGACAGCACGGCGCCCGAGATGTAGACGCCCTCGAATCCCTTCTCGGCGATCAGCCGCGCGCTCAAGGGATTGAACGCGCCCGGGAACCGCAGCAGTTCACCGCTCGCGAGCCGTTCGCGGAACAGGCGGCGCTTCTCGGCCGGAGTGACGGTGGAGTACAGCATCAGCTCTCCTCGATCTCGTGGTGTCGGATGGGGTGCTTCGACGGGCTCAACAACCCATCCTGGGGGCTCAGCAACCCATCCTCGGGGCTCCGGGACGAGGCGACCGCCTGGGTCCCTGAGCCTGTCGAAGGGTCGCAGGCCACTAGAACAGCCCCGCGGGTGTCGGAGCGGCGTCGAGCAGGCCGGGCTTCGCGACGATAGACAGCTCGGCGACCTCGGCCGCGGTGAGCTCGGGAAGGCGCTGCACGAGCTCGAGGAACCGCTCGATCTCGGCGGGCTCGAGCACGGGCTCGGCCAGCAGACGGAACTTCGCGATGTAGTTCTCCCGCGCGAACGGGCGAGCACCGAGCGGATGCGCATCGGCCACGGCGATCTCGTCGACGACGGTCGAGCCGTCGGTCAGCCGGAACTCGACGCGACCGCCGAACGCCTTCACATCGGGATCCTCGGAGTGGTAGCGACGGGTCCACTCGGCATCCTCGGCCGTGGTGATCTTGTGCCACAGCGCGACGGTGTCTTCACGCCCGGCACGCGAAGGGGCGTAGGAGTCGACGTGGTGCCAGCCGCCGTCCTGCAGCGCGACGGCGAAGATGTACGGGATCGAGTGGTCGAGCGTCTCACGCGATGCCGTCGGGTCGTACTTCTGCGGGTCGTTCGCACCCGACCCGATCACGTAGTGGGTGTGGTGGCTGGTGTGCAGCACGATCGCTTCGATGTTCGCCGGGTCGCGCAGCACCGGGTTCTCGGTGCCGAGCTTGCGGGCGAGATCGATCCACGCCTGCGCCTGGTACTCGGCCGAGTGCTCCTTCGTATACGAGTCAAGGATCGCGCGCTTCGGCTCGCCGGCGGCGGGCAGCGGCACATCGTACGCGGCATCCTTTCCGTCGAGCATCCATGCGATCACGCCGTCTTCACCCTCGTAGATCGGGGCCGGGCTGGTCTGCCCGCGCATCGCGCGATCGACCGCCTCGACGGCCATCTTGCCGGCGAAGGCCGGGGCGTGCGCCTTCCACGTCGAGATCTCACCCTTGCGGCTCTGGCGCGTGGCGGTGGTGGTGTGCAGTCCCTGACCGACGGCCTGGTAGATCGTCTCGACGTCGAGGCCGAGAAGCGTGCCGATGCCGGCGGCGGCCGACGGACCGAGGTGCGCGACGTGGTCGATCTTGTGCTTGTGCAGACAGATCGCGCGCACGAGGTCCATCTGGATCTCGTAGCCGGTCGCGATGCCGCGCACGAGCGCGCGACCGTCGGCGCCGGTGTGCTGGGCGACCGCGAGGATCGGCGGGATGTTGTCGCCGGGGTGCGAGTACTCGGCGGCGAGGAAGGTGTCGTGGTAGTCGAGTTCGCGCACGGCCACGCCGTTCGCCCACGCCGCCCACTCGGGACTGGTGCGGCGGTCGAGGGCCGCGCCGAAGAGGTTCGCCCCGGCACCGCCGGTCGAGACGGGGTGGCTGAACGCCTGGGCGCGGGCCGCGTTGATCGGCGCGCGGGTGAGGGATGCCGCCGCCACCGAGGCGTTGTCGATGATGCGATTGATGATCATGTCGACGACGGCGGGCTCGACCTCGACCGGGTCAGCGGCCACCTCGGCGATCTTCCAGGCGAGCTGGTCTTCGCGCGCGAGGTTCTCTTCGCTGCGGTGCACGCGGACGTGGTGGGTGACGGTCATGGTCTTCCTTCGGTCGCGGGGGCTGTCGCCGGTTCGGCGGAGAGGGAGTTCTCGGGGAGGGAGTCGAGGATGCCGGTGAGCGCGTTGTGCAGGTGCACGTGCGTGGCGTGAGCGGCGAGATCGCCGTCGCGGGCGGCGAGCGCCTGCGCGATCGTGCGGTGCTCGGAGGCGGATGCCGCGAGCCGGGCGGGCTTGTCACGGGCCATGCGGCGCACCCGCACGAGGTGCGTACGCACGGTGCGGAGGGCGGCGGCGATGTAGTCGTTGGAAACGGCGGCGTCGAGGGCGGCGTCGAAGCGGGAGATCAGGGCGTAGTAGGCGTCGCGCCCCTCGGACGCGTCGAGGTCGACGTGCGCGAACTCCTCGGCGAGAGCCGCGAAGGCTCCGGCGTCTCCGCGAGCGGCGGCGAGGCGGGCAGAGGTCTCTTCGAGCGCCCGGCGGATCTCGAACAGCTCGCGGATATCGGTGGCGTCGAGGTCCGCCACGACGGTGACGCGCGGAGACTGCTGCACGACGAGGCCGTCGGCGGCGAGGCGGCGAAGGGCTTCACGCAGCGGGGTTCGGCTCACGCCGAGGCGCGCGGCCTGCTCGACCTCGCCGAGCACCGTGCCCGCGGGGATCGTTCCGGACTGGATGCCGTCGAGCAGTGTCGCGTAGGCGCGATCACCGGCCGTGGTGCGCTCGACGGAGAGGGTCATGGCTCGATTGTATACATACGGCGAGATAGGTCGCCTGGGGATTGCTTGAGGGCGTCTATTCGTATGCATTAGACGGTCTCGGGGGCGGGGCCCTTCGACAGGCTCAGGGACCCAGCCTGTGCAGGGGCCCAGTCGGGGCCTCGTGCTGTTACTGGGTTACTGAGCCTGTCGAAGCATCCCACCCCGCGGCACCCTCGGCCACCGGCTCGACGAACTCGGCGGGCGGCGCGGGCTCACCGAGCTTCACGACCACGACACCCGCAAGCACGAGTGCCCCACCGAGCGCCTGCAGCAGATCGGGCAACTGCCCGAGCAGCAGCCACCCGAACAGCAGCGCCGCGACGACCTCGGCGAGCGCCACGAACGAGGCGAGGCGGGATCCGAGCATCCGCGTCGAGGCGATGCCGAGCAGGTACGCGAGCGCCGTCGCGAGCACGCCCATCGCCAACACAGGGACGAACCAGGGCACGGTGCCGAAGCGGTAGGCGATGTCGTCGGTGCTCCAGGCGATCGGGAGGATGCCGACCGCTCCGGCGCTCGTCAACCCGACCGCACCGAGCAGCAGTCCACTGCCGGCGAGCGCGAGCGGCGGGAGGCCGGTGTCGGCCTTCGCGGAGAGCACGAAGTAGGTCGCGGCGCCGACCATCGCGCCGAGCGCCCAGAGGATGCCGGCGACGTTGACATCTGCACCGGTGACGATGTCGAGCATGAGCACGAGACCGACGAAGGCGATCGCGGCACCCAGGATGCTGCGGCGACTGGGCTTCTCACCCCGGCGGATCCAGAGCCAGAGGATGACGGCGACCGGCGCGGTGTACTCGATGAGCAGGGCCAACCCGACGTCCATCACGGCGACGGCCTGGAAGTAGAACAGTTGCGTGGCGGTGACCGCGAGCAGCCCGTACGCGGCGATGATACCGGCGTTGCGGCGCAGCAGGTGCCAGCGCCCGCGCAGCGTCAGGATCGTCGGTATCAGCAGCACGAGCGCTGCGACCCAGATGCGGGCGGTGACGGCCGCGCCCGGCGTCCACCCCGCGTCGATCAGTCCGCGCGCCCAGGCACCCGACATGCCGAACGCGAACGCCGCACCGATCGCCAGCGGAAGACCCAGTCGCACGCCGCGCGTCGCCCGTACGTCATCGGCCACAGTGCTCATGGCATGTGACGCTACTCGCGGCGAATGTAACATGTCAACATGATCTTCACCGATGACACGGCGGATGCTCTGCAGGCATCCGTCTGGCTCGTGAACTCCGCCGAGCACCCCGACACGCTCGAGACCCTCGCCGACGAGGAGGGCTTCCTCGAGGAGTTCCCATACACCGGCCGCCTCGACCGCGACGATGCCGAGATCGCCGATCTGCGCAGCATCCGCCCGCGCCTGCGCGCCCTGCTGCTCGCCCCGCGCGACGAGATGGCCGCGCGCGTGAACGACGTACTCACCGACACTCCCGTCGCGCCGCAGCTCGTGCGCCACGGCGACACCGACTGGCACCTGCACGCCGTCGGCGACGAACGGCCACTCGCCGAGCGCGTGCTGATCGAGACCGCGATGGCGCTGATCGACGTGATCCGACAGGACGAGGGTTCGCGCCTGTCGATCTGCGACGACGACACCTGCGAGGCGATCGCCCTCGACCTCAGCCGCAACCGCTCGAAGCGCTACTGCTCCCCCACCTGCGCCAACCGCAATGCCGTCGCCGCCTACCGCGCCCGCCAGGCCGGGTAGCCCCGGCATCCGTTCGAATCGCTCACTTTTCGGTTTACCGGGCCGGATTTCTGCAAAGTGAGCGATTCGAATCGCAGGCTGACCGCGCACCTGCGCACGAGACCCCGCGCAGATGGGTGTAGACGCCAACCTGTAGTAACAGGTATGCTCACTTGTTATTACAGGTGTCGGGTCCCGCGCCTGTGCAACGACGCACACCGCGACAAGGAGCACCGATGCCCGCGTTCCACACCCCGCCGATCCAGCCGATGGCGATCGCCTTCGACACCGAGAAGCTGACCCTCTCGCCCGAGGGCCCCACTCTCACCCGGCGGATGTCGGACCTCGAGGGCCTCTTCCTCGACCACGACGCCTGGAAGACCGCGGCCGAAGGAGACAATCCCGTCGTCTACACCGTCGTCAGCTCGCCGGTTCCCGAGGTCGACCGCGAGCTCCCCCAGTCGATCACCACGATCATGCCCGGCGACACATCCGGCGAACTCTGGATGACCAAGGGCCACCAGCACCCGAACCACCAGGGCGAGATCTACCTCGCACTGAAGGGTCGCGGCGGGCTCCTGATGTTCGACGGCGAGCGCACCGAGTGGCTCGACATGCTGCCCGGCACCATCGGGTACATCCCGCCGGGCTGGGCGCACCGCTCGATCAACACCGGCGACGAGCCGTACGCGTTCCTCGCGGTGTACCCCGGTGGCGCCGGCCACGACTACGGCTGGGTGCTCGAGCACGGCATGGGCTCCCGCGCCTACCGCAGCACCGACGGCTCGGCCGACCTGCGCCCGTACACGACCGCGAGCTGACCCGACCATGCTGATCGCCCACGACCTCGGCACCACCGGCAACAAGGCCTCACTGCACCACGACGACGGACGCCTGGTGTCGTCGGTCACGGTGCCCTACCCCGCGCACTTCGCCGCGGGCGGCATCGCCGAGCAGAACCCGATCGACTGGTGGGACGCAGTCGTCGAGGCGACCCGCACCCTGATCGCGAAGACCAGCACGCTCCCCTCCGAGGTGGCCGGCCTCGTCGTGGGCGGGCAGATGATGGGTGCCGTGCTACTCGACGCCGACGGCGAACCCGCGCGCCCGGCGATCATCTGGGCCGACACCCGCTCGGGCGCGCAGCAGCGCGAGCTCGAGCAGGCACTCGGTGCCGAGCACGCCTACGGCATCCTGGGCCACCGCCTGAACCCCACCTACTCGGTCGAGAAGATCATGTGGGTGCGCGACAACGAGCCCGACGTCTGGGCGCGCGTGCGCCGGTTCTGCATCGCGAAGGACTTCATCGTGCTGCGCCTCACCGGGCGTCTCGCGACCGACCGCTCCGACGCCTCGGGCACCAACGCCTACGATCAGCGCACCGGCACATGGTCGGACGAGGTTCTGCAGGCGGCGCGGCTCGATCCCGCTCTGTTCCCCGAAATCCTCGACTCCACGGCGATCGCCGGACCGCTGACGGATGCCGCGGCCGAGGCCCTCGGCCTGCATGCGGGTGTGCGCGTGGTGATGGGTGGCGGCGACGGCCCGCTCGCGGCGGTCGGCTCCGGTGTCGTCGCGCCCGAAGATGGCGCGTACGTGTGCCTGGGCACCTCGTCGTGGATCTCCTTCGCGGCGGATGCTCCGTTGCACGACCCGGCGATGCGCACCTTCTCGTTCGACAACGTCGTGCCGGGGTCGTTCGTGCCCACCGCGACGATGCAGGCGGGCGGAGCATCCGTCCAGTGGATCGCCGAGGCCCTCTCCGCCGATCCGGCTCACCCCGAGACCGGGCGCCTCACCGCCGAGGCATCCGCCGACGTCGACACCGATGACCTCTACTTCCTGCCGTACCTGCTCGGCGAGCGCTCACCCCTCTGGGATCCGGATGCCCGCGGCGCCTTCGTCGGCCTCGCCCGCCACCACACCCGCGCGCACCTCGTGCGTTCGGTGCTCGAGGGCACGGCGTTCAACCTGCTCACGTGCATCCAGGCGTTCCGCGCCTCGGGCGCGACGATCGACCGGATCGACGCGGTCGGCGGCGGCGCGCAGAGCGACGTGTACCTCTCGGTGCTCGCCGACGTCTGGGGCGTGCCGGTACGCCGCCGCACGATCGTCGAAGAGGCGAACAGCCTCGGGGCCGCGGTCACCGGCGCCGTCGGCCTCGGGCTCGCCGACTTCTCGGCTGCCCGCGCGCTGAGCGAGGTCACCGCCGAGTTCGCGCCCGACGCCGCCCGCCACGCGATCTACGCCGAGCGCCACGCGCGATTCACCGACGCGTACACGGCGCTCGCCCCCTGGTTCGCCGGACGGGCCGGCTGATGGGCGTCATCCTCGTCACGAGCCGCTCGTTCTCCGACGGCGACCTCGACCTCGTCGAGCGCGCGGCGATCGCCGGCCACCGCATCCTGCGCGGGCCGGCGCACCACGACCTCGACGAGTTGCGCGTGTTGCTGCACGGGGCGGATGCCTGGATCGCAGGCACCGGCCCCGTCACCGACGCGCACCTCGCCGCCGCGCCGAAGCTCAAGATCATCGCCCGCTACGGCGTGGGCACCGAGGCCGTCGACCTCGACGCCGCCCGCCGTCGCGGCATCCCGGTGTCGAACACCCCGGGTGCGAATGCGGATGCCGTCGCCGACCACGCGGTGGGCCTGATGCTCGCCGCCCTGCGGTTCGTGCCCGACGGCGATCGCCGGGTACGGACCGGCGACTGGGGCGTGCGCCGCGGCCGCGAGCTGGGAGCGGCGACCGTCGGCATCGTCGGCTTCGGCCGCATCGGTCAGGGCGTCGCGAAGCGGTTGAGCGGATTCGGATGCCGCATCCTCGCCGCCGATCCGTTCCTCCCGGCCGACGTCGTGCGCGCCGCGGGCGCCGAGCCCGCAGAGCTCGACGCCCTGTTCGAGACGGCCGACCTGATCTCGCTGCACGCTCCGGGCGGACAGTTGCTCGTCGACGCCGCGCGGCTCGCCCGCATGCGCCGCGGCAGCATCATCGTCAACACCGCGCGCGGCGACCTGATCGATGAGGCCGCCGTCGCCGAAGCCCTGCACGACGGCGTCCTCGCCGGGTACGCGGCCGACACCCTCGACGGCGACACCGCCGCGAAGGACAGTCCGCTGCTCGCCGACGCCCTCGCCGATCGGGTGATCGTCACGCCGCACCTCGGCGCCCAGACGACCCAAGCCGTCGACAACATGGGGTCCTTCTCGCTCGACGACGTGATCGCCGTGCTCCGGGGCGCCGAACCCCGCTTCCCCGTGAGAGCCCCGTAGGAGAATCCGATGACCACTTCCCTCCCCGCCGACCCGAGCACCGCCGCGTCCACCACCGCCGGGTACATGGGCTTCGTCGGCGTGAGCACCGGCTCGTCGTCGATCATGCAGGTCTTCCCCCGCTGGGCCGACGTGCTCGGGCTGCCGACGCGCGAACTGGTCGGCCACGACCTGCCGATGGACGCCACGCCCGCGCGGTACGTCGCGATGGTCGAGCAGATCCGCGACGACCCGAACCACCGCGGTGCGCTCGTCACGACGCACAAGATGAACGTGTTCGCGGCGGCATCCGACCTGTTCGACGAGCTCGACCCGTTCGCTGTCTCGTGCAGCGAGATCTCGAGCATCTCGAAGCGCGGCGACCGGATCATCGGCCGCGCCAAGGACCCGATCACGGTCGACCTCGCCCTCAACGACTTCCTGCCCGCCGATCACTTCGCGCGCACCGGCGCCGAGGTCGTCATCCTCGGGGCCGGCGGCTCGGGCACGGCCCTCAGCTGGGCGCTCGCCGAACGAGCGGATGCTCCCGCCCGCGTGACCGTGACGGCCCGCAGCGACGAGGCGCTGGAACACCTGCGCGCGGTGCACGAGCAGCATGGCACGGCAGAGGGGCTCATCCGCTACGTGCGTACCGACACCCCCGCGGAGGCCGCGACGCTGGTCGCCGCCGCACCCGCAGGCTCGGTGATCGTGAACGCCACCGGGCTCGGCAAGGACCGCCCCGGCTCTCCCCTGCCCGACGATGTCGTCTTTCCCGAGAACGCCTACGTGTGGGAGTTCAACTACCGCGGATCGTTGGAGTTCCTGCACCAGGCGAGGGCGCAGGAGGAGGCGCGGTCGCTGCACGTCGTCGATGGCTGGCGTTACTTCATCCACGGCTGGTCGCAGGTCGTCGCCGATGTGTTCGAGCTCGACCTGACGCCCGAGGTCGTCGAGCAGCTGGCCGAGGCAGCAGAGTTCGCGCGCCGATGATCCGCACCGTCCTCGGCGACATCGACCCGGCGCAGCTCGGGGCGACGAACTATCACGAGCACCTCTTCCAGGTGAGCCCGTTGCTGCCCGGCGACGAGCTCGACGACGAGGCGCGCTCGGGCGCCGAAGCCGAGAGCCTGCGCGACAGCGGTTTCGCCGCGATGGTCGACGCGACCCCGTTCGGTGTCGGACGCAACCCCGAGGCCGTCGCACGCATCAGCGCCGCGACCGGGCTGCGCATCGTCGCCACGACCGGACGGCACCGCGAGGCGCACTACGCGCCGGAGCATCCGATCCGCACCTGGGGCGTCGACCGGTTGGCCGACATGTTCGTGCGCGACATCGTCGACGGGATGCCGGTCGACGACAGCGAGGCCATCACCTCGGAGACTCCACGCGCCGCACACGCCCCCGACGGAGCCCCCGTGCGCGCCGGGCTGCTCAAGGCCGGCATCGACTACTGGCGCATCAGCGACTTCGAGCGCACCACCCTCGACGCCATCGCCGCCGCGCACCGCGAGACCGGGGCCCCGATCATGGTGCACCTCGAGTTCTGCACGGCGGCGCACGAGGTGCTCGATCTGCTCGCGGCTGCGGGCGCGGCATCCGATCGTGTCGTCTTGGCGCATGCCGACCGCGACCCCGACCCGGGCCTGCACGCCTCGCTCGCCGAGCGCGGCGCGTACCTCGGCTACGACGGCATGGCCCGGCCGCGCACACGATCGGACGCCGAGCTGCTCGCCCTCACTGCGGCGGTCGTCGAGCGCGGCGCCGGCGACCGGGTGCTGCTCGGCGGCGACGTCGCCCGCCGCACCCGCTACCTCGCCTACGGCGGGATGCCCGGGCTCGCCTACCTGGGCGAGCGCTACGTGCCCCGCCTGCGCGCCCTCATCGGAGACGAGGCCGTGGATCGGATGCTCGTCACCAACCCCGCACGCCTGCTCACGCTCTCGCACTGAACCGCCCGACCTCTGGAGACACCGTTGTCCGAAGCATCCGCCCCCACCATCCTGCACGCGACCTTCACGGCCCGCCCCGGCGAGGGAGATCGCGTCGCCGAACTTCTGCGCGAGTTCGCTAGGGAAGTACAGGCAGAAACAGGTAACGTGGTCTTCGATGCCACGCGACTCGTCGACGATCCTGATCGCTTCTTCGTGTACGAGGTCTATCGCGATGAGGCAGCGTTCCAGGCGCACATCTCGGCCCCGGCCGGCGTGCCGTTCAACGCGGCGCTGCAAGAGCTGATCGTGGAACCCTCGTCGCAGCTCACATTCCTCCGCCGTCTCTGACGGCGGATGCAACCGGAGGATCCCCCCCTCTCTCCGGTTGGGAAAGGCCCGGTGTGTCCCCCTCGGATACCGGGCCTTTCCGTTGCCTGGGGCCCTTCGTCTCGTCGCTGCGCTCCTCGCTCAGGAACCGGGTGCCTTGGCCGGTTCCCTGGGGCCCTTCGTCTCGTCGCTGCGCTCCTCGCTCAGGAACCGGGTGCCTTGGCCGGTTCCTGAGCGAGCGAAGCGAGACGAAGGGCCCCGAGACACGAAGAGGCCCCCCACCCGAAGGTGAGGGGCCTCTCGATCCGGGAGATCAGATCACTGGTAGAGAACCGCGGCGATCTTCTCGTCCTCGAGGTTCGTGCTGTCGTACCAGTACGAACCCGTGTCGTAGAACTCCTCGACGGTCTCGCCGTTGGCGGCGTCGTACGCGGCCTGCACGACCTGCGCGCCGATGCCGATCGGGTCCTGCGTGATGGCGCCGGCCATCGTGCCGTCCTTGATCGCGTTGATCTGGGCCGCACCGGAGTCGAATCCGACGATGGTGAGCTTGCCCTTCTCGAGACCGAGCTCGTTGACGGCGTTCACGACACCGATGGCCGAGCCCTCGTTGGTGCCGTAGATGCCCTTGAGGTCGGGGTGCGCGGCGATCATGGCCTTCGCGATGTCGGCCGACTTCAGGTGGTCGCCGTCGCCGTACTGGATGTCGACGATCTCGATGTCGGGGTAGTCCGACTCGATCTTCTCGACGAAGCCGTCACGACGCTCGACACCGGTCGAGTTGATCTGCGAGTGACCGACGATGGCGACCTCGCCCTCACCGCCGATGAGCTCGGCCATGTGCTCGGCGGCCAGTGCACCGGCGACCTTGCTGTCGGTGGCGGCGAGGCTCAGGCCCACGTCGCCGTCGCACGGTGCGTCGAAGTAGACGACGGGGATGTCGGCTGCCTTGGCCTTGTCGAGGTACGGGACGCAGGCCTCGGGGTCGAGGGCGGCGTAGGCGATGGCATCCGGGGTCTTGTCGATCGCGGTCTGCAGCATCTGCAGCTGCGCGTCGACCTCGGTCTCGGCTGCGGGGCCCTCGAAGGTGATGGTCACGCCGAGCTCGGCGGCGCGCTCCTCGGCGCCCTTCTTGACGGCCTGCCAGAACTGGTGCTGGAAGCCCTTCGAGACCATGGCGATGTACATCTCGTCGCCGCTGCCGGCGTCGCCGCCCGCGTCTCCGCCGCCGGTGTTGCCCGAGCAGCCTGCCACGACGATCGCCGCGGAGGCGATCAGAGCCGCGAACGCGGCCTTCTTTCCGAACTTCATGGAAACTCCGTTGTTTGTGTGTGTGCCGGCCCGGGAGCCGGAGAGGGACATTCGTGGTGCGGTGTGCCGGTGCGGATCGCTCCGCGGGTGTCGGCCGGGTCGCCGATCGGAGGCGGCGGGCACGGCGCCGCCTCCGGGGTCAGGTGCGTGCGCGGTTGCGCAGCGAGTCGAAGAACACCGCGATCAGGATGACGATGCCGACGACGATGTTCTGCCACTCGGACTGGATCGACATGATCCGGAGGCCGTTGACGAGCACGCTCATGATGAGCGCACCGATCACGGTGCCGAGGATCGAGCCGCGACCGCCGAGCAGCGAGGTGCCGCCGATGATGACGGCCGCGATGGCCTGCAGCTCGTAGCCGGTGCCGATCTGCGGCTGGGCCGAGTCGAGACGCGAGGCGATGATGACGCCGGCGATGCCGGTGAAGGCTCCCGCGAACATGTAGACGAAGATCGTCCAGCGGCGGGTGTTGACGCCCGAGAGGCGCGTGGCCTCTTCGTTCGAGCCGATCGCGAAGGTGTAACGGCCGAGCAGCGTCTTCGAGAGCACGAGGTACGCGATGACCGCGAGCACGAGCGTGATGAGGACGGCGTTCGGCAGGCCCGGGATGAGGGTGCCGAGGGCGATCTGCTTGAAGTCCGGAGCCGAGCCCGAGAAGTAGATCGGTGCGACGCCCGAGATCACCAGGGCGAGACCGCCGGCGATCATCATCATCGCGAGGGTCGCGATGAACGGGGGCAGGCGGAGGAACGTGATGTTCACGCCGTTCACGAGCCCCATCAGGATGCCGGTGGCGATACCGCCGAGGACGCCGACGAACACCGGCAACCCCATGTTGGTGATGAACACACCCGTCATGACCGAGCAGAGCGCCATGCCGGTTCCGAGCGACAGGTCGATGCCGCCGGTGATGATCACGAACGTGGTGCCGAGGGCGAGGATGCCGATGACCGCGGTCGAGAGCAGGATGCCGGAGACGTTGTTCCAGGTGAGGAAGTTCGGGCTGGCGACCGAGAAGAAGATGAACAGCACGACGAGCGTGCCGAACGCAAGCGACTGCTGCACCTGGCGCTTGAGGAAGCCGCCGATGTCGCGCTTGTCGGTGTTCTCGTTCACGGCGGTCTGGATGATCGTCGTCGTCGACGACCCGTTCTGCGGGGTGCTCATCAGTCTTCCTCCCCATGGGCTGCGAGTTGCATGATCTTCTCCTGGCTGGCTTCCTCGTTGCGGAGCGTTCCGGTGATCCGACCGTTCGCGAACACGGCGATGCGGTTCGCGACGCGGAGGATCTCGGGCAGCTCCGACGAGATGACGATGATGGACTTTCCCTGATCAGCGAGCTGCTGCATCAGGCGGTAGATCTCTTCCTTCGCTCCGACGTCGATGCCGCGGGTCGGCTCGTCGAAGATGAGGATGTCGCAGTCGCGCATCAGCCATCGGGCGATGACGACCTTCTGCTGGTTGCCGCCCGAGAGCAGCTTCACGACCTGGTTGACCGAGGGCGTCTTGACCCGCAGCTGCTGGACGTACTCCTTGGTGCGGTTCTTCGCCTTGCCGTCGCCCATCCAGCCGATCCCGTTGGCGTAGGAGCCGAGCGAGGCGAGCACGGTGTTGAAGGTGACGTCCTGCTCGAGCATCAGCCCGAGGAGCTTGCGGTCCTCCGAGAGGTAGCCGACGCCGTGCTTGACGGCATCCGCCGGCTGGCTGATCTTCGTCTGCCGGCCGGCGATCGTGATCGTGCCGCCGTCGCTGGGGTCGGCACCGATGATCGCGCGAGCGGTCTCGGTACGGCCCGCGCCCATGAGGCCGGCGAAGCCGAGGATCTCGCCCTTGTGCAGCTGGAACGAGATGTCCTTGAGCAGGCTCTTGGTCGACAGGTCCTGCACGTCGAGCACCACCGGGTCGTTGATGTGCTCGCGGGCGGTGGGGCGGGTTCCCTCGTCGATCGCGCGGCCGACCATCATCTCGATGATCTTCGGGATGCTGACCTCGGACTTGTCGAGTGATCCGATGTATGCACCGTCGCGCAGCACGCTGACGCGGTCGGCGAGGCGGCGCAGCTCGTCCATGCGGTGCGAGATGTAGACGATGCCGGTGCCGGATGCCTTGAGCTGCTCGATCAGCACGAACAGCGTCTCGACCTCGGAGTCGGTGAGGGCCGAGGTGGGCTCGTCCATGATGAGCACCTTGGCGTTGAACGAGAGGGCCTTGGCGATCTCGACCATCTGCTGCTCGGCCACCGTCAGGTCGCCGACGCTGGCCTTGGGGTCGAGGTGGATGTTGAGCCGCTTGAGCAGTTCGGCGGTCTGCTGGTTGAGCTTGCGTTCCGACAGGAACGGACCGGTGCGCGGTTCGCGGCCGACGAAGATGTTCTGCGCGACCGTGAGGTCGGGCATCATGTTGAGCTCCTGGTGGATGATCGTGATCCCGAGCTCCTGCGCCTGCAGGGGGCTGGTGAGTTCGACCTCCTGGCCCTCGAACACGATCGTGCCCTCGTCCTTGGCGTAGATCCCGGAGAGGATCTTCATGAGGGTCGACTTGCCGGCGCCGTTCTCTCCGACGAGGACGAGAACCTCACCCGCGCGCACTTCGAGATGCACGTCCTTGAGTGCCTGGACACCGGGGAATCCCTTGCTGATGCCCTCCACTTTGAGGATGGGATCACTCACGTGCCTCACCTGCTTCCTTGAAGGTTTTCGTTCGCTGCTGCTTCGTTGCTGAGTTCACCCGATGGGGTTAAACATCGGATCAATTCTGACGTTCCGCGGTCTCCCGCGCAAGTTGTACCTAAATGTATCTAATGAAGTCCCGGAGGGGAAGACCTGTAATAACAACTTGGTCACAGGTTCCCCGCCCGAGGCGATCCGCCTAGTGCAGGCGGATCGAGTCGACCGCGATGAGCTTGTCGCGGATGAACGCGTTCGCGTGCGCACCCAGCTCGACGTTGTCGGTCCACAGGTTGCGCCAGATCCCCAGCATCCGGCTCAGATCCGGCGCGACGACCGCCGACGAGAACGACTCGAACACGATCGGGCCGTCGTAACCGATGCGCCCCAGCGCCTTGAAGAACGTGTCGAAGTCCACCGATCCGGTGCCGAGGTAGCCGCGGTGGCTCTCGCCGATGTGCACGTACTGCAACTGCGGGGCAGCGTCGAGCACCGGCGCGAACATATCCGACTCCTCGATGTTCATGTGGTACGTGTCGAGGTGGATACCGAGGTTCGGCCGATCGATCCGGCCGACGAAGTCGATGGCCTGGCGGGCCGTGTTGAGCACGTTCGTCTCGTAGCGATTGACGACCTCGAGGGCGACCGAGACGCCGCGCTCTGCCGCGTGGTCGGCGACCTTCGCGATCGCGCGGCGGCTGTTCTCGAGCCCCTCGGCGGTGACCGGCTCCATGTACTTCTTCATGGCGCTGTAGATGACACCGCAGAAGTGCGTGCCGCCGAGGTCGGCGAGCACGTCGACGGCGCGGAGTAGCAGTGCCTCGCCCGCGGCGACGATCGTCGGGTCGGAGCTCGTGACGTCGGTCGCCTCCGACAGACCCAGCGAGGCGCTGACGGCCAGGTCATGCTCGGCGAGCGCCTGCTTCGCGGCCGCCACGTCGAACGAGAACGGATCCATGAGCGGGAACTCGATCAGGTCGAACCCGGCCTCCTTGGTCTTCTCGGCCGACAGGCGGATGCCGTCGGCGTCGAAGTTCCCGGTCCAGACGAGCCCGTGGCAACCGATGTTCATGAGATCCCTCGGAGGCGGGTGTGCGGCACCGTCGCCTCCACCGATTGGCACGTGCCAACTCGATGTGCAGGTCACGTTATGCGCCGCGCCCGATCGGTGTCAAGAACTTTCTTGTAACGTGCCAATAACGTCGGTTACGCTGATCCCACTCTCCGGCCACTCCCTGCGCCGGACCCGATCACGGAGAATCGATGCCCGCGAGCGTCAAAGACGTCGCCGCCCTCGCCGGGGTTTCCTCGTCGACGGTGTCGAACTACCTCAACCACCCGCACGTGCTCCGCGCGTCCAGTCGCGAGAAAGTGCGGGCGGCCATCGAAGAGCTCGGCTACGTGCCCAACGAATCGGCGCGACAACTGCGCGCAGGCAGCAGCAAAGCCCTCGCGCTGATCCTGCTCGACGCGTGGTTGCCCTACTTCCACGAACTCTCCCGCGGCGTCGAGGACGTCACGCGCCAGGCCGGGTGGTCGCTGTTCTTCAGCAACAGCAACCGCGACAGCGCGCAGGAGCAGCGCAACCTCGACATGTTCGAAGCGCACCGGGTGCAGGGCATCATCATCTATCCGCACGGCGACGTCGTGCCCCGGCTCGAGACGCTCGCCGATCGCGGCATCCGCTCGGTCGTCGTCGGCCCCATCCCGATCTCGACCAAGGTCGCCTCGGTACTCTTCGACGACGTCGGCGGCGGCCGCCTCGCCGGCGAGCACCTCCTCGCGCTCGGGCGCCGGCGGCTGATGTTCCTCGGCACCCCGACCGTCAGCCAGTCGAACGACCGGCTCGCGGGTCTCCACCGGGCCGTCGACGGAACGCTCGCCTCGATCGAGGTCGTCGACGTCGAGCAGCTGACCACCGAGGCCGGGATGACCGCGGGCGCACGCATCGCGGCGCTCGCCCCGGCCGACCTGCCCGATGCGATCTTCGCCGCGAACGACATGGTCGCGCTCGGGGTGCTCACGCAGCTCGTGCGTCACGGCATCCGCGTGCCGGACGACGTCGCGATCGTCGGCTTCGACGACGTCGCCCAGGCGCACCAGGGCGTGGTGCCGCTCACCAGCGTGCGCCAGCCCGGCTACGAGATCGGTCGCGCCGCCGGGGCGGTGCTGCTGCAGCAGCTCGCCGATCCGGGCGCCCCGCCGCCCGCGATGACGCCGTTCGCCGCTGAACTGGTGGTGCGCGAGTCGACCGTCGGGCGCTGACGGCGTACCCAACTCAGGAAAAAACCCTGGAAAGCCGGTCGAACCGTCGTTCTGGCGCGCGAACGGTCGATTCTTCCTGAGTTAGGTACGGAGACCTCAGGCCGAGGCGTGCCCGACGACGCCCTTGCGCAGCAGCGCGTTGCCGTATTTGCGGGTCTCGCCCGTGCGCACCATCAGATACGCGGATGCCGCGACCTCGTAGTACGCGAAGCGCTCGACGAAGCGCGTGGTCTCGAGCTCGGTGCCCGCGGCGGCCATCAGCTCGCGCTGCACGTCGAGCACCTCGCCGTCGGCCGAGGTCATCAGGTCGATGCCCGGCGCATCATCGAGCGGCAGAACGGTGCGGATCGCCGCGACGACCTCGGGCGTGGTCGTTCCCGGCAGATCGATCACACGGGCGCCGAGACCCCAGGCGGGAAAGTGCGCGTCGGCGATCACGACCGCGTCCGAGTGCCCCATCCGGTCGAGGTGCAACAGCAGTTCACCGGTGAGCAGGGGATGGATGCCTTCGAGCACGGGGTTCCTTCGATCAAGAGTGGTGCGTGCCTGCGCGGTTCGGGTCCGCGCGGCCACGGGTGCGGTGGCCTCAGCCGGCGGGGATGAGCCCCTCGGCGGCCAGGTTCTGCCAGAGCTCGGCGGGGATGTCGAGCGCCGCGTATTCGGCATTCTGCTCGAGCTGCGCGGGGCGACTGCCGCCCACGACGACCGAGCGCACCTCGGCCGCCTGCAGCGGGAACTGGATCGCGGCAGCCGGCAGCGGCACGCCGTGATCGGCGCAGACCGCGGCGATGCGCACGAGGCGGTCCCACAGCTCATCGGGCAGCTGGCCGTATTCGTACCGGCCGTCGCGACGCGGCTCGCTCGCCGCCAGCAGGCCCGAGTTGAAGACGGATGCCGCGACGATCCCCGTTCCGGTCTCCCGGCAGGCGGGCAGCACGTCGCTCGCGGCCGGCTGCTCGAGGAGCGTGTAGCGGCCCGCGACCATGATGAGGTCGAGGTCGGCCGAGCGCACGGCGGCGGCCAAGGCATCCGAGACCATCGATCCGATCCCGATCGACGCCACCTGACCGTCGGCCCGCAGCTGCTCCATGGCGGGCAGCGCTTCGGCGAGCGCGAGGTCGAGGTCGAACCTTTCGGGGTCGTGCAGGTACAGCAGGTCGATGCGCTCGATGCCGAGGCGCTCGCGCGACTCGTCGAGGCTTCGACGGATGCCGTCGGCCGAGAAGTCCCACACCCTCTGCAGATCGTCGGAGACGTGGAAGTCGTTGGCCGTGTCGAGTCCGCCCGCGACGTGCTCGGGGTTGGGGCGCAGGAGCCGCCCGGCCTTCGTCGACAGCACGTACTCGTCGCGCGGCTTCGTCCGGAGGAAGGCGCCGAGGCGCCGCTCCGACAGGCCGAGGCCGTAGTGCGGGGCGGTGTCGTAGTAGCGGATGCCGCTCTCCCACGCGGCATCCAGCACCGCCCAGGCGTCGTCATCGCTCAGCGCACGGAAGAGGTTGCCGACGTTCGCCGCGCCGTAACCGAGGGCGGGGATGTCGAGCACGCGATCAGGCGACGACATGCTCGCCCGTCCACGCGTAGGTGCGGATGCTGTCGGCCTTCATCTCCATGCCCGACCCGGGTGCAGTGGGGGCCATGTACGACCCGCCCTGGATGTCGGTCGGCACGACGAAGTGCTCGTGCAGGTGGTCGACGAACTCGATCATGCGGCCTTCGCGGGTGCCGGTGACGGCGACGTAGTCGAACATCGACAGGTGCTGCACGGCCTCGCAGAGCCCGACACCGCCGGCATGCGGGCAGACCGGCACCCCGAACTTGGCGGCGAGCAGCAGGTTGGCGATGTTCTCGTTGACTCCTGCGACGCGCACCGCGTCGATCTGCATGACCGAGATCGCGTCGGCCTGCAGCAGCTGCTTGAAGATCATGCGGTTCTGGGCGTGCTCGCCGGTCGCGACCCGGATGGGGGCGACGCCGCGGGCGATCTCGGCGTGGCCGAGGATGTCGTCGGGGCTCGTCGGCTCCTCGATCCAGGCGGGGTGGAACTCGGCGAGCGCGTTCACCCACTCGATCGCCTCCGACACCTCCCAGCGCTGGTTCGCGTCGATCGCGATGGGGAAGTCGGGTCCGCACACCTCGCGGGCCTTGCGGAAGCGGCGGATGTCGTCGTCGAGGTCGGCGCCGACCTTGAGCTTGATCTGGGTGAAGCCGTCGGCCATGGCCTCGCGGGCGAGGCGCTCGAGCTTCTCGTCGGAGTAGCCGAGCCAGCCGGGGCTGGTCGTGTATCCCGGATAGCCGGTGGCGAGCAGTTCGCGCTCGCGCTCGATGCGTCCGGGCTCGGCGGCGCGGAGCATCTCGAGCGCCTCCTCGCGGGTGAGGGCGTTGGTGAGGTAGCGGAAGTCGACGAGGTCGACGAGCTCCTCCGGGGTCATGCGGGCGAGCAGCTGCCACAGCGGGAGTCCTGCGCGCTTGGCCTTGATGTCCCACAGCGCGTTGATGACGGCGCCGATCGCCATGTGCATGACGCCCTTCTCCGGGCCGAGCCAGCGCAGCTGCGAGTCGCCGATGATCTCGCGGAACGTCCCGCCCATGTCGTCGAGCAGCGGCTCGATCTCCCGTCCGACGAGGTGCCCGGCGAGCGCGTCGATCGCCGCGACCTGCACGTCGTTGCCGCGGCCGATCGTGAACACGAAGGCGTGGCCCTCGATGCCGTCCTCGGCATCCGTGCGCACGACCACGTACGCGGCCGAGTAGTCGGGGTCGGGGTTCATCGCGTCGGAGCCGTCGAGGCTGAGCGAAGTGGGGAAGCGGATGTCGGTGGTGTCGAGTGCGACGATACGGCTCACGGGTACGGTTCCTCTCGGGGCATGGAGAAATCCCATGCAATCCCTTGGAGTGTAAACATCCGATGTCTATACTGTCAACGACGACGGCCGTCGCAGGGCGGCCACCCGAAGGATCAGGAGAATCATGAAGTTCGCGCGGCTCGGCACCCCAGGTACAGAGATCCCCGTCCTCGTCGAGGGTGACCGATACCTCGACCTCCGCTCGGTGACATCCGATGTGAACGGCGATTTCCTCGAGAGCGACTTCGTCTCCCGCGTCGCCGCCGCCCGCGACGCCGGCGAGCTCCCCGAGCTCGGGGATGCCGCGACACTCCGCATCGGCGCCCCCATCGCGCGTCCCAGCGCGGTGATCTGCATCGGCATGAACTACGCCGCGCACGCGGCCGAGTCGGGCTCGGAGCCGCCCAAGATCCCGATCCTGTTCCTGAAGACCCCGAACACCGTGGTCGGCCCGAACGACACCGTCACGATCCCCCGCGGCAGCACCAAGACCGACTGGGAGGTCGAGCTCGGCATCGTCATCGGCACCCGCGCCGCGTACCTCGACTCCCCCGAGGAGTCGATGGCGCATGTCGCAGGCTTCGTGCTCGCGAACGACGTCTCGGAGCGCGACTTCCAGATGGCCGTCTCGGGCGGCCAGTGGTCGAAGGGCAAGATCGCGGCGGGCTTCAACCCGACCGGTCCGTGGCTCGTCACGCCCGACGAGGTCGACCACCACGCCCTCGGCCTGCGCAGCTTCGTCAACGGCGAGCCGCGTCAGGACTCGAACACGAGCGACATGATCTTCTCGGTCGAGCACATCGTGCACCACCTGTCGCAGTACGTGACCCTGGAGCCCGGCGACCTCATCCTCACCGGCACCCCGCAGGGCGTGGCGCTCTCGGGCAACTTCCCGTACATCGCCCCGGGCGACGTGGTCGAGGTCGAGATCGACGGCCTGGGCCACCAGCGTCAGGAGTTCGTCGCCTGGGAGGCGGCGAAGTGACCGGCGCACTCGACGGCCTGGTCGCGATCGTCACCGGCGGCGCCTCGGGCATCGGCGCAGCGATCGCCGACCGTCTGCACGCCGACGGCGCGCAGGTCGCGGTGCTCGACCGCGACACCTCGGGAGCGGATGCCCGTTTCGCGGCGTTCACCGCCGACATCTCCGACCGCCCGAGCGTCGACGCCGCGATCGCAGCGGTCGGCGAGAAGTTCGGCCGCATCGACATCGTCGTGAACAACGCCGGGATCGGCGCGACCGGCGACATCAGCGCGAACGACGACGACGAGTGGGCTCGCGTGCTGTCGATCAACGTCACCGGCATCGCCCGCGTGACCTCGGCCGCCCTGCCGTGGCTGCGCGAATCGCCGGCCGCGGCGGTGTGCAACACGGCATCCATCGCCTCCACGACCGGCCTTCCGCAGCGCGCGCTGTACACCGCGTCGAAGGGCGCGGTCTCGGCCCTCACCCGCGCGATGGCCGCCGACCACCTGCGCGAAGGCATCCGCGTCAACGCCGTCAACCCCGGCACCGCCGACACCCCCTGGGTCGGGCGACTGCTCGGCGCGGCATCCGATCCCGACGCGGAGCGCGCGGCGCTCGAAGCGCGTCAGCCGCACGGCCGGCTCGTGAGCCCGGCCGAGGTCGCGGCGGCCGTGGCCTACCTGGTCTCGCCGGCCGCCGGCTCGACGACCGGCACGTTCATCGAGGTCGACGGCGGCATGGCGCAGCTGCGCCTGCGCTCGGAGTAACGCCGCGCGTCACACGTAACGGAGGAGATCTCGCGTTGCGCAGGAGCAAATGGTTCGAATGTTCCTGCGGAACGCGAGATCTCCTCCGTTGTGTGTGCGGGGTCAGGGGCCGGAGTCGACAGGCCGGGGCGGCCACTCCTCGAGCGGGAAGCAGTCGCTTCCAACCGACAGGTATATCGGCCCGTCCTCGATCGGGTACGAGAATGCGAGCCCGAAACCATCGCCGGTCTGAGACCCCACGGAGGGAGTCTTCGAACTCGCAGCGATCATGTGAGTCGAGAATCCAACTTCCTCGAGGGCTTCACGCACCTCCGCGTACGCAACATCACGGTCCGCTGTTGCCACCCCCTTCCACGACACAGCGATCTGCTCGAGTCCCGGCGAGCAACCGATCGGCCCGATCTCGGTCACCTGATCCCATTCCGTCCCCGTCGCCGACTGCACCGCCTCCACCGCGACATCCAACTGCTCGAGACCCTTCGTCGAGTTCATGTCATTCCCTTGCTCGGCAGCGCATCCCGTCAGGACGAACCCGAGCACGGCAGCGCCAGCAGCGAGTTTGCGGATCGCCACTCGCTCAGCCCTCCTCATCCGGCCATTCCTCGAGCGGGAAGCAATCGCTGCTCACGTAGAGGTACAGCGGCCCACCTTCAGTCGGGTACGCGAAGTCGAGTCCGAAACCGTCGACCGTTTGAGACGCCACGGCAGGAGTCGTAGAGTTCGGGCCGAGAATGCGCGTCTCGAACCCGACCCCCTCCAGAGCCTCACGGACAGCCGCGTATCCCGCATCACGATCTGCCGTTGCAATGCCTTTCCAGGACGCCTTCATCCGCTCAAGACCGGGCGAGCAACCGATCGGACCGACTGCCGTCATCGGCTCCCAGTCGGCGCCTGTCGCCGACTGCACGGCCTCGGCCGCCACTCTCACTTGCTCGCGGGCCTTATCGGAGTTCATGTCATTCCCTTCTGCGTGCGCACAGCCGGTCAGCCCGAGAATCAGCACCATTGCCGCAGGCGCAAGCCATCGCGTGGCAAGGCCCCCACACCGTCCTCTCATTCGACTTCGCTCCCTCCCTCTACGAACGGCGCGAGCGCTCATTCGCCTTCGGGGAAGCAGTCGCTACTCACACTGAATCCGACCGGCCCGCCCTCAATCGGTTGCGAATAGTCAAGGCCGAAACCGTCGGCAGCCTGCGCCGACAAGACCGGGGTCGTCGTGTCCGCACCGTTGATATTGGTCGCGAATCCGGCTTCTTCAAGAGCTTCACGAACAGAGGTGTACGACGAATCGCGATCCATTGTCGGTGATCCGCTCCAACTCGTGGTCCATTGACTGTGCGTTCGAGAGCAACCGAGAAGAGTGGGTTCCACATCGACGTCCCAGTCTTGTCCGGTCGCTCCTTTGACCACATCTACAGCCGTCAACAGTTGTTCTCGTGCCTCATCGCTGGTCATCTCGCTTCTTTCTAGTGATCCGCACGCCGTCAGAACATGGACGCTGAGTAGCAGGGCGAGCACACGAACCAGCGATCGATCAGCGCTCCTCATCCGGCCATTCCTCGAGCGGGAAACAATCGCTCCCAGCGTGCAAGTACAGCGGGCCCCCTTCGATCGGGTAGGCGAAGTCCAGGCCGAATCCGTCGCCGGTCTGAGATGCGACAGTGGGAGTCCTGGAGTCCGGTCCGAGGGTCCGAGTCTCGAACCCGACGTCTTCCAGGGCCTCGCGCACCGCCGTGTACGCCGCATCACGATCTACCGTCGCCGTGGCCTTCCATGAGACGGCCATCTGCTCTGAATCGGGCGAGCAGTCGATCGGCCCCATCTCGGTCATCTGCTCCCATTCCGTTCCCGTCGCCGATTGAACCGCTTCGACGGCGAGGTTCAACTGTTCACTAGCCTTGATCGAGTTCATGTCGCTCTCTTCCCTGTGAGCGCAGCTTCCAAGCACGGGCGTCAGCATCAACATCAACGAGACGACCACGGCCGTCAACCGCGCGGCAGTCACGACCCGAGGCTTCCGGACGCTCATCGAACCTCATCCCCTCGCCCAGCTGCGATCAGAGCACCGTCCTTGATGGAATCCGAGCCTCGGCTCCAGTACCCGTCCGAACGCGGGGTCTCGTCGGCGGCATGCCCGAACACACCGTCCGAAACGAAGACGTTCGGCTCGTGTCCACTCCAGAACGAAGGATCGTTCGGATCCGCGTTGTCCACACCGACGTCCGACAGAGCTTCTCCCAGCTCTGCCATGCCTGCCTGACCCGACGCGGCTGATGCCGCCATCACGAAGCCATATGCCTGAACCTGCAATATCTCGGGTCTCGGCAGCCTCAACTGATCTCCGACCGACTTCGTCGAATACACCTCACCCGGAGGAACGCCGACGAGATCGTCCACCGTTCGCACCGCCTCCGCCACCCCGGGTGATCCGTAGAGGACCAGATGATCGACTTCGCCACCACCGTACGGACCGGCGGACAGCGCGTAGGTCGCGAGCCGCGTCGAGTATGAGTAGGCATGAATGGTCGTCTCGGCTGAGGGATTCGTCGCATCGACGCCGCCCAGGAAGCGCACCAGTGGCAGCGCCCCCTCCTGCGCGAGATCGTCACGCCCGAGGAACTCGCTCGTGAACGGATTCGCTCCCGCCGACTCGAATCCCATCCACACCACCGAAGCAGTTGCGTCGGCGTTACCGACTCGAACATGAGCGTCCTGCATGTTGATGGCATTTCCAACGAGACCTCTGATAGACACCGCGACGCTGCTGTCCATCCCGGGGAGCATCACCCCCACGTACTGTGCGGTATCGAGATCTCCCACTGAGATCGCTGCGCGCATGTCGCGCTCCCCGCCGTCGGCCGGAACCTCGAACGCGACGAGTTGCACGGCCGTCCCCTCCGGCGAGTGCGACAGCGCGCGATCCAACGCCTTCTGCGTCTGCTCGGCCGCGGCACGCTGCTCTTCGGTCGCGTCCGGGTCGTCGAGCGTCTGCCGCAGTGTCTCGCGGTTGAACTCGTCACGGTCCTTCGCCAGAAGACCGTTCAGGTTGCCGATCGTGAACGGCGCGATATCGAAGAGTTGGGCCAGCGGCCCGGTCGCCCAGCGCTCACCGCCACCGTCGGCCGGCCCTCGGGTCGATTCCGACGCCATCCCCTGCCACAGGCGTGCCGCCACCGCCGGGTCGATGAGCCCGACCGTCGCCGCGAACTCGGGGTGCGCATCGAGCCACTCCTTCGCCGCCGCCGGATCCGTCACGCTCAACTTGTTGATCCGCGCGACGGTCGCCTGTTCAATGGCGTCCTGCAGGTGCCCCGTCAAGTCGACGCTCTCGCGAGGCGCACCGGGATACGCCTGCTCGGCGAAGCCCCAGAACGTCTGGGAGACGGTCACCTTTTCTCCCCAGGCACCGAGCACCTCGTCGCCACCGCTGATCCCGGTCAGTCTCCTCGCGATCGCTTCTTCCTCGGCCTCGACGTCGCGCCGGAACGTCTCGATGTCGATCTCGAGTTGCGACTCGACCTCCCGCGCCTGCTCCTGGTTATGCAGCGCGTCCGTCCGCGATTCCCGCGCCGACGTGGTCGAGGTCGACTCCGGGTCACTACCGTACGCGGCCCAGTACTGGGCATCCGCGAGCGCCACGGCCCCATCGGCATCCGACGACTGCCTGTTCGCCTCGACGATCCGCTCGAGCAGCTGCGTGCGCCGAGTGACCAACGCGGGCAGCGCGTCGGTCGCGGCATCCACCAGTGCCTTCCGTGCCGATGCGAGTGCGGCGCCCCACTCCTGCGCTGCGCGAGAAGACGGGTCGAGCATGTAGTTCATCCCATCGGCCCCGACGACCTGGAGAACGTCCGGCAGCGTCAGCCACTGCTTGTGCGCCTCCTCCATCGCGGCGTCCAGTTTCGACTGCGCCGATGACAGGAGCGAGTCGAGGTTCTCGACGTTCGCCGGCGGAAGCACTTCGACGACCGAATCCTCGGAGATCGCCATCAGTTCTCACCTGCCGATGAGCTGTACGCCTCCGTGGGAGCGATGCCCCAGCTCTCCGCTCTGCTCTGCGCTGCGGTGGTATCGAGCGACATCTGCTCGTCGCCCGCCACCAGCGCGGCCGTGGCTTCGCTCACGGCCGAAGCGGCGGCCGCGACCTCGTGCATGATCTTCCCCGGGACGAGCGATCGATCTTCGATGAACGTCGTCCACGCGGTCTTCACGACCGTCCGTCCACCCGCCGCCAGCGCCGCTCCCGATTCGGCGGCATCGGTGATGTCGCGATGCGCCCTCTCGAAGTCGGGCCCCACGGTATCGATACTCGTCAGAAGCGCGAGCACGCCATCGGCATCCACATTCCAGTCGTCCATACGATCCCCTCGCCGCGCCCGAAGCGCCGCAGGAGAGCCTGGCACAACTCACGTCGTGAGCACGCGGGAGAGGCGCAGACCTGTGGATAACCCCTACGCCCCTTGGTTCAGGCCACGATTCAGCCCCCGAACAACCGCCCGAAGAACCCGCGTCGCGGCGCTTCCGTCGTCACCGGCCGCAGCGTGTCGAGCCCGTAGAACCGCCGCCCGTTCCCCCACAGGATCGCGTCGACGTCGTGCCCGCGCGCCTCGGCCCACTCGACCACGGTGTCGAGCCAGCGCTGCCGCGCGTGCGGCTGGTAGGTGGCCGACCCGTCTTCCGGAGCGTACGGGTCGCCCTCCTCGGCCGGTCCGATCGACGACACCGGCCAGTCGCTCCCCCACATCAGGCGCTCGACGCCGAAGGCATCCGCCGCCGCATCGAGGAACGGCACGAACTGCTCCGCGCTCCAGACACCGCCGGACTCGGCGGGCAGCCCCGAGAGCTTGCAGAACGCTTCCGGATGCTTCGCCACCTCTTCGATGTCGCGCGCCCATTCCGCGGACGGCGAGAGCGGGGCGTCCGCCGTGCCCACGGCCGGCTTGCCGAGGTGGTCGAGCACCATCCGCAGTTCCGGCACGGCACCGGCGAGGCGGGCGATATCGGGCAGTTGCGCCGCGCGCACGCACACGTCGAACGTCCACCCGCGGGCGGCGACCTCGCGCGCGCCGGTCACGAAGGCGCTCGACACGGCAAGGCCGTCGGGGTCGTTCTGCAGGTTGTGTCGCACGCCGACGACCAGCGGATGCGTCGCCAGCTCTTCGAGGTGCGTCACCGTGTCGACGCCGCGGTGCAGCTGCGCACCGGCGACGATGCCGACGACGCCGACCCGCGCGGCGAGCGACTGCACCCACCGCACCTCTCCGACGTAATCGGACTCCGCCGTCTCGGCCTGGACGAACACCGCCTCGAGGCGATCGACGTCGAGTGGGTCGTGCTCCAGCTCGATCTCGGCGAAGCGGTAGGCGTACGGCCCCTCCAGCCAGGTGTAGGTGAGGACTTCTTCGTCCCACATGTGCAGGTGCGTATCGAGGACTCGCATACGCCCATCCTGCCTCAGACATCGGATCACTGGCTAGGATGACGGCCATGGCAGTCACCGATGAGGCGATCGAGAAGATCAAGGCGATGATCGTGTCGGGCGAACTGTCGCCCGGTGATCGGCTTCCCCCCGAGAAGGAGCTGTCGGAGCGCTTGGGCCTGTCACGCAACTCGATGCGCGAGGCGGTGAAGGCCCTCGAGGTCATCCGCGTGCTCGACGTGCGCCGCGGAGACGGCACCTACGTCACGAGCCTCGAACCGCACTTGCTGCTCGAGGCGATCTCGTTCGTCGTCGACATGCACGACGACGATTCGATGCTCGAGATCTTCGCGGTGCGGCGGATGCTGGAGTCCCAGGCCACCGGCCTCGCGGCGACCCTCGGCGACGACGAGCAGGTCGCGGCGCTCGTCGAGGAGGTCGAGCGCGTCGACGCCTCGGTCACGATCGAGGAACTCGTCGAGCACGACATCCGCTTCCACCGCGAGATCGTGGGCATGGCCGGGAACGCGTACCTCGCGAGCCTGATCGAGCACCTCAGCAGTCAGACCGTGCGCGCCCGCGTGTGGCGCGGACTCACCGAGGGCGGCGCGGTCGAGCGCACCCTCTCGGAGCACCGCGCGATCGCCGACGCGATCGCCCAGCACGACCCCGCACTCGCCACCTCGCTCGCCACGGCCCACATCGCGGGCGTGGAGCGGTGGCTGCGCCAGGCCGCCTCGGCCTAGGCATCCGTCTCGGGGGTGGGTGCTTCGACAGGCTCAGCAACCCAGAGTCACGGGCTCACACGAACTGGGTCCCTGAGCCTGTCGAAGGGCCCCGCCCTGTCGAACCCCTACGCCCCGAGGCGCACCATGGCGGCGTCGAACTCGGCCGCCGAGCTGTCGCTGACCTCGTGGAAGAGCGCCTGCTCGATCACGTCGGGCGCGGCGGTGAAGTAGGGCACTCCGGCGAGGCGCAGCCCGACGATGTCGTCAGCCGTGCGCAGCGACGCGGCGAGCACGTTCGACCCGCTGCCCTCGCAGACCTCCTGCATGCGCGCGATCACGGCGTCGCCGTCGATGCCGGCATCCCGCATGCGTCCGAGGTACGGCGCGATGTACTGTGCACCGATGCTCGCGCACGCGAGCGCCTGGGCGACGGAATAGACGGCCGTCACGAGCACGGTGGCGCCGTCGGCGACGAGGGCGGATGCCGCGGCGAAACCGTCGGCGGTCGCCGGCACCTTCACGGCGACGCGCGGTCCGAGTTCACGGATGCGCTCGGCGTTGCGCAGGAACGACGCGGTGTCGCCGCCCCAGGTCTGGAAGAAGATCTCGGCAGCGCCCTCGGACTCCCATCGGGCGTAGAGCTCGGGGATCTCGGCGGCGGTGCGCCCGCCCCGCTCGAGGATCGTCGGGTTGGTGGTGACGCCGTGCACGACGCCCGCGGCGAGGAGCCGGGACACCCGGTCGACGTCGGCGCTGTCGACGTACAGGCGGGGGGCGATCACGGTCATCGGGACTCCTCGGGGACAACCTGTCGTTACAGGTTCGGTTTCGGCTAATGTAATGACAGGCGCAGGGCGATGTCAAAGCCCCGGCCGACGTACATCGCCGTCGAAGACGACCAGGAGCGACATGGCCACCGCACACCCCGAAGACCGTTCCGGCGTCGTGATCGTCGGCAGCGTGACCGCCGACGTGACCACCTTCTCGCAGCGCCTCCCCGCGCGCGGCGAGACGATACTCGGCGATCAGTTCACGCTCATGCTCGGCGGCAAGGGCGCCAACCAGGCCGTCGCCGCCGGCCGCTCGGGCGCCCGCACCAGCTTCGTCGGCTGCGTGGGCGACGATCTCTTCCACGACCTCGTCGTCGACGGGCTGAGTGACGCAGGCGTCGACCTCGCGCACCTGCGCACCGTGCCCGGCCCGACCGGCATCGCGCATATCCGCGTCGACGCCTCCGCGCAGAACGACATCGTGATGGTGCCGCTCGCGAACGCCTCTCTCAACACCGAGCAGATCGACGCGGCACTCGCCGCCCTCGCGCCCACGACCTCGGTGCTGCTCACCCAGCTCGAGACGCCGTCGGCGCTCACCGCGCACATCACGGGGCGCGGGCGCGAGCACGGCATGACCGTCATCCTCGACCCGGCGCCCGCGGCGACCCTGCCGGTCGAGGTCTGGGCCAATATCGACATCGTCACGCCGAACGAGACCGAAGCGACGCTCATCAGCGGCATCGAGGTGACGGATGCCGAATCCGCCGAGCGCGCCGGACGCTGGTTCCTCGACCAGGGCGTCGGCGCCGCGGTCATCACGCTCGCGGGACAGGGATCGTGCGTGGTCACCGCCGAGGGAGCATCCGTCATTCCCCCGTTCCCCGTCACCGCCGTCGACACGACCGCCGCCGGCGACGCCTACGCCGGCTATCTCGGCGCCGCGCTCGCGAACGGCAGCAGCCTCGCCGACGCCGTGCGCCTGGCGACGGCCGCAGGTGCCCTCACCGTCACGAAGCAGGGAGCCTCACCGAGCCTGCCCCTGCGCGCCGACGTCGACGCGTTCCTCGCGGAGCGCGAATCCGCCCCCGTCGGCTGACCGCCGACCACTTCTCAGAGACCGGAGCCGCCATGCGCAAGACCGCGACCACGATCAACCCCGCACTGTCGCGGGTCATCAGCGAGACCGGGCACACCGACCTGATCGTCGTGACCGACGCGGGTCTGCCGATCCCGCCCGGGTCGGAGCGCATCGATCTCGCCTACCGTCCGGGAGCCCCGGAGTTCTTCGACGTGCTCGACACCGTGCTCGCCGAGCTCGTCGTCGAGGGCGCGACGGTCTCGGCCGAGGTCGCCGAGAAGAGCCCCGAGGTGCTCGAGGCGCTGCGCGAACGCTTCGCCGGCATGGACTTCGAGATCGAGCTCGTGCCGCACGTCGACTTCAAGAAGCTCACCCACGGAGCACGCGCGTTCGTGCGCTCCGGCGAGTTCACCCCGTACGCGAATGTGATCCTGCACGCGGGCGTGGCGTACTAACATGTCCGCCGTGCTTCCCGATGCGATCGATCGCCATTCCGCCGCGCCCATGTACGACCAGCTGCGGCAGCTGATCATCGACGGCATCGCGCGCGATGGTCTGCAGCCGGGCGATCCGCTCCCGGGCGAGCACGGGCTCTGCGAACGCTACGGGGTCTCGCGCACGGTCGTGCGGCAGGCGCTCGCTCAGTTGGAGCACGAGGGACTCGTCGAGCGAGTGAAGGGCAAGGGCACGTTCGTCTCGCGCCCGCGCACGGCGGAGAGTCTGGTGCACACGCTCGTGGGTCTGTACGACGACGTCGAGCGCCGCGGCGGGCACGTGCACAGCGACGTGCTGCGCCACGAGTTCACCTTCGCCGACGAGGAGATCGCGGCGGCCCTCGAGATCCCCGTCGGGTCGCGGGTCGTGGTGCTCGAGCGCCTGCGGCACGTCGACGACGAGCCCTGGTCGCTGTCGACCACGTGGATGCCGGATGCCGTAGGCGCCGTCACCCTGGGCGTCGATCTGTCGGACTCCTCGCTGTACCGGGCCCTCGCCGAGAACGGCATCGTCGCCACCCGCGGAGTCCGCTCGGCCGAGGCCACGGTCGCGACGCACGATCAGGCCGGCCACCTCGGCGTCAGCGCCGGATCCGCGCTGTTGCGTCTGCGCAGCGTGAGCCGCACCGACGACGACACCCCGATCGAGTACTTCATCGCCTATCACCGTGGCGACCGCTCGCGCTTCGAGTTCCAACTGCAGCAGGAGCAGTCGCAGGCCTCCCTCCTGCACGTCGACGGACGCGGGGGGATGACCCTCGCCGGCAGCACGCGGGTCCAGCCGTGACGGGCGACGACCGGGCACCCGAGTCCGATTCGGGAGCGGATGCCGACGCGGTCGTCGCACCGGAGCCACCCACGTCCGCCTCTCCCCCGCCGCCCGCGCAGCCGCCGTTGGCTCCGCCGGTGGGAGCGGATGCCGCGGGCTCGGCATTCCCGCCCGGCGCACCGCTGCCGCCCGGTCACCGCCCCACCTACCAGCCGCCCGCGAGCTACCGACCGACGCCCGCCTACCGACCGGCACCCGCGTATCAGGCACCGCCCGCGCGCCCCGGTGCTCCGGCGTATCAGCCGCCCGCTTCTGCACCTGTTCCGGCATCCGCCCCGCCATCCACTCCGGCTCCGACATCCGCCCCGCCGACGCATCCGTCGACCACGACGTACCCGCCGCAGCATCCGGCGGGCGCGGGCGCCACGGGCGCCTCCCCCGCGAGCGGCTACCCCATCGCACCGGCATACGGCGCGACGGCCGCCACTCCCCCGGCACCCCGGCGCGGCACGCTGCCGATCCTGCTCATCGCTCTCGTGGTGATCGGGGTCCTCGTCGCGGTCGTGTTCGGCGTCGTCTCCGCGAACAGCGGCAACAGCGCCGATCCGGCACCGGCATCCGATTCCGACGACTCGGGTCAGGCGGCACCCGATCCGGGCGGCACCGACGCCGAGCCCGCGGACCCCGACGACGCACCGAGCCTGCCGAACACGGGCGGCTCGGCCGAGGCCACGCTGCAGAACAAGATCGACGAGTACAAGGCCGCGCGTACCGACGGGTCGCTGTGGGAGAAGATCCCCGACACCGAGTTCAACCGCACCGCGGTCAGCGCCTACCTCTACCTCATGACCGACATGAAGCTCGCGGCATCGTTCGGCGCCGACACCTCGGAGTACCTGAAGCGCGCCGCGGAGCTCGAGCAGCTGCTGCTGTCGGAGCAACCCCTCGGCTCCGACATCGAGATTCGGATGTCGGATCGCACCTTCACCTATGACGGCACCACCGGCGAAGGCGGCTACACCGACAACTGACCCCGGGTACGCTCGAACGGTGGATTCCTGGACCAGCAACGCGATCGCTCTGCTGGAGGCCGACGCCAACCGCAGCGCCGACACCCATCTGCACGTCTTCCCGCTGCCCGCCGAATGGGGCATCGATCTGTACCTGAAGGACGAGTCGGTGCATCCGACCGGCTCCCTCAAGCACCGCCTCGCGCGCTCGCTGATCCTCTACGGACTCGTGAACGGACTCATCCGTCACGACACGACGCTCGTCGAGTCGTCGAGCGGGTCGACCGCGGTCTCCGAGGCCTATTTCGCCCGGATGCTCGGGCTCCCGTTCGTGACGGTCGTACCGCGCTCGACCGTGCAGGAGAAGATCGACCTCATCGAGTTCTACGGCGGCACCTGCCACTTCGTCGATCGCGCCGAAGACATGTCCGACGAGGCCCGCCGCCTCGCCGCCGACTGCCACGGCCACTACCTCGACCAGTTCACCTACGCCGAGCGTGCGACCGACTGGCGGGGCAACAACAACATCGCCGAGAGCGTGTTCAGTCAGTTGTCGCAGGAGCGGCATCCGATCCCCCGCTGGATCGTCGTCGGCGCCGGGACCGGCGGCACGAGCGCGACCTTCGGCCGATACGTACGCTACCGACGGCACGCGACCGAGATCGCGGTCGTCGACCCCGAGGGCTCGGCCTTCTACGACGGTTGGGCCGGGACTCCGGATGCTCCCGCCGGACGCCCGAGCCGTATCGAGGGCATCGGACGCCCCCGCGTCGAGCCCTCGTTCGTGCCGAGTGTGATCGACGAGATGATCCGAGTGCCCGACGCCGGGTCGATCGCGGCGATCCGTCTGCTGCGCGAGCGCACCCTGCACTGGGCGGGCGGATCGACAGGCACGAATCTCTACGGGGCTTTCGAGCTGATCGCCCGCATGCGTGCGGCGGGCGAGACCGGCAGCGTGGTGACCCTGATCTGCGACAGCGGCGTGCGGTACGCCGGCACCTATTACTCCGACGAGTGGGTCGCGGCGCAGGGCTGGGACCTCGCCCCGCACCGCGCCCGCCTCGACGGCTTCCTCGACACCGGCGCCTGGGCCGACCTCTCGAGCTGAGCGCCCTTCGTCTCGTCGCTGCGCTCCTCGCTCAGGGACCGTTGCCAGACCCCGGTTCCTGAGCGAGCGCAGCGAGACGAAGGGCCGAGCACCCGTACCCAACTCAGGAAAATCGTGCCGAAGACGGCCGATTCGGGCAGTTTCGGGCACCCCGGCATCCGTTCTTCCTGAGTTAGGTCCGGGCCCGTCCTGCGCCCCGGACTACGCTGACGCCATGACTACTCTGATCCTCACCGTCGCGGGTGCAGACCGTCCGGGCCTCGTCGCCGCCGTCGCCGATGCCGTCGACGCCCACGGGGGCAACTGGGAGAACAGCCGCCTCGCCGAGCTCGCCGGCACCTTCGCCGGGGTGATCGAGGTCTCGGTCGCCGCCGACCGGGTCGCCGAGCTGCAGGCAGCACTGCGCGCCCTGACCGGACTGCTCACGGTCACGATCCACACCGGATCGGATGCCGCTGCCCACCGCGACGCGAACTCGATCTCGCTCTCGGTGCTGGGCAACGACCGCGCGGGCATCGTGCACGAGATCTCCGGAGTGCTGAGCTCCCATGCCCTCAGCATCACGCGCATCGACACCGAGACGCGCGACGCCGCCATGGCCGGTGGGCGCCTGTTCGAATCGACGGTCACGGCGACGGTTCCGGCATCCGCTGATCTCGATGCCCTGCGCACCGATCTCGAGAAGCTGGCGACCGAGATCCAGGTCGACATCACGCTCGCCTGACGCTCACCCGCACCCCCTGCCGAGCCACCCCCTTCTGCACGAGCCACCCCTTTCCGGCGGGGACGCAGCGGGGTGGATCGCGCAGAACGGGGTGGGTCGGCGAAGCAGACGTCGGGCGAGAACAGACAGAATGTGGAGGATGAGCGCGATGACGGCCTTTCCCGAGCCCGTGGCGCTGCGGTCGTTCGCGCGGGCGCGCGACGCGTGGCCCCTCGATCCCGCGACCGTGCACCTCAATCACGGATCGTTCGGCGCCCCGCCGACCGCCGTGATCGCGCACCAGGATGCCCTGCGCCGCCACGGCGACCGCAACCCGGTCGCCTGGTTCCCGACGCTCGGTGATCGCACGCGCGAAGCCCGCGAACGCACCGCGCCGTTCGTCGGCGCACGCCCCGATGACGCGGTGTTCGTACCGAACGCCTCGGCCGCGGCCACCGTGGTCTACAACGCGATGCACCTGGAGCCCGGCGACGAGATCATCGTCACCGACCATGGTTACGGCGCGGTGACGATGGGCGCCGAGCGACTCGCACGCCGGACCGGAGCGACGATCCGCACGGTGGCGATCCCCCTGCTCGCCTCCGACGATGAGGTCGTCGACCGCTTCGCGGCCGAGATCGGCGAACGCACGCGCCTCGTGGTCGTGGATCAGATCACCTCGCCGACCGCGCGACTGATGCCGACGCGCCGCATCGCCGATGTCGCGGCCCATCACGGCGCGCGCACGCTGGTCGACGGCGCGCACGCGCCGGGCCTGGTCCCGGATGCCGCTGCCGTGGCGGGTGGAACGTGGTGGTTCGGCAACCTGCACAAGTGGCCGTGCGCACCCCGCGGCTCGGCCCTGCTGGTCACGACCGCCGCCGACCGCGACGACCTCTGGCCGCTGATCGACTCATGGAACGCGCACGATCCGTTCCCTTCGCGCTTCGATTACCAGGGCACGATCGACGCGACGGGGTACCTCGCGACGCCCACCGCCATCGAGTTCGTCGAGAACGAGATCGGCTGGGAGCGCACGCGCGCGGTCATGACCGAGATGGCGGATGCCGGGGCTGAGGCGATCGCGGCGGCGTTCCGTCCCTTCACCGAGGTCGAGCCGCTGACCCCCGTGCCGTCACCGGTGCCGTCGATGCGCCTGATCCGGTTGCCGGACGGGCTCGGATCGACACGGGAGGCGGCGGATGCCCTGCGCGCCGAGATCCTTCCCGCAACCGGCATCGAGACGGCCTTCACGAGCTTCGGTGGCGCGGGGTTCGTGCGGCTCTCGGTGCATCTCTACACCGAGGCATCCGACATCGAGCGATTCGTCGACGTCGCGGTGCCGTGGCTCGTGGCGCGCGCCGACATCCGCTGACCGCCGGCACCCAGTCACCGCCGGCATCCGCCGACTCTTGAGCTGCGCGTCGCTCCTGCCCACCGAGCGGATGCCGAGACCCATCACCCCCGTCGAGACCCACCGTCCGCGACGTCGGAACCGGTGGGTTTCGACGCGCGTGGTGGGTCTCGGCGCCATCCCGCGACGCCACCACCCCACAACGCACACCAACGCACACGCACACACGCACGAGGCCCCCTGCCGCGGCGTGCGGCAGGGGGCCTCGTCTGCGTCAGACGCGGATGCTCAGACCAGGCGGGTCTTCGGCGAGGTCGAGTACGTGTGCTCGGCGTCGCGGTTGACGGTGTCGCCGAGGGCGGTGTCGATCGCAGCCAGGGTGTCGGCGTCGAGCTTCACTCCGGACGCCTTGACCGTGTCGGCGAGTTGCTCGGGACGGGATGCCCCGACCAGGGCCGCGGCGACGTTCGGGTTCTGCAGCACCCACGCGATCGCGAGCTGCGGCATCGTGAGCCCCGCCTCTTCGGCGATCGGCTTGAGGCGCTGGACGGCGGTGAGGATGTCATCCTGCAGGAAGTTCTTGATGAAGTCGGCGCCGCTGTGCGGGTCGGTCGCGCGCGAGCCCTCGGGCACCGGCTGACCGGGCAGGTACTTGCCGCTCAGCACGCCCTGGGCCATCGGCGACCAGACGATCTGCGAGATGCCGAGTTCTTCGGATGCCGGCACGACCTTGCCCTCGATCACGCGCCACAGCATCGAGTACTGGGGCTGGTTCGAGATGAGCTGGATGCCGAGCTGCTTCGCGAGAGCGTGGCCCTCGCGCAGCTGCTCGGCCGTCCACTCCGAGACGCCGATGTAGAGCGCCTTGCCCTGGCGGACGATGTCGGCGAAAGCCTGGAACGTCTCTTCGAGCGGGGTCTCGTAGTCGAAGCGGTGCGCCTGGTAGAGGTCGACGTAGTCGGTGCCGAGGCGCGTCAGCGAGCCGTTGATCGACTCCATGATGTGCTTGCGGCTGAGCCCGGTGTCGTTCGGGCCCTTCGCGCCGGTCGGGAAGTAGACCTTGGTGAAGATCTCGAGACCCTCGCGGCGCTGACCCTCGAGGGCCTTTCCGAGCACGACCTCGGCCGCGGTGTTGGCGTAGGTGTCGGCGGTGTCGAACGTGGTGATGCCTGCGTCGAGCGCCGCGTGCACCGTCTTGACGGCGGCGTCGTCGCCGACCTGAGAGGCGTGGGTGACCCAGTTGCCGTAGGTGATCTCAGAGACCTTGAGACCGCTGTTGCCGAGATAGCGATAGTTGACCATAGGTCTAACGCTAGCGCCGGTCGCCGACACTGCGGGCCGGATTCCGTGACCGGTCTCAGAAGTTCACGTCCGGTCGGCGGCGCAGAAGCCTCAGCTCGTGCGCGCCGCCGTCTGGGTCACCGCGGCCGACTGCGTCTGCACGACTTCGGCGCGATCGCGGAAGCCCTCGGCCGTGACCTTGTCGAGCGCGACCTGCTTGCGGATCGCGGCGGCCTTCTCGTACAGCGACGGTTCACCGTACGAGGTGAGCACCTTCACCAGCACGGGCAGCAGCTCGATCATGAAGAACAGCGCGGCGATGAGGATGTGCGCCCAGAGGATCGCGGGCTCCTTCTCGCTCAGGCGATTCAGGCCGCTGATCTGGCTGAGCAGGCCCGTGGCTCCCGCGTTGCCCTGCGCCACGGCATCCGCTCGGGCGTTGTAGGCGGCCAACGCCTGGTCGTAGGTGTTGCGCGCGGCGGGGAGCTGATCCTGTGCGGTCTGACGGTTCGTCGCCTCGGAGGTCGAGGTGTTCTCCTTCGCGGCGGTGCCGGCCGTCGCCAACTCCTCGTTCGCGACACGGAGCTGCTCGGCGAGCCCGTCGTAGGTCTGCTGCGCCTGGGCGAGCTGCGCCTGGGCCGCATCGGAGCTCGCGCCCTCGCCGTTCACGCCGGTGCAGCCGCGCACGGTGCCCGCGCCCTCGCCGGTGAGCTCGCACTGGTAGAGCGCGCGGGCCTGGTCGATCACGGTCTGCTGATCGGCGAGCTTGGTCGTGAGGTCGTCGACCGTCGTCTGGGCGGCGGATTCGGATGCCGACGACGAATCCGTTCCCGCCACGATGCCTGTCGCCGCCTGGTTCTCGAGCTCGGCGACCTTCGCGGTCGCGGCGTCGAGGGCGATCTTCTCGGGGCCCGACTCGAGTGCTTCCTGATCGGTCTGCGACTGCGTGATGTTGGTCGATGCGACCTCACGCGCGATGTCATTGTGGAACACCTGCAGCACGAGCGGCTCGGCCACCACGAATCCGATGATCGCGGCCATGATCACTCGCGGGATCGCGAGGCCGATGAGGCGCCAGACGTTCTTCGTCGACGCCATGGTCGAGGTGAGGAAGCGGTCGAGGTTGAAGATGATGAGCGCCCACACGATCGCGAGCGGCACGGCCAGCCAGATCGCCGCCTGCACTCCGGTCGTCAGAGCGAAGAGCATCGAGATCGCCGAGACCAGGGCGGTGCCGGCGAGCACGAAGAACATCTGCACGAAGCGGGGGGTCTCGCCGGGGACGCGGTCGAGGATCTCGCCCTCGGCACCGCCGAGGATCGCGAGCCGGCGCAGCCGCGAGCCGGGGGTGCGGGTCTTGCGCGGCTTGCGGACACGCGGCGCTCGCGGTGCGCGAGCGGGCTGGGAAGGAACGGATGCCTCGGCATCCGCCTCTGCCTGCTCGGCGGCCTGCGGACGCGGGATCTCTCGCGTCGCGGAGTCCGTCACGAAAGGCTCGTCGGCGGATCCGGTGGGCTCGTAATCGCGCAGGAAGTCGAGGTCATCGGTCGGGGCGTTCGGGTCGCCGTCGATGATGATCCGACCCTGCGAGTCGAAGCGACCCGGTCGGTGGGCGGAATAGGGCATCCCGACAATCTACGAAAGGTCGCCTGTGCGCGCGGTGGAAGAAGGCTTTGACGGCTCCCAGGTTCGGGCGTGCGCCGGCCTGCGAGTGCCGCACGCGGTACCGAGACCCACCACGCGCGTCGAAACCCACCAGCCTCGACGTCGCGGCCGGTGGGTCTCGACGGGGGCGATGGGTTTCGGCGGATCAGACGATCGCAGAGACTCAGAGCGCGGCGAAGAGCCGATCGAGGGCCGCCGCATACGCGGCGAGGGCGTCGTCGAGGCCGAAGTGCCCGGCGGCTGCGAGGGTGCCGAGGCCGTGGATGAGGCCCCACAACGCAACGACATCCGTGGGCCGATCGAGCCCGGTCGCGGCCGCCGCGTCGGCGAGCGTGCCTTCGAGCGCCTCGATCAGCGGGGCCATGGTGGCGGTGGGCGATCCGGGGACGCAGACGGTGGGGTCGTAGACCGCGTCGAAGGCATGCGGATGCTCGACGGCGAAGCGGATGTAGGCCTCACCACCCGCGGCGAGCGCGGCGCGCGGGGTCGCGGCATCCGTCGTCGCGGTCCGAACCCGGGCGAGCAGGTCGGCCATGCTGCGCTCGGCGAGTGCTTTGAGCAGACCGAGGCGATCCGAGAAGTGGTGGTACGGCGCGTTGTGGCTGACGTCGGCGGCGCGCGCGACCTCGCGGAGGCTGATGTCGGCGGCCGGCATCCGCTCCAGCAGCTGCATCGCGGCGTCTTCGAGCGCGCGCGCGAGATCGCCGTGGTGATACCCCGTCTTCGAACTTGACATGCGCAACATTGTCTCCTATCTTGACACTGTCCACCTGCTTGACACTGTCCAGATTGGAATCGACGCATGACCGCTCTCGTGATCGACGGCCACCCGCACGCCGCATCCCTCACCGCATCGCTCGCGCGGCGGTACGCCGACGGCCACGGCGATGCCCGCGTGCTCGCCCTGCGCGATCTCGACTTCGACCCGCACATGCGCTTCGGCTACCGGCAGCGCATGACGCTCGAACCCGACCTGCTCGACGCCAAGCGAGCCCTCGCCGAAGTGCAGACGATCATCGTCGCGACGCCGCTCTGGTGGGGCTCGGTGCCCGCGCTGCTCAAGGGCTTCTTCGATCGCGCGCTGCTGCCGCAGCAGGAGTACCGCTACTCGCCGCGGGGTCTGCCGATCGGCCTGCTCACCGCGCCGCACGGGCGCCTCCTGCTGCTCGCCGACACCCCCTGGTACGCAGCGCCCTTCACGGGTCTGCCGGCGCAGCGGCAAGTGGTGCGCAACACGATGCGGTTCTGCGGCATCCGCTCGGTGCGGGCGCACCGCATGCTCGGCGTCAAGAACGCCTCACCCGCGAGGATCGAGCGCTGGCTCACGGATGCCGAACGGCTGGGCGCCGCGGACGGGCGAAGGGATGCGCGGGGAACTCAGGCCATCGCGGCCGAAGCCGCTTCGTCCTCGGTCGTGGCGACGAGCTGACCACAGGCGCCGTCGATCTCCTTGCCGCGGGTGTCGCGGAGGGTCGTCGGGATGCCGGCGTCGTTGAGTCGGCGAACGAACTCGGCCGTGACGTCCTTCTCGGACGAGGTCCAGATCGAGCCCGGCGTCGGGTTCAGCGGGATGGGGTTCACGTGCACCCAGCCGCGCCCGCGCTGGTTGAGCTTCTCGGCGAGAAGGTCGGCGCGCCAGGCGTGGTCGTTCATGTCCTTGATGAGCGCGTACTCGATCGAGACGCGGCGACCGGTCTTCGCGTAGTAGTTATAGGCCGCGTCGAGGGCCTCGTCGACCTTCCAGCGGGAATTCACCGGGATGAGCTCATCGCGCAGGTGGTCGTCGGGCGCGTGCAGCGACAGCGCGAAGGTCACCGGGATGTTCTCCTCGGCGAGCTTCTTGATCGCGGGCACAAGGCCGACGGTCGAGACGGTGATGCCGCGGGCGCTCATGCCCAGCCCCTCGGGCTGCGGGGCGACCATGGTACGCACGGCATCCATCACGCGCTTGTAGTTGGCGAGCGGCTCACCCATGCCCATGAAGACGATGTTGGAGACGCGCTCCATGCTGTGGTCGTCACGGCGCTTGCCACCCAGCTCGCCGTTCGCGATCGCGCGGTTGGCGCGCACGATCTGCTCGACGATCTCGGCGGTCGACATGTTTCGGGTGAGTCCCGCCTGACCGGTGGCGCAGAACGGGCAGTTCATGCCACAGCCGGCCTGGCTCGACACGCACAGCGTGATGCGTCCCGGGTAGCGCATGAGCACCGACTCGACGAGGGCGCCGTCGTGCAGGCGCCACAGGAACTTGATCGTGTCGCCGCGGTCGGTCTCGAGTCGGCGCACCTCGGTCATGAGCGGCGGCAGCATGCCGGCGACCAGGTCGTCACGGATGCCGGCCGGCAGGTCGGTCATGTGCGCGGGGTCGGACGTGTAGTGCGTGAAGTAGTGGGTGGCGAGCTGCTTGGCGCGGAAGCCGGGGAGCCCCAACTCCTTCACCTTCTCGATGCGCTCGGCCGGCGTGAGGTCGGCGAGGTGCGCGGGCGGCTTGCCGCGCTTGGGGCTCGCGAACTGCAGCAGCGGACGCCCCTCGGCATCCTTCTGCTGGGTCCAGCCCTCGGTCGCCGGGCGCACCTGGGTCGGGCCCGTGGTGCGCACCTTGCCCTGGGCGGGTCGACCCTCGGGGGCGGACGCGGATGCTGCGGGGCGCGTCTCGCGCGTGCGGGGGTTCTCGGTCATACCTTCCAGGGTACCGGCGAGCGGGTGGGAGACGGCTGGACTGTCGGCGGCCCTGCCTAGACTGACCGGCATGGACTTCGTGTGGATCATCGGGATCATCGTCGGCGCGATCATCGTGATCGCCATCCTGGCCGCAGCCCTCCGGGGCATGCGGCCGAAGGTGCCCGAGGTCGCGGCCGGGGTTCCGGTGCCGATCGCACCCGACGTGGTCGCGAAGATCGACGACCTGGTGCGCGCCGACAGCAAGATCGCCGCGATCAAGACGCTGCGCGACCACACGGGAGAGAGCCTGCAGTCCGCGAAGCGCCGGATCGACCACTGGCACGTGGGCGCCGCCCCCGCCACGACGGCGATACCGATCCAGCCGCCGGTCTTCCACGACGTCACCTCGCTGCGCGCCTCGCTCCCGACCGAGGCTGTTGCCGAGATCGACCGCCTCGTCGCCGCCGGACAGCAGATCGCCGCGATCAAGCTGCTGCGCGAAGAGGCGGGCCTCGGGCTCAAGGAGTCGAAGGATCTGATCGACGACTGGCGGGTGTGACGCACGCGGTCGCGCGCGTTGTTATGACAAGTTGGCGTCGGCGAGAATAGAAAGACCCCCACCACAAGGAGCATGATGTCCGACCGTCTCACCCGCGCCCGTGCCACCGGAGTCCTCGCCGTGCTCCGCGCCTCCACCCCCGAGCTCGCCCTCGAAGCATCCGAGGCCATCATCCGCGGCGGGGTGACCGGTATCGAGGTCACGTTCTCGACCCCCGACGCCCCCGCCGTCATCCGCGAGCTCATCGCCCGCCACGGCGACGCCGCCTATGTCGGCGCCGGTACCGTGACCACCGCCGAGCAGGCGACGCTCGCCGCCGACGCGGGTGCGGAGTTCCTCGTGAGCCCGGGCACGCTCCCCCACCTCACCCGCTCGATGCTCGACACCGGCCGTGTCGTGATGACCGGCGCCATGACCCCGACCGAGGTCATGGGGGCGCTCGAGCTCGGCGTCGACGTCGTCAAGATCTTCCCGGCATCGCTCGGTGGGCCCTCCTACCTGGGCGCGCTGCGCGGCCCGTTCCCCGACGCTCCGCTCATGCCGACCGGTGGCGTGAACCCCGACAATCTCGCGGCCTGGTTCGCAGCCGGCGCCGTCGCCGTGGGCGCGGGTGGCGACCTCGCCAACGGAGCGTCACTCAAGGCTCAGGACTGGACCGACATCGAACAGCGCTCTGCGCGCTTCGCCGCTGCTCTCGCAGCCGTCCGCGGCTGACGCGGCTTCCGCCTTCCCGGGGCGATTTGGTATACCAGAACCACGCGGACGGGACGGATGCTGGCCACCGGAGCACTCGCGCTCGGCGTGATGTTCTCGGCGTCGGCCTGCACGGCATCCGCTCCCGTCCCGTCGTCCGCTGCCACCGACCCGCCCGCCGAGGAGGCCCCCGTGTCCGATGCCACCCGCGAACTGCTCGCCGCCGCGACCGAGGGCGACGCCGACCGCGTGCGCACGGCTCTGGCCGACGGCGCCGACATCGAGGCGCGCGGCGCGGGCGGGACGACGGCGCTGGTCGCCGCGACGAAGGCGAATCGTGCCGCCGCCGCTCGCGTGCTCATCGAGGCCGGCGCCGACCCCGATCACGTGAACAACCTCGGCTGGACTGCGCTGCACGAGGCGATCGTGCTGGGCGACGGCTCGGCCGTCTACGCCGAGGCCGTGCGTGCGCTCATCGACGGCGGCGCCGACGTGTCGATCCGCGACGGCGACGGCGTCCTGCCCCGCGACCTCGCCGTCGCTCGCGGATACGACGCTCCCATCGCCGAGATCGATCGATGATCGCCCCGTGATCGCCCTCGATCCCTGGGCATGGGTCGCGCTCGCCCTCGCGGCGCTGACGATCGGCATCTCGAAGACGGCGCTCCCCGGCGGCAGCATCCTCGCGATCGCCCTGTTCGCGGCGGTGCTTCCGGCCCGCACGTCGACCGCGGCGATGCTGCTGCTCCTGATGGTCGGCGACGTGTTCGCCCTCATCGCCTACCGCCGGCACGCGCACTGGCCGACGCTGCTGCGCCTCGCGCCCGCCGTCGTGCTGGGGTTGCTGGCCGGTTTCGCGTTCCTGGCGCTCACCGGAGACGGTGTGGTGCGACGCGCGATCGGCGTGATCCTCCTGGTGATGATCGCGGTGACGCTGTGGCGCCGGTGGCGCCAGAACAGAACGGATGCCGTGGGGCCGAGACGCGGCGGCATCCTGCTCGCGGGCACCTACGGCACACTCGGCGGGTTCACGACGATGGTCGCGAACGCCGGGGGCCCGGTGATGTCGATGTACTTCCTCGCGACGCGCACCCCGGTGCAGGTGTTCCTCGGCACCTCGGCGTGGTTCTTCGCGATCATCAACCTGATCAAGGTGCCGTTCCTCGCGGGGCTCGGACTCTTCGAGGGGCAGGTGCTGCTGATGGATGCCGCGCTCGTCCCGCTCGTCGTCATCGGTGCGCTGATCGGGCTCGCCGTCGCCAAGAGGCTCGATCAGCAACTCTTCGACCGCATCGTCATCGTGCTCACGGTGCTCGGCGCGGTGTACCTGCTCTTCTGAGCGACGCGCGGTGGGCCCTTCGACAAGCTCAGGGACCCAGTGACTTCGGGCGGGGCCCTTCGACAAGCTCAGGGACCCAGTGGCGCGACAGGGAGAGGTAACGCAACTGGGTCGCTGAGCCTGTCGAAGCGTCCCCCGCGAGCCACCCGCCTCAGTCGAGGAAGATGTCGGGGAACAGCGCCGAATCCGGGGTCCCCGGGATCGCGGCGTAGCCCGAGAAGTCGGTCACCCCGGCGGCCTCGAGCACGTCCTCGACGATGAGCGTCTGCCCCGTGTACGACCCGGCCGGCTGCAGGAGCACCTCGTACGCGGCATCCGCATAGATGTCGGGGGTGCGGCTCGCGGCCATGACCTTGTCGCCGCCGAGCAGGTTCTGCACCGCCGCCGTCGCGATGGTCGTGCGCGGCCAGAGCGTGTTCGCCGCGATGCCGTCGCGCGCGAACTCCGCGGCGAGACCGAGCGTCGCCATCGTCATCCCGAACTTCGCGAGCGTGTACCCGGTGTGCGCACCGAGCCACTTCGGCGTGGGGTTGAGCGGCGGCGAGAGCGACAGGATGTGCGGGTTCTCGGCATCCTTCAGCATCGGCACGGCCGCGCGCGACAGCATGAACGTGCCACGGACGTTCACGTCCTGCATCAGGTCGTACTTCTTGGGGTCGAGGTCGAGCGAGCGCGAGAGGTCGATGACGCTGGCGTTGTTGACGACGATGTCGATGCCGCCGAACTCGCCCTGCGTCTTCATCACGGCCTCGGTGATGTCGGAGTCGTCACGCACGTCGCCGACGATCGCGAGCGCCTGCCCGCCGGCCGCGCGGATCTGCTCGGCGGCGGTGTGGATCGTGCCCTCGAGCTTGGGGTGCGGGGTGTCGGTCTTCGCGAGCATGGCGATGTTCGCGCCGTCCGCGGCGGCGCGCAACGCGATCGCGAGTCCGATCCCGCGGCTGCCGCCGGACATCAGGATGGTCTTTCCTTCGAGTGACATGGGTCTCCTTTTGGGTCGAATGCCGGGGCGATCGATTTACTTCGGCGCCATTTACTTCGGCGCCATGCGGATCGCGCCGTCGAGGCGGATCGTCTCGCCGTTGAGGTAGTCGTTCTCGACGATGTGCTGCACGAGGGCGGCGTACTCGTCGGGTCGGCCGAGGCGCGAGGGGTGCGGCACCTGCTGACCGAGCGAGTCCTGCGCGGCCTGCGGCAGGCCCATGAGCATCGGGGTCTCCATGATGCCGGGCGCGATGGTGACGACGCGGATGCCGTAGCGCGCGAGCTCACGGGCGACCGGAAGGGTCATCGCGTGCACGCCGCCCTTCGACGCGGCATACGCGGGCTGGCCGATCTGCCCGTCGAACGCGGCGACGCTGGCGGTGTTCACGATCACGCCGCGGTCGTTCCCGTCACCGAGCAGAGAGTTCTTCGCGATGACGGCGGATGCCTGCGACAGCACGTTGAACGTGCCGACGAGGTTGATGCGCACGATGCGCTCGAAGTCGGCGAGCACGGCGGGATTGCCGTCGCGGTCGAGCACCTTCGCGGGCGGCGCGATGCCGGCGCAGTTGACCACGACGCGCAGCGGGGCGACCGCCTGCGCCTGGGCCACGGCATCCTGCACCTCGTCGACGCTGGTGACGTCGGCCGGCACGAAGAGTCCGCCGAGCTCGTCGGCGAGTTCGGCCCCCTTCGACGTCGAGAGGTCGATGATCGTGATGTGAGCGCCGTCGGCGGCGAGCCGACGCGCGGTCGCGAGCCCCAACCCCGAGGCGCCGCCCGTGATGAGCGCGCCCTGTCCGCTGATCTGCATGGTGTTCTCCTTCGAACGTCGACTCGACCGATCAGGTCGTGCGACTGAGTCTCAGCCTACGTGGTTCTTGGTTTCACCACGATCCCTCGGGACGGCCGCGTGTGAGCGAGCCTACGCCGGTCGGCGTTCACAACTCCGGAGAATCGAGCCCGCGGACCCGGCTCACCCCCGGAATGACGCGGAGCCACGCCCGGGGCACACCCGATTCTGAGGAGTTATGAACGCGCGGCGCGGCAGACTGGAGGGATGAGCATCCCCGACACCTCTCTCGAGGTCCCTGCGCGCGTGCGCGGCCTCGCCGGTCGGGCCGCCGTGACCCCGGTCTGGCGCAACAACATCGGGGGCCTCACCTTCCGCGCCGACGACGGGCGCTACATCAAGTGGGGGCCGCTCGACGACGAGGCGAACATGCACGACGAGGCCGAGCGGATGCGCTGGGCCCGCCGCTGGATCGCGGTGCCCGAGGTGCTCGCGCAGGGCGAGGACGACGCCCACGAGTGGCTCGTCACCCGGGCGCTCGACGCGTTCAGCGCCGTCGACCCCCGATGGGCGGGCAGGGCCGAGATCGCGGTGCCCGCCGTCGGTCGTGCCCTGCGGATGCTGCACGATACGCTCCCCGTCGCCGACTGCCCATGGGAGTGGAGCGTCGAGTGGCGCGTCTCGAATGCCGCCGAGCGCGGCGTCATCGTGCCGACCGAGCTGCACACGGCACCGCCGATCGACCGTCTCGTCGTGTGCCACGGCGACGCCTGCATGCCCAACACGCTCCTCGACGCCGTCGGTGACCCGGTCGCACACGTCGATCTCGCCGCCCTCGGACTCGCCGACCGCTGGGCCGATCTCGCCGCGGCGGCCCTCAGCACCGGATGGAACTTCGGCCCCGGGTGGGAGGACACCCTGCTCGAGGCCTATGGCGTCGAGCGTGACGACGAGCGGCTCGAGTTCTATACACGGCTCTGGAACGAGACCTGAGCACCCCGCGCTAGGAACTCGGCCCGAGGATGAAGTTCCACGCCCCGGTCGCGATCGCGGCGGCCACGGCCACTCCGGAGATCGCGAGACCGATCGCGAGCAGCATCCATTCGGCCGCACCGAACCGCGACTCGCGCGCCCACGTGCGCCGGCCGGGCGCTCCGAAGCCGCGCGCCTCCATAGCGGTCGCCAGCTTCGCCCCCCGGCGGATCGAGAGCACGAGCAGTGCGAAGGCCATGCCGAAGAAGCGGCGGATGCGTCCGCGATCGGCGACCCCGCGGGCCCGTCGCGCGAGTTCGAGCGCCCGCCAGTCGTCGAGGAACAGCCCGATCATGCGCAACCCGGCGAGCGCACCGAGCACGAACCGGGCGGGCAGTTTGAGCACCTGCGCGAGCCCGTCGGCGAGGTCGGTGGGGTCGACGGTGATGAACAGCACGACCGACGGCAGCGCGATCGCGAGCACGCGCAGGAACGTCGCGAGGGCGAGAGCGAGCGACCCGTCGCTGATGCGCAGCACGAACCACTCGACGTAGATCGTGCCGCTCGTCTCGCCGTAGAGGGCGATCGTGACCGCGGTGAGTGGCGCCGCGAGCCACACGGGCCAGGTACGCAGCCAGAACTCGCGCCACCCGATGCCGGCGAAGAAGAACAGCACGCACTCGAGCACGAGGGCGACGGAGGCCGAGACCGGATCGAGTGTGAGGATCAGCGGGATCGCGATCAGGGCGCTCACCCCGAGCTTGGCGACGGGGTTGATGCCGGCGATGCGTCCGGTGCGAGCGGTGGTGTCGAGGACGGTCATCGGATGCCGCCCAGCTCGTAGCGTTCGGCGTGGAGTGCGCGAGCGACATCGAGGTCGTGCGTGATCGTGACGATCGCGGTGCCCTCGTCGCGCAGAGCGGCGAGCATCGCGACGAGTTCGGCCCAGGTGCGGGCGTCCTGCCCGAAGGTCGGCTCGTCGAGCACGAGCATCCGCGGTCGGGTGGCGAGGGCCGCTGCGACCGTCAGCCGCCGCTTCTCCCCGCCCGACAGCGTGTACGGGTTGGCGCGCGCGAGGCGGTCGAGGCGCAGTCGGTGCAGCAGTTCGTCGCTGCGCGCCACGATCTCGTCTTCCGGGATGCCGAGGGCGCGCGGGCCGACCGCGAGCTCGTCCTGCACGGTCTTCGCCAGCAGTTGGTGCTCGGGCTCCTGGAAGACCATGCCGATGCGGGTGAGCAGATCACGCGACGCCCAGTCGATCGGGGCCCGACCGATGTCGGCGGCGAGCGCAGCGGATGCCGTGACCGCACCGCCCGCAGGCTGCAGGAGCCCGGCGAGCGTGAGCCCGAGGGTCGACTTGCCGGCCCCGTTCGGTCCGGTGATCGCGAGAACCTGCCCTGCATGCACGTCGAGGTCGATGCCGGTTGCGACCGGCTTACCCTTCACCCGGGCGACGGCGAGGTCGCGGGCCGAGATCAGCACCTCACCGGGCGTCGACAGTGGGGCGGGCGGAGCATCCGGAGTGAACCCGGGAACCCACACGCCGTCGGACGCGAGCCGGCTACCCTGCTCCCCGAGCACCTGCGCGGGCGATCCATCGGCGACGACCCCGCCCTGCCCGACGACGATCACCCGGGTGATGAGCGGCAGCCACACGTCGAGACGGTGCTCGACGACGATCAGCGTCGCGGGGTGCGCCTGCAGCATCCGCTCCACCGCGTCGCGCACCTCGACCACACCCTCGGGATCGAGGTTGGCGGTCGGCTCGTCGAGCAGTACCAGGCCCGGACGCATCGCCAGGATGCCGGCGAGCGCGAGCCGCTGCTTCTGCCCGCCCGACAGCGCCTTGGTCGGGCGATCGAGGGGCACATCGAGGCCGACCGCGTCGAGCGCCTGCGTCACACGCGGCCAGATCTCGGCGCGCGGGATGCCGAGATTCTCGCACCCGAAGGCGACGTCGTCACCGACCCGGGCGAGGATCACCTGCGAATCCGGGTCCTGCAGCACGAGGCCGGTGCGTCCGCGCGTCGCGGCGGCCATCTGCCCGTCGACGAGCAGCGAGCCCTGCGACTCGCCCTCCTCGTCGCCACCGAGTACCCCGGCGAGGCCCTGCAGCAGCGTCGACTTGCCGGCACCGGACGCGCCGAGCACGAGCACGCGCTCGCCCGGTTCGATCCGGAACGAGACGTCCTGCAGCGCCCACGCCAACCGGCTGGCGTGACGCCAGCCCCACGCGGTCGCCTCGACCGTCGCGGGGCCGGCCTGATCCGTCGTCATCAGACGCGGACGCGCGCCTCACGGCCCGAACCGAACCGGTCGAGCGCTCCCGTGGCCGCGATACCGCGCGCCAGCACCCACGACAGGGCCCCGGCGATCACCGCGCCCGATACGACCGTGCTGATCAGGTAGATCACCGTGAACTCGGTGCCCGACCCGGCGTACCAGAGGATGAGGTTGTTGATACCGCCCGCGAGGGCCGCGCCGGCTCCGGCGAGGATCGCGACGGGCAGCGACCAGCGGCGGTAGAAGAAGAGCAGGAAGATCAGCTCGGCGCCGAGCCCCTGCACGAGGCCGGCCTCGAGCGTGAGGAATCCGCCCCACTGGTTGCCGATCAGCGCTGACACGACCGCGGCGAGCAGCTCGACGTAGATCGCCGCGCCCGCCTTGCGGATGATCAGTCCGCCGAGCACACCGGCGAACAGCCACGGCCCGTCGAGCAGCCCCTGCAGGCCCGGGAGCAGCGGCTCGAGGAGCGCCTTCGGGCCGAGGTAGCCGACGTTCCAGGCCAGGAAGATCAGGCCGGCGGCGACACCGAGCACGCTGGCGACGACGATGTCGACGACGCGCCAGCGCCAGATGCTGGCGGCGGCCTTCGCGGATGCCGGCTTCGTCGCGGCGGATGCCGGTGCGGATGCCGTCTCGCCGGCGTTCTTCGCGGCGGATTCGGGCGTGGACGTAGTCATCTGAACTCCTCCCTGCGCTGGCATGACCCAGATCAGGTTCGACGGTCGAAGCGCGATTCGCTCCCTCTCAGCCCGGCTCGCCGGACTCCCGTGGTTGTGCTGACCAGCATACCCGCGCGCCGACACCCGCGCCCGCCCGTGACGCATCGCCGCAGATCAGCCCGGGGATTGGGTACCGTAAACGGGTGACCCTCCCTCCCGCCGACGCCGACATCGCCGCTGCGCCCGACTCCGGCGCGCGCGCGGCCGACGCCCCGGGCGAGTCCACTGGCGTGGCGACGGCATCCGTTCCGGCAGACGCGGCGCCGGCAGGGGCGGCGCTGGCAGAGGCGAGCGTGTCGTCGCCGGCACAGGGCGACGCCGTCGCCCTGGAAGGCGCGGACGCGGGTGTCGCGAGTGCTGACCTCGACGGCGTCGATGCCGAGACCGATGGCGAGGCATCCGATGCACCGGAGACGCCCGAGGCCGCATGGGCCGATGAGAAGCGCCCGGCCACCGCCCTGACCTGGATCGACACCGCTGCTGTGGCAGCGGGCTCCGCTGCGCGCACCTATGACGAGCCATACGTCGAGGATCCTGCCGTCGCGATCATGCGCGGCGCCCGCCTGCGCCCGGCGATCGCGAGCGCCCGCGTGCTCGTGCCGATCGGCATGGTGCTCGGGCTGGTCGGCGCCTACGCGGGCACGACCCTCCTCTGGCCGCTGCACGAGGTCGCCCCCACCGTTCATTCGGTCGAGTTCACCACGGTCGCGGCTCCCGCGGCCACGGTCACCTGGCCCGGCGTCGGGAGCGCGGCCGTCGGGGTGGGCGGCATCGGTTCCACGGCATCCTCGCTGGATGCTGCGAGCATCGCGAGTATCACCAAGGTGGTCAGCTCCCTGATGGTTCTCGATCAGATGCCCCTGGCGCTCGGCGAACAGGGCCCCGAATTCTCCTTCACCTACGCCGACAGCCAGACGTACTGGTCGTACCGGATCTCGGATCAGTCGTCGCTCGATGTGCCGGTCGGCGGGGTGCTCACGGAGTACCAGATGCTGCAGGGCACGCTGCTCGGCTCGGCGAACAACTACGTCGACCGTCTCGCGCGGGAGATCTGGGGGTCGGATCAGGAGTTCGCGGCCGCGGCCGAGGTGTGGTTGCGCGAGCGCGGGCTCAGCGACATCACGGTCGTCACGCCCTCGGGCTTCGACGTCGGCAACGTCGCGACCCCCGACGCGCTGGTGCGGCTCGGCGAGTTGGCGATGAAGAATCCCGTGTTCGCGGAGATCGTCGGCACACCGGCTGTCGAACTGCCGGGCGCGGGCCTGGTCACCAACACGAACGGTATGCTCGCCGATCCCGGCGTCGTCGGTATCAAGACCGGCACGCTCGTCGGGTGGAACCTGCTCACGGCGAAGAACGTGACCGTCGACGACAGCACGGTGCAGCTCTACGCCGCGGTGCTGAACCAGGACGACGACGAGCAGCGGCTCGCTGCCACTCGGTCGTTGTTCGCCGAGGTCGAGGCAGCACTCCTCGCCCAGGAACCCGCCGTTCCGGCCGGCACGGTCGTCGGTCAGGTGCGCACCGAGTGGGGCGAGGAGGTCGACATCGTGACGGATGCCGACGCCGACGTACTGCTCTGGAACGGCGCCGCGGCGACGACCTCGACGAGCTTCTCGCTTGGCGACGCGCGGGAGGGCGGCGACGCGGTGGGATCGCTGAGCACGACCGGCCCGATCGACGCGACGACGACGGAACTCGTGCTCGACGACGATGTCGAAGGCCCCGGCATCTGGTGGCGCCTCACGCACCCGCTCAACCTGTTCGGCCTCGACTCGGAGTAGGCGCGGGGTTCTTGACTCCGCGAGGGGCCGTCGCACAGCCCCTCCGGACCCGCCCGAGAGGCGTGTCGTGACTCTTCGCGCCCGAATGCAGATGTCCCTTCTCCCTGCAGATGAAGTCGGACCGTCACACCTGCACGGCTGGATCACGTCTGCACGGCGAGAACCGCGGGATCGCCGTGCAGACGTGCGCGCTCCGTGCAGACATGCGCGCTCCGTGCAGACGAGCGGACGTGAGCGAATGCCCGGGCAGGCAGTGAGCCCCGGCGGATGGCCGGGGCGAGCGGATGACGGGCAGCGAACGTGCTGCGGAGCGCAGCTGCTCACGCGCACGGCCGCCACGCACACGGCGCCACGCGCATGGGTGCCACGCGCGAAAGCGCCCCGGCCCGCGGGTGCGGGTCGGGGCGCTTCGTGGGGGCGTGAGCCCGGGTGCCGGTGGCGGGTAAGTTGCGGCGGTCAGCCGCGGCCGGTGTCACCTTCGGGAGACGGATGCTCGACCACGGCCTGAGCCGCAGCGGCCTCGGCTGCGGGCTGCTGGGCTCCGACCGATGCTCCGGCGACGGCATCCGCAGCGGCGGCCTCGGCGGCATCCGCGTCGTCGGCGTCACCCGTGATGACCGTCGGCGTCGACCCGGTGAGGGCCTCCTCGGCGTCGATGTCGGTCGCCGCCTGCTCGAACTGCGACTGGTACAGGCGCCAGTATGCGCCCTGTGCCGCGATGAGCTCGTCGTGCGTGCCCTTCTCGACGATGTCGCCGTGCTCCATCACGAGGATGAGGTCGGCGTCGCGGATCGTCGACAGACGGTGCGCGATCACGAACGACGTGCGCCCCTCACGGAGCGCCGCCATCGCGTTCTGCAGCAGCAGCTCGGTACGGGTGTCGACCGCCGAGGTCGCCTCATCGAGGATGAGGATCGACGGCTTGGCGACGAAGGCCCGGGCGATCGTGATGAGCTGACGCTCACCCGCCGAGACGTTCGACGCGTCCTCGTCGAGCACGGTGTCGTACCCGTCCGGCAGCGCATGCACGAAGCGGTCGACGTACGTCGCCTTCGCGGCCTCGAGCACCTCGTCATCGGTCGCGGTGGACCGACCGTAGCGGATGTTCTCGCGGATGCTGCCGTTGAAGAGCCACGGATCTTGCAGCACCATACCGGTGCGCGAACGCAGCTCGTCGCGGGTGACCTCGGAGATGTCCTGCCCGTCGAGCAGGATGCGCCCGCCGTTGAGCTCGTAGAACCGCATGATGAGGTTGACGAGAGTCGTCTTTCCTGCACCGGTGGGTCCGACGATCGCGACCGTCTGACCGGGCTCGACCCGGAACGAGAGATCGGTGATGAGTGGACGCTCGGGCGTGTACGAGAACGCGACGTTCTCGAACTGCACGACGCCCTCGCCGTCGGCGAGCTCCGGAGCATCGGGCGCATCGGCCTCCTGTTCTTCCGTGTCGAGCAGCTCGAACACGCGCTCGGCCGAAGCCGTACCCGACTGCACGACGGCCGCCATCCCGCCCAGCTCCGACAGCGGCTGAGTGAACTGCTGCGAGTACTGGATGAACGCCTGGACGTCGCCGAGACGCAACTGCCCGTTCGCGACCATGAGACCGCCGAGCACCGCGATGCCCACGTATGTCAGGCTGCCCACAAAGGTCATGGCCGGCATGATGATCCCCGAGAGGAACTGCGCCTTGAACGCCGCCTGGAAGAGCTCTTCGTTCTCGTCCTGGAACTTGTCGAGGGCATCCTGCTCACGCCCGAAGACCTTGACGAGCGCGTGACCCGAGAAGGCTTCTTCGACGCGGGCGTTCAGACGGCCCACCTTGCGCCACTGAGTACCGAACGCCTTCTGCGAGCGGGGCCCGATGACGCCGAAGATCACGCCCATGAGCGGGAGCGCCACGAGAGCGACCAGCGCGAGCTGCCACGAGATCGAGAACATGAGCACCAGCACGCCCACGACCGTGAGCACAGCCGTGATCGCGCCCGACAGCGACTGCTGCATCGTCTGCGTGATGTTGTCGATGTCGTTGGTCACACGCGAGATGAGGTCACCGCGCTGCACCTTGTCGAAGTACGACAGCGGCAGTCGGTTGATCTTCGCCTCGACCTGCTCACGCAGGCGCCACATGGTGCGCACCATGATGACGTTGATCACATAGCCCTGGACCCAGCTGAGGAACGCCGCGACCACGTAGATCGCGAGCACGGCGGCGATGACCCACCGCAACGCGTCGAAATCCACGCCGTCGCCGACCTGGAAGTCGCCGAGTGCGGCCACCTGATTGGCGTAGTCGGTCTGGTCGGCCTGTCGCAGAGTCGCCACCACGTCGTCCTGCGACGTACCGGCCGGGAAGCCGGGGAAGTCCCCGTTCGCTTGGCCCAGCTGGACGGAGAGGAACCCCTTGTAGATGAGGTTCGTCGCCTCACCGAGGACCTTGGGCGCCGCGACGGTGAGCACGACTCCGATCGCCCCGAGGATCGACACGATGACGAACCAGACCGCCGAGGGCTTGAGGAGCCCGATCATGCGGGAGAAGCTCTTGCCGAAGTTGTCGGCCTTCCCGGGAGCGACGCTGTCCCAGCCACCGCCGTCCTGTCGGGCCTTCTCGGCGAGCTCCGCCTCGTACTTCTCCTCGTCGGTCAGTTCGACCTCGACGACAGTGGTCGCCGGCGCCGCGGCACGACCGCGCCGCTTCTGCGGTGAGTTCTGCTCGCTCATGCGTCCACCCCCAGCTGCGACTCGACGATCTCTCGATAGGTCGCGCTCGTCTCGAGCAGCTCCTCGTGCGTGCCGACACCGACCATGGTGCCGCCTTCGAGCACGACGATTCGGTCGGCATCGGTGATCGACGAGACGCGCTGCGCGACGACGATCTTCGTCACGTGCGGCAGCTCTCGCCACAACGCCTGCCGCAGGTGCGCATCGGTCGTGAGGTCGAGCGCCGAGAACGAGTCGTCGAACACCAGGATCTGCGGCTGATGAACGATCGCGCGGGCGATCGCGAGTCGCTGTCGCTGACCACCGGAGACGTTCGTTCCGCCCTGGGTGATGCGCGATTCGAGGCCCTGCGGCATCTCTTCGACGAAGTCCCGACCCTGGGCGATCTCGAGCGCCTGCCAGAGCTCTTCGTCGGTCGCGTCCTCGCGCCCGTAGCGCAGGTTCGATGCGACGGTGCCCGTGAAGAGGAAGGGGCGCTGCGGTACGAGACCGATCGTCGCCCACAGCGACTCGACATCGGCGGAGCGCACGTCGGCGCCGCCGACGAACACCGCGCCTCCCGACACGTCGAACAGACGCGGGATGAGCGAGACGAGCGTCGTCTTGCCGGCACCGGTGGAACCGACGATCGCGACCGTCTCTCCCGGCTCTGCAGCGAAGCTGATCCCCGTGAGAACGGGCGCGTCGGCACCCGGGTAGGTGAACTCGACGTCGTCGAAGGCGACCGAACCGGGAGCGGGGAACGACGTGACGCCGTTCGTCGGACGCTCCATGCTCGAGACCGTGTCGAGGACCTCACCGATGCGCTCTGCCGAGACGGCGGCGCGCGGAATCATGATCGCCATGAAGCTGGCCATGATGACACCGCCCATGATCTGGCCGATGTACTGCATGAACGCGAAGATCGTGCCCACCTGCACCGTGCCGCTGTTGACCTCGACACCGCCGAACCAGACGACCGCCACGACCGTGACGTTGAGGATCAGCATGAAGAGCGGGAAGAGCAGCACGAAGAGCGAACCGACCTTGCGGCCGACGACCATGATGTCGGTGTTCGCCCCGCGGAAGCGCTCTTCCTCGATGCGCTCGCGCACGAACGCGCGCACGACGCGGACGCCGGTGAGCTGCTCGCGCATCACGCGGTTCACGGTGTCGAGCTTGCCCTGGTAGCTGCGGAACAGCGGGACCATCCGGCTGACGATGATTCCCGCGACGATCAGCAGCAGCGGCACCGAGACGGCGATGAGCCAGCTCAGCCCGATGTTCGTCTGCACCGCGAAGATGATGCCGCCGATCGCCAGCAGCGGAGCGGTGACGAGCATGGTCGCCCCCATCATCGCCAGCATCTGCACCTGCTGCACGTCGTTCGTGTTGCGGGTGATGAGGGATCCGGCGCCGAACTGCGAGACCTCGCGCTCGGAGAATCCGCTCACCTTGCGGAAGACGTCGGCGCGGATGTCACGGCCGGCGCCCATCGATGCGCGAGCGGCGAAGTACGTCGCGATGATCGCAGCGACGATCTGACCCAGCGACACGGCGAGCATGAACAGTCCCGTGCGCCAGATGTAGTCGGTGTCGGACTGTGCGACGCCCTTGTTGATGATGTCTTCGTTGAGACGCGGCAGGTACAGAGTGGCGAGCGCGCTGGCGAACTGGAAGACCAGCACGGCCGCGAGCAGCCATTTATATCTGGACAGATATCGAACGAGGATTTTACCCAGCACAGGCGGACTTTCTGAGAGGTGAAGCTGCGGACTCAGGTGTGGGGGAATTGGGCGACCGCGATCGGCCACACCATAGAGTGCCACGAAGGTCCGACATTCGTACCGTCGAGTTCGGAACCTTCGCTCACAGCGAACCACTCGAAGGCGCGAGAACGCACGGAATCTCAGAACAGCGGCGTCTCCGGCACGTACGCGCGGGCGTCCGCTCCGGCATCCGCCCCGAGCTCGGCGAGCGACGCCGGCTGCCACTTCGGGTCGCGGTCCTTGTCGACCAGCTGCGCGCGGATGCCCTCGACGAGATCCGGGTGCTCGTGCACGAACCACAGCACCCGGCGGTACTCGCCCTCGAGCGCTTCCCGCAACCCGGACGCCGCCCGCGCCTCGCGCACCGCCTCGAGCGTCACGACCAGCCCGGTCGGCGCGAGCCCCTCGAGCAGATCGGCCGTGGCGGCGGCATCCGTCGTTCCCTGCGCCTGCAGCCGGTCGACGATCTCGAAGACCGTGTCGGCGGAGAAGGCGTCGTCGATCCACGCCGGCGACGGCGACAGCTCCGACGGCTCCGGCGTCTCGTCGAACAGCAGCACGATCTCGCTGGGCCCGGTCGGATCGGCACGGAAGGCGAGCGCTTCGCGCAGGGCGTCGAGGTTGGCGGAGGGCACGTAGTAGTCCGCGAAGCCGAGGGCGATGGCATCCGCGCCACTCATCGATCCGCCCGTCAGGGCGAGGTACTCGCCGACGCGGCCCGGCGCACGTCCCAGCAGCCAGGTACCCCCGACGTCGGGGGTGAAGCCGATGCGCGTCTCGGGCATCGCGAGCTTCGAGCGCTCGGTCACGATGCGGATCGCCGCGTGACCGGCGAGGCCGATGCCGCCGCCCATCGTGATGCCGTCGGCGAAGGCGACGATCGGCTTCGGATACTCGGCGATCATGGCGTTGAGCGCGTACTCCGCGCGGAAGAAGTCGGCCGTCGCCTCGGGATGCCCCGACACGATCTGCGCGTGCAGGGCGCGCACGTCTCCCCCGGCGCAGAAGCCGCGCTCGCCCTCGCCGTCGAGTAGCACGATCTGCACGTCGGTGTCGGTGCGCCAGGCCTCGAGCGCCGCGGTGAGCGTCTGCACCATACCCAGGTCGAGGGCGTTGATCGCCTCGGGCCGCTGCAGTGTGAGCCGCCCCAGAGCCCCTTCCGTGCGGACGAGGACGCGGTCGGCAGCAGAGGTCTCGGTCACGGGAGCCAGGCTACCCCGGTCGCCGCGCGGGCTCGCAATCCACAGGAAATGCGCGATCCGAGCGGTTTTCCGGCAGGATAGGGGGAATTGACCAAGCAAGGAGAGGTCGCGCATGGCCAACGGACAGGTTCTCGAATTCTCGGGCGTGACGAAGCGCTTCAATGAGGTGACCGCCGTTTCCGACTTCTCTGCTCGGATCGAGCCGGGTGCGGTCACCGCATTCCTCGGCCCCAACGGTGCCGGCAAGACGACGACGCTGCGGATGCTTCTGGGCCAGGTGCGCCCGACGTCCGGCACCGCGACGATCGGCGGCCAGTCGTACGCCGACCTGCGCCAGCCGCTGCGGGTGATCGGTTCGGTTCTCGAGGAGACCGTCTACCGCCCGCGCCGCACCGCGAGCCGTCAGCTCACCATCGCCGCCAAGGCGAACGACATCCCGCTCGGCCGCGTCGCCGAGGTGCTCGCGCTGGTCGGGCTCGAGAACGAGGCGGATGCCCGCATCGGAGGCTTCTCCCTCGGCATGCGCCAGCGCCTGAGCGTCGCGAACGCCCTGCTCGGCGACCCGGGAGCCCTCGTGTTCGACGAGCCCGCGAACGGACTCGACCCCGAAGGCATCCGCTGGATGCGCCTGCTCATGCGCCGTCTCGCCGACGAGGGCCGCACCGTGCTGGTGTCGTCGCATGTGCTCAGCGAGGTCGAGCAGGTCGCCGACAACGTGCTCGTCCTCTCGAAGGGGCAGCTCGTGCTCGCGAGCGGTATCGAGGAGCTCGCCGATCCCTCGGCGGGCGCCGTCATCGTCGATGCGGCCGATCGCGCCGCGCTGACCGCCGCCCTCGCCGCCGCCGGTTTCGACATCGAGATCCTGCGCTCCGGCCTCACGGTGCGCGGCACCGACGCCCGCCGCGTGGGCGCGGTCGCCGCGGATGCAGGAATCGCCCTCACCACGCTCGTGCAGCGCGGCCCGACGCTCGAAGACGTCTTCATCCAGCTGACCCGCGGCGGTCGGCTCGAGCCGCACGCCGGCCTTCTGGCCACGCAACTCGTCGCTCCCCCGGCGGCGCCGGCGGCTCCTGCCGAGACTCCGGCGGAGACCGCCGCTCCGGCAGATGCAGACGCGGATGCCACGACGGACGAAACGGCAGCGCTGGCGGCATCCGCCATCGCCGCGGACGCTGCGGCCGCGGTTCCCGGCGGCCCCGTCGCGGCGGCCGTCGTCGCCTCCGGCGCGGGAGCGGCGATCGTGAACGACGGCGACGTGGTCGAGGAACAGGCGGATGCCGAGGGCTCCGTCGACGTCTCGATCGACGACGCAGCCGCACCGGACGCATCCGAAGGGGCCGACGCATCCGACGGTGCCGATGAGGACCGCGCATCCGATGAAGGCAGCGCCGACGCGACCGACGTCGAGGAGACGGCCGACGTCGAGCCGACGGCCGAGGAAGATCCCGTCACCGACGCGGATGCCCCGCAGGACGCCCCGATCGAGGTATCGGCTGCGGGACTGCCCTCCTTCGACGACATCCTCTTCGGTAACGGCACCCCGGCCGAGGAGGAGGCTTCGTCCTTCCCGGGCGTCGATGCTCCGGCCCACGCCGTCGATGGCGAGGCCGCGGGCGTGCCGATCGGCGAGGAGGCCGGGGTCGAGGTGTTCGACGACCTGGGTCCTTCGACCGACAGCGCCGACGAGGAGACCGCGGAGGAGCAGGCCGAGGAGGTCGACCCGCGCTCGGCCGCGGTGAGCTCGATGCTCGCCGATGCCGCCCGCACCTATTTCGAGGACGAGCCGAAGGACTACCCCCTCGGTGAGGCACCCGCAGAGACGACCGACGACGCGGTCACCGACGAGAGCCGCGACGGCGAAGCATCCGACGAATCCGCCCCCGCCGACGGCGCTCCGCGCACCACGGTGATCGAGATCATCCCGGAGGTCCCGCTCACGGCGACCGACGACGAGCTCGCCAACGCCGACGACTACGACCAGGGCGACGAGTCCGACCAGCACCACGAGCACGGCGAGTACCGCCCGCGCGACTGATCACCCGCCGCACAGCGAAGCGCCCTCCCGACCGACGGTCGAGAGGGCGTTTCGCTGTGGTCTGCGAGAGCAGCGGCTCAGGCGGGCCGCGGCCGGATCACCGGGCGGCGGGGCTGCTTCGTGGGGATCGAGCCGGTCGACACGATCTCCTCGACGTCGGCGGGCTCCTGGGAGACCTCGAGCCGCAGAGCCTGGGTCAGGGCGAGGCCGTGCCGGGTGGTCAGGATGAGGCGGCGGTACTGCTCATCGCCCGTGAGGTCGATCACGACGCTCGGGCGGCGTTTGCGGATGAGTACGAAGTCGGTGCTGCCCGCGGCCTTCCACGTTCCCGCGGCGAGGATGCCGGGGATGTGGGTGCCGGGGTTCGGAACGCCGCGGAGCCACGTCCAGGCATCATCGGTGAGCTGCACCTTGGTGATCGTCTCGCGCACGATGCGGAGGTTGTCGCGGTGGAAGCTCGCGGCACGTTCCAGCGGCGAGAGCACGATCTCGAGTTGCGTCTGATCCAACAGCAACGTCACCATGACACCCAGTCTGCCAGCGGCATCCTCCCAGTTGTCTGGATCTTGCTCACAGGAACACAACGATCCGTTGTGGGAATACGCTCACTCAGGGGCGGGCGGATGCCGCGGCGGCGGCCGCGAGGGGCAGCGCCGCCTCGATGCGCAGGAGTTCCTCATCACCGTGGGCGGCGGTGAGGAACCACGCCTCGAACACGCTCGGCGGCAGGGCGATGCCCTGCTCGCGCAGGGAGTGGAAGAACGGTGCGTAGCGGAACGACTCCTGCGCCTGGGCCTCGGCGTAGTCGCGGGGCGCGGAAGCGCGGAACGAGGCGTTGAAGAGGTTCCCGGCCTTCGCCACCGCGTGCTCGACCCCGGCATCCGCGAGCGCCGCGTCGAGCGCGCGCGAGAGCCGGTCGGCGGCCGCGTCGATGGTCGCGTAGACCTCGGGCGTCGCGAGGCGCAGCGTGGCGAGACCCGCCGCGACGGACAGCGGGTTCCCCGAGAGCGTGCCGGCCTGATAGACCGGGCCCAGCGGCGCCAGGAGGTCCATGACGTCGGCGCGCCCACCGAGCGCGGCCAACGGCATCCCTCCGCCGACGACCTTGCCGAAGGTGACGATATCGGGCAGGTAGTCCTCGCCCTCCGCGGCCTGCAGGCCCCAGAAACCGGCCGGGTGCACGCGGAAGCCCGTGAGCACCTCGTCGAGGATCATCAGCGCGCCGTGCGCGTGGGCGGTGTCGGCGATGAGGCGGTTGAACCCCGGCAGCGGGGCGACGACGCCCATGTTCGCCGCGGATGCCTCGACGATGACCGCCGCGATCCGCTGACCGTGCTCGGCGAAGACGGCCGCGAGTGCCTCGGGGTCGTTGTAGTCGATCACGAGCGTCTGCGCGGCGATCGGGGCGGGCACACCCGCCGACCCCGGTAGCGCGAGCGTCGCGACGCCTGAGCCCGCTGCGGCCAGGAGCCCGTCGGAGTGACCGTGGTAGTGGCCCGCGAACTTCACCAGCAGATCGCGACCGGTCGCCCCGCGGGCGAGACGGATGGCGGTCATGGTCGCCTCGGTGCCCGTCGACACCAGGCGCACGCGCTCGATGGGCCGGACCTCTCCGAAGCGCACCCGATCGGCGATCAGTGCCGCGAGTTCGACTTCTCCCTCGGTGGGAGCGCCGAACGACAGGCCACGGGTCGCGGCCTCCTGCACCGCCGCGACGACCTCCGGGTGCGCATGACCGAGCAGCGCAGGCCCCCACGAGGCGACGAGGTCGATGTACGTCGTGCCCGCGGCATCCGTCACCGTCGCTCCCTGCGCGGAGGCGAGGAAGCGGGGGGTGCCGCCGACCGAGCCGTAGGCCCGCACGGGCGAGTTCACTCCGCCGGGGATCACCGCACGGGCGGCGGAGAAGAGATCATCGTTGCGATCGGACATGGTGCTTCCTCTCGAAATGCGGCGGCGACCGATCAGTCGCGCAGCCAGCGGGCGGCCTCGGTCGCCCAGTACGTCAGAACGGCGTCGGCGCCGGCGCGGCGGATCGAGAGCAGCGACTCGAGGATCGCGGCGCGGCGGTCGATCCAGCCCTTCGCCGCGGCGGCCTCGATCATCGCGTACTCGCCCGACACCTGGTATGCCCAGACCGGAATATGCACGGTGTCACGCACCTCGCGCAGAACGTCGAGGAAGGCCATCGCCGGCTTGACCATGACGATGTCGGCGCCCTCCTGCTCGTCGACGACGGCTTCGCGCACGCCCTCGCGGCGGTTGCCGGGGTCGAGCTGATAGGTGCGACGGTCCCCGCTGAGCTGTGAGTCGACGGCTTCACGGAAGGGGCCGTAGAACGCGCTCGCGTATTTCGCCGCGTACGACATGAGGATCGTGTCGGTGAAGCCCTCGGCGTCGAGCGCCCGGCGGATGGCGGCGACCTGCCCGTCCATCATCCCGGAGAGCCCGAGCAGCTGCGAACCCGCGCGCGCCTGGGCGAGAGCCATCGAGGTGTAACGCTCGAGGGTCGCGTCGTTGTCGACGGCGCCATGCGCGTCGAGCACACCGCAATGACCGTGATCGGTGAACTCGTCGAGGCAGAGATCGGTCTGCACGACGAGGGCGTCGCCGACCTCGGCGGCCAGCGCCTCGGTCGCGAGGTTCAGGATGCCGTGCGGCGCGTCCGCACCGGATCCGCGGGCATCACGCACCGCGGGGACACCGAACAGCATGACGCCACCGACGCCGGTCTCGGCCGCTTCGACGGCCGCCGCGCGGAGCGAGTCCATCGAGTGCTGGACGACCCCGGGCATGGATCCGATCGGCGCGGGGTCGGTGAGACCTTCACGCACGAACATCGGCAGGACGAGCTGCTGCGGCTGCAGGCTGGTCTCGCGCACGAGCTGGCGGACGGCCGGCGACTGGCGCAGACGTCGCAGGCGCACCTCGGGGAAGCTCACGGCGTGAACTCGTCGGCGGAGTGCGGAAGGGTGAAGTGCGAAACCGCGTCGATCAGGGCGTCGACCGTCTGGCGATCCGCGACCACCGACACCGGCAGCCCGGCATTGCGGGCATCGCGCGCGGTACGCGGACCGATCGCCGCGAGCAGCGTGTCATCGGGGATCTCGGGGAACTGCTCGCGCACCTGCTCGGCGACCGAACCGCTCGTGATGAGGATCGCGTTGATGCGGCCGTTCTCGACGTCGCGCTTGATGCGATCCGTCACCGGCACGCCGACCGTGCGATACGCCACCACGCTGTCGACGTCGTGCCCCGCCTCGTTGAGCAGCACGCTCAACACCGGCTTGGCGATCTCGCTTCGGAGGGCGAGGATGCGACGCGGTTCGGTCTCGAGCGAGATCATCTGCTGCGCCATTCCCTCGGCGGAGTTGTCCTGCGAGGGCACCAGCGCGACCTCGTACCCGACCGCCTGCAACGCCGCGGCCGTGGTCTCACCGACCGCCGCGATGCGCGTCGTCGCCGGCACGACCGCACGGTGCGCGAAGAGCACGTCGACCGTGGTCGCGCTCGTCACCGTCAGCCAATCGTAGGCGCCGGCCGCGAGCTGCTCGAGGGCGACGTCGAGCGCCGCCTGATCGGTCGTCGGCGCGAAGTTGATGAGAGGCGCGACGACGGGGACCGCTCCCTGCAGACGCAGGCTCGCGGCGACGCCGTCGCCCCAGGGGCCTCCGCGGGGGACGAGGATCCGCCAGCCGTCTAGAGGCTTGTCGTGCTTCGATTCGGGTGTCGTGGTCATCAGGATTGCTCTCGGGGGACGAGGTCGGCCGCCCCTTGTTCGAGCAGCCGACGGGCGACAGCCAATCCCAGCGATCGAACAGCCTGGATCGGATCTGCACCATCGGCAGCATCCGCATCATTGCCACTGCCGTTCCGTTGAATATACCCCTCGTTCAGAGGTTCGGTGACGTCGAGCCCGATCCGGCGATCGCTCTCGGGGTCGTAGACGACCGTCCTGACGCGGATCTCGGCCCCTTCGACGACGGCGTGCGCAGCCATGGGGGCTTGACATCCGGCGTCCAGACCCTCGAGGATCGCGCGCTCGAGCGTGATCGCGAGGCGGGTGGGCGCATCGTCGAGAGCAGCGAGGGCGTCGCGCAGTTCGGCCGGGGCATCCGCGGTGGTCTCGACCGCGAGCGATCCCTGCCCCGGAGCCGTCGGCCACTCGGTCAGCCCCAGCTTCTCCCGATGCAGCGGGGAATCCGTCCCCAGGCGCGACAGGCCCGCGGCGGCGAGGATGACGGCGTCCAGCTCACCCGAAGCGACGCGAGCGAGGCGCGAGTCGACGTTGCCGCGCAGGTCGACGACCGTCGACTGCGGCGCGCGACGGCGCACCTGCGCGATACGGCGGGGCGACCCCGTGCCGACCGTGCTGCCCGCGTGCAGTTCGTGCAACGGCGTGCCGCCGCGCGTGATGACGACATCGCGGGCGTCTTCACGCACGGGGGTCGCGGCGATCACGAGGCCCTCGGGGATCGCGGTCGGCAGGTCCTTGAGCGAGTGCACAAGGAAGTCGCACTCCCCCGCCAGCAGAGCCTCGCGCAGACGCGTGGCGAAGATGCCCTGCCCACCGATCTCCGACAGCGAGGCACGGTTGGTGTCGCCCTCGGAGGTGATCGGGACGAGAACGACGGGGCGGCCGACGACCTTCTCCAGGGCGACGGCGACGTGACCGGACTGAGCCTGCGCGAGGGCGCTGCGGCGGGTGCCGAGACGGATCGGAGTGGTCACGGCCGGCCTACTGCAGCACGTCCGCGATCTCGTCGAACCGGAGCCTGCGCCCCGTGTAGAAGGGCACCTCCTCCTTCACGAAGCGTCGAGCCTCGGTGTACCGGAGATCGCGCATCATGTCGACGAGATCGGTGACGTCATCGGCCTCCATCGGGAGGATCCACTCGTAGTCGCCCAGCGCGAAGGCCGCGACGGTGTTGGCGACGACGCCGGTGAACGCGGCGCCCTTGCGCCCGTGGTCGATGAGCATCTCGCGACGCTCGCCCTCCGGGGCGAGGTACCACTCGGGCGTGCGCACGAACGGGTAGAGGCAGAGCCAGTCCTTGGGCTCGACGCCGCGCAGGAAGCCCGGCACGTGGGCCCGGTTGAACTCGGCGTCGCGGTGCACGCCCATGACGTTCCAGACGGGCAGGAGCGAACGCAGCAACTCGGTGCGGCGCAGACGGCGCAGCGCCTTCTGCAGGTCTTCGGCGGTGTCACCGTGCAGCCAGACCATGAGGTCGGCGTCGGCCTTGAGACCCGAGACGTCGTAGAAACCGCGGACGGTGATGCCGGAGTCCTCGATGTGCGAGACGATCGTCTCGAGTTCGGTCGAGTCGGACTCGGTGACCGCCGCATCGGGGTTGCGTCGCCACACGGCCCAGAGGGTGAAGCCGGACGGGTTCTCTGCGCTCTCATCGGACATGATCCCAGTCTGCCCCTTTTATCGGGCGGCGGCGAATGCGGCCCGGCGTGCAAAAACCGTCGCCTCGAAACGACGACGCCCCGGAACCTCAGTTCCGGGGCTTCGCGAAGAGAAGCGGTCAGCGCGAGATGGCGCGCGCGATCACCCAGACGGCGCTGCCGACGACGGCCGCCGCTCCGACGGCGATCGCGATCGCCCCCGCGGGGTTGCGTTCGGAGAAGTGCCGCAGGCGCACAGCCGCACGCTTCGAGGCCTTGTCGAGGCGACGCGGCACGTTGCCCTTGATCTCGATGGCGGCGAGGGCCGCCTTGAGTTCCGCCCGCGCCGAAGCGACCGGGTCGACGATACCGGCGGGGACAGCGGTGATCGGCAGGTCAGAATTCGTCATTGTCGCCGGCCTCCTTCACGATGCGAACGTCTGTGGCGACGGCCTGCGCGGGGTTCTCCCGGCGCAGCACCTTGCGGAACTTGAGAAGACCGAGCAGCGCGAAGAACAGCACGGCCAGGATCAGGATGCCGAACACCGCCAGTGCCGAGAGCCACACGGGCCACCACGACGCGATGCCCGCGATGGCGAAGACGAGCAGCACCGGGATCGCCCAGAACAGGAAGAACAGGGCGACGACGAACCACAGGGAGCCGATACCGGCATCCTTCGCGGTGCGCGAGACCCACGCCTTTGCGGCGTTGATCTCGGCCTTGACGAGGTTCGAGACGAGTTCGGGGAGGTCGCCGATCAGCGACAGGAAGCTGTCATCGGCGCGGTCGCGATAGCCGCGGGGCATGATCAGTTCCCGGTCTTCTTCGCGGCGGGCTTACGCGCGGCCGGCTTTTTGGCGGCGGGCTTGCGAGCCGCCCCGGTCGACGAAGACGCGTTGGCGGAGGAGGTCTTCGAGGTCGAGGACTTCTTCGCGTCGTCTACGCGCTCCTTCACCTCTTCGGCGGCATCCTCGAGGTCCTCGGCGACGTCCTTGCCCGCAGCGATCACCGAGTCGAGCTTCTGCCCGGGGGTGCCGTCACCGCCGACCGACTTGATGACCTTCACGGCACCGTTCCAGAGAGCGCCGGGAACCGCTGCGGCCTTCTGGCCCACGAAATCCTTCACCTGGTCGACGCGCTCCTGCACGGGGTCGAGGTTCCAGACCTTGAGCCACTGCGTCTTGATCTGCTCGTAGCGCTCCCGCCCGGCACGTGTGCCGAGGACGTAGCCGACGCCGAGTCCGACGACGAGTCCGATCTTCCCCTTCATGGGGTCTCCTCACGTTGTTCCGGTCGAGCCGCAGGCGTTCGATCCCCGTCGGCCAGGTTCCCAGCGTAACCCCATATGCCATTTTCGGCATTGAGAGTTGTGGGGGTTGACAGGTGCGCGGCGTTCACTCCCAGATGAGCGTGCGTCGCAGTCGATCGGTCTCGTCGGTCGCGTCGGGGATCACCTGCGCGAGACCGGTTCCCGCGAGCCAGGCGCCGACCGCCGCGAGTCCCGGAACGGCCTGCACCGCCGCCCGCGCCGCGGAGCGCCGCTCGGCCGAGCCGATCACGGATGCCGGCTGCGCCTGCACGTAGCGCGCGCGGTGCGCGGCGACCAGAGCCGAGGGCGCCAGATCGACGCCGAGCAGAGCGGATGCCTCGCGCAGCGCGAGGGCCGCCGCCGCATGGTCGTCGAGAGTCGCGGTCGCCGCAGGCTCGCCCTGCGCGCCGAACGACACCCGCACCACGTGACGGTCGCCGGCCGCCTCGCGCACCCACTCCCACTTCGCGGTGGAGTGCGTGAGCGCCTTGGCGACGTGGCTGCCGGGAACCGTCAGCACCCCGGTGCCACGGGGGGCCGCGTCGAGGGCCGGAGCGTCGAGGAGCAGGGTCACGATCTCGATCTCGGGGGCCGGGGCGTCAGCAGCGGAGGCGAACGAAGGAACGACCCCGGCGAGCAGCGCGCGGGCGGTGCGCTCATCGACGGCGACGACGACGGCATCCGCCTGCCACTCCTCGGCGACCGCCACGACCTCGTCGTCGGATGCTTCGGGCGCGATCTCGTCAGCGGGGTCGATCGGCGCATCGGCGACGACGATCCAGCCGTCGCCGTCGCGCGTGATCGCGCGCACGGACGATGCCGTGCGCACCTCGACGCGGAAGCTCTCGAGGTCGGCGAGCAGGGCGTCGACGAGCACCGTCATGCCGCCGTCGAGTCCTTCGACCGCGGCACCCGGCTTCTTCTCGGCGGCGCGAGCCGCCCCCTGGTCGCGCAGCGCGGACACCGCGCCCGACAACGACCCGGTGCGCGTGAGCGCGGCGTTGAGGCCCGGTGCGGCGATGTCGACGTCGATGTCGGCGGGCGATGCGGAGTACACCCCGGTCGTGACGGGGGCGACGAGGCGGTCGCGGACCTTGTCGCCCATACGCGTGGAGACGAGCTTGCCGAGGCTGTGCTCGTGGCCGATGGTCAGCGGGGGACGCACGCGATCGAGGTAGGCACGCCAGGCGCCCGACCAGCCGATGATTCGGCGCACGTCGTCCTGGAACGGGTTCGCGGGGATACCGAGCAGGCCGCCCGCGGGCAGCGGTGCGGCTCCGACACCGGGCACACCGGCGAGCCAGGCTCCGCCCGGAGCGGGGGCGACGATGCGGTCGTCGATTCCGAGCTCGGCGAGGAGCGCGCGCACGTGGCCGCCGCGGGTCGCGAAGCTCTCGGCGCCCGCATCGACGGCGACCCCGTCGAGTTCGGCCCGACGGATCGCGCCACCGACGGCATCCGAAGCCTCGAGCACCGTGACGCGCATGCCGACCTTGGCGCACTCGCGGGCGGCGATGAGACCGCCGATCCCACCGCCGATCACGACGACGTGCTTCTCGGCGGCGCGGGCGGCGAGTTCGGAGGGCTCGGTCATGCCTTCCATCCTCGCATCGTGCGGCTCAGCGCCCGCCGGGGATAACCCGGCGAGGGGCGCTCAGTCGCGCTGAGCGTGCACCAGTTCGACGATGCGCGTGAGCTGATCGGGGTCGGTCTCGGGCGGCACGCCGTGGCCGAGGTTGACGATGTGGGCGCGGGCGGCGCGGCCGCGCGCCAGCACGTCGAGCACGTGCGCCTCGAGCACCGGCCACGGGGCCGACAGCAGTGCCGGGTCGATGTTGCCCTGCACCGTGGTGTCGGGGCCGAGGATCGCGGCCGCCTCGTCGAGCGGCTGCCGCCAGTCGACGCCGACGCCGTCGGCCGCGCCGTCGAGGCGCATGTCGGCGAGGAACGGTCCGGTGCCGACGCCGAAGTGGATGGTCGGCAGCCCGATGCCCTCGAGTGCGGTCTTCGAGTGCGGGCGCACGAAGGCGCGGTAGTCGGCGGGGCTGAGTCCGCCCGCCCATGAGTCGAAGAGCTGCACGACGGATGCCCCGGCATCCCGCTGTGCCGAGAGGAAGACCCGCGAGACCTGCGCCAGCCATCCGGCCAGACGGTTCCACGAATCGGAGTCGGCGTGCATCATGGCCCGTGCCCGCAGGTGCTCCTTCGACGGGCCGCCCTCGACGAGGTAGGCCGCGAGGGTGAAGGGAGCTCCCGCGAAGCCGATGAGCGGGGTGTCGCCGAGCTCGGCGACGGTGAGGCGCACGGCCTCGGAGATCGCGGTGGCATCGAGCGATGCGGGATCGATCGCCGTGATGCGGTCGACATCGGATGCCGTGCGCACCGGGTTCGGGAACACCGGGCCGCGCCCCGGTTCGATCTCGACCTCGACTCCGGCGAGGCGCAGCGGGATGACGATGTCGCTGAAGAAGACGGCCGCGTCGACGCCGTGACGTCGCACCGGCTGCAGCGTGATCTCGGCGGCGAGATCGGGGGTGAGGCAGGCGTCGAGCATCCGCGTGCCGACCCGCAACTCGCGGTACTCGGGCAGCGACCTGCCCGCCTGGCGCATGAACCACACGGGGGTCTGAGCGGGGCGCTCGCCCGCGAGGGCGCGCAGGAGGGGGGCGTCGGAGAGGGCCATGCCTCCATCCTCGCATCCGGCCCCGATGCGGATGCTGTGGGCCCGGCGACCTCGGTGTCGGGAGCCTCCGGTACAATCGAAGGGTGCTGCTGTGTGTCACGGCGAGTCACAAGACCGCCAGCTTCGATCTGCTCGAACGCCTGAGCCGCACCCCCGACGATGTCGCCCCCACTCTCGTGGGCATGACGCCGTGCGTGCAGGGTGCCGTTGTTCTCGCGACGTGCAACCGCTTCGAGGCGTACGTGGAAATGGACGAACCCGTCACCGCCGCGGGCGCCATCGGCGTCGAGGCCGTGCTCGAAGCGGTCGAGGCCGCGACCGGCGTTCCCGCCGCTGAACTCGACGGCGCCTACTCCGTGCACTCGGGTCGCCACGTCGCCGAGCACCTGTTCTCCGTGGCCTCGGGTCTCGAATCCGTCGTCTCCGGCGAGGGCGAGATCGCCGGCCAGGTGCGCCGCGCACTGAAGTCGGCCCGCAAGGAGGGCACGACCTCCCCCGAGCTCGAGCGCCTGTTCCAGCGCGCCAGCCAGGCACAGCGCAAGGTCAAGAACGTCACCGCCCTCGGCCGCGCCGGCCGCTCGCTCGTGCGGCTCGCCCTCGAACTCGCCGACTCCCGCATCGCCGACTGGTCGGCCGAGCGCGTGCTGCTCGTCGGCACCGGTGCCTACGCGGCCGTCACCCTGGCGACACTCCGCGAACGCGGTGCCGTCGACATCTCCGTGTACTCGCCGTCGGGCCGCGCCGAGATCTTCGCCGCGAAGCACGGCATCCGCCCTGTCGCCGAGGCCGACTACGCGCGCACCGCCGCGCGGTCCAGCCTGCTCATCACGTGCACCACGGCCACCGAGCCGGTGCTCGGGCCGCAGCATCTGCAGGCGCCCGTCGGGCTGGCTGCGGCCGGATGCCCGGTCTCCCCTTCGACAGGCTCAGGGCCCCAGCGTGGACAGCTGGTCGTCGACCTCGGCATGCCCCGCAACGTCGACCCGGCCGTCGCGGGTCTCGAAGGCGTCGCGTTGCTCGACCTCGAAACCATCCGTCTGCACGCCCCGCTCGAAGAGCTGCAGGCGACGGATGCCGCGCGCACCGTCGTGCGCGAAGCCGCCGACACCTTCCACGTCGTGGGCGCCCGCCAGAGCGTGACGCCGTCGGTGATCGCCCTGCGCTCGCACATCTTCTCGCTGCTCGACTCCGAGATCGACCGCGCCCGCGCGCGCGGCGATGAGGACGGCAAGGTCGAGCAGGCGCTGCGTCACCTCGCCGGCGTGCTGCTGCACGAGCCGACGACGCGCGCGCACGAGCTCGCCGCCGCCGGCCGCGCCGACGACTTCGCCGCCGCTCTTGCGACCCTCTACGGCCTGTCGCCCGAGCAGCCCGCCGTCCCGGCCGTCGCCCCGCTCGACGACGCCGCCACCGCCTGACGCCGGTCGCGGGCTTCCATCGCGGAGCGCCCCACGAGAGACCGCGCCCGGTGCGAGAATGAACGCATGGCCCTTCACATCACCGGAGACACCGCCGCCGACGCGCTCCTGACCGACAATCCGCTCGCGCTCCTGGTCGGGATGCTGCTGGATCAGCAGGTGCCGATGGAGACCGCGTTCGCGGGGCCGCTGAAGATCGAGCAGCGCACGGGGGCGTCGGATGCCTCGGCGATCGCGGGCATGGACCCCGAGGAGTTCCTCGAGGCGTTCAAGACCACGCCGGCCGTGCACCGGTTCCCGGGATCGATGGCGACGCGCGTGCAGACGCTGTGCCAGACCATCGTCGATGACTGGGGCGGGGACGCCGCGGCGATCTGGACTCAGGGCGACCCGGACGGCGCCGAGGTGCTGAAGCGACTCAAGGCCCTGCCGGGGTTCGGCGAGCAGAAGGCAAAGATCTTCCTTGCGCTGCTCGGCAAGCAGTACGGCTTCACGGGCGCCGGATGGCGTGAGGCTGCGGGCGACTACGGCGTCGACGGGTCTTTCCGCAGCGTCGCCGACATCGTCTCGCCCGAATCGCTCACGAAGGTGCGCGAGCACAAGAAGGCGATGAAGGCCGCCGCGAAAGCCGAGAAGGCCTGATCATGCAGCCCACCGGTGACGACGTCGCGGGTCTGATCGCCCGATCCTCCCCCGCGAAGCGCCGGCGGGATGCCGAAACGCTGACCGCGCTCATGCAGGAGGTCACGGGCCGCGAGCCCGTCACCTGGGGCACGATCATCGGGTTCGGATCCTGCCACTACCGGTACCCGACCGGCACCGAGGGCGACTCCGGCCTGCTGGGCTTCGCGCCGCGCAAGGCCGCAACGACGGTCTACCTGCTCGACGGCGTCGCGGCGCACGAAGAAGCGCTGGCCGCGCTCGGCCCACACACGACCGGCGCCGGATGCCTCTACATCAAGGACCTCGACGAGGTCGACCTCGACGTGCTCCGGGGTGTGCTCGAACGCTCGCTCGCGTGGGTCGAAGCGGGCGACACCCCCGAGATGGAGCTCACGGTCACGGGCTGAGATCGCGGCATTCGCTGGTCGTCCGGCCTGCTGCGCTCAGCGCAGCACCTCGACCAGTGCGACCCACGACACGACGATCGCCGAGACGATCGCGAGCAGGCATCCGGCGGCAGCCAGATACAACCCCGACGGATGCCCCACCCCCACCAGCACACCGGCGACGAGATACGCGACGAGCGGCAGGAAGCCGATCAGATACTTGAGCGGCCGCGCACGGTCGGCGGGATTCGGGTCGCGCGCGATCAGGCGCGTCACGTTGACCTGGAACACCGACATCAGCAGGGTCGCGGCGACGATGAGCACTCCGTACCAGGTGAGGTCGAGGCCGGGCACGAGGCCGAGGGCCGAGACGGCGAGCGCGAGCACGAGCGCCGCGATGCCCGCGAGCAATCGTGCGGTGAGGGTGCGGGACTTCACGATCTCGGCGATGTTGACGCTCGCGGCGACGATCACGAGTCCGGCGAGCGCGGCGGTCGCCCCCGCCATCGCGACGTTGAACTCGCTCCAGTCCTCGACCATGCGGTCAGCATAGACCTGCGCCGAGCCACCCCTCCAGAGACGAAACACCCCTCTGCGAACGGTGCGCAGAGGGGTGGTTCGGGCGAGAGGGGGTGGCTCGGCATCCGCCCGGGATCAGGACGAGCGGATGCCGCGACTCACGCGCCCTTCAGGCGCTCGGCCAGGTAGGCGTGCAGCTCGTCGATCGAGACGCGCTCCTGCGCCATGGTGTCGCGGTCGCGCACGGTGACGGCGCGGTCGTCGAGCGAGTCGAAGTCGACCGTGACGCAGAACGGGGTGCCGATCTCGTCCTGGCGGCGGTAACGGCGACCGATCGCACCCGCGTCGTCGAAGTCGACGGCCCACGAGCTGCGCAGGGTGTCGGCGACCTCGCGGGCGAGCGGCGACAGGCGCTCGTTGCGCGACAGCGGCAGCACCGCGGCCTTGACCGGCGCGAGGCGCGGGTCGAGCTTGAGCACGGTGCGCACGTCGGTGCCGCCCTTGGCGTTGGGCACCTCTTCTTCGCGGTACGCGTCGACGAGGAACGCCATCATGGCGCGCGTGAGGCCGAACGAGGGCTCGATCACGTACGGCGTGTACCGCTCGCCGGTCGCCTGGTCGAAGTACGTCAGGCTCTGGCCGGATGCTTCGCTGTGGCTGGAGAGGTCGTAGTCGGTGCGGTTGGCGACACCCATGAGCTCGCCCCACTCCTTGCCCTGGAAGCCGAACTTGTACTCGACGTCGATCGTGCCGGCGGAGTAGTGCGCGCGGTCGTCTTCGGGCACGTCGAACTGGCGCATGTTCTCGGGATCGATGCCCAGGTCGATGAACCAGTTCCAGCAGGCCTCAACCCAATGCTCGAACCACTCCTGCGCGTCGGCCGGTGGGGTGAAGAACTCGATCTCCATCTGCTCGAACTCACGGGTGCGGAAGATGAAGTTACCGGGGGTGATCTCGTTGCGGAACGCCTTGCCGACCTGGCCGATGCCGAACGGCGGCTTCTTGCGGCTGGCGGTGAGCACGTTCGAGAAGTTCACGAAGATGCCCTGCGCGGTCTCGGGGCGCAGGTAGTGCAGGCCCGACTCGTCGTCGACGACACCGAGGTAGGTCTTCACGAGACCCGAGAACGACTTGGGCTCGGTGTACTGACCCTTGGTGCCGCAGTTCGGGCAGGGGATGTCGGCGAGGCCGTTCTCGGCCTTGCGACCCTTGCGCGCCTCGAAGTCCTCGATGAGGTTGTCGGCGCGGAAGCGCTTGTGACAGCTGAGGCACTCGACGAGCGGGTCGGTGAAGGTGGCGACGTGGCCCGAGGCCTCCCACACGCGCTTGGGCAGGATGATGCTCGAGTCGAGGCCGACCATGTCGCCGCGACCGCGCACGAACGTCTGCCACCACTGACGACGGATGTTCTCCTTGAGCTCCGTGCCGAGGGGGCCGTAGTCCCAGGCCGAGCGCGAACCGCCGTAGATCTCACCCGCTTGGAACACGAACCCGCGGTGGCGGGCGAGGGCGATGACCTTGTCGAGGCGGGACTGTTCGGCCATGGTGGCTCCAATGGTCGGATGCGAGTGAGGATGCGGCACGCGGATGCCGCGGCATCCCCCATTCTATCTGCGGCTCTCCGCGAGGTCGGAGCCTTCTGCCCCTCGCACGCAGCGACCGCGAGGACTACCGTCGAACCATGAGTTCGACCGCACAGACCCGCCCGCCCCGCGACGAGAACACCCGTTTCTTCGGGCAGCCGTGGGCGCTCGTGCACGTGTTCGGCGTGGAGATGTGGGAGCGGTTCAGCTTCTACGGCATGCAGGGCATCCTGCTCATCTACCTGTACTACTCCGTGACCGACGGCGGTCTCGGCATCCCGCAGGCGGTCGCCGGCGGCATCGTCGGCGCCTACGGCGGCTCGGTGTACCTGTCGACCATCCTCGGCGCCTGGCTCGCGGATCGACTGTTCGGCTCGGAGCGTGTGCTCTTCGTGAGCGCCATGGTCATCGTCGCCGGGCACCTCTCCCTGGCGTTCCTGCCGGGACTCCTCGGCGTGGGCGTGGGGCTGATCCTGGTGGCACTCGGCTCGGGCGGTCTCAAGGCCAATGCGACCTCGGTGGTCGGGACGCTCTATGCGCCCGACGACGTGCGCCGGGATGCCGGATTCTCGCTGTTCTACCTCGGCATCAACCTCGGGGCGTTCCTGGGGCCGATCCTCACCGGCATCCTGCAGTCGACCCTCGGGTTCCACTACGGCTTCGGACTCGCCGCGATCGGCATGACGCTGGGACTCGTGCAGTACGCCTTCGGCCGCCGTGCGCTGCCCGACGAGGCGCGGCGCGTGCCGAACCCGCTGCCCGCGACGCGCTACCCGGTGGTCGCGATCATCGGCATCGCCGCCGTCGTCGTCATCGTCGTGCTCGTGCTGCTCGGCGTCATCCGCGCCGACAACCTCGCCCCGATCGTGATCGGCGTGACCGTCGTGGCCGCGATCGCGTACTTCGCGGTGATTCTCTCGAGCCGGCGCATCGACAGCACCGAGCGCTCACGGGTGTGGGGGTTCCTGCCGCTGTTCGTCACGAGCGTGGCCTTCTGGTCGCTCTACCAGCAGCAGTTCACGGTGCTCACGGTCTACTCCGACGAACGCCTGAACCGCGACCTCTTCGGCTGGGAGATGCCGGTCTCGTGGGTGCAGTCCATCAACCCCGTCTTCATCATCATCCTCTCCGGCGTCTTCGCCGCGATCTGGACCCGCCTCGGCAAGCGCCAGCCGTCGACGCCCGCGAAGTTCGGGCTCAGCGCGATCATCATGGGCACGGCCTTCCTGCTCTTCCTCCCGTTCGCCGGCGGCGGGCCGAACTCCACGCCGCTGCTGGCGATTGTCGGCATCCTGTTCGTGTTCACAGTGGCCGAGCTGCTGCTCTCGCCGGTCGGTCTGTCGGTCACGACCAAGCTCGCACCGAAGGTGTTCCACACGCAGATGGTGGCGCTGTTCTTCCTATCGGTCGCGCTCGGCACGGCGATCTCGGGCTGGCTGGTCGGGTACTACGACCCCGACAACGAGGTGCCGTACTTCTCGATCCTGGGCGGCATCGCGATCCTCGTCGGCGTCGGCCTGCTGCTGTCGATCAAGCCGGTGCTGAAGCTCATGAAGGACGTGCGCTGACGCGATCGGTCGTCCGGCGGATTCGGCGGCCGGTTCCGGATGTCGGATGCCGGTGACAGACTCGCCCGCATGGAACAACGACTCAGCTTCATCACCCTCGCCGTCTCAGACCTCGCGCGCACCCGCGCCTTCTACGTCGACGGGCTCGGCTGGGAACCGATGTTCTCGGGCGACGACGTGCTGATGCTGCCGATCGGCGAGCGTCTCATGCTGTCGCTGTGGTCGGTCGAGGGCTTCACCGCCGAGATCGGCGAAGCCCCGGCATCCGGCGTCGCCCCGATCACCCTCTCCCACAACCTCGCCACACCGTCCGAGGTCGATGCGGTGCTCGCCGAGGTCGCCCAGCTCGGGGCGCCGGTGAGCGCGGGGCGCGAGCGCGACTGGGGCGGGTACTCGGGGTACTTCTCCGACCCCGACGGCTTCCGCTGGGAGGTCGCGGTCAACCCGGGCGAGACCGGCGACTTCGTGCTGCCGCCGCTCTGACATGCGGCCCGACGGCCCTCACCCCTGTCGGACGCCGATAGCCTGAGTCGGTGGGAGCGAACGACGACAAGGCCAGGAAACGACTCTCACGGAACACTCCGCGGTGGGCGATCGTCGCGGTTCTGGCCTTCGCGGGGCTCTGCTCGTCGTTCATGTTCACGCTGGTCGTGCCGCTGCAGGCCGAGCTTCCGGCGCTGCTGAACTCCTCGCGCGAAGACACCACCTGGGTCGTCACGATCACGCTGCTCGTCGCCGCGGTCGCGACGCCGATCTCCGGCCGACTCGGCGACATGTACGGCAAGCGCCGCGTGGCCATGGTGCTGCTCGCCCTGCTGATCGTCGGCTCGCTCATTGCCGCTCTGTCGGGCTCGATCGTCGGGGTGATCATCGGGCGCGGACTGCAGGGTGCGGTCACCGGAGTGGTGCCCCTCGGCATCGCGATCATGCGCGACGTGCTGCCTCCCGAACGCCTCGGCACCGCGGTCGCCCTCATGAGCGCGACGATGGGCGTGGGCGGAGCGCTCGGGATGCCGATCGCCGCCTACCTCGCGGTCAACGCCGACTGGCACGCCCTGTTCTGGCTCGCCGCCGCGCTCGGCGCGGTGGGACTGCTGCTGATCTTCTTCGTCGTGCCCGAGGACGTGCTCCGCTCACCCGGACGCCTCGACGTACTCGGGGCGATCGGCCTCGCGATCGGCCTCACCGGCATCCTGCTCTTCGTCTCGCGCGGAGCGGAATGGGGCTGGACCTCGCTGCCGACCCTCGCCTGCATCATCGGCGGACTCGTCGTGCTGCTGGTCTGGGGCTGGTACCAGCTGCGCACGACCGATCCCCTGCTCGATCTGCGCGTCGCCGCGCGCCCCGCTGTGCTCTTCACGAACATCGCCGCGATCGGTATGGGCTTCGCGCTCTTCGCCTCGAACGTGACCTTCCCGCAGATGCTCGAGATGCCCGTCGGCACCGGCGCGGGCTTCGGACTCGACATGATCGCGGCCTCGCTCGTCGTCATGCCCGCCGGACTCGTGATGATGGTCATCTCGCCGCTGTCGGGCTGGCTCGAGCGCACCGTCGGCCCCCGCCCGCTCTTCACCGTCGGCGCGGCAGCGATCGTGCTCGCCTACCTCTTCGTGCTGCTGCTGTCGAGCGAGGTGTGGCACATCCTCGTCGGCAACCTGCTCATCGGTGTCGGCATCGGGTTCACCTTCGCCGCGATGCCGATGATCATCATGCGCTCGGTACCCGCGAACGAGACCGGTGCCTCGAACGGCCTCAATGCGCTGTTCCGCTCGGTGGGAACCTCGAGCGCCTCCGCCGTCATGGGCGGCGTGCTCGCGGCCATGAGCATCGACGTCGACGGTGTCGCTGTGCCGACGCACGACGCGTTCCAGGTGTGCTTCTGGCTGGCGATCGCCGCGGGCATCGTGGCGCTCGTACTCTCGCTCTTCATCCCGAAGCAGCGCGCTGCCGAGCAGCATCCGTCTCTGCCCTGACCGGGGCGGCGTCGGTCAGAGGGGCGGGGGTTAGAGGGTGCGCGGCCTAGAGGGTGCGCGGGTCGGGGTCGTCGGCGCGCGGCGGCCGCAGGCGGCTCGGGATCGGCCACGGCAGCACGTACGGCTCGGTCGCCGGACGGGTGACGTCGCCGAAGTCATCGATCTTCACGACGATGCGTCCGGGAGCGGCTTCTCGGTCGGGCGTCACCTCGACGATGCGCACCCGCAACGGACGATCCGCTTCGCCCTCGAGCATCCACGGATCGGCGAGCCAGGCGATGCCTCGCTCGTCGAGAGCAGCCTCGGCATCGAGCCATTCGGTGGGAGCGGATGCCGGGCGTCCGAGCACATCGACGGCGACCCAGTCATCGCCCGCCGGGTGGATCCAGCCGAGCAGTTCGCCGTCGTCGCGGCGGTGCGGGGTCCAGTCGGGTCGTGGCATCCCTCGACCCTAGCGTTCGGGGGTCTGGTGGTGGCCCCTTCGACAAGCCCAGGGACCCAGTGTGCGCTCAGGGACCCAGTCACTCGCGGGCCCTTCGAAAGGCTCAGGGCCCAGTCACACAACTGGGTTGCTGAGCCTGTCGAAGCATCCCGCCCCGCGGGTCGGTCAGTGCGTGTACTCCATGAGCTCGACGCCGAGCACGCGGAACGCATCGTGCGCACGCAACCGGTGGGTGATCGAGAGGTCGTCGAAGCAGACGATGAGCGAGTAGGCGACGCCGGCGCGCGGGCCCGCAAGCACCCCCGCCTCGGCGCGCACGCCCCGGTCGCGCCCGGTCTTGTTGACGAAGAGGAGGCCGTGCGCGTCGTGGTCGTGAGCGAAGGGATCGAGGCCGGTGGATGCCGCGACCAGACTCAGATCCTGGTTGAGGCTGAGCCACTCCGACACTCGAGCGCTGACCGCGGCGTCCACCACGGCGGAGTTCACGAGGGCCGAGAAGAGGCCGGCGAATTCGCGCGTGGAGCCGACGGCGACCTGCGGGGCGTCGTCGGGGCCGCGCTGGTCGCGGAACCGGTCGAGCACGGCGGTGCGCCGCAGGCCGAGGGCTTCGATGCGCTCGCGCACGCGGTCGTGTCCGACCTTGCGGAGCAGGGCATTGACCGCGATCGGGTCTCCCGCGGTGGCGGCGAGCACGGCGAGGTCTTCGAGCGGCAGGGCCGGTGCGTGCAGATGACGCCACAGTCCCGAGGTCGACACCTCCTCGACGCTCGAGCGGTCGATGATCTCGAGCGGGTCGAGGGCGCCGCTCTCGAAGCCTGCGGCGACCTCGATGAGGAGCGGCACGACGCCGAGTCCGGCGACCGGCATGGTGACGTGGTCGTCGCCCGCGAGCACGTGCACGTGACTGTCGAGATCGACGACGTGCACCGAGACCTGCGCGCCGGAATCGACCAGATTCTCGAGGGCGCCGAGAGTCGCGGTGAAGGACCGACGCCCCACGGCTGCGCGCCGAGGACTACGTCTGGTGGGGCGCTGTGAGCGACGCAGCACCGCGTTCGAGCCGTCGACAGGCTCGGGAATCGAGGGTTGGGGGGAGCCCACGCGTGATCCTTATCGGGGAGACGGATGGCGGGATGCCGAGGGGCTCGTCCCCCGCGGCAGGGCTATCGTAACCCCGCCGCGTGGGACGGTCTCACAGACTCCGGTGATTGGTCACCAGATCGTCACGCGTGCGTCTTCTGCGAGCCACAGAGCATCGCCGGAGGTCACGTCGAAGGCCTCGTAGAAGGCGTCGATGTTGCGCACGATCTGGTTGCAGCGGAACTCGTTCGGCGAGTGCGGATCGATCGTGAGCAGACGCAGCGTCTCGGCCTCACGGCTCTTCTGCTGCCACACCTGCGCCCACGAGAGCAGCAGCCGCTGCACGCCGGTGAGTCCGTCGATGACGGGCGCCTCGGCGCCGTTCAGCGAGAGCTCGTACGCCTTGAGCGCGATACCGAGACCGCCGAGGTCGCCGATGTTCTCACCGATCGTCAGGGCACCGTTGACGTGGTGCTCGGCGTCGAGCCCTTCCGGAACCAGCGCGTCGTACTGCGCGATGAGGGCCTTGGTGCGCTCCTCGAACGCCGAGCGGTCGGCATCCGTCCACCAGTCCTCGAGTCGACCGTCACCGTCGTAGCGGCTGCCCTGGTCGTCGAACCCGTGGCCGATCTCGTGCCCGATCACGGCGCCGATGCCGCCGTAGTTGGCGGCCGCATCGCGCGACGCGTCGAAGAAGGGGTACTGCAGGATCGCGGCCGGGAAGACGATCTCGTTCATCGACGGGTTGTAGTACGCGTTGACCATCTGCGGCGGCATGTGCCACTCGGTGCGGTCGATGGGCTTGCCGACCTTGTCGATGTTGCGGTCATGCTCGAAGGTCGACGCACGGCGTACGTTGCCGAGCAGGTCGGCGGCGTCGATCTCGAGGCTCGAGTAGTCGCGCCACACTTCGGGGTGGCCGATCTTGGGCGTGAAGGAGTCGAGCTTGGCGAGGGCACGCTCGCGCGTCTCGGGCGTCATCCACTCGAGAGCGGTGATGCTCTGCCGGTACGCCTCGATGAGGTTCGCGACCAGCTCGTCCATCGCGGCCTTCGCCGTCGCCGGGTAATGCCGTTCGACGTAGACCTTGCCGATCGCCTCACCGAGGGCGCCCTCGGTGAGCGAGACGCCGCGCTTCCACCGCTCGCGGATGGTGGGTACGCCGGTGAGCTGGGTGCCGTAGAACGAGAAGTTCTCCTCGACCAGGTCGTCGGTGAGGTATGCGGCGGCGGCATGCACGGCCTTGGCGCGCAACCACGCCTTCCAGTCGTCGAGGCGCTCGGGCGTGAGCAGCGAGCCGAGGCCCTCGAAGAAGCTCGGCTGCGAGACGACGACCTCGTCGAAGGCACCCGAGTTCGACGGGCTGACGGCCTCGCGCCACGGGGTGAGGTCGACGCCCGCGAGCTCCTGCAACTCGTCCCAGGTCTTGAGGTTGTAGGTGGCGACCGCGTCGCGGCTGCGCACGTTGTCCCAGTGGTGACCGGCGAGTTCGGTCTCGAGCGCGATCGACCGCTCGGCGTTCGCCGCGGCATCCGCGATCCCCGCCAGCGCGAGGAGACGCTCGAGGTGCGCGCGATATGCGGCGCGCGTGTCGGCGAACGTGTCGAGGCGGAAGTAGCTCTCGTCGGGGAGCGACAGCCCCGCCTGCACGAGCACAGGCACGTAGCGCTCGGGGTTGCCGGGATCGCCGTCGACGTAGAGCCCGATCACGGCGGCGCGGCCGTCGCGGTCGTAGGCGCCGACGGTGCGCAGGAAGGAAGCGACATCGTCGATCGCGTCGATCTCGGCGAGGGTCTCGGCGAGGGGGGCCGTACCCGCGGCAGCGATGCGATCGGTGTCCATGAAGCTCGCGAAGAGGTCGCCGATCTTGCGCGCGAGGGTGCCGGTCTCGGCATCCTGCGACTCCTCGATGATCGCCCGCACGTCTTTCTCGGCCTGCTCGGCGAGCAGGTGGAACGATCCCCAGCGAGCCTTGTCTCCGGGGATCTCGGTGCGGTCGAGCCAGGCGCCGTTGACGTGGCGATAGAGGTCGTCCTGCGGGCGGATGTCGGAGCTGAACTCGTCGAGGGCGAGGCCCGAAGGAAGCGCATCAGTCATACGCTCCACCCTAGGACGCACCCCCGACATCGTGTCCAGGGACGAAGGGAATCCGTCACGAACGGTCAGCGTCTGCGCAGGCCGAACCGGCGGCGCTTCGGACTCGCGGGCGCTGTCGCCGCCGCGGCCGCCGACCGCTCGGCCCGGCGCGTCGCCCATGCCTCGACCTCGGCCTCCACATCGCGCGGCTCGGTGACGACGGGCGGCCCGCCCTGGAGCTGCCGACGAGCCTCTTTCACGCGACGGTTGAAGTCCTCGAGCACGGAGCGGACGTCCGCCTCCCGACCGAGTCGGTCGAGTTCGCCCTCGAGCTCTCGATCCTCCGAGCGCAACAGCAGCGCCGGTGGACCGAGGCCGGTGAGGTTCTCGGTCTCGATCTTGCGACGGATCCACCAGTCGGGATCGTGATGCGTCCCGAGGCCCTCCAGCGGCTTGCCGGCACCGGGGAGGTCGTCGAATTCGCCGCGCCGGATCGCGACCTGGATCGCCGTCTCGATGAAGGCGGCCCGGTCGACGGCCGCGGCGATGCCCGGAGCCACGCCGTCCTCAGCATCCGCCTCGTCGCCGTCGTGGCGCGCCTGCTGCCGCGCCCGATAGCGGGCGGCCTCCTCACGGGGATCCGTCATGACGCTCCGATCTGCGGCATCCGACCTCCTTCCACCCTACGACCGTCCCCGCCGCCGGGCGCGGGCGCACGCTCGGGAGGAGATCTCGGGCTGCGGAGGATGCTTTCGGCCGATCGATCCTCCCCTGCGCGAGTTCTCCTCCGTCACGTGCGCCTGCCGCGCGCCGCCGGGCGCGGGCGCGTCACCGTGTCGGCGGTGGCCAATAGGCTCGGAGGATGACCGCGCGCCGCTCCCTCAACCGAGAGATCCTGCGCCTCGCCGTCCCCGCCCTCGGCGCGCTGATCGCCGAACCGGCGTTCCTCATCGTCGACGCCGCACTCATCGGCCACCTCGGCACGACGCCGCTCGCCGGCCTCGGCATCGCCGGAGCCGTGCTGCAGACCATCGTGGGCCTGATGGTGTTCCTCGCCTACTCCACGACGCCCGCCGTCGCGCGACGCTTCGGTGCGGGGCAGCCGGGCGAGGCCGTGAGCGTCGGTATCAACGGCATGTGGCTCGCGCTCGGGCTCGGGTCGGTGCTCGCGGTGGTGGGCGCTGTCTCCTCCCCCTGGCTCGTCTCCCTGTTCGGTGCGAGCGAGGCCGTCTCTGCGCAGGCCAACGACTACCTCGTGATCTCGATGTGGGGCCTGCCCGCCATGCTCATCGTGTTCGCCGCCACGGGCCTGCTGCGCGGCATGCAGAACACGATGACCCCGCTCTGGATCGCGGGACTCGGCTTCGGCGCGAACGCGCTGCTCAACGTGCTCTTCATCTACGGGCTCGGGTGGGGCATCGCCGGCTCCGCGGCGGGCACGGTCACGGCGCAGTGGGGCATGGTCGGTGCGTACGTGCTGGTGGTGCGCCGACTCGCCGCGAAGCACGACGCCTCGCTCCGCGCGCAGCGCACCGGACTCGCGAGCACCGCGAGATCGGGCGGATGGCTGTTCCTGCGTACCGTGAGCCTGCGCGTCGCGCTGCTCGCGACCGTGGCCGTCGCGACCGCCGTCGGCACCGACGAACTGGCCGGGTGGCAGATCGTCTTCACGATCTTCTCGGCGGCTGCGTTCGCGCTCGACGCGCTCGCGATCGCCGCGCAGGCGCTGATCGGCAAGGAGCTCGGCGCCGGAGACGAACGCCAGGTGCAGCGCGTGCTCGGGCGCACGGTCGCCTGGGGCGTGTGGTTCGGCGTCATCGTGGGCGGGGTGATCGCCGCTCTTTCCGGCGTGCTGGGGATCGTCTTCACGGGGGATGCCGAGATCGCCGCCCTCGTGCAGCCCGCGCTCCTCGTGCTCGCCGTCGCGCAGCCGGTGGCGGGTGTCGTGTTCGTGCTCGACGGGGTACTGATGGGCGCGAACGACGCACGGTACCTCGCGATCGCGGGCGGCCTCACCCTCGTGCCGTTCCTCCCGACGCTCTGGCTCATCTCGGCGCTCGGAGTCGACGATACCGCGGGGCTCATCTGGCTCGCCGTGGCGTTCTTCGGCGTCTACCTGCTCGCGAGGCTCGCGACCCTCGGCTGGCGCGTGCGCTCGGGTCGATGGATGACAGCCGGCGTCTAGTCCTGCACAACTGCGCCCTTCGACGCGTTCTCCACACATCTTGTCTCCGGCGAAACTTCACCCTGACCCGGCCTGGAAGTCTGAAGGCTCGCGATCGACAATGGAGGAATGCTGGGCATGGACGAACCGCAGGTATGGGTACTGATCGGTGTCTTCGCCGCGGCGATGTTCGGCATGATCACGATCGTCTCGACGCTCTTCATCCACGTGATGAAGACCGAGATCCGGAGCGTCCACAGCCGAATCGACGCCCTCGACCGCGACGTCAGCGCACTGTATCGACACGTCCTCGGAATCGATCGCGACTGACGCCGGATGACGACGCACGACTGGCCCGGCGACTCCCTCACCGTGACGCGGTGGGCGCGGGCGTCGTTGCGCCCCGACCCGTCCGAGTTCGAGATCCGCGGCATCGATGACGTGCGCATCTCGGCGACGGTCGACGGCGACGACCTCGATCAGCTCGTCGTCGACGCGAGCGGCGTCGCTCTCGACCTCGGCGCGCCCCGACACGACCGCACGCCGACGGCATCCCTCCCGCCCGTCACACCCGAGATCGTCGAGCGTCGACGCGGTGCAGCACGCACGGTGCGGATGCTCGCGCGCCCCGTCGAGATCGAGGGCATTCCCCTCGCCATCGACGCGCAGATCGACGACGCACCGATCGAATGGCAGGTCTACGCCTCCCCCGTCGCCGAGGGGCGCCCCGAGAGCCGCTACGGCCTCACCCTCGCCGAGGGCGGCGCGGGAATGCGCGGGTCGTTCCTCGCCTCGATGCGCACCTCCGACCTGACGCCGCTCCTCACCGCCCTCCTTCGTCCGGCATTCCAGGCGTCCGGCGCGCGCCCCCGCCGACTCACGGTCACCGCCGCGCAGGACGGAGCCGACGGCATCCGCGTCGACGGAGCCGCCGAGGTGCGCTGGCGCCTCCTCTCGGCATCCGCCCGCGGCAGTGCGCGCATCGGCATCGATCCCGATGGAGTGCTCACGGTGCGCGACCTGCGCGTCGGCAGCCGCAACCCGTTCATCGCCCTCGCTCTGCGCGCCGCGCGCAAGACGATCCGCGCCGAGATCGGGCGACGCCACGACCTGAACGCGAGCCTCGCGGTGGGCGGGGTGACCGTGCGCCTGCACGACGTGCGCGTGACGGTCGCGGACGAGATCCGGATCAGCGCCCGGATCGGGTGATCAGTCCGCGTACCGCCGGCACCACTCGTACATGATCACGGCGGCTGCGGCACTGGCGTTGATCGAACGCGTCGAGCCGTACTGGGTGATCTCGATGTGGGCGGATGCCGCGGCGAGCGCCTCCGCCGACAGCCCCGGCCCCTCCTGACCGAACAGCAGCACGCACCGTTCGGGCAGCTCGGCCTTGTCGACCGGCACCGACCCCTCGACATTGTCGACGGCGACGATCGGCATCCCCTCCGCCGCGGCCCACGCCGCGAAGGTTTCGATGTCTTCGTGGTGCACGACGTGCTGGTAGCGGTCGGTGACCATGGCGCCGCGCTTGTTCCAGCGGCGCCGTCCGATGATGTGCACGGTGTCGGCGAGGAACGCGTTGGCGCTGCGCACGATCGACCCGATGTTCATGTCGTGCTGCCAGTTCTCGATGGCGACATGGAACGGATGCCGGTGCGTGTCGAGGTCGGCGACGATCGCCTCCATCCGCCAGTAGCGGTATCGATCGATCACGTTGCGGGTGTCGCCGTGCTCGAGGAGTTCGGGGTCGTACTCCGCGCCCGGGGGCCACTCCGATGCCTCTCCGGGCCAGGGCCCGACGCCGTGGGTGGTGCGCTCCGGCGTCTGCTCTTCCATCCCGCCAGGCTATCCGCCTCGCCACGGGAGTAGAGTTTCGGCGTGCCGAAAAATATATCGGTGATCGACGCCCCGACCACCCGCACCACGCCTCCGCGCAGCCTGTGGTTGCTCGGGCCTGCGCTCGTCGCGGGTGTCGCCTATCTCGACCCCGGCAACGTCGCGAGCAACATGACCGCGGGCGCCCAGTACGGATATCTGCTCGTCTGGGTCGTGATCGCGGGCAACGTGATGGCCTGGCTGATCCAATACCTGTCGGCCAAGCTCGGCGTCGTGACGGGACAGAGCCTGCCCGAGGTCCTCGGCTCCCGCCTGCGCAACCGCTGGGCCCGACGCTCGTACTGGCTGCAGGCCGAGCTCGTGGCGATGGCGACCGACCTCGCCGAGATCATCGGCGGCGCGGTGGCCCTGAACCTCCTCTTCAACGTGCCTCTTCTGCTCGGCGGCTTCATCACGGGTGCGGTCTCGATGATCCTGCTCACGGTGCAGAACCGTCGCGGCGCGCGCCCCTTCGAGTTCGTCATCATCGCGCTCATGGCGATCATCACGATCGGCTTCGTCGCCGGCGTCTTCGTCGCGCCGCCGGACCCGGCGGGCGTCATCGGCGGCCTGGTTCCGCGCTTCGAGGGAACCGGATCGGTGCTGCTCGCGGCGTCCATCCTGGGGGCGACGATCATGCCGCACGCCATCTACGCGCATTCCGCGCTCACCCGCGACCGGTTCGGTGCCAACCCGCACCAGACGCCCGCGGATGCCACGACCGAGGCCGCGCGCACCGAGACGTCGCGCATCCGTCGCCTGCTCACCGCCACCCGCTGGGACGTCACGATCGCGATGATCATCGCGGGCTCGGTGAACCTCGGCATCCTGTTGCTCGCGGCGGCGAACCTCGCGGGCGTCGAGGGCACCGACTCTCTCGAGGGCGCGCACGCCGCCCTCACGGCAGGACTCGGCCCGGTCGTCGCCACGTTCTTCGCCGTCGGCCTCCTCGCCTCGGGTCTCGCCTCGACCTCCGTCGGCGCCTACGCCGGAGCGGAGATCATGCACGGCCTGCTGCACGTGCGCATCCCGCTGCTCGCCCGCCGACTGGTCACCCTCATCCCCGCCCTCGTGATCCTCGGTCTGAACGTCGATCCGACGCTTGCTCTGGTGCTCAGCCAGGTGGTGCTGTCGTTCGGCATCCCGTTCGCGCTCATCCCGTTGGTGGCGCTCACGGCGCAGAAGCGCACGCTCGGTGCGTGGGCGAATCGCGGCTTCACCACCGCCGCCGGGATCGTCGCCTCGGCGCTGCTGATCGCGTTGAACGCCGCCCTGCTCTGGCTGGTGCTCACGGGGGCCTGAACGGCGCGCGTCCGGGGCGCGGATAGGCTCGATGTCATGTCCGCCGACACCGCCCGCCGCAACGTCCGTCTCCTCAGCTGGATCGGACTCGCGTGCGGTCTGCTCGGCGGCGTGCTGGTCGCCTTCCCGACCGTCATCGGCCCGGCCAGCCCCTGGACGCAGCTCGCGCTCGGCGTCGCGACGCTGGTGCTGACGTTCCGCGCCCGCAAGATCGGCATCGCCGAGGTGCCCGATTACGACGGGCGCCTCTCGCTGGCCGGGGCGATCCTGGGCTTCCTCGTGATCTTCTTCGCCGGCCAGGCGGCGTTCGGCATCCTGGTCGCCGTCGCGAACTGACGCCCGGGCCGGGGCGCGGGGACGCGCTCGCCTACACTGGTGCGGTGGCATCCCCGGCAGCAGACGACTACCTGAAGACGGTGTACGCGCACACCGAGTGGCAGGACGCACCGATCACACCGTCGGTGCTCGCCGGCAAGCTCGGCATCGCTCCCTCGTCGGTCACGGAGATGGTGAAGAAGCTCGCCGCGGCCGGCCTCGTGTCGCACGTTCCCTACGGCGCGGTGCGCCTGACGGATGCCGGAACCCGCCGCGCCCTCGCGATGGTGCGCCGCCATCGGCTGATCGAGACGTGGCTCGTGCAGGAGTTCGGCTACGGCTGGCACGAGGTGCACGACGAGGCCGAGGTGCTGGAGCACACGATCAGCGACCGCCTTCTCGAGGGCATCGACGCCCGCCTCGGTCGCCCGCGTTTCGACCCCCACGGCGATGCGATCCCGGATGCCGAGGGCAACGTCGAGCGGGTGCCGTTCGTGCTGCTGGCGGATGCTCCGACCGGCCACACCGGCACGGTGCTGCGCGTCGACGACCGCGACCCGGAGCTGCTGCGCGCCCTCGAATCCCTCGGCCTCGACGTCGCGTCGACGGTGCGGGTGACGGCATCCGGTGTCGAGATCGACGGTGTCGCGGCGGAGTTGCCCGACGGCGCGGCCGAGGTGGTCTGGCTCGGGGCCTGAGCGTCGGCGCAACACGCTCAGGCGCGGGAAACCCGCTGGCTCTAGGCTGAGCACATGGGACAACACCGCGACGACATCGAATGCTGGCTGACCGACATGGACGGCGTTCTCGTGCACGAGAACACGGCTATCCCCGGCGCGTCCGAGTTGCTCGCCGGGTGGGAGCAGAACGAGATCCCCTATCTCGTGCTCACCAACAACTCGATCTTCACCGCACGTGACCTCTCGGCTCGTCTCCGCGCGAGCGGACTGATCGTGCCCGAGGAACGCATCTGGACCTCGGCGCTCGCGACGGCCGACTTCCTCGCGCAGCAGCTTCCCGGTGGTTCGGCGTTCGTGATCGGCGAAGCCGGCATCCTCACCGCCCTGCACGAAGCCGGGTTCATCATGACCGAGACGAACCCCGACTTCGTCGTCGTCGGCGAGACGCGCAATTACTCGTTCGAGGCGATCACCAAGGCCATCCGCCACATCATCAACGGCTCGCGCTTCATCGTCACCAACCCCGACGCGACCGGCCCCAGCGCCGACGGCGTGCTGCCGGCGACGGGCGCCATCGCGGCGCTCATCACGAAGGCGACCGGCAAGGAGCCCTACGTGGTCGGCAAGCCGAACCCGATGATGTTCCGCTCGGCGCTCAACAAGATCGGCGCGCACTCGAAGAAAACCGGCATGATCGGCGACCGCATGGACACCGACATCGTCGCCGGCATCGAGGCGGGCCTGCACACGGTGCTCGTGCTCACCGGCATCAGCGATCAGGCCGAGATCGAGAAGTACCCGTTCCGCCCCGACGAGATCGTCGACTCGGTCGCCGACCTGCTTCCCACGGTCACCGAGTCGATCCCGACGCTCGACGAGGACTGACATGGGCGTTCTCGACGACGGCGAGCGCCTCACAGCGGCGGATGCTGCGGCCTGGCGTTCCTGGCTCGACGAGAACCACGAACGAACCGCCGGCGTCTGGCTGCTGAGCGTGCGCGGCGGCGCGGGCGGCGGACTCGTCTATGAGGACGCCGTGCGCCACGCCCTCTGCTTCGGTTGGATCGACGGTCCCGTGCGCACCTTCGACGGGGTGAACGCGCAGTGGTTCTCGCCCCGCCGGCCCGGCAGCGGCTGGGCAGCGACGAACAAGGCCCGGATCGCGGAGCTCGAAGCGGCGGGGCTACTCGCACCCGCCGGCATCCGCGTGCTCGACGCCGCCAAGGCGAACGGCTCATGGACCGTGCTCGACGGACCCGAAGCCGGGATCGAGCCGCCCGAGCTGGCCGCGGCGCTCGATGCGGTGCCTGCCGCGCGCGCGAACTGGGACGCGTTCCCGAAGTCGGTGAAGAAGTTCGGGCTCACGCACATCGCGATGGCCAAGCGCGCCGAGACGCGCGATGCGCGCATCGCCAAGATCGTGGCGGATGCCGCGGAGGGGAAGCGACCGTGAACCAGAGCGACATGCTCTTCCTGGTGCTGATCGTGATCGGGCTCAGCTCGCTCACCCTGGTCATCGTGCAGTTCGTGCGGTCGCGGCGACGCGGGGGCGACTCCGACGACCGTGGCGGCAACTGGTGGGAAGGCCCCTGGGACGAAGACCAGCGGCGCTAGCCGGCCGACCGCCCGATCTCAGCCGGCGGTCGCCAGCGTCAGGCTCGTCACCGCGGCGACGGGCTCCGGCATCCGGAGCGGTCCTTCGCCCGGCGTGATCGTACCGAGGATGCGTGGCGCACGAGCGCCCGTGCCACCCGGCACGATCGCGGCGACACCGTGCATCGTGCACCAGCCGATCAGCGCGAAGAGGATCGCCTCCTTGCTGTCGACCGACGCCCCCAGTTCATCGGCGAGCACCACGTCGACTTCGGGCAGGGCGGAGCGCAGGCCGTCGAGGATCACCGGGTTGTGGCATCCTCCGCCCGACACGGCGAGGAAGCGGATGCCGGCGGCCACGACGTCCTGCGCGACCGTGCGGACGGTGAGTTCGGTGAGGGTGCGCACCAGATCGGCGTCGGAGATGTCGCGATCCGCGACGTGCGCGCGCACGTAGTCGAGGTGGAAGTGCTCCTTGCCGGTGCTCTTGGGCGCGGTGAGCGCGTAGTAGGGATCGGCGAGGAGGTCGGCGAGCAGCGCCTCGTCCGTCGCGCCGGCTCGGGCGATCGCGGCATCCTCGTCGTAGCCCTTGTCGTTGAGCGCGCGGTCGACCACGACGGCGTCGACGAGCGCGTTGGCGGGACCGATGTCGTAGGCCGAGACGCGGCCGTCGGCGACGACCGTCATGTTCGCGATGCCGCCGAGGTTGAGGGCGGCGGCCACGTCGCCCCGACCACGCAGCAGCAGTTCGTCGAGGAAGGAGACGAGCGGGGCGCCATGCCCGCCGGCGGTGATGTCACGGATGCGCACGTCGGAGACGACCGGCGCACCCACGGCCTCGGCGATCCATGCGGGCTGTCCGATCTGCAGGGTGCCGCGGGCATGATCGTCTTCGACCCAGTGGTAGACGGTCTGGCCGTGGGTGCAGACGGCATCCACTCCCCCGACGGATGCCGCGGCGGCCGAAGCGACCTCGGCGAAGGCCTGGCCGATGAGGGTGTCGAGCTCGCACACCTCGGCGAGCGTCGTCTGCGCGGGCGGCAGCGCGGCGACGAGGCGGGCGCGCAGTTCGGGCGCGTACGGCACGCTGTCCTCGTGGAGCACCATGCCGCGCAGGGCGCCGTCGCTCTCGGCGAAGTCGACCACCACCACGTCGATCCCGTCGTGCGAGGTGCCCGAGAGCAGTCCGAGTACGCGCATGCGTGCCCCTTTCGTCGTCCTGTCTCGAGGGTACGCGGTATTTGTTAGGAGCGTGAACGGATGCCGTCCGCGCTCTCTCCCACTCCTCCTGCACAGCCCCGCTGAAAGAGAAGTTTCCCCCAGTTCAGCTTCATGGCACGGGGCGCGTCGCGACACGCCTCGCACGACACGTATCGTCGGTGGCGAAACCCGAGATCAGGTCGCACAATAGGAGCGTGTTCGTGTCCGCAGAGACTTTCGCGATCGTGCTCAGTGCAATCGGGGTCGTGCTGACCCTCGGCACCACCATGCTCGCGGGCTTCGCCTGGTGCGTGCGACGCATTGATGCGGTCGACACGACGCTCACCGCTCGCATCGACGCCGTAGACATGAAGCTCACCACCCGCATCGACAAGCTCACCACTCGCATCGACGCCGTCGCGGATGACGTCACCGAACTCAAGATCGCGGTCGCCCGCTTCGAGGGCCCCGCTCGACACCTCTACGTCCCCGGTCGCTGACCGGACGGCGAGTTACCGCAGCACGAGCGCCGCGGCACCGATCAGCGGGCCCTCGTCGCCCAGCCCCGAGCGCACGACGCGGGCGCGACGGGAGTACTCGTGCACGGCGCTCGCGGTGAGCGCCTCCTGCACCAGCGCGATGTAGTCGTCGGAGACCCGCGAGAAGCCTCCGCCGATTGCGACCATGTCGAGGTCGACGAGGGTGGCGGCATCCGCCAGGGCTTCGCCGACGGCCTTTGCCGACCGCTCGATCGCGGCGCGGGCGATGGTGTCGCCGGCCGTCGAGTCGCGCGCGAGGTCTTCACCCGTCGCCCCGACCCATCCCTGCTGCTGCGCCCAGGTGACGCTGGCGGGCCCCGAAGCGATCTCCTCGAGCGTCAGCCCGCCCTCACGGCGGATCTGCCCGAGGTGCCCGGCATTGCCGGAGGCGCCCGGGATGTACGCGCCGTTCACGACGAAGCCTCCGCCGACGCCGGTCGAGACGACGATCGACAGCGACGCGCGAGCATCCTGCGTCGCCCCGCGCCACGCCTCGGCGAGCGCGAGCGCCCCGCCGTCGTGACCGAGCACGGTCGGCACGTCGCGGCCGAGCACGGCGGATGCTTCGCGCCGCACCGCTGCGGCGAGTCCGTAGCCGCGCGCCGAGGGCATGTTCACCGGCACGATCGTGCCGCTCGGGCGATCGACGGGCCCGGCGCTTCCCGCACCGGCGCCGACGAGCTCGGCATCCGCGGGAAGGGCGGCCAGGGCGTGCTTCACGATCGCGGCCACCGCGGCGTCGAAGGATGCCGGCGTCGCCTCGCGCCCGGTCGCCTGTCGGCTGCGGGAGCCGTCGACGAGCGTGCCGTCCTCCGAGACGAGGGCGGCCTCCATCTTCGTGCCGCCGACGTCGACGGCGAGGGCGTAGCGGGTCACTGGGGGTCGAGCCCGAGGTCGTCGAGGTCGAACGCCGCGCGCCACTCGAGGCCCTCGGCTTCGATCGCGGCCTGGGCGCCGGTCTTGCGGTCGACGATCACGGCGACGGCGACGGCCTCCGCACCCTCCTTGCGCAGCGCCTCGACCGCCTTGAGCGCCGACTGGCCGGTGGTCGAGGTGTCTTCGAGCACGACGACGCGCTTGCCCGCGACATCCGCCCCTTCGATCTGACGACCGCGACCATGGTCCTTCGGCTCCTTGCGCACGACGAACGCGTCGAGCGGATGCTCGGTCGCGACGGAAGCGTGCAGCACCGAGTTCGCGATCGGATCGGCACCGAGCGTGAGCCCGCCGACGGCGACGACGTCGAGGTCGGAGATCAGGTCGAGCATGATGCGACCGATGGCGGGCGCGGCGCGATGATCGAGCGTGAGCTTGCGCATGTCGACGTAGTACGTCGCCTTCTTGCCACTGGAGAGAGTGAAGTCGCCGTGGAACACCGCCTCGTCCTGGATGAGGGCGAGGAGGTTCTGGCGGTCTGCGTCGAGTGCGGTCACGGCATCCAGTGTAGGAGAGACGCGCTATGACTGCGCTGTCAGATGTCGTGATGGCGTCATCTGCGTGTCGCACCCCGCACCAAGCGTGTCGGAGGCCGCAACTAGGCTGGATGCATGCGCTTGGCCACCTGGAACGTCAACTCCATCCGTACCCGTGTCGCCCGCACCGTCGAGTTCGCCGTTCGCGAAGACATCGACGTGCTCGCGATGCAGGAGATCAAGTGCAAACCCGAGCAGTTCCCCTACGGGCCGTTCGAAGAGGCGGGGTACCAGGTCGAGGTGCACGGCCTCAATCAGTGGAACGGCGTCGCGATCGCCAGCCGCCTGCCGATGAGCGATGTGCGTACCGGCTTCGACGGCATGCCCGGCTTCGCGAAGGGGCACGAGGGCCCGGATGCTCCGCTCGAGGCGCGCGCGCTCGGCGTGATGGTCGACGGCGTGCGGGTGTGGAGCCTGTACGTGCCCAACGGCCGTTCGCTCGACGACCCGCACTACGCCTACAAGCTGCACTGGCTCGAGGCGCTCAAGAACTCGACCGCGGCCGAGCTCGCGGCGAACCCCGCTCTGCCGCTCGCGCTCGTCGGCGACTTCAACATCATCCCGTTCGACACCGACAACGGCGACCCCGACATCGTCGAGGGCGTCTCCACGCACGTCTCCCCCGCCGAGCGCGCCGCATTCTTCGCGATGGCGGATGCCGGGCTCACCGACGTCGTGCGCCCGCTCCTCCCCGAGGGCTACACCTACTGGGACTACCAGCGCCTCAAGTTCCCCCGCAACGAGGGCATCCGCATCGACTTCATCCTCGGGTCGCGCACGCTCGCCGACGCGGTCACCGGCGCCTCGATCCACCGCGACGAGCGCAAGGGCGAGCAGCCCAGCGACCACGTGCCGGTCGTCGCCGACATCGACCTCGGGGGCGCGGACGACGATGACGACCTGCCGATGATCTTCTCGTGACGCGTCGGCCATGACCCTCCGGCTGATCGCCACCGATCTCGACGGCACCCTGCTCGACTCGACCTCGTCGGTCACACCCCGCACACGGGCGGCGCTCGATGCGGCGCGGGCCCGCGGCATCCACGTCGTTCCCGTCACGGCCCGGCAGCCGATCGGCCTGCGCGCGATCGCCGGCGACGCCGACTTCCGCGACTGGGCACTCTGCAGCAACGGCGCCTACGCCACGCACCTCACCGACGGACGGATGCTGTTCGCCGAAGAACTGCCGGCCGAAACCATCCGCACGCTGGCCGAGGCGCTGCGCGCGAGCGTGCCCGGCCTGCTGTTCGCGAGCGTGCGCGAGGGCGGCGAGACCTTCGTCGCCCAGGAGGGGTACGCGGCGATCGCCGACCTCTCCGACCACAAGCGCGACCCGAAGACGATGGGCGGCGTGCCGCTCGATCAGGTGCTCGACGCCCCGAGCCTCAAGTTCGTGATCCGGCATCCCGAGCTCGCGCCGTCCGCCCTGTTCGATGCACTGACCTCGCTGGGACTCACCGGCTTCGAGGCGACCCTGTCGGGTGCGCCGTTCGTCGAGGTGATGGCCGAGGGCGTCACGAAGGCCACCGGCCTTGCCCGCCTCTGCGCCCACCTCGGCATCGACCGCACCGATGTGATGGCGTTCGGCGATGCCCTCAACGATGTCGAGATGCTGCGCTGGGCCGGCCGCGGGGTCGCGATGGCCGACGCGGATGCCGTCGTACAGGATGCCGCCGACGAGATCGCGGAGTCGAACGATGATGACGGGGTCGCGCGGGTGATCGAGCGGATCCTGGCTGACCGCTAGAAGGTCGACACCGCCGGGATGCGGTCGGTGCGGCGGTAGCGGAGCAGCGTGACGCCCGCCTCGTCGGTGACCGCCGGTTCGATCAGCTCGAGCACCGCGGGGAGCGCGCCGTCGTCGAACACCTTCTTGCCGGCGCCGAGCAGGATCGGGTAGACCCACAGGTTCAGTTCGTCGAAGAATCCCTCGGCGAGCAGCGAGTGCACGAGGTCGACGCTGCCGATCACGTGCACCTCACGGTGGGCGGACCGCATCCCGGCGATCTCTGCGGCGAGGTCGGTGCCGACCCGCACGCTTCCCGCCCAGTCGAGCGGATAGTGCGCGTCGCGGGTCGCGACGTACTTCGACACGTCGTTGAACAGCCGTCCGATCGCCCCCACGTCGCCGTCGGTGTGATGCGGCCAGTACGAGGCAAAGATGTCGTACGTGCGGCGTCCGAGCAGCAACGCGTCGAGCTCGCGCATCCCGCGCTCGATCTGCGGGCCCACGCCGTCGCTCGGATGCCCCGCCTGCCACCCGCTGAAGCGGAACCCGCCCGAGGTGTCTTCGTCGGTGCCACCCGGCCCCTGCGCGACGCCGTCGAGCGTCACGAACAGGTCGATCAGGATGCGGCCTTGAGCGGTCATGCGCGGACTCCTTCGTCGATGCATCGGATGCTGACGGCGATGCGTCTCCCGGCGCGATCTTCCGCTTGGCCGATACTCGTCCGCCGAGGAACCGGTGTCAACGGGGTGCTGGAACCGGCGAGTTTCTCGGCTCGGGTGCTTCGACAGGCTCAGGGCCCCGCCCCGAGGCACTGGGTCCCTGAGCCTGTCGAAGGGCCCCGCCCCGCAAGCAGCCCCCGCATCCACCGCACGGGGGATGCCGCCGCCCCACCCCGCGCCCTACGGTGGAGGGATGCCCGCCGAGTTCCAGCGCACGCCGACCGCGCGCGACCACCGCAGCGATCTGCTGCTCGCCGCCGTGCTGTTCGTCGGCGCGATCCTCAGCGCCGTGCTGTCGTCGATCTCGCAGATCTACGGCGACGAGCAGGCCGAACTCTGGACCGCCCTCGTCTACGCCGTCATCGTCACCGCCCCGCTGGCATTCCGGCGGCGCTACCCGGCGGTCGTCGCGCTCGTCGTCTCCGCCGCGTACTTCGCGGCCGTCACGATCCGGATCCCCGAGGTCTACGTCGGCAACATCGCGATGTTCATCGCCATCTACACCGCCGGCGCGTGGATGAACAACCGTCGCGCCGCGCTCATCGTGCGCGCCGGCATCATCGTCGGCATGCTGTCGTGGCTGCTGATCACGATGTACCGTGACGCGATCGGCCAGGCCGACGAGGCCGAGGTCGTCGCGGGCGCGATGTCGCCGTACGTCGCGTTCATGATGATCCAGATCCTGATCAACCTCCTCTACTTCGGCGGGGCGTACTACTTCGGCGAGCGCTCGTGGATCGCGGCATCCGAACGCGCGGTGCTCGAGGAGCGCACGGCCGAGCTCGAGCGCGAGCGCGAGGTCACCGCCGCGCAGGCGGTCGCCCTCGACCGCGTGCGGATCGCCCGCGAACTGCACGACGTGGTCGCGCACCACGTCTCGGTGATGGGGGTGCAGGCGGGGGCGGCCCGACTCGTGATCGATCAGGATGCCGGCAAGGCGAAGGACCTCCTCGCCGGTGTCGAGGGGTCGGCGCGCGATGCGATCGGCGAACTGCGTCAGTTGCTCGAGACGCTGCGCGCCCCGGGCGGGGAGACCACCGAGCAGGCATCGACGCTGGGGCTCGACGACATCCGCGAGCTGGTCGACGCGTCGACCGAAGCGGGGCTGCCCACCGACTACACGGTGATCGGGGAGCCGGTCGAGGTTCCCTCGGTCGTCGCCGTGAACCTCTACCGGATCACGCAGGAGTCGCTCACCAACGCACGTCGTCACGCCGGCCTCGGCGCGACCGCCGACGTGCGGGTGCGCTACGACGACACGAGCGTCGAGATCGAAATCGTCAACACCGGCCGCATGGTCGGCCAGCTGCGCCCGGGCCTCGGCCAGCTCGGCATGCGCGAGCGCGCCATCGCCTCGGGCGGCACGATCGAGGTCACCCCGCGCTCCCCCGGCGGACTCCGCGTGCGCGCGCGAGTTCCACTGTCCACCGCCCCGCGATCCGTGAGGACCCCCGAATGACCGTCGCCCCGATCCGTGTGCTCCTGGTCGACGACCACGCGATGCTGCGCGCAGGGTTCCGCACGATCCTCGGCACGCAGCCCGACATCGAGATCGTCGGAGAGGCCGCGACCGGCGCCGACGCGGTCGCACAGGCGTCGGCGCTGCGGCCCGACGTGATCACGATGGACGTGCAGATGCCCGACATGGACGGCATCGAGGCGACCCGGCGCATCGTCGCCGACGCCGACATCACCGCGGCCATCGCGATCGTCACGACCTTCGACCGCGACGACTACCTCTACCAGGCGTTGGATGCCGGAGCCAGCGGGTTCCTGCTCAAGAACGCCGGCCCCGAAGACCTCATCGCCGCCGTGCGCGCGCTGGCGGCGGGCGACGGGATGCTGGCGCCCGAAGTGACCCGCCGCGTGCTCGCCCGGTTCGCCGGGGCATCCGCCCCTCGCCCCGCAGCGCCGACCGTCACCGCGACCACACCCCCGCCGGAGACCGCGACCGTCCTCGCCGAGCCGTTCACCGAGCGCGAGTCCGAGGTGCTGACCCTCCTCGCCGACGCCCGCAGCAACGCCGAGATCGCGGCCGCGCTGTTCATCGGCGAGGCCACCGTGAAGACCCACGTCTCGCGCATCCTGCAGAAGCTCGGCGCCCGCGACCGCGTGCAGGCCGTGGTGCTCGCCCACCGCCTCGGCCTCGCCTGACCTCCCGGCGAGAACGGCACGCTCGCCCGCGCCCGCCGGGGCGATAGCCTCGGATCCATGTCCGCCGCCGCGCCCGCAGCATCCGCCGCGCCCTCCGCCCCGCTCTCGCGCCCGATCCTCGCGGGCATCGTCACGGCGCTCGTCGGCTTCACCAGCTCGTTCGCGGTCGTGCTCACCGGGCTCTCGGCGGTCGGGGCATCCGCCGCCCAGGCCGCCAGCGGCCTGCTCGCCGCGAGCCTCACGATGGGCCTCGCGTGCATCGTGCTCGCCTGGCGCTATCGGATGCCGATCACCGTCGCGTGGTCGACACCCGGTGCCGCGCTGCTCGCCGCGACCGGCACCACCGCGGGCGCGATCGAGGGCGGCTGGCCCGCCGCGGTCGGGGCATTCCTCGTCACGGCGGCGCTCATCCTGCTCACCGCCCTGTGGCCCGCGCTCGGCGGATTCATCGCCCGCATCCCCGCGTCGATCGCGCAGGCGATGCTCGCGGGCGTGCTGCTGCCGCTCTGCCTCGCGCCGATCACCGGCATCGTCGAGAACCCCTGGGGCGTGGTTCCGGTGGTGGTGACGTGGCTGATCGTCGCGCGCCTCGCCCCGCGCTGGGCGGTGCCGATCGCGTTCGTCTCCGCGGCGGTCGTCGTCGCGGTCGACCTCGTGCGCCAGGGCACGGCGATCGATCCGGCGATCCTGCTGCCCCGCGTCGAGCTCACCGCGCCCACCTTCACGGTCGGCGCGATCGTCGGCCTCGCTCTGCCCCTCTTCATCGTGACGATGGCGTCGCAGAACGTTCCCGGCGTCGCGATCATGCGCAGCTTCGGTTACGAGGTGCCGTGGCGTCCGGCGATGCTTGTCACCGGCCTCGGCACGGCGATCGGCGCTCCGGCCGGCGGGCACGCGATCAACCTCGCCGCGATCAGCGCCGCCCTCGCCGCCTCGCCCGACGCCGACCCCGACCCGAAGCGCCGCTGGGTCGCCGGTGTCTCGACCGGGGCGTCGTACCTCGTGCTCGGAGCCGCGTCCGCCGCGTTCGCCGCCCTCGTGCTCCTCGCCCCCGCCGCCGTCATCCCCGCCGTCGCCGGCCTCGCCCTGTTCGCCGCCTTCGGATCGGCCGTGCAGCAGGCGATCGACGACCCCGGCGAGCGCCTCCCCGCCGTCGTCTCCTTCCTGGTCGCGGCATCCGGCATCTCGGTGCTCGGCGTCAGCGCCGCCTTCTGGGCGCTCGTCGCCGGACTCGTCGTCCGCACCGTCCTGCGCAGCGCACGCCGGTAGGTCAGCCGCGCGGTGGACGGTCGACAATCCCCCGCAGGGGGGATGCCGCGGCATCCGCCCCGTCCCTAACGTGGAGGCATGACCTCAGGAAAGCTCGAACTCCACGGCATCACCAAGAGCTACGGCTCGCGGCGCGTGCTCGATGACGTCTCGTTCGACGTCGCCCCCGGCCGGCTCACCGGCTTCGTGGGCGGCAACGGTGCGGGCAAGACCACGACCATGCGCATCGTGCTCGGACTCCTCTCGTCGGACTCCGGCACCGTCACCCTCGACGGCACGCCGGTCACCGGCGACGACCGCCGCAACTTCGGCTACATGCCCGAGGAGCGCGGACTCTACCCCAAGATGAAGGTGCTCGAGCAGATCGTCTACCTCGCCCGTCTGCACGGGTTCGGCAAGGCGGATGCCTCCACCCGCGCCACCGCGATCCTCACCGATCTCGGTCTCGGCGAGCGTCTGAACGACACGATCGAGTCGCTGTCGCTCGGTAACCAGCAGCGCGCGCAGATCGCCGCCGCGCTCGTGCACGGGCCCAAGGTGCTCATCCTCGACGAACCGTTCTCGGGCCTCGACCCGCTCGCGGTCGACGTCGTCGCCTCGACACTGCAGGCGACCGCGACGCAGGGCGCCTCGATCCTCTTCTCCTCGCACCAGCTCGATGTCGTCGAGCGCCTGTGCGACGACCTCGTGATCCTCGCCGGGGGCACGATCCGTGCCGCCGGTTCGCGCGACGCACTGCGCGCCGAGCACGCCGGCAGCCGCTACGAGCTGGTGTCGGCGGGCGACGCCGGCTGGCTGCGCACCGAACCGGGCGTCACGGTCGTCGACTTCGAGGGCGGCTACGCCCTGTTCGACACCGACGACGCCGAGACCGCGCAGCGCGTCCTGCGCACCGCGGTCGCTCACGGCGACGTCGCGAGCTTCGCGCCCAAGCATCCGTCCCTCGCCCAGATCTTCAAGGAGGTCATCCAGTGACCACGTCGACCCCCGGGGGCGGCTCGCCCCTGCGCAGCTCCAGCGGTATCTGGCTCGTGGCCGAGCGCGAGATCGGTTCGAAGCTCCGCAGCAAGGCCTTCATCATCTCGACCGTCATCCTGATGGCGATCGCCCTCGCCGGCATCCTGATCGGAGGCTTCGCGAGCAAGAGCGGCGCCGACGACAAGACGCCGGTCGCCGTCACCGCCGAGACCTCGAGCGTCGTGTCGGCGCTGCCGGGCGTCGAGGTGACCGAGGTCGCCGACGACGCGGCCGCCGAGGCGCTCGTGCGCGACGAGAAGGTCGACGCGGCCGTCGTGTCGGGCACCGGACCGACCGGCGTCACGATCCTCGCGCTGAAGGATGCCCCCAGCTCGCTCGTCTCGGGACTCTCGCAGGCCCCTGAGGTGCAGATCCTCGAACCCGCGACCACGAATCCGCTGCTGCGCTACTTCATCGCGCTCGCATTCGGTCTGGTGTTCCTCATGGCGGCATCGACGTTCGGCGGCACGATCGCGCAGAGCGTCGTCGAAGAGAAGCAGACCCGCGTGGTCGAGTTGCTGCTGTCGGCGATGCCGGCCCGCACATTGCTCGCGGGCAAGGTGATCGGCAACACGATCCTCGCGATGGCGCAGATCCTTGTGCTGGCGGCGGTCGCGACGATCGGACTCATCGCCACGGGTCAGAACGACGTGCTCACGATGCTCGGCACCCCGATCATCTGGTTCGCGGTGTTCTTCCTGTTCGGGTTCGTGCTGCTGGCCTCGCTGTTCGCCGCGGCGGCCTCGATGGTCTCGCGGCAGGAGGACATCGGCGCCACCACGACGCCGATCACGATGCTGATCATGGCGCCGTACATCCTCGTCATCGTCTTCAACGACAACCCGCTGGTGCTGACGATCATGTCGTACGTGCCGTTCTCGGCCCCGGTCGGGATGCCGATGCGCCTGTTCGTCGGCGAGGCGCAGTGGTGGGAGCCGATCCTGTCGCTCGCGATCCTGCTCGCCAGCTGCGTCGCCGCGATCGCCATCGGCGCGAAGATCTACGAGAACTCGCTGCTGCGCATGGGCTCGCGGGTCAAGCTCACCGAGGCGCTGCGCGGCTGACGCGCCCGCCCCGCGCGCCGAGACCCATCACGGTCGTCGAGACCCCCGCCCCGCACGTCGGGGGTGGTGGGTCTCGGCGTTCCCGGTGGGCCTCGGCGAATCGTCATCCGGCGAAACCCGCACCTCCTCAGGAATATCCATGCGGGCACATGCGTTCAGACACGCGTACGCGGACGACGGAGTCCGATCGGCACCCCGTCTGAAAGGCACCACCGTGAGCATTCCCACCCTCGTCCGCACCGCCCCCACCGAGCACCCGGTGCTCGACGTTCTCGCCGAGCGCTGGAGCCCCCGCGCCTTCGACGCCGAGAACGCGATCGACGAGGCCAAGCTCGCCGCCTCCCTCGAGGCCGCCCGCTGGACGCCCTCCGCCAACAACTCGCAGCCGTGGCGCTTCATCGTGGCCCGCCGGGGGACCGCCCTGCACGCGCAGATCGTAGACTCGCTCGTCGGCTTCAACCAGGCGTGGGCCGTGAACGCCGCCGCCCTCGTCGTCGCCGTCGCCGAGACCGCCACCGAAGACGGCACGCCGATCACCCACGCCCTCTACGACCTCGGCCAGGCCGTCGCGCACTTCTCGGTGCAGGCGCACCACGAGGGCCTGCTCGTGCACCAGATGAGCGGTTTCGACCCCGAGGCCGTGCGCGAGTTCGCCGACCTCGAGCCCCGTTTCTCGGCCGTCACGGTCTTCGCCGTCGGCGAGTTCGGTGATGTCGCCGCGCTCCCCGAGGTGCTGCAGCAGCGCGAGACCGCGCCGCGCGTGCGCCGCCCGATCGCCGAGACGGTCATCCTCAGCGCCTGACCTCGTTTCGACGCCGAAAAGGGCCCGGTCCGCAGCTTGCGGACCGGGCCCTTTCATGTGGGGGCGTCTCGGGGTGGGCCCTTCGACAGGCTCAGGGACCCAGTTGGGCTCAGGGACCCGTGCCGGATCACGGACCCCGTGGATGGGTCGCTGAGCCTGTCGAAGCGTCGCAGCCGCGGCGGCTCAGTCGAGGAGTTCGGCCTCGATCACGTCGTCATCGTCGTCGGGAACGGATGCCGGGGCCTCGGCCGTGAGCACGAGCCCCGTGCCGTCGGCCGCGACGTCGACGCGCACCGTGTCGCCGTCGCGCACACCGCCCGAGAGCAGCGCGGTCGCGAGCTTGTTCTGCACCTCGCTCTGGATGAGGCGGCGCAGCGGACGCGCTCCGAATACCGGATCGTACCCGCGCTCGGCGAGCCACGATCGCGCATCGGGCGTGACCGCGAGCGCGAGCCGACGGTCGTGCAACCGCGTGTGCAGTTGGTCGATCGACAGCTCGACGATCTGAGCGAGGTCGTCTTCGCTGAGCGCCTGGAACATCACGATGTCGTCGAGACGGTTGAGGAACTCGGGGCGGAACGCCTGGCGCACGAGCGCCATCACCTGCTCGCGCTTGGCGTCGGGCGACAGCGTCGGGTCGATGAGGATCGGCGAGCCGATGTTCGACGTGAGGATCAGGATCACGTTCGAGAAGTCGACCGTGCGGCCCTGACCGTCGGTGAGACGCCCGTCGTCGAGCACCTGCAGCAGCACGTCGAACACCTCGGGGTGCGCCTTCTCGACCTCGTCGAGCAGCACGACACTGTAGGGGCGCCGCCGCACGGCCTCGGTCAACTGGCCGCCCTGCTCGTAGCCGACATACCCGGGAGGGGCACCGACGAGCCGTGACACGGAGTGCTTCTCGCCGTACTCCGACATGTCGATGCGCACCATGGCGTGCTCGTCGTCGAAGAGGAAGTCGGCGAGGGCCTTCGCGAGCTCCGTCTTTCCGACACCGGTCGGTCCGAGGAAGAGGAACGATCCGGTCGGGCGACCGGGGTCGCTGATGCCCGCGCGCGAGCGGCGCACGGCATCTGACACGGCCTTCACGGCGTCTTTCTGGCCGATCAGGCGTCGACCGAGCTCGCCTTCGAGGTGCAGCAGACGCTCGCTCTCGCCCTGCAGCAGACGACCGACGGGGATGCCGGTCCACGCCGCGATCACGGCGGCGATGTCCTCATCGGTGACCTGCTCGTTGACCATGCGGGGTTCGGTGGATGCCGTGGCCTCGGCCTGCTCGGCCTCGGCGATGTCGCGCTCGAGGCGCTTGATGGTCTCGTACTCGAGCTTCGACGCGCGGGTGTAATCGGCCTCGCGCATCGCGAGATCACGCTGCGTCACGGCGTCATCGAGCTGCTTTTTGAGCTCACCGACGCGGTTCAGCCCCTGCCGCTCGCGGGCCCACCGGGCCTCGAGCTCGGCGAGCTGCGCCTCCATGCCCACCAGCTGCTCGCGCAGCGTGCCGAGGCGCTCCTTCGAGGCGGCATCCTTCTCGCGCTTGAGGGCGAGCTCTTCGAGCTTCATCCGATCGACCTGCCGCTTGAGCTGGTCGATCTCGACGGGCGACGAGTCGATCTCCATCTTGAGGCGCGACATCGATTCGTCGATGAGGTCGATCGCCTTGTCGGGCAGCTGCCGCGACGGCAAGTACCGGTTCGACAGCGCGGCGGCGGCGACCAGGGCGCTGTCGGAGATGGTGACCCCGTGGTGCGCCTCATAGCGCCCCTTGAGCCCACGGAGGATGGCGATCGTGTCTTCGACTGTGGGCTCCCCGACGTACACCTGCTGGAAGCGGCGTTCGAGCGCGGCATCCTTCTCGATGAACTCGCGGTACTCGTTGAGCGTGGTCGCGCCGATGAGACGCAGCTCGCCGCGGGCGAGCATGGGCTTGAGCATGTTGGATGCCGCGACCGACCCCTCGCCGCCGCCCGCGCCCATGAGCACGTGCAGCTCGTCGATGAAGGTGATGACCTGACCGTCGGACTCGGTGATCTCTTTGAGCACGCTCTTCAGGCGCTCTTCGAACTGCCCGCGGTACATCGCACCGGCGACGAGCGCCGAGATGTCGAGCGACACCAGCTCTTTATCCTTGAGCGACTCGGCGACATCGCCCGCGACGATGCGCTGGGCGAGGCCTTCGACGACGGCGGTCTTGCCGACGCCGGGCTCACCGATGAGCACCGGGTTGTTCTTGGTGCGGCGGGTGAGCACCTGGCTCACGCGACGGATCTCGCTGTCGCGTCCGATCACGGGGTCGAGCTTGCCCTGCCGTGCGCGATCGGTGAGGTTGATCCCGAATTGCTCGAGTGCGGACTGCTGGTCGTTCTGAGAACCGGTCTGGGGGTTGGTCATCTGTCCCTCCTGGGAGACTCCTTCTGGTCGATGGTCACTCAAAGTTGAGTGATGTTGACTCAAGTTTAACAGGACGCCGCCGAACCGACAATCCCCCGGTCAGCGCAGCATCCGCACCGCATCCCAGATCGCGCCCGCGACCTCGCGCTTGCTTCCGGACGCCTCCGCCACGACCACCCCACCGTCGCCGATCACCTCGACCGCGTTGTCGGCGCGCTCGAACCCGTGCTCGGCATCCGCGAGGTTCACGGCCAGCAGGTCGACACCCTTGCGCTCGCGCTTGCCGCGGGCGCGCTCACGCCGCTGCGCGGCATCCGTCAGTGTCTCGGCCGCGAACGCGACGATCGTCTGCCCCTCGGGGGCGCGGCCGGCAGCGCGTGCCGCGGCGAGCGCCGCCACGACGTCCTCGTTCTCGACGAGCTCGATGCGACCCAGACCGCCCTCGGCCTTCGTGAGCTTGTGCGGCGCGGCTTCGGCCGGGCGGTAGTCGGCGACCGCGGCGGCCATGATCACCACATCGGCGGATGCCGCGGCATCCTTCATCGCGGTCCCGAGCTCGGCGGCCGTGCCGACGGGCACGATCGCGACCGACGGATGCGTCGCCGAGGCGAGCACGGCGGCGTCGATGTGCGCGGCGACGAGCGTGACCTGCGCGCCACGAGCGGCGGCCTCCGCGGCGAGCGCGGCGCCCTGCCGCCCGCTCGAACGGTTGCCGAGGAAGCGCACGGGGTCGATCGGCTCACGGGTGCCGCCCGCCGAGACGGCGACGCGGAGCCCCGCGAGGTCACCCGGGGCGAGCAGTGCCTGCGCCGCAGCGAAGATCTCCTCGGGTTCCGACATGCGACCTGGTCCGCTGTCTCCGCCGGCGAGCTCGCCGTCGGCCGGGCCGACGAGGTGCACGCCGCGTTCGCGGAGGGTGGCGATGTTCGCCTGCGTCGCCGGATGTCGCCACATCTCGGCGTGCATCGCGGGTGCGATCAGCACGGGCGCCTCCGTGGCGAGCAGCGTCGTGCCGAGCAGGTCGCCCGCGAGCCCGGCGGTCATCGATGCGATGGTGTTGGCCGTGGCCGGGGCGACGATCACGAGCTTGGCGGCCTGACCGAGCGCGACGTGCCGCACGCGGGCGACATCGTCGTGCACGCTCGTAGTGACGGGGTGACGGCTGATCGCCTCCCACGTGGGGGTGCCGACGAAGCGCAGCGCGTCTTCGGTGGGCACGACGGTCACGTCATGACCGGCCTTGATGAGCAGGCGCACGAGGTGCACCGTCTTGTACGCGGCGATGCCGCCCGTGACTCCGACGACGATGTTCACGGTTCGATTCTGCCCCAGCATCCGGGGGTCCGGGGCGGAGTCGCACGCAGCGGAGGAGAACTCGCGTTCCGCAGGAAGCATCCGCTCTTTCGATCCTCCGGAACGAGAGATCTCCTCCCCAACGGGCGGAGAACTCCGCGATGGGCGGATGCTTCACCCGAGAAACTCCGCCCCACAGCGAGCACTCCGCCCGATGCCACTCCGGCCCACCCCCTGCCTCCCTTCACCCCGCCCCTCGCTCTCTCCCCTCGCCGAAACCCACCGCCGTCGTCGAAACCCACCACTCTCGACGTTGCGGGCGATGGGTCTCGACGCGGGCGATGGGTCTCGACGAGGGGTGGTCTCGTGCGCAGCAACCACACCCGGGGCGACGGGCGCGCCTAGACTCGAGGGCGTGTGCACGGTCGTGATCGATGTCGAGGATGCCGCGTCCGTGAGGCTCCTCGCGGTGCGCGATGAAGACCCCCAGCGCGAGTGGGATGCCCTCGGCCCGTGGTGGCCCGATCAGTACCCGGGCGTGGTCGGCATCCGCGATCGTCGTGCCGGGGGCGCCTGGCTCGCCGTCGATCCGCAACGCCGACGCCTCGCCGTGCTGCTCAACCGCGCCGACGTGCAGGAGTTGCCCGACGAGCGCGCCGTCTCGCGCGGGTCGCTCGCGCTCGAATCGGTCGCGGGCCGCTCCCCCGAAGGACCGCTGCCGATGCACGGGTTCAACCTGCTCGAGGTCCGGCCCGAGGGGGCGCGCGTGCTCTCGTGGGACGGCGCCGAGCTGCGCGAGACCCCGGTCGCCCTGGGCACGCACATGATCGCGCACGACGATCTCGACGACGCGGTGACCCCGCGCATCCGCACCTGGCTTCCGCGATTCCGCGCGCTCACTCCCGCCGTCGACAGTGCGGACTGGGCGGCCGAGTGGACCGCCCTCCTCGCCGAGAGCGCCGAACTCTCCCCTGAGGACGACCGCGCGATCATCCGCGACAACCGCCCGCACGGGTACCCCACGCAGTCGTTGCTGTACGCCACGGCATCCGTCACTCCCGACGGTGTCGACGTGCGCGATCACACCCTGCCCTCACCCGCGCATTGGCGCGCCTGACAGCCAGCGCGCGTCTCAACCCTGGCGCGATCGGCCCTCTCTGGTTACGATGAATACGCAACCAACGATGGTTACGTAACCACGCCCGCGTGGTCACGACGACAAAGCACGAAGGAGTGTCATGTCCCACGCATCCGATATCGACGGCCTCGGCCTGGACTCGAAGCAGCAACGCAACCGCGCCGTCGTAGGCAGCTCGGTCGGCACGGTCATCGAGTGGTACGACTTCACCCTCTACGGGCTCGCATCGGCACTTGTCTTCGCGCCCCTCTTCTTCCCCGGCGGCGGCGACCTCGCCGGCATGCTGGGCGCCTTCGCCACCTTCGCCGTCGGATTCGGAGCCCGCCCGATCGGCGGCCTGATCTTCGCCCACTACGGCGACCGCGTCGGCCGCAAGGCCACCCTGCTCGTGACCCTGCTGATGATGGGCGCCGCGACCACGATCATCGGCCTGCTGCCCACCGCCGAGACCATCGGGGTCTGGGCACCGATCGCGCTGATCTTCCTGCGCATCTTCCAGGGAGCGGGCGCCGGCGCCGAGTTCGCCGGGGCGATGACGATGGCGAGCGAGTCGAGCGCGGTGCAGAACCGCGCCTACATCGCCGGGTTCCCGGGGGCCGCCGTCTACCTCGGGATGGCCCTCGCCACCGGCACGTTCGCGCTCGTGAGCCTGCTGCCCAGCGAGCAGTTCCTGTCGTGGGGCTGGCGAATCCCGTTCATCGCGAGCATCGTGATCGTCGCGTTCGCGCTGTACTTCCGCCTCAAGGTCAAGGAGACCGCCGCCTTCGAAGCCGTCGAGCGCGAAGGCGAGATTCGCCGCGCACCGCTCGTGCAGGCCGTGCGCGACCACTGGCGCACCCTGCTCGCCGGCATGGCGATCTTCGTGTTCGCCCTGCCGTGGACCTACGTCGTCGGTACCTACGCGCTCTCTTACGTCACCGGCACGCTCTCGGTGAACCCCACGCACGCGCTCATCGGACTCATCATCGCCCAGGTGCTGACCATGCCCGCCGCCCCGCTCTTCGGACGCCTCGCCGACCGCATCGGTCGCAAACCCGTGCTGATCGGCGCCGCGATCTTCGGCATCGCCTACGCGTTCCCGATGTTCCTGCTGTTCCAGACCGAGAACCCGGTGCTCGTCGCCCTCGCCCTCGTGATCGGACTCGCGGTGATCCAGGGCTCGACGATCGGGGTCTCGGCGGCCATGCTCGCCGAACTCTTCCCGACCTCGATGCGCTGGAGCGGCATCGCGATCTCGCGCGAGATTCCGGTCGCGATCGTCGGCGGCACCGCGCCCCTCGTCGCGACGGCGCTCGTGGCCGCGAGCGGCGGCCAGCCGTGGCTCGTCGCCGTGTATCTCATCGCGCTCAGCGTGGTCGGACTGGTCGGGATCACCTTCCTGCCCGAGACACTCGTGAGCCCGGCCCGCGCGGCGGGTTCGTCGGCGGGGTCGTCGTCGGAAGCTGCGGCGACGGATGCTTCGGCTGAGGCATCCGCTCGCCCGACGGAGCCCGCCCGCCGCTGACGCGCTTCGTGAGGGATCAGGACACGCCGGGCGGATGCCGTCGGGCGAGTCTTGGCCCCTCGGCGTGTGCGCGGGGCGGGGCGCTTCGACAGGCTCAGCGACCCAGTGGGGTGAGCTCAGCGACCCAGTGGGGAGACCCAGCGACCCGGAGACTGGGTCCCTGAGCCTGTCGAAGGGCCCACCCCGCGGAACTGGGTCCCTGAGCCTGTCGAAGGGCCCACCCCGAGGAACTGGGTCCCTGAGCCTGTCGAAGGGCTCGCCACAGGGAACCTCAGGGCACGAGCAGGATCTTCAGCGCAGGCGAGCGGCGCCCCACGAGATCCTCGAACGCCGACACCGCACCCTCGAGCGGACGCCGGTCGAACAGCAGCGCGAGCGATGCGGCATCCGTTCGCAGCAGCCCACCGGCGAGCAACCCGAGCGCAGCCTCGAAGTCCTCACGGGTGTACATGTGCGAGCCGAGAATCGCGCGTTCCTGACGCTGCAGCAGGATGCCGTCGAACGTCACCTGCGGAGCCGCGACCCCGACGAGCACGAGCGTGCCCCCGGCGACGACCGACCCCAGCAGCGACGACGGCAACTCCGCCCCGCCCACGCAGTCGAACACCACGTCGACCTCACACTCGGGCACGGCTCCGACGACCGCCACCCCGAAGTGCGCCACGACGGCGCGGCGCGCCTCGACCGGCTCGACGAGCGTCACGGCGGCCCCGGCAGCTCCCGCGGCGAGCGCCACGAGCAGACCGATCGGCCCGCCGCCGACCACCAGAACCTCGAGCCCCGCGAGCGCGGGCACGCGCGCAACGGCGTGCGCCGCGACGGCGAGGGGCTCGACGATCGGAAGCACGGCATCCGGCACATCGGCGGGCACGACGACGAGCGCATCGGCGGGCACGACGACCTCCTCGGACGCTCCCCCGACGATCTGCCCGCCGATCAGGCGCATCCGGGCGCACAGCCGCGGATGCCCCCGCCGGCACTGGCGGCATTCTCCGCAGCCGACCTGCGGCAGCACGGCGACGCGCGCGCCGACACCGGCGACCGCCTGCGCACCGACCCGCGCGACGACACCGACGATCTCGTGACCGGGCACGAGCGGCGGCCGGATGACCGGATGCCGCCCGCTGAGCATCGTGGCGTCGGAGCCGCAGAGACCGCAGCTCGTCACCCGGACGACGACCTCACCTGGCCCGGGTTCGGGTCGCGGTGCCGATTCGATCTCGACGCGTCCGACGTCCGCGAAGCGCACCCTCCTGATCGAATCGGCACCGAGTTCAGCGGAGCGGGCGCCGGGCGCCTCACCCAAAGACGACCTCCGGCTTGCGCGCGGCATCCTGCTCCTGCTGCGCGGTGAGCGCGCGGCCGCGGTCGTCGTCGGTCCACAGCGGCGTGCGGGGATCGGCGGGCGTGCGAGCGGCGGCGCGCTCGACGACGGTGCGGATGCCGTCGGCATCGAGACCGTAGTACCGGTAGAGGTGCGTGGGCGGACCGAAGATCGCGAAGTCGCGCAGACCGTGGCGGTACACCGGGCGCGCGATGCCGAACTCCGAGAGCGTGGTCAGCACGCTCGTGCCGATGCCGCCGTCGACCATGTGGTCCTCGACCACCATGACCACGTCGTGCGACTCGGCGAGCCGAGCGATCTGCTCCTCGGGGAAGGGCCGAATCGTATGCAGATCGACCACGGTGGGCGACACGCGGCCCTCGGAGCGGAGCGCGTCGGCGGCGTCGCGCGCCGGGTGCACCGTGATGCCGCTCGCGATCACGAGCACGCCGGATCCCTCGCGCACGACGCTCGCCTCGCCGAACACGACATCGGTGCCGGCGTCATAGACGTCGGGCCCTGCGGCGCCGCGTCCGAGCCGGAAGTACACCGGCCCGGGCAGGTCGACGGTCGCGCGCACGAGAGCCTCGGTGGAGGCGTGGTCGGCGGGCGAGAGCACGGTGAGGTTCGGGATCGAGCGCAGGGCTCCGATGTCTTCGATCGCGTGGTGCGACGACCCGAAGTACCCCATCGAGATGCCGGTGTGGGTACCGATGGTGCGCACGGGGAGGTTCGTGTAGGCGTGGTCATTGCGGATCACGTCGAGGCTCTGCAGGGCGGCGAACGCCGAGAACGTCGACATGTACGGCACGGCACCGCAGGAGGCGAGACCGGCGGCGATGCCGAACATGTTGCGCTCGGCGATGCCGACCTGCAGGAAGCGATCGGGATGCCGCTCGGCGAAGTCGGCCATGAACGTCGACCAGGTGAGGTCGGCGCTGCCGGCCATGATGCGGGAGTCCTCATCGGCGAGGTCGGCGAGGATCGTGCCGATCGAACGCGTCGGATAGCCGTTCCGTCCCTCGTGGTCGAACGAGACCGGGTCGGTGAGAACGGTGGGCTGGCGGAGCAGGGTCATCGCTTCGCTCCTTCCTGGGCGGGGGCGTGCACGTCGTCCACGGTCTCGAGGGCGGTGGCGAGGTCGGCCCCGCCGAGGTAGCCGATGTGCCATTCGGCCATGCCCTCGATGGGCGGAACACCCTTGCCCGCGACGGTGTCGGCGACGATGACGGTGGGCTGACCGCCCTCGGCGCGACGCTGCTCGAAGCGCGCGAGCGCCGCGTCGATAGCGTCGAGGTCGTGGCCGTCGATGCGCTCGACCGCCCATCCGAATGCGGCCCACTTGTCGCCGATCGGCTCGTAGTCGAGTACCTCGCGCGTGGTTCCGTCGACGCAGACGGTGTTGACGTCGACGATCGCGAGCAGGTTCGAGACCCGATTGGCGCCCGCGAAGCCGGCGGCCTCCCAGATCTGCCCCTCGTTGAGCTCACCGTCGCCGATGATCGCGACGGTGCGGGACTCGTCGCCGCGGACGCGGGCGTGCAGCGCCATACCCAACGCGACCGAGAGGCCGTGCCCGAGCGCGCCCGACGAGAAGTCGAGGCCCGCGACCTTCTTCATGTCGGGGTGGTCACCGAAGGCGGTGCCGAGGCGCGTGTACGTGCGCAGCTCGTCGAGCGGGAAGAAGCCGAGGTCACCGAGTACGGCGTACAGCGCCGAGCACGCGTGCCCCTTGCTGAGCACGAGGCGGTCGCGATCTACGAGATCGGGTCGCGCCGGATCGATGCGCAGGAACCCGTAGTACAGCCCCACGAGCAGGTCGGCGCACGACAGGCTGGGCCCGTAGTGCCCGCTGCCGGCGATCTCGGCTTCGAGCAGGACGGTACGGCGGATGCTCGCCGCGATCTGCTCGCGCGTCCGCGTCTCTGCGGGGCGCTCGGTCTGAATGGTCATGTCTCTCCTACTTCCCGGTCCAGCGGGGCTCGCGCTTCTCGACGAAGGCGCGCACCCCCTCCTCGGCATCCGCCGAACGGAGCAGTTCGTCATCGGCCGCGGCGATGCGCGCCCAGTCGTCGCCGTCGCGCTGCACACCCGGATCGATCCCGAGCAGCACGCGTTTGCTCGCGCGCACCGACAGCGGCGAGTTGCGGTTGATCTCGTCGGCGAGAGCGAGGGCCGCGGTGAGCGCCTCGCCGTCGGGCACGACGCGGTTCACGAGGCCGAGCTCGGCGGCACGGGCGGCGCTGATCGGCGTTCCCGTGAACAGCAGCTCGGCGGCGAGCTTGGGCGGGATCTGCCCGCCGATCCGGAACGCTCCGCCGGCCGCGGCCATCTTGCCCACGCGCGGCTCGGGGAACCCGAAGACCGCCGATGCGACGGCCACCGCCAGGTCACAGTGCAGCACCATCTCGAAGCCGCCGCCGACCGCCAGGCCGTTGACCGCCGCGATCACGGGCTTTGAGATGTCGTGCTTCACGAGTCCCGCGAAACCGCGCTCCGGCCGCTCGGGGTCGTGCACGACCTCGCCGCGGAACACGGCCTTGAGGTCGGCGCCGGCGCTGAAGGCGCGGTCGCCCGCGCCCGTCAGCACGACGGTCCAGATCTCGGGGTCGTCCTCGGCGCGGGTGAAGGCATCCGCCAGGGCGCGCGCCACACGCAGGTCGACCGCGTTTCGCACCTCGGGTCGGTCGATCGTGACGACGAGTGTGCGCCCGACGACGTCGGTGCGCACGACGGCATCCGACGGGTTCGGGGCGGATGCCGAGCCGGCGCTGTCGTTCTGCTCAGCCACGGAGCACCCCCTTCTCGATGAGGGAGTCGGCGGTCGCAGCATCCATCCCGCCGAACTCCTCGGCGATGCGGCGGCTGTCGGCGCCGAGCAGCGGCGGAGCGTCGAAGCGCTCGGTCTGCTGGTTCGAGAACCGGATGGGCGGCGCGACGAGCGTGACCTCGCCCGCGAGTGGGTGCTCGACCGTGCGGAACATGCGGTTGTGCACGACCTGCGGGTCGTTCGGCACGTCGACGAAGTCGTTGACCGGGGCGCACCACACGTCGTGTCGCAGGAGCTCGTCGAGCAGGGCATCGCGCTCCCACTCGGCGGTCTTCGCATCGATGAGCGGCTTGACGGCATCCCGCCCGTCCATGACGTTCTTCGATTCCTCGTGCGCCAGCTCGGGGATGCCGAGCACCTCGGCGATGAGCTTCAGCGGGGTCATGGCGATCGCGATCCATCCGTCGCGCGTGCGATAGATGCCGTACGGGGCGCCGGTGAAGGCGTTGCCCGCCCCGTTCTCGGGGCGCTGCGGCGGGGTCGGTGCGGCCATCGCGGCCACGAACTCCTGTGTCTGGAAGGCGATGATGCTGTTGAGCAGCGACACGTCGACGCGCTGGCCGAGACCGGTGCGTGCCCGCTCGACCAGGGCGGCGAGGGTGCCGTAGATGATGTGCAGGCTGGCCGAGACGTCGGCGGCGCTGACGCCCACGGGCACGGGCGGATCGTCGGCATCCCCCTGCAGGTGCGGGAGTCCGGCGACGGACTGCGCCAGGAGGTCCTGACCGGGGCGCTTCGCGTAGGGGCCGTCGACGCCGAAGCCCGACGAGGCCACGTAGACGAGCCCGGGGTTGTCGGCCTTCGAGGCCTCGTAGCCGATGCCGAGGCGGTCCATGACACCGGGGCGGAAGTTCTCGACCACGACGTCGGCCTGGAGGATGATGCTGCGCGCGAGCGCGAGCCCCTCCTCCGACTTGAGGTCGATCGCGATCGACTCCTTGTTGCGGTTGAAGGCCAGGTAGCTGACCGACTCGCCGCCGGGGTACGCGTTGAGCATCGCGTACGAGCGGGTCCAGTCACCGCCGAGCGGCTCGATCTTGATGACGCGGGCCCCCAGATCGGCCATGGCCTGTGTCGCGAAGGGCCCCTGCAGGAGCTGCGAGAAGTCGGCGATCACCACGCCGTCGAGCGGACCGTTCATCGTTCGGATCCCAGAATCTGCATCGTGTCTCCATTGCCACATCGGGTTGCTTCCTCCAGAATGGTTACGTATTCATCCGAGGTTGTCAAGCGTCCGTCTACGATGGGGAAACCTGCCGTCGTCGCCCCAGAGGAGATCCCATGCCGCCGAAGTCCCGCGGTGTCACGAGCATCGATGTCGCCAAGGCGGCCGGAGTCTCGCAGACGACGGTCTCGCGCATCGTCAACGGGCGCGAAGGAGTGTCCGACGACATCCGCGCGAAAGTCGAGGCGGCGATCGAGAAGCTCGGCTACCGGCCCAACCTCAGCGCCCGCAGCCTCGTCACCAGCCGCACCCAGACGATCGGCGTCGTGCTCGGCGATCCGCGCAACAGCTACTACGCCGAACTGCTGCACACCATCAGCAGCGAGCTCAATCACGCCGGCTACCGCACACTCATCCTCTCGGGTCGCGCCGACACCACCGAAGACCTCGCGCGCACGCTCTGGGAGACGAACGTCGACGGCGTCATCCTCACCACCACGTTGCTCTCCCCCGACGACGAGGGGCGCATCGTCTCACTCGGCGTCCCCTCGGTGACCATGGGCCCCGGCGCCGCCCCCGCGGCCGACTCGATCTCGCCCGACAACTTCGAGGGCGGACGCATCGCAGCCCGGCACCTGCTCGGCCTCGGCCACCGGCGCATCGGTGTGATCTCCGGACCTTTGGGCGCAGCATCCGTCAACGACCGTCACCGCGGATTCCTGCTCGAGTTCGAGGCCGCCGGGGTCGCCTTCGACGAGAGCCTGCTCGAGGTCGCCGACCTCGACTACACCCGCGCCTTCGACGCCACGACCCGACTGCTACGGCTGCCTGAGCCGCCCACCGCACTGTTCTGCCACAACGACCTCGTCGCCTTCGGTGCGCTCAACGCGGCGAAAGAGCTCGGCGTCGCCGTGCCGGACGCGGTCTCGATCCTCGGGTTCGACGATGTGGCGATGTCTTCGTGGCAGGCGTTCGATCTCACGACGGTGCGCCAGCCGATCCTCGACATGGCGCACGGCGCGGTCGAACTGCTGCTCTCGCGCCTCGCGACCCCCGACCAGGATGCCGCGCACGTGCTGCTGCCCTGCTCGCTCGTCGAGCGCTCCACGACGCGCGCCCTCTGACGCGGGGCGACGCACGCTCCCTGCGGGGACGCTTCGACAGGCTCAGCGACCCAGGTCCGGACGCACGCCCTGCAGGAGAACACACCCTCCGCAGGACCAGAACAGCGGATGCCTCCTGCCGAACGCGAGATCTCCTCCCGAAGAGAGCCTCGCGCCCGCGACACTGGGTCCCTGAGCCTGTCGAAGGGCCCCACCCCGAGACACTTACGCCGCGGGCATCTCGTCATCGGCGCAGGAGAAGCGGGCACGGTAGGCAGTGGGGGTCAGCCCGAGCACGCGCGCGAAGTTCTGACGCAATACAGCCGCCGACCCGAACCCGCACTCATCGGCGACCCGGTCGAGCGGGAAGTCGGTGCGTTCCAGCATCCGCTGTGCATGGATGATGCGCTGGCGCGCGAGCCAGGCCGCGGGCGTCGCCCCGTACTCGGCCTTGAACCGGCGCGCGAAGGTGCGCGGCGACATGAGAGCGCGGGCGGCGAGCTGATCGACTCCGAGGTCGTCACGCAGGTGTTCCACGGCCCAGTCGGCGACCGCGGCGAGCGAGTCGCTCGGCACGACCGGGATCGGACGGTCGATGAACTGCGCCTGCCCGCCGTCGCGCTGGGGCGGCACGACCATGCGGCGGGCGATGCGGTTGGTGAGCTCAGCGCCGAGCTCCTGCCGCAGCAGGTGCAGGCACGCGTCGATGCCCGCGGCCGTGCCGGCGCTCGTGATGATCCGGCCGTCCTGCACGAAGAGCACGTCGGGGTCGATCTCGACCTCGGGGTACATCGACGCCATGATCTCCGAGTACATCCAGTGCGTGGTGGCGCGACGCCCGTCGAGCACGCCCGCCGCGCCGAGGATGAACGAGGCGCTGCAGATCGTGAGCACCCAGGCCCCCCGCGCGACCGCGTGACGCGCGACGTCGAGGAGCAGCGGGTCGATGCGATCCCAGTACTCGCGCGGAACGGGGCAGAACACGACGAGATCGGCCTCGTAGGCGAAGGAGAGGTCGTGCTCGACGTTGATCGAGAAGCCGAGCTTGGAGGCGACGACGCCGGGATGCGGCGCGATGACACGGAAGTCGAAGTTCGGGACGCCGTCGTTCGACCGGTCGAGCCCGAAGGCCTCGCAGGCGAGGCCGAACTCGAACGGGGCGAATCCGTCCTGGACGATGCAGGCCACTGTCTTCATGCGCGCTCCCGATTGGCAGTTTTCATACGATATGCGTCCATCCTGCCACTCGTGGCGGATCGGCGTCGACCGTAGCGTTTCTGCCATGGTACTCCTCATCCTCCTCGCCGCCCTGGCCATCTGGGCCCTCGTCGCCACGGTCGTCGAACTTCGCCGTGACGGATACCGCGCCACCCCCACCGACTGGAGCCGCGTCGCGGAGCGCGAACCCCTGCACCGAGCCGAGTCCGGCCACGCCTACCGCTGACGCCGGATGCCTCTCGGGCGGGGACGCTTCGACAGGCTCAGCGACCCAGTTCGTTCCACCTCCCACCCACCGGGGCCCTGAGCCTGCCGAAGGGCCCAGTTCCTCGCGCCGCCCACCGACTGGCCCCTGAGCCTGTCGAAGGGCCCAGTTCCTCGAACCGCCCACCCACTGGGTCCCTGAGCCTGTCGAAGGGCCCACCCCGCGCACCGCCCACCCACTGGGTCCCTGAGCCTGTCGAAGAGCCCACCCCGCGCGCACTGCATCTCCAACCGTTCACCCCACCCGGCGCCTCAGACGACTACGCTCGGACGCATGAGCGACCCGCAGCTGCCCCCTGTTCCGCCGACGGCCCCGAACGGGAACTCCACGAACCCGCCCCAGCCGCCGCAGCAGCAGCAGTTCGCCAGCGCTCCGCCCGCGGCATCCGCTCTCCCCGCGAACCCGCAGTACCCGGTCGCGCCGCCGTACGGAACCCCGCAGCCGCCCTACGGTCAGCAGGCACCGCAGCAGGCGCCGGCATACGGCCAGCCTCAGGCCCAGCCGCAGCCGCAGCCCTATGGCCAGCAGACACCGCAGCAAAGCGCGTACGCGCACCCGGGCGCTGCCCCCTACGCGTCCACCCAGCAGCAGCCCGCATACGGCGCGGCTCCCGCAACGACCCGCCCCGCCGGGTCGACCAACACGCTCGCGCGCGTCGCCTTCATCATCGCCCTCGCCGTCGCCGCGATCGGCGCTCTGCAGGTCCTGATCCAGCCGTTCCTGCTCTCATCGATCGGCTACTACTCGACGTACGGCGACGGCGGATACGGCGTCTTCACGCTGCTGTTCGGCATCGTCTCGTTCCTCGCCAGTGCCGCCGCCCTCGTGCTCGGTCTCATCGCCGTGCGACGCCCCGGCGGGCAGGTGTTCGCGGGCATCGCGATCGGCGTGGGCGGTGTGCAGCTGCTGGGCATCGTCCTCGGCTGGATCTCGTCGCTGTTCTACGCGTTCCTGTAAGGGCACGCGCGGCGAAGACTCACCCCTCGGCGAGCACGCGTTCGTAGACCTCGATCATCGCGGCGGTGCGCGACGACTGCCGGAACGCCTCGGCCACCGCGGGCAGCGGGGTGGGCGCCGCTCCGGCGGCGATGTCGGATGCCGCGACTCGTAGCGTCTCGGCGAGCGCCGCGACGCGTGCGGCTTCGAGCCCCTGGGTCCCTGAGCCCGTCGAAGAAGCATCCACTGCCCAGAAGCCGCCGCCGAGCTCCGCGGCGATATCGGGGTCGCTGATGATCGAGGGCGTGCCGAGCGTCGCGGCCTCGAACGGGGTCATGCCCTGCGTCTCGAAGCCGATCGAGGTCTGCACGAGCGCGTCGGCCGCGGCGATGCGGGCCAGCGTCTGCGGGTAGGTGAGCCGCCCGGCGAAGTGCACGCCCGAGCGTCCGGCGACGAGCTTCTCGGCCGCCGCGCGCTGACCGCCGCCCCCGATGATCTCGAGGTCGGCGTCGATACCCGCCGCGTTCCACGCCTCGAGGAACGGCAGCAACCGCTTCTCGGGGCTCATGCGCCCGAGCCACACGAACCGCGGGCGACCCGGCGCGCGCTCGGCCGGGGCCCCGGCGAGCACCGAAGCGCGCACGTCGTCGTCGATGCCGTTCCAGATCACGTCGACCCGGCCGAAGACGTCGTGCTGCTCGAGTCGGCGGGCGAAGTGCGTCGAGGGGGCGGTGACGGCGGATGCTCCGGCCGCGAGTCCGCGCAGGAACGCCCAGCCGTCGCTCCCGCCGACCTGCGCGCCGACGCGGCGCAGCGCCGCGCGGCGCCACAGGTTCAGCGCCGCGAGCACCGGGCGATGCAGGGGCGTGACGGCGGCGATGCCGACGTCGACCCGATTGTGCATCGTGTGCACGACCGGGATTCCGTGGCGCTGGGCATACCGGTGGCCGATGAACGCCCCCCAGAAGTCGGCCTGCACGTGCACGAGATCGACGGGCGGGCGCGTGGTCATCGCGCGGTCGAGGAAGCGGTCGGTCGCCCGACCCGGCCACGTCATCGAGTACTCGCGGTCGAGTGTGATCGGCATCGAAGGCAGGTCGAGGTACGCGGCATCCGTCTCTCCCGCAGCGCGCGACCCGCGCATGCGCGGCGCGACCACGGTGACGGTGTGCCCGGCGCGCTCGAGGAACTCCCGCTGCAGTCGCATCGAGACCTGCGCCCCACCGAGCGAGTCGAGGTGCTGGTCGCCGAAGAACACGACGTGCATACGCGTCACTCGGGCAGCGGGGCGTCGCGGTACAGTGCCTCGAAGGTGTCGAGGGTGCGGTTGATGTCGTGAATGATCACGCCGTCGAGCGACGCCTGCTGCATCCGCTCGAACTCGGCGGGCTCCGCGGTCAGCACGTCCGTCAGGCGGGCCGCGAGTTCGTCGACGTTGCCCGGCTCGAACAGGTAGCCGTTCTCACCGTCGTGCACGAGGTGCGGGAGCGCGACGGCATCCGCGGCGACGATCGGCAGCGCCGAGGCCATGGCCTCCATCGTCGCGATCGACTGCAGCTCGGCGATCGACGCGATCACGAACAGGCTCGCCCGCGACAGGATCGCGCGCAATTCCGCATCCGTCGTGCGGCCGTGGAAGGTGACCCGGTCACCCAGGCCCAGCTGGTTCGCGAGGGTCTCGAGCTGCTTGCGCTGGTCGCCACCGCCGACGATGTCGAACGTGGTGTCGAGCGCGGGGTCGAGCTTCGTCATCGCCTGCAGGATGACCTCGACCTGCTTCTCGGCCGTCAGGCGCCCGACGAAGACGATGCGGTTCTTCTCGCGCGCGCCCATCACCGGGGTGTACTGGCTACGGTCGATTCCGCAGCTCACCGGGATCACGTTCTGCACCGCAACCGTGCTCTCGAGGAAGTCGGCGGCACGGCGCGTAGGCGTGGTGACCGCGCGCGTCAGGTCGAAGGTGCGCTTGGCGTCGGCCCAGGCGTGCTTCGTGATGAAGCGGTTGACGGCATCCGGCATCGTCGTGTGCTCGAGGATGTTCTCGGCCATGACGTGGTTCGTGGCGATCACCGGGATACCGCGCTGGCGCGCGATGCGCGCGAGGCCGCGGCCGATCACGATGTGCGACTGGATGTGCACGACGTCGGGGTTGACCCGGTCGAGCACGGTGCGGGCGTAGTGCTTCGACCGCCACGGCCATACGAAGCGCAGCCAGTCGTGCGGCGCCCAGCGCACCGACGGCAACCGGTGCAGCGTCATGCGCTCGCCCTCGATGATCTCGGTGTGCGGGCGCGAACGGCGGTAGGCCTGGTTGGGAGCCGACACGTGCACGTCGTGACCGCGCTGCACGAGGCCCGCGGCCAGACGCTCGGCGAAGCGGGCGGCGCCGTTGATGTCGGGCGCGAACGTGTCGGCGCCGATCAGGATGCGCAGCGGTCGCTCCCCGGTGTCGGGTGCGCTGGTCGAGTCGGAGGGAGAAACAGACATGCTGCCTTACGGTTCGCGGCCAGGAGTGCCCCGGAGGGCGGTGCCCGTGAGGGCGCTGGCAACTCTACCCGAGGCCCCTGGGCGAGCCTTCGCGGCCCACCGGCATCCTCACGGCTTGACGCTCTACCGTGGAGGCATGCGCCTGACTGCGGATGCCGACCCCTCGCTGTGGATCCCCGTGACCGACTCCCTGGGCTGGAAAGGCCGGCGCCACCGCAAGGCGGCCATCCGGATGCTGCTCGGCCAGGCGAACGCGGCGCTCGGCGCGACCGAGCGACCGGGGTCGCGCCTCGGCGCGTGGATGATGAGTCAGGCCGCCCCGATGCTCATGAAGCGCGCCGACGGACGCGTGCTGGTGTGGACGTGGAAGGCCGACCCCGAGCTGGTCGTCGCGATGGCCACCACCCAGGAACTCACCCCCGAGGTGCGCATCGCGCGGGCGTCGATGCCGATGGAGTTTGACGACACGGTGTCGTTCCGCACGGCCCTCGGCGCGGGTGAGAAGCTCGTCGTCGCGATGCCGCCGTCGCCGAGCGCCCCGCCGTTCACGACCTACACGTGGGACACGGGCACGCACCTCGTCACCCTCACCGCGATCTGCAGCGAGCGCGAGCGCTTCGGCACCCTCGACGGTGCACTCGACGATCTGGCGCGCAGCATCCGCATCGCCGACGACCTCACCGGCGGCGAGACGCCCGGCGTTCTGCGGTTGCCGCCGGCCTGACGCGCAGACGCGCGCTCGCACCGCAGACGCGCCTCCACCGCCCCGCTCAGCGCCCGAGGCGCATGCAGACCAGCGCCGGGCGATCGTCCCACGACGGCACCTGCACGAAACCGCGAGATTCGTACAGACGGATGACGTCGACCCGCCAGTCCCAGACCGACAGGCGCACGTCGCCGACGCCTGTCGCGATCGCCGCGTCGAGCAGCCCCGAGCCCACGCCCCGACCCCGCACCTCGGGCGATGCCCAGAGGCGCTTGATCTCGATGCCCGCGGCATCCGGTCGCAACACCACGACCCCGACGACCTCGCCGTCGAGCTCGGCGACGCACACGGCGCAGTCGGCGTAGGCATCCGCCGGGTCGTCGACCTCGCGGCGGTACGACTCGGGCAGGGCGTCGGATGCCGGCGCCGCACCGTGCGCGACCTTCTCGCTCTCGGTCTGAAGGAGGTAGTCCTCGACGAGGCGCCCGATGGCGACGGCATCCGTCCCTCGGAGGTCGGCTGGGCGGATCACCCCTCAAGTCTCCCACCCGGCTCCCCACTTTCGAATCGCTCACTTTGCAGTTCTGCCGGCCCGGGCACCGAAAAGTAGGCGATTCGAAACCCTCCCACTGACGCCCGCCGGACTGCCACAATGACCCCATGAACCCGGATTGGACGCCCCCGATCACGCGCGACGCGCTGCGCGAACGGGGCGCCGCCTCCCGCAAGCGCACCCCGCGCCGCGCTCTCGCGGCCCTCGCCGTGACGCCGCGCGATCCGCTCGGCATCCTCGACCGGCAGAACCATGACCGCATCCCCGAGCTGGTGCCGTTGCGCGCCGAGCGCATGGCCGCGAGCCCCTTCGCGTTCTACCGCGGTACGGCGGCGCTGATGGCGGCCGACCTCGCGGATGCCCCGCACTCCGGCATCCTCGTCGCATCCTGCGGCGACGCGCACGTGTCGAACTTCGGGTTCTACGCCTCGGCCGAGCGCAGCCTGATGTTCGACCTCAACGACTTCGACGAGGCGGCCTGGGCGCCCTGGGAGTGGGACGTCAAGCGGCTCGCGGCGAGCATCGTCGTCGGTGGGCGCGCCACGGGACGCAGCGATGAGGTCATCGACGAGGCGGTGCGCGCGGCCGTCGCGTCGTACGTCCGCGGCATCCGACGGGCGACGCAGCTCACGCCGACCGCCCGCTACTTCACGCACTTCGACGTGGAGTCCTCGCGCGGGCTGCTCGACCCGGCCGCGCGCAAGGCGATCCGCCGGTCGGTGCGGCAGGCCGAGCGCCGCACCGGCGAGCGCGCCGTACGCCGTTTGACCGAGGCGGATGCCGACGGACGCCGCCGCTTCGTGCACCAGGAGCCCACGACCAGCCCCGTCGGCCCCGAGGTGCACGCGGTCGTGCACGAGCTGGTGCTGCAGTACCGCCGCAACGCAAGCGCCGACGTCACCCTGCTGTTCGAGCACTACGGCGTCAGCGACGTCGCGCGTCGCGTGGTCGGGGTCGGGAGCGTCGGCACGCGCTGCTATCTGGTGCTGTTCCAGGACGGCACGGGCGGCACTCTGCTCATGCAGCCGAAGCAGGCATCGCAGAGCGTGCTCGTGGAGTACGGCCGGGTCGAGCAGCCCGCCGGGCTCCAGCGCGTCATCGCCGAGCATGGCGAGGGCGCACGGGTGGTCGCGATGCAGCGGATCCTGCAGGCGGTGTCAGATCCGTTCCTCGGTCACCTGCGCGGGCCCGCGGCCGACTACTACGTGCGGCAATTCCACGACATGAAGGGCGGGGTCGAGGTCGAGGAGCTCGACGACGGCCCGTTCGTCACCTACGCCCAGGCCTGCGCGGCCGTGATCGCCCGCGCCCACAGTCAGTGCGTCACCGCCACCGAGGTCGCCGGGTACATGGGGGGTGGGCGCGTGGTCGGCGAGGCGATCCTCGACTGGGCCCGCGCCTACGCCGAGGTCTCCCACGCCGACTACCGGGCGTTCTCCGGGGCCCGGTAGCCCCTCCGGGCTCTCGAATCGCTCACTTTGCAGTTTCGGCGGCCCGGAAACGGCAAAGTGAGCGATTCGAAAGCCATCAGGCCGGCCGCAGCCGACGGATGCCGCGTGGCTAGGCTGGACGGATGGACAGTGTCGCCCAGAACAGCCCCCTGCGCTTCGGCGCCAACTACACGCCGCGATCGAAGTGGATGCACGCGTGGATGTCGCTCGACCTCGACGAGGTGCGCCGCGACTTCGCGGCCCTCGCCGACCTCGGCCTCGACCACCTGCGCATCTTCCCGCTGTGGACGGTGCTGCAGCCCAACCGCACGCTGATCCGCGAAGAGGCCGTCGACGACGTGCGCGCGGTGGTCGACGTCGCCGCCGAGTTCGGGCTCGATGCGAGCGTCGACGTGATCCAGGGGCACCTGTCGAGCTTCGACTTCATTCCGTCATGGCTGTTCACCTGGCACGACAAGAACATGTTCACGCACCCCGAGGCCCTCAGCGCGCAGGCCGAACTGGTCACGCGCCTGGGCGAGCGGCTGACGGATGCCCGCAACTTCCTCGGCTTCACGCTCGGCAACGAGACGAACCAGTTCTCGGCGCAGACGCACCCCTCCCCCTGGCCGGTCACCGAGGCCGAAGCCGCGAACTGGATCACGACGCTGCTCGATGCGGCCGAAGCATCCGCTCCCGCGCAGCAGCACGTGCACAGCGAGTACGACGCCGCCTGGTACATGGACGGCCACGGCTTCACCCCCGCGCTGGCCTCACGGCTCGGGGCGATGACCACCGTGCACTCGTGGATCTTCAACGGCACCGCGCAGAAGTACGGCGGGCGGTCGACCGCATCCGATCGTCATGCGGAGTACATGATCGAGCTCGCGCGCGGGTTCGCGACCGATCCGCACAAGCCGATCTGGCTGCAGGAGGTCGGGGCGCCGTCGAACTGCCTCACCCCCGACCAGACGCCCGACTTCCTCGAGGCGACGCTGCGCTCGGTGGCGCGCACCGACGACCTGTGGGGTGTGACGTGGTGGTGCTCGCACGATGTCAGCCGCGAGCTCGCCGACTTCCCCGACCTGGAGTACACGCTCGGGCTCGTCGACCAGAGCGGGGCGGCGAAGCCGATCGGGCGCCGCTTCGCCGAGCTCATCCCCGAGCTGCGCGAGCGTCGCCCCGCGCCGCCGCGCACGCTCGGCATCGTGGTCGAGGTCGACGAGAACGAGACGCCGATCAGCCGCGGGGCGATGAGCCCCGGCGGCTCGATCTTCCAGGCGTGGGTGGATGCGTGCGAGTCCGGCGTCGACCCGGCATTCGTGACGTCGACGGATGCCGACGACGCGGCGCTTCTGGAACGGCGCGGCATCAGCGAACTGGTGCGCCCGGTGGTCGAGCGCACGGCGTACGTGTCGCGCAATACCGAGGTCTGAGCGTCACGGGGCGGGGCCCTTCGACAGGCTCAGGGACCCAGTCGCGGCTCAGGGACCCAGTTGCGGCTCAGGCGCCCAGTTGGCGAGACCAGCCCTGGGTCGCTGAGCCTGTCGAAGCGTCGCAGGGCGGCACAGCAGAGGGGCGGATGCCGAAGCATCCGCCCCTCGCCCCCTCCGGGGTTCTCAGACCGCGACGTCGCCGACGAGGTTGACCTTGATGCCCATGCCCGCGAACATCGCCGCCTTGGCGATGAGCGCCTTGTCGGCGGTCTCGGCGTCGGGCGCGTAGACCGTCTGGGCGTGGTTGGCCTTGTGGCGGGCCATGAACTGGTCGCGCGAGACGCCGTGCAGCACGACGTGGGCGATCGGCCACTCGGGGTTGGTGGCGTCCTTGCGGCGCTGGGTCTCTTCCGCGGGCAGCTCGACGACGGATGCCCGGAAGATGTCGGCCTGCAGGATGCCATCGGCGATGAACACGCGCGACAGCACGAGCTCGCCCGGCTTCGAGACGCCGTTGATCGTGGCGCCGCCCGCAGGGAAGAACACGTGACCCTGACGCCACCCTTCGGCGTTCTGCCATCCGCCGAGGTGCGAGGCGGGCACCGAGCCCGAGATCTCGTACACCCACACGAACTGGCCGTCGTAGTCCTCACCCCAGCGCACGTCGTGCAGGGTGTTGTCGGGCACGAGGCCCATCGCGCGCCACACCCGGTCGGTCACGAGCGCGTCGACCGCGACGCCCTCGTCGGCCTCGTTGAAGTGCGGGAACGCGCGGCCCTCGTGCAGCACGCGCGAGCCGTCGCGCGAGGTGACCGGCGGGCGCTCGGTGGAGTTCAGGATGCCTTCGGCCAGGTCGGATGCCGGCACCAGATCCTTCAGCCCCTGCTGGTACTGGATGCCGACCGCGTCGAGGCCGAAGTCGTCGGCGATGCGGAGCGCGGCGATGTACATCTTGAGCTGCCACTGCACCTGCTCGCGGGTGAGCTCGGTGGCGGCATCCTCACCGTAGACGAAGGTCATGCCCGCGTCGATGAGCCAGTCGTAAGCGCCGTTCGCCTCATCTTCGGTGACCTCGAGCATCTCGGCGTAGAGGGCCGACTGCGAGAGGCGCTCCTTGTAGATGCCGGTCTGGTTGAGCAGTTCGTCGTCGAAGATGGCGTTGTACATGCCCATGCAGCCCTCGTCGAAGACGCCGATGATGGCCTTCTCGGCGAGCAGTTCGGCGGCGAGCGCCTCGCCGAGCTGCTTCTCGGGGCTGTCGGGCAGCTCGGGCAGCGGGCGCACGTGCGAGGCGTCGTGGGTGATGGCACCGGTCTCGGTCCACTCCTTGATGCCCGCCTTGAACCACTCGTCGGTGAAGTCGACCGACCAGATCGAGGCGTAGGGCTTGTCCATCTTGGTGAGTCCGGCGTTGAGGCCGAGCAGGCCGACGAGGCCGGGCCAGTCGCCCGCGAAGTTCGCGACCGTGAGGATCGGGCCCTGGTGCGTGCGGAGCCCGGCGAGCACGTGGTGCGAGTACTGCCAGACGGCCTCGGCGACGATGAGCGGAGCATCCGTCGGGATGTTCTTGAACACCTCGAGACCCATGCGCTGGCTCGAGATGAAGCCATGGCCGGTGGCGGGGTCGACCTCGTTGGCGCGGATCACGGTCCAGCCGAGGTCGTTGAAGACGCCGGTGACGCCCGCTTCGAGCTCGACCTGCACGGGCCAGCCGCCCGTGTTGGCGGCCTCGCGCAGGTCGCCGGAGGCGATCAGGTACGCGGTCTTCGGGGCGGATGCCGGGCGGGATGCCGGGGTCGGCAGGGTGTATGTCATGGTTCCTCCGAGGTGTGGGGTCTTCAGTGGGTGGCGCCGCGCTGCTCGGCGGCGAGTTCGTGGACGACGTCTTCGGTTCCGGCGTACAGGCGCACGTACCGGTCGAAGAGAGTGTCGTAGGTCCCGCGCAGATCGGCGTTCGGAGCGATGGTCTCGGTCACCGGGTTCCAGTCGGTGATGAGCGGAGCCTCGTCGGCGGTGGCCACCGCGGCGAGGAAGGCCGCGCCGTAGCTCGCGCCGATCGTGGTCGCCGGAACCTCCTGCACGAGGCCGGTGACGTCGGAGACGACCTGGAGCCAAAGCCGCCCCTGTGTGCCACCGCCGACCGCGACGATGCGGCGGATGTCGGCACCCGCCGCGCGCATCGTCTCGACGTTGTGCCGCACGCCGAGCGCCGTCGCCTCGAGGGCCGCGCGATAGAGGTCGCCGCGCGTGTGCTCGAGGGTGAGTCCGGCGATCACGCCGCGGGCGTCGGGATCCTGGATCGGGGTGCGCTCCCCCGCGAAGTACGGCAGCACGAGCAGGCCGCGGGCACCGGCCCCGGATGCCTCGGCCTCGGCGAGGAGCTGCGGGTAGTCGGCATCCGTCAGGTCCTTGAGCCACGCGGTCAGCGCGCCCGAGGTCGACAGCCCGCCGGCGAGGTTGCGGGTGCCGGGGAAGGCCCCGGCCGTGGTCCACATCGACGGGGTGCGGAGGGTGTCTTCGCCCGTCGCCACCAGGAACATCGTCGTGCCGTACATGAGCATGAGGTCGCCGACCTCGTGCGCGCCGACGCTGACCGCCTCGGTCCAGGCGTCGATGGTGCCGGTGATGACGGGAGTGCCGGCCGGGATGCCGGTGATCTCGGATGCCTGCGCCGTCACCGTTCCGGCGATATCGCCCGCCCAGGCGAGGCGCGGCTGCACGATCGCGGTCGCGTAGCGACCCCAGAAGGGTGCGTGCCAACGCTCGTTCTCGATGTCGTAGAGCGGCGACACCTGGCTGGCCGACTGGTGGTCGAGCACGTACGCACCGGTGAGCTTGCGGGCGAGCCACGACGCCGGCATGAAGAGGCGGCGGGCGCGCGCCCAGGCATCCGGTTCTTCCTCGGCGATCCAGGCGATCTTCGGGCCGCCGGCCTGTGAGGTGAGCACCGACCCGCCGACGCGGGTGATCTCGTCGATGCCGAGGTCGGCGGTGATGCGCTCGATCTGCGCGGTCGCGCGGGTGTCGACGCCGTAGAGGATCGCCGGGCGCACGGGCTCATCGTTCTCGTCGGCGAGCAGGATGCACGGGCCCATGCCGCTCACGCCGACGGCGGTGACCTCGACGTCGGGCTGCGCGGCGAGGAGTTCGCGGGCGATCTCGGCGAACTCGGTCCACCAGATCGCGGCATCCATCTCGACCCACCCGATGCGGGGACGCGAGACGTCGTGGGCGCGGGTGGCGGTGGCGAGGATCGTGCCGTCTTCGCTGGCGAGCACGCCCTTGGTGCTCGATGTGCCGACGTCGACCCCGAGGGTGCAGCGCATGTGGTCCTCCTTGATCACGCTGGGTTCAGCGTATCTGAAATCGATTTCAGATCGCAAGCAGGAATCGTGGTTGCGTAGTCAGATCGCGTCACCCGGCCCTGGGTTGCTGAGCCTGTCGAAGCATCACGGGGCGGCCCTTCGTCTCGCTTCGCTCGCTCAGGAACCGGGGTCTGTGGGGGCGCCGCCCGCCGGAGGGGCGCCGTCCGGGGGGGGGGCGCGTGCTGGGTCTCGCCGCGCAGCACCACGGTGCGGGCGGGCTGAGCATCGCCCGCGATGCGCTCGAGCAACATCCGCGCGGCCGTCACCCCCATGTGCCGCGCGGGCAGGCGCACGAGACTCACGGCCGTCGGCGACAGCGTCGTGAACGGCAGCGAACCGACCACCGAGACACCGAAGGCGGGAGGCGTGAGACCGCGCTCGGTGAGCACCTGGATCGCGCCGACGCCGATGAGGTTGTTGCCGGCGACGACGGCATCCGGCGGCTCGGGCAGAGCCAGCAGCTCCTCCATCGCCGCGCGCGCCCCGTCGACCCGGAACGTCGCGAACCTCTGCAGAGCCGCGATGTCGGCTTCGCGCCCGACATCCGTCAGCGCCTGCCGCCACCCGGCCGCGCGGTCGGCGGCGGTGTCGATGTCTTCCGGACCGCCGATGTAGGCGATACGGCGGTACCCGGCGGCGATCAGCGACTCGGTCGCCGCGATCGCCGCTTCCCGGTTGGCCATCACGACGCCGTCGAGATCGTAGCGGGTCGCACGGTCGACCGCGACGACAGGACGGCCCGTCGACAGGATGCTGTCGAGCGAAGTCGCCGGCGACGCCGTCGCGATGATGACGCCCGCCATGTGCTCGGCGACGGCGATCTGCAGGTACGTCGCCTCCTTCTCGAGCTGCGAGTCGGAGTTGCACAGCACGACCGAGTAGCCGGCCTCGCTCGCGACGTCCTCGACACCGCGCGCCATCTCGGTGAAGTAGGGGTTCTCGATGTCGGGGATGACGAGCGCGATCACCTCGGCACTCTGGCGGCGCAGCGTGCGGGCGGCGCGGTTGGGCGTGAAGTTCAGCTCGGCGGCGGCGGCGCGCACCGCATCGACCTTCTCGGGCGAGACCTTCGTGCCGTTGAACACCCGCGAGACGGTCGCCGGTGACACTCCGGCGCGCGAAGCGACGTCGTAGATCGTGGTCATGTTCCGCCCTCTGCTGCCCGGATGCTTCACCCTATCGCCGGTCGAACGAATCCTCCTCGGCGGTGGTCGCGATGTGCTGCTGCAGGCGCGCGTGGACGGCGTCGAGACGCGTGCGATCCTCGTCGGCGAGCGCGGGCAGGGGCGAGCGGCAGTCGCCGAGCGACAGATCGGATGCTTTGCCCCCGAGATACTTCGCGGCACCGAAGACGCCGACCTCGACCATCGCCTCGACCGTGTCGTTGATGCGCACCTGCACCGCGCGGGCCCCCGCGAGATCGCTCGCCTCGAACCGGCGTCGCAGCGACAGGAACAGGTCGATCTGCAGCGCGACGGTGGTGCCGATCGCCCCGCGCGCCCCGATCGACAGCGCGGGCAGGTAGAACTCGTCGAACCCGTTGATGAGGGTCTGCTGCGGGTACCGGTGCAGGATGCGCTCGGCGCCGTAGAGGTTGCGCGAGGTGTGCTTCACGCCGATGACCTGCGGCAGTGCCAGCAGCTCGTCGAAGCCGCCCTCCGAGATGTCGCGGCCGGTGAACTGCGGGATGTTGTAGAGCACGAATGGCAGGTCCACGGCGTCGATCACGGTGCGGAAGTGCCGCACGACATCAGCCGTCGAGTAACCGTAGTAGAGCGGCGGGATCATCGAGATCGCACCGACCCCGGCATCCTTCGCGGCGGCCGCGATGCGCACCGCCTCCCCCGTCGACATCGCACCGACGTGCGAGACGACCGGCACGCGCCCGACGGCGGCAGCGACGGCGGTCTCGGCCACGGCGATGCGCTCGGCCTCCGACAGCAGGACGCCCTCGCCCGATGATCCGCACACGTACACGCCCTCGACGCCGCGGCGGATGTCACCGTCGAGCATCGCGGCGAGCGCGTCGTGGTCGACGCTCTCGTCGGCGCGCATCGGGGTGACGGCCGCCATGAAGAGCCGCGTTCCCAGCAGGTCGTTCACCATGCGGTCCACCCTCCGTCGACGACCACGTTCGATCCGGTCATGTAGGTCGAGGCATCCGACGCCAGGAACACCAGGGCGCCGTTGAACTCGTTCGCCTCAGCCATGCGACCGATCGGCATGCGCGCGGTGTAGTTCGCCTGGAACGTCGCGTCCTGCGTATCGCGCCGCACGCCCGAGGGCGTGAGGGTGTTGACGCGGATGCCGGCACGACCCCAGTACGTCGCGCAGTAGCGGGTGAGGTTGTAGAGCCCCGACTTCGCGGCCGAGTAGGCGACCGGCTTGATGAACGGGATGCCGGTCTGCTCCTCTTTGTAGGCGTAGATGTCCTGCACCGGCGAGACCATGCCGTAGATCGACCCGACGTTGACGATCGATCCGCCGAGTCCGGCATCGCGCATCCGACGTCCGGCGGCCTGGGTGACGAGGAACGTGCCGACGAGATTCGTGTCGACGACCTCGCGGAACACCTCGGCGGGGAACTTCTCGAACGGGCCCGAGACCTCCGGCGGCGCGCTGGGCTGGGTGTCGAGTCCGGCGTTGTTGACGACGACGGTCGGCACTCCCCAGGTCTCCACGACCCGGTCGAATCCGGCATCCACGCTCTGCTGATCGGTGATGTCCATCGCGACGGCGAGCAGACGCCCCTCGGGGTCGGCGATGCCGAGCTCTGCCGACGGATCGGCGATCTCGCGACGGGAGGTCACGGCCACGCGCGCACCGCGCCCGTGCAGTTCGCGCACGAACTCCGCGCCGATCTGGCCGAAGCCGCCGGTGACGACCACCACCTTGTCGCGCACCGAGAACAGCGGATCGATTCCTTCAGACATGTCTTTCGATACTCCAGGTTGCAGGGCGCTCAGCCCTTGACGGATCCGGCGGTCAGGCCCGACACGATGCCGCGCTGCGCCCACAGGAAGAAGATGATGGCGGGCAGGGCGAACAGCAGCGCGCAGAACATCACGACGTTCATCGGTGTGTAGAACTGGCCGAGGAACGACGACAGCCCCACGGATGCCGGCCACAGATCGCTCGACGAGATGAACGTGTTCGCGAACATGAACTCGTTCCAGCCGTCGAAGAACGCGATGACCGACGCGGCTGCGATGCTCGGCATGATCAGCGGCAGCACGATCGTGGTCAGGATGCGCAGGCGGGAGCATCCGTCGATGCGCGCCGACTCTTCGATCTCGTAGGGGATCTTGTCGATGCCGCTCTTGATGATGAACATGGCGACCGGCATCACGAACGCGGTGTCGGCGAGCACCAGGCCCCAGTGGCTGTTGAGCAGCCCAGCCCCGGCGAAGATCGCGTACAGCGGCACGATGATGAGCGCTTCGGGCAGCATCTGGGTGCTGAAGAAGATGAACCCGGCGACGCCGCGACCGTGGAACTTGTAGCGGCTGAGCGCGTAGGCGGCCATGGTCGCCAGCACGAGACTGAGGATCGTGGTGCCCGCGGCGATCACGAACGAGTTGCCGAGCCAGCGGAAGATCGGGATGTCGGCGAGGAACCCGCCCCACTGCCCGATGTTCTGCACCTCGGGAACGAGCGGCTGGGATCCGCCGTAGAGGGATGCCTCTGTTCCGAGCGAGGTCGACAGCATCCAGTACACGGGGAAGCCGGCGAACACGACGAGCAGCGTGATGAGCGCGGCCTTGCCGAGGCTGCCGAACTTGGCGGTGACGCCCCGACGGCGCGGGAGGTCGGTGGGAATGCGCACGGTGGTCATCGCTGGCTCTCCTGACGTTCCTGGATCTGCTCGACGACGAAGTACACGACCGTGACCAACAGCGACAGCACGAGGCCGAGGGCGCCGATCGCGGCGGCCCGCCCGAGGTTCTGGTCCTGGAAGGCGGTGCGGTAGACGTTCACCACGAGCGTGTTGGTGACATCGAGCGGTCCGCCGCCGGTGATGAGGAAGATGATCTCGAATCGCCGGATCGACCAGATCGTCATGAGCAGCGTGATGACTCGGACGGTCGGCATGATGTGCGGGAGAGTTACGGCGCGGAACGACTGGAAGCGCGTCGCCCCGTCGACCCAGGTCGCCTCGCGCAACTCGTGCGGCACGCTCTGCAGTGCGCTCAGCATCACGAGCATGACGAGCGGGGTGAGCTTCCAGACCGTGGCGAGCGTGACGGCGAAGAGCCCGTACTGCGGATCGACCAGCCAGCCGTGCTGCCCGAGACCCAGCGCGCTGGTCGTGCGGTTCAGGATGCCCTGCTCGTTGTTGTAGATCCACACGAAGATGAGGGCGGCGGCGACCGTCGGCACGGCCCATGGGATCGTCGCGATGGCGCGGATGATGCCGCGCCCCTTGAATGCGGTGTTCAGCAGCAGGGCGCCGGCGGTGCCGATCGCGACCGAGAACACGACGGTGAAGAGCGTGTAGAGCAAGGTGGTGGCGACCGACGACCAGAACTTGTCGCTCGAGAGCAGGTACTCGTAGTTCTCGAGGCCGACCGGCCGACCGCCCGCGGGGTTGACGAGCTTCGTCGCGGTGAACGACAGCAGCACGCCGCGGATCAGCGGGAAGACCGTGAAGATCGCCAGGTACGCGATCGCCGGGAAGAGGAAGAGGTAGGCGCCGTTGCGCTCGATGAAGCGCGAGATCGCGCCGCTGTCGCGGCGTCGCCTCGGCGGCGAGGCAGGGGGCGCCGTCTGCGGCGCCTCGAGCGTGGGGGTGGCCATGGCCGGTGTCCTTTCGGGTGTGCCTGACGGGCCGGGGAGCGGGTGGAACATCCGCCCGCTCCCCGGGATGCTCAGCCGAGTTCGGCCTCGAGGGCTTCCTGCACCTCGGCGAGCTTGGCCTTCACGTCGCCGCCGTTGACCCGGAGGTCTTCGACCGCGGTGAGCACCTCGCGCCAGATGACCTTGCTCTCGGTCTCGAAGCCTTCGACGAGGGTCGACTTCGAGGTCTTGGCGGCCTCGAGGAACTGGGTGGCCCAGGGGTTCTCCTCGAGGAAGGCGGCGTCGGGCTCGACGTCGGTCGCCATGGCGGAGGCTCCGAGGCCGGCGCGGATCGCGGTCTGACCCTCTTCGCCGAGCACCCAGCGCACGAAGTCCTTCGCGGCCTCCTTGTTGTCGCTGTTCGCGTTGACGGCGATGATCAGCTGCGAGTTCGAGCCGGGGTTCGCGAGCGGCAGCGGGGCGGCGCCCATGTTCTGCCCGTTCACGGCGTTGTCGGGGTTGCTCGTGATCGTCGTTGCGACGCCCGAGTTCTCGAACAGCATCCCGACCTGGCCCTGGCCGAACTTCGCGCGGAACGTCGACGCGTCGTCGCCGATGGGTGCGACGCCCGAGGCGAAGGTCTCGAGGAACGCCTCGACGGCCTCGATGTTCTCGGCCTTGTCGATCGTGAGCTTCTCGCCGTCGCTGAGCTCGCCGCCGAATCCGTAGATCCAGTTGGCCATCTCGAGCGTCCAGCCGTCGATCTCGGCGGTCTGGTGACGGCCCGCCCAACCGGCGATGCCCAGCTCGTCCTTGATCGTCTGCGCGGTGGTGAGGAACTCCTCGAACGTGGTCGGGGCCTCGAGGCCCAGCTCCGCGAAGATGTCCTTGTTGTAGATGACGGTGCTGTACGTCGGGCGCTCCCAGTTGAAGCCGTACTGCCCGCCGTCGAAGACGCCCGCCTCGTTCGTGTTGTTGAGGTCGTCGCCGAGCTCGTCGGCGATGTCGTCGAGGGGCTCGAGCACGCCGGCATCCACCAGCGAGGCGAACTGGCTGTCCTGCAGCACCATGACGTCGGGGCCGCCGCCGGCGCCGAGCTCGGTGCTCAGCTTGTCGGCGTAGTTCGCGAACGGGATCTCGACCTTGGTGAGCTCGATGTCGTCGTTCGGTCCGGTGTATCCCTTGACGGCGTCCCAGATGATGGGGCCTTTGCCGTCTTCGAGGAACTGCCAGTTCGAGAACGTCAGCTCTCCTCCGGCGCTTCCGGCATCGCTCTCTCCGCTCGACGCGCAGCCCGCGAGGGCGATCGCGCCGACGGCGACGAGGCCGGTGATCCGCAGCGCACGCGCGCGGTGGGACGGGTGTACGGGGTTCGACTTCACTGTTCACTCCTTTGGCCAGCAAGTTCTCTGCGACGGTGCAGCCGACTTCTCGCCCGGGTGCGTGAAATCGGTTTCACAAAGATAACTTCGTAGTCTTCGTGATGTCAAGCGTAAAATGGTTACGCAACCGCATTAGCTTTCGAATCGCTTGCTTTTCGGTTTCCGAGGTGCGCGAACGACGAAGTGAGCGATTCGAATCGCTCGATACGCTGAGACGATGCGCCGCGTCTTCTCCTACGGAACCCTTCGGCAGCCGGGCGTACAGCGCGCGCTGTACGGACGCGAGGTCGTGACGACCGACGATTCGCTCCCGGGATTCCGGTTCGACTGGGTCACGATCACGGATGCCGCGGTCATCGCCACGAGCGGATCCGACCGGCATCCGATCCTCCACCCCGGCGCGCCGACGGATGCCGTCGCCGGCGCGTTCCTCGAACTCGACGACGCCGAACTCGCCGCGACCGACGCCTACGAGGTCGCCGACTACGCGCGCCGTGAGGTCTCGCTCGCCTCCGGCGTCACGGCGTGGGTGTACGTCGCGGCCGGCTAACCGTCCGCGGGGAATGCAGAACGACGGATGCCGCGGGGCTGAGCCCCGTGGCATCCGTCGTTCTGCGATCCGGACTCAGGCGAGCCAGGCCGGGGCGCGCCCGCGGAGCACGCCGCGGTCGACCGAGAAGCGCCCGGCGCCCGTGAAGGCGATCGCCAGCGCGGAAGCACCGAGCAGGGCGACGAACTCGTATCCGCCCTCACCGACCCAGAACCCGGCGGGCAGGTGCACCAGCACGAGCGCCACGACCATGTCGATCGCGAGCAGCACGCCGGCGAGGCGCGTGAAGAGACCGAGCACGAGCATCGCCCCGCCGATCAGTTCGAGGAAGGCGACGAACGGAGCCGCGACCTCGGGCAGCGGCACGCCCATCCCGGCGAAGCTCTGGGTGGTGCCGGCGAGCGTGTATTCGAAGATCTTCTGCGCGCCGTGAGCGAAGAAGATGCCGCCGACGACGACGCGGAGGACGAGGAGTCCCCAGGCCGTGGCGGCGGAGTTGTGGGCGGTGGTGTTCGTCATGAGGGAGCCTTCCTTCGTGGCAGGACACCGCGCGCCAGGCGCGGAGCGGGCGGGGGAACCCGCCTTCGACGCTAGGAAGGCCACCTTTCGGTTTCCTGTGGGCGGGGCCCCGTGGAGACTGGGGCGCCGAGCACGGGGCGGGGCCCTTCGACAGGCTCAGGGACCCAGAACCGAGTTTGGGTCGCTGAGCACGAGACTGGGTCGCTGAGCTCGAGACTGGGTCGCTGAGCTTGTCGAAGCGTCCCTCCCCGAGGAACCTCAGCGGTGCGCGGCGACGACCTCGGCGACGGCGGTGCGCTCGGCATCCGTGGGCTCCGCGATCGCCATGCGGCAGTAGGCGTCGACCACGTTCAGCACGCGGTACGCCTCCTTCATGCGCGCCATGTCGCCGCCGATCAGCGACACCACGTCGTCGACCGCGGTCTGCGCGGCGGCGATCGCTGCGGCATCCCCCGAGCGCCCGGCATCCGCCAGCGCGCGGAAGGGCTTCGGCGTCACCGACGAGACACCCGAGACCACACCCTGCGCACCCGCGCCGACGGCGGCGATCAGGTCGCGGTCGGCTCCGGTGTAGAGGTCGAAGTCGGCGGGCACGACGGCGCGGTAGGCCGCGATCTGCTCGAGCGTCAGCTCACTGAGCTTCGCCCCCACGATGTTCGGCAGCGCCGCGAGGCGCACAAGCAACTCGGGCGAGACGGGGTTGCCACTGCGCGCCGGGTAGATGTACACGTACAGGCGCCCGTCGCCGACGGCATCCGACACCGCCTGGAAGTAGTCGAAGATCGCGTCGTCGGTCGACTTCAGGTAGTACGGCGTGAGGGCGGCGAACTCGGTCGCTCCGAGCCCGCGGGCGATCTCGACCAGGCGCACCGCCTCGAAGGTGCTGGGCTGGCCGACGTGCACGATCACGCGCATGGTGTCGGCGAGCTCGGAGATCGCCGCGCCGACCAGCGCGCGGAACTCTTCGACGTCGACCGCGGGGAACTCCCCCGTCGTGCCGAGGATGAACGCGCCCTCGTTGCCCGACTGCCCGACGAAGCGGAAGATCGCGCGCGACCCCTCCAGGTCGAGGCTGCCGTCGCGGTGGAACGCGGTGGGGACGGCGGTCAGGATGTCGTAGCGGGTCACTTCTCGTTCTCCTTGGAGTTCTTGCGCGCCTTGCGGAGCGCGCGGGGGGATGTGTCGACGTTGCGCACGGTCGACGTGAGCAGGTCGGGGTTCGCGGCGAGTTCGTCGTGCGCCTTCTCGATCTGCTCGACGCTTTCGTCGTCGAGGATCGAGTCCTCCAGCGACTTCCGCTCGCCGCGCGGCTTGCGGGCGGCGCGGATCGCGGGCATCACGATCGAGAGCACGGCGAGGGCGAGCAGCACGATCGCGATCGGGCTGACGACCTCGAAGAACGGGCGGGTCGGGAGGATCGCCAGGGTGCGGGCGAGGTTCTCCTCGGCGAGCGGACCGAGCAGCAGGCCGAGAACGACGGGGCCGGCCGGCACCTGCATGCGCTTGAGCAGCACGCCGATCACTCCGAAGACGAGCATCGTGACGACGGTCGAGAGGCTGTTCGAGGTCGCGTAGGTGCCGATGATGCAGAAGATCAGGATGCCGCTCCACAGGTACGGTTGCGGCACGTCGAGTAGCTTCACCATGCCCTTCATGCGCACGAGGCTGAGCGCGAGCGAGAGGAGGGTCGCCACAAGCATGATGCCGACGATCGAGACGACGAGATCGGGGCGGTTGGTGAACAGCGTCGGGCCGGGGGTGATGCCCCAGATGATCATCGAACCGATCATGACCGCCATGACGGAGTCGCCGGGGATGCCGAGCGCCATCGTGGTGGTGAGCGATCCGCCGAGCGTAGCGCTGGAGGCGGTGTCGGATGCCGCGACGCCCTCGATCGACCCCTTGCCGAACATCTCGGGATGCTTCGACACCTTGCGCGCGCGCTCCCATCCGATGAGGCCCGCGATGTCGCCACCGGCGGCCGGGATGAGTCCGACGCCGAGGCCGACGGCCCCGCCGACAGCGGTGGCGCGGCCGGACTGCTTCAGCTCCTTGCGGTTCGGCCACCAGCGGCCGAGGCTCGAGATGGGGCGCACGTTCGACTTCTTGTACGTGAGCAGTTGGTCGAACAGCTCGGCGATACCGAAGAGGCCGATGATCACGGCGATGAAGTTGACGCCCTCGACGAGCTCGAGAATGCCGAAGGTGAAGCGCTGGTCGGCGGTCGCGGCGTAGGTGCCGACGCTGCCGAGCATGAGTCCGAAGAGTCCGGCGAGGATGCCCTTGAGCATCGACTTCGACGAGATGCCGATCATGATCGAGATGCCGAAGACGACGAGCGCGAACAGCTCGGGCGACTTGAAGTAGTCGCGGGCGAAGCTGGCGATCGGCACGGCCGCGACCGAGAACAGCACGAGCGAGGCGAGGATGCCGACGGCCGAGACGATCGCCGAGATCGTGAGCGCGAGTCCGGCCCTGCCCTGCTTCGCCATCGGATACCCGTCGAGGGTGGTGGCGATGGATGCCGGGGTACCCGGGGTGTTGATGAGGATCGACGGCACGCGGTCGCCGAAGTTGGCGGCGACATAGATCGTCAGCAGCACCGCAAGGCCCTGCACGGGCTCGAGGGTCATCGTGAAGCCGGCGGCGAGGGCGACGGCCATGGTCGCGGTGATGCCGGGGAATGCTCCGACCATGAAGCCGAGCACGAGGCCGACGCCCATGTAGAGCAGGATCGAGATGTCGAGGAGCGAGTTCAGCCCCTCCATGAGCGCGTTCACAGGGGAATCCTCAGGAGCATCCCGAACACGACGTAGACGAACGCCGTGACGGAGGCGGAGTAGATGACGAGGCTCAGCCACCGACGGTGGCCGTAGAGGAGCATGAGGGCGGCCATCAGCAGGGCGGCCGCGACCGGGAACACCTCGATGCGGTAGCCGAACAGGATGACGGTGCCGAGCGACCAGAGGGCGATGAAGGCTCCGGTGATCGCGAGGGTGGCGATGACGCGCAGGTAGCCGCCGGGCTGGATGCGCTCGAGGTCTTCGCGGGTGGGCGCCGGTCGGGTGAGGGCGATGGCGAGGATCGCGATCGCGATGACCACGCCGGTGACGCCGATGACCATGGGCCAGAAGCGGGCGTCGATCTGGCCGGGGGCGGCCTCGCGGCGCAGTGGGATCTGCGTGGCGAGGAAGACGTAGCCCGCGGTGAAGGCGAGGGCCACGACGCCGAACGCGATCTCGAGGCCGCGCGACGCGGGGGCTCCCTCGTACTCGTCGGTCGCGGCCGACTCAGCGGCGATGTCGGGAGTCGACATGGGGTTCTCCTTCGTTGGAGGGGTGCGCTGCGGGGCCGACGGACGCCGGCCCCGCAGGAGTGCTCTCAGCCCAGGAGGTCCTGGAACAGCGTGAACTGGTCGTCGACGAACGTCGTCCACTCGGCCGAGTCGCGGTACACGACGAGGTTGCCGGCATCCGCCTGGAACTTCTGGTAGCTGTCGGACTCGACGGCCTCCTTGACCGCGGCCTCGAGCGTCGACTTCACGTCGTCGGGCAGACCCTTCGGCGCGTAGATGCCGCCCCAGCCACCGAACACGACGTCGTCGCCGATGGCCTCTTCGACCGTCTCGACGTCTTCGGCGTCGGGGTGACGCTCGTCGTTCATGACGGCGAGGATGCGCACGGACTCGCCCTGCGCGAGCGCCTCGCCGAGACCCGAGACAGCCGCGACGGTCTCGCCGGATGCCGCGGCGGCGACGGCGGTCGCGCCGCCGTCGTAGGGAACCGGGGTGAAGTCGGCGTCGGTCGCCGTGCCGAGGCCGATCGTCGCGGCCTCCCAGATCGAGCCGGCGCCGGAGTTGGCGACGGTGACCGGACCGGACTTCGCCTGGGCGACGAGGTCTTCGAGGGTCTCGATGCCGCTGTTCGCGCCGACCGTGATGACGCCGGGGGCGAGCATGATCTGGCCGAGCAGGTCGAAGTCCTCGGGGAGCACGTTCGCGCCCTGCGTGGTGTTGAGCATCGCGATCTCGACCGGGGCGAAGCCGATCACGTAGCCGTCGGCGTCCTGCGAACCGACGTACTCCATCGCGAGAGCGCCGGCGGCACCGGGCATGTTCTCGGGGATGACGCTGACGCCGAGGATCTTCTCGAGCTCGGTCGCGAGGGCGCGCGACGACAGGTCGGATCCGCCGCCCGGGTTGGCCTGGATGATCAGGCGGATGTCGTTCTCGGGGAATGCCGACGCGGCATCTTCGCCCTCTTCGACCTTGGTGCAGGCCGAGACGACGAGAGCGGTGGCTGCGAGGGCGGCGAGTGCGGCGGCCGCCCGGGTGATGCGCTTGCGGGGCATCTTTGCTCCTCTACGTGGGTCGACCGTGTTGTCGACATCGCGAGGCTAACAGTGTTGACTGTTAACAGTCAACACTGCGCGCCGGCATCCGCCTTCCTCGCCGGCCTGTACCCGCCCCGACCCGGCAGGCTTTCGAATCGCTCACCTTGTCGTTTCGACGGCCGGAAAGCGCAAAGTGAGCGATTCGAAAGCCGGGGGTGAGGAGGTGAGGTCAGTCGCGGGTCTGGATCTCGGCGAGCATGCGGTCGCGGGCGCCGTCGAGGTGGGCGGCCAGGACAGCGGATGCCTCGTCCGGCGTTCCGGTGCGCATGACGTCCATGAGCGTGAAGTGATCGCCCGAGGACTCATGCAGATCTTCGTCGTGGTTGATCGTGACCTCGAGCAGTGCGGCGAAGGTCGGGAGGTACTGGCTCCACGCCCCCTCGAGCCGCGGGTGGTCGGCGAGCGCGTAGATCTGGGAGTGGAAGTCGAGGTCGGCGGTCACGAAAGCCGCGTGATCACCGGCGTCCGCGGCAGCGCCCATGCGCCCGACGGCCGCCGCCATGGGCGCCCAGCGGGAGGCGTCGTCGACCCGCATCGCCCGCGAGAGGGCGAGCTGTTCGAGCGCGCCGCGCAGACTGTAGAGCTGGTCGACGTCGTCTTTCGTGAGACCCACGATGTACACGCCGCGCGGGCGCTGCACCTCGACGAGGTTCTCGAAGCTGAGCTGGGTGAGGGCGTCGCGGATCGGACCGCGGCTCACGTCGAACTCCTCGGCGAGCGCCTCTTCGGTGATGCGGGTGCCGGGCGCGAGATCCCCGCGCACGATTCTCTGCCGCAGTACCCGGGCGACCTGGGCCCCGAGCGACTCCGCCCGCTTGACGATCTGTGTCACTCCGACCTCCTGTTAACAGTTGACAGGATACACAGGTGCATGCGGCAGGTGCCCTGCGACGCTTCGACAGGCTCAGCGACCCAGCGCGGTGAGTCAGCGAGCCGAAGCAGTTCCGAGGAACTGGGTCCCTGAGCCTGTCGATGGGTCCCGCCCCGAGGAACCTCAGCTGCGGTTGTCGCGCGGGTTCCAGAGAACCACTTCGGTGGATCGGCGGATGCGGCGGCCCGAGGGCATCGGCACGACGCCGGCGGAACCGGCGGCGAACACGCGCACGCCGGGGCGGTTCTCGCGCTCGGAGCGCAGAGACGCCTCGAGCTCGGCGACGCGGCGGCGCAGCATCCGATTCTCGTCCTCGAGGTCGAGGAGGCGGGCGATCGCCGGCAGGCTCACGCCCTCCGACGACAGCTGCGCCACCTCGCGGAGCTGCTCAATGTTGCGGTGCGAATAGCGGCGCGAGCCGCCACGCGTGCGGCCGGGGGTGACCAGGCCGATGCGGTCGTACTGGCGCAGGGTCTGCGGGTGCATGCCCGCGAGCTCGGCCGCGACCGCGATCGCGAAGACGGGGGTGTCAGCATCCATCCGACACCTCCGTCTTCGCGTGCGCAGAGCGGATGCTCATCATCGCCGTGCCTTCGCCATGAGTTCGGCGCGGGGGTTCTCGGTGGGCTCCAGCGCCTGGAACTTCTCGAGCGCCTCGCGCGCCGCATCGTCGAGGTGCGTCGGCACGGCCACCTGGAGCTCGGCGAGTAGATCGCCGGTGCCCTTACTGGTCGTGACGCCACGGCCCTTGACCCGCAGTACCCGCCCGGAGGGAGTGCCGGGGGCGACGCGCAGCTTGACGATGTCGCCGCCCAGCGTGGGGACCTCGATGGTCGCGCCCAGCGTGGCCTCGGTGAAGGTCACTGGAACCACGAGACGCAGGTTGAGGCCGTCGCGGGTGAAGACGGGGTGCGGGCGCACCGTGATCTGCACCACGATGTCGCCGCTCTCCCCGCCGTCCGGCGAAGGCCGGCCGCGACCGCGCAGACGGATCTTCTGCCCGTCGGCGACCCCGGCCGGGATCTTCACCTTGAACGGCTTACCGTCGTCGCCCTGCAGCGAGATCGTCTCCCCCTGCACGGCGGTGGCGAAATCGAGGGTCGTGCGGGCCGTGACATCGGCGCCGCGCTGCGGACCACCGAAGCCGCGGAACCCGCCGCTCGTCTGCCCGAATCGCCCGTTGCCGAAGCCTCCGCCGCTCTGACCCTGGTTGAACATCGCGAAGATGTCCTCGAAGTCGGCGGACTGTCCGCGATTCCCCTGACCGAAGCGGCTGAAGACGTCTTCGAACCCGCCGGCGCCCGAGCCACCCGCTGTGAAGCGGGCGCCCGAGCCCATGGCGCGGATCTCGTCGTACTCCTTGCGCTGCTCGGCATCGGAGAGCACCGAGTACGCCTCGCTGATCTCCTTGAAGGTCGCCTCGGCCTTGGCGTCACCCTGGTTGGAGTCCGGGTGGTACTTCCGGGCCAGCTTGCGGTAGGCCTTCTTGAGGTCGGCCTCGCTGACGTCCTTCGAGACCCCGAGGGTCTTGTAGAAGTCCTTGTCGAACCAATCCTGGCTAGCCATCGATCACCTGCCTACTCGGCCGGAGCGGCGACGACGACCTTCGCGGGACGCAGTTCGACGTCTCCGAGGCGGTAGCCCACCTCGACGACCTCGAGGATCGTGGTCGCCGTCGCGCCGGGCGTCGGCTGCTGGAAGATGGCCTCGTGCCGCTGCGGGTCGAATTCCTCGCCCGCCGCGCCGTATGAGACGACGCCGAGGCGCTCCACCACCGCACGCACCTTCTCGGCGATCACGGCGAAGGGGGTGCCCTCGACGAGGTCGCCGTGCTGGCTGGCACGATCGAGGTCGTCGAGCACCGGGATCAGGCCCTTGACGGCCTCGCCCTTCGCGCGCTCGATCTCGACCTGGCGCTGCTCCTCGGTACGGCGACGGTAGTTCGCGTACTCGGCCTGCAGGCGCTTGAGGTCGTTGAGCAGCGTCGACTCGAGGTCGGCGAGCACGGCATCCTCCGCCGCAGCCTCGCCGGTCTGCGTCGCGCCGAGGATGTCGTCGACCGTCAGCCCTTCGACAGGCTCAGGAACCGAATCCATCGCGTCGACCGGCGTCTCGTCCGATCCTTCGGCCGCTGCGGCCTCGGTGGAGTCCGGGTTCTGCGGCTGGGGGCCGGCCGCATTCGCGGCCGACCCCTCTTCCGGAACCCCGGCGTTGTCGTCGAAGTTCTTGTCCACCATGATTACTTCTTCTCGTCCTCGTCGTCGACGACCTCGGCGTCGATGACATCCTCGTCGGAGGATGCTTCGCCCTGAGGAGCGTCGCCCTCGGGAGCGGCACCGGCCGCGGCATCCGCCTGCGACTGCGCGTAGATCGCCTCGCCCAGCTTCGTCTGCGACTCGTTGAGCTTGTCGAACGCGGTCTTCACGGCGTCGTCGTCCTCGCCGGCCAGAGCCGTCTTGAGGGCGTCGACGTCGGCCTGGACCGACTCCTTGACGTCGGCGGGGAGCTTGTCCTCGTTGTCCTTGATCAGCTTGTCGATCGAGTACGCGAGGGTCTCGGCCTGGTTGCGGACCTCGGCGGCCTCACGGCGCTTCTTGTCCTCGGCGGCGTTCTCCTCGGCCTCGCGCACCATGCGCTCGATGTCGTCCTTCGACAGCGACGAGCCGCCGGTGATCGTCATCGACTGCTCCTTGCCGGTGCCCTTGTCCTTGGCGGACACGTGCACGATGCCGTTGGCGTCGATGTCGAAGGTCACCTCGACCTGCGGGATGCCGCGGGGGGCTGGAGCTATTCCGGTGAGCTCGAACGTTCCGAGCGGCTTGTTGTCGCGGGTGAACTCGCGCTCGCCCTGGAAGACCTGGATCGCGACGGACGGCTGGTTGTCGTCTGCCGTGGTGAAGGTCTCGCTGCGCTTCGTCGGGATCGCGGTGTTGCGGTCGATGAGCTTCGTCATCATTCCGCCCTTGGTCTCGATGCCGAGGCTCAGCGGGGTGACGTCGATGAGGAGGACGTCCTTGCGCTCTCCCTTCAGGACACCGGCCTGCAGGGCGGCGCCGACGGCGACGACCTCATCCGGGTTCACGCCCTTGTTGGCTTCCTTGCCGGTCTCGCGCTTGACGAGCTCGGCGACGGCGGGCATACGCGTCGAACCACCGACGAGCACGATGTGGTCGATGTCGGCGACCTTGATGCCGGCTTCGCGGATGACGTCCTCGAAGGGCTTCTTGGTGCGGTCGAGCAGGTCCTTCGTGAGGTCCTCGAACTTCGCACGGGTGATCGTCTCGCTGAGCGAGACGGGGCCCGAGTCGGTGAGCGAGAGGTACGGGAGGTTGATCGAGGTGCTCGTCGAGGACGACAGCTCCTTCTTCGCCTGCTCCGCGGCCTCCTTGAGACGCTGCAGGGCGATCTTGTCGCCCGAGACGTCGACGCCGGTCGTGGACTTGAACTGCGAGATCAGGTAGTCGACGAGGCGCTGGTCCCAGTCGTCTCCACCGAGGCGGTTGTCACCGGCGGTGGCGCGCACCTGGATGGTCGAGAAGTCGTCGTCCTTGCCCACCTCGAGGAGGGAGACGTCGAACGTTCCGCCACCGAGGTCGAAGACCAGGATGAGCTCGTCTTCCTTGCCCTTGTCGAGGCCGTAAGCGAGAGCCGCGGCGGTGGGCTCGTTGATGATGCGCAGGACGTTGAGGCCCGAGATCTCGCCGGCCTCCTTGGTGGCCTGACGCTCGGCGTCGTTGAAGTACGCGGGGACGGTGATGACCGCGTCGGTCACCGTGTCGCCCAGGTACGACTCGGCGTCGCGCTTGAGCTTCATGAGGATGCGCGCGGAGATCTCCTGCGGCGTCCACTTCTTGCCGTCGACGTCGAAGGTCCAGTCGGTTCCGATGTGACGCTTGACCGACGCGATGGTGCGGTCGACGTTCGTGACGGCCTGGCGCTTGGCGGTCTCGCCGACGAGCACCTCGCCGTCCTTGGTGAAGGCGACCACCGACGGGGTGGTGCGGAAGCCCTCGGCGTTGGCGATGACCTTCGGCTCGCCGCCCTCGAGGACGCTGACGACGGAGTTCGTCGTACCGAGGTCGATTCCCACAGCACGTGCCATGTTGTTCTCCTTTGTGTTGCTGACGATGGTTGGTCTGAAATCTGCGGCGATCAGGAAAACCTGAGTCGCGATGGCTCAACTGTACATCGACGGAAGATGACTGTCAAACAAACTTGATATGAAAAGGCTCAACTTTGATTTTGCGGCGGCTGTGCCCGACCATTCCCCGCATGGCAGGATTGAAGTTAGGTGACCCTTACTCTCGGGAGGATACTGTGGACCACACCGAGTACGACGTGATCATCATCGGCGGTGGACCCGCTGGGCTCTCAGCCGCCCTCAACCTCGGCCGCTCGCTCGCCCGCGTGCTCGTGGTCGACGCCGACCGGCCGCGTAACGCCGCCACGCTCGCCTCGCACGGTTTCCTCACGCGCGACGGCATCCCACCGCACGAACTGCGCCGAATCGCCCGCGAGGAGCTCGCGGCCTACCCGAACGTCGAGATCCGCTCCCGGGTGCGGGTGGCCTCGCTGCGACGGACGGATGCCGGGTTCACGGCCGAGATCGGACGACGCGAGCCCGCCGGCACGGCATCCGCCCCGGCCGTCCTGATCGCGACGGGGCTGCGCGAGACGCTGCCGGACGTGCCGAATCTGCGCGGCTTCTACGGCATGAGCCTCTTCAGCTGCGCCGCCTGCGACGCCTGGGAGTTGCAGGGGCGCACGCTCGCGCTCATCGGCGAGACCGACGACCTCGCCGATCGCGCTCGATTGATCTCCCGATGGACCGAGAGCCTCACGGTGTTCACGAACGGGTCAGCGGTCGTGACCGCGGTCGAGGAAGCACAGCTCGCGGCCGCCGGTGTGGTGGTGCAGCGGCATCCGATCGTCGAACTCGTCGGCGACCGCGGGCGGCTCGAGGCCGTACGGCTCGCCGACGGCACGTCCGTCGCGGTCGATGGTGGATTCGTCCGCCCGGAATGGGACGCGACGCTGCCGTTCCTCGACGGCATCGATCCGGCGCGCGACGCCGCCGGGCATCTGCTCACCGACCGCTCCGGACGCACCGACATCGCCGGGCTGTACGCGGCGGGCGATGCGGCGGCACCCGGACCGCAGCAACTGATCGTCGCCGCGGGGGCGGGAGCGCGAGTCGCCGCGGTGATGGTGCACGACCGCCTCGGCATCGCAACCGCGCACTGAAATCAGGTGGGCATTCCTCCCCCTGTGCACGACGGCGCACGGGTGATTAGGCTCCGCATATGCCTTGGATGCCTCTGCCCCGCCTCGCCGCCGCGGTCGTCGTGGCCGCCGCCCTCCTGCCCCTGAGCGGATGCCTCTACGCCCAGATCCCCGCCGACGTCCCGGCGTCCGACGACACGTCAACGCCCGCGCCGATGCCCGACGAGTCGCCGAGCACCTCCGCCGATGACGACCTCCCGACGACGATGTCGTTCGACGACGGCAGCTCCCTCCCTGCCACCGCCTACATCCAGTGGGGAGACGGGCTCCTCACCGACGACGGTTGGGAGATCGCATCACCCGACGACGGTCAGGGCAACTGGAGTTACGCCACGGTCGACGGCTACTGCACCGCCCACTTCTGGCAGGGCCTGATCGGTGACGACATCCTCGTCGCCGATGACGACAGCGCGACCTCGGATGCCATGATCGCCACGGTCCTCGGCGGAACGCCCGGTGACATCACGCCGAACGCGACGACCGGTGCGTTCAGCTACCAGATCAGCGGCAACGACACCGTCGAGAACCGTCAGGTCGTCGGCCAGGACACCGGCCGCAGCTGGATCATGGCGGCTCGAGCGTTCAGCGCGGTGGGCGTCGGGCTGTACGTCATCGTGGACTGCACGAGCGGCGATCCCGCCTTTGCGCTCGCGGAGATCGCCGATCGGAACGCGATCGTCATCACGCCCTGAGCGAGACCGTCTGGACGGTCGTCACTTGCCGCCGGGAGGACCCGCGAGCAGAAGGATCACGTAGAGGGCGACGATCGCGACGGCGAGCAGCAGCACCAGCACGACGGGACGGCGCAGGAACCAGCGCATCAGGCGGTCGTACCAGCGGCGGTCGCGCGGGTCATCGGTGGCGTCGAGACGCCACGCTCCCTCGAGTCGGCCCGAGCGGTGCAGCCAGATCTCCATGGGGATGGTCGCGTACGGCACCACGGCACTCGCGACGGCGAGAACGGCGACACCCGGGTGCCAGCGCTGGCTGATCGCCACGAGCAGTGCCGTCGCCCCGTAGGCGAGGAACACGAACCCGTGGATGCCGCCGCCGATCGTGACGACGACGCCGGGGGCGCCCAGCGCCCGGGCGATGATCCCCCCGATCAGGAGGGTCCAGGTGATCGCCTCCGCGATCGCGAGAACTCGGTACAGGCGGTCGGGCGTACGGAACACGGGACTCCTCGGGTGGGGGTGGTTCCACGGTATCGGTGGTTCCTATGACCGGAATAAGGGCGGCGACGACAGCGTTCCCGAAAGCATGACTGTGGATGCGGATGCTCTGGCGCGCGTGCTCGCGACCGTCGACCTCCGCGTGGGCTTCGCCCGCCGCGTCCCCATCTCCTCGGGCGACCTGCTGCCGATGATGCCGGGGGCGATGACGCTCGTCTACGTCGCCGAGGGCGCGGTGGCGGGGCATCCACCGCTTAAGGCCGGATGCCGTCTCGACGTCGACCGCTCCTCGCAGGAAGTCTCGGTCGACCTGGGCGCACCGCGGGATCTGCTCGTCGCCGGCGATGCGTTCCTCACCCGAGGCGGCTCTCCCTTCGCCCTCGAAGCCGACGGCGATACCACTCTCATCGTGCTCGACATCGAGCTCGCCGATGCGGCATCCCCGTTGCTCGTCCTGCTGCCCGATCTCGTGACCGTCACCGGTTTCGACGCCCTCGAACCCGCCGCCGCGACACTCGCGGCGAGCATGGGCCTCGTCGACCCGACGCAGTTCCCGCTGCGGCGCACCGACCCGGTCATCTGCAAGCTCATGGCCACCACCGTCTTCCTCTCGGTGATCCGCGCGTGGGCCGAGAACGGCTGCGCGCCCGCCGGGTGGCCATCCCTGTCGGCCGACCCTTTCCTCGACCGCGTGATCGACGCGATCCACGACGAACCCGGCCGCGACTGGACCGTGGAGCGCCTCGCGAGCGTCGGCGCCATGTCGCGATCGGTGTTCGCCGAGCGGTTCCGCAGTGCGATCGGCCGCTCCCCTGCCGAGTACGTCACCGAGGTGCGCGTCGATCAGGCCAAGCGGATGCTCGACGCCGGCGACTCGGTGTCGGACATCTCGCGCGCGCTGGGCTACGCCTCGGACGAGGGGTTCAGCCGCGCCTTCCGCCGGCGCACCGGCATGACACCGTCGTCGTGGCGCCTCGCGCACCGCACCCCCGTCTCCGCGTAGGTCGGCGCGCGCGGGGCGGGACGCTTCGACAGGCTCAGCGACCCGGTTACACGAACTGGGTCCCTGAGCCTGTCGAAGGGCCCACCCCGCGCGAGTTCAGCCGCGCACGCGGTTGGAGAAGCCGAAGAGCACGGCACCCACGACCAGGAGCGCCGCACCGATCACGTAGGCGACCTCGACCCCGGCACCGTCGACGAGGAACCCGCCGAGTCCCGCCGCCAGCATGATCGCCCCCTGGAATCCAACGACGACCAGGCTGCCTCCGGCCTCCAGGCGCGACGGCATCCGATGCCCGACCCAGGTGTTCACGACGATCAGCCACGAGGCGAAGAAGAAGCCCCACACGAACACGACGACGGCGATCCCGGTGACCGAGCCCGACAGCAGCAGCATCGACGCGACCGACACCGCGATCACCAGCGGCGCGAGCACGGCGAAGAACGCGAAGGTCTTGTCGATCACGAAGCCGATGACGAGGTTGCCGATGAGCCCTCCGGCGCCGAACAGGGCGAGCAGCACGACGATGGTCGTGGCATCCGCGTCGGGGATGCGCTCGAGCGCGAGCCGCACGTAGGTGTAGGCGAGGAAGTGCCCGAGCACGACGAACACGTGCCCGATGAGGCCGAGGCCGATGCCCGGCTGGCGGATCGTGTCGACCAGCAGACGGATGCTCGACGCCTGCGCCGCGGGCACCGAGGGCAGCAGAGCGCGCAGGGCGATCGCGAGCAGTCCGGTGGCGACGCCGGCGATCGCGAACACCGTGCGCCAGTCGACGATCTCGGCGAGCATGACGCCGAGGGGCACACCGGCGACCGTCGCGAGCGAGGTGCCGGCGGCGGTGAACATCACGGCGCGGCCGAGGCGCTCGGGCCCCGCGATACGCGCGGCCACGGTGATCGACATCGACCAGAAGGCGCTGATCGCCGCGCCCAGCAGGAACCGGGCGAGCAGCACGATGATGAGGTTCGGGGCGATCGCCACGATGAGGTTCGAGACGGCCGCGGCGAGCGCCATCCAGACCAGCAGCGACCGGCGGTCGAGACGCGGGAAGACCAGCCCGATGGTCGGCGCGACGATGAATCCGACGAGCGCGGTGACCGTGACGGTCTGGCCGGCCTGGCCCGGGGTCACGCCGAGGGCGGTGGCCATCTCGGTGAGCACGCCGTTCGGCAGGAACTCCGCCGTCACCAGCAGGAAGCTCATGAGCATGACGACGATCAGCCCGCCGTAGCGCATCCGTTCAGCGGGGGCGGATGCTGTGGTGGGCACGGGAGAGGTGATCGTCATGCTTCCAGCCTGGAGCAGGCGGATGCCGCGCGCCCGACGTCTCGTCCACGGCATCCGACCGATCGTCCGGAGTGGCGTCACCGCCCGTTCACCGCGGGCGGCCAGACTTCGAGACATGAGCGCACCCGAACCTCAGCCCGGCGTCCCCGAGCCGGTCGCCACGGCGAACAGCGGCGCCGTCGCCGTGATCGGCCTCGACCTGCGCGGCGAGACTCCCGCTCCCAAGAAGCAGGTCTTCTCGTGGGCACTGTGGGACTGGGCGACGCAGCCCTTCAACACCGTCATCCTGACCTTCGTCTTCACCGCGCTCTACCTCGTCGGCGAGGGATTCCTGCCCGCCGACATCGCAGCGCTCGACGAGAACGACCCGACGCGTCTCGCGGCCGAGGCCGACCTGACGTCGGGTCTCGGCCTCGGGTCGACGATCGCGGCGTTCGGCATCCTGCTGCTCGCGCCCGTGCTGGGCCAGCGCGCGGATGCCGCGGGGCGCCAGAAGCTGTGGCTCGGCCTCGGCACCGGCGCGCTGATCCTGTGCATGCTCGGACTGTGGTTCGTCGAGCCCGTGCCGAGCCTGTTCTGGCTGGGTGTCGCGCTGATCTCGGCGGCGACGGTGTTCCAGGAGATCGCGGCGGTCAACTCCAACGCGATGCTGATCGGCATCGCCAACGCGAAGAACGTCGGCCGCATCTCGGGCCTCGGCTGGGGCTTCGGATACCTCGGCGGCATCATCGCCCTCGCGATCGTCGTCGCGCTCAACGCCGTCGACTGGTTCGGGATGCCGACCGACAACGGCCTCGTCTACCGCCTGATCGCCGTCGGCTGCGCGGTGTGGGCGATCGTGTTCAGCATCCCGATCTTCCTCAACGTGCCGGAGCCCTCGCTCGGCCGCCCCGACCGCAAAGTCGGGTTCTTCCGCTCGTACGCGGTGCTGGTGAAGGACGTCGCCGGCCTCTACCGCGACCCCGAGACGCGTCCGACGTTCTGGTACCTGCTCTCGAGTGCGGTCTTCCGCGACGGCCTCGGCGGAGTGTTCGCGTTCGGGGCGATCATCGGCACCGCGGTCTTCCGTTTCGAGACCGACGACATCATCATCTTCGGCATCGCCGCGAACCTCATCGCCGGCGTCTCGACGATCCTCGCCGGGCGCCTCGACGACCGGGTCGGCCCCAAGCGCATCATCCTCGTGTCGATCGGGTCGATGGTCGTCGCCGGGCTCGCGGTCTTCCTGCTGCGCGACGGCGGGGCGATGGTGTTCTGGATCGGCGGGCTCATCCTCTGCGCGTTCGTCGGACCGGCGCAGGCGGCGGCCCGTTCGTTCCTCGCCCGGGTCACGCCGGCCGGGCGCGAGGGCGAGATCTTCGGTCTCTACGCGACGACCGGCCGGGCGGCGAGCTGGATGGCCTCGGGCGCCTGGACGCTCCTCATCGTGCTCACGGCGCAGACGGCGTTCGGCATCCTGGGCATCGTGATCGTGCTGATCATCGGCTTCCTGCTGCTGCTCCCGGTGAAGGCTCCGCGCTGAGTCGCCCTCTTCCCGGCTTTCGAGTAGCGCACTTCGTCGTCGGCAGGCGTCCGAGACGGCAAAGTGAGCGATTCGAAAGACGAAGGGGTCAGCGTTGCCAGTTGTCGGCGAGCTTCGTGAGGAGGCGCGCGAGCTCGGTGCGCTCCTCGTCGCTGAAGGCGGCGAGGGCGCCGCTGAGCATCTGACGCCGCTCACCCCGCAGGCCACGGGCGAAACTGCGCCCCTCGTCGGTGAGCGCGATGCGCGTGCGGCGTGCGTCGTCGGGGTCGGCCTCGCGGCGCAGGAATCCGTGGGCGACACCCTGCTGCACCAGCCGTGAGGCGCGCGGCTGGTCGACGCCGATGGCCGCGCCGAGTTCGCTCACGCTGAGCGGTGCGGATGCCGCGGCCAGAGCTTCGAGCATCCGCATGCGCGCGGGACCGCCGATCCGGCCCGACGGATCACCCATCCACGGCGGCATGCCCGGCTGCCCGTACCCGAAGGGTCCGCCGTGGTCGCCACCGTGGGGGCCGCCGTGCCAGCCGTGCGGGCCGCCGTGCCCGTGGCCGTGGGGGCCTCCGCGTTCGCCGCGATCTCCCGGTCGGCGTCCGCGCAGGCGGGACAGCGCCTGGGCGATCGCTTCGGCGGGGTCGGTCTCTTCGGTGCTCACCCCTCGATTTTACATGCGACTTGACATGCATTCACATCACATGTCACACTACATGTACATGCACAGTGACATACACGTGCACCCTGACATGCAAAAGGACGCATCCCATGAACACCTCTGAACAGAACCCCGAGAACACCACCCGCCCCTTCGGCTACTGGTTGAAGGCCGTCGACCGCCTGATGGCGGCCGAGTTCGCCTCCGCCTTCGAGCGCGAGGGCGACGAGGTCGGCCGCCGCGACTGGCGGCTCCTCAACGTCGTCGACGGCACGATGCCGGCCCGACGCCCCCTGAACGAGCACAAGCTGCACCGCTTCATCGAGCGCGGTTGGGTCGTCGCCGACGGCGACGGCTGGGCGCTCACCGACGAGGGACGCGCTGCGAAGGAGCGCCTCGGCGCGATCGTCGACGGTATCCGCGCGAAGGTCACCGAAGCCGTTTCCGAGGACGAGCTCACCACCACCCTCGCCTCACTCGAGAAGATCGCCCGCGCGTTCGGCTGGGACGAGGAGACCCCTCTGCCCCGCTCGCGCCGCCACGGCTTCGGCCCGCGCGGACGCTTCGCAAAGCACGCGGGACCGCGGCACGGCTTCGGTCACGGGCGCGGCTTCGGCCCCGATCACGCGTACGGACCCGGTCACGGTTTCGGCCCGGGGCACGACTTCGGCCCGGATGCCGACGGCGAGCGCGCCTTCGGCCCCGGTCACGGTCGCGCCTTCGGACCGGACTGCGGTCACCACGAGCACGGCCACGGTCGCAACCACGGCGAGCACGCTCACGGCGAGCGCCACGGACAGCGTGGCCACGGCTCGCACCGCGTCGCCCGCATGGCGCAGAACGCCTACGAGCGCGGCTTCGACGCCGGCTTCAGTCGCGGACGCGACGCCTGACCCGAGATACCCCATGAAGGAGGGGCGGATGCTTCGGCGTCCGCCCCTCCTTCATGTGTTTGCGTCTGTCCCGAACTCAGGACAGACCGCACCCGAAACCACCGCAATCACCGATCTGGCCCCGATCCCACGGCATCCGTCGTGAGTGAGTGCCACGCCTCGCGTTCACAACTCCGGAAGACCGCCCGCCGAACGCCTCACAATCCGGGTTCCGACGTCTTCGCGGCGCGTTTCTCCGGAGTTATGAACGCCGAGCGCCGCGATCAGATCGGCAGCGCGAGGTAGAACTGGTGCACGGCGTCGTCGTCGGGACCGACCACCTGTAGCACCCACGGATGCCCGTCCTCATCGGCCACGACCCAGATGATCGTCATACCCGCGGCGTCGACGTACGTGTTCTGCTGTCCCCTGCCGTCGGCGTAGACGGTGTCGCTCTCGGTCGGCTCTCCGCGGTCGAGGTTCTGCGCCTCGAAACCCGTCAGCGCCGTCGCGTCGTCGTCGAAGCTCCACACTGTGAATTCCAGAGTGCCGACCGACGACGAATACGCGCCGACCGTACGCTCGCGCACGCCCTGCTGTGCGATCTCCTCAGATATCCACGGTTCGGCGATGCGCCAGTCGACGTCACCGTCCTGCCCGACGACGCGCGCACCGACCGCCGTGGCGACCTGGCCGCAGAAGTCGCTGCAGGGCTGGCCCGCGACGACGCCGACCCCCGGCAGGTCGTCCGGATCGACCAGGTCGTCGGCGTCGGCCACCGGCGACGAGGTGGAGACCGTGCTCGATCCGTCGTCAGACGAGGCCGAATCGAAGCTCGGGAAGTTCAGCGTCGTGCTCGTCGCGAGATAGATCACGAGCGCGATCGCCCCGGCCAACAGCAGCACGAGGAAGCTGAAGATCGCGACGGTCCAGCCCCGATATCCGCCGGAGGCCGGCACCTCGGGCGCCACGAAAGCCGGGTCGGGTTCCGGCGCCAAGGGTCCGGGCTCGGGCACGGCGACCGGCGGGAGCGGGCGCCGACGCAGAGGGGCGGGTGCCGAATCCCCCGCTCCGGGGACCGAACCGGTCAGCGGCCCGTCGAACGAGGGCGGCGGCGGCACGACCACGTCGGCCCGGTTGTCGTCGAAGACGGGTGGCGGCGGCACGACCGCAGCCGCCGCGGCATCGTCGAAGACGGGAGGCGGCGGGACGACGGCATCCGCCACGTCCTCCTCGCGCTTCTCGGGCTCGGACGGGGTGGTGCTGTCGCTGGTCATGTCAGCCTCCGAGGGCTCCGACGTCGGTGACGCCGACGTCTGTGCGGTGGAAGTTCTGGAAGGAACGGGATGCTGTGGGCCCGCGCTGTCCCTGGTACCGGTTGCCGTAGGGGCCGGAGCCGTAGGGGTTCTCGGCGGGCGACGTCAGGCGGAAGAAGCAGAGCTGGCCGATCTTCATGCCCGGCCACAGCTTGATGGGGAGCGTCGCGACGTTGGCGAGTTCGAGCGTGACGTGTCCGGTGAAGCCCGGGTCGATGAATCCGGCGGTGGAGTGGGTGATGAGGCCGAGGCGTCCGAGCGAGGACTTGCCCTCGAGGCGAGCGGCGACGTCGTCGGCGAGCGAGACCTGCTCGAAAGTCGCGCCGAGCGCGAACTCTCCGGGGTGCAGGATGAACGGCTCGTCGGGGTCGACCTCGATCAGACGCGTGAGCTCGGGCTGATCGACCGAGGGATCGATGAAGGGGTACTTGTGGTTGTCGAACAGCCGGAAGTACCGATCGAGCCGCACGTCGACGCTCGACGGCTGCACCATCGCCGGGTCGTGCGGGGTGAGCCCGATCTTTCCGGAAGCGAGGTCTGCCCTGATGTCGCGATCACTGAGAAGCACGGGCACCAGCCTAGTTGCCGCTCGGTTCGCGTCCACGAAGTATGCCCGCATGCAACGACCGAATCCGGAAACTCGATCGTCTGGACTGATGACGCACTCCCCCGGGTGCGTCATCCATCAATGAATGATGACCGGAGAACAAACATGTCGATGAAGACGAAGAAGAACCGACTGGTAGCGCTGGCGTTGGCCGCCCTCGTGGTGGCGGGCGGAACGGTGGCGGTGCCGCAGGCGGCGAATGCGGCGGTGTCGTACAAGACCTGTGGATACGACGGCCTCAGCTGTTCGACCACGGTGACAGCGAAGCAGAGCACCGTGTCGTTCCGCGTGATGGGCTCGCATATGGCCACGAGCTCGCAGAAATTCACGATGAGCACGGCCAGCGGCAACGTGTTCTGCTCGGGAACGATCACCGTGAACGGGGCCGGGAAGACCTGCTCCCTGTTCGGCTACAAGGGCAAGGTGAAGATTACGGTGTCGAAGAGCTGGGCGACCGGAGCGCAGATCAAGGCATCCTTCTGATCGTCCGATCCATCGCAGGCTGACGCCCGATCGCGCCCCCGGCCTTTCGCCGGGGGCGCGCTTTGGCCTTGTCGGCCCGGCCGGGTAGGCTGGCGTCACCCCGTTCCGCGAGGATGCGGGGTGCGGGGCTGTAGTTCAATGGTAGAACTTCTGCTTCCCAAGCAGACAGCGCGGGTTCGATTCCCGTCAGCCCCTCCACATCTCACCCCATCCTCCGCGGGGATGCCAGCCGTCCGGCTCATTCGCCTGAATGTGTTTGACTGGGCGGATGGGAGCGTTCGGCTGGATTCTGACCATCGCCGGAGCGGCTATGTTCCTCACGGCACTGCAGCTGACGCTGCGCGCGAATGCCAACACTCCCGTCCCCTTCTACGGCCCTCCCGCCATCGCTCCCCGCGGAACGCTCGCACTCCGCACGCTCGGAGCCGCCCTCTTCGTGCTCGGCGCAGTGATGCTGACGTCGACGATCGGGGCCTGGAGCTTCGCACTGATGATCGTCGCGCCCGCAGCATCCCTCATCGCGATCCTCGCGCACAACCGAGGCGTCGCGAACCGCGGGCGATAGACTGCGACCCGGCCCGCCGAGAAACGACACCTCCATCGACGCACACGGACGCTCCGGGGATCTCCCTCCCATCCGAATCCCCACCCGCTCCGAACAGGTGCAGACGGGTGATTCAGCGCGCCCGCACGACGAGAGGACCTCCCCATGATCGAGTCGTCGACACCCGCCCTCGCCAGCCTCGAGGACTACCGCAACGTGACCGACCTGTTGACCCGACGCGAAGAATCGTCGCCCGACCACGTCGCCTTCGAGGTCGAGCGGGCCGGCGCCTGGCACCCCGTCACGACCCGTGCGTTCGCAGCGGAGGCGCGGGCCCTCGCGAAGGGATTCATCGCCCGCGGCATCCGCGCCGGTGATCCGATCGCGATCATGGCGCCGACGCGTTACGAGTGGGCGGTCGCCGACCTCGCAGCCTGGTTCGCCGGTGCCGTCGTGGTGCCGATCTACGACACGTCGTCGCCGTCGCAGGTGAACGCGATCGTCGCCGACGCCGGCGTACGCCTGGCGATCGCCGGCGGCACGGCGCACGCCGAGCTCCTGCAGGCGGCACTGGCGCAGTCCGCCGAGCCCGCGCTCGGCACGTGGACGATGGATGCCGCGACCCCGCACGCCGACGTGCCCGGAGCCGCGGCATCCGGAACCCTCACCGACCTGGTCGTCCTCGGGGCCGACGTCACCGACGACGAGCTCGAGGCCCGCCGAGCATCCGCCACACAGGACGACCCTGCGACGATCGTCTACACCTCCGGAACGACCGGCACCCCGAAGGGCGTCGTGCTCACGCACCGCAACTTCCTCGGTCAGGTGCTCAACATCGCAGCCGCGTACCGCGAGATCGTGAACGAGAACGGCAACACCGTGATCTTCCTGCCGCTCGCCCATGTGCTGGCGCGAGGACTCCAGCTGATCTGCCTGGCGAGCGGCATGCGCATCGCACACCTGTCCGACCCCTCGACGGTCGTCTCGACCCTCGACACCCTGCGCCCGACGTTCCTCGTCGTCGTGCCGCGGGTGCTCGAGAAGATCCAGGCGGCTGCGGCGGCGAAGGCATCCGACAAGGGTCTCGCGCGCGTGTGGGCCGCGGCGGTATCGACCGCCACCGCCTGGGGTCGCCGGGCGGAGCGGAGCGAGAACGGACGCACCCGCGCGACAGCACTCGGGCTCACCTTGCGCCATCGCTTCTTCGACGCGCTCTTCTACCGCCGCCTGCGCAGTGTGATGGGCGGCCGCGTCGGGTACATCCTCTCCGGCGGCGCGGCGCTCGACCCCGAGCTGTCGCTGTTCTTCCGCGGCCTCGGCGTGCCCGTCATCGAGGGCTACGGGCTCACCGAGACGACGGCGCCCCTCACCGGCAACCTGCCTGGCCTCATCTCGTCGGGCACCGTCGGCCCGCCCCTCCCCGGTCTCATCGTGCGCATCAGCGACGACGGCGAAGTGCTCGCCCGCGGAGTCGGCGTGTTCGACGGGTACCGCGACCCGGCGCACAACGCGGATGCCTTCGTCGACGGCTTCTTCCGCACCGGCGACCTCGGGCGGCTCGACGACCAGGGCCGGTTGATCCTCGAGGGCCGGTTGAAGGACGTGATCGTCACCTCGAACGGCAAGACGATCGTGCCGACCCGCTGGGAGAGCTCGGTCGAATCCGACCCGCTCGTCTCGCACGCCGTGATGGTCGGCGAGGGGAAGCCCTACCTGTCGGCGCTGCTGATCCTCGATCCTGAGCAGACGCGGGCCTGGGCATCCGCCGAAAGCATCGTCCTCCCTGACGGCCCCCACACCGACATCCGCGCCGTCGCCGAACCCGCCCTGCACTCCCGTCTGCAGCACGCCGTCGACGCCGCCAACGCGCTCGTCGCGCACAGCGAGCAGGTGCGCCGGTTCAGCGTCGTGCTCGCCGACCTCGACGACCGCGAGCTCGTCACCCCCACCATGAAGCTCAAGCGGAACGTCGTGCTCGACCGCGCGGCCGGCACCGTCAACGACCTCTACCTCTGAGAAACGGAAAGCACCCCATGTCGTCGCCGACGCCCACGAACACCCGCTCCTCCCGCACCTCGCTCATCGCGATCGTCGCTGCGCTCGTCATCGGAGCGCTCGTCGCTTTCGCCGGCAGCCAGAACGGCGCATCGCTCGGCGGCATCCCGCTGTTCGCGCTCGCGGTCGCGGCGGCGTTCGCCATCCAGATCCTCGCCTTCATCCCCGCGTTCCTCCTGCGCACCGAGCGGTTCTTCGACCTCACCGGCAGCGCCACGTTCTTCATCATCTCGGCCGCGCTCGTGCTGCTGACGCCGATGCCCGATGCGCGCAGCTGGATCCTCGCGGCGATGGTGATGCTGTGGGCCGCGCGCCTGGGCTCGTTCCTCGCCGTGCGCGTGCACAAGGCCGGATCGGACGGCCGGTTCGACGAGATCAAGGGCTCGCCGCTGCGTTTCCTGCAGGTCTGGGTGATCCAGGGCGCATGGGTGTCGCTGACCGCAGCGGCCGCGTGGATCGCGATCAGCACGGATGCCGCGGCCCGTCCGACGCTCGGATGGCTGAGCATCGTCGGGATCGTCGTGTGGGCGCTCGGCATGGTGATCGAGGTCGTCGCCGATGCGCAGAAGTCGGCGTTCCGGAAGGACCCGCGCAATCGCGACGAGTTCATCCGCACCGGGCTGTGGTCGCGCTCGCGCCACCCCAACTACTTCGGCGAGATCGTGATCTGGGTCGGCGTCTTCGTCACCGCCGCGCCCGTGCTCACCGGGTGGCAGTGGGTCGCCGTGCTCTCGCCGCTGTTCGTGATCCTGCTGCTCACGCGGGTGAGCGGCATCCCACTGTTGGAGGCGCGTGCCCAGAAGAAGTGGGGCGACCGCGCCGACTACGTCGCCTACCGCGACCGCACGCCGGCGCTGGTGCCGCGGCTCGGGAGGAAGTGAGTCGCGGCCGATCGGCGGGGGCGGGACGCTTCGACAGGCTCAGCCCGCGTACATCTCCCCCACCGGCACCGCGACGGGGAGGACGTTGCCGGGCTGGGCGAGCGGGCACGCCCACGCCGGGTCGTAGGCGCATGACGGGTTGTAGGCGAAGTTGAAGTCGAGAACGATCGTGCCGCCCGCGGCATCCGACCCCAGATCCGCGCCCTTGATCGTGTCGACGAGGTAGCGTCCGCCGCCGTAGGTGCCGCCGGGCTTTCCGGCGAGCCCGTCGCGCACCGGGATGAACAGTCCGCCGCCGTACGTGGTCAGCCGCCAGACGTCGAGCGAGCCGACATCCGGCACCTCGACCCGGCCGATGCGTTCGAACGGCACGATGCCGTCGGTGCCGGTCGCGAAATCGAACCCGCCCGGCTCGGCCTCGAGGATCGGCAGTTCGAACCGCCACTGAGGGTCGTATGAGGCGATCGGCAGCCCCTCGAACATCACGCGGTCCTCGGGCAGCAGCGCCGTGGCGGGGTGATGCAGCATGAGGTCGTCGCGCTCGATACGCCAGAGTTCGTGGGCGTCTTCCGGCGAATCGGCGTCGCGGACGGCGGCGTAGAGAGAGAAGACGCGGCGGCGCCAGTCGGCGACCTCGAGGGCTGTGCGAGCGAGCATGCGTCCAGGCTACGGGGCGGCTCCGACATCGATGCCGATGATGCGACCGGCCGCGCACGGTCCTTCGTCTCGCCCTGCCCGCTCAGGAGCCGGCGCGCGCGGCAGCGCAACCACATCCGCGGGTACGCTCGAAGGACGCCCGTCTGCAGGAAGGCCCTCCATGCCCGTCACTCCGGTCGCCCTCGCCCACGCCGAGGACCTCGTCGACTTCGTCGCCGCATCCCCCTCGAGCTATCACGCTGCGGCCGAGGTCGCCCGACGCCTCGAAGGCGCGGGCTTCACTCGCCTGAATGAAGAGGACGCCTGGCCCGCACAGCCCGGCGGCCGCTTCGTCGTGGTGCGCGACGGCGCGGCGATCGCCTGGGTGGTGCCGACGGACGCCGCACCGACCACACCCGTGCACGTCTTCGGGGCGCACACCGACTCCCCCGGGTTCAAGCTGAAGCCGCAGCCGACCACCGGCACCCGCGGCTGGCTGCAGGCCGCCGTCGAGGTCTACGGTGGCCCGCTGCTGAACTCCTGGCTCGACCGCGAGCTTCGCCTCGCCGGCCGCCTCGCCCTCCGCGACGGCCGCATCGTGCTCGCCGACACCGGCGCGCTCCTCCGGTTGCCGCAGTTGGCGATCCACCTCGACCGCACCGCGAACAGCGGCCTCGCACTCGACAAGCAGGTCGAGACGCAACCTGTCTGGGGCCTGGGCGACCCGACCGAAGCCGATGTGCTGGGCGAGCTCGCGGCATCCGCCGGTGTCGACGCCGCAGACATCCGCGGCTACGACGTCGTGATCGCCGACACCGCCCGAGGCGCCGTGTTCGGCAAGGACGACGCGTTCTTCGCCTCCGGCCGCCTCGACGACCTCGCCTCGGTGCACGCGGGCGTCGTGGCCCTCGCCGCGCACGACACGGCGGCGGGCGGCCCGATCGCCGTGCTCGCGGCCTTCGACCACGAGGAGCTCGGCTCGAACTCGCGCTCCGGCGCCGCCGGACCCTTCCTCGAAGACATCCTCGGGCGCATCTCCGACGGGCTGGGGGCGGATGCCACGGAGCGCCGCCGCGCCTTCGCGTCGTCGTGGTGCCTGTCGAGCGACGTGGGTCACTCGGTGCACCCGAACTACGTCGGCAAGCACGACCCCGTCGTGCAGCCCGTTCTCGGGTCGGGTCCGATCCTCAAGATCAACGCGAACCAGCGCTATGCGACGGATGCCGTCGGCGCCGCCGCCTGGCACTCCTGGTGCGAGCGGGCCGGCGTCACCACGCAGGAGTTCGTGTCGAACAACGGCGTGCCCTGCGGCTCGACGATCGGACCGATCACGGCGACCCGCCTCGGCATCCGCACGGTCGACGTCGGCATCCCGATCCTGTCGATGCACTCCGCACGCGAGCTCGCCGGTGTCTCCGACCTCCACGATCTCACCCGCACCGCTGAGGCGTTCTTCCGCTCCTGACACGGTCGGTTCGTCGTATTCGCCCCGATGTCGGCGCACGGTGCCAGGATGAGGGGATGACGCAGAACCCGCCCGGCCTCATCGAGCGCGCCGGCATCGAGATCATCCCCGAGTCCGAGCGCACCGCGAAGCCGCGCGACCTGTTCTGGCCGTGGTTCGCGGCGAACGTGTCGGTGTTCGGAATGTCGTACGGGTCGTTCGTGCTCGGTTTCGGCATCTCCTTCTGGCAGGCGACGATCGTCTCGATCATCGGCATCGTGGTGTCGTTCCTGCTCTGCGGGTTGATCGCGATCGCCGGCAAGCGCGGGTCGGCGCCGACCATGGTCCTCTCGCGCGCCGCGTTCGGAGTTCACGGGCAGAAGGTTCCCGGAATCGTGTCGTGGCTGACGTCGATCGGCTGGGAGACGTTCCTCGCCATCATGGCCGTGCTCGCGACGGCCACCGTGATCACGCAGCTGGGCGGCGACGGCGACAGCATCGCGCTCAAGATCACGGCGACCGTCATCGTCGCGGCGCTCATCGTGGGCGCCTCGGTGCTCGGCTACCACGCCATCATGAAGATGCAGTCGGTCCTCACCTGGCTCACGGGCGCCGTCACCGTGCTGTACGTCATCCTGGCCGCCCCGAGCATCGACCTCGAAGCCGTGCTCGCCCGCCCGGACGGCGGAATCGGGCAGGTCATCGGCGCCCTCGTCATGGTGATGACCGGTTTCGGACTCGGCTGGATCAACATCGCCGCCGACTGGTCGCGCTACCAGAAGCGCACGGCATCCGACGGGGCGATCGTCGCGTGGAACACGATCGGCGGCTCGGTGGCCCCCGTGATCCTGGTCGTGTTCGGTCTGCTGCTCGCGGGCTCGAACGACGAACTGCTCTTGGCCGTCCAGAACGACCCGATCGGTGCGCTCGCGACGATCCTCCCGGTCTGGGTGCTCGTGCCCTTCCTCCTCACCGCCGTCCTGGCCCTCGTCTCGGGCGCGGTGCTCGGCATCTACTCCTCGGGCCTCACGCTGCTCAGCCTCGGCATCCGCATCCCCCGACCCTCTGCCGCCGCGATCGACGGGGCGATCCTGACCGCGGGCACCATCTTCGTCGTGTTCTTCGCGACCGACTTCCTCGGCCCGTTCCAGAGCTTCCTCATCACGCTCGGCGTTCCGCTCGCCGCGTGGGCGGGCATCCTCATCGCCGACATCCTGCGTCGCCGCACGGACTACGACGAGCAGGCGCTGTTCGATGCGAACGGACGATACGGCGCGTGGGACTGGACCTCGATCGGCACCATGGTCGTCACGAGCGTGATCGGCTGGGGACTCGTCGTGAACAACTTCGCCGAGGACGCCGCGTGGAACAACTGGCAGGGCTACCTGCTGTTCCTCATCGGCGGCAAGGAGGGCGAGTGGGCCTACGCGAACCTCGGCGTCTTCTTCGCCCTCGTGCTCTCGTTCCTGGTGACGTACTTCGCCCGCGCGGGCAGGATCCGGCGGCAGGAGGCGTGAGCATCGCCGAGCAGCCCTGGTTGGTCGTGATCGACCCGCAGGCGATCTTCGCGGCGCCCGACTCCGCGTGGGGGTCGCCGTTCTTCACCGAGGCGATGCCCCGCATCCGGGCGCTGGCGGAGTCCTTCGGCGAGCGCGTGCTCGTGACGCGGTGGATGCCGACGGCCGACCGCTCGACCTCGTGGGGCGACTACTTCGCCGCCTGGCCGTTCGCCGATCAGCCCGCGACCGATCCGCTGTTCGCACTCGTGCCCGAGGCATCCGCCCTGTCGCCGCTGCCGACGCTCGACCTGCCGACGTTCGGCAAGTGGGGCGCCGAGATCGAGCGGATCGTCGGACGCGGCGCTCGCATCGTGCTCGCCGGCGTCTCGACGGACTGCTGCGTGATCTCGACGGCACTCGCCGCCGCGGATGCCGGGGCGCACGTCACCGTGGCCGCCGACGCCTGCGCGGGCTCCACCTCCGAGAACCACGCAGCGGCAATCCAGGTGATGGGCCTCTACCCGCCGCAGATCACGATCAGCGACACGGCGGCGGTACTCGCCGGACGCTGAGCCCCGGGCAGCGCCCTCAGGCGGATGCCCGCACCGCAGTCGCGATGTCGGCCGGTGAGCCGCGCCAGGGTGCCCCGTGCCCGGGAAGCACCCAGGACGCCTCCACCCCGGCGAGCCGGCCGAGGGAGGCGAGCGCTTCCGTCGGCTCATCCGTGAACGGGGCGGGCTGAGCACCGACCTTTCCGGTGAGCACGTGTCGGGTGGCGAGCGCGTCGCCGACGAAGACGGCATCGACGACCGGAACGTGCACGGCGATGCTGCCCGGCGAGTGCCCCGGCATGCCGATCACCACGGGCGAGCCGGGCAGGTCGAGCACATCGCCGTCGGCGATCTCGTGCACCTCGGCGACCTGCGGGGTGCGCAGCGCACGCTTGCGGATGCCGTAGCCGAGGAACGACAGCATCGGTCCGAGCTTCGCAGACCCCATCGGCGTCTTCGGCTTTTCGCCCGTGCGCACGCGGTGGGCATCGGCGGAGTGGATGAAGACGGGCACTCCCGCCTCTCGCCGCAGCCGCTCGGCGAATCCGATGTGGTCGCTGTCGCCGTGGGTGAGCACGACGCCGCGGATGTCGGAGACGGGCCGGCCGATCTTGGCGAGCGTGCGCTGCAGGTCGCGCCAGTGGCCGGGCATGCCAGCGTCGATGAGGGTGATGCCCGCATCCGTCTCGATCAGGTAGGACGCGACGATGTCGTTACCGAGGCGGTGGAGATGAGGAGCGAGGAGCATGGCGGGTCCTTTCTGGACGTGCGACCGGCGATCCGATTGCGAAGGCTACGATACGTAGCTATCATGGCTATTGTCAATAGCCATCGACGACGGCCCCAGGAGGCGACCATGCCGGCACCCGAACGCACCTCGACCGAGGCGATCATCGCGGCCGGTCGCGCAATCCTCGAGGAGGCGGGGCCGGCGGGTCTCACGATGCAGGCCGTCGCGCTGCGCGTCGGCGTGCGCGCGCCTTCCCTCTACAAGCGCGTACGCGATCGCGACGCCCTGCTCTCCGCCGTGTCCGAGGCATCCGTCGACGAACTGACCTCGCGTCTCGATGCGGTCGGCGAGGATCTCGCCGCGCTGGCCGTCGCCTACCGAGCCTTCGCCCACGAGCACCCCGAGGCGTTCCGCCTCCTGTTCTCGCCGGCGACTCCGGAGGCTGCGCTGCACCGCTCCTCGGCATCCGTGTTGCGTGCCTGCGCCGCTCTCGTCGGCGAGACGGACGCCCTCGACGCTGCACGCCTGTTCACCGCCTGGGCGACGGGCTTCCTGCAGATGGAACTGTCGGGAGCCTTCCGTCTCGGCGGCGACGTCGACCAGGCCTTCGACTACGGCTTGGCCCGGATCATCGCCGGACTGAGCACCTGACGGCACCCCTCAGACCACAACCGTCAGACGGCGACGCCGTCCTTCCAGACCCGCGCGACGAGCGGAACGCCGGGCCGGTAGGCGAGGTGGATGCGGGTCGGCGCATCCAGCAGCACGAGGTCGGCACGTGCTCCCGGAGCGATGATCCCGATGTCGTCGCGGCGCAGCGCGCGGGCGCCGCCGGCCGTCGCCGCCCACACGGCCTCGGCCGGGGTCATGCCCATGTCGCGCACGGCGACCGCGATGCAGAACGGTATCGACGACGTGAAGCTCGACCCCGGGTTGGTGTCGCAGGCGAGCGCGACCGTGACGCCCGCGTCGATCAGCCGTCGCGCATCGGGGTACGGCTGGCGGGTCGAGAACTCCACACCAGGCAGCAGCGTGAGCACGGTGTCGGATGCCGCAAGCAGCGCGACATCGTCATCGGTCAGGTACGTGCCGTGGTCGACGGATGCCGCACCCAGCTCCACCGCGAGCGCGACGCCCTCGCCCGGTCCGAGCTGGCTGGCATGCACGCGCGGGGCCAGCCCCCGCGCGATCCCGGCTTCGAGCACGCGCCGCGACTGCGCGACGGTGAAGGCGCCGGTCTCGCAGAACACGTCGATCCATCTCGCGTGCGGCGCGCAGGCGTCGAGCATCGGCCCGGTGACCAGGTCGACGTACTCGTCCCCGCGATCGGCATACTCGGCCGGCACGACGTGCGCACCGAGGAACGTCACCTCGGGTGTCACCTCGGCGGCGAGACGGACGAGGCGTTCCTCGTCGGCGACGCTCAGCCCGTAACCGCTCTTGATCTCGACGGTCGTCGTGCCCTGGGCGAGCATCTCATCGAGGAACCCACGCACCCGCGCACGCAGCTCGTCCTCTGTCGCGGCGCGCGTGGCGGCGACGGTCGAGCGGATGCCGCCGGCCGCGTACTTGCGTCCGGCCATCCGCTCCTCGAACTCGACGGCCCGATCACCGCCGAAGACCAGGTGACTGTGGCTGTCGACGAATCCGGGGATCACCGCCCGACCTGCGGCATCCACGACCTCATCGGCGTCGGGAGCATCCGCCGCCGTCCCCACCCACGCGATTCGCCCGGCATCGATCAGCACGGCCGCATCGTGCATAGTGCCTGACCCCGCATGGGTCCTTGCGACGGCATGGGCCCCTGAGCTTGTCTGGGTCCCTGAGCCTGTCGAAGGGCCCCCACCGCCTTCAACGTTCGTCGTGAGCTCGCCGATGTTCGTGACCAGGATCGTCATGCCGTCAGCCTTTCGTATCCGGAAGCGCGCTCAGAGCATCGGAATGTTCAGGCCGCGCTCGCGCGCCACCTCGCGGGCGTGTTCGTACCCGGCATCCACGTGCCGCATCACGCCGGTACCCGGATCGTTCGTGAGCACGCGCTCGAGCTTCTGCGCCGCGAGCTCGCTGCCGTCCGCGACCGTGACCTGTCCCGCGTGCAAGGATCTGCCGATGCCGACGCCGCCGCCGTGGTGCAGCGACACCCACGAGGCGCCCGAGGACGTGTTGAGCAGCGCATTGAGCAGGGGCCAGTCGGCGATCGCGTCCGAGCCGTCCTTCATCGCCTCGGTCTCGCGGTACGGCGACGCCACGGAACCCGAATCGAGGTGGTCGCGTCCGATCACGATCGGAGCCGTCAGCTCGCCCGACGCCACCATCTCGTTGAACTTGAGGCCCGCGAGGTGGCGCTCCTTGTATCCGAGCCAGCAGATGCGGGCGGGCAGTCCCTCGAAGTGCACCTTCTCGCCGGCCTTCTCCAGCCAGCGGTGCAGCGCGGCGTCCTCGGGGAACAGCTCGGCGATCGCCCGATCGGTCTTGGCGATGTCCCCGGGGTCGCCCGAGAGCGCGGCCCACCGGAACGGCCCGCGCCCCTCCTCGAACTGCGGGCGGATGTATGCCGGCACGAAACCGGGGAACGCGAACGCCCGGTCGAAGCCGCCGAGCTCCGCCTCGCGGCGGATCGAGTTGCCGTAATCGAACACCGCGGCCCCGGCATCCTGGAAGGCGACCATCGCAGCGACGTGCGCCGCCATCGACTCCCGGGATCGCCGGGTGAACTCCTCGGGATCACGCTCCGCCTCGGACTTCCAGTCGGCGACGGAAACGCCGATCGGCAGGTACGCGAGCGGGTCGTGCGCACTCGTCTGATCGGTGACGATGTCGATCGCCACGCCCCGCCGCAGCAGCTCCGGGAACACCTCGGCGGCGTTGCCGACGACACCCACCGAGAGCGCCTCCCCGGCCTCCTTCGCGGCCAGCGCGCGGGCGACGGCCGCATCGAGGTCGGTCGTGTACTCGTCGAGGTAGCCGTGCTCGACCCGGCGGGCGAGGCGCGACTCGTCGACGTCGACGATCAGCACGGCCCCGTCGTTCATGGTGACCGCGAGCGGCTGCGCCCCGCCCATGCCGCCGGCCCCGCCGGTGAGAGTCAGGGTGCCGCGCAGCGAGTCGCGCCCGAGCGAGCGGGCGACGGCGGCGAAGGTCTCGTAGGTGCCCTGCAGGATCCCCTGCGTGCCGATGTAGATCCACGAGCCCGCCGTCATCTGCCCGTACATGAGCAGGCCGAGTTCTTCGAGCCGGCGGAACTCGGGCCACGTCGCCCAGTCGCCCACGAGGTTCGAGTTGGCGATGAGCACCCGCGGCGCCCACTCGTGCGTGCGGAAGACGCCCACCGGCTTGCCCGACTGCACCAGCAGCGTCTCGTCGGGCTCGAGTTCGTCGAGGGTGCGGACGATCGCGTCGTACGCCTCCCAGCTGCGCGCCGCACGTCCGGTGCCGCCGTAGACGACGAGGCTCTCGGGATGTTCCGCCACCTCCGGGTCGAGGTTGTTCATCAGCATCCGCTTGGCGGCCTCGGCGCCCCAGCTCTTGGCCGTGCGCTGATTCCCGCGCGCGGCGCGCACGGTCCGCGTGGTGTCGGTGAGGGTCGGCTTCTGGTCAGTCATTCGCGTGCTCCTTCGCAATGCGGCCGACGGCGCCGGACTGCACCAGGGCGGTCACGGCCTCCATATCGGGAGAGAGGAAACGGTCGGGTCCGGGACCCGCGGCGACCGTGCGCACGAGGTCGCGCACGGCTCCGGTGGCGGGCCCTGCCTGCAGCGGCGCACGCAGGTCGAGCGCGCGGGCGCCGGTGAGGATCTCGATCGCGAGCACGCGACCGAGACCGTCGATCGCGCGGCGCAGCTTGCGGGCGGCCGCCCACCCCATCGACACATGGTCCTCCTGCATCGCGGACGACGGGATCGAGTCGACGGATGCCGGGACGGCGAGGCGCTTGAGCTCCGACACGATGCCGGCCGCGGCGTACTGCGCGATCATGAGGCCGGAATCCACGCCGACCTCGTCGGCGAGGAAGGGCGGCAGACCGTGGTTGCGCGCGGGGTCGAGCGCCCGGTCGGTGCGACGCTCCGATACGGAGGCCACATCGGCGACCGAGATCGCGAGGAAGTCGAGCACGGCAGCGACCGGAGCCCCGTGGAAGTTGCCGTTCGACTCGATCCGCCCGTCGACCGTGATCACCGGGTTGTCGATGACGCTGGCGAGCTCGCGGCCGGCGATCGTCGCCGCGTATCCGGCCGTGTCGCGCGCGGCGCCGTGCACCTGCGGCGAGCAGCGCAGCGAGTACGCGTCCTGCACACGTCCGTCCTCCGGCCCCTTGTGGCTGTGCACGATCGGCGAGTCCCCGAGGAACGCGCGCAGGTTCGCCGCGGAGACGCCCTGGCCCGCCTGCGGGCGCAGCGCCATGAGGTCGGCGGCGAAGACGGCATCCGTCCCGAGCTGCGACTCGATCGACATGGCGGCGGCGATGTCAGCGGTGAGCAGCAGCTCGTCGAGGTCGTGGAGCGCGAGCACCAGCATCCCGAGCATCCCGTCGGTGCCGTTGATGAGGGCGAGGCCCTCCTTCTCGACGAGGGTCACCGGGGTGATCCCGGCGGAGCGCAGGGCATCGGATGCCGCGACGAGCGCTCCGTCGGCGGTGCGCACCTCGCCCTCGCCCATCGCCGCGAGCGCGATGTGGGCGAGCGGCGCGAGGTCGCCCGAGCAGCCGAGCGAGCCGTACTCGCGCACGACCGGGACGATCCCCGCGTTGAGCAGCGCGGCGTAGGTCTCGACCACGACCGGGCGCACGCCGGTGCGACCGGAGGCGAGGGTCTGCAGGCGGAGCAGCTGCAGCCCGCGCACGACCTCGGCCTCGACCTCGGCTCCCGTGCCCGCGGCGTGCGAGCGAATCAGGCTGGCCTGCAGCTGCAGGCGACGATCGGGGGCGATGAATGTGGTGGCGAGGGCGCCGAACCCGGTCGAGACGCCGTAGTGCGGATGCGGGTCGGCGGCCAGGCCGTCGATCACGGCACGGGTCTCGGCGACGCGGGCCAGCGCCTCGGGGGCGATCACCACGGGGGCGCCGTGGCGCGCCACGGCGACGACATCGGCGGGCGCCAGCGGGGCGGCGCCGACGAGCACGGGGGTGAGTTCACTCATGTCTCGATTCCACACCCGTGGGCTCGTCCGCGACAGCCGATCATGCGATGCTGTGTCTGTGATCCCAGACAGTTCGGATGCCGCTGCGGGCACACCCGTGTCACGCCCGGCGCTGCCCGCACAGGTGCCGGCTGCCGAGCACACCCTGCGCATCCTCAGCTACCTGGCCGGGCGCCCCGCCCCGGTGGCGGCATCCGCGATCGCCCGCGAGCTCGACCTGCCGCGCTCGACCGTCTACCACCTGCTCGCGACGCTCGCCGCGCACGGATTCGTGCTGCACCTGCGCGAGGACCGCCGGTGGAGTCTGGGCACCTCGGCCTTCGAGCTCGCGGGCGGATACGCGCGGCAGCAGCCGCTCGCCCGGCTGGGGCGCCCGCTCGTGGCCGCGCTGTCCGACCGCCTCGGCGAGAGCGCGCACCTCGCGGTGATGAGCGGCGGCGACGTGCTCTACATCGTCGAGGAGCGCGCACCCCGACGCCCGGCGCTCATCACCGACGTCGGGGTGCGGTTACCCGCCCACCTCACCGCGAGCGGCCGGGCGATGCTCGCCGCACTCCCCCGCGAACAGGTGCGGGCGCTGTACCCGAGCGCCTCGTCGTTCACGGATCGCACGGGTGTCGGGCCGCGCACGCCGTCGGCCCTGCGCGAGGTGCTGCGCGAGGTGCGGGCCCGCGGCTATGCGACCGAGGACAGCGAGGTCGCCGACGGGCTCCGATCGGTCGGCGCGGCCGTACGCGACCGCAACGGCTGGCCGGTCGCCGCTGTGGCCGTCACCTGGGCGGGCGACGCCGTGACCGAGGGCGACCTGGCGGATGCCGTGCGCTCGACCGCCTCCGTGCTGGAGGCGCGCCTCGCCCGCTGAGATGTCTCAGAACTGCGACATCGCAGCGACAGCCCCGCCACATCCGCTCGATACGCTCGTTCCATGACCACCGCACGCACCACCGCTCGGCGCTCCACTCTCACCGCAGGGCTCGTCGCCGCGCTCGCTCTCACCGGCGGCGCACTGGCCGGATGCGCTCCGCAACCGTCGGCCGCACCCGCCGGATCGGCCACTCCCCGCCCTGCCTCGACCCCGACCGCGACCGCCGCTTCGAGCGCCGACACCGTGCCCGGCTACGACGTGGGGCAGTTCCCGCCGGTGCCGCTCTTCGTGCTGCCCGACCTCTCTCTCCTCGACACCTCGGCCTCGGCCTTCACGATCGAGATGAACACCGCCCTCGCCGACATCCCCGGCGTCACCGCGACGCCCGCGCACTGCGACGCCTCGGGCGAGGTCACCTCGGGCACCGGCAGCGCCTACCTGTACGGCGACGGCTCCGGCACCTTCACCGGGCCCGATGGATCGGTGCAGAACTACGGCGACGGCTCTGGCACCTCGACGATCAACGGCGTGACGATCCAGAACTTCGGCGACGGCTCCGGCAACTACTCCGACGGTGTCGTCACGATCCAGAACTTCGGCGACGGATCGGGTAACTACACCGATGCCTCGAAGACCGTGCAGATCTTCGGCGACGGATCGGGGAATTACACCGACGGCGACGTCACCATCCAGAACTTCGGCGACGGCTCCGGCGACTTCGAGGGCCAGGGCGTCACGATCCAGAACTTCGGCGACGGCTCCGGCAACTACAGCGACGGCGACCTCACGATCCAGAACTGGGGCGACGGCACCGCGAAGGTCAACGGCGAGGACGTGAAGGCCGACCCGCTCCCCGAGGTACCGCGGCTCGGGGTCTTCCCACCGCTCGGCGCTCTGGCCCCTCTCGAGTCGTGCGGCACTACCCTGACCTTCGATGACGGCGTGCTGTTCGACTTCGACCGCAGCGACATCCGCGCCGACGCCTCGTCGACGCTCGACGCGGTCGCCGAGGTGCTCACGACGCTCGGCGTCGGCGATGCCGTCGTCTCGGGGCATACCGATGCGATCGGGGACGACGCGTACAACCAGCGGCTTTCCGAGGATCGAGCGGATGCTGTCGTCGACGGGCTCGAGGATCGCGGTGTCGCAACACGCTTCACCGCCGAGGGATACGGCGAGAGTCGCCCCGTGGCCGCGAACGAGATCGACGGTGTCGACAACCCGGCCGGCCGCCAGCTCAACCGCCGCGTCGAGATCTTCATCCCCGCCGCGCTCTGACCGCTGGTCTCGACCGCCACTCCCCTACGACAGGATGGACACCATGCGCACCACGCGACGCCCTCTTCGTGCGACCGCCCGAGAGCTCCGCACCGCTCTCGCCGGCATCGTCCTCGCCAGCACCGTTCTCGTCGGCGCCCTGAGTGGATGCTCGGCCGCGATCGTGGATCGCTCCGATGCCGCCGACGATCGGGTCCCGGCTCCGCAGCAGACGTCCGCAGAGACGGATGCCCCGCAGGCCGGCGCATCGGATGCCGAGGATGCCGCGGATGCCGCCACCGATGACGGCGGGGCGGACCAGGGTTCGACGCCCGGCGGTTCGGGTCTCACGCCGGAGAACGCGGCTGACCGCGAGCGGATGCTCGCCGAGGCGACCATCACCCTGACGTGCCCATCCGAGACGCTGAATCAGGACGGCGCCGTCATCCGCGTCGAGGGCGCGTGCGCAGATCTGGTGATCGACATCGACGCCGGCGTCGTGATCGCCGATGACGTCGAGAATCTCACCCTCTCCGGGTCGGGAACGGTCGTCTTCGCCGAGGGCGTCGGGAGCCTCACCGTCACCGGCAGCGCGAGCATCGTCTACTGGACGGGCACGACCCCTACCGTCGCCGACCGGGGAACCGCGAACACCCTCCGGCACGGCTGACCGTGACCGTCTCCGCGCGCCCCCGCATCCTCCTGGTCGATGACGACGAGGCGATCACGGGGGCGCTCGCGGCGTTCCTCGGCCGCAGCGGCTTCGACGTGCGCGTCGCCGACGACGGCCGCGCCGGGTTGATCGAGGTCGAGCGTGACGTGCCCGACCTCATCGTGTGCGATGTCCTGATGCCGCACATCGACGGACGCGAGTTCGTGCGCCGCGTGCGATCGCGGCAACTGTGGCTTCCGATCATCCTGCTCACCCAGGTGGGCGAGTCGTGGGAGCGCAGTGCCGCGCTCGACGAGGGAGCCGACGACTATCTCAACAAGCCGTTCGACCCGCACGAGCTGATCTCGCGCATCCGGGCGGTGCTGCGTCGCACGGCGCAGGGCGTCGGTTCGCTCCGCTCGGCGCAGCGGCTGCGTGCCCGCGACCTCACGCTCGATCGCACGGCGCGACGGGCGTGGAGGGGCGACACCGAACTCACCCTCACCCCGAAGGCGTTCACGCTGCTCGAGTTCTTCCTGCTGCATCCGCAGGAGGTGCACTCGCGCGATCATCTGCTCGCGACGCTGTGGGGGTTCGACTTCGCATCGTCGAGTCGCGCTGTCGACCATCGCATCGCCGAACTGCGGCGTGAGCTCGGCGAGGGCGCCGCCGACCAGCCGTTCATCGACACCGTGCAGGGCATGGGCTACATGTTCGGAGCGAAGGTGACAGCCGCATGACCGCGCAGACATCCGGACCCGCGCCCCGACGCGTCGCCGATCGTGCGGGCGCCGCCCTGGGCGTCACGACGATCGCACCCGTCGCCCTGTGCTCGCTCACGGCTGGCGCACTGCTGCTCGCCGATGACCAGCGTGTCCTCGCCATCGAGATCGCGTTGCCGGGTGCCGTGTTCGCCGCCGGGCTTCTGCTGTCCGCCGTGCCGGCCGTGGCCTTCCTCTCCCGGCGCCGCCGCCGTCGGCGGGACTCCCAGGCCGCAGACGCGCAGGCCGCCACCCTCGCCGCGGCCGTCGACGCCGCAGCGCAGCACGAGCGCGAGAACCACCGACGATTCCTGGCACGCCTCGATCACGAGCTGAAGAACCCGCTCACGGCGATCCGCGCCACCGCGGTCGCCGCGCAGAGCGCTGCACTCGCCGACACGAACGCGATTGATGCGACGCGCCCACCGTCGGACGAACCCGCGGATGCCTGGCACACGATCGATCACCAGACGCAGAAGCTCAGCGGGCTCGTGCGTGATCTGCGCAAGCTCGCAGAGCTCGAGACGCGGCCGCTGGAGCGCGAGCCGGTCGACGTCGAGGCACTCGTCACCGAGGCCATCGAAGCGATCGCTCAGCAGCATCCGCATACGCGAGCGCGCATCGTTTTCGTCGTGACGCGTGTGCCGTGGCCCGTGCCGCAGCTCGACGCCGACTTGGATCTGTTGTCGTTGGCCATCGACAACGTGCTCGGCAATGCCGTGAAGTACTCGACCTCGGGCCCCATCGAGGTGCGGCTGCGCGAAGACAGTGGATGGGTCGTGCTCGAGGTCGCGGACTCAGGACGCGGTGTTCCCGCGGCCGACCTTCCGTCGGTGTTCGACGAGCTCGCCCGCGCACAGAACGCGCGCGATGTGAGCGGCTCGGGCATCGGCCTCACGCTCGTGGCAACGATTCTGCGCCGTCACGGCGGCGACGTGTCGATCCGATCTGCCGAGGGTTCGGGGACCGTCGTCACGCTGCGCCTTCCCGAGCACACCTAACGATCAGCGGCTGTGCGTCCGCACGCTTGTGTGAACGACGATGCGCGTCGACGATTGCGCTCGTTAACGACAAAGAGCCACCCAACATTGGGTGGCTCTTTATCTTAAAAGAAGTCCGGCGGTGTCCTACTCTCCCACAGGGTCCCCCCTGCAGTACCATCGGCGCTGTGAGGCTTAGCTTCCGGGTTCGGAATGTAA
>NZ_JBIBHO010000003.1:284865-390070 GCF_042957055.1 Microbacterium sp. NPDC008134 | reverse complement strand
TGTACGAGGCGGCGGTGCTCGTGGTCGCCGAGACGGACTCTCCTGCCCGCACCCGCGCGCACGCCCGACAGGTCGCCGCGGCCCTTGCCGGGGAAACACTCCTCGAACGCCACCGCCGCGCCGCCACCGAACGCACGGTCACGGTGCGGTCCCTCGACGACGGGCTGGCCTTGCTCACCGCGGTCCTCCCCGAAACGGTCGCGATCGCGATCCAGGACCGGATCACCCGCATGGCCCGCGACGTCATCCGCGCCCGGGGCGAGACGCCACCGGGTGAGGTCATCGGATGGGGCGACGATCCGGACGACCTGATCCTGCCTGAGCACATCGACCCCACCGACCCCCTCGCCGGCGTCATCTTCGGCGAAGACACCGCCACCTTCACCACCGACCCGCTCGGAGCCGACCCGCTCGCCACCGACACGCTCGGGTCAGCGTCGGTCACCGACGACATCAGCGTCCCCGGTGATACCGTTCCCGGTGACACCGTTCCCGGTGACACCGTTCCCGGTGACACCGTCCCGGGCGATGAGCGCACGATCGATCAGGTCCGCGCCGACCTGTTCAGCGATCTGCTCCTCGCCGTCACCCCCAGCCCCGCCCTCGGCAACAGCCTCGACGGCATCCAGGCCCGCATCCAGGTCACGATCGCCGCGACCACCCTCGCCGGCCTCGACGACCACCCCGCCGAACTCGACGGCCACGGCCCCCTCGACCCCGACATCGCCCGCACCCTCGCCGGCCGCAACAACGGGTGGAGCCGACTCTTCCTCGACCCCGACGGCATGGTCACCGAAACCGACACCTACACTCCGACCGAACCCATGCGACGATTCCTCCGCGCCCGAGACCAACACTGCCGCTTCCCCGGATGCCGCATGCCCGTCCACCGCTGCGAACTCGACCACAACCACGACCACGCCAAGGGCGGCAAGACGGCGATCACCAACCTCGCCCACCTCTGCACGAGTCACCATCAGCTCAAGCATCCCGACATCGATCCCGATCATCGATGGACGGCCCGTTCCGGTCCAGGCGGCACGATCGAATGGACCAGTCCCCTCGGCCGCGTCCACTCCGACCACGCCCCACGCCGCGTCATATTCGTCTGACGCGCCGTCGCTGTCGCACGCGCCTGGCGCTGGCGCTGGCGGGGTCGCGGTCGCCGGGCGCGGTCGCGGACTCACCTCGAGACACCACTCGGCTCGTGAGACACCACTCCGCTCGTGAGACACCACGTGAGAGCTGATGGCTCGCGACGAAAGTGGTGTCTCGACGACCGTGCACCCCTCACTCTCCGACGATGAGCCCCGCTCGGTGCGCCAGGATCACGGCATGGATGCGGTCGCGTGCACCCAGCTTGGCGAGCACGCGGCCGACGTGCGTCTTGACGGTCGATTCCGTGACGAAGAGGCTGTCGCCGATCTCGGCGTTGCTCAGGCCCCGGGCGAGTGCGAGGAAGACGTCACGCTCGCGATCGGTGAGTGACGCGAGAAGGGATGCCGGAGAATCGGACCCGTCACCCGACGCTGCCGGCGACGGCAGCGTCGAGGGCGCGGTCGAGACACCCAGCGTCGGAGTCACGTGCTGCAGCAGCATCCGGGTGATTCGCGGCGACAGGGCGGCGTCGCCGCGATGCACCGCCCGCAGCGCCGAGAGCAACTCATGCCGCTGCACGTCCTTGAGCAGGAAGCCGCTCGCGCCGGCGCGGATCGCGCCGAACGCATACTCGTCGAGGTCGAAGGTCGTGAGCACGAGAACACGGGTCTGCGGATGCCGCTGAACGATCTGCTCGGTCGCCGCGATGCCGTCGAGCCCGGGCATCCGGATGTCCATGAGCACGAGATCGGGCTGCAGCGCCGCGGCCTGGGCGATCGCCGCCTCCCCGTCGCCGGCCTCGCCGACCACCTCGATGTCGTCCTCGGCCTCCAGCACCATCCGGAACCCGAGGCGGATGAGCTGCTGATCGTCGACGAGCAGCACCCTGATCTTCTCGGTCATGCGTTCTCCTCCGCGGGGTCGGCGCCCGGTCGCGCATCGTCGAGCGGCAGTTCGGCGCGCAGCATCCATCGTCCCCCGTCGACCGGGCCGTGCGCGAGCGTCCCGCCGACGTGCGCGACGCGCTCGTCGAGACCACGCAGCCCGAACCCGGGGGCACCGGCGGATCCTCCGGCACCCGCGACCCCGGATCCCCCAACCCCGGCACCCCCAGCCCCGGATCGCCCAGCCCCGGCACCTGCGACCCCGGCTGCGCCGCGCGGCGCCACCCCGTCGTTCGTGATCTCGAGGTGCACCGCCTCGGTGATGTGCACGATCCGCACGTCGATCACACTCGCCCTGGGCGCATGGCGCATCGCATTGGTGACGCCCTCCTGCACGATCCGCGACACCGCGTGCCCGACGACGGCGGGCAGGGGCACCGGCGTTCCGACCGTGGTCAGCGTCACCGGGTAGCCGGCGCGCTGCGCCGCGGCCACGGTCTCCTCCGGCGAGGGTGCGGTGAGCGGCGCCAGCGGCAGCGGACTCGCGTCGTCGCGCAGAACGCCGAGCATCGCCCGCATCTCGGTGAGCGCTCCCCGAGCGGTCTCGGCTGTCGCGGTCGCCGCCGCCCGCGCCTGCGCCTGGTCGGGTGTCGCGGCCGCCCCCTCCGAGAGCGCGACGATGACCGTGAGCGAGTGCGACACGATGTCGTGCATCTCGCGGGCGATGCGCGCACGCTCTGCAGCGGCGGCGAGCTGCGCCTGCTGGTCGCGCTCGACGAGCAGCTGCCTCGACCGGTCGATGACGGCGGCGAGGTAGCGCTTGCGTCCGCCGACGTTCACGCCGATCAGCGTGCCGATGAGGCCCAGTACGAGCACGTTGATGACCGGGTTGATCGCCACCTGGAACGTGATCGCCCCCGAGAGGCTCAGCAGTCCGGCCAGTACCGCCAGCGCGCCCACGCCGATCCCGAAGCCCATCCAGGCGGCGCGCGCCGAGAGATAGACCGCGAGCGAGTAGCTGGTGACGAGGGCGAGCGGGGTGCCGCCGGGCAGGGTGCCGAAGAGGAACAGCACCTCGACGGCGAACGAGGCGATGAACGGCAGCAGCGGAACGCGTCGGCGCCACATCAGCGTCGCACACGCGAACACCACCGACACGGGTACGACGACCGCGAGGATCTGCCCGATCGGCGACGGCAGCGACGGGTCGATCCGGTTCGCCGGGGTGAGCGAGAGGACTAGACAGATCAGGGTGATCAGTACGTCGGCGACGACCGGATGCCGCGCCCAGAAGCGCCGGAACACCCCCGGCGGACGCGGCAGCCGCAGCTCCTCGTCTTCCCGGGCCTCGTCCCGGACCGAAGTCCGGGACGAGGCCCGCGGCGAGGCGCTGCGGCTGCTCGTCGTGATCACTCGCCAGACTCTACGCGTCGCGGGTGCGCAGCACCGCCCACGCCGTGAGCAGCGTCGCGACGACCCAACCACCCAGAGTCAGGTACGCGACGGGCGTCTCGAGCGATCCGCCCGAGAGGATGAGGCTCTGCGCCGCCGAGGAGGGCAAGTACATCCCGGCATCCGTGACCCACTTCCAGGCCTCGCCGGCGATCGAGAACATGCTCGCCACGATCGGCAGCACGAACAGCAGCCCGACGGTCGCGGCGATCGCCCCGGCGCCCGAGCGCAGGATGAATCCGAACGCGACCCCGATGAGCGCGAACACCGCCATCGAGAGCGACGCTGTGAGGATGGGACCGAACGAGAGGTCGAAGTCCGACCAGTCGATGCTCTGGTCGCGGCCCGCGACGACCGCCGATACGGCCACCGCCGTGATGCCGAAGATGATCAGCGACGACACGAACAGGAACACCGCGAGCACGACCGACTTGGCAGCCAGCACCGACCCGCGGCCCGGGTTGGCGGTGAGGGTCGACCGGATCATGCCCGTCGAGTACTCGCCGGTGACGGCGATGGCGCCGAGGATGCCGGCGAGGAGCATCGTGAACTGGATCGGCGAGACGACCGCCTGGATCGGCTCGAAGCCGGGCATGTCGACGGCCGAGGCGAAGAGCACGGCGATGCCGACGGTGAGCGCCGCGGCGATCGCGATCGACCACCAGGTCGAGCGCACGGTGGTGAGCTTGATCCACTCGCCGCGCAGGGCACGCACGAACGTCAGCCGGTAGCGGGTGTCGATCTGGTGCGGCACGGCGGGAACAGGGGCGTGGGTGACGACCGGGGCGGTCATGCGATCTCCTTCGTCCGGTACTCGACGGCCTCGCCGGTGAGCGCGAGGTACGCGTCCTCCAGCGATCCGGTGGTCGGGGTGAGCTCGTGCAGCGCGACGCCGCGCTCGGCGGCGAGGTCGCCGATGCGCGACGCAGGCAGTCCCGAGATGTCGAACAGGTCGGGAGCGGTGCTCACGATCTCGACGTCCGGTCCCGCGACGAGTTGGGCGAGCGCCGCACCGTGCGGGGTGCGCACCCGCACGCGGTTCGTGGTCCATGCCCGCACGAGGTCCTCGAGGGGAGCATCCGCCAGCACTTTGCCGCGTCCCATCACGATGACGTGATCGGCGGTCTGCGCCATCTCGCTCATCAGGTGGCTCGAGAGCAGCACGGTGCGCCCTTCGGATGCCGCGTGCCGCACGAACTGGCGCACCCAGCGCACACCCTCGGGGTCGAGGCCGTTGACCGGCTCATCGAGGATGAGCGTGTGCGGGTCGCCGAGCAGCGCCGACGCGATGCCGAGGCGCTGCCCCATGCCGAGCGAGAACTTGCCGGCGCGCTTGCGAGCGACCGATCCGATGCCGGCGAGGTCGATGACCTCGTCGACGCGCGATGCGGGGATGCCGTGGGTCGCCGCCATCGCGCGCAGGTGATTGCGGGCGGTGCGACCGGTGTGCACGGCCTTCGCGTCGAGCAGCACGCCCACCTCTGTCAGCGGCGCACGGAGCTTGCGGTACTCGCGGCCGCCGACGGTCGTACGGCCGGACGTGGGGCGGTCGAGCCCGACGATCATCCGCATCGTGGTCGACTTGCCCGCGCCGTTGGGCCCGAGGAAGCCGGTGACGGTTCCGGGCTTGATCGTGAACGACACGTCGTCGACGGCCGTCTTGTCTCCGAACCTCTTCGTGAGGCCTTCTGCTGTGATCATGTGCTCCACGCTACGAGCGGCACCGCGGCCACCGCATCCGCCGCAGGTACCGTCTTGCGGACGACGCATGTACGACCTGCGGAGGATGCCCGCGCGCGGCGCAGGTCACGCCGAGACATCTCATCGGAATCGTCCGTCAGGAACCCGCCGTTCGCGCAAAGAGAGCAGCGCAGCACGGCGCGCCGCGCGCGATAGCGTCGCTCGCGGAGGGGAGGACCGTGCAACGACTCGTATGGGTGATGCTGCTGGTGCTGGGTCTCGCGGCCGTCACGACCGCCGTGGTTCTGCGCCTGTGGACGCTCCGGCATCCGCTGATCGATGCCGAGCCGGTGCCGACCCTGCTGGTCATCGTCTTCTTCCTCGGACTCGCGATCGTCGTCGTCGCGACGATCGGGAACGTCGTGCTCACGGCGCTCGATCGGCGCTCGTGAACCGACCGCCGGCGCGGCCTCACAGGTGATCGAAATGCCCGCCGTAGGGGAAATCGAGATCCCCCGTGTCACGCTCGTCGAACTGCACGGTGGCCACGCTGATCGTGACCCGGCTGTTCCCCGTGACCAGCACACTCATCGAGCGGTTGCCGACGACCACGAAGTCGACGAAGCGGCCGGTCGTCGCAGCGGCGTCCTCGATCCGCGTTCGGAGTTCGTCGATGCTCTGATCCTGCGCCAGCAGGAATTCGATCCCGTCAACCGCGACGGTCGTCTGGATCATCGTCTCTCTCTTGGCCATGCACGCCAGCGTAGGAGCCGCGCGGACCACCCCAGAGGGGGTTGCGAGCGCGCTCGAGGTCTGGTTCGCGCACGACATGGAGAGGTGTGTAAGGAATCGCTCGCTCGAGCCAAAGAGCGGATGCCGCGGCCCCGCGCACCCGATCGATACTGAAGGTCGGGGGGCCGGCTCGTGCGCCCCGGCGGGGGCTGACGCGGGGCGCACGAGTGCTCTCTCCCGGTACCGTGAGGGAGCAGGGAAGAGACGGAGCGGGGTGGCGATGCGTCTGCGGTCGGACCCTCGCGCGCGCCTGCGCGTCGTGCTCGCCGAGGTCGACGGGCGCATCGCTCGCGAGCGTGCTCACGCCGCCCACTCCGGTACACCGGCACCGCGCAGCAAGGCCGTCGCCTTCCGGATCCTGTTCGACGAGCACCTGCCCCGGGTGCGTCGGCATCTCGCGTGCTACCTCGACGACCGGAGCGAGGTCGAGGAGATCGCGGCCGAGGTCTTCGTCGTCGCGTGGAGGAAGCTCCGGCCCGAGAACCCGATGGGCATCGCCTGGCTGCTCCGCACGGCCGACAACAAGCTGCGCGACGCCGCCCGACGCGATCGATCGAAGCGGCGCGCGCTCGACGCGCTCACGCGTGGCCTGGAGGAGACCTCCGATGCCCTGCATCCGCTCGAAGCCCTCGCGCTGCGCGAGGCGATCGTCACCCTGAGCGCACGCGAACGCCAGGTCGTCGTGCTCACGTATTGGGACGAACTCAGCGCCGGGGAGGTCGCGCAGGTGCTCCGGTGCAGCGCTGCCTCGGTCTGGACGACGCTGACCCGCGCACGCGCCAAACTACGACGTCAGCTCGAGACGAAGGAGGCGGATGCATGACCCTCACCGATGACCGGCTCGACGAGCTCTTCGCGCTCGCGCACCCCTCGCCCGCCCGCGACACCGCCCTGCGCGCTCAGGACATCGCCCTGCGCGAGCGGATCATCCGCGGCGACGTCACTCCGCGGCGAGCGCCGCACCGGCGCGGCATCTGGGCTGCGGGTCTGACGACGGCGGTCGCGAGCTGCGCGATCATCGCACTGATCGCCGTGAACGTGCTCGCCCCCGACCGGAGCGCGGTCGCCCTCACTCCGCCGCCCCTCGTCTACACGATGGCCGAGCCGCTCGACGTGGTCATCGCCGACGCACACGCAGCGCTCTCGGACGGCGACGGACCCGTACAGGCTCCGCACGTGGAGTTCGTGACCTGGGGGTGGAGCATCGACATGTCGGAGAAGAACATCGAGGTGATCCCCCAGGACGTCACGATCGACTGGACGCCCGGCGAGGGCGGCGTCACGACGATCCTCGCCGGCGAGCCGTACTGGGAGGACGGTGAACGGCCCGAAGGACTCGGCGAGAGCCCCTACGAGCCCGGCGAGTTGATCGATCGGGTCACGATGACGCCCGAGCAGTTCAACATCCCGCCCGCGACGGCGGCCCTCGACGGGTCGAGTCGCGAGGAGCTGGAGTCTGCGCTGGCCCCGTACCTGAGCGGCGATGCGGCACCAACGTCGGGAGAGCTCGCGACGGCCATCGTCTCGCTGATGTTCCAGTGGACGCTCACCGACGAGCAGCACGCGACGCTGCTCGACATGCTCGTCGATGCGGGCGGGGTGACCGTGCTCGGCCGCACGACCGATCGGCTCGGGCGCGACGTGGTGGGTCTCGAGGTCGCCGAGCCGCTCAACTCGCACTACCGGCTCACGGTTCTCGTCTCGCGCGAGACCGGACGCATCGTCGGCACGGAGGACGAACTCACCGAAGCCCTCGACTTCATCCCCGCGGGCGTGACCGGCTACACGCTCTGGGACGTGCGGTAGCGCGAGGAGCCGCGGGGTGCCCTGGTGACACCATGAGCGACTGACCCCCTGGGTGCCTGAGCCCGTCGACGAATCCTGCCCCACACACTGGGTCCCTGAGCCCGTCGAAGGGCCCACCCCGAGGTGCCCCGAGATACCCCGCCCGCCTACCGGTCGGCGAAGACATCGATGCGATCACCGCGCATGATCAGCTCGAGACCCGTGCCATCACCGAAGCGGTCGCGCAGCGCCTGGGGCTGAGCGGAGGTGACCTCGATCCTGATCACCGGCGGGAACGATCCCGCATCGCACCCCCAGGCCGCGATCTGGAACCCGCCGGAGTCTCCGAGAAGCTCCGCCGTGTCGATCGCGACGATGCACATCGCATCGGACTCGTCGAACGACAGCCACTCCACTCCGCGGGCGATCGTCAGCCCTTCGAACTCCTCGAACAGCGCCGCGTCCTGACCCTTCTCGCCGAAGGACTCCGGCCACGAGGCATCCGGGTCGACCGCGATCTCGGCCACCAGCCGCGCCTCGACCGACCGCACGGAGAGCGCGACGGTCGCCGCCCCGAGCGCGGCCAGCGCGATGCACGCCGCACCGAGCCACAGCCAGGGTGCCGACGGCCGCGGCGTGAAGAGGGCGCGCGGACGAGACGGCGACGGATGTTCGGCGGCCACGTCTTCGCGCGAATCCGCGTCGGTCGGGTCCTCGCGAACGCTGGCCTCGCGAACCGGCACCGCTGCCGGTTCAACTCCCGCCTGCACCACGCTCGCCGAAAAAACACTCGCCGAAACATCGCTCGCCGACCCAACACTCGCCGGAGCAACCTGCGCTTCCAACGCTCTCAACCGGGCGAGGGCCTGCGGGTCGCCGTCGATGTCGGCGTCACGTCCGTACGCGCGCGCACGCAGCGCGCGAAGTTCCTCATCGCTCATGCGTCGCCCCGCCCCCGAAGACGACGACCGAATCGGTGCGAGCCCGGGCGGCGCGCAGCGCGACAGCCCCCAGAGCACCGGTGGCGGTGATGCGGGTCAGCTCGGCGACGCTCACGACGAGGATGATCGCATTCATGTCGGTGACCGCGCCCGACAGCATGAAGTACCCCATGAGTCCCGCGAGCACGACGGCGGCGAGAGCGATCGCCGGCACCGCACGCCACGGCGACGCGAGCGTGCTGCGCAGGAGTCCGGCCACGGCGACCCCGCCGAGGGCGAGCTTCACCAGAGCATCCGCGAACGCGGGAACCGCGCTGGCGTCACCGAAGAGGAGCGACAGCAATGGCGGACCCGCAATGATCCACGTGGCGAGCATCACCAGGGCGATCGGCACAGCCGGTCTCGCCCGCACGGCCCACGGGTGCACCCGCACCGCCACCGCGGCGCAGACGAGTCCCGCGGCGAAGGCACCGGTCGCGAGAACGTTCAGCGCCGACAGGGTTGCGCCGTCGATACCGGCCGGCATGGAGCGGAGCAGACCCGCCGCGGTAGCCAGGAGCAACAGGATTCCGGATGCCGTCCACCACGGCTCCCAGCGATCGGGGGCGCGATGCACGGCGATGTGCGAGGCATCCGACTCCGTCATCGGGCATCACCGTCCTTGGTCCGTCGCTCTCCGTGAGGGCGTCGTTCGAGCGTATCGTTCGGCGGCTCTCGGACCCGCCGTCAGAACCCTTCGGCCTGGCGGGGCGTGTAGGCGCTTTCGAGTGCGTCGATCTCGGCGGGTTCGAGGCGGATGCCGACGGCCGCCACCGCGTCGTCGATGTGGGCGGCACGGGTGGCGCCGACGATCGGCGCGGTGACCGCCGACTGCTGGGCGACCCAGGCGAGGGCGATCTGCGCGCGGGAGACGCCCCGATCGGATGCCACGCGGGCGACGGCCTCGACGATCGCCCGGTTGGAATCCTCCTCGCGGTGGTAGAGCGTCGCGCCGAAGGCATCCTTCCCGGTGCGGTTCGTCGTCTCGTCCCAGTCTCGGGTGAGTCGGCCGCGCGCGAGCGGCGACCACGGCAGCACCCCGACACCGGAGTCGAGGCAGAACGGATGCATCTCCCGCTCCTCCTCGCGCTGCAGCAGGTTGTACTGGTCCTGCATCGACACGAACGGGGTCCATCCGTTCTGCACGGCGACGTGCTGCGCCTTCGCGAACTGCCACGCCCACATCGACGAGGCGCCGATGTACCGCGCCTTGCCGGAGCGCACGATGTCGTGCAGCGCCTCCATCGTCTCCTCGATCGTCACCTCGGGGTCCCACCGGTGGATCTGGTACAGGTCGACGTAGTCCGTGCCGAGGCGGCGCAGGCTCGCGTCGATTCCCGAGAGGATGTGCCCGCGGCTGAGGCCGGCCTGATTCGCGCCGGGCCCCATGCGTCCGTGCACCTTGGTCGCGAGCACGATCTCGTCGCGGCGGGCGAAGTCCGAGAGCGCACGGCCGACGAACTCCTCGCTCGTGCCGTCGGAGTAGACGTCGGCGGTGTCGAACGTCGTGATCCCCGCTTCGAGCGCCTGTCGGATGAGCGGACGGCTCGCCTCCTCATCGAGCGACCACCCGTGCGCGCCGCGATCCGGGGCGCCGAAGCTCATGCATCCGAGGACGACGGGCGAGATGCGCAGTCCCGATCGTCCGAGTCGCACGTGGTCAGCGGGCTCGATCATGAGGTCTCTTCCTTCTCGTGGGGGGCGCTTCTCGTGGGGGTTGGCTTGTCGTGAGGGTCGGACGGATGCCGGGCGGGCGCTATTCGATCTGCCCGATCGGCTCGCGCTTCTCCGCCTGGAACTGGTCCTCGGCGCGGCCGCGCGCCCAGTACGCCGAGATCGAGAGCGATTCGCGGGGCACCTCGCGCTGCTTCAGCAGGGCGCGCACCTCCTTGATCGTGCCGCGCTCCCCGTGCGCGAACACACCGGGGTGCCCCTCGGCCCAGGGCAGGTCGGCGAGAGCGGCGAGCAGTTCGTCGTCGGTCTCGGTCCACCGCACGCTCACCCCCGCCGGCGCTGCGGGCAGCACCCGGTCCGACGGGTCGGTGACGGTCAGGAGCACGTGGCCGACGGCATCCGCCGGCATCTCCTCGAGCGCCGACGAGATCGCCGGAAGGGCCGTGTGGTCGCCGACGAGCAGGTGCCAGGGCGTCGACGGCTCAGGCCGGTATCCGCCCCCGGCACCGCTGACGACGAGCGTGTCTCCCGGCTGCGCCCGACGCGCCCAGGGACCCGCGACGCCCTCGTCGCCGTGCACCACGAAGTCGATCACGAGCTTCTGCGCCTCGGGGTCGGCCGAGCGGATCGTGTACGTGCGGCGGGTCGGTAGCTTCTCGGGGCTCTCCTCGCGCAGCTGCGCCAGGTCGTAGGGCGGCACGAGTCCGTGGCGCGGATCGGCGAAGAGGATCTTCACGTACTTGTCGGTGTAGACGTTGTCGGTGAACTCCGTGTACCCGTCGCCACCGGCCGTGATCCGGATGAGGTCGGGGCTGACCTGTTCGACCTCCTGCACGGTGAGGACGGCTTGTGCGGGGGGCTTACGCGGCTGATCGGTCATCACATCTCCCGGAGGTTCGAACGTTCCCTCCAGTCTGCCCGGGATGCGAGGGGTGAGGGGCCGGTGGTTACAGGATTCCGGTGAGCACTCCCCCGTCGGCGCGCAGCGCCGCACCGTTGGTCGCCGAGGCGACGGGGCTCGCGAGGTAGGTGACGAGGCTCGCGATCTCGGTCGGATCGAGGAAGCGCTCGAGCAGCGTCGTGGCGTTCTGACCGATGATCGCCTGCTTCATGGCATCCGCCGGCAGCGACTGCGCCTCGGCTACGGCGGCGACCGTCGCCGCCACACCGTCGGAGTACGTGGGTCCGCCGAGCACCGTGTTGACGGTGACCTCGGTGCCGCGGGTGAGCTTGGCGAGACCGTTGTTCAGGGCGATCATCGCGGCCTTGGTCACGCCGTAGTGCACCATGTCGGCGGGAACGTTCACGCCGGACTCGCTGCTGATCGAGACGATGCGCCCCCATCCGCGCTCGAGCATGCCGCCGAGCACGTGCCGCGACAGGCGCACGGCGCTCATCACGTTCACGTCGAGGTAGCGCACCCACTCGTCATCGGTGACCGCGGCGAACTCGGCCAGACCGAACAGCCCGACGTTGTTGACGAGGATGTCGATGTCGCCGAGGTCGGCGAGGAGTCGTGCGACCTCGTCGGGCTTCGCGAAGTCGGCGACGAGCCCGGTCGGGTGGGATTCCGGATGCTCCGCCCGGAGCCGAGCCACGGCGCCGTCGAGGCGCCCCGCGTCGCGGCCGTTGAGCGTGACCTGCACGCCCTCCGCGGCGAGCGCCGATGCGATCGCATACCCGATTCCCTGCGTCGAGCCGCTGATGAATGCCTTCTTGCCTGCGAGTCGCAGATCCATGATCGATGCCCTTTCACTTGCCTGAGCAAGTCACGGTACAGCTTTTCACTTGCTTGAGCAAGTCATTTCCGACTATCCTTGTGCGATGCCGAAGACGAACGACGACGGACTCAGCACCGACGAGCTCGCGATCTGGGCCTCGCTCGCCACCCTGCTCGAGCGCCTGCCCACCGCCCTCGACGCACAGCTCCAGCGCGACAGCGGACTCACGCACTTCGAGCACGGCATCCTGTTCGCCCTGCACAGCGCACCCGAGCGCACCCTGCGCCTCAGCGTCCTCGCGGCCTACGCGAGCTGCACGCTGTCACGCCTGTCGCGCGCGGTCTCCCGCCTCGAGAGCAAGGGGTGGGTCCGCCGCGAGATCGACCCGACCGACGGACGCTTCACCCTCGGCATCCTCACCGACGCGGGCGCGCGAGTGGTCGCCGAATCGACCCCCGCCCATCAGGCCCTCATCCGGACCCTCGTCTTCGACGCCCTCACGGATGCCCAGGCGCGCCAGCTCGGCACGATCAGCCGCAAGGTCGCCGAGGGGATCGGGCCCGGGGGCGTGTGGAGTCCCACCTGAGCCGAGACTCAGCGCGGGCGGCGGGAAACGCACCATCGCTGGCAGTCGCTCCCCTGGCGGCAGACTCACGGCGAAGGCACCGTCGAAGGATGCAGAAGCACAACGTGTTCGACGAGGCCGCCACTCTCAGCGAGTTCTGGTCGCAGCGCGTCCTACAAGAGTCCAACGGCACCCTGCTCAAGGTCGCGAAGGGCATCGCCTCGACGCGGTGACACAGCCACGACGATCAGGACGAGACGTTCCTCGTGCTCAGCGGACGACTCATCGTGCAGCTCAGCGACGAGGACGTCGAGCTCGGCCCGGGCGACCTCTTCACCGTGCCGCAGGACGCCGAGCACTGCCCCGCCGCCCGCGCGGAGACGCGCTTCCTCATCCTCGGGCGGAGCGTGACGTCGAACGCCGCCGCTGGATCCGCTACTCGAAGACGCGCAGAAACTCGCCGAGCCGCTCTCCACGATCTGCGTCATCCACGGAGGTGCTGAGTTCGGCACTCACAGCTCCCGCCCCCATCCGGAGCGGGAGTGAGCCACATGCCATCGTGTTCTGGAAGTCGCCTCGGTAGGCGTAGAGGCAGATCGGGGCAGACGGGTCGGCGCCGGCAGCAATGAAGAACCGGGCTTCACCTCGGCTCTCCCCCAGGAACCGGATCGTGTCAGGGTCGACCATGTCGAGTTGATCGACAGTCATGCCTGCAGGGGGCACTGCTGGCTCGCCGCTGGACAATACGGCCTCGGATGCTGACGGCGCACACCCCGTCAGCACCGCAAGGAGCGCGCCACTAGCCACGAATGCGGACAGTCGACGGCGGTCATCCATCGTTTTAGGGTAGATGAACCACTCGTCAGCACCGGTATCGACGTCACACCCCGCGCACGCGAAAGGCCCGGTTCCACAACGGGAACCGGGCCTTCTCGACTCGCTGTGCGCGAGGGGGGACTCGAACCCCCACGCCCGCAAGGACACTGGCACCTGAAGCCAGCGCGTCTACCATTCCGCCACTCGCGCGAGTGTCTCGTTCCGAAGAACTCAACCTCGTAAGGCTATCACGCGTTCTCACCCCGCGAGAAACTCTCGCCGTCCCCTGAAAAACCCCGGAAATACGCGACTCCGACCCTGTCGCGAGGCGGATGTTCAGCACACCTGGCTACGATGTCCCTACCAGTTGGCATGCCAGAGGAGCCCAGTGGGACTACTTGACAGCTTTGAGAAGGGTCTCGAGCGCGCCGTGAACGGTGCGTTCGCGAAGACCTTCCGCAGCGGCATCCAGCCGGTGGAGATCGCTTCGGCGCTCCGGCGCGAAGCCGATACGAAGGCCGCGGTCGTCAGCCGCGATCGCATCATCGCGCCCAACAGTTACGTCGTGCGCCTCAGCGCCGACGACGCCGAGCGGATGCGTGGACTCGGCGGTGCGCTGACCGACGAACTGCACGCCCTCCTCACCAAGCACGCGAAGTCGCAGGGCTACAGCTTCGCCGGCCCGCTGTCGATCGCCCTCGAGCGCGACGAGAAGGTGTCGACGGGCACGGTGCGCGTCAGCTCGGGCACGGTCGAGGGCCGCGTCAGCTGGGAGGCCGTGGTCGACGTCGACGGCCGTCGCCACCGCATCACCAAGGCACGCACGGTCATCGGCCGGGGGACGGATGCCGACATCACGATCTCGGATGCCGGATCGAGCCGCAAGCATGCCGAGATCCTCTGGGACGGCGAGCGCGCCATGATGCGCGACCTCGGCTCCACCAACGGCACCAAGGTCAACGGGCAGAAGCTGCGCGAAGCGGCGCTCCCCTCCGACACCACGATCACGATCGGTCGCACCGATCTCGTCTTCCGCGTGGTGCCGCAGTCGGCACCGGCGCGTGTCAGCGACGCCACCCGTGCGTTCGGAGGCATCCATGAGTGAACTGGTCCTCCTGCTGCTGCGCATCGGCTTCCTGGTGCTGCTGTGGTTCTTCGTGTTCGGCGTGGTCTATTCGCTGCGCGCCGACCTCTTCGGCGTGAAGGTACGCAAGCTCCCGGCCGAGGCCGCAGCGGGCGCCCCGGCATCCGCTTCCTCCGGCGCACCGACCGCCGCCGTCGCGAAGCCCGCCTCGGCGAAGCCCGCGTCCGCCAAGCCCTCCACGGGACCTGCGACCGTCGCGACCGCCCAGCGTCTCGTCATCACCTCCGGACCGAAGGCGGGGCTCGAACTCCCCCTCGGCACCGACACCCTCACCATCGGCCGCTCGAGCGAATCGGCGCTCGTGATCCGCGACGACTACACCTCCAGCCACCACGCCCGCCTCATCCTCCGCGGTGATGCGTGGGCGGTGCAGGACCTCGACTCCACCAACGGCACCTTCGTCGCAGGTCAGCGCGTCGGCAACTCCCCCGTCTCGCTGTCGCTCGGAACCCCCATCAAGGTGGGCGCCACGACCTTCGAGCTGCGAGCCTGACGCCGGCATGGTCTTCGAGGGCTCGAGCGCCGCGATCTCCCATACGGGCAAGATCCGCTCCAACAACCAGGACTCCGGGTACTCCGGAGCCAACCTGTTCGTCGTCGCCGACGGCATGGGCGGTCACGCGGGCGGTGACGTCGCGTCGAGCCTCGCCATCCAGCGCCTCGAGCCCCTCGATCACGCCTACGCCTCGACCGACGACGCCCAGGCCTCGCTGCAGGCAGCCGCCACGACCGCCGCCGGCGACCTCATCCGCGCTGCGAAGGACCGCCCCGAACTCGCGGGCCTCGGCACGACCGTCAGCGCGATCATCATGGTCGACGAGTACGCGGTCATCGGCCACATCGGCGATTCGCGCATCTACCTCTACCGCGACGACGCCCTGACGCAGATCACCGCCGATCACACCTTCGTGCAGCGCCTCGTCGACTCGGGACGCATCACGCCCGAAGAGGCCCGCTACCACCCGCGCCGCTCCGTGCTCATGCGCGTGCTCAGCGACATGGACTCCGACCCCGAGCTCGACATGTTCGTCATGCCGACGCAGCCCGGCGATCGCTGGCTGCTCTGCTCGGACGGCCTCTCGGGGGTCGTCGACGAGAACCGCATCCTCAAGGCGATGCGCCTCGGCCTCGCACCGGGTCGCACGGCCGACAACCTGCTCAAGCAGGCCCTCGACGGCGGCGCCCCCGACAACGTCACGATCGTGCTGGTCGACGTCGGCGGACAGCATCCGCTCTCCTCCGGCACCCCCACGATCGTCGGCGCGGCCTCGAACCCCTCGGGCATCATCGTGCCGCCCGTGCGCGCCGCGCGCGGCAACTGGCTGCACCCGGTGCGCCAGGCGGCCAACGATCCGACCCACTTCGAGCCCGCCGCCGAGTACCTCGAGGAACTCATCGAGGAGGACCGCCGACGCGCGACCCGTCGCCGGGTCGGTTGGATCGCCGCGATGCTCCTCGTGCTGGCGATGCTCGGCTTCGCCGCCTTCGCCGCCTACAGCTGGACGCAGACCCGCTACTTCATCGGCGCCGACGACGACAGCGTGGTGATCTTCCAGGGCGTGCAGCAGAACATCGGCCCGATCACTCTGTCGACGCCCGTCGAAGACACCGACATCCTGCTCGCGAACCTGCCGGAGTACCAGCGCGCGTCGGTCGAGCGCACGATCACGGCCCGTTCGCTGTCGGATGCCATGGCCATCGTCGACCGCCTCCGGGCGGGTGCCGACGCGAACGCGCTGCCGACGCCGCTCCCGACGCCCACGCCCACTCCCTCCGAGACCCCGGGCGAAGACGGAGGTGACGGATGAGCACCGACGTCTCCGCCGACACCGCGGTCCTCAAGGCGCTCAAGCGCATCCGCACTCCGCAGAAGCAGCGCAACCGCGAGTTCTGGTTGCTCCTGTTCGCCGTGCTGATCTCCGGCGCCGCGCTCACTCTCGTGCAGCTCGGTGCCCTCGGAACGGTCGACCCGGTGATCCTCGCGATCGGCGGCGGACTCGCCGTGCTCGCCTTCGCCCTGCACATCGTGCTGCGGGTGGTGGCGTCGGATGCCGACCCCTTCGTGGTTCCCATCGCGACCCTGCTCACGGGGCTAGGCATCGCGATGATCTACCGCATCGACATCGCCAAGTCGCTGACCGGCTGGGATGCCTATTCCACCAAGCAGCTCGCGTGGACCGGTATCTCGCTCGCCGGTGCCATCGCCGCGGTGATCCTGCTCCGCAACTATCGCGTCCTATTCCGTTACACGTATATCTTCGGCTTCGCCGGAATTGTGTTCCTGCTGCTGCCGTTCGTGCCCGGTCTGCGCATCCCCGACGCGAACGCGGCCGTGTGGGTGTCGCTCGGCGGGGCGTTCGCCTTCCAGCCGGGTGAGATCGCGAAGATCTGCCTCGCGATCTTCTTCGCGGGCTACCTCGTGCGCACGCGCGAGAGCCTCACCTCGGTCGGGACGCGCTTCCTCGGCATGACCTGGCCGCGCATGCGCGAGCTCGGTCCGGTGCTCGTGGTGTGGCTGATCTCGCTCGGCATCATCGTGCTGCAGCGCGACCTCGGCACCGGAACCCTCATCTTCGGCATGTTCGTGGCGATGCTCTACGTCGCGACCGGCAAGACGAGCTGGGTCGTGATCGGCCTCGGCCTCGTCGCCGCGGGCGTCGCCCTCGCGACGCAGATCCTCAGCTACGTGCGCGGACGCTTCGTCAACTGGCTGTTCCTGTTCGATCCGAACCAGGTCGACCCCGAGAACGCCGGCTACCAGCCCATGCAGGGTCTCTTCGGCCTCGCGCACGGTGGCCTGTTGGGAACAGGATGGGGACAGGGCCGCCCGTGGGTCACTCCCCTGGCCCACAGCGACTACATCATCACGAGCCTCGGCGAGGAGCTCGGCCTCATCGGCCTGTTCGCGATCCTCTGCCTCTACATGGTGTTCGTGAGCCGCGGGGTGCGCATCGGGCTCGCAGGGCAGGACGACTTCGGCAAGCTGCTCGCGATCGGTTTCTCGTTCACGATCGCCCTGCAGGTGTTCATCATGGTCGGCGGCGTCACGCGCCTCATCCCGCTGACGGGTCTGACCACGCCGTTCCTCGCCGCGGGCGGATCGTCGCTCGTCGCGAACTGGCTCATCGTGGCGCTGCTGCTGCGGATCTCCGACGGCGTCCGCCGCCAACCGAGGGTGGTGATCGGATGACCAGAGAGCTACGCCGTCTGAGCGTCGTGATGCTCTTCATGTTCATCGCACTGTTCGCCGCCACGAGCTGGATCCAGGTCGTGGACGCCGATGCACTGGCCCAGAACGACAACAACCAGCGCACCCGACTCGACAGTTACGAGATCCAGCGCGGGTCGATCATCATCGATGGCGCGAACGTCGCGACCTCCGTGCCGTCCGACGACCGCTACCAGTTCCAGCGCTTGTATACCGATGCCGGCATGTGGGCTCCGGTCACCGGATACTTCAACGCCGCCCTCGATTCCCGCACCGGCATCGAGCAGGCGATGAACGCCGACCTCTCGGGAACCGGATCGAACGCGTTCTTCTCCGAGATCGAGCGCATCCTCTCGGGGCAGCCGCAGACCGGCTTCAGCGTCGAGCTCTCCCTCGACGCCGCGGCCCAGAAGGCCGCCTACGACGCGCTCGACGGGTTGGAGGGGGCGGTCGTCGCGATCGAACCCTCGACGGGACGCATCCTCGCGATGGTCTCGACGCCGTCGTTCGACACCAACCTGCTCGCCACGCACGATGCGGATGCCGCGAACGCGACGTACGACCAACTGGTGCAGGATCCGCTCAAGCCGCTCTCCAACCGGGCGATCGCGGGCGACCTCAATCCCCCGGGCTCGACGTTCAAGCTCGTCGTGGCGGCCGCCGCCTATGCGAGCGGAGACTTCACGCCCGATTCGACGCTCCCGAACCCCGCCGCGTACACGCTGCCCGGGTCGAGCAACCGCGTCTCGAACGCCTGGGGCGGCACCTGCGGCTCCGGCGAGACCGTGACGATCGCCGAGGCGATCCGCCTGAGCTGCAACATCCCGATGGCCGAGCTCGCGGTCGAACTCGGCGACGACGCGATCCGCGAGATGGCCGAGAAGTTCGGGTACAACCAGAGCTTCGAGACCCCTCTCGTGACGACGGCCTCGAGCTACCCGCGCGCGCTCGACGACGCCCAGACCGCTCTCACCGGTTTCGGGCAGGGCCAGGTCACCGCGACACCGCTGCAGATCGCCATGATCTCGGCCGGGATCGCGAACGACGGTCTGGTGATGAACCCGCACATGGTCGACCAGGTGATCGGCAACGACCTGTCGGTGGTGCGCTCGTACGACGACACCGAGTTCGGTCGTGCGCTCGAGCCCGACATCGCCGACGAGGTCACGGATGCGATGGTCGCGAGCGTCTCAACGGGCGCGGCGCAGGGTGCAAGAATAGACGGGATCGACGTGGCCGGTAAGACCGGCACCGCTGAGAACGGAAACAAGCCGCACACGTTGTGGTTCACCGGCTTCGCGCCGGCGGACGACCCCGCTGTGGCGGTGGCAGTCGTCGTCGAAGACGACGGAGGACAGGGTCAATCCGGATCCGGCGACACGATCGCCGCTCCGATTGCGAAGAAGGTCATAGAGGCGGTGCTGGGCAGATGAGACCGACGCAGGGTGTGTCGTTCGGTGGTCGTTACGAGCTGCAGTCGCGTATCGCGATCGGTGGCATGGGTGAGGTCTGGGAGGCGACGGATCACGTCATCGGACGTACCGTCGCGATCAAGATCCTCAAGGACGAGTACATGGGTGATCCCGGGTTCCTCGAGCGCTTCCGCGCCGAGGCCCGTCACGCTGCCCTCGTCAACCATGAGGGCATCGCGAGCGTGTTCGACTACGGCGAGGAGAACGGCAGCGCCTATCTCGTCATGGAGCTCGTGCCCGGCGAGGCGCTCTCGACCGTGCTCGAGCGCGACGGCGCGCTCAGCGCCGACAAGACGCTCGACATCGTCGCCCAGACGGCATCCGCTCTGCAGGCCGCGCACGCGGCCGGACTCGTGCACCGCGACATCAAGCCGGGCAACCTGCTGATCACGCCCGACGGCCGCGTCAAGATCACCGACTTCGGCATCGCGCGCATCGCCGACCAAGTGCCGCTCACCGCGACCGGTCAGGTCATGGGCACCGTCCAGTACCTCTCCCCCGAGCAGGCCTCGGGTCACCCGGCGTCGCCGGCGACCGACACGTACTCGCTCGGCATCGTCGCCTACGAATGCCTCGCCGGCAAGCGCCCGTTCACGGGCGAGTCGCAGGTGGCGATCGCGATGGCGCAGATCAACGAGCAGCCGCCGCCGCTGCCGCCGACGGTACCGATCCCCGTGCAGAACCTCGTCATGGCGATGATCGCGAAGAAGCCGGGCGACCGTCCGTCGTCGTCCGCGACCGTCGCGCGTGCCGCCCAGGCCCTGCGCCGGGGGGACCTGAATTCCGCGGCGATCGCCGTGCCCGCCATCGCGACCGGCGGCGTCGCCGACGACGCGACGCGCATCCTCACCGCGAGCGGCGACGACGGGGCGACCCGCGTGCTGCCGACCACGGCGCAGCTCCCGACCGGAGCCGGCGACGACAAGGATGCCGACGGCAAGAAGAAGAAGCGCAGCCCGTGGACGTGGCCCCTCGTCGCCCTGATCGCCCTGCTGGTGATCGTGCTCGGTGGAACCGTGTTCGCGCTCATGAACCAGGGCGGCGGGGATGCCGACCCGACGCCGAGTTCGTCGACCTCACGCACCCCCACACCGAAGCCCACTCAGACCGAGACCGAGACTCCCGCCCCAGAGCCGGTCGACATCGATGCCCTGCAGCTGCCGGGTATGTCGTGCGACGCAGCGCTGGCCGCCGCGCGGGACGCGGGCCTCGTGCCCAATTGCGTGACCGGGACGACCGTCGCGCCATCGGCCGACCTCGTCGGTGCCGTCGAACGCGTCGAGCCGCGCGGCTCGGTCGATGTCGGCAGCGACATCACGCTGTACCTCTACGCGAACCAGGCCGATGTCGGCGCACCGACCAACGCTCCGACCTTCTCGGGAACCTTCCTCGAAGGCGGCTCGGCGAACATCAGCTGGACGGCCTTCTCCTGCCCGAACGGCACCGGAACCCTCTCGTCCTACGAGGTGACGATCACGAACGCCTCCTTCGCGGGCCCCGGCCAGCCGGCCGTGACGACGAAGAGCTTCGGCCCCGGCGAGACGACCGCGGGGATCTCGATCAACACCGGTACGGCCGGACAGGTCGTGACCGGTACCTACAAGGCGTTCTGCGGCGATCGCGAGTCCGGCGTCTCGCCGCAGGGACAGTCCACCGCCATCCAGGGTGCGGTCGTCGCACCGGGTGACGGCGACGACAGCGGTGACGGCGGGGATACAGGCAACTGAGGGTAGCCTTTACCCACCACACTTCACGTCCAGTTGTCCCAGGGGGGTCATCCGTGTCCACAGAGCCACGCGTTCTCGCGGGTAGGTACCGCGTCGACGAGCTCATCGGGCACGGCGGCATGGCGAAGGTCTACCGTGGGTACGATCTGACCCTCGGACGCGAGGTCGCGATCAAGATCCTCGACCCCGAGCTGGCGCGTGACACCGCGTTCCGGACCCGGTTCCGGCTCGAGGCGCAGGCCGCTTCGCGCATGTCGCACCCCTCGATCGTCCGCGTGTTCGACGCGGGCGACTCCGCGGCGGATGCCTCCTCCGACGACCCGCCCTACATCGTGATGGAGCTCGTCAAGGGCACCCTGCTCAAAGACATCATCGCGGCCGGACCCGTGCCGCTCGACGACACTATCCGCTACGTCGACGGCATCCTCGAAGCCCTGAACTACTCGCACCGCGCCGGCGTCGTGCACCGCGACATCAAGCCGGGCAACGTCATGGTCACCACCGACGGCAAGGTGAAGGTGATGGACTTCGGCATCGCCCGCGCCGTCTCGGACTCCTCGTCGACGGTCGCCGAGACCACGCAGATCATCGGCACGGCCGCGTACTTCTCGCCCGAGCAGGCCAAGGGCGAGCCGGTCGATGCTCGCGCCGACCTCTACTCCACGGGTGTCGTGCTGTACGAGCTGCTCACCGGACGTCAGCCGTTCCGCGGCGAGTCGCCCGTCGCCGTCGCCTACCAGCACGTCAGCGAGACCCCCGTCCCGCCGACCGAGTTGAACGAGGAGTCCCCGGGCGCGCTCGATCCGATCGTGCTGCGGGCCCTCGCCAAGGACCCCTACCAGCGGTACCCGGATGCCGCGCACTTCCGCTCCGCGCTCGATGCAGCGGTGGCGGGCGAAGCGCCCACCCGCAAGCAGCTGGGTGCGCTCACGAGCGAGCTCTACGGCGCCAACCCGCGCCAGGCCCAGGAGACGGCCCGTTCGCTGCGCCAGCTCAGCACCGACACGACAATGGCGCGGACGCAGTCCGGCCCGCCCGTCGCGTGGATCTGGGCCGGTGTGGCGCTGCTCGCCGTGCTCATCGCCTCGGTGCTCTTCTGGGTGGTCACGATGCGTCCGCCCGAGGTGCCGCAGACCGCGCGCGTGGTGCCCGATCTCGTCGACGTCGCATCCGATCGCGCGCAGTCCGACCTCGCCGAGCTCGACCTCGAGGCGAAGCTGGTGCTCGAGACGAGTTCCGACATCGCCGAGGGCAACGTCACCCGCACCGACCCGCAGGCCGGTGTCGCGGTCGAGAAGGGTGACCTGGTCACCATCTACGTCTCGACGGGTCAGGAGACGGTCACCGTTCCGGCGATCGAGGGCATGGCACTCGATGCCGCCCGTCAGGCGCTGACGGATGCCGGACTCGAACTCGGCACGGTCATCCAGAGAAACGATCCCGCGATCGCCGGCGACACGGTCATCGAGTCGAGCCAGCCCGCCGACGCCGAGGTCGCGCCCGGAACCGTGGTCAACCTCGTCGTCGCGAGCGGCAAGGTCACGCTCCGCAACCTCAGCGGCTTCACGATCGACGCCGCGAAGGCCGAGCTCGAAGGCCTCGGACTCGTCGCGAGCCCGATCGACCAGGGCGAGTGCACGGCCGGGGTCGCGCCGAACACGGTGATCTCGATGTCGGCGGCTCCCGGCGACGTGCCGGTCGGCTCGACGATCGAGCTGCGCTTCTGCTCGACCGCCCCCGCCGGCTGAGCCGGTCCCCGAGCGAGCTCCCGCCCCGGTCCCGGAGCGAGCGCAGCGAGACGAAGGGCTACGCCAGCGGGTCGAGGCCCGCGGATCGCGCAACGGCATCCGTATCGCCGGCGAGGGCGAGCCAGTTGGCCAGCAGGCGGTAGCCGCTCTCGGTGAGCACGCTCTCGGGGTGGAACTGCACCCCGACGATCGGAAACTCGCGGTGCGCGATGCCCATCACCGTGCCCGACGCGGTCTGCGCGGTGACCTGCAGCGCCTCGGGCAGGTCGGATGCCGCGACCCCGAGCGAGTGGTACCGGCCGACGTCGAGGGGGGAGCGGATGCCGTCGAACAGCGCCGAGCCGTCGTGCGTCACCGCCGACACCATGCCGTGCATGAGCTCGGGCGCGGCAGTCACCGGGGCGCCGAAGGCCTCGGCGATCGCCTGATGCCCGAGGCACACACCGAGCAACGGCATCCGTCGTTCCGCCGCGAGCCGTACCGCGTCGATAGAGACGCCGGCATCAGCCGGAGTGCCTGGCCCGGGGGAGAGGAGAAGGGCATCGAAGTCGGGAAGGAGCGCGTCGAGCTCGGCGGCGTCGACGGCATCCGCCTCGATCATCGCGGTCTCGGCGCCGAGCTCGTGGAGGTAGCCGACCAGGGTGTGCACGAAGCTGTCGTGGTTGTCGACCACGAGCACCCGGGTCATTCGAGGTCGACCTCGCCCGGGTTGATGATGGGGCTGATCCACGGGAAGACGTACCAGAACAGGCCGTAGAGGATCGCTCCGACGACGACGAGCACAATGAGCAGGCGGATCCACCAGGGGCCGGGCAGCAGGCGCCAGATTGCGGCGTACATGGTTCTCCTCGTGCCTCAGATGGACGGTGCAGCCGGGGGCGGCGGCGGATCGGTCAGCGCCGGGGGCGGGCCCTCGGCGCGGGGCTGGAAGCTCTCGAACACCCCGTACGCGACGATGCGCTCGGCGAGCGAGTACAGGGGAGAGCACGCGGTGAGCGTGATGTACCGCTCACCCGTCTCGACCTCGGGCATCTGCGGCACATCGGCGAGCACGTCGGTCTGCGTCGGCTTGACGTATTCGAGCGTGCGGAACCGGTAGGTGAACCACCCGTCCTTCGTCTCGACGACGATCGCGTCGCCGATCTGCAGCTTGTCGAGCTGATTGAACGGCTTTCCCCAGGTCGTGCGGTGCCCGGCCATGGCGAAGTTGCCGACCTCGCCGGGCATCTTCGAGTTGGTGTAGACACCGATGCCGAGGTTGTCGAGCGTGCGGGCGCGCGTTGTGCCGCCGTAGATGCCCTTGACGTAATCGGAGCCGAAGCGGGGGATGTGCATCACGCCCAGCTCCTCCGTCTCCGCCGGATGCGCGGGGACGACGGGCTCGTAGTACGTCGTGCCGTCGTCGGCTTCGACGAGAGGGGGTGCCTCGGGAGCCGGACCCTGCGCGTAGGCGGCGACGGTCGCGGCGCCCTCCTCGTTCTTCTGCGCGTTGATGATGATGTCGCCGATCCACATCTGCCAGGCGACGAACAGCAGAACGAGCACGCCGGCGGTGAGCAGGAGCTCACCGAGGACGCTCGCGAACGTGGCACGCGAACGTCGACGGGACCGTCGCGCGCGTCGCCCCCCAGGCACGACGGATGCAGTCATGGCGCGATCCTATCCCGTCGTGCTGTGGGTGCGCTCCCGAACGCCCGGTGCGCACCGGCATCCGCACTCGGGATCGCCATTCGATTTCGGTACAATGCTGACATGGCCCGAGACCGAAACAACGAAGAGCCCACCGTCGAGCGCGCCGAAGGCGACGCCGCTCCCAACGCCGTGTGGTTCAAGCCGGTGATGATCGGCTTCATGCTGCTCGGCCTCGCGTGGATCCTCGTGTTCTACATCTCGGGACAGCAGTTCCCGATCCCGGGTCTCGGCAACTGGAACCTCGGCATCGGACTGGGCATCGCGCTGATCGGTTTCCTCATGACCACCCGCTGGCGCTGACCTCAGCCCCCACGATCTCCGAAGGCCCCCCGCTCCGGCGGGGGGCCTTCGTCGTTCTCGGAAGCAGTATCGCCAGGACTCGATATCCCCAGGAACTCACAAGCCGCCCACAGAGTTATCCACAGGACTATCCACACCTGGGGAGAATTACACGGCTGTTATTCACAGGTGTTAACAGAGTTGTTAACAACCCCTCATCAGGCCGGAAGGATCAGGCCAGGATGATCAGCGGCGGCACGACGAACACCGCCACGAGCAGCGCGACGGTCACCGCGGAGAGCGCGAGGATCTGCCAGATGCGCTGCTCGCGACGCTTCGTCTTGACGAGGATGTACGCGATGAGCGCGCCCACGACGAGTCCGCCGAGGTGCGCCTGCCAGGAGATGCGTCCGCCGCCGAAGAGCAGACCGTAGACGAAGTTGATCCCGAGGATCACCAGGAGGCCCGTGACGTTGGCGCCGATGTGGCGACCGATGATCAGCAGGGCGGCCATCATGCCGAAGATGGCACCGGATGCTCCGACCGTGGGCTGGCTCGGATCGAGGATCGCGACCATCACGGATCCGCCGAGACCACTGATCAGGTAGAGCGCGAGGAACCGCGCCCGACCGAGCATGGGCTCGAGGCTCTGACCGATCATGAACAGCGCGAGCATGTTCAGGGCGAGATGCACGAAGCCGCCGTGGGCGAAGACCGCGGTGAGCAGACGCCACGGTTCGAAGGGGAGCCCCGACAGATCGGGGAAGAGGTACGCCGCGGCGAACACCATCTGCTGCGTGATCGCGTTGCCGATACCGGGGATGAGCTGTAGGAGCCCGATGAGCGAGGTCACGGCGATCAGCGCGTACGTGACCACCGGGCGACCGCTGCGGGTGATCGCCATGGCCGGCCCGCGGCCGCCGCCCCAGCGACGCTCGGCGCGCTTCTGGGCGGGGGTGCGATTCTTGCGCTCGGCCTTCATGCACTCGGGGCAGATCACCCCGACGGCGGCGGGCGTCTGGCACTCGCCGCAGATCGTGCGCAGGCAGCGCTGGCAGAGCACGAAGCTCTGCCGATCCGGATGCCGGTAACAGAAGTTGTCGCGATTGCTCGCGAACTCAGGCGTCGTCATCCGGATCGGCGATCGCTGGCGTCAGGCCGCGACGATGTCGATCGACTGCAGAACGACGGGCTCGATCGGACGGTCGCCGGCGGCGGTCGGAACCGAGCCGATCTTGTCGACGACGGCCTTGGAGGCGTCATCGGCGACTTCGCCGAAGATGGTGTGCTTGCCCTTGAGCCACGGCGTCGGGTCGGTCGTGATGAAGAACTGCGAACCGTTCGTGCCCTCGACCTCGCCCGTGATCGCGTTGCGGCGCAGGCCGGCGTTCGCCATCGCGAGGATGTACGGCTGGTCGAAGTTGAGCTCGGCGTTGATCTCGTCGTTGAAGTTGTATCCGGGACCGCCGACGCCCTGACCGAGCGGGTCGCCGCCCTGGATCATGAAGTTCGGGATGATGCGGTGGAAGATGACGTCCTTGTAGAGGGGACCCTCGCCCGGCTTGCCGGTCGCGGGGTGCGTCCACTCCTGGGTGCCGTCGGCGAGGCCGACGAAGTTCTTGACCGTCTTCGGGGCCTGGTCGCCGAAGAGGTTGATGACGATGTCACCGTGGTTGGTGTGCAGGGTTGCGACATGGGAAGCGTGAGGCATACGTCCATTCTCGCAGAGCTTCCCGTGTGCGAGCCGGGTTCTCCTGCACATCTCGGGATAAGTCAAGGGGTGGGCGATTCCCTCCCCCTATACAGACTTGTCTGGCAGGATGGGGAACCCGTACTCCACATCGACAGGAGAGCATCGTGAGCCTCAGCCGCAAGCGGAAGAAGCAACTGCGTCGTCTTCAGAAGGACGCGAACCAGCTCTGGGAGGCGCAGCAGGAGCTCGTCGGGCACGCTGCCGGTGTCGCCCGCGAAGCCGGTCGCCAGCTCGGAAACTTCAACCGCGAGCAGGTCGCTCCGGTGGTGCAGGACACCTACAACCGTCGCGTCGCCCCCGTGGTCGATCGCGGTGTGCAGATCGGCAAGCACGTCGTTGACGACAAGGTCGTCCCGATCGTCGGTGGCGTCGTTGGCACGGCACTGAGCGCCTGGGACGTCGCGAACAACAAGCGCCACGGCATCGTCGCCCCGGTCTCGAAGAAGATCAAGAAGGCGCAGAAGCAGCACAAGAAGTCCCAGGAGAAGAGCTCGGGCCTCGGCTCGATCGTCGCGTTGATCCTCGGTGCGGCTGCGGCCGCCGCGGTGCTCTACGCCGCGTGGACCGCTCTGCGCGCCGACGACGAGCTCTGGGTCGCCGACGACCCGCTCTCCGCTCCCGACGCGTGAGCGCCGAATCCTCCACCGACCCGCACGCGCGGGTCACCGACGCCGCCGCCGCTCGCGGACTCGACATCGAGATCCGCGAGCGGCCGGAGGCGCGGAGCCTCTTCGAGGCAGCCGAGCTCTTGGGGCTCGACCCGTCCGGCATCGTGAAGACCCTCGTGGTCAAGCGCGCCGATGACACCTATCTGTTCGCGCTGATCCCGGGCGGACGCTCGATCTCGTGGCCGAAGTTGCGCGCTGTCGTCGGCGTCAACAAGCTGCGTCTCCCCGAAGCCGATCTGGCCCTCGCCGCCACCGGCTATGAGCGGGGGACCATCGTCCCGATCGGCAGCACCACCGATTGGCCCGTCTTCGCCGATGAGTCGATCGTCGGCCAGCGCATCGCCATGGGCGCGGGAGCGCACGGGTACAGCCTGTTCGTCGAAGCCGACGACCTCATCGCGGCCTACGGCGCGACCGTCGCCGACATCTCGGTTTCCGAGGAACCGCGGGCCTGAGCATCTGCTCTTCTGCGGAGCATCCGTTCCGTTTCGGGCTCAGAAGATCCCGGCCATGCGCAGCGAGATGTCGACCAGCTTCACCCGCTGCAGCTCCGCCACCGCTGAGCGCGTGAACCACGCCGCCATGTCGGTCGACCCGTCGGTCTCGTACCGCAGTTTGCCGCCGGTCACGGTCGCCCGGTAGACGATGCGCAGGGTGTGCAGAGGCTGATCGGCCTTGTGCACGCGCTGACTCGCCGGGATGACACGGGAGTGAATGCCGAGCAGCTCGCCGACCTTCACCGTGTACCCGGTCTCCTCGCGGAGTTCGCGTCGCACGGCGTCTTCGGGCGACTCCCCGGCCTCGAGGCCTCCGCCCGGCATGGTCCAGGCCACACGACGGCCCTCGATCCAGCGCGCGAGAAGCAGGCGATCGTCCTGATCCGTGACGACCGCGTACGCCGCCACGCGCAGGTCCATGCTCCCCACACTAACCGGCTCTCACCGGGTGATCTTCGCGTGTGACGCACCGATATGCCTGGACGCGTCGCATCGGTCGGAGGATCATGGCCGCATGGCGTTCGAAGTCGTCGACGGTCCGCGTATCGAGGCGCGAGCGGAGAGACCGAGTCTCGGCATCCGCATCGTGACCCCGTTCCGCGGCATGCTGGCGGTGCGCGATGCACTCATCACCGAGTTGTCATCGTGGCTCGACGACCACCACGTCGCCGCCGGCGGTCCGTTCTTCCTGCGGCTCCACCGCGTCGACATGGCCGGCGACATGGAGATCGAGGTGGGCCTGCTCGACACGATCGCGCCGGGTGACGAGCGCGTGCGCGCGGGCTCGTCTCCGGCGGGTGAGTACGCCGTGCTCGCGTACCGCGGCAGTTCGATGCAGGCCAATCGGATGCTGTTGACCTGGGCGCCCGCGCAGAGTCGGGAGTTCGCCGCCGAGCCGCAGTCGGGGGAGTGGGACGGTCGATTCGAGATCCTGCGCACCGACCCCCGCGTCGAGCGGCGAAAGACGGCGTGGACGACCGAACTCGCCTTCCTGCTGCGATGACCCGCGCATCGATCACGAATCGAGAAGCCGCGGGGGCACCGGCATCCTTACGCTGATCCCATCACCGAAATCCCCGAGAGGAGCCGTCATGGCCGAGGACACCAAGGGCGACACCAAGAACTTCACCGCCGAGGAACGCGAGGCCATGCAGGCCGCTGCCAAGGAGGCGAAGGCCAAGCGCTCCCGCGCGAAGAAGACGCCCGAGGAACAGCGTGCGGCCGGCGAGGCCGACCTGAAGGAAGCGATCGCCAAGCTGCCCGACGAGAACGACAAGAAGCTCGCCACCGCACTGCACGAGCTCGTCATGGAGGTCGCCCCCGAGCTCATGCCCCGCACGTACTACGGCATGCCCGGGTGGGGGAAGGACGGCAAGGTGCTCTGCTTCTTCCAGCCCGCGAGCAAGTTCAAGGTGCGCTACGGCACGTTCGGCTTCGAGCCCATCTCGAACCTCGACGAGGGCACGATGTGGCCGACCGCCTACGCGGTGCTCGAGCTCACCGCCTCGAACCGCAAGCTCCTGACCGAGCGCATCCGGCTCGCCATCAGCTGAGGGCCCGGCGGGGAGTAGCGTGGGCCGGGTGAGCACCCTCCCCTTCTCGTCTTCCGTGTACTCCGCCCGTCTGGATCGGGCATCCGCTCTCGCCGCCGAGGCGGGACTCGACGCCGTCGTCGTGGGTCCCGGACCCGACCTGCAGTACCTCGTCGGTGTCGAGGGCGACACGATCGAACGGTTGACCGCGCTCGTGCTCGGTCCCGGCATCGCGCCGACCGTGGTCATGCCTCGCATGGAGCTCGCCAAGGTGCGCAGCACGGCCGTCGGCACGCTCGGACTCGCGGTGTCGGACTGGGTCGACGGCGAGAACCCGTACGATCTGGTCGCGGCGGCCGTGGGGTCGGTCTCCCGGGTCGGCGTGTCGGATGCTCTGCCCGCCCTGCACGTCGTTCCGATCGGCGAGCGCCTCGGCATCCGTCTCGAGCTCGCGACGCCCGTGCTGCGCGAGGGGCGCATGATCAAGGATGCCGCCGAGGTCGTCGAGCTGCGTCGCGCCGGCGAAGCGATCGACGCCGTGCACCGTCGCGTTCCGGAGTGGCTGCGCGCGGGCCGCACCGAGCGCGAGGTCGCCGCCGACATCGCCGAGGCGATCGTCGCCGAGGGGCACGAGACGGTCGAGTTCGTGATCGTCGGATCCGGACCGAACGGTGCCGATCCGCACCACGAGGTGTCGGATCGTGTGATCGACGACGGCGACATCGTCGTGGTCGACATCGGCGGAGCGGTGCCCAGCGGATACAACTCCGACAGCACGCGCACCTACGTCGTCGGCACGCCGGCGCCGGAGGCCGCCGAGCGCATCGCCGTGCTGGTGCGGGCTCAGCAGGCAGCGGTGGATGCCGCGCGACCCGGGGTCACGGCATCCGAGGTCGATGCCGCTGCCCGGCAGGTGCTCGCGGATGCCGGGCTGGGCGAGGCGTTCCTGCACCGCACGGGCCACGGCATCGGCGTCTCGGTGCACGAGGAGCCGTACATCGCCCCCGGCAATGACCTCGTGCTGCGCGAGGGCATGGCCTTCAGCATCGAGCCCGGCATCTACTTCGCGGGGGAGTGGGGCGCCCGTATCGAGGACATCGTGGTGCTCACCGCCGACGGCTGCGAGCGGCTCAACACCGCCGAGCACACCCTGCGTTCGGTCTGAGGCGTTCCTCGGGGCGGGACGCTTCGACAGGCTCAGCGACCCAGCGAGAGGTGCGGCTCAGCGACGAAGACCTGGGTCCCTGAGCCTGTCGAAGGGCCCCACCACGAAGAACTCCGTCCCTGAGCCTGTCGAAGGTTCGCCCACGAGATCTCAGTCGACGAGCGGATGCCAGTGGCGATCGGCCAGGGTCGCGAGATCGACCCAGGTGCCGTCGATGAGCGGAGCATCCGGCGACGCCCAGACACCGAAGTGGGCGAGCGGGGTCGGCCAGGCGTAGTCGTTCGTCGAACGCTCGACGACGTTGCGCACAGCGCCGACGAAGGTCAGCTCGGTATCGACGCCCATCACCTCTGCGGCGAGTGCACGGATCGTGAGCGAGCCGTCGGGGTCGTCGGCATCCGTCCGTCGCGTCGGGAGGTCGAGCTTTCCCGTCTCCGACCGGGGGATGCAGAACGCCTGGCCGTCGCGACGCAGGAGCAATCGGACGATCGACATCGGGCGCGGCGGGAGCGTTCGTCGGACGACTTCGGCGCGTCCGCCGGGCGGGAGCCAGGGAGCGTTCGGGGTGACGCGCACCACGGTCTCGCGCTCGGAATCCATCCCGCGAGCGTATCGGGCGGTCTCGGGGCGGGGGCGCTTCGACAAGCTCAGCGACCCAGTGAGGTGCAGCTCAGCGACCCAGTGAGGTGCAGCTCAGCGACCCAGTGAGGTGCGGCTCAGCGACCCAGAACTTGGCCCCTGAGCCTGTCGAAGGGCCCCTCCACAAAGAACTGGGTCCCTGAGCCTGTCGAAGGGCCCCGCCGCGCAGAAGTGAAGCCGCCCTCCCCCGGGGGTGGGGAGGGCGGCTTCTGTGGGGAGTGCGCGGGGGCTACGACTCCACGCGACGCCGGCGGATCACCAGCACGCCACCCGCGGCGAGCAGGAGGATCAGCAGCGCGATAGCGGCGATCGGCACGGCTCCACCGGTTCCGGCGAGACCGTCACCGCCTCCGCCACCACCGACGGCCGGCGCGGCGGTGACCGTGAGGGCACCCTCCGCGGTGAGGCCGGAGTCGGCACCGACGGCGACCAGCGTGTGAGCGCCGACCTCGGCATCCACCGGGATCGTCACCGCGAGACGGAACGCTCCAGACTCGTCGGCCACGGCATCCGCGAGGTGGATCGGCTCGGAGAAGAGGGTCAGCGACACCGTCTCACCCGACGCGAACCCGCGCCCTGCGACCTCGACCGTGCCACCCTGCTGCACGGTTCCCGCTCCGATCACGAGCTCGGCCTCGAGCACCGGGGTGTCTCGCACCTCGATCGAGAGTGGTGCCGACTCCGAGGCGTGGAAGGCCGCGTCATCCGACGGCACGAACCGGGCGACGTAGGTGTGCGCACCCGAGGTCGCGATGGTGACGTCGGCCGTGGCCGTGCCCCCGGTGACCTCGGCCGAGCCGACGATCTCGTCGCCCTCGAAGAAGTCGACCTTTCCGGCGGCGCCCGCGGGCTTCACCGTCGCGATCAGCGGGATCGACTCACCCGCGACAGGGTCGTCCGACCCGGCGGCGAGCGACACTGAGGTGTTGCGCGGAGCCGTCGGGTCGACCGCCACCTGCACCGATCCGCGAGCCTCGACCTTCGAGACGTCGCCGAGCGCCACCACCGGGTGCGCGCCGTCGACGGCGTCCACCGGCACCGTGATCTCGGCGCTGATCGCACCGTTCACGTCGGCCTTCACGACCACCGGGGCCTCCGAGTCGATGCGCACCGACACGTTCTCCTCGGGCGCGAAGCCCGAACCCGTGATGGTCACGCGGTCGCCCGGCGCCACCGTGCCCTCGGGCACCTGGATCTCGGGCGAGTACTCGGGCTCGGGGTCGACGACGCCGATCTCGAGCTGCGCATCGGCCGACCGCACCCCGTCGTCCGCCGTGACCGTCACCGTGTAGGTGCCGGCGGTGGCGTAGGTGTGCGTACCGGTGATCGTGCCGTCGGCGATCGTCGCCTCGGTGACGGGCGATCCGTCACCCCAGTTGACGAGTGCGGACGTCTCGCCCTGCCCGCCGGCGATCGTCGCGAGCGTCGCGTCGAACTCCTCACCGGTGAGCTGACCGTCGACCGATCCGGCCGTGACGCTCAGGGGAGCGGCAGCCGTGCGGTCGCCGTCGGAGGCGAGGGCGAAGATGTGCACGCGTCCGTTGTTGAGCGAGCCCGTCTCCTTCGGCATGGTCAGCGAATCGACCACCTTCGGCGCACCGTCCCCGTCCACCGCGAGCGCGATCGGAGCGGTGGCGTAGATCGCCGTGTTCTTGACCGAGCCTTCGGGACCCGTGCCCGAGAGACGGCCCTCCGAGATCGTCAGCACCGTGTTGCCCTTGTAAGGGTTGCCGGATGCTCCGACCCAGTCGCCGAGACTGATCGTCACCTGCTGCGTCGTCCCGTCGGTGAAGTGCAGCGTCGCGACCGAGTCGCGGTTGCTCTCGGTGGCGGTTCCGATGAACGCGAGCTGCGTCGCACCGTCGCCGAGCGACACCTTGACCGTCTGGCCCTCCCCCGTGATGTTGTCGGGCTGACCGGCCGGGATCGCCGGCAGGTCGTAGGTCAGCGTGCTGTTCGGGATCGTCAGGGTCTGACCCTGCACGAAGCCGTCGGCGTTGATCTTGTCGCGGAAGTACCCGTGCCCCTGCGAGTCGCAGTTCGCGGCCGTGACGTTGAGATCACCGATGCAGACGTTGTTGAAGGCGCCCACCAGCGTCTGGTCGCGGAACGCGGTCACCGTCGCGGTGGTCTGCGCCACCGCTCCGGCCGAGTCGCGCACCGTGACGGCCGCCGAGTACGTGCCCGGGATGGTGAAGGTGTGCGGAGCGCTCACCTTCCAGCCACCCAGGTCGTCGCGCGTCAGCGCCACGTCGGTCACCTCGGTGCCGTCGCCGTAGTCGACCGTGACGGTGTAGCCGGAGGCATCCGTCTCGGTCCCGACGATCGTCGCGAGGGTTCCCGTGAACTCCGTGTCGACGGCGACCCGCTGGGGTGCACCGGCCGAAATGGCGAGTCCATCGGCGGCGGATGCCGAGGCGAACAGTTCGACCTCCGAGAGCGCCAGCGTCGCAGCATCCGTCTTCAGCGTCAGCTTCACGCTGGTGAAGCCGTCCTGGTTCGCGGTCGTGAACGGCCGCGTCTGCGTGTCCCAGGTGAAGGACTGCGCCGTGCGACTGTCGATCTCGGTCCAGGTGGTGCCGTCGACCGAGCCCTCGAGCGTCCAGCTCGACGGGGCGTTCGCCTTGTTGGCGCTCGTGAGCGTGTACTGGGCGATCGAGACCGGGCCGGACTGCGAGGTCCAGACGAGCTCGGTGGCGTCGCCGGTGAAGGCCACGTTCGAGCTCATGTTGTCGTCGACCAGCGATCCGACGGGGGTTCCGTCGGTGGCCTTCAGCACGCCGCGTCCGACCTTCGTCGCGTCGACCAGGGTCGCGGGAACGTCGAGCTCCTCGCCGAGGTCCTTCGCGCCCCACGCCGAGGCCGTGTCGCTCATGGTGAAGTCGAGCGTTCCACCCTCGCGAACGAGGTCGCCGTCGAACGTGGTCTCGGTGATCGGGGTGCCGTTGATGCTGACACCCGCCACGTAGTCCTTGCCCTCGGATGCTCCCGGCGCGTTGATCACGAGCTTCTTGCCGTCGATGTTCAGCGTCGCGCTGTCGAACAGCGGGGTTCCGATCGTGTAGTCGCCGGAGCCGACCTCGAGCGGGTAGAAACCGAGCGCCGAGAAGACGTACCAGGCCGAGAACTCGCCGTTGTCCTCATCGCCCGGGTAGCCCTGGCCGATGTCGTCACCGATGAAGAGGCGGTCCTGGATGTCGCGGATCAGCTCCTGCGCCCCCGACGGGTCGCCGGCCTCGGCGAGCACGTAGGGGATGTGGTGCGCGATCTGGTTCGACATGCCGAGCATTCCGAGGCGGACGTCGCGAGCTTCGCGCGCCTCGTGGATGCCGGAGTAGTCGGCCTTCTCGCGAACCGTGAGGAAGTCGTGCATCACGTCGAGCAGACCCTGGCGCCCGCCGTACAGCGCGGCCAGGCCGTCGACGTCGTGCGGAGCGTGGAATCCGAAGGTCCAGGCGCTCGCCTCGGTGAAGGCACCGCCCCACGCCTTCTTGTCGAACTCGGCGCCCGAGGTCCACGAGCCGTCGGCGTTGCGCGAGGTGAACGTGCCCGCCTCCGGGTTGAACATCTCGCCGTAGTGCTCGGCGCGCGCCTCGAAGTACGTCGCCTCCTCCTTCAGCTGCGCGACGCGGTCGGCGGGGGTGTTCGGGTCCTCCGACAGGGCCTTCGCCATCTCCGCGATACCGAAGTCGTTGATGTAGCCCTCGAGACCCCACGACGCGCTCTCGTGCGTCGTCGCCTCGGTGTAGCCGAGGAAGATCGACTGTCCGAGTCCCTTGCGGCCGACGGCGTTGGATGCCGGCAGCACGGTGGCGTTCTTGACGGCCGCGTCGTATGCCTCGAGCGCCGTGTCGGTCGACAGGGCCCCGGCCAGGTACGCCTCGGCGAAAGCGACGTCGGAGCTCGTACCGGTCATCAGGTCGGCGTAGCCGGGAGACGACCAGCGCGCGATCCATCCGCTGTCGCGGTACTGCTGCACGAAGCCGTCGACGAGTTCTTCGGTCGTGTCGGGGTAGAGCAGCGAGTACAGCGGCCAGGCGGTGCGATACGTGTCCCAGAAGCCGTTGTTGACGTAGATCTTGCCGTCGACGATCTTGGCGTTGGTCTGCGTGTCGGTCGCCGAACCGGTGGTGCCGGCGACGGGGCTCGCGTACTTGTAGACCGGGTTCGCCTCGGTTCCCGTGTTCTCGAACTGCGAGTTCGGGTAGAGGTTCAGGCGGTACAGGCTGGAGTACAGCGTGACGAGCTGCGTGTCCGTCGCGCCCTGCACGTCGTCGACGACCGAGAGGCGCTCGTTCCAGGCATCCTTCACCGCGGTGTGGGCCTGGTCGAACGAAACGCCGTCGAGCTCGAAGCCGTGGTTCTTCTGAGCCTGCTCCTGCGAGATGAACGACGAGGCGATGCGCAGCTCGACGTCGCGGTCACCCGCGGTGTCGAAGGCCGCGTAACGGGCCGTGCCGTTGCGGTTGCCGACGGTGGTCGCACCGCTCGCGCTCGGGGCGCGGTCGAAGGTTCCGTAAACGAACATGCGGGTGCGTCCCGGCCAGCCGGATCCGCCCTGCACCCAGCCCGAGATCGTGTCGCCCGAGATCGTGAGCTTCGATGCGGCATCGCTCGAGTCGGCGACCTGGTCGATGAGGATCGAGCTCGCGTCGCCGGTGAACGAGAAGCGGTAGATCGCTCCGTGGTCGGTGGCGGTCACCTCGGTGCGGATGCCGTTGTCGAACGAGACGTCGTAGATGTCGGGGCGCGCGATCTCGTTGTCGTGCGAGAACGTGAGCTTGCGGTCGTTGAGGTTCGACGTGGGGTTCGCGTTCGCGGCCGGCATCACGGCGAACTGGTTGCGGTCGCCCATCCAGATGCTCGGCTGGTGCGAGAACCCGATGCCGTTGAGCACCGGACGGTTCTGCGCATCGTTGGCGCGCTGGTACTGGTAGAGCGTTCCCGAACCCTGGGCGTTCGTCATCGGGGTGATGAAGTTGAACCCGTTGGGCCACGCCGTGGCGGGGAAGTTGTTGCCGCGCGAGAAGCCGCCCGTCGAGTTCGTGCCACGGCGGGTGTCGACGTACGACACGAGGCCGTCGGAGGTGTCGATCGGGGTGGCGGCATCGATCTCGATGTCGTCGATCCAGCCGCTGAAGGCCGTGGCCGCGGTCGGCGTCTCGATGCCCTTCAGATCGGTGTCGGGGTGGTCGTAGGTGAAGCGGATGTCGTCGACGGTGCGGCCCTCGAAGGCTCCGAGGTCGACCGTGACCTTGTTCCACTGGTTCGGCCAGAGCCGGTTCGAGCGACCCTGCTCGGCGGCGGCGACGGGGTATCCGTACGTGTCGGTCACGCCGGGGGTCGCGGCGAGGGTCGATCCATCGTCGAAGGTGAGGTCGACGCCGACGAAGGTGGCGGCGTAGGTCTGCTCGCCGTCGAGGTTCGGGAAGACGAGATACGAGAGCTGGCTGTCGGCGTCGATGGTGACGTCGACGTTCTCGTAGAGGGTGCTGGTCGACGACGCGGGGCCACCGGCGAGGTGACGGCCCGCGTACTGCAGCGCCTTGGTGCCCGTGAAGCCGACGCCGGTCTTGGCGGTGTCGGATGCCGTGGGGCCGTTGCCGACCGTCAGGCGCAGGTCGCTCGCGACCGGGCCGCCGTCGATCACGGTGATGGGCTCGAAGTCGGCGAGCTGGATGAGGTTCGTGGTGGGGGTGCGGTTCTCGGTGATGTCGAGCCGGTAGTAGAGGTACGGCGCGCTGGGGGCGGCCAGCTCGAAGGTGAGGGTCTGGCCGCGACCGGTGAACATCACGCCGGAGCGCTCGTCGACCGGGGTCCACTCGCTGCCGTCGTTGGAGCCGAGCACGCGGAAGTTCTTGGGGTCGCGCTCCTGCGCGTCGCCACCCGAGGTGAGCGTGTACTTCTGCAGCACCTGCGCGGCGGTGAGCTGGTACTGCAGCCACCCCTTGTTGACGAAGGCGAGCCACTTGGTCGATGCGTTGGCGTCGGCGGCGAACGTCGCGGACTCGTTGGGGGCGTTCTGCGCCGAGGCCGTGACGCCGTTCGGGGCGATCGACGGCAGCAGGCTGCCCGGGGCGAACCGGTCGCCGGTGACGTTGACGGGCGCACCGGTGCCTGTGAGGACGGGTGCGGCATCCGCTGATTCGAAGGACGACGAGAACGTCCCTCCTGCCGCGGCCGCCGCGGGGAGCGGCGTCAGCATGGCCAGGGTCACCGTCAGTGCGGCGCCGGCGGCCGCCCAGATGCGACCTGCGGGTCGTTCGTCCCTCTTACGGGGAACAGTCATGGTTGCTCCTCAAACTCCACTGCGGTGTGTCGTTCGCCTGTCGCAGATACCGGGGGCGGGCTGCGCGACGTTTATGACATCGCTGTCATAAATCGAGACACTAACACAGCGGATGCCGTGGGCGGAAGATGCATCCCCCATCGGATGACCCGTCATAATGAGCAGATCGCTCGAGGCGATAGAGGGACACATGACACCACACGAAGACGGGGCCGCGCCCCGCCCCACACTCGCGCAGGTCGCCGCGCGCGCCGGCGTGAGCCTGAAGACGGCATCGCGCGCGCTCGGCGGCGAGTCGTACGTCAGCGAGAAGACGCTCAGCAGCGTGCTCGCCGCCGCGGCCGAGCTCGACTACCAGCGCAACGCCGCCGCGAGCCTGCTGGCCAGCGGACGCCTCGCGGATTCACTCGGGCTCATCACCGGCGACTTCACGAACCCGTTCTACTCGGCCCTCGCCCAGGCCGTCGAAGACGAGGTCCGCCCGCGCGGGATGCACCTGTCGGTCGCGAACTCCCGGGAGTCCGCCGAGCAGGAGAAGCGCGTCGCACACGACCTCGCCGACCGGCAGACGAAGGCGGTCATCACGGTGTCGGCGATGACCGACCACGCAGACTACGCCACACTGCAGGCACGCGGCATCCCGGTCGTCTTCGTCGACCGTCCGGCCGAGAACCTCGCCGCCGACTCGGTCGTGTTCGACAACCGCGAGGGTGGACGCCTCGTCGCCCAGCACCTGATCGACCGCGGCCACCGGCGCATCGCGTTCATCGGCGACTACGCCTGGCTGCCCACCTACCGCGGGCGTCTGGCCGGTATGGGCGACGTGCTCGACGGATCATCGGTCACCTGGCGCGAGCTGCTGCGCACCGATGCGCACGACGTCGCCTCGTCGCGCGAGTGCGTGCGCGAGCTACTCGCCCTCAACGAGCCGCCGACCGCGATCGTCGCCGGCAACAACCGTGTGCTGCTCGGCGTCATGGAGGAGATCGCGACGACGGATGCCCCTCCCGCCGTGATCGGGTTCGACGATCCCGAGTGGGCGACGGTGCTCGGCATCAGCGTGGTCACCGGCGATGTCGAGGAACTCGGCCGGTCTGCCGCACGCCTCGCCCTCGCTCGCCTCGGCGACCGCACCCGTGAGCCCGAGACCGTCGTGGTGCCGATGCGGTTGATCGACAGATCGTCGACCCGTTCAGCCTGATCCTCAGCCGCGGATGCTGACCGGATCGGCCTCCACGGACACGAGCGCGTCGGCCATCGGCACGAGGTCGGCCATCGTCACCGGGCCCGACGGCTGCGCCTCGACCACGCGCAACGCGGCGAGCGCGGTCAGCCGTCCGGTCGCCTCCGACTGCCCGCGACCCGACGCCTCATTGCGCTCGCCCGTGCGGCGGTTCGCGGCGACGACGTGCCAGGCATCCGTTCCCACGTGCGGCGCCGACGTGAGCGCGCCGCGGAGCACCGGCATCCGCCCGACCAGGTCGAGTGCGCCGGTCATCAGGGCGGATCCGAGGGTCAGATAGGAGCGGATGTTCGGAGCATCCGTTCCGCCGAGCAGTACGTGGTCGGGGAAGTCGGCGCGCAGGTAGCGACGGGCCCGTCCGTCCGGACCGAGTGCGCGGATGCTCTCGCGGAAGTTGCGCACCGCGCCGCCCTCGGGCGGGCGGTGGACGTCGGCGCCGACGAGTCCAGCCGTCCAGGCGACCGCGGCGGGGCCGTGCTGTTCGCCGCTGCCGAGCATCACCAGCACGTCGACGTCGTCGCCCGCGCGAGTGTCGAGGGAGGCCGCGAGTACCGTGCTGAGGCCGGGAACGAGTCCGGCCCCGAGAACGACCGGTCCGGATGCCGTGAGCCGAAGCGTCTCGAGGTACGAGCCGGTGGCGGAGATATCGACGAGCGGGGTCGCTCCCGTCGCTGTAGCGAGGTCGGCGCGCTCGATGCCCGAGGCGTTGACGACCACGTCGTGCTCGGCGGCGAGAGCCGCGAGCGCGGTGAGATCGCCGCGTAGGTCGATGCGGGCGCCATCGGACTCGGCGCGGCTGGCGGCGGTGACGGTGTGCCCGTCGCGTTCGAGATCGCGGCGTACGACGGTGCCGACGGCCCCGCGCGCGCCGAGGAGCAGAGCCCTCATCGGATGCTCGGGAGGGTGGGGGTGACGGACATGGTGCTCCTTCGGTCGGCGGGGGTTCCATAGTCGTGTGCGCAGGACGATGCGGGCCAGGTGGTTTGCGGTTCCTGCAAAGATGAGGGAATGGATGCCGACACCGCCGCCGTTCTCGACGCGATCGGGCCCCGGCTCCGCGCGCTCCGCCAGTCGCGCGGACTCACCCTCACGTCGCTCGCCGAGAGGTCCGATCTCTCGATCAGCGTGCTGTCACGGCTCGAGACCGGCCACCGGCATCCGACCCTCGATCTGCTGATCCCGCTCGCGCGCGCTCACGAGGTGTCGCTCGACCGGCTGATCGGGGCTCCCGAGACGGGCGATCCTCGCGTGCACCTCGAACCGCACCGGCTCGTCGCCGGGGGAGTCGCAGTGCCGCTGACGCAGTATCCGGGCCGCGTGCAGGCGTTCAAACACGTGCTCGGCCCGCGCGATCCCGCGCTCGTCACGCATCGCGGGCACGCCTGGATCTATGTGCTGGCCGGGCAGCTCAGGCTGCGCATCGGCGACGACGAGCACCTGATCGATCCGGGCGAGATCGTCGAGTTCGACGCCTCGACGCCGCACTGGTTCGGCCCGGCCGACGGGCTGTCGGTCGAGATCCTGCACCTGTTCGGTCCCGAGGGCGAGCGGCCCGTGAATCGGGAGCTCTTCCCCTAGCCGTGAGGGTCAGACCAACACCGACGCCCGCCGGACCTCCTGCTCGCGCATCGCGTTCTCGACCGCCTCGACGTCACGCACGGCGCCGCGGTCAGCCGAGGTGGCCATCGCCGCGTAGGCGCGCAGCGCCAGGGAGACGGGGCGCTGACGGTCGGCGGGGCGGTAGCCACCGGCATCCAGCAGTCGAGCGCGGCGCGCGTCGAGCTCGGCCTCGCTGACCTCGAGCGTCATGCCGCGGGTGGGGATGTCGATCGAGATGATGTCGCCGTCTTCGACGAGCGCGATCACACCGCCGGATGCCGCTTCAGGCGACACGTGTCCGATCGAGAGACCCGACGTGCCACCCGAGAAGCGGCCGTCGGTGATCAGCGCGCACACCTTGCCGAGGCCACGGCCCTTGAGGAACGACGTGGGGTGCAGCATCTCCTGCATCCCCGGACCGCCCTTCGGGCCCTCGTAGCGGATCACGACCACGTCGCCCGGCTGCACCTTCTTGCCGAGGATCTTCGCGACCGCCTCCTCTTGCGACTCGCACACGACCGCCGGCCCCGAGAAGACCAGGATCGACGGGTCGACGCCGGCGGTCTTCACGACCGCTCCATCGACAGCGAGGTTTCCGCGCAGGACGGCGAGTCCGCCGTCGACCGAGTAGGCGTGATCGACATCGCGGATGCATCCGTTCTCGCCGTCCTCGTCGAGAGCCGCCCAGCGCTCCGACTGCGAGAAGGCGCTCGACGAGCGCACGCCACCGGGAGCTGCGAACCAGAGATCCTTGGCGGTGTCGGTCGCCTTGCCGCCGCGGATGTCCCAGTCGTCGAGCCACGAGGCGAACGACTCGGAGTGGATGGTGCTGACGTCCTCCTTCAGCAGACCGCCGCGACGCAGCTCACCGAGAACGGCGGGGATGCCGCCCGCGCGGTGCACGTCCTCCATGTAGTACATGCGGCCGTAGGCCGGGTTCGGCGCGATCTTGGCGAGGCAGGGCACGCGGCGGGAGATCGCGTCGATCTCATCGAGACCGAAGTCGATGCCGGCCTCGTGGGCGGCGGCGAGCAGGTGCAGGATCGTGTTCGTCGACCCGCCCATGGCGATGTCGAGCGCCATCGCGTTCTCGAAAGCCCCGAAACTCGCGACCTCGCGCGGCAGCACCGAACGGTCGTCCTCATCGTAGAAACGACGGGTGATCTGCACGGCGACCTCGCCGGCCTTCTCGTACAGCGCGCGGCGGGCGGTATGGGTGGCGAGCACCGAACCGTTGCCGGGGAGTGCAAGGCCCAGCGCCTCGACGAGGCAGTTCATCGAGTTGGCGGTGAACATGCCCGAGCACGAGCCGCAGGTCGGGCAGGCGTTCTCCTCGATGCGCTTGATGTCGGCATCCGAGACCGTGTCGTTCGCGGCCTCGGAGATCGCGTCGACCAGGTCGAGGGTGCGCACCGAGCCGTCGACCAGCGTCGCGCGTCCGGCCTCCATCGGGCCTCCCGACACGAACACAGTCGGGATGTTCAGGCGCAACGCGGCCATGAGCATTCCGGGGGTGATCTTGTCGCAGTTCGAGATGCACACGAGCGCGTCAGCCTGGTGCGCGTTGACCATGTACTCGACCGAGTCGGCGATCAGGTCACGCGAGGGCAGCGAGTAGAGCATGCCGCCGTGACCCATCGCGATGCCGTCGTCGACCGCGATCGTGTTGAATTCGCGGGGGATGCCGCCCGCTGCCGAGATCGCGTCGGAGACGATGCGTCCGACGGGCTGCAGGTGCGTGTGGCCGGGGACGAACTCGGTGAAGCTGTTCGCCACGGCGATCATCGGCTTGCCGAAATCGGCGGCGTTGACGCCGGCGGCCCGGAAGAGGGCGCGGGCTCCGGCGGCGTTGCGGCCATGCGTGACGGTACGGGAACGAAGAGGGGTGGGCATGATTCCACCTTTCCGGGGGAGAGCGGATGCCGGAAGACGGCGCTGACACTAGTAGTGAGAGCACTAGGTTTGTTCTGTGGCCGTGGACGAGGAGCAGCGCAAGGAACTGGGCGCGTTCCTGCGCGCCCGGCGCGAGCAGCTCGACCGCGGCGCCTACGGCCTGCCGCCCGCGGGGCGCGGGCGCACGATCGGCCTGCGCCGCGAGGAGATCTCGTACCTCTCGGGCGTCAGCGTCACCTGGTACACCTGGCTCGAGCAGGGGCGCGACATCAACCCCTCACGCCAGGTGTTGGATGCCGTCGCCACCGCGCTGCACCTGACCGTGGCCGAGCACGACTACGCGTTGCGGTTGGCCGGCTTCGCGCCGGGGCGACCCGGATCGGGCGAGGCCGTCGAGACCGCACCCGCGCATGTGCAGCGATTCCTCGACGCGCTCGAAGAGCACCCCGCTTACGCGCTCGCTCCGGACTGGGGAGTCGCCGGATGGAACGCGGCTTACGAGGCCCTGTATCCGAACGTCGCCACGACGCCGCCCGAGAAGCGCAACCTGCTCTGGCTGATCTTCACCGACCCCGCCGTGCGCGACCTCCTCGACGACTGGGACGACACCAGCCGGCGCTTCCTCGCAGAGTTCCGCGCCGAGGCCGGCCCCCGTCTCGGCGACCCCCGCTATCGCGATCTGGTCGGGCGGCTTCTCGAGGCGAGCCCCGACTTCCGCGAGCGGTGGGAGAGCCACGACGTGCGCGGCTTCGAGTCGCGCGAACGCGTGTTCCGGCATCCGTCGCTGGGCCGGCTGGTCTTCGAGCACCACCAGTTGCGGCCGTCGGATCAGACCGACATCCAGCTCGTCGTCTACACACCGGCGGATGCCGCAGCCCGCGCGAGGTTCTTCCGCCGCCGCGACTGAGGATGTTTCGTGGGGGACGCTTCGACAGGCTCAGCGACCCAGAAGAGCTGGGTCCCTGAGCCACGACTGGTCCCTGAGCCTGTCGAAGGGCCCCGCCCCGCGCGACAAACTGGGTCCCTGAGCCTGTCGAAGGGTCCCGCCGCGCCGAAAAACTGGGTCCCTGAGCCTGTCGAAGGGTCCCGCCGCGCCGAAAAACTGGGTCCCTGAGCCTGTCGAAGGGTCCCGCCGCGCGCGACTGATTCAGCCCTCGCCCGGCTCGATCCGCTTGCCCAGGAGTCCGTGGGTCGACTCGATCTCGACCTGCTCGTACAGCCCGGCGTAGTTCTCTCGGTGATCGGGGTCGTCGGTGAGGTTCTGACTGAGGCTCATCTCCCACACCACGTTCTCGAAGTCCGTCTCGAGCATCTGCTGCACTCGGCGATGCAGTTCGTCGAAGACGGCGGGCGGGGCGAGGAATCCGATCGAGAGCTCGGCCAGGTCGAAGGTGCTCGCGTCGGTCAGATCGCTGTTCTCGGTCATGCGGCCCAGGCTAACGCGTGAGCACTGTGACTACGCCAGATGCCGCACGGTCTCGCGCGCATCGGGGCCACGAGCAGGAAGAGCGTGCGCGACTGCCCGGGGAACCTCTCGTATCCGAATCTCTCGAAGAACGGGATGACCGGTCCGTCAAGCCCCTGACCAGAACGCGCCGCGGCACGCAGAGTGACGGAATGACTTCCTCGACCGCGCGCCGCACCGAACCCGAGCGCACGCCCGATGGGCATCACTTCGTGATCGATGGTCGGCGTTGGCGGGCGACGGACCCGTCGATCCCCGAGTCGTTCCGGCAGGAGCTCGTCGATGAACTCATGGACGCACGGCGCGCGGTGAAGGAGGGGGAGACGGATGCGCGGTCCCGGGTGCAGGATGCGAAAGTCGCTCTCGGGGAGCGCGGGCACCCCTGGTGGGAGGACAGTGTAGGAGAGGGGTTCGACGGCCGCATCGCCTCCGCCATCCGAGCACTCACCCACAAGCGCGCGGGATCGTCGATCTGCCCGAGCGACGTCGCCCGCATGATCGGCGGAAGGTCGTGGCGCGACCGCATGGACGACGTGCGCCGCGTCGCCCACACCCTCGCCGCGCAGGGCGAGATCGTCGTGACGCAGAAGGGCGAGCCGGTGCGCATCGATCAGGCCCGCGGGCCGGTGCGTATCGTCGCGGGGCCTGCCCGCTGACCCGGACTCCCCTCAGCCCACCCGCAACAGCGACACGGCATAGACGGTGGGGGCGCCATCGAGGTCGAGGACGACGCTCATCCCGGTTTCGGTGGTGGTGACGTCGAATGCGATGGTCGCGTTCTCGCATACGACCGGGTCGGTCGCCGGGTCGGCGTCGAGCTCGCCCGCCGTGAGGGTGATGGAGCCCTCGCCGCGGCACGCGATCTGCGCCTGATACTCGCCCGGCTCTGTCGATCGGAAGTTCGTCAGGTGGTGCGGTGAGGTGTTCTCGCTGAGCCAGCCGGAGAACACTCCGACACCCGCACCCGGATCGATCTTCGGCACCGCCGTCTCGGCCCAGTCGGCGATCTCGTCGACGGGCATCGGCAGCAACGCTTCGTCGGTTTCGGCATCCGCCGTGGGTGTCGCCGACGAGGTCGGAGCGGATGCCGGCTGCGCCGAGGTTTCGGCATCCGTCGGTGCGCCCGTGCACCCGGCGAGAGCGGCACCGATCGTCAGAAGCGCGCCGATGAGGAGTCCTCTTCTGGTATCCATGACCTCCACGCTACGGACGGGGCCGATGTCGATCGAGGCGAGCGGCCCGACTCGGAGGAGTTACGGAGGTGCGGACGTGGGACCCGAAAGTTCTTAACAGAGTTGTTAACACCTGTGGAAACGAGAAGGCCCCGCCGAAGCGGGGCCTTCTCGAACTGTCTCAACACAGTGTGGAGCCTAGGAGATTCGAACTCCTGACATCCTGCTTGCAAAGCAGGCGCTCTACCAACTGAGCTAAGGCCCCGTAGGGGATTTCTTGAGTTAAGGAGTGGGGCTACCAGGACTTGAACCTGGGACCTCTTCATTATCAGTGAAGCGCTCTAACCGCCTGAGCTATAGCCCCGTCAACCTCCGAAACTTTACCGGAGATTCGTCGAAACTCCCAATCGAGCGCGGGAACTCGGGCGAGTCCCCGCGCTCGTGGGGTGGTCAGCGGCCCGGACGGATGGTCACTCCACCGGCCGAGAGCGAGACCTCGATGGTGCGACGGGCGCTCGAGGACTGCTCGACCCGGGCGTCGAGGGACCCGGCATCCACACGCTGACTGATGTCGTAGGTGACGTCGGGAACGGTGAGATCCACCGATCCCGCGCTGACGTCGACCGTCGTGCGCGTCGGGGCTGCCCCGGTCAGTTCGACGTTGAGGTCACCGGCCGAAACGCTCAGCGCCGCGTCGGCCACGTCGTCGAGGACGATGTCCGCCCGCCCCGCACTCATGCCGACCGACAGCGCGGTCGCCGAGCCCTCGACATCGAGCGCACCCGCGCTGACGTCGATGTCGAGAGCGCCGAAGTCGCCGACGACGTCGAGGCTGCCGGCGTCGAGCGTGAGGTCGGCGTCGATTGCATCGGAGCGGAGGCTCTCGGGGAGCGTCAGCACGACGACCTCCTCCCCGCCGAACCAGTCACCGAACCACCAGCCCCAGCGGCTCTCCGGGCTGCGCACGACGAGCTCGTCGCCGTCGCGGCGGATGGTCCAGTCCGGTCCGCGCGTGTTCGTGATCGCGAGCTCCGCCTGGTCGACGTCACCGAACTCCACGCGCATGCTGCTCGCATCGGCGTCGACGGTGAGCGAGTCGATGCCGTCGACATCGATGCTCTGCACGCTGTCTCCGCCGGCGTTGCTCGCGACGCTGATGTTGCTCGTCGCGGCGATCGCCGCCGTTCCCGCCGTGCCGACGAGGGCGATCCCGCCGATCACCGCGGTGACGATCGCGATCGCGGTGACGCCGCCCGATCGTGCACCGGATCCGCTCGGACCGCCCGGAGCTACCGGCGGAGTCGCCGGCGGAGTGGTGGGAGGAGCGGATGCCTGCGGCTGGGGCGGCACGGCTGCCGGCGGGGGAGTGAGCGGGGTGTGCCCGCCCTGGTGGTCGTTCTGGTCGGTGCTCATCGCGCCGCTCCGTTCTGGGTGGACGGCGGGATGGGACCGCCGGTGTTCTCGATGTGGGCGAGGGCGGCAAGCACGCGGCGGTTTCCCGACTCGTCCTGCTCGAACCCCAGTTTCTGGAAGATGGAGGTGATGTGCTTCTCGACGCTCGCCTCCGAGACGAAGAGGAGGCCCGCGATCGCCTGATTGGACTTGCCCTCGGCGATCAGCGCCAGCACGGTGCGCTCGCGCTCGGTGAGCCGCAGCATCCGATCGTCCCGGTTGCGCCGTGTCAGCAGCTGCGCCACGACCTCAGGGTCGAGAACCGTCGCGCCCTCGGCGATGCGCTGCACCGACCCGAGGAACTCGGCGACGTCGGCGACCCGATCCTTGAGCAGGTAGCCGAGCGGCCCGCCCTGCGCGGCGATCAGGTCCGACGCGTACCGCTCCTCGACGTACTGCGACAGCACGAGGAGGGCGAGCGAGGGGTGGGTCGCCCGCATGCCGAGCGCCGCGCGGATGCCCTCGTCGGTGAACGTCGGAGGCAGGCGCACATCGAGGATGCACAGCTCGGGATCCGTCGTGGCGACGGCCTCGGTGAGCCCGGAGGTGTCGGGGAGCGCCGCGACCACCTCGTGGCCGGCGTCTTCGAGCAGTCGCACGAGTCCTTCGCGCAGCAGGACCGAGTCCTCGCAGATCAGGATGCGCATGGCACGTTCACCTCCAGACTGGTCGGACCGCCCACCGGGCTGTCGAGACGGAACGTTCCGCCGGCGGCGAGGATGCGGTTGGCGATGCCGTCGAGGCCACCACCGGGCTGCACCTGAGCGCCGCCCATCCCGTTGTCCTCCACGCGGGCCCAGAGCGTCCCGCCCTCGCGCAGCCGCACGGTCACCCGGGACTCACTGGCCCGCGAGTGCTTCGCGGCGTTGGTGAGCGACTCGGCAATCGAGAAGTACACGGCAGCTTCCGCCTCTCGGCTGCACCGACCGTCCATCCGCACATCGAGGGCCACCGGGATGTGGGAGCGGCCGGCGAGCGCCGACAGCGCCGCATCGAGTCCGCGGTCGTCGAGCACCGAGGCGTGGATGCCGCGGGCGAGCTGTCGCAGTTCGGTGATCGCGGCCTTCGTGGAGGTGTGGGCTTCGGCGATGAGTTCCTTCGCGGCATGGGGGTCGTTGTCGATCTTCTGCTGCGCGAGGCCGAGCGTCATCCCGACCGAGACCAGACGCGGCTGGACGCCGTCGTGCAGGTCGCGCTCGATGCGGGTGCGCTCGACGTCGGCGGCGCGGACCGCGCCCTCACGCTGAGCGCTGCTCGTGCGCACCTGCTCGGTGAGTTCGGCCTCCCGGCTGCGCACCACGATCGCGAGCGACAGCGTGCGGTGCAGGAGTGCGAGACCGATCATGCCCGCGATCGACGCGGCGATCCCGAGGATGCCGACGAGGGGCGCCCAGGAGGTGAGCAGCGCGCCCCCGCCGAACGGGCCGACCACCGATTCCGCGGCGGTGAGGGGAGCGAACGAGATCACGACCGACCATGCGAACGCCGCGGCGAGGCGCAGCACGATGAAACCGAGGACCACGGCGATGGCGAAGTTTGCGAGCGCGCGCCACATCCGACCGTCGATCGTCTGGCGGAGGAGAGCACGCAGCCATCCTCCGAACCCGGGCCGCTCGCGCGGCCGCAGTCGCAGCGGGGCGATCGGTGTGCGGTAGAGCGCGCTCACGCGGGCGACCTCGAACCAGCCGACGCCGAAGAGCGCGTAGACCAGACCGACGAGGAAGACCACGCCGATGCCGAACGCGAAGAGCAGTCCGAGGCCGGTTCCAAGGAGCCCGACGAGCGTCGTGTTGATGATGCCGCCGATGACACCCACTCCGGCGAGATGCAGGATGGTGAGAGGGATCCGCAGCGGCGGCTTCACGGCCGTCGCCTGCGGCGGGGTCGCAGTGTGTGTGGTCATGATTCCACGGTAGAGGCGCGGCGATCGCGCCGACACCGAGGAACCCGGACACCTGCTTTCGGGTTTTCCCTACCCCGCCCCTTCGTCTCGCTTCGCTCGCTCAGGGACCGGTTCCTGAGCGAGGAGCGCAGCGACGAAGGGTCGTCGAAACGGGTCAGTTCGACATGAAGCCGACGAGCAGGCCGCCGGTGACCTTCACCGCGAGGTTGTAGATACCCGCGATCACGGCGCCGAGCACCGTGAAGACGATCAGGTTGAGGATCGCGACGACTGCCGCGAACGCCATGACCTGCGGGAGGCCCACGACCTCGGTGAGCTTGAACGCGTTGTCGGTGATGCCCGCGAGGAACGAGTCGGCCGTGGTCAGCACGTTCGTCGCCTGCAGCACGAGGTAGACGAGGAAGAACGACACCATCGTGACGACCGCGAGGGCCACCGCCCCGAGGAACGAGAGCTTCACGGCCGACCAGAAGTCGACGTAGACCAGGCGCAGGCGAACCTGCTTGCCACCGGTCTTACGGGTGGATTTCTTCGCGAGCTTGTCGGCTACCGTGCTCATGCGTCCGTGCTCTCCTCGGGGGTCTGGGTCGTCTCGGTGACGTCTGCGGGGGCACCCGCCTCATCCGCATCGTCGTCGTCGGAGAGGCCACGCTCGCCGTTGCGAGCGATCGCGAGGATCCGGTCGGCTTCCGTCGTCCGGGCGAACACCACTCCCATGGTGTCGCGGCCCTTGGCGGGCACCTCGGCCACGGCAGAGCGTACCACCTTGCCGCTGGACAGAACCACAAGGACCTCGTCGTCTTCGGCGACGATCAGACCACCCGCGAGAGTGCCCCGATCGTCGTTCAACTTGGCCACCTTGATGCCGAATCCGCCGCGTCCCTGGACGCGGTACTCCTCGACGGCGGTGCGCTTGGCGTACCCACCGTCGGTGACGACGAACACGAACTTGCCGGGCGCGGCGAGGGATGCCGAGAGCAGGCTGTCGCCCTCGCGGAACTTCATGCCCTTGACGCCGGCGGTCGCGCGGCCCATCGGACGCAGCGCCTCGTCGCTCGCCTGGAAGCGGACAGACATGCCCTTGCGGCTGATGAGGAGGATGTCGTCCTCGGCATCGGAGAGCAGGGCGCCGACCAGCGCATCGTCGTCGTTCAGGCGAATCGCGATCACGCCGCCCTGACGGTTGGTGTCGTACGCCTCGAGGCGCGTCTTCTTGACGAGACCGTTGTGCGTCGCGAGCACCAGGTACTGGGCGACCGCGTAATCGCGGATGTCGAGGATCTGCGCGATGCTCTCATCGGGCTGCATCGCGAGGAGGTTCGCGACGTGCGTGCCCTTCGCGTCGCGACCGGCCTCGGGCACCTCGTAGGTCTTCGAGCGGTAGACGCGGCCCTTGTCGGTGAAGAAGAGCAGCCAGTGGTGCGTCGTCGTGACGAAGAAGTGCTCGACGATGTCATCCGCCCGCAGCTGGGCGCCCTTGATGCCCTTGCCGCCGCGGTGCTGCGACCGGTAGTTGTCGCTGCGCGTGCGCTTGATGTATCCGTCACGGGTGACGGTGACGACCATCTCCTCCTCGGCGATGAGGTCTTCCATCGAGACGTCGCCGTCGTAGCCGTGCAGGATGTGCGTGCGACGCTCGTCGCCGAACTTGTCGACGATCCCGGTGAGCTCCTCGCGGATGATCGTGCGCTGACGACCCTCGTCGGCGAGGATCGCCTTGTAGTCGGTGATGAGGGCTTCGAGCTCGGTCGCCTGATCGATGATCTTCTGACGCTCGAGCGCGGCGAGACGACGCAGCTGCATCTGCAGGATCGCCTCGGCCTGGATCTCGTCGATGTCGAGGAGCTTCTGGAGTCCCTCGTTCGCCTCCTGCGTGGTCTGCGATCGGCGGATGAGCGCGATGACCTCGTCGAGAGCATCGAGCGCCTTGAGGTATCCGCGCAGGATGTGCATCCGCTTCTCGGCCTCGGCGAGACGGAACTGCGTGCGGCGCACGATGACGTCGATCTGGTGGGCGATCCAGTTCGAGATGAAACCGTCGATCGCGAGCGTGCGGGGCACGCCGTCGACGATCGCGAGCATGTTCGCGCCGAAGTTCTCCTGCAGCTGCGTGTGCTTGTACAGGTTGTTGAGCACGACCTTCGCGACCGCGTCGCGCTTGAGCACGACGACCAGGCGCTGACCCGTGCGGTCGGACGACTCGTCGCGGATGTCGGCGATGCCCGTGATCTTGCCGTCGCGGGCGAGATCGCCGATCTTGACCGCCACGTTGTCGGGGTTCACCTGGTACGGCAGCTCGGTGATGACCAGGCACGTACGACCCTGGATCTCCTCGACGTTGACGACGGCGCGCATCGTGATCGATCCGCGGCCCGTGCGGTACGCCTCGTGGATGCCCTTGGTGCCGAGGATCTGCGCGCCGGTCGGGAAGTCCGGACCGGGAACGCGCTGGATCAGACCGTCGAGCAGCTCCTCGCGGGTGATGCCGGGGTTGTCGAGCGCCCAGAGCGCCGCCTCCGACACCTCGCGCAGGTTGTGCGGCGGGATGTTGGTGGCCATACCGACCGCGATACCGACCGAGCCGTTGACGAGCAGGTTCGGGAAGCGCGCCGGAAGGACCGTCGGCTCCTGGGTCTGACCGTCGTAGTTGTCGGTGAAGTCGACCGTGTCCTCTTCGATGTCGCGCACCATCTCGAGCGCGAGCGGGGCCATCTTGGTCTCGGTGTATCGAGGGGCCGCGGCACCCATGTTGCCGGGCGAGCCGAAGTTCCCCTGGCCGAGCGCCAGCGGGTACCGCAGCGACCACGGCTGCACGAGACGGACGAGGGCGTCGTAGATCGCCGAGTCACCGTGCGGGTGGTACTGACCCATGACCTCGCCGACGACGCGGGCGCACTTCGAGAACGACTTGTCGGGGCGGAACCCGCCGTCGTACATGCCGTAGATCACACGGCGGTGCACCGGCTTGAGTCCGTCGCGCACGTCCGGCAGCGCGCGACCGACGATCACGGCCATCGCGTAGTCGAGGTAGCTGCGCTGCATCTCGGACTGCAGGTCGACCTGGTCGATCCGGCCGTGGTCGTGCTCGGGGACGGGGCGTTCTTCGTCAGTCATGTGTGTTTCGATTCCGGTCGTTCAGTTCTGGGTCGCTGAGCTCGTCGAAGCGTCAGATGTCGAGGAAGCGGACGTCCTTGGCGTTGCGCTGGATGAAGGTACGACGCGACTCGACGTCCTCACCCATCAGCACGCTGAAGATCTCGTCGGCGGCCGCGGCATCCTCGATGGTCACCTGACGCAGGGTGCGCGTCGTGTGGTCCATCGTGGTCTCCCACAGTTCCTTGGCGTTCATCTCGCCGAGACCCTTGTACCGCTGGATGCCGGCGTCCTTCGGCATCCGCTTGCCGTTGTCGAGGCCGTACTTGAGCAGGGCGTCGCGCTCGTCGTCGCTGAACACGTACTCGTGCGGCGAGTTCGACCACTTCAGGCGGTAGAGCGGCGGCATCGCGAGGTAGACGAAGCCCGCCTCGATGAGCCCGCGCATGTACCGGAACAGCAGGGTCAACAGCAGCGTCGTGATGTGCTGGCCGTCGACGTCGGCATCCGCCATCAGGACGATCTTGTGATAGCGAGCCTTCTCGATGTCGAAGTCCTCGCCGATGCCCGTGCCGAAGGCCTGGATCATCGCCTGAACCTCTTTGTTGCCGAGGGCCTTGTCGAGGCGCGCTCGCTCGACGTTGAGGATCTTGCCGCGGAGCGCGAGGATCGCCTGCGTGTGCGGGTCGCGACCCTGCACCGCGGACCCACCGGCCGAGTCACCCTCGACGAGGAAGATCTCGCTGATCGACGGGTCCTTGCTCGTGCAGTCCTTGAGCTTGTCGGGCATCGCGGCCGACTCGAACACGCTCTTGCGACGCGCGGTCTCGCGGGCCTTGCGCGCGGCCATGCGCGCGGTCGCGGCGTCGATCGCCTTGCGGATGACGTTCTTCGCCTGACTCGGGTTGCGATCGAACCAATCGCCGAGCTGGTCGCCCACGACCTTCTGCACGAACGCCTTCGCCTCGGTGTTTCCGAGCTTCGTCTTGGTCTGCCCCTCGAACTGCGGCTCGCCGAGCTTGATCGAGATGACGGCGGTGAGGCCCTCGCGCACGTCGTCGCCGGAGAGGTTGTCGTCTTTCTCCTTGAGGAGGTTGTTCGCACGGGCGTAGCGGTTCACGAGCGTCGTGAGCGCGGCACGGAATCCCTCCTCGTGCGTTCCGCCCTCGTGCGTGTTGATCGTGTTCGCGTAGGTGAACACGTTCTCGGTGTACGAGGTGGTCCACTGCATCGCGACCTCGAGCGAGATCTTGCGCCCCTTGTCCTCCGACTCGAAGGCGATGATCTCTTCGGTGACGACCTCGGCGTGACGCACTTTGTTGAGGTACTCGACGTAGTCGACGAGACCGCGCTCGTAGAAGAAGACGTCGTGCGGCTGCTTCTCGATCGTCTGACCCTCGTCCTCGACCTCGTAGGTCGAGGAGGCGCGCTCGTCGCTCAGCTCGATGCGGAGTCCCTTGTTGAGGAACGCCATCTGCTGGAAGCGGGTGCGCAGGGTGTCGTAGTCGTACTCGGTGGTCTCGGTGAAGATCGACCCGTCGGCCCAGAAGGTGATGCTGGTACCGGTCTCGTCGGTCGCCTCGCCCTTCTCGAGCTTCTGCTGCGGGGCGCCGCCGTCGGCGAAGCTGTGCCGCCAGACGAAGCCCTTCTGCTTGACCTCGACCTCGAAGCGCGTCGACAGCGCGTTCACGACCGACGAACCGACGCCGTGCAGACCACCCGAGACGGCGTAGGCGCCGCCGCCGAACTTGCCGCCGGCGTGCAGGATCGTGAGTACGACCTCGACGGTCGACTTACTCGGGTCGGAGGAGTGCGGGTCGACGGGGATGCCGCGACCGTTGTCGACCACGCGCACGCCGCCGTCGGCGAGCAGGGTGACGACGATCGTGTCGGCGTAGCCGGCCAGCGCCTCATCGACGGAGTTGTCGACGATCTCGTAGACGAGGTGGTGCAGACCACGCGGACCGGTCGATCCGATGTACATGCCGGGTCGCTTGCGCACCGCCTCGAGACCCTCGAGGATCTGGATCGAGTCGGCCCCGTATTCGGGGAGCTCGGGAGCGGGTGCGTTCGATGTGTCTCCGGTCGCACCCGTCGAAGGGTCGGGGGTTCCCCCGGTGGTCGATTCGGACTCGTCGGCGGGGGATTCAGGCGTCATCAGAAGACATTCTCCACATCGATATTGCGAAGTCCCAGTCTAGCCGGGTTTTCCATCGAAATATCGCTCAACGGCCGCGTGTGGCCCTCTGAGAGGTTCGACCCCCTTGCATGGTGCCCTACCCGTAGGTATCGCGCGGGCCCCGCCCTGGAACGACTCTGGGACCCCATTTCCAGGAGGGGACGTCCGGTCCGATGAAGCGCAGATTCTCGACACCGGCATCCGGATACCGTCGTCCGATCTCGGTGAGGATGGTCGCCCGCATGTATTGGAGGTTCTTCGCCCATGCGGTGGAATCGCACTTCACCGTCAGCAGCCCGCGCTCCAGCGAGACCGGTTCCGAGTGCTTCGCGGTGTCGGCGCCGGCGAGATCCGCCCACTGCCGCACCAGGTCTTCCCGGGCGAGCGTGATCTGCCACCCGGAGTCGCGGCTGAGCTTGTCGAGCACCGCGCCGAGCGAACCGGGATCGCGACCCGGGGCGAACGGGGCGTTCTCGTCGTCGACCGAGACGCGCTTCTTCTTGCGCCAGTTCTTGGCGCTCGGCTTGAGACCGCGCAGGCGCAGGTAGGTCGCCACCGTCTCGGGTGCGTCGGGAGCATCGGGGGCGGATGCCGGGACGGATGCCGGATTCACGATGTCGTTCATTCGTCGCCCCCTGCCCGCTCATCGCTGATGGTTCCGGCGCTGATCCGCACGACGTGCGCGTGCAGCACCTCGGGGATATCCTCCTCCACGGCTGCGGTCACCACCACCTGCTCGTACCCGGCGGTGAGGGCGGCGAGCCGTTGACGGCGGTCGGCGTCGAGCTCGGCGAAGACGTCGTCGAGGATCAGCACCGGGTCGCCGGCGGGGGACTCGCTGCGCAGCAGTTCGGCGGAGGCGAGCCGGAGCGCGAGCGCGACCGACCACGACTCGCCGTGCGAGGCGTAGCCCTTCACCGGGAGCGACCGGACGCGCAGCACCAGGTCGTCGCGGTGCGGACCCGTCAACGTCAGGCCCCGATCGAGCTCGTTCGAGCGTTTCGAGGCGAGCGATGCGCGGAACTGCTCGGCGACGGCCGCCGGGGTCACGGCATCCTCGGATGCGGTGGTGGCGTCTTCGTCTTCTTCGGGGTCGCCGCCGCGGATCGACAGCGCCCATTCGAGCTGCGGTCGGTGATCGGCGCCCGCGATCGCGGCGTATGCATCGGCGAGCGGCTGCTGGAGATCGTTCGCCAGGCGCTGTCGCGCGACGATGATCTCCGAACCGAGGGCGACGAGCTTGTCGTCCCAGACATCGAGAGTGCTCAGGCCCTCCCCCCGGATGCCGCGTGCCCTGGCCGACTTCAGCAGAGCGTTGCGCTGCTTGAGCACTCGGTCGTAGTCGCCGAGCACCGCGGCGAGACGCGGGGTGCGCTGGATGAGCAGCTGGTCGACGAAACGACGGCGCGATGACGGGTCGCCCCGAACGATCTGGAGATCTTCGGGGGCGAAGAGCACGACGTGCGCATAGCGCGGGAGTTCGTTCGTCTTCGACGGCGAGCCGTTGATGCGCGCCTTGTTCGAGCCCTGCCGGTTGACCTGAACCTCGGTCAGGACCTTGCGTTCTCCGTGCGAGAGCCGCGCACGGATGATCGCGTACTCCTGTCCGTCGCGCACCATCGGCGCATCGGAGGAGACCCGGTGCGATCCGAGCGTGGCGAGGAACACCACGGCTTCGGCGAGGTTCGTCTTACCCTGACCGTTGCGGCCGACCAAGACGTTCGGACCGCGGTGCAGAGCGAGTTCGGCGGTCGCGTAATTGCGGAAATCCACCAGGCTCAGATGCTCCACGATCACGGAATCAGCCTACCTTCGGGGTCCGACATCTCCCCGCTCGAGGGTGACCGGCGACCGCCCGAAGTCCTCGAGCGGTCGCCGGTCGCGGCTCACGGAAGGGGACCGTAGAGCGACGGCGACGTCCGAGCATCCGTCGCCTGCTCGAATGCGTACGCCAGGCCGAGGAGCGTTCCCTCGTCGAAGTCGCGTCCGAGGAACTCGAGGTTCACACCGCTGCCGGGAACCGTCTCACCCGTGACCGTCTGCCCCATCGGCACGGTGACCGACGGCATCCCGGTGTTGGGGCTCAACCGCATATTGGTTCCCTGCGTACCGTAGGCGTTCGTGCTCGGGTAGATGATGGCGTCGAGGTCGAGATCCTCCATCATCTGCGTCACGAGGGTCTTGCCGGCCGCGAGCTGGACGGTGTGCGTACCGGTGTCACCCGCCCATGCCTGATACGTCGCATCCGTGACCGCGTTCCGCGATACGTAGATCGACCGGCGTGAGGTCACGAAGCTGTCGGTCGCGAGGATGTCGGTGAGAGTCCGCGCTTCGACGTCGGGGCCGAGGTGCGTGGCGATGTACTCGTTGAGATCGTGAACGAACTCGTTCGTGGATCCCGAACCCTCGTTCAGCACGGCGGAGAATCCGGACGGCGGCGTCACCGGAACCACGGTCGCTCCCTGCGCGGTCAGCGCGGCGGTCGCCTCGGAGAAGAGGCGTACGGTGCCGGCGTTGTTCCCCACCATCGAGGAGATGTAGCCGATCCGCGCGCCCTGGAGCGCGTCCGTGTCGAGGAACGAGGTGTACGACTCGGGCACGAGACCTTCCTGTCGCGCGGTCACGGGATCGGCGTCGTCGACTCCGACCACCGCGTCGAGAGCAACGGCGGCATCGATGACCGAGCGGGCCATCGGTCCACCGGTGTCCTGCGAGAGCGCCAGCGGGATGATGCCGTCACGGCTGGCCAGACCGACCGTCGGGCGAACGCCCACCAGCTGGTTGTACGACGACGGCACGCGGATCGATCCACCGGTGTCGGTGCCGAAGCCGATACCGGCGAGGTTCGCCGAGATCGCCGCTCCCGTTCCACCGCTGGAACCGCCGGCGGTCCGATCCGTGTTGTACGGGCTCGCGACGAGGGTCGTCGCACCCGGCTCCTGGAACGACGAGAACTCGGAGACGAATCCGTAGGCGAACTCGTCGAGGCTGGCCTTCGCGAGGATCACGGCTCCGTCTTCGCGCAGACCGGTGACCATCGAAGCATCCGTCGCGGTCTGGTTCTCGTTCCAGCACGCGCAACCGCCCGTGGTGACCATGTCGACCGTGTCGTAATTGTCCTTCAACGCGATCGGCACGCCCAGGAGCATGCTCGTCATGCCCTCGGATGCACGGATCTCGTCGGCAGCCGCCGCGTCGGCCAGAGCCTTCTGGTTCACCGTGATGATCGAGTTGAGAGGACGGGTGCCGCCGGGCACGACGGTGCGGTCGTACGCCGCGATCCGGTCGAGGTACTCCTGGGTGATGCTCTGCGAGGTGGCGACTCCGGCGTTCATCGCGGCCTGCATGTCGATCACGGATGCTTCGACGAGTTCGAAGGGTCCGTCGTCGTAGACGATCCGCTGCGAGAGATCCGCGAGGTCGAGGATCGTGAGCTCGCCGTCCGCGTCGGTATCGAGGACGGCCAGGCGCGACCAGTCCGCGGATTCGTCGGTGATGCCGAGGGAGTCGGCGGCGACCGACAGGTCATCGGCAGTCACCATCTCGTCGCCGGTGACGTCGAGCTCGCTGTAGTACGGCGGCAGACTGAGGGTCGCCGTCGGCGCCGCCGTCGCTGCTCCGCTCGCCATGCCGGCCGCGACGATCGTGGAACCCACGACCGAGACGGCGGCGACGATCCGCAGTGTGGTCTTCTTCACGGTGGTGTCTCTCCTGGTCTTCGCGTTGTCTGCTCGGCGTGCGTGCGCGGTCATCGGGTCCTCCGTCGCACGGCGATGACGGTGCCCGCGGCGATGGCGGCGATGGCGCCGGCCCCGAGGATCAGCCACGGTGCGGCATCCGCACCCGTCGTGGCGAGGGAGTCGTCGGTGGACGTGCCCGAACCGGAACCGTTGCCCGAGCCGGAACCGGTGTCGGGGTCACCGCCATCCGATCCGCCATCCGATCCTCCGCCGCCGGTTCCCGGTCCGGAGTCCTCGTCCGGGATGATCTCCACGATCGCGGACGTACCCGCGGCTGCCGCATCGATCGAGGAGGGCTGCGTGTTCGAGTCGACGATACGTCCGGAGGCGATGGCGATCGAGGCATCGCCCGCATCGATCGCGGTGAAGCTGAGGGTGACGAGGGTCTGCGTGCCGGTCAGACCGGGGGAGGTACCCAGTCGGGTCGCGGCGACTGCGATCTCGTCGCCTGAATCGGTCGCCGAACCGAACCCGCCGTCGGGGAACACCTCGCTGTCGGCGACGTATGCGAGCAGTTCGGGGTCGTAGGCGATGTCGAGTTCGTACGCGTAGGCGTCGACGAGACCCGTGAAGACCGCGGTGACCGTGACGGTGTCTCCGATGGAGACAGACGTCGGGGCTGCGGTCAGCGTCGCGGTTTCATAAGCATCCGGGACGACCACGGCCGAGGCCGATGATGCCGTACCGAGCGCGAGGAGGGCTGCGGCTGTGAAAGCGACGCCGGATGCGAGGGTGCGCATCCGGCGGAATCGGGCAGGGGGGATTTCTGGCATGCGGAGCGTCTTTCGTCTGGAGAGACGAGCTCGGCTGCACGGCTAGGGGGAGCAGCCGTGCTCTGGGGTACGGCTGACTCTCGCAGTCGGGTGTTTCGCGTTCTGAGCGGTGCCGTTTCCGGCACGTAACGGTCGGTGACGGCAGCTCGGAACGAGGCTCAGCGAAGCAGGAGGTTCGGCTGGAGCAGGTACTTGAACGAATCGAGGCCCGCCTGATCGACGGACGTCTGGCTCGTGATCAGCACGGGGCTGAGCTTGTTGGCGTTGTCGCTCGAGGTGAACGTGACGCGCACGAACTCGCTCTTCACGGCACCGAGCGCCTCGATCAGGTACTGCGGGTTGAGGCCGAGAACGACTTCGTCGCCACCCGAGAGGATCGCATCGACCGACTCGGACGCTCGGGCGTGCTCGCTGCCAGACGCATCCATGGTCACGCTGTCGCTCGAGAACGTGAAGCGCAGCGGAGCGGCCCGATCGAGCACGAGCGCGACGCGACGAACGGCTTCGATGAGATCGGCCGTGTTGACGACCGCGTAGTGGTCGGTCTGCTCGGGGAACAGCCGGCGCACCGGCGGGAAGTTGCCCTTGATCAGCAGCGAGGTCACGGTCTTGTTGCCCGCGGTGAACGCGATGATCTCGCGGTCGCCGGCGCCGGAGAACGCGATCTGGATGGTTCCGGCATGACCGAACGTCTTGCCGACCTCGACCAGGGTGCGGGCCGGGACGAGCGCGGTCTGATCGGCGGCCTCTTCGCCGTCCCACGGAACGTCGCGGAGCGAGACGCGGTAGCGGTCCGTCGCGACGAGGCTCAGGCTCTGGCCGGAGACCTCGAGCTGCACACCGGTGAGCACGGGGGTGACGTCATCCCGCGAGGCGGCGAAGCCGACCTGGGCGATCGCGGTGCCGAAGTCGTCGGCGGGAACGACGCCGGAGGACCCGGCGACCTCGGGGATCGACGGGTACTCCTCGACGGGCATGGCCGCGAGCGTGAATCGTGCGGATCCGCAGGTGACGGTGATTCCGCCGTCGTCTTCGACAGCGATCTCGATCGGTGCGTTCGGCAGCCGGCTGGCGATGTCGGAGAGCAGACGGCCGTGCACGAGGATCGTGCCGGGGGTGTCGACGGTGGCTTCGATCGTCGTACGAGCGGATGCCTCGTAGTCGAAGGCCGAGAGGGTGAGACCCGAACCGTCGGCCTCGATCAGGACACCGGCGAGGATCGGCTGCGGGTTGCGCTGCGGTAGGAGCTTGACGACGAACGACACTGCCTCGCTGAAGACATCGCGGTTGACCTGAAACCTCACGGGTGCTCCCTTGTCGTCGATCTGATGACGGTGTCGTCGGTACTGCTGCGAGGTGGGCCCACCGCAGGGCTTCCCATGCTAGCCCCACAGCCCTGCGGATCCCTACGCCGACGGGAATCTGTGGTTCCGGGTGGTTCTCCCCACCGTCTGGTGATCGGATCGCGCCTTAACCGGGTTAACTCCTTAACGGTGTTAACAGCTGTGGATACTGTGGATAACTCGGTGGATAGTAGTCGCGAGTAGGGAACTACAAGCTTGTCAGTTGTGGAATCCCTGAGGAAACCGCGGGTTCGCGGCATTTGATCGGCCGTTCTGTCTCCCGTAGTTATCCACAGGTTTGGGCCTTCGACCCACATTCATCCCGATCCGACTCACAACCATCCACAAGTTATCCACATGTGCATAGAGGCATTTATCGGATGCCGTGGATCGTCGTCAAGTCAGAGAAAAGGGGGACACGCTCCGCGAACGGATGCCGTGTCCCCCTGTGTCGAGGTGCCGAGCGCGGTGCGAGGTGTCAGCGTCGCCCGAGCTGCGTGGTGATCTCGGTGACCTGGTTGTAGATGGAGCGACGCTCCTTCATGAGGTCGCTGATCTTCTTGTACGCGTACATGACCGTGGTGTGGTCGCGGTTGCCGAACAGCTGACCGATCTTCGGCAGGGAGAGGCTCGTGCGCTCACGGCACAGGTACATCGCGATCTGACGCGCGGTCGCGATCTGCTGCGATCGACTCGACCCGTAGAGGTCGTCGACCGTCAGCTTGAAGTACTGGGCGGTGGCCGTGATGATGTCGGTCGGCGAGATGATGTTGTCCTCGGCCGTGTCGACGATGTCGCGCAGCACCGTCTGCGCGAGCGAGATGTCGAGAGCCGAGCGGTTCAGGCTCGCGAAGGCCGAGACGCGGATGAGTGCACCCTCGAGCTCGCGGATGTTCGACGAGACGACGGTCGCGATGTACTCGAGCACCTCATCGGGGATGTGCAGGGCCTCGCTCTGCGCCTTTTTGCGCAGGATCGCGATACGGGTCTCGAGGTCGGGCGCCTGCACGTCGGTGATCAGACCCCACTCGAAACGGCTGCGCATCCGGTCCTCGAAGCCGGTGAGGTGCTTGGGAGCGACATCGCTGGTGATGACGACCTGCTTGTTGTGGTCGTGGAGCGTGTTGAAAGTGTGGAAGAAGGCCTCCTGGGTCTCGGCGCGACCCTGGAGGAACTGGATGTCGTCGATGAGGAGGATGTCGACCTCGCGGTAGCGCGCTTGGAACGCGGCGCCGCGGTTGTTCGCGATCGAGTTGATGAAGTCGTTCGTGAACTCCTCGCTCGAGACGTAGCGCACCTTGACCCCGGCATAGAGGGACTGCGCGTAGTCGCCGATCGCGTGGAGCAAATGGGTCTTGCCCAGCCCTGAGTCACCGTAGATGAAGAGCGGGTTGTAGGCCTTGGCCGGCGCCTCGGCCACGGCGACGGCGGCCGCATGGGCGAAACGGTTGGACTGGCCGATGACGAAGTTGTCGAACGTGTACTTGGGGTTGAGGCGCGACTCGTGGCGCAGGGGAGTGGGCTGCTCCATCGGCGACTCGACGCGGACGTTCTCCTGCCGACCGAAGTCGGCCACCGCGATCGGAGCGGTCGGCTGCTCGGCGAGTTCGTGGTTCACCACGACCCGGAAGGAGGTGACCTCCTCACCGATGTGGGTGAGTGCCTCCATGATCGGAAGTCGCAGTCGCTTGTTGATCTGCGCGGCGGTGAGGTCGTTGGGCACCTCGAGGTAGAGAGTGGCCGACATCACACCCGCGGGGACCGCGAGACTCAGGAACCCCTGCAGCTGCGGCGTGACGCGATCGTCGTCGACGAGCAGCTCCTGCACCGTGGTCCAGATCGGAACGTCGGGCTGGGCAGGTGAGGACATGACGCTCCGGGGCGGGGATCGGTGAGGGGCTGCGAGATGCGGGTCGCCCCTGTGGATAACTACGGATGCCCACGGTAGTCACCGCAGCCGTGAACGGCAACCTGCCTTGGAAAATCAACGCGCGTGTTGTGTCTGGCCGAGTGCACGAGGTTGTGGATAATGGCTGTGCGGTACTCATTGATCCACCGCCGCGAAGCGCCCAGATTTGCTCTGCGCGCCGCAGAGACGTACCCTTAATCGGTTGACTTATGCCTTTTCGGCAGTTCCCTATATGTCTCCGGTCGAAGTGAATCCGGTGGCAGCATCCCCGGAGTGATCTCATGAGCAAGCGCACCTTCCAGCCCAACAACCGTCGTCGCGCCAAGAAGCACGGCTTCCGCGCCCGTATGCGTACCCGTGCGGGTCGTGGCATCCTCGCCGCGCGTCGTGCGAAGGGCCGCACCGAGCTCTCCGCGTAATCCGCTGTGCTCGCCCGCGCCAATCGGCTGACCCGCGGGAGCGACTACCGGTTGGTCGTTCGTCGCGGTTCACGCTGTGGCGGGGCGCGCGTCATCACCTCGATGATGACGACGGATGAAAGCAGGGCCGTGCGTTTCGGCTTCATCATCAGCAAGCAGGTCGGTGGCGCGGTGGTTCGAAACACCGTTCGACGCCGACTCAAAGCTGTCTGCGCCGAAGCGCTGTCACGCGTACCTCAGGGCACGGATGTCGTCATCCGTGCCCTTCCTTCGTCTGCGACGGCGACCTACGCCGAGCTCCGAGCCGATGTGGACCGCTGTCTCACGCGACTGTCGAGGGTGGACGCGCGATGACCGCGCTGCCGGCATCCTCCATCGGGACGGGACACCTCCGTTCGGGTGATCTGATGCGGAGCATCCCGCTGATCCCGCGAAATCTCGTGCTCGGGTTCCTCGCCGGGTACCGCAAGGTGATCTCCCCGATGTACGGAGACGTCTGTGCGTACTACCCCTCCTGTTCCGCTTACGCTGTAGGAGCGGTGCAACAGCACGGTGCCGTGCGGGGAACACTGCTCTCGGCATGGCGCATCCTCCGTTGCAACCCCTGGACCCGCGGGGGCGTCGACGACGTGAAACCGCACGAACACTTCCGCCACGACCTGACCGCCCATGGTTTCGTCGTTCCCGCTCGAAAGGACTGACCGGTGGGTCTCGACCTTCTGCTCGCCAGCGTCTCACCGTCGCCGGCCCCCTCCTCCGGAGGTTTCGATCTGATCGGAACCATCCTCTGGCCGCTCAAGTGGCTGGTCGAGCTGGTGCTCGTCGCCTGGCACTGGCTGTTGACCGCCGTCGGTCTCGCCGCTGACTCGGGTCTCACCTGGGTGCTGTCGATCGTCGGCCTCGTCATCGTCGTGCGCGCCGCTCTGATCCCGCTCTTCGTGAAGCAGATCAAGAGCCAGCGAAAGATGATGGAAATCGCTCCTGAACTGCGGAAAGTCCAGGAGAAGTACAAGGGCAAGCGCGACCAGCTGAGCCGCGAGGCGATGAGTCGCGAGACCATGGCGCTGTACAAGAAGCACGGCACGACGCCGATGTCGAGCTGTCTCCCGCTCCTCGTGCAGATGCCGGTCTTCTTCTCGCTGTTCAGCGTGCTCAGCGACGTCACGAAGCACCACGCGGCCGGTATCGGTGGTGTGGGCCTGCTCAACGCCGAGCTCACGGAGCAGTTCTACGACGCCAAGCTCTTCGGTGTCGCCTCGCTGCACGAGACCCTCGGTAACGCGGTGGATGCCGGCAACACGACGGCGATCATCATCCTCGTCACGCTCGTCGTCCTCATGATCGCGTCGCAGTTCTTCACCCAGCTGCAGATCATCTCGAAGAACCTGTCGCCCGAGGCCAAGACCGGCCAGGCGTACCAGATGCAGAAGATCATGCTCTACGTGCTGCCGCTGGGCTTCATCTTCTCGGGTATCTTCTTCCCGCTCGGCGTCGTCGTGTACTGGTTCATCTCGAACCTGTGGACGATGGGCCAGCAGTTCCTCGTCATCCGTGAGATGCCGACCCCCGGTTCCGAGGCGGCCAAGGCACGTGAGGAGCGCCTCGCTCGCAAGGGCAAGGCGATCGATTCCTCGGGCAAGGTCGTACCGATGGCTGCGTACGAAGCCGAGCAGAAGCGTCTGTTCGAAGAGGCCGAGAAGGCGAAGGCCGAGGCGCCGAAGCGTCAGCAGCCGGTGGGCAAGAAGCGCGCGAAGAAGAAGGGTTCCTGATGACCGAGAGCGTCACGGAGAGCGTCGAGCCCACGGTGGCCGATCTCGAGAACGAGGGCGACATCGCCGCGGACTACCTCGAGGAACTTCTCGACATCGCTGACATCGACGGCGATCTCAACCTCGACGTTCGTCAGGGACGCGCCTATGTCTCGGTCGAAGCCGAGGGTGAAGGCCTCAGCCTGCTCTCTGCACCCGACACCGTGCAGGCGCTGCAGGAGCTGACGCGTCTCGCCGTTCAGAGCAAGACCGGATCGTTCTCGCGCCTGATCCTCGACATCGGGGGATCGCGCGACACCCGTCGTCGTCAGCTCGAGACCCTGGTGGATGCCGCTGCGGCGAAGCTCGATGAGGGCGCGTCGCAGGCGTCGCTGCCCTCGATGTCGAGCTACGAGCGCAAGCTCGTTCACGACATCGCGGCGGATCGCGGCCTGGTCTCGGAGTCGTACGGCGAGGGTGCGGACCGTCACACGGTTCTGCGTCGTCGTTGACATCGATCGATCTCACGCAGGAGTACCAGGCATGAGTGCGCTCGAGGCAGAACCGGCGGTCGCGGTCACGCTCTTCGGCGACCGGATCGAGGCCGCTCGCGCGTTCACTGAAGCGCTTGCTCGTGAGGGTGAACAGCGCGGGCTGATCGGACCCCTGGAGCTGCCCCGGCTGTGGACGCGCCACATTCTGAACAGCGTCATCGCTGCTCCGCTGTTCCAGGGGCACGTCGCAGACATCGGTTCAGGCGCAGGACTTCCCGGTCTGGTGTTGGCGATCGCACGACCGGATGTGCACTGGACGCTCGTTGAGCCGATGGAGCGGCGTGTCACGTGGTTGAACGAGCAGGTCACCGAGCTCGGACTCGACAACGTCGAGGTTCTGCGCGCTCGTGCGGAGGAAGTGGGCCGACCCGGCGCCTTCGACGTCGTCACAGCCCGTGCGGTCAGCGCACTGCGGACGCTGCTCCCTCTGACGGCGCCGCTCGTGCGCGATGGGGGAGAGCTCGCTCTCCTGAAGGGCATGAACGCGGCGAACGAGATCGATGCCGCCCAGAAGGCGATCAAGAAGTACAAGCTCAGCGACGTGCGCGTCGAGGTCCTCGGCGAGGGAGTCCTGCCGGAGATCACCCGCGTCGTTCGGGCATTCGTACGCCGCTGAAAAGCAGATGTTTCACGTGAAACATCGGTGTGGGCGATTGTAGGAGGTAACCAGGTGGACTGGAAGCTGCGTTCCAGTACGAAGAGCGATGCAGCAAGGATGGCCGACCTGCGGGCGGTGGTCATGCGCCCGGATCTCGAGCGGCTCGATAGGTTCGACCCGATCTGGGTACGCGAGCGATTCCTTCGTTCCTTCGTTCCGGAGAACACCTGGGTGATCGTCCTCGATGGTCGGGACGTCGGATCCGTTGCGGTTCGAGCCGAGGCGGATTCCTCATGGATCGAGCACTTCTACCTGGATCCGAAGGTGCAGGGTCAGGGTCTGGGAAGTGCTGTTTTGACCCAGCTTCTCGGGACGAAGGATGAAGGGATGCCGTTCCGCCTCAACGTTCTGCAGGGGAGTGCTGCACGTCGTCTCTATGAGCGTCACGGTTTCGTTCTCGAGAGCGAGGATGCAGTCGACGTCTTCATGCTTCGCCCCGGAGTATCCTCCTAGCTCTCTGTTCCACGTGAAACATCTGGAATGTTGATGTCGGGGGCTGGGGCCCTGAGCCTGTCGAAGAGTTCTACAACGCCGGACCCTGACGAGTACGCCAGATCGTGCGGCGGATGCATGTTTCACGTGAAACATTTCGCTATTCCGTGAGTCGACGGGCGATCTTCGAGGGTTCCTGTGACCTGGAGGGGACTGGCCCCTTCGTTCCAAAGGGACTGGGTTCGTGCGTTCGAGGGGACTGGGATCTGCGCTCCAAAGGGACCCGTTCCGGTGATCCAGGGGAGTGGATCCCTGTTGCCAGAGGGGGGGGCTGGCCCGGTGAACCAGGGCACTGTGTCTCTATCACCCGAGCGGCTGGCCCCGTCATCCAGGGGGACTGGGCCCCGTCATCCAGGGGGACTGGGTCCCAGTGACCAGAGGGGGCCGGCCCCGTGATCAAAGGGGACTGGGTCCCTGAGCCTGTCGAAGGGTCCCGCCGCGCAAGGGCACGCCGCTGATGGGAGAGAGGAGCTTGTGTTTCACGTGAAACATCGCCCCGAAGAGGCTTGTCGCCGCAGGGGGATGCGTGGCACACGGGACGTCGGTGGTTCTCGATCATGCGTTTCACGTGAAACACAGTGCCCGAAAGACTGGGCCTCTGAGCCTGTCAAAGGGCCCCATGACGCAGGCGTTGCGCCCGTGCAAATCTGCGACTTCTTCGGAGGAAGGTCCTGCAACCTGTGCGAGGTGTAGTCACAAGCGAGGTAAGGGTGCTGCCAGAGGCGCGGGGCGCCTCATCTTGTTTCACTCGCTCAGGAACCGGATGTCTCCACCGTGCCACTCTTGGCTTGATGTTCCACGTGGAACATCGCCGACCACCCGGAGATAATGAGGTGCCTCCCGCAGCTCAGCGATTCAAGAGGAACTGGGTCTCTGAGCCTGTCGAAGAGTCCCGGGATCGAGGGCGTGGGGATGGTGTGCGTTGGCGAGGTGCTCACGAAGGGGTGCCACATCCTCCTCGGGATGTGACCGCAGGTGGGGCGGGTTCTTCCCCGCGATCGCGGCCCTTCGTCTCGCTTCGCTCGCTCAGGAGCCGGGTCTCCCCGTTGCATTGCGGACGACACCGATGGTGTTTCACGTGGAACGTTCTCGGCACCCAGGAGGCTGGCCGGGCGCCATGAGTGACTAGGCGACCGACGAGGCTGGGGCGCTGAGCGCGTCGGAGGTTTCCGGGATCGAGGATGATGGGGTTGTGTGCGTCGCCGATTTCTGTTCGGAGATGTCCCGCAACTTCCTTGTGGTCGGCCCTTCGTCTCGTTGCTCTCGCTCAGAAGCGAGGTTCTCTCCTCGCATTACTGACGACATCGATGTGTCACGTGGAACACGCTGGCAACTAGCGGAGCGCGATCGGCAGCTTCGAGCAGCTCAGTGACCGGAAAGAGACTGGGTCCCTGAGCCTGTCGAAGGGTCCGTGAAGTGGAACATTGAGGTGGTGTGCGTCGCCGGATTGTGCTCGGCGATGTGCCGCAACTTTATTGTGGTCGGCCCCTCGTCTCGCAGCTCTCGCTCATGAACCGGACTCTCTCGTCGCATTGCGGACGACACCGATGATGTTTCACGTGGAACATCATCGGACACCTGGGACGATGGGGTGCTTCCCGCAGCTGAGGGCCTTGAAGAGGCCGGGTCGCTGAGCTTGGCGAGGATCCCCGTGATGCGGGGTATTGGGGCGTATGTGTCGGCGAGCTGGGATCGGGGAGGTTGGCGCAGGCTCCAGGAGATGTGATCGCAGGTGATGCGGAACCGGATCACTCCATACGCTCGCGGCCCTTCGTCTCGCTTCGCTCGCTCAGGAACCCGACTTTCTCACCGATTGCGGACAGTATCGGTGATGTTTCACGTGGAACGTCTTGTCAGGCGGGGGACTGGCCGGGCGCTCAGCTCAGCTCAGTGAGCCGGAGACGCTGGGTCCTGAGCCTGTCGAAGGGTCCCGTGATGCGGGACGTTGGGGTGGTATGCGTCGGCGACTTGTTCACGAAGCGGTGCTGGAGCTTCCTCGGGGTCGGACCCTCGTCTCACTTCGCTCGCTCAGGAACCCCGGAGTTCTTCCGTGTCTCCTTCCCATGCCGACTGTGTGTCATGTGGGACCCGATCCGCGAAAGGTGTGTCGGGACGCTTCGACAAGCTCAGCGACCCACGGGGAACGAGGTCAGCGACCCAGGGGAGCGAGATCATCGACCTCAGGGAAGGGGTTCGCCTACAGCAGAGAGCGAGATCACCGCCCCCAGGACAAGGAGAACAGCCACCCCAGGACTATGTCCAGCGGCTGCAGGGGAGTAAGCCCAGTGCCCCAGCGGGAACAGGCCCACCCCATGGGATGCACCATGAGGTGTCCTCGAACGAGCGTCCGGCGCTCCGACGTCGGTCCGAGCGATTAGAGTGGAACGCGGCCCCGAAAGGAGTGGATGTTTCACGTGAAACAGTCCGAAAAGGCATCCCCGAGCGAATCGTTCGGGATGGATACACCGCTCGCGCGGGAGCTCGCCGACCTGTCTGCTCGACGTCGTGCCCTAGAGTCCACGAAGGTGGAGTTCTCTGGAGAGACGCGAGTGATGACGGTTTCCAACCAGAAGGGTGGGGTCGGTAAGACCACCACTGCGGTGAACGTGGCATCCGCCCTCGCCGGCCTGGGGGCGAAGGTGCTCGTCATCGATCTCGACCCGCAAGGGAACGCCTCGACGGCGCTCGGAGTTCCGCACAACGCGGAGACTGCGAGCATCTACGACGTTCTGATCGAGGGGACACCCCTCGCTGAGATCGTTCAGCAGAGTCCCGAGGACGAGAACCTCTTCTGCGCGCCGAGCACCATTCATCTCGCCGGCGCGGAGATCGAGCTCGTCGCACAGGTGGCGCGAGAGCACCGACTCCGGACGGCTCTCGACGAGTACCTCAAGAGCACGCCGATGGACTTCGTCATCGTCGACTGCCCGCCGTCCCTCGGTCTCCTCACGATAAACGCTTTCACCGCCGCATCCGAGGTCTTCATCCCCATCCAGTGCGAGTACTACGCGCTGGAGGGTCTGAGCCAGCTGCTCGGCAGTATCCAGATGATCCAGAAGCACCTCAACCCCGGCCTGCACCTCTCGACGATCCTGTTGACGATGTACGACGGTCGCACGCGCCTCGCTCAGCAGGTGGCAGAGGAGGTTCGGGGCCACTTCCCGGACCAGGTGCTCGAGACGATGATCCCGCGATCGGTGCGCGTGTCGGAGGCCCCGAGTTTCGGTCAGACGGTGATCGCCTACGACGGCCAGTCCGCCGGGGCGATCGCGTACCGTGAGGCCGCTGTCGAAATCGCGTCGCGTGCGGCGCAGAGCAAGGAGAAATGATGGCGAAGCGCACTGGTCTGGGCCGCGGAATCGGCGCACTCATCCCCACGGCGGATCAGACGGAGCGTCCGGTCGACGTGTTCTTCCCCGGGGCGAGCATCCGCCCCTCTGAGGCGACCACGACGACCGAGGTGCCGAGCGAAGGCGAAGCGGATGCCGCGAACCTCGCTGAGGTTCCGGGCATTCATCTCATCCAGATCGACCCGAACAAGATCGTCGCCAACCCGCGCCAGCCGCGCACCCACTTCGACGCCGACGATCTCGCCGAGCTGGTGCACAGCGTGCGCGAATTCGGTGTGCTGCAGCCGGTCGTCGTGCGCACGAACGCCGATGGCGACTACGAACTGATCATGGGGGAGCGGCGCACGCGCGCGTCCCGTGAGGCCGGGCTCACCGCGATCCCCGCGATCGTGCGCGAGACCGCCGATGAGGACCTCCTTCGCGATGCGCTGCTCGAGAACCTGCACCGCTCCGAGCTGAACCCGCTGGAAGAGGCATCCGCCTACCAGCAGCTGCTCGACGACTTCGGCATCACGCAGGAGGAGCTCGCGACGCGCATCGGTCGGTCTCGTCCCCAGATCAGTAACACGATCCGCCTGCTCAAGCTGCCTGTCCCGGTGCAGCAGCGAGTCGCCGCGGGCGTGCTGACCGCGGGCCACGCGCGCGCCATCCTCAGTCTCGAGACCCCCGAGTCGATGCAGCGCCTCGCCGACAAGGTCGTGAACGAAGACCTCTCGGTGCGTGCGACCGAGGAGGCCGCGAAGACGCAGTGGAGCAGCGGTACCAAGGCGACGAAGGCGACCTCCGGGGCGCGTCGCGCTTACCTCGATGAGGTCGCCGGCAAGCTCGGAGACCGTCTCAACACCCGCGTGAAGATCTCCCTTGGGTCGCGCAAAGGCCAGGTCACGATTGATTTCGCATCGATCCAGGATCTGAACCGCATCCTGAGCGAACTCGGCGAGGAGAGCTACGGCAACTGAGTCGCAGTCACCTCACGGAATCGCGCCCGACCCCCTGAATCGCGGGGAGTCCGGGCGCGATTCTCGTCCCGCGACCGGATTGTCAACCACCCCCGCGAGATTCTCCGGAGTCCTAGACTCACTGAGGAAGACGCACGGGAGGGCATCATGGCAGCGACGGCATCCGGATCCGGCATCAAGGGCAAAGTGATCGCGATCAGCATCGCGGCCGCGCTCGGCGGGTTCCTCTTCGGATTCGACACCGCGGTCATCAACGGAGCGGTGGATGCTCTCGCCGGAAGCCAATCCGGATTCGATCTCGGCGCCGGCCTCAAGGGCTTCGCCGTCTCGTCAGCGCTCATCGGCTGCGCGGTGGGCGCCTGGTTCGCCGGCCCGCTCGCGAATCGCTACGGACGAATCCCGATCATGGTCGTCGCGTCCATCCTCTTCCTCGTCTCCTCGATCGGTTCCGGCCTGGCGTTCAGCGTGGTCGATCTGATCATCTGGCGCATTGTCGGCGGACTCGGTGTGGGCGCGGCATCCGTCATCGCCCCCGCGTACATCGCCGAAGTCTCACCGGCCAGCATGCGCGGCCGACTCGGTTCGCTCCAGCAGCTCGCCATCGTCACCGGCATCTTCGTCGCACTGCTCTCGGATGCCCTGCTCGCCGAGGTCGCGGGCGGAGCCGCCGAGTCGCTGTGGGGCCTGTACGCCTGGCGGTGGATGTTCATCGCCGAGGCGATCCCCGCGATCATCTACGGCATCATGGCCCTGAAGCTCCCGGAATCTCCCCGTTATCTCGTGCGCAAGGGCGACATCGACAAGGCATCCGAAGTTCTCACGACCGTCACGGGCACCGTCGACGTGAAGGCGAAGATTTCTGAGATCACCGGCACGATCGACACCGAGAAGAAGGAGTCCCTGCGCGACCTGCGCGGCAACCGTCTCGGCCTGAAACCGATCGTCTGGGTCGGCATTCTGCTGTCGGTGTTCCAGCAGTTCGTCGGCATCAACGTGATCTTCTACTACTCCACGACCCTGTGGCAGTCGGTCGGGTTCGGCGAATCCGAAGCGCTCCTGATCACGGTGATCACGTCGGTGACGAACATCGCGGTCACGATCGTGGCGATCCTGCTCGTCGACAAGGTCGGTCGGCGGATCATGCTGCTCGTCGGTTCGGTGGGCATGACGATCTCCCTCGGTCTGATGGCGATCGCGTTCTCGTTCGGCACACTCGATTCCGCGGGTGCCGTCACACTGCCCGAGCCCTGGTCTACCGTGGCGCTGATCTGCGCCAACGCGTTCGTGGTGTTCTTCGGAGCTACGTGGGGTCCGCTCGTCTGGGTGCTGCTGGGGGAGATGTTCCCGAACTCCATCCGCGCCGGGGCGCTCGCGGTCGCGGCGGCGGCGCAGTGGGCGGCGAACTTCTTCATCTCGACCACGTTCCCGGCCTTCGCCAACATCGGCCTTCCGTTCGCCTACGGCTTCTACGCCTTCTTCGCGCTGCTGTCGTTCTTCTTCGTCTACTTCAAGGTCGCCGAGACCAAGGGCAAGGAGCTCGAGGACATGAGCGAGGATGTGAAGGTGGAGCGCCGACCCCGTCGCACACGCGCGTAGGCTGGAAGGCATGAGCGAGTCCGTCCCCCGCCGCGCCAGCCTGGAAGTTCTGCGCGCCGAGGCATCCGACGAACTCGCCGTCATCGTGCAGGAGCGCCTGCTCGGCGGGGAGGACCCGTGGGAGTTCATGGAGGAGCTCCCCAGCATCGATGAGCTCGTCGTGTACCTGCTCCGCGCCGACAACATCAGCGCGAACGACGGAGTGCGGCCCAACGAGGCCCGCCACTACCGCGTGCTCCGGCAGATCGCGCTCGAGTACCCCGAGCTCACCCCGGCCGTCTGGGGCCTTCTCGACGAGAAGCAGCGCTACCGCCGGTGGGATCCGACGGTCGCGGACGCCTCCTGACGATGGCGCGGATGCTCGTCGCCTACGACTCGTCGTGGCCGGAGCAGTTCGCCGCCGCCGCTGACCACTTGCGTGCGCACGGCGACCCGGAGTGGGTGATCGAGCACATCGGCTCGACCGCGATCCCGGGAATGCGGGCCAAACCGATCATCGATCTCGCGGTGCGGATCATGGATGTCGTGGATTTCGAGCGGCATCGTGCCGGGCTCGAGAACGCCGGCTGGCGGCAGGGGAGCGCGGTGCGCAGTCACCCCGTGATGATCCGCGAGAGCGGCGGCGTGCGCACGCACATTGCGCACTTCTTCGCCGCGGCGGACTGGGATGCCGTGAATCAGAGGATCCTGCGGGACTGGTTGCTCGAGAACCCCGCGGATGCCGATCGCTACCGGCACGCGAAGTGCGACGCCGTGGCCGCTGCGGCGCGCGGGACGGCGACGTACAACGAGGCGAAAGCCCCAATGATCCAGGAGATCGTGGACCGCGCGCGTGCGGCGCGGGGGATGCCCTGGGTCGAGGTGTCGGACAAGTAGTCGGGGTTTCTCGGGGTGGGGCCCTTCGACAGGCTCAGGGACCCAGTGCGCTTGTGGGCTGAACGCGAAGAGAAGGCCGCCACCCTCCGAAGAGAGTGACGGCCTTACGACTTCTCAGACTCAGCCGATGAACGCTGCGAGGTCCTTCTCGAGGGCCGGCTTCGGCTTGGCGCCGATGATGGTCGTCTTGACCTCACCGCCCTGGAACACCTTCATCGCCGGGATCGACGTGATCTGGTACTTCATCGCCAGCTCGGGGTTCTCGTCGACGTTGAGCTTGAGGATGGTGATCTTGTCGGGGTTGTCGGCCTGGATCTCGTCCAGTACCGGCGCGACCATACGACACGGTCCGCACCATTCGGCCCAGAAGTCCACGAGGATGGGACCCTCGGCCTGCAGTACGTCCTGCTCCCAGGTCGCCTGGCTCGTAGCCTGTGCACTCATCAGAGTTTCTCCTTGTTCGAGGTTCGTCGGTTACAACAGCCGACCGGGGAAAAGTGTTCCCGTGCCGGTCAGGCCGTGAGGATCTCGGCGGCCTCGGCTGCCGGCTCCTCGACCGAGGCATCCTCGAGGTCGGCGAGGAAGTGCTCGGCGTCGAGCGCGGCGACCGTGCCCGAACCCGCGGCCGTGATGGCCTGACGGTAGGTGGGGTCGATCACGTCGCCGGCGGCGAACACACCGGGCACCGAGGTGACCGAGGAGCGGCCGTCGACCCAGATCGTGCCCTCGGCGGTGAGCTGGAGCTTGTCGTGCACGAGGTGCGTGCGCGGGTCGTTGCCGATCGCGACGAACAGACCGTCGAGGGGAAGGTCGCGCAGAGTGCCGTCTTCGGTGGAGCGCAGCTGAACGCCCGAGACCGAGTCCTTACCGAGGATCTCGGCGACCTCGCTGTTCCAGATGAACTCGATCTTCTCGTTCGCGAAGGCGCGCTCCTGCATGATCTTCGACGCGCGGAGGGTGTCCTTGCGGTGGATCACGTAGACCTTGTCGGCGAAGCGGGTGAGGAACGTGGCCTCTTCCATCGCCGAGTCGCCGCCACCGACGACCGCGATCGTCTTCTCACGGAAGAAGAAGCCGTCGCAAGTGGCGCACCACGAAACACCGTAGCCGGAGAGGCGCTCTTCGCCCTCGATGTTCAGCTTGCGGTACGCAGACCCCGTCGCGTAGATCAGGGTCTGGGTCTCGTGCACGGCACCGCTGCCGAGCGTGACCTTCTTGACGGGGCCGGCGAGATCGAGCTCGGTGACGTCGTCGTAGACGACCTCGGTGCCGAACTTCTCGGCCTGCTCCTGGAACTTGGCCATGAGCTCGGGACCCTGGATGCCCTCGGGGAAGCCGGGGTAGTTCTCGACCTCCGTGGTGTTCATCAGCTCACCGCCGACCTCGACCGAGCTCGCGATGAGCAGCGGCTTGAGGTTCGCGCGCGCCGCGTAGATGGCGGCGGTGAAACCGGCGGGGCCGGAGCCGATGATGACGACCTGACGCATGAAATGCTCCCTGTGAGAACTGCAATGCCATCGAATGATGTTCGACAGCTTCAACCCATGGTAACCGCGCGGCATTCCCGCGTCGGGAGACGCTCAGCGACCGGGCAGGAAGCGACGGACGAGCGCTCCGGCGGCCTTCAGCTCGGGTGCGCGCAGCAGGGCGAGGATGCCGAGGTAGACGACCACGACGACGAGTCCGATGACCGCGGTTCCGACGGCGCCCAGGATCGTCGAGGCCACCATCCAGCCATCGACACCACCCATCAGGACGAAAGCGCCCCATCCGGCGAAGCCCGCGGGGATGCCGGCCACGGCGAAGCGGCCGATGGCAGCCATCCAGGAGCGGATCTGCAGGCCGCCGATCTTGCGGTGGAGCAGCCAGGTCGCGACGATCGTCTGCACGATGCTCGCGATCGACTGGCCGAGGGCGACCGTGGCGGCGAGCGAGGTGAGCGGAATGATGCCCGCCTCGCGCAGCCCGAGCGCTCCCAGCGCTGTGCCCACGATGAGCACGCACTGGAAGATCGTGAACCAGAACGGCGTACGGGTGTCGTCGTACGCGTAGAAGGTGCGCTGCACGATGAAGAGGATCGTGAGCGGGATGAGTCCGACGAGGTAGGCGATGAGCACGAGAGCGGCAGCCTGAGCATCGTCGGCGCTGTCGGTGAAGACGCGCGAGGCGGGGATCGCAGCCGCAGCGACGGCGGCGGTGGCGGCGACGATGAAGAACAGCAGGGTGCGGATGCTCTGCGCGATGTCTCCGCGCACCTCGTCGTCACGTCCGGCGGCGGCGTGGGCGCTGATCTGCGTGAAGTAGGGGGTGCCGATCGAGAGCACGATGACCGAGTACGGGAGCATGAAGATCAGCCAGGCGTTGGCGGTGACCGTGGCGGATGCTCCGAGGCCCGAGACCTCGCTGACGAGGTAGCCCTGGTACATGCCGGCCGCCAGGCTCGCGAACGCCATGAGGAAGGTCCAGCCGGCGAGGCGGCCGACATTGCCGAGGCCCACGCCGCGCCAGCGGAAGTCGGGCTTGAGGGCGAGGCCCGTGCGGCGCCAGAAGACGAGCAGCACGAGCGCCTGCAGCGCGATGCCGAGCGTGGCGGTGCCGCCGAGCACCGTGATCATCTCGGGCGTCCAGTCGGCGGCCTTCGTCGAGACCGGGCCGAAGAGAGCACCGAGCGCGAGGAACCCGGCGATCGAGACGATGTTGTTGACGACCGGCGCCCAGGTGAAGGGGCCGAAGATCTTGCGGGCGTTGAGCGCTTCGCCGAGCATCGCGTAGAGGCCGTAGAGCAGGATCTGCGGAAGGCACCAGTAGGCGAGGGCGGTGGCCAGAGCGAGCACATCGTCGCTCGCCTTACCGGCCACCAGATGCACGAGCCAGGGCGCGGCGGCGGTCGCGATAGCGGTGACGACGACGAGCACGACGGTGCCGAGCGTGAACAGCTTCGAGATGAACGCGTTGCCGCCGTCGGCATCCGCGGTCGCCTTCACGATCTGCGGCACGATGACGGCCGTGAGGATGCCGACCGAGATCAGCGAGAATACGCTGTTCGGCAGCTGGTTCGCGTAGGTGAAGGCATCCGCCGCCTCGGAAGCGACCGCCCCGAGCACCCCGACAAGCACGATGCTGCGCAGAAGCCCCGTGATTCGGGAGACGAGGGTGCCGGCGCCGATGATCGCGCTCGCGCGCCCGAGACTGCTCACGTGGTTTCTTTCTCTCCGGCATGGGTGTCGGCATCCGCTTCAGCCTCGGCCGAGGCATCCGCTCCGTCGCTCTCGTCCGCCGATTCCCGACGCCGACGGAGCACCGTACGGATCACACCGCCGACGATCAGGAGCACGGCGAGGCCGCCGAAGATGATGAGGCCGATCGTCTCCCACTCGGCGCGCACCGCGACCCGCACCGTCTGCGGGCCGTCGATCAGCACGCCGGTGGGGCTGTAGAGGTTGAGGCGCAGGTCGAGCTCGCCGCTGCCGACGCGCGCCGACACGGGAACCTTCACGCGCGCGCTCGAGTTCGCCTGCACGACGACCTCGTTGCTGCCCTGCACCTCGAGGCGCGGGTCGGTGGGTGCGACCGTCAGGCGCAGATTGACCGGCCACGGCAGGTCGTTGCGCACGCTGAACGGGAGGTCGGCGTTGGCGCTGAGCAACTGGATCGTGCTGGACGGCGGGATGCTGACGGCGTGGAGCGTGTCATTCGTCGCCGCGCGATGCACGGCGACGTTCGTGCTGAACTTCGTCTCGGGAACGCCGACCGCGATCTCGCGCATCACGCGGATGCGCTCGCGGCTGAGGAGCACCTGCGGGTCGTCGAGGATCGTGGCGAAGGTGGCGAGGGTTCCCTCGTCGACGAGCATGTTCTGAAGAGCGTTGACGCGGAGGTCATCGACGGCGCCCGCGACGAGGGTGACGGGCGACGCCGCGGCGGAGCGCACCGCCGACAGGTCGAAGCCGGGGGAGTCGACCGCGGCGATCGCCTCGCGGAGGGCGGCGGCATCACGGGTCTCGTCGCGGTCGAGTCCGACGAGGAGCGGGGCCTGCGGCGTCGCCTGCCCGGCGAAGTAGAGCTGCGCGCTCGCCGCCGCGAGCCAGCGCTGGCGGGCACCGGATGCCGATTCGGCGGCCGCACCGGAGATCGCTGCGGAGATCGCGTCGTCGATCACGAGCAGATCATGACCGTCGGCCGTCGCATGCGCGGTGTCGACGGCGTCGGTGGCCGCCGAGGAGACGATCGTCGTGACCTCTCCGCCGAAGTAGCCGGTGAAGGTCGCGAGGTCTTCGGAGCGGGCTCCCGCGAGGGGCCAGACGATGCCGTCGATCGCGTCATCGACAGCCGTGAGCTCCTCGTCGTCAGGCAGGACGGGGGCATCGGGCACCGTGGGCGTCGGTGACGGCGTGGAGGAGCCGGGAGTCGGCGTGGGCGTCGACGGCGTGCTCGGGAAGCTCAGAGGGTTCAGGAAGGGCGCGAGAGTCGTCGGCTGCAGCAGTTCCGGTAGTTGGGCCTGCGCCTGCACCGTGACATCGGCGTCGCCGAACTGCAGGGCGAAGCGCTCGTTGGGGAGATCGTCGAAACGCTCGAGCCAGTCGGTCGCGTTCGCCGGCGCTGCAGTGCCGAGCACGCGGATCGCGGCGATGATCGCGGGGTCGATGGCGATCACGGCCGCCGTTCCCGAGACGCCGTCGAGAGCCGCCGTGAGCTCTCCGTCCGCCGCGGTGAGCTCGGTGAGCTCGTCGGCCGTGAGCAGCACGCCGTCGGCGGGGGTGGCGGTGATGGGCACGATCACGCCGACCTGCACGGCATCCGCGGTCACGACGAGCACGCTGTCGGCGGCGACGTTGCGCGAGACGAGGTCATCGCTGTCGAGGGCACCCGTGCTCGCCCCGCTCAGTCCCGCCCGGATCGGGTAGACGCCGGGGGCGAGATCGGCGAGCGATTCCGGCGCGAGGTCGACGGTGATGCGATCCGATCCGCCGGCGTCGACGGCATCCGTCGCCTTCGATCCGAGCGTCTCGAACTCACCGGGCGCCGACGTCTCGTCGAGCCAGGTCGAGACGGCCGTGCCGTCGGTGAGCGGAGTGCGATTGATCTCGACCGTGACCGTGCCGGACGACAGGCGTGCGTCGGTGTCGTTCTGCAGGGCGAGGGATGCCGTCGCCGACGCACCGGGGGTGATCCGCCCGTGCGACCCGATCGCGACCGAGAGTTCGACGACCCCGGCATCCGTGGTCTCGTCGTCGCCGTCGGCGGCCATCGCCGGCGACGCGATCGCCCCGATGCCGGCGGCGAGGGCGAATGCGGCTGTCGCGCTCGTGAGTCGCCGAAGACGCGCACGGAGGCGTCTGTCGGGGGAGCTCGCGGTCATGAAGGTCTTCCTCGAACGCCCGGGAAGGGGGCGGATTCGTGAGTACTGACCCTGTGATTCTAGAAGGCGGGGCGGAGGAGAACCCTGAAGACGCGTAGAGTGACGGCCGTGTCCGCCTCTGCAACGCCCGTTCCCGACCCGCTCGGATGCGCCTCTCTCGCCGCCGACCTCGACGCCGCCGACCTGCGCTCCGCACCACTGCGGCGCCTGTGGGGCGAGGAGGCCGACGATGCCCTGGCCCGCGGGATGCGCGAACCCATCCTGCGCGCGATCGAGGGCGATGAGGGCACACTCGCGACCCTGGGACGCTTCTTCGTGCTCGGGATGCCGCAGCCGCGCCGTGCGGTCGAGGCTGCGCTTCCCCGGCTCGGTGTCGACGGATTGATCGGGCTCGGCCTCGCCACGGCAACCGATGACGTGGTGTCACCCACCGCGCTTCTGCGCCCGCAGTCGTTCGTCGACGCGGACGGCGTCGGGGAGTGGTGGATCGCGAGCGACCTCGACGAGGTGGCCCTCGGCAGGGCGCTTCCGGCCGACCACGTGCTCGGAGTCGGAGGCGCGTCGCGCACGCTCGCCGAGATCGTCGTGCCGATCGAAGTGGATCGCGCACTCGACCTGGGCACCGGATGCGGAATCCAGGCACTGCTCGTCTCGCGGCGGGCCGGACGGGTCGTCGCGACCGACATCTCCTCTCGAGCGTTGGCGTACGCCGAGCTCAACGCTCGCCTGAACGGGATCGGCAATATCGAGTTCCGTCTGGGCAGCATGTTCGAGCCGGTCGCGGGCGAGGCGTTCGACCTCATCGTCTCGAACCCGCCCTTCGTCATCACGCCGCGCACCGAGGGCGTGCCCGAGTACGAGTACCGCGACGGCGGACTCATCGGCGACGCGCTCGTCGAACAGTTCGTGCGCACCGCACCGGCTTTCCTCACCGCGGGCGGCACCGCCCAGTTGCTCGGCAACTGGGAGTCGCGCGACGGCGTGAAGGGTCTGGCGCGGCTGGACGCCTGGGTGCCGGGCGACCTCGACTTCTGGGTCGTCGAGCGCGAAGAGCTGTCGCCCCTCGCCTATGCAGAACTGTGGATCCGCGACGGCGGCACCACCCCGCGCGACCCGGAGTTCACGCCGTTGCTCACCGCGTGGCTCGACGACTTCGCCGCCCGTGGCGTGACGGCCATCGGATTCGGGTACGTGCTCATCCGACGCGGACAGGCGCCGGTGCTGCGGCGCAGCGAGCACGTCGGCCAGCCCGTCTCGGGTGTCGGCGAGGCCCTGGGTCGCGGACTCGTGGCGCACGACCTGCTCGCGAGTGGGATTCCCGCGACGCTGTTCACGGCATCCGATGTCACCGAGGCCCGGCATCTGCTGCCCGGCAACGACGACCCCAGCGTGATCGAACTGCGCCAGGGCGGAGGTTTCGGGCGCACCGTCAATGTCGATCCGGCGCTCGCCGCGTTCGTGGGCGCGTGCGACGGCGACCTGACGGTCGGGCAGATCGCCGCCGCGCTCGCCGACCTCTTCGACGTGCCGCTCGCCGATCTGTGGGCCGAGCTGGAGCCGCGCATCCGGGCGCTGCTGATCGACGGGTTCCTCGCGGCGGAATAGTCCGCGGCATCCATGCGTTCGAATAGACCATGAAGGCTTTCGGATTCCTCTCTTTCGGTCACTACGCCGACGTCCAGGGTTCGGCGACCCGCACGGCCGGCGACATGCTGAAGCAGACCATCGAGATCGCAGAGGGCGCCGATGAGATCGGGGTGAACGGTGCGTACGTGCGCGTGCACCACTGGGCCCGTCAGGCGGCGTCGCCCATGCCGCTGCTGTCGGCGATGGCCGCGCGCACGAAGCGCATCGAGGTCGGCACCGGCGTGATCGACATGCGGTACGAGAACCCGTTCCAGTTCGCCGAGGAGGCGGCCGCGCTCGACCTCATCGCCGACGGACGAATCGCGCTCGGCGTGAGCCGGGGGTCACCCGAGACGGCCCTGCGCGGCTACGAGACGTTCGGCTTCCACGACGAGGAAGATCCCGAGCGCGGCGGCGTGATGGCCCGCGAGAAGTTCGACATCTTCCTGCGCGCGATCGACGGCGAGGGCATCGCCCCCGGCGACCCGCGGATGGTCGGCGCCGGACGCTACCTGCAGATCGAGCCCCAGTCGCCCACGCTGCGCGACCACATCTGGTGGGGATCGGGCTCGCGCGCGACCGCTGAGGAGACCGGGCGCAAGGGCCTCAACATGATGAGCTCGACCCTGCTCACCGAAGCGACGGGCGTGCCGTTCCACGAACTCCAGAGCGAGCAGATCGCGCTGTTCCGCAGCGCGTACAAGGAGGCCGGTCACACCGGTTCGCCGCGCGTCTCGGTCAGCCGCAGCGTGTTCCCGCTGATCACCGACATGGACCGGGCGTACTTCGGTCTGCGCAGCGAGGACAGCGGCGACCAGATCGGCATCATCGACGGCTACCGTTCGACCTTCGGCAAGACCTACGCGGCCGAGCCGGACGTGCTCATCGAGCAGCTCAAGAACGACTCCGCCGTGATGGCCGCCGACACCCTGCTGCTCACGATCCCGAACCAGCTCGGACCCGCGTACAACCTGCACGTGCTCGAGTCGTTCGCGACGCACGTCGCCCCGGCGCTCGGCTGGAAGCCGAACACCGAGGGCCCGGTGCAGGGCGACCCCGTCGCCTGATTCGGCGTCGGGCGCGGCATCCGCTCCGGACTCGGACGACCCGTCGAGACCCATCGTTACCGTCGAGACCCACCGTCCCGCACGTCGGGCACGGTGGGTCTCGACGCGCGTGGGGGGTTTCGACGAGCGGCCATCGTTGACACGACGGCCGAGATGGTCGACAGTGGGTTCGCCGTGACGGATGCCGCGGCATCCGCCCCTCGCACATCGGAGAATCCATGACCCGCGTTCGCGTCGATCTCAACATCTCTCTCGACGGCTTCGCCACGACGACCGACCAGACGCCGGAGAACCCGTTCGGCGAGGACTGGGGCCGGATCACGGCCGCGTACGTCGCGACGCGCACGTTCCGCGAGCGGGTGTTCCACGACACGAGCGGCGCCGGCACGACCGGGGTCGACGAGAAGTACGCGGCGCGCTACTTCGAGAACATCGGCGCCGAGATCATGGGCGCCGGGATGTTCGGCCTGCACGCCAACCCCGACGACCCCGACTGGCGCGGCTGGTGGGGGGAGGAGCCGCCGTTCCACGCTCCGGTCTTCGTGCTCACGCACACCCCGCGTGAGCGCATCGAGTTCGCGAACGGCACGTCGTTCGAGTTCATCGATGCGACGCCGGAAGACGCCCTGCGACGTGCGGTCGAGGCGGCGAACGGCGCCGATGTGCGGGTGGGCGGCGGGGCGACGACGGTGCGCGAGTACGTGCGCGCCGGCCTCGTCGACGAGCTGCACGTCGGCATCACGCCGGTCCTCACCGGCAGCGGCATCCGTCTGTGGGACGACCTGCGCGCTCTGGAGTCCGGATACTCCGTCTCCTCGGAGACCGCAGAGTCGGGCGTCGTGCACATCACTTTCTCGCGCGCGAACTGACCCGAGACCGGGCGCGAAGTTCCTCTTCGCGTAGTTGGTATACCGATGTAGCCTGACGCCATGCGCCTGCAGCGAAGCGGTATCGCCGTCGGAATCCTGACCCTCGTGGCCGCCTTCGCCGTGACCGCGAGCCCTGCCTCGGCCGCGACCACGACGCAGTGGGCGACCTGGCAGCCGCTGACCGGCACGAGCGGCGCCTACACGACCTCGGTGCGGATCACTCCCGATCCGACGATCACCGCGACGGTCACGAGCACCTCACGGGGCGGGCAGATCGGCGTGATCCCCGGAGCCTCGACGTGGCTGTCGGAGGGCACGCCGGTCGGCGCGAAGTACGGATCCAGCCGAGGTCAGGAGTATCTGAATCTCCGACCCCAGGCCGACACCCCGACGGGATCGTCGACGACGACGTACTCCTTCCAGAATCCGACGCCCACCGCGGGGTGGACCTTCGTGCTCGGAGACATCGATGCGGATGCGGTGCGCATCCAGGCGACCGGTCCGACCGGGCAGCCCCTCACCGCCGAACAGATCGGCTTCCGCGGCGGCTTCAACTACTGCGCCCCGGGCGTGGTCGGCAAACCGTCGTGCACCGGCGCCGTCGACGACGTACCCACCTGGGACCCGACGACTCTGACTCTCACCGGCAATGCCGCGGCGGTGGACACCTCGGGTGCCGCGGCCTGGTTCGAACCGTCCGCCCCGATCACGACGCTGAGTTTCATCTACACGCGTCGCTCGGGTCAGCCGGTGTACCAGACGTGGTTCGCCTCACTCGCGCGCGACATCAGCGGCACCGTGACCGACGATGCGGACGCGCCGCAGGCCGGCATCCCGCTCACGCTCACCGACGCGAACGGACGGGTCGTCTCGACGACGACGACGACCGCCGCTGACGGTACCTACTCCTTTCCCCGAATCCTGGGCAGCGACGGGTACACGGTGCGTGTGACCGCGCCAGAGGGGATGATCGCGGACGGTTTCTCGACGCTGCCGGTGAACCTGAGCGAGACGGATGCCGTCGGCGTCGATTTCGTCGTGCGGGAGATCGTGCCGGTCGCGGTCTCGGGACGCGTGGTCGACGCGAACGGCGACGGGGTCGCCGGAGTGACGGTGGTGGTCGACGGCACGGAACTCACGGCCGTCACCGGATCGGACGGACGGTACCTGTTCGACCGCGTGGAGCCTGGTGCCTACGACGTGCGGGTCGTCACGCCCGTCGGATACTCGACCGACGACGACACACGTGCGATTTCGGTCGCTGAAGGCACGGAAGAACCGATCGAGATCCCGGCCGATGACGACTTCCTGCTCGTCGAGAACGCCGACCTGGGCGGCGTGGTCACCTCGCCCGCCACGGGCGTCGGTGTGGTCGGGGCGCTCGTGACCGTGACGGATTCCGGTGGCGAGGTCGTGGCGACCACGACCACCCGTCCGCTCGGCGAGTACACGATCCCGCGCCTGCCCCCGGGCGAGTACACCGTCACCATCACGCCGCCCAACGGCTATGCGCCGCTCGGGCCGATCAGTGCGGAGGTCGCGCTCGGCGCCGACGACCTCACCGATGTGAACTTCGAGTTCGCCGTGCTCGGGAGCTTCTCGGGAACCGTGCGTGACTCGGCGGGCGATCCGGTTACCGATGTCGTGCTCACGCTCGACGGCCCGGGCGGCGTGCGGCAGCTCGTCTCGGCGGAGGACGGGACATACAGTCTCGGCGGACTCGCCCCCGGCGACTACGTGCTTACCGTGGTGCCGCCCGAGGGGACGCAAGCGGTCGACTTCGCTCAGCGGGCGTTCGGGTTCCCGCCGGAGGGCGGCGGAACCGTCGTGGCACAGGACTTCAGGCTCGAGGCGGTTGCGGTCGAACCGACGCCGACGCCGACGCCAGACCCGCCGACCGCCACGCCCGCGCCCGGCGGCAGTGGGGGCGGGGGCACGGGAACACTCCCCGGCACGGGTCTCGGCCCCGAGACCTTCGCGTGGGCGGCCGGCGGAGCGGTCGTGCTGCTGCTCGGCGCGACGCTGCTCATCGTTTCGCGTCGGCGTGCGCGGGACCGCGACGAGGGCTGAGGCATCCGTCGGGTGCGTGCATAACTCCTCAGAATCGGGACGATCCGGGCGGGAATCGGCCGTTTCGACGAGGTGGACGCAGATTGCTGCCGAGTTATGAACGCGCGACCGGGTGCACCAGCCGGAACAGCTCGCACAACACCGGCATGTCCGGCGCGAATCCGCGCGGATTCTCGGAGTGCGCGCGCCAGAACCGCTCATGCGCCGCGCGCCAGTACGCGAGCGAGCGGTCACCCTCGCCCTCGGCATGGGCGTGTGCGGCATCGACCCCGTCGAACGGAACCGTGCGCAGCGACGTCGTCTCGATCACCGCACGCGGGCTGCCGGTGCCGTCGAGGATGATGCTCAACTCGCCCTCGACGGGAAGCGGATCGCCGGTGGCCTCGTAGTCCCAGATCGACGACGCCGTGCCCGTCTTGGTGCCGGCGAGAACCAGCGCGAGCAGGTCATCAGCGTGCGCGGCGGTCGCGCCGAAGGCCCATGCCTCGGGGACCTCGGCGGGCAGCTCGGGATGCTGCGCCCGCACCGCGTCCCAATACGAGTCGAGCGTTGCAGGGTCGGCGGTGATCATGACCTCAGCCTAGGCATCCGCCAGCCGTCCCGATCATGAAGCGGGTGGCCCGAACAGCTCCTCGCCGTGCTCGTGCAGCAGACGGTACGCGTCGGCGAACGTCTCGGGATCGGGCTCGCCCGGCTGCCCGTAGCGCGAGAGCAGCAGCCCGAGCAGTCCGCGCGCGGGGGGAGTGAGCGGCTTCATACCCGACGGGTCGCCCGGCTTCGGCTCGAGCTCCTCGGGGTTCGGGGGCGTGTAAGCGGGGGTCGTGACCGGCCAGTCGGACGGATGCCGCGGCTGATCGAGGTTGATCACCTCGAAGAGCGTGTTCGCCGAAGCGTCGCGGTCGTTGAGGGGCCTCAGCCCGTGCAGCCGCGAGAGCGTGGCGGTGACGGTGCCGTGATGCATCTCGTCGTGCACGATCGTGCCGCGCTTCGTGTACGCCGACACCGCAATCGCGGGCACGCGGCATCCGAGGCGATCGAAGGTGAATCCCATCTCGCCCGCGCCGGTGTCTGCCGTCGGCTTCGTCGCCGCGGGCGGCGGCACGTGGTCGTAGCAGCCGCCGTGCTCGTCGAAGGTGATCAGCAGCAGGGTGTTGACCGCGTTCGATCCCTTCGGCGACGCGCTCGTGCGCACGGCCTCGTAGATGTCATGGATGAGTCGGTCGCCCGCGCGCACGTCGGAGATCGCACTGTCGTACACGGGCTCGCCGTCGACCGTGCTCTCGCGGGGCGCGCCGAAGGGCGGGTGGAAGTCGTTGTGGTCGTAGACCATGCGCGGCTCGATGAAGGCGTAGGCCGGGAGGGTGCCGTTCTTCGCCTCGGCGTAGAAGTCCTCCATCGTGCCGAAGTGGTCGGTGCGCCAGTACTTCTCGAGCACGGCGGCGTGCAGCATCCCGGTGAACGAGACGAGCTGCAGCTTGTCGATGTAGATCTTCCAGCTGACCTTCTCGTCTTCGAGGCGGTTGAACACGGTCGGGGCGGCGGGGGCGTCGAGCCACTTCTTGTAGCCGCCGCCGGCCTGGTTGGTGACAAAACCGTGCGAGGTCGACGCGTGGAAGAAGGAGCGGTTGCAGAAGGTCTGCGAGGGCACGCCGGCGTACCAGTGGTCGAAGACGGCGAACTCGCTCGCGAGGGTCGAGAGCACGGGCAGCATCTCGGGCGAGAACGAGCCCATGATGTGCGCGGCGTCTTCGGGCTTGGGTTCGGTGCCCTTGCGCAGGCGCCGGAAGTTGATGATGTAGTCCTCGAGGAACCCCGACATGTTCGCCTTCTCGCCGTGGGTCGGCGCGTTGAACGGGGCGGTCATCTCGTCGACGAACAGATCGGCGTTGCCCTTCGGGTCGACCGTGCCGAAGATCTGCGTGTTGACGTGCGGGTACTCCTCGCCCGGGTCGGGGTCGGGCAGGCTCATGATGCGGTCGGTGTCGCCGGTGTAGACGTGCGCGTCGACGACGGTGCCATCGGATGCCGTGTTGCTGTGCTTGCCGAAGGCCAGACCCTCGAACGTCTCACCGGCGGGCAGCGTCTCCTGCGAGTAGAGGTACCCGAGAAGGTTGTCGAAGGAGCGGTTCTCTCCCATGACGACCACGAGGTGGTCGAACCCGGGCTCGCTGCGCGGGGTGAGGGCGGCGAACGGGTCGGGCTCAGTGGCGAAGCCGCCCCGGGAGGTGTTCGTGGCGACCGAGGCGCCGATCGCTGCGCCCGCCGCGCCGCCGACGACCGCGCCGGCGAACGCGGCCCCGCCCATCTTGAGGAACCCGCGCCGCGACGGGGTGCGGGGGTCGCGAGCGGGTTCGGATGCCGGGGGAGCGGTGCTGTCGTCGGCCATGCGCCGATCCTAGGACGGTGCGGCCGCATGCGGAATGCCGGAGCGCCGTCGGGGCTGGGCACGAGAGCGCACCGTCGATACCGTGGAGGCATGAGCACCGCCGGAGACTCCTCGATCAACGCCCGCGTCGACGCCGTGAACAAGGAGTACCTCGCGCGTCAGACCCGGCTCTTCGTCACGTTCGCGCTGATCGAGGGGCCTCTGCTGCTGATCGGCGCCGTGCTCATCTACGGATTCGAGATCATCGACCCCGAGGTCGGCGTCTGGTTCCTCGTCGCGGTCGCCCTGATCGGCGGCGCGGTGCTGAGCATGCTGCTGCTGCGCCTCATCCAGGGGCGCACGCAGGCGGTCGCCCAGGCCCGGGGAGAGAACCCCCTGTTCTGAGCGAGTGACCTTCGTCTCGTCGCTGCGTGGTTCCTGAGCGAGCGGAGCGAGACGAAGGCCCGACCAGGCCGTCCGACTACGCTGGAACCCATGCTCAACATGGCCGAAGGCCTCGACCGTCTCGGCGCGCTCGCCGCGCATCCGGTCGTCCGTACCCTCGCCACGGCGTTCGCGGATGCCGGGTTCGACCTGGCCGTCGTGGGCGGTCCCGTGCGCGACGCGCTGCTGGGGCGTCCGACCCACGACCTCGACTTCACGACGAACGCGCAGCCCGACGACATCCTGCGCATCGTCTCTCCGATCTCCACCGCGCAGTGGGACATCGGCCGCGCGTTCGGCACGATCGGGGCCCGGGTGCAGAAGGAGCAGGTCGAGATCACGACCTACCGCGCCGACAGCTACGACGGCGTGACGCGCAAGCCCACCGTCGAGTTCGGCGACACGATCGACGCCGACCTCGTGCGTCGCGACTTCACGGTCAATGCGATGGCGCTCCAGGTTCCCGCTGTGAAGCTCGTCGATCCGACCGGCGGCGTCGAAGACCTCGTCGCGGGTGTTCTGCGCACCCCGACCGACCCCGACGTCTCGTTCGGCGACGACCCGCTGCGCATGCTGCGCGCCGCCCGGTTCAGCGCACAGCTCGGGTTCCGCATCGACGACGCAACCGCCGACGCGATCACCCGACTCAAGGCGACGCTCGAGATCGTCAGCCCCGAGCGCATCCAGTCGGAGCTCGTGCGCCTCATGCAGACCGACGACCCGGTGCGCGGCATCCGCGCCCTCGTCGACACCGAACTGATCGACGAGTTCCTGCCCGAGGTGAGCGCCCTCAAGCTCGAGGTCGACGAGCACCACCACCACAAGGATGTCTACGAGCACTCCCTGACCGTGCTGCGCCAGGCGATCGAGCTCGAGCACTCCCGGCATCCGGGGGCCGAACCCGACGTGGCTCTGCGCATCGCGGCCCTGCTGCACGACATCGGCAAGCCCCGCACGCGCAGGCTCGAGGACGGCGGCGCGGTCACGTTCCACCACCACGACATCGTCGGCGCGCGCATGGCACGCAAGCGCCTGCAGGCTCTGCGGTTCGACACCGCCACGACGGATGCCGTCGCCACCCTCATCGAACTGCACCTGCGGTTCTTCGGCTACGCCGAGGGTGCGTGGACGGATGCCGCGGTGCGCCGCTACGTTCGCGATGCGGGCGACCTGCTGGAGCGGCTGCACATCCTCACCCGTGCGGATGTGACCACCCGCAATAAGCGCAAGGCCGGCCGACTATCGTCGGCGTACGACGACATCGAGTCGCGCATCGCGGCGCTCGCCGAGCAGGAGCAACTCGACGCCATGCGGCCCGAACTCGACGGCAACCGCATCCAGGAGGTGCTCGGCATCCGTCCCGGTCGCGAGGTCGGCGAGGCCTACAAGTTCCTGCTCGACCTGCGCCTCGACGAGGGCGTGCTGGGGCCGGAGGTCGCCGAGGAGCGCCTGCGCGAGTGGTGGGCTGCGCGGGCCTGACCCGTTCTAGAGCGGGCCTGACCCGTTCTAGAGGTCGCGCCGCCGCGTGAGTTCCGTGAAGACGACGCCCGACTCGTAGGCGACGTTCTGCACCACGTCGAACTGCTCGGGGTGGTAGCCGCGCTCGCCGAAGAGAGGGATGCCGGAGCCGAAGAGCAGCGGCTGGCGTTTGAGTATCAGCCGGTCGATCTGATCGCCGAGCGTCGCGGCGAGAGCGCCCCCGCCGCAGAGCCAGATATCCCCGCCTTCCTCCTGCTTCAGGCGTCGTACGACGGCGACGGGATCCTCGTCGGTCACCTCGAGGCTCTCGGCCGTCGCGGTGCGTGTACGACTGAAGACGATCTGGCGCAGGTGCCGGTACGGGCTGGCGACGCCTCCGATCGTGTAGGTGTTCCAGCCCATGAGCACCGTGTCGAACCGGTCGCGGTTCTGGGGGATCCCGAGGCTGACGGCCGCATCCGTCGGCAACGTATCGGCGAACCGCCGGTTGATCGCGTCCATGTGATCGCCGGTGATCATGAACGCATCGAACTGCCCGGCCGGGCCGGCGATGAAGCCGTCGATGGTGACGGCAGCGTAGTACACGAGCTCGCGCATGACTCTCCAATCACTACGTATGTCGTGGTTAATGTACAACATCCGTAGTGATCGCGCTAGGGTCATTGCATGGCGAAGAACGAGGAGCGTCGCCGCGCGCTCGCGGACGCGGGCATCGCCGTGCTCGCACGGGAGGGCTCGCGGGGGCTCACCCATCGGGCTGTCGACGCTCAGGCCGAGGTGCCGACCGGCACCACCTCGAACTACTTCCGCAGCCGTGAGGCCCTGATCGGCGGCCTCATCGAGCGCATCGGTGAACGACTCGCGCCTACGAATGAGGATCTGCGCCGACGCGAGACCGCCGCGCCCGGAGCGGAGCTCTTCGCGGATTACGTCCGTGACATCGTCCGCCGCCTCACCACGCACCGCGACGTCACGCTCGCCCTCTTCGAACTGCGATTGGAGAGCGCGCGACGCCCCGAGGTGGCTGCGGTCCTCGGCGCTTGGCAACGCGTGGGCTTCGATGCCGATGTGGCGTTCAACTCGGCCGCAGACCTTCCCGGGGGTCGACGCGAGATCACCCTCTTCCACTACGCCATCGACGGACTGCTGCTCGACCGGCTGACGACCCCGATCGATCCCGAGACGTCCACCGACGAGGTCATCGACTCTCTCGTAGAGGGGCTTCTGCGCCGCGACGCGTGACGCTCCGCGCAGAAAGCTTTCGCGCACCCTCCGGCGGTCGAGGCGACACCCCGATCGGGGTGTCGGCGAGGCATCCGCTCTTCTATGCTGGGAGCGATCCCGCCACCGAAGATCGGGGTGCCGTGTCTGCGCAATGGAACGTGTCTCGCGATGCCTCTCCCGAGGCCTCCCGCCTGATCATCGAGCGTGCGCACGAAGAACTCCTCGCGGGCAACCTCGATGACCAGCGCCTGCTCCAGGTGCGCCCACTCGTTCGCGCGTCGTGGGAGCGATCGTGGCGCGGACGCGTCGGGCCCGAGAGCCCGCCCCCGCTCGAACTCGGCCACGACGAACTCGAGGAGTATCGCCGCGCCCACCCGCTCGCCGCGGTGATGGACACGATCCGCGGACTCCTGCTGCCCGGCACTCCTGAGGACGCCGGCGTGGTGATCGCGATCGGTGATCAGGCCGGACGGCTGCTGTGGATCGAGGGCGACCGACAGTTGCAGAGTCTCACCGACGACATGGGTTTCGTCGCCGGCGCGAACTGGGCGGAGGATTCCGTCGGCACGACCGCCCCGGGCACCGCGCTCGCTCTGGGGCAGTCCGTGCAGATCCGCGGCGCCGAGCACTACAACCGACTCGTGCACCCGTGGTCGTGCACCGCGGCTCCCGTGCGCGACCCCGAGACGCAGCGCGTGCTCGGAGTGATCGACATCACGGGTGGGCCGGAGGTCGTCACGCCCCAGGCTCGCCTGCTCGTCGACGCGACCGCCCGAGCCGTCGAGTCCGAGCTGCTCGTCGCCCGGCTGCGGGCCCGCGCCGAGGTGGCTCCGCGCGTGCATCACTTCGCGCCGACCCGCACCCGGCCGGCGGCGCGGGCGAGCCTGCACGTGCTCGGGCGCGACAGGGCACGGCTCGAAACGGCATCCGATCATGAGGAATCGGTCATCGAGCTCAGCGCCCGCCACGCGGCTATCCTGCTCATGCTCGCCGTCAACCGGCAGGGTCTGTCGGCCGAGCGCCTCACCGAACTCGTCTACGGCGCCGATGTCTCGCCCGACACGCTGCGTCCCGAGATGGTGCGCCTGCGCAAGGTACTCGAACAGCGGATGCCGGAGCTGGTGCCCGAGTCGAGACCGTATCGTCTGCCCGTCACCCTCGACACCGACGCGCACGACGTGATGTCGCTGCTCGACCGCGGCGCCCACCGCGTCGCGCTCACCGCGTACCGGGGTCCGGTGCTGCCGGAGTCGACCTCGCCTGGGGTCGAGGACTTCCGCGAGACGGTGCGGGCGGCGCTGCGCGAGGCGATGCTGTCGGAGGCGAGCCTCGACGTGCTGCTCTCGTACGCCGAGATTCCGGAGGGGCAGGCGGATGCCGAGGCACTGCGTCTCGCGCTCGAGATGCTGCCGGCGCGCTCGCCGAAGCGCCCCGGTCTGGTCGCCCGGATCGAGCGCCTCGAGCGCGCCCAGGCCTGACCGGCATCCGTTCCCCGGTTTCGAATCGCTCAGTTCGTCACTTTCGAGCCGCGATTCCTGCAAGGTGAGCGATTCGAAAGCCGTCACCGCACCCCGCAACCGGGCGCAACGTTGCGCACTCGGGTGCAACGTCCGGCGACCTACCGTCGGAGGACAGCCGCGCACCGAGGCGCGGCCGACCCCGAGGAGTCACGATGACCATCGTCGAAGAAGACGTGTCCACTGCTGCCTACGCCGCCCCGGGTCAGCCGGGTTCCCTGGCCGACTACCGCCCCCGCTACGGCCATTACATCGGCGGGGAGTTCGTCGAACCCGCCAAGGGCCAGTACTTCGAGAACGTGAGCCCCGTCAACGGCAAGCCGTTCACCGAGGTCGCCCGCGGCACCAGTGAAGACATCGACCGCGCGGTCGACGTCGCCTGGAAGGCCTTCGCCGCCTGGGGCAAGACGAGCCCCGCCGAGCGCTCGGTCATCCTGAACAGGATCGCCGACCGCATCGAGCAGAACCTCGAGCGCATCGCCGTCGCCGAGACGTGGGAGAACGGCAAGCCAGTGCGCGAGACGCTCGCCGCCGACATCCCGCTCGCGGTCGACCACTTCCGCTACTTCGCGGGTGTGCTGCGGGCGCAGGAGGGCGGCATCAGCCAGCTCGACGAGAACACCGTCGCGTACCACTTCCACGAGCCGCTGGGTGTGGTGGGCCAGATCATCCCGTGGAACTTCCCGATCCTGATGGCCGTGTGGAAGCTCGCTCCCGCGCTCGCCGCGGGTAACTGCGTCGTCATCAAGCCGGCCGAGCAGACCCCGGCATCCATCCTGTTCCTGTTCGAGATCATCGGCGACCTGCTGCCCGCGGGCGTCGTGAACATCGTCAACGGGTTCGGCATCGAGGCGGGCGCCCCGCTCGCGCAGCACAAGCGCATCCGCAAGGTCGCGTTCACGGGCGAGACGACGACAGGCCGGCTCATCATGCAGTACGCCTCGCAGAACCTCATCCCGGTGACGCTCGAGCTCGGAGGCAAGAGCCCGAACGTGTTCTTCGAAGACGTCGCGCGCTCGACCAGCGACCCGTTCTACGACAAGGCGCTCGAGGGCTTCACGATGTTCGCGCTCAACCAGGGCGAGGTCTGCACCTGCCCGTCGCGGGCGCTCATCCAGCGGTCGATCTACGAAGGCTTCCTCGCCGACGGACTCGAGCGGGTCGGCAAGGTCGTGCAGGGCAACCCGCTCAACCCCGCGACGATGATCGGAGCGCAGGCGTCCAACGACCAGTTGGAGAAGATCCTGAGCTACATCGACATCGGAAAGCAGGGCGGCGCGCGTCTGCTGACCGGTGGCGAGCGGGTCGACCTCGGTGGTGACCTCAGCGAGGGCTTCTACGTCGCCCCGACCGTGTTCGAGGGCACCAACGACATGCGCATCTTCCAGGAGGAGATCTTCGGACCGGTGCTGTCGGTCACCTCGTTCGACTCGTACGACGACGCCATCTCGATCGCGAACGACACGCTCTACGGTCTGGGCGCGGGTGTCTGGAGCCGCAGCGGCGACACGGCCTACCGCGCCGGCCGTGCGATCGAAGCCGGCCGCGTGTGGACGAACACCTATCACCAGTACCCGGCGCACGCCGCGTTCGGCGGGTACAAGCAGTCGGGCGTCGGCCGCGAGAACCACAAGATGATGCTCGACCACTACCAGCAGACGAAGAACCTCCTCGTCTCGTACGCGGAGGGCCCGATGGGCTTCTTCTGATGGTCAGCATCGGCACCTACCAGCGGGTCGCGGTGACGGATGCTGCGGCATCCCTCATCCGCGACCTGACGGCGCAGCACGGCCCGCTCATGTTCCACCAGTCGGGCGGATGCTGCGACGGCTCGTCACCCATGTGCTACCCGGTGGGGATGTTCCTCACCGGGCCCGGCGACGTTCTTCTCGGCACCCTCGACGTCGGGCTGGATGCCGGGGTCGAGGTGTACATGTCGGAGTCGCAGTTCGAGTACTGGAAGTACACGCACCTGACCATCGACGTCGTGCCCGGGCGCGGTGCCGGGTTCTCGGTCGAGGGGCCGACGGGTATGCGGTTCCTGATCCGGTCGCGGATGCTGAACGACGCGGAGCTGGAGTACTTCGGTTTGGCGTGAGGGGTGTCCGCGGGGTGGGGCCCTTCGACGGGCTCAGGGACCCAGTTGCAGTCACTGGGTCGCGGTGTGTGTGACTGGGTCGCTGAGCTTGTCGAAGCGTCCCCCACGCGCGGTAGCGGAGGAGAATTCGCGTTCTGCAGGAGGCATCCGCCGTTTCGATCCTGTCGAGCGTGAGAACTCCTCCCGAGCGGATGCTGCGGGGTGGGGCCCTTCGACAGGCTCAGGGACCCGGTTTCCGGGGGCGGCCGAGAGGGACCCGACTCGCGAGCCAGACCAGGGCACCGAGGGCGAGGAGGGTGGCGAGGAGTCCGAGCACGTGCAGGGCGAGGGTGGCAGGGCCGTGCGCGGGAAGCAGGAAACCGTACGGCACCCAGCCGTCGGTTGCACCGCGGATGAGTACGACGACGATCCACACCAGCGGATACACCGTGACCACCCAGAGGTGGCGCCAGCGCAGCGCGGGGTGATCGCGGATCAGCATCCAGTCGAGCGCGACGAGCAGCGGGAAGACCGCGTGCAGCGTGACGCTCACCCACGCCGGAGCGGATCCGGTTCCGGGAACGACGAGGTTGTAGATCACGGCGACGAGCAGCATGCAGGTGACGGCGACACCGCGCGCGTACGACAGCCAGAGCGGATGCCGTCGCCGGCGCAGAGTCAGGATTCCCGTCGCGATGAACAGCGCGCTCGTGAGCAGGCTCGTGAGGTTCGTGAAGTATCCGAAATAGTCGAACAGGCTCGTGCGGCCCGCACTGACGCCGAGGAGATAGGTGTGCACGAGCACCGAGATCACCGCGAGTCCGACGACGATGCGGGCGATGCCGACCGGGCGCGGGGTGGGGGATTCCGGGGCGTCGGGCATGACGTTCACCCTAGTGAGGGTGCGGGGCCCTTCGACAAGCTCAGGGACCAGGGGGTTGCTCAGGGACGCAGGGGGTTGCTCAGGGACCCAGGGGGTTACTCAGGGACCCAGCGCGACTGGATGAGGATCCATGAAGACTGAACGACCGTGCAACGAATTGCAACGTGACCCGGCATACCATTTTTCCAACCGCCGATATACCGCTTGTCCCCAGCAGGCGAAGGCGTTCGCGGCACAAGCCGCATGCAGAGGGAGAGTCGAACTTCTTCTGATCCCGAGGGGGGATGGGGTGGGTGTCGGTCCCCAGAACGACATCCACCCCCACACTCGGCATCCGACCTGTCGAGCGGGTCAGCGGATCGTCATGATCGCGTACGCGATGCCGATGAGCACCACGACGACGAGCGGGACCCACGCCGTCCGACGCTTGAGCCGTCGGCCCTGCGGCGCGACGCCCGGAGGGGGAGTGAGCAGTCCGGCCGGCGGCGCGAACGGCAGTGGAGCGGATGCCGTGGCACTCTGCCCGACGGCATCCGCTGTCTGCCGATGCTGGGCGTGCAGACGGTCGTCGCGCCAGCGCGCCCACTGGTCGAACTTCGTCAGCAGCGCACCCACCACACCGAACAGCCAGGCCCACGTCGCCGGGTCGAGCGACGACGCCTCGCGCTTCGTGTAGAGGAACATCCAGTCGTCGACGATCTCGACGTCGAGCTGTGCGGCGTGGTCGATGAACCGGGCCATGATGTCGGGCGTGAAGAGGTAGAGGGCGTCCTGCTCGTACCCCTCGGGGCAGTAGAGCGTGAAATGCCGGTCGAAGTCGCCCTCGAGCGATAGGCGCTGTGCACGCTGGAACGAGGCCGGCAGGTTCGTGCCGAAGCCGTTGTTGCCGAGCGCGTCGAGCACGATGTTCGGCAGCGGCACGTCGAGTTTCACGGCGATATAGCCCCAGCGGTACGTGGTCGAGCTCTTGCCGTGCTTGATCGTGTACTGGTAGTTGCCGAACTCGACGAACCGCGGCTGGGTTCCGCGCACCAGGTCGGTCGCCAGCCGCCCCGAGCCGAGGGTGAAGATCATGCCGGGCAGCGGGGGGCTCGCGATGCGCTCGGTGTAGCTCATACCGTTCGCCTGCGCGAACGTGCCGATCCGATAGCGACGGATGCGGTTCGCGCGCGTCACCGCCCAGACGATCGCGACCGTCGCGCCGGCGGCCACGAGCAGGAGCGCGGCGAAGAACGACAGCCCCGCGACGTTCCCCGAGAGAGCCGCGCGCGCGAGCAGGGTACCGACCACGCCCAGGCCGATGACGCCGACGAAGACCAGCACCACGATGCCGATCACCGTGCCGGCGACGGTGCCGGCAGAGGCCGGCGATCGTCGCGCTTTGAGATCTGCCGTGAAGGCGCTCACCGCGCGCGGATCGACCGGTTCGGTGAGCGCGCGGGCGTCGAACGTGGATGCCGGATGCTGGGGCGTGCTCATCGATTCACCTCGTCGGCATCCCAGGTCAGGGAAGAGCCCTCGCGGAGGGGCAGGGCCTCGAAACGGTCGTCGGTGCACAACGCGCGGACGAGTTCGTTCGACCCCGCGATCACCGTCGAATCGGCCTCGATCTCGGTGACCATCACCCAGGCCCGGTCCTCGGGCCAGATCAGATTCGGGCTCTGCGCGTGGGGCGGGTGGCCGTCTCGTTCGGAGGGGAGGTCGCGCCACGGTGCGCCCAGCACCCAATCCGGGTCGGCGAACACATGAGGTGCAGCGGAGAAGAGGACGTACGGGCGGTCGGGGAGCTCGAGACGAGGACCCTCGGAGACGTCGCGGGGGAGTAGCCCCTCTTGCCAGGTCGGCTTGCGGAAGACGTTGTTGAACGGATCATGCGCGCTGCGACCGAGCATGGCCTGATGGTGCGGATCGTCGCCTCCGGCCGGGCCGAAAAGCCCGGGGTTCGCGGGGATGCCCAGGTGTCCGACGACGTTGCCCCAGCCCTCCCAGATCGCCGCGTATCCGGCATCCGGGGTCGACGTGTACGCGGCGAGCACCTCGGCCACCACGGGCAGGAGTGAGGGGTCGAGCTCGCCCTCTGTCGGAGCATCGAACTCGCGGCCGTCCGGGGCGATGCGCGTGCGCCAGTCGCCGTCCATGGGCGTGCGCACGAGGCGGTGCCACTGCGCGAGGGCGTGCATCGTCGTGCCGAACGCGGCGGCGGTCTCGGCCCAACTGACCTCGGCGTCGACGAAGTCGGGCAGCAGGCCCTCACGCTCGGCGTCCGGCATCCGGAGCCAGTCCTCGGGAGCGGGCACCGCGCGTCCGGGGAGCGATCTCGTGAACCCCCGATGGAACACGCGTGCGTAGGCCTCGAAACCGTGCGGAACGGCCGCGTGCATGGTGCCCGTGCGAGGGTCGAGCCGCTCCCGCAGCCAGTCGCCGACGGTCGGGTTCGCGATCCACTCCATGCGACCACGGTACCCGGGTGGTGTGACGCGCCCGCCATAATCGAAGGGTGACTGCGACTGCAACCCTTCCCTCGCTCGATGGCCGCCGCTTCCGGATGATCTCGTCCACGACCTCGGCGGTCGACCCCGAGGCGCCGAGCATCTTCGAGTACTTCGAGAAGGACGGCGCGATCTGGGGCGGGTACACCGGCGACACGGTCACCTTCGGCAAGTTCGTGGGAACCCGCACCGCCGACACGATCTGGGTGTCGTTCGTGCACGTGCTCGTCGCCGACGGACAGGTCGTCACGGGCGATGGCGAGAGCGAGCTCGAGCTCACGGACGACGGACTCATCCGCCTGGTCGAGCATTACGAGATGCACGGCCTGCCGCAGCTGAGCGTGTGCGAGGAGATCCCCGCCTGACCCGCGGCCGGCAACCCTCGGCCGGTAACCCTCAGCGGGGCGGGAGGGCGTCGCGTCCGGGTGACGCAGGCGTCCAGCGCGTCATGCCGAGCGGGGTCTCGACATCGCGCTCGGGAATGTCGGACGGCAACAGGTACGACCGGCGGATCACCTCGTCGAGCACGACCACGCTGACCACGGTGCGCACCTCGGGCAGCTGGGCGATGACTCCGGTCGAGAACTCGTGCACGCCGCTGACGTCGACGGCCCGGATGAGCAGCATGGCGTCGTGCTCGCCGGTCGTGATCGCGCACCATTCGACGTCGGGCATCTCGCTCACGCGATCGCGGAAGGATGCCCAGGCCTGCGGCAGCACCGTGACGAAGACGAGCGCGCCGATCGAGAGGCCCGCTTTGGCCTGATCGACGCGGGCGGAGAACCCGGTGATCACACCGTCGCTCACCAATGATTCGACTCGCGAATAAGCGCTGGCGCGGGAGATGCCGACCTTGTCGGCGAGGGCGGCGATCGAGATCCGACCGTTATCACGGAGCACTTCGAGAATCTTGTATGCGATCTCGTCCAACCCCGTGGCACTTCGTCCAGAATGCTTCAGATGTTCGGCATCCTTGCTGGACATATTGCTCCCCACGGTTGGTGATCTGGACAGACCGTGCCGGTCATCCCGACACTTGCTGGACACATCGTCGCATATGATGCGAATCTGATCCACGGTCGTCCACACCGGTGGCGGCCGACACCCGAATGTACTCCTCGCCCTTGGAGGCTCACATGTCGTCACGCCGCATTCTGCCTGCGCTCGCATTCGGAGCGGTCGCGCTCCTCGCGCTCGCCGGTTGCTCGGGAGGAAACTCCGCCAACACCGGCGATGACTCGTCGGGCTCCGGCTCGCTGGTCATCGACACCGCGTTCTCGATCGAGACGACCGACCCGGGCCACACCTATGACCCGACCGGCAACATGATCGCCAAGGCGATCTACGAGACCCTCGTCGACTTCGAGGGCTCCGACGTCTCGACCCCGGTTCCCGGACTCGCCTCGTGGGAGCAGAACGACACCGCGACCGAGTTCACGTTCACGCTCGAGGGCGACCGCGTCTTCTCGGACGGCTCGCCGATCGAGGCGAAGGACGTCGTCTTCTCGCTGCAGCGCATCCAGGGCATGGAGGACGCCAAGCCCAACTTCCTGCTCGCGGGCGTCACGATCTCCGAGGTCGACGACAAGACGATCTCGTTCACGACCGAGACCCCGCTGCTGCAGCTGCCCGCGATCCTCGCGAACCCGGCGCTCGGCATCGTCAACTCCGACGTCGTGATCGAGAACGGCGGCGCGACCGACGGTTCCGACAGCGCGCAGAGCTTCCTCGACGGTGAGTCGGCGGGCTCCGGTCCGTTCGTGCTCGACACCCTCGACCTCTCGTCGCAGGTCGTGCTCACCAAGAACGCCGAGTACAACGGTGACGAGGAGTCGGCCTACGACCGCGTCGTCGTGCGTAACGTCTCGGAGAGCGCCACGCAGCTCGCCAACCTCAAGGGCGGCGACTCCATGGTCGCGATGGACCTGAACGGCGACCAGGTCGCCGGTCTCGGCGACGACCTCACGGTCGACTCCGTGCCCTCGGGTCAGACCATCTTCCTGCTGCTCAACCAGGGCGAGGCCGGAGGCGACCTCGCCAACGTCAAGATCGCCGAGGCGATCCGCTATGCGCTCGACTACGACGCGCTGCTCGAACTCGCCGGTGCCGGTGCGGTGCAGGCGACCGGCGTCATCCCGCCCGGGTTCGAGGGCTCGCTCGACGGCGGCGTCTCGCAGGACCTCGACGCGGCGAAGGCCGCGCTCGCCGAGGCCGGCTACACGGGCCAGACCCTGAAGCTGCAGTTCCCGAACGACTACCCGGTCGGCGGCGTGGAGTTCACCCCGCTCGCCGAGCGCATCCAGGCACAGCTCGAGGATGCCGGCATCGCGGTGGAGCTCGCCCCCGCCCCGTTCGCGACCGAGCTCGACGCGTACGTCAACGGCACCGAGGGCTTCGGCCTGTGGTTCTGGGGCCCGGACTACGCCGACTCGGCGAACTTCCTGCCCTTCGGCCCGGGCCTGAAGGTCGGCCTCCGCGCCGGCTGGGCAGCCGAGGCCAACCCGGAGATCGCCGAGATCGCCGCGAACGCCGCCGCAGCGACGGATGCCGACGAGCGCACCGCCCTGTTCACCGAGTTCGCCGAGGCCATGCAGGCCGAGGGTCCGTTCGTGCCGCTCATCGTTCCGGGCCGCAACATCGCCTCGGCATCCGCCGTCTCGGGCGCCGTGTACAACTCGGTGTGGGAGATGGACATCGCCGAGATCGCTCCCGCGAGCTGAACGGATAAGAACGAATGACAACGGTGGCGGTGCAGAGACAGGCGCGCAGGCGTCGGTCTCCCCTGATCGGATACCTGCTGCGGCGGGCCGGCACCTCCCTGCTCCTGTTGGTGGGCGTGACCATCGTCACGTTCCTGCTCACCAACCTGGTGCCGGGAGACCCGGTCTCGGCCGCGCTCGGTGAGGGTGCATCGCAGAACCCGGCGACGCGTGAAGCGTTCATCCGGGAGCACGGACTCGATCAGCCGTTGATCGTGCAGTACTTCATCTACATGGGGAACCTGCTGCGCGGGGACCTCGGGACGTCGCTGGTGACCGGCCGTGCGGTCACCAGTGACCTCGCCACCGCGGTGCCGGCGACGATCGAGATCGCCATCGGCGCGATCATCCTCAGCCTCGTCGTCAGCATCGTGCTCGGCACGCTCGCCGCCTACCGCCGCGGACTCGTGACCGACCAGGTCATCCGCGTCGTGACCCTCGTCGGTCTGAGCGTGCCGACCTTCTGGCTGGCGCTGGTCAGCTTCTACGTCTTCTTCCTCGAGCTGCGCATCGCCCCCGGGTCGGGGCGCATCTCGCCGTCGATCACCCCGCCGCCGCGCGTGACCGGGCTCTACACGGTCGACTACCTCCTCAACGGCGACGCCGTCGGCTACTTCGACGCCCTCGCCCACCTCGCCCTCCCGGTCATGGTGCTGTCGCTCGTGACGATCGGCCTGCTCACCCGCTTCATCCGCACCTCGGTGCTCGAAGTGCTCGGAAGCGACTACGTGCGGGCCGCCCGCGCGAAGGGGCTCCCCGCGATGCGCGTCATCCTCGACTACGTGCTGCGCGGAGCATCCCTCCCGATCCTCACCGTCGTCGGCGTCGCCTTCGGAACCCTGCTCTCGGGAACCGTGCTCGTCGAATCGGTCTTCGCCTGGCCGGGCCTCGGCACCTACGCCTACAACTCCGCCGCGAACCTCGACCTGCCCGGCATCATGGGCGTCGGCCTCGTCGTCGGATTCATCTACCTCCTCATCAACTTCGTCGTCGACATGCTCTACGGCGTCCTCGACCCGAGAGTGAGGATCGCATGAGCAGCATCGACGCCGCATCCGGTCGCTTCCGGTTCCGCTTCCGCTGGCCGCGCGCCTGGCGCACGCCCCTCGGCATCATCGGCACGGTCATCGCCGGCGCCTGGGTGATCGTCGCGTTCACCGCGCAGTGGTGGGTGCCCTACGGTCCTAACGCGCAGATTTTCCCGCGCCTGCAGGAGCCCGGGGTCGAGACGATCCTCGGCACCGACGGCAACGGCCGCGACATCTTCTCGCGCCTCATGACCGGTGCGACGGTGAGCCTGCCGCTCGCGCTCATGCTCGTGATCGCGGCGATGCTCATCGGCACGCTGATCGGTGCGCTCGCCGGATACTTCGGCGGCTGGGTCGACGAGACGCTCATGCGCATCACCGACCTGTTCATGGCGTTCCCCACCGTGATCCTCGCGATGGTGGTCGCGGCATCCCTCGGGCCGTCGCTGTTCAACGCCGTGATCGCGGCGATCGTCGTCTCGTGGCCGCAGTACTCCCGTGTGACCCGCAGCATCGTGCTCGGTCTGCGCGGACAGAACTACGTCATCGCCGGTCGGCTGCTCGGCCACTCGCCGCTCCGCACGCTGTTCGTCGACATCGTGCCCAACATCGCCGGCCCCGTGCTGGTGCTCGCGACGCTCGACATCGGTGCGGCGATCCTGCTGCTGTCGGGCCTGTCGTTCCTCGGCCTCGGCGCGCAGCCGCCCACGGCGGAATGGGGTTCGATGATCTCGTCGGCCATGCAGAACTTCGACGCCTGGTGGCTCGGAGTGTTCCCGGGTCTCGCGATCCTGACGGTCGTGCTGGCGTTCAACTTCCTCGGCGACGCGATGCGCGACATCCTCGACCCGACGGCCGAGGTCACGCACGAGAAGCAGGCCGAGAAGACGGATGCCGCGGGGGTGCCCGCATGACCGCGCTCAGCATCCGCGACCTGACCATCGAGATCGGACGCCCGCTCGTGAAGGGCGTCTCGCTGGAACTCGAACCCGGTCGCATCCACGGCCTCGCCGGTGAGTCCGGCTCGGGTAAGACCCTCACCTCGCTCGCCGTGCTCGGGCTCCTGCCGCGCCAGGCGAAGGTCGGCGGCTCGATCGCCCTCGCCGGCGACGAGCTCGTCGGGCTCAAGCGTCGGACGATGAACCGCGTGCGCGGCAAGCGCATCGCGATGGTCTTCCAGGACCCCTCGGCGTCACTGCATCCGCAGCTTCCGGTCGGTCGTCAGCTCACCGACCACATGCGCGTGCACCTGGGCCTGCGCGGCGCGGCCGCCCGCGACAAGGCCGTCGAGCTGCTGCAGACCGTCCAGGTGCCGAATCCGGCCGAGGCCCTCAAGCGCTATCCGCATCAGTTCTCGGGAGGTCAGCGTCAGCGCATCGCCATCGCGTGCGCCCTGGCGTGCGACCCCGAGGTGCTGCTCGCCGACGAGCCGACAACGGCCCTCGACGTCACGGTGCAGGCCGGCATCCTGCAGTTGCTGCGCGACCTCGCCGTCGAGCGCAAGCTGGCCGTGCTGCTCGTGACCCATGACCTCGGCGTGATGAGCGCCATCGCCGACGAGGTCGCCGTCATGAAGGACGGACTCATCGTCGAGAAGGCCGATCGCGAAACCCTGTTCCGCGACCCGCAGCACGAATACACGCGGATGCTGCTCGCCGCACTGCCCGGTTCCCGCATCGAGGAGGACGCTGATGAGTGAGGTCTCCGTCCTCGACGCGCACGACCTGGTCGTGCGCTACCCGGGGCACCCGCCCGTCATCGCCGTGAACGGGGTGTCGATGACCGTCGCCGCCGGCGAGACCGTCGCCCTCGTGGGCGAGTCCGGCAGCGGCAAGTCGAGCTTCGCTCGCGCCGTCGTCGGCATCGAGAAGACCGCGGGAGGGACGGTGCTGTTCAACGGCGCACCCGTCTCGCCCCTCGGCATCCGTCGACGTTCGATCGCCCTCACCGGCATCCAGATGGTCTTCCAGGACCCGTCGACCTCGCTCAACCCGCGCCGACGGGTGGGCGACCAGATCTCCGACGGCATCGCCACCGCCCGAGCGCGCGGTGCCGCCGGATCCACCGTCGAGGAGTGGCTCGAGCGCGTCGGGCTGCCGACCTCGGTCGCCTCGCGCTTCCCGCACCAGTTCTCGGGTGGGCAGAAGCAGCGCATCGCGATCGCCCGGGCGCTCGCGGCGCGGCCGTCGCTGCTTGTCGCCGACGAGCCGATCTCGGCGCTCGATGCCTCGACGCAGACCAGTGTCGCCGGTCTCATGCGCGACCTGGTCGCCGAATCGGGTGCCGGGATGCTGTTCATCTCGCACGACCTCGCCGTGGTGCGACGCATCGCCGATCGCACGTTCGTCATGTACTCCGGCCGCGTGCTGGAGTCGGGCCCGACCGATCGCCTCTGGGCCGAGCCGCAGCATCCGTACACCCGGGCGCTGCTCGCCGCGATCCCCGAGCCCGACGGCACCGGGCGTATCCCCGACGCCCCGTCGACCGAGGACCGCGAGGTCTGGTCGGAGATCCCGCCCGTCCTCAACTGAGGCTGGGGCCCTTCGTCTCGTCGCTGCGCTCCTCGCTCAGGGACCGGGGGTCTTGAGACCCGGTTCCTGAGCGAGCGGAGCGAGACGAAGGGCCCCACCACGAGAGACGCAGAACGGCCCGGCATCCGCGAGAGATGCCGGGCCGTCGTCGTGTCGATCAGAGCGGCGCGACGATGTCCTGCTTCACGTCCCAGTCGGTGATCTCCAGGACGGACTCGATGGCCTGCCCCTGCACCTCGGTCTGGGTGGTCGTGGCGAGGATGATGTAGTCGGAGGTCACCTCGAAGGTCGCGTCGACCTCGACGCCCTGCGTCTCTGTGGTCCCGCTGACGACGAAGACCTTCTGGCCGAGGCGCTCGCCCGTGCCGGTCACCGTGAACTCTCCGTTCAGCGCGGCCGCGGCCGTGGCGGGGTCGAGAGCGGCGGCGTTCTGCGCAGCCGTGCTGAGCGCCGCGACCACGGGGTCACTCGCGTTCGGGTCGGCAGCCTGCCACTCGCTGCTCGGGCTCTTCACCCACGTGTCGTCACCGATGATGATCATCGAACCCATGTCGGAGATGACCTCGGTCGCGTCGCTCGCCGAGTCGAAACGTGCAGTCGACACCATGCCCATGGTGGTCGACGTCGCCGCGTACCCGGCTGATTCCTTCATCCGTTCCGCCGAGCAGGTGCTGAGCACGGTGATGTCGACCGTCGCTCCCTCCGAGAGCTCGGGGCAGTCGGATGCCGCGGACGACGTCTCCTCCGACGGCGCCGAACTGCTCGAGCTGCTGGGCTTGTTCTCGGTGCTCCCGCTCGGCGCCGAGCATCCCGCCAGCAGGATCGCGGCTGCGACGACGGCTCCGGCCTTCCACATGTTGACGCGCATGGCGTCCCCCCTTCGTACGGCCGATGACGGTCATCGGCCACCGCAGACAAGCATGCCAATGCGAGTGCGAAGGCCGCGGTAGTACCTCCCCGTTCCGTCCGCTAGACTGAGCAGGTTGTCTGCCTTCTGGCAGGCACGTTCACACACCCTCCTGCTTTCGAGAAATCCTCGGAAGCCGTTCTAGTCCGAAGGAGGTGGGTAAGTGACGCACCAGTACGAACTCATGGTCATTCTGACCCCCGAGATCGACGAGCGCCAGGTCGCACCTACGCTCGACAAGTTCCTGAAGGTCATCACCAACGATGGTGGCTCGATTGACAAGGTCGACATCTGGGGTAAGCGCCGTCTGGCCTACGAGATCCAGAAGAAGAACGAGGGCATCTACGCCGTCGTCAACTTCACCGCTACCAGCGAGGCCACGCAGGAGCTCGACCGTCAGCTCAAGCTGAACGAGCAGATCATGCGCACCAAGGTCCTCCGCTCGGAAGAGGCCCAGGCAATGGTCGCTTCGGAAGCCAAGCGCTCCGAGGAGAAGGCTGCTCGCAAGGCCGCCAAGGCTGCGAAGGCCTAAGTCCCATGGCAGGCGAAACCGTCATCACCGTTGTGGGCAACCTCACGGCCGACCCCGAGCTGCGCTACACGCAGAACGGGCTGCCGGTGGCGAACTTCACCATCGCATCGACGCCTCGGAACTTCGACCGTGCCGCGAATGAGTGGAAGGACGGCGAAGCGCTGTTCCTCCGCGCATCCGTCTGGCGCGAGTTCGCCGAGCACGTGGCGGGTTCACTGACGAAGGGCATGCGCGTCATCGCGCAGGGCCGTCTGCGTCAGCGCTCCTACCAGGACCGCGAGGGCAACCAGCGCACCGCGATCGAGCTGGAGGTCGACGAGATCGGCCCCTCGCTCCGCTACGCGACCGCGCAGGTCACCCGTGCGGCCTCGAACGGCGGTGGCGGTGGAGGACAGTCTCGCCCCGCACAGCAGCAGCAGGTGTCGGAGGAGCCGTGGTCTACCCCCGGCTCGTCGACCAGCGCCGACGCCTGGAGCACTCCGGGCAGCTTCGGCGACGACACCCCGTTCTGATCAACACTTCTGGATCCGCCCCTTCGGGGTCGGCATCCGCTCATAACTAAGGAAGAACCATGGCTGGAAAGTCGAGCGGCGACCGCCGCAAGCCGCGGAAGGGTGGCAAGCCCACCGCTCCCGCGAAGTCGATCCGGGTCGGAGTCATCGATTACAAGGATGTCGCCACCCTTCGCAAGTTCGTCTCGGAGCGCGGCAAGATCCGCGCCCGTCGTATCACCGGTGTCTCGGTGCAGGAGCAGCGTCTGATCGCCACGGCGATCAAGAACGCGCGCGAAATGGCGCTCCTGCCCTACGCTGGCGCCGGCCGGTAAGGGGTATCGAGATGGCAAAGCTGATTCTCACGAACGAGGTCGCCGGGCTGGGTAGCGCCGGTGACGTGGTCGAGGTCAAGAACGGGTACGCCCGTAACTACCTCATCCCCCAGGGCTTCGCTACGGCGTGGACCCGTGGTGGCGAAAAGCAGGTCGCATCGATCCAGGCCGCGCGTCAGGCACGCGCGATCCACGATCGTGACGACGCGGTCGCACTGAAGAACGCCCTCGAGGGCACCAAGGTCCGTCTGGCCGTCAAGGCCGGCGCCGCCGGTCGTCTCTTCGGTTCGGTCAAGACCGAGCACGTCGCAGACGCCGTCGCCGCTGCGGGCCTCGGCTCGATCGACAAGCGCAAGGTTCACATCACCTCGCCGATCAAGTCGACCGGTGACCACGAGGCCACGGTTCGTCTTCACGAAGACGTCACCGCGGTCATCACGCTGCAGGTCGTCGCCGCGAAGTAATTCGCGTCACTTCCTCGGAACGCCCTCTGTCCTTCGGGACAGGGGGCGTTCGGCGTCAGCGGGGCTGCAGTCGCCGGTGGGGTGTGCACCAACTCAGGACGATCGGGTGTTCAGTGACCGGTTTGGGTCGATCTGGGCGGGTTCGGGGCGGTTCTTCCTGAGTTAGTGCACGCGGGCCCGCCGCATAACTCCTCAGGAACGGGTGCCTCGGCTCCGATTCGGTCTGTTTAGGCGCCAACGGGGCGGTTTCTGAGGAGTTGTGCAGAGGGCGCGGTTCAGAACTCCGGAGGAACGGGCGGGAACGTGGCAGATCCGGCCCGTCCGGCCCGGTGCGGGTGTGGATCTCCGGAGTTGTGGACGGGCGCGACGGATGCCCCGTGCTGGGGGCACGGGGCATCCGCCCTTGCGGCCGCGTCGGGGCCGACGCCGGACTGGGGACCCGGGGGCAACTCGTCGTTACCGCGGCGACGCGGCGCTCCGGTGGTACGGCGCCTCCTCCCTCCAGGGCGCCGGACCACCGGGGTCCGCGTTACGCCGTGCGGCGGCGCAGCAGGCCGAATCCGGTGAGGACCAGCAGGGCGGCGACGGCGAGAAGCGCGTACGGAGCCGCACCACCGGTGGTGGCCAGCGCGTCAGCGCCTCCCGACGACGTCGCCATTCCCGCGGCCATCGTTCCGCCCGAGCTCGGGCCGACACCGGGGTTCGCACCCGGGGTCCTACCGGGGTCGGTTCCGGGGTCGGTCCCCGGGTCGGTGCCGGGATCGGTCCCCGGGTCGGTTCCGGGATCGGTTCCCGGATCCGTTCCCGGGTCCGTTCCGGGGTCTGTCCCGGTCGGCGTGGTCACCGTGCTGTCACCGAGAACGGAGATCGCGTTGTCACCGATCGTGATCGGCAGCGTGATCGGAAGTCCGATCTGGGTTCCGCCGAGGATGCCGTCGTCTCCGGTGGTGGTGCTGCCGGTGGACGGGGCTGCCGGGGTGGTGGTGCCGGTGCCGGTGGTGCCGACGGCGGCG
>NZ_JBIBHO010000003.1:0-284767 GCF_042957055.1 Microbacterium sp. NPDC008134 | reverse complement strand
CGCTGTCTCCGGTGAGGGAGATGGCGTTGCCGGTGACGTCGACGGGTGCGGTGACCGGTGCGGTGACTTGGGTTCCGCCGAGGATGCCGTCGTCTCCGGTGGTCGTGCTGCCGGTGGTGGGGGCTGCCGGGGCGGTGCCGGTCGTGGTGTTGGTGCCGACGGCGGCGCTGTCTCCGGTGAGGGAGATGGCGTTGCCGGTGACGTCGACGGGTGCGGTGACCGGTGCGGTGACTTGGGTTCCGCCGAGGATGCCGTCGTCTCCAGTGGTCGTGCTACCGGTGGTCGAAGCATCCGTCCACTCGTCGGCCGGGGCCGACGTGCCGACGGCGGCGCTGTCACCGAGGAGCGACACGGCATTGCCGGTGACGTTCACGGGAGCCGTGACCGGGGCGGTCACCTGGCTGCCGCTGAGCACGCCGTCGTCGCCGTCGGTCATGCTCCACGGAGCGGGCAGTGCCTCGAAGTCACCGAGATCGGTTCCCGGCGCCGGAGCGGCCGGAGCCGCCTCGCCGCCGGCTACCGCGCTGTCTCCCAGCAGGGAGATCGCGTTACCGGAGACGTCGATCGGTACCGAGATAGGTGCGACGACCTGCGAGCCGCCGGCGATCGAGTCGTCGCCCGAGGTGCTCGGGGCGGCGGCATCCGTCTGCGGAGCCGAAGGCGCCGGTGCCGCGGCGTCCCCTTCCGCGACGGCGCTGTCACCGAGCAGCGAGATCGAGTTGCCCGACACGGTGACGGGTACGTCGACGCTCACGAGGGCCTGCGAGCCCGACAGCAGCCCGTCGACGCCGTTCGTCGTGATCGACGGAGCCGGTGCCTCGGGGGCCGGTGCCGCAGGAGCCTCGGCCGGTGCGGCCGGTGCAGGAGCGCTCGACGAGTCGCCGAGCAGGCTCACTGCGTTGTCGGTCACGGTGACGGGCACCACGACCTCGACGACGGCCTGCGTTCCGGATGCCGTTCCGGACTCGCCGCCCGTCGAGGGCGCAGGTGCGGGCGCCGGTGCCGGTGCGGGTGCGGGCGCCGGCGCGGGGGCCGGAGCCTGCTGCGCGGAGGAATCCCCGAGCAGGGAGATCGCATTGTCGACGATCGTGACCGGGACCGAGACCGGAGCCTCGACCTGGCTGCCCGAGAGAACTCCGTCGTCTCCCGAGGTGTCTGCCGCGTTCGCGGCGGTTGCGCCGAGCAGGGTGATCCCGCCGGCGAGAAGCGTTCCCCACAGGGCCCGCTTGAGGTAAGTACGCATGATGACTTTCTCCTTGACTGGACTGGGGTGTCTGATGTGGGTGCGCGCGAAGATGTGCGCGCGCAGCACGGCATCTGTCGTCCTCGAGGGGACGACGCGACAACCCGTCAGTCAGGAGAGACGTCGGTGTCGGCGACCAGCGACGTCGGCAGGACGTCGTCGGATGCGCCGGAGGTGCGCTCCACGGCACGGAGCGCGGGAACTCCCGCGTCGGTCAGACCGGCGGGGGAGACAGCGGATGCTCCGCCGGAACTGGCGGAGGAAGACGGGGCGAGGGGGCCGCCGTGGGGAGCGGTGGCGGGTCCTGTGGCGTGGCCGGAGGCGGACACGCCGGTGGCCGGCGTCGTCGTTCCGGAAGGCGTAGAGAATGCAGACTTCTCGATCGGATGCCGGTGCGCGGACGCGTGTGTCGACGCGGTCGCCGAACTCGCAGCATCCGCCACCACTACGCCCGGAACCGCGGAGAACCCGCGATCCGGAGTCAAGGCCGGCGGGATCGCGGTCGGCGGGACGACGGGCGGAAGCGACTCGGTCGGGTCGAGTGCCGTCAGAACCGGCGGAAGGGTGTTCTCGACGACCTCGCCGACGATGGCGGTGGTGTCGTCCACGACGCCGGTGACGCCGTCGAGGAGGTTCGTGACGCCGAGGTCGCGGAGCAGTCCGCCAATGACGGGGAGGGTGGCGACGGCATCCTGCACCGGATCGATGATCTGCGACACCGGGGCGTCCTGCAACAGGTCTGACACCGGGGCGACGACGGCCTCTGCGGTGTCGGTGACCGTCTCGACCACGGGGGTCGCGACTTCGCCCACGACGGGGATCTCGGCGACCGTGTCAGTGACCTCTTCGACGACGGGCGGGACGATCTCGGGAACCGGGGCGACGACCTCCTGCACCACGGGAGCGACGACCTCGTTCACGACGGGGGCGACGACCTGGGTGACGACCGGTTCGGTCACGGCGGTGACGGTGTCGCCGACCGTCGAGACGGTGCCGGTGACGAGTGACGACACTCCGTCGAGAAGCGACGGGTCGTTCTGCTCGTCGGCGTGCGCGGATCCGCCGCCGGTGAGGACCGTGATCGCCGCCCACGCGAGCGCTCCCAGGCCGCCCCACAGGGCGATCGCGGGTGTGCCGCGACGGGATGCTCGAGCGTTCACGTCGACTTCCCCCTCCGAAAGACGATCGTTCCGACGCACGTTGCGTCGATAGGGGCTGACGATACTCCCGGTATATCGCGATGTCCATACCATCTCGCGCGAATCCGATGACAGCTTCCGCAGGATTCGCGGCGTGTCGCGGCGTGACGCGCCCGGTGAAATTCCGGCTTGACTTTCCCCAAGTTCTACACATGTGACACCGAGATGAACAAACCTTCAATGTGCAGTTGAAGCCCGTTTCCATCCACAGGGTGGGGAAACAGGAAAGGCCTGATCCTGATGGAAAAGAAAGTTTGAAGTCTGGGTACTCCACCGGGTTATCCACATGTGTTGTGCACAGACTGTCCGGAGTTGTCCGCACGCTCTCCACAGAGTTATCCACAGGCTGTGTTGCGTGTGGATAACGTCGCTCGTAGCGTGGGCGAGCGACCCAATGTCGGAAGTCCGTGATGTGCTGCGCAGATGGCCTTTCTCGGCCTGCAGTCCACGACACCGCCGAACGTCGCAGCGAAGGGAGCAGCGTGTCGATCGCCGACATCTCAGAAGAGCGCATGGGCGGAAGCCCGCGCGGGCCGGAGCGCACCCCGCCGCACGACCTCCTCGCCGAGCAGAGCGCACTGGGTGGCATGCTGCTGTCGAAGGATGCCGTCGCCGACGTGATCGAGACGCTCAAGGGCGCCGACTTCTACGTGCCGAAGCACGAGCTCATCTTCGAAGCGATCCTCTCGCTCTACTCGCACGGCGAGCCGACCGACGTCGTCGCCGTCACCGACGAGCTCATCAAGACCGGTGAACTCGGGCGGGCCGGCGGCGCCGACTACCTGCACTCGCTCACCTCGATCGTGCCGACCGCGGCCAACGCCGGGTACTACGCCGGGATCGTGTCGGAGCGGGCGATCCTGCGCCGCCTCGTCGACGCCGGCACCCGCATCGTGCAGCTCGGCTACGCGGGCGAGGGCGACGCGACCGACATCGTCAACAACGCCCAGGCCGAGATCTACTCCGTGACCGGAACCGAGACCGCCGAGGACTACGTTCCGCTGACGAACGCCGTCGACGCCGCGATCGAGGAGATCGAGGCCGCGAACGGCCGCGACGGGTCGATGACCGGCATCCCGACCGGGTTCCGCGAGCTCGACGAGCTCACCAACGGCCTGCACGGTGGCCAGATGATCGTCGTCGCCGCGCGACCCGCCATGGGTAAGTCGACACTCGCGCTCGACTTCGCGCGCGCGGCATCCATCGGCCACGACTTCCCGTCGATCTTCTTCTCGCTCGAGATGGGCAAGAGCGAGATCGCGATGCGTCTGCTCAGCGCCGAGGGTGCGATCCCGCTGCAGAACATGCGCAAGGGAACGCTCGACCCCCGCGACTGGACCACCGTCGCGGCGACCCGCGGTCGCATCAACGACGCCCCCCTCTACATCGACGACAGCCCCAACATGACGCTCGTCGAGATCCGCGCCAAGTGCCGCCGCCTCAAGCAGCGCGCCGGTCTGCGCATGGTCATCATCGACTACCTCCAGCTCATGACCTCTGGCAAGCGCGTCGAGTCGCGTCAGCAGGAGGTCTCGGAGTTCTCGCGAAGCCTCAAGCTCATCGCCAAGGAGCTGCAGGTTCCCGTCATCGCCCTGTCGCAACTGAACCGTGGTCCCGAGCAGCGCCAAGACAAGAAGCCCGCGATCAGCGACCTGCGTGAGTCCGGCTCGATCGAGCAGGATGCCGACATGGTGATCCTGCTGCACCGCGACTCGGTCTACGACAAGGACGTGCGCCCGGGCGAGGCCGACCTCATCGTCGCCAAGCACCGTAACGGACCGACCGCCACGATCACGGTGGCGTTCCAGGGTCACTACTCGCGGTTCGCAGACATGGCGCCGGGGGGCGACTTCAACTGATGCCGGGAGGGGACTTCGGGGACTACATCGTCTACGTCGATGAGAGTGGCGACCACAGTCTGAGCACTATCAATCCGGAGTTCCCACTCTTCGTCCTATCGTTCTGCATCTTCCCCGTCCGCGAGTACGTTGATCATTTGGTTCCGAGCGTTCAGTCGCTGAAGTTCGAGTTCTTCGGGCACGACATGGTTGTTCTGCACGAGCGCGAGATCAGGAAGTCCGCGCCACCGTTCGACATCCTGCTCAACGCGCAGGTGCGCGGTCGGTTCATGGAGCGACTGAATCGAATCGTGGAGGACGCGCGGTTCGGTGTTGTTGCATGCGTGATCGACAAGGCAGCTTTCGTAGCTCGTCGAGGTGCGATCAATCCGTATCACGTGGCACTGGAGTTCGGATTGGAGAGGATCTTCTTCCAGCTTCAGCAGCGCGGACAAACAGGGCGACGCACCCGGGTCGTGTTCGAGAGCAGAGGTCGTCTCGAGGATCGCACGCTGGAAAAGGAGTTCCAACGCATCATGGACTCGACACGCGTCAGGGGAATGCGGGAAACGCTGTCGTTCGTCTGTGCGCCGAAGAGTGCGAACAGTTCCGGATTGCAGATCGCTGATATGACCGCGCGCCCGATCGGGCTCCACGTGCTGCGACCTCGGCAAGCCAATCGAGCGTGGGATCTGGTCGGACCCAAGCTCGTGAGATCCCGAGAAGGACGCATGGATGGTTACGGACTCAAGGTGTACCCATGAAAGCGAAAGGCTCCCGGATCTCCGGAAGCCTTTGCCGATCGAGCATTCCCGATCCATTTGCTACAACGATACCTGGCGCAGAGACATTCCCCTACGGATAGTGCGCGATGTTCCCCCAGCTCACGGGAACATCTGCCGCAACAACTCCCAATCTCCCGCCTCAAGCGCCTGAGCCGCGATCGCTCGGGCCTCCGGATGCGCGCGCGGGCCGAGGCCTTCCCACACCCGCTGAGCCTCCGCGAGGTCCTTCGCCGCGACCGCGTTTCGCATGAAGTCGATCGCGTCATAGTAGGGGCCGGTCTGCTCGCCGGGCTGCACGTCGAACGGGCTGTACGGATCGATCCACGGCAGGGTCGGGTCGGGGCGCAGGTAGAGGATGTCGCCCGGATTGATGTTCGCGCGCACGTGGTTGTGCAACTGCACCGTGACGTAGTCGATGCAGAACCTCTCGCCGATAGCGATGGGACTGTCGCCCGGGGCGACCACGTAGGCATAGATCTCGCCGCCGCCGTTCTTCAGCACTTCGCCGTTTGCCAGCTCGGACGGCCCCATCTCCACGAGCTCGCCGAGGAGCTTCGAATGAAACGGCTCGTCGTCGTCGGCCATGATGCTGATCCGCGCGCTCGTCGTGCACTCGCCGGGGCCCCCGGCGGGCACCGAGATACCGTCGCCCAGATCGACCAGATCGTCGTCGGATGCCGGTTCCGCGCTCGAATCCGACGACTCCGGGGTCGACCCCGAAGACGCCCCGAACACCCCGGTAACCCAGGTCGTCGCCCCGAGCATCGCCGGCAGCGCGAGGATGAGTAGCCCCGCGACCACGGCCGCAGAGACGACCATCGTGATCTTCGTCGAACGCTTCATCGTGCACAGCATCCCATCCGCGGCATCACCGGCGCCAGCATCCGGCTCTACCGCTTTCCCACCCGCACGTACCGGTGCTCCGGCCTACCGGTGGTGCCATACCGCAACCGCACCGCGACCTGGCCGCGCGTCGCGAGGGCGGCGAGGTGCCGCTGGGCGGTCGCGCGCGAGATGCCGACGCGCTCGGCGATCTCGGCGGCGGATGCCTCGTCGTCGTCACCGAGTTCGTCGAGGATGAGCTGCTCGGTCGCCGAGCGCGAGACGGTCGCAGGCTCGGCCCCGCCGGCCATGATCGACATGGCGCGATCGATCCGCTCCTGGGTGAGCGCTCCGTCGCCGCCCAGCAGATTGCGCAGGCGCGCGTACCGCCGCAGTCGATCGACGAGCGCTGCGGTGTCGAACGGTTTGGCGAGGTAGGCGAGGGCTCCGGCGCTGAGCGCACGCCGCACGGTCGCGGCATCCGTCGCTGCCGACAGCACGAAGGCGTCGGTCTCGGTGGCCGCGACGAAGCGGATGCCGTCGCCATCCGGCAGATACGCGTCGACCAACAGCAGATCGGGCTGATGCGCGCGCAGCGCCTGGCGGGCGGTGTCGAGCGTGTGCACCGCGTCGAGCGGCATGAACCCGGGCACGCTCGCCACCGCGTCGCGATGCAGGCCTGCCACGCGGAAGTCGTCGTCGATCACGAGCACGCGGATGTCATCGCTCACTGTTCCTCCAGATGGTGGGTATCGTCGGGCGGCCGGACCGCCGAGGGGAGGCGGGCGCCGAACACCGCACCTCGGCCGTCGCCGCCGGCCGAGATCAGCCACACGTCGCCGCCGCGGCGGCGCGCGAGATCGCGCGAGAGCGGCAGCCCGTAGCCGTGGCCGTGCACGGGTCCTGCATCCGACGTATCCGCTGCGCTCGGGCGCACCGCGATCGTCTCGGTCGTCGGCGCGAAGGGGTCGCGATCCGGGGGCGCGATGCCCGCGCCCGAATCGGCGACGGCCAGCACGAGTTCCGCTCCGTCGGTGAGGAGGGTGATCTCGACCCGTCGCGGTGCGGCGCCCGCGACGGCGGCGCGGATCGCGTTGTCGATCAGGTTGCCCAACACGGCGGCGGTGTCTTCAGCGGCGGTCACCTCGCCGAGCAGCAGCGTGTCGTCGGTGATGACCAGCGCGACGCCGCGCTCTCGAGCCGTGACCGCGGTCGCGCCCAGGAACGACTGCAGGAACGGATCGGGCACGCGCTCGATGCCCTCGAGATCGACGCCCACCGAGCCGCGGTGCGTGAGCTCGTCGAGGAAGGCACGGGCCTCGGTGCCCCGGTCGGCGTCGAGCAACCCCGAGACCACGTGCAGTCTGTTGGCGAACTCGTGCCGCTGCACGCGCAGCGCCTCGGTCGTCGCGCGGACGGTCTCGAGACGACCGGCGAGGGCTTCGATGTCGGTGCGATCGCGCACGACAACGACGACTCCGAGCGGGCGCGAGTCGCGCACGACCGGACGCGCATCGAGATACAGCACCCGGTCGCCGACCACCGTCTCGGCGCTCGTGCCCCGACCGTCGAGCAGGCGATGCAGGGTGTCATCGAGGGGGAGGGAGTCGGCGCTGCGCCCGACGGGGGAGTCGAGCCCCAGCATCCGCTCCGCCGCGCTGTTGCAGACGCGCACGACACCATCCGGGTCGACGGCGAGCACGCCGTCGCCCACCCCCTCGAGCACGGCGGCCTGGTTCTGCACGAGTGCCACGAGGTCTTCGGGCTGCAGGCCGAGCGTGAGGCGCTCGAAGCGGCGCCGCACCAGCAGTGTGGCCAGTGCCGCCAGCGCGAGAGCCGTGACGCCGGCGACCGCGATCGTCGCGATCAGTGCGGGCAGCTCGTCGAACACGCTCGCGCGCTCGAAGCCGACACTGATCTCGCCGACCGGCGGCTCGTCGGGGGCGTCGTAGATCGGCACCTTCGCACGCGCCGATTCGCCGAGCGTGCCCACCTCCCAGTCGACGACCTCGGTTCCGCGCAGCACCTCTTCGAACGGCGTCGAGACGACCTGGCCGAGCAGATCCTGATTGGGGTGGGCGAGGCGGATGCCGTGGTCATCCGTGATCACGACGAACAGCGCGTCGGTGCGGTCGGCGACAGCAATCGCGATCTGCTGCAGCGTGCCGTCGCGCAGTGCGGCGGCCTCGGGAGTGCCGGGATCGGCGGAGAATTCGGCGACGAGCTGACGCACGTCGGGGTCTTCGGCGAGCGTGCGGGCGATGTTGAGCGCCGTGGCCTCGGACTCGGCCCGCAACTGCTGCACACCCAGCCATCCGAAGACCAGGGTGCAGACGGCCACGACCGCGGCGACGGTCGCGAGCTGCACGAGCAGCAGTCGGGTGGCGAATCGCACGGTGGCACCTCCCTCGACTCCGTTGTGAGCACAATGCGCAGAACACACGCTACGCGCACAACGTGCGGCAATGCGACTTAGCGCGCGCGGCATCCGCGGTCGACCTAATCTCTCGGGATGCGCCCCACGCGGCGCCCCGCTCTGATGCACGACGCGACGAAGGAGTCGATGTGAACGTGGAACCCGCAATCCTGCTCTCCGCCGAGGAGGGCTACGCGACCGCATTCCTGCCGCCCGAGGGCGTGCTCGTGGCCCTTGGGTTCACGATGGTGCTGGTCTTCATGGCGCTCATCATGACCCGGCGGCTCACCCCGATGGTCGCCCTGATCCTCGTGCCGACGGTCTTCGGCCTGTTCGCGGGAGCCGGTCTCGGCCTCGGCGAGATGATCATCGACGCGATCTCGGACATGGCCCCGACGGCCGCGCTGCTGATGTTCGCCATCATGTACTTCGGCATCATGATCGACGTCGGCCTCTTCGATCCGCTCATCCGCTTCATCACCCGACTGCTCGGCGACGACCCGGCCAAGATCGTGCTCGGCACGGCGATCCTCGCGGGCGCGGTGTCGCTCGACGGCGACGGCTCGACGACCTTCATCATCACCACCTCGGCGATGCTGCCCATCTATCTGAAGCTCGGCATGAACCCCGTCGTGCTGACCTGCGTCGCCGGCCTCATGAACGGCACGATGAACATCGTTCCCTGGGGTGGCCCGACGGTGCGCGCCGCGACCGCGCTCGGCCTGCAGCCCACCGACGTCTTCGTGCCGATGCTGCCCTCGCTGGGTGCCGGACTCATCGTCGCCCTGCTGTTCGCCTGGTTCCTCGGGCTGGGAGAGCGCAAGCGCCTCGGCAGCATCGATCCCGAGCGCATCGGCGGTGGAGCCGGCGGCGGCTCGAAGATGTTCCGCGGCGGCAACGCCACCCCGGGCGCGCGGGCCACGCTGCGCACCGGCAACATCGTCACCCTCGCGGGCGGCCGCGGAGGCCTGCCGGCGGCGACGGCACTGCTCGACCGGGAGGACACGGCGATGGCCGACACCATGCTCGACCCGAACCGCGCCACGCTGCGACCGAAGCTCATCTGGGTCAACCTCGTGCTCACGGCGGCCGTGATGGTGCTGCTCGTCGCCGACATCTTCCCGCTCGCCTACGTCTTCATGGTCGGCGCGGCGATCGCGCTGGTGATCAACTTCCCCAAGCTCAAGAGCCAGGCCGACGAGATCGTCGCCCACGCCCCGAGCATCGTCGGCGTCGTGTCGATGGTGCTCGCGGCCGGCGTGCTCGTGGGCGTGCTGAACGGCACTGGCATGGTCGACGCGATGGCCGGGTGGATCACGACGGCGATCCCCACCGCACTCGGACCCTTCCTCGCGGTGATCACCGGCATCCTCTCCATTCCGCTCACGTTCTTCATGTCGAATGACGCGTTCTACTACGGCATCCTGCCCGTGCTCGCGCAGAGCGCCGAGCACTTCGGCATCGAGCCGGTCGAGATGGCCCGTGCCTCGATCACCGGCCAGCCCGTGCACCTGCAGAGTCCGCTAGTGCCGGCGATCCTGTTGCTCGTCTCGCTCGCCAGCGTCAACCTCGGCGACCACCACAAGAAGGTGCTGTGGCGCGCGTGCGCGGTATCGCTCGTGATGCTCGCGGTCGGCGTGCTGGTGGGGGCGGTGCCGCTCGCGGCGTGAGGGCGACCCGGCGCCCGCGGCAGGCATTCAGCGATCCGACCCCGCGTCAAGGGTGATCCGTATTCTCTTCCGGCCCACTAGCGTCGACCCATCGATGGGTGGAGGAACGCACGATGGCTTTCGAAGTGGTCTCACCGACCGCCGCGCTGCTCGACGCGCGCTACCTCCTGCAGGACCGCGTCGGGCAGGGCGGCATGGGCACGGTCTACCGTGCGGAGGACACGCGTCTCGAACGTGTCGTCGCGATCAAGATGATCCATCCCGACGACGGCGCGGTCGACGCGATCGAGCGCGCGCACACCGAGAAGGCTCTCCTCGCGTCGCTCAGTCATCCGAATCTCGTCACCCTCTTCGACGCGCAACTCGACCCGGATCGCCCGCAGTATCTCGTGATGGAGTACGTCGACGGGCCGACGCTCGCGGCGCGCATGGCGCACGCTCCATTGCCTGCGCGCGAAGTGGCGTTTCTCGTGCGCGACATCGCCGAGGGACTCGCCGCCGCGCACGCCGCCGGCATCGTGCACCGCGACGTCAAGCCGTCGAACGTGCTCCTGTCGCGACGCACGACGCGAAGCGGAGGGGCGTGGACGGCGAAGCTCGCCGACTTCGGAATCGCCCAGCGCACCGACGATCCGTCGACCACCACACCGGGCATCGTGCTCGGCACGCTCACGTACATGGCGCCGGAACGACTGCGTGACGCCGATCCCGGGACACCGGCAGATGTCTTCTCGCTGGGCCTGGTCGCCATCGAGGCGCTGACCGGCGAGGCGGCCTACACGCCGATCGGCTCGGGTCGCGCGGCGGCGATCGCCCGGCTGGCCGCACCGCCCGAGATCCCCGCGCACATCGAGGGGGAGTGGCGTGATCTGCTCGAGCGGATGACCAGCCTCGACCCCGCCGAGCGCCCCACCGCCGCCGAGGTCGCGCGGTCCGCGCGACGGCTCGTGCGCGGCGAATCGGCGCAGCGCGTCGTAGCTCCGGTGGCCGCTGTCGCGGATGCCGTCGACGAGTCATCGGCGACGAAGACGGCGATCCGCCCGGTGAGCGCCGATCGTCGTCCCCGGCGGCGCGCGCTCGCCGCAGGTGCCGCTGCGCTCGCGATCGGCGGTTTCGCGCTGGTCGGCGCGGCGGCGCTGAACGGTGAGGATGCCGGCGCATCGAGCACGGTGTACGACGCGGTGATCAGCGCGGTCACGCCCGTCGAAGCGGTCGACGACGGCGGTGCCGAACAGCAGACGCCGGATGCCGTCGTCAGCGAGCCCGTCGTCAGCGAGCCCGTCGTCGACGCACCCGTCACCCCCGTCGATCCGGCCGACAGCGTCGGCCACGATCCGGCTCCGGCATCCGACGACACGGCATCTGTGGGCGACGACGGAAACGGCAACAACGGCAACGGGAACAACGGAAACGGTCGTCCCGACCACGCGGGCAAACCCGGCACAGGCGCGAAGGATTGACCTCAGAGGGCGGTCAGCGCGCCGGCACTCACTGCCATCCACGCGAACATTCCGACGTAGATGACGCGTTCGGCCAGACCGAAGACAGGGCGCAACGCCGTGATCGTCCCCGCGAGGATCGTCACCGCGCTCGCCGCCGTCATCACCCAGCCGAGCAGGGTCGCGGTGGTCGCCGCCGTATCGAGTCCGGCCGCCGAGAATGCGATGCCGGTCATGAATCCACCGACGGATGCCGCAGCGAATGCGCCGAAGGCGAGCAGGTTGTGACGGCGGCCCGTCGCCGTGCGGGGTGCGTCCGCGGCATCCATCGGGACCCAGCTGATCGGAGCGCGCGTCAACGCGAGCGCGACCAACGCGATCACCGCGGCAAGTGCTGACGGGATGCCTGCCGTGATGAGCGCGGTCGCGAGGGCGATCGCGGCGATCGCGGTCGCGACGGTCTGCACGCGGTAGAGCGCGCTCCAGCGCGAAATACCGTACGCGCTGACCGGGTCGCGCAGGGGCGAGAGTCCGCTCGGCACTACGTGCAGGGCGATCAGGGCGATGACCGCGACTGCGACGCCGACGAGGGCGAGTACCGCTAGTGCGGTGGTCATGCGGGCGCGGCTGTGGGCGTGGCCGCTGCGTATCCCGACGCAGGCACCAGCGGCGTGTGCTGCGGTCGCCACACCGACGAATCCCAGGCGAGGATGCCGTACCAGACCGGCGTCAGCAGGATCGCGAGGATGTAGAAGGCCCCGGGCTTGCCGAACGCCTGCTGGATCTTGAAGCCGGCGATGATGAGGAACACCAGATAGAGGATCGTGCCGACCACCGGGATCAGTCCGATCAGCACCCACCACCCCTTCTGCCCGCCCAGCTGCAGCACGCGCCAGGTGTTGAGGATCGGCACCCACGCGGGCCACGCCTTCAGTCCGGCTTTGCGGAAGATCGCCATGAGGGCGAATCCGTAGAAGACGTACACGGCCAGCCCGCTCACGAGCGACCAGACATACGCCACGGTCAGATCGACGGTCATCGCAGCATCCATCACGCATCCCCCTCAGTCACCGATATATCACTGCTGTCGCGCAACAGTATGGCGGAAAGAGGGGGCTGCGTCACTCCTTTTCCGGAGACGGCGACGGCACGGCGCGCAGCGCAGGGAGTATCACGGCATCCACCAGCTCGGCGACCGCCGCGGGCTCGAGCGCACGCTGACGCAGACTGACGCTGCCGAACGCCGCGGTCGGCACGATTCCGGCGATGACCCGCACCGGGACATCCCTGGGCACGGCGCCGCGCTCGATCCATCTCTCGATCACGGCGACCAGGGCGGCGACGGGCGGCTCGCCGATCGTGCGGTAGGCGATGTCGCGCAGCTCGGGGTTGCGACCGAGCTGGCTGAGCAAGCTGGCGAGAACCTGCGACGAGCGTTCATCCGCCTGGGCGAAGTGCATCGCCACGGCGATCAGATCGTCGCGCAGGTCTCCGGTGTCGGGGAGGTCGGTCGTGACATGCAGGGCGCGCACCGCGGCGACGACGAGATCGGTCTTCGTCTCCCATCGCCGGTAGATCGCCGACTTGCCGCACTGAGCTCGTGCGGCGACCGCGGCGATCGTGGTGCCGGCGTAGCCGACTTCGATGAGCAGGTCCTGCGTCGCGACGAGGATGCCGCGTTCGACCTCCGGGTCGCGGGGGCGTCCGGTCGTCTTCGGTGCAGCGTCGGTGTCCACGAGAAGTCATTGTACATTTCGGGACTCGTTGGTACCGTAAGCAATAACGGTACCAACCGGAACCGTTATGCCGAACAGGGAGTCCTCATGACCGCCACCGCTCGCCTCGCTCGTTCCTCCCGATCGTCGCGCACGCGTGCGGCTGTGATCGTCGGGGGAGCGGCGCTCATCGCCGTCGCCCTCAATGCCCTCGTCTCGTGGGTGGCCGTGTCCTGGGGGGCACCGGCCACCTACGGGCCGCTCACCCTCCCCGCCCACGGCCTCTTCACTGTTCTGGGCGTGGTCGGGGGCTGGGTGGGATGGATGCTCGTGCGTCGTCGCGCGCAGACCCCGGATCGGATGCTGCGGCTCCTCGTCCCCGTCGTGACGCTCGTGTCGTTCGTGCCCGACGTGCTGCTGCTCGCCTTCGGATTCATTCCCGGCACCACGACGCTCGCCGTGCTCGCCCTGATGGTCATGCACATCGTCGTCGTCGCGGTGGCGGTGCCCGCCTACGTGCTCGCCTCCCGCGGTCCGCGCGGCTGACGGGTGGCGCTCAAGCGCGGGCGAGCAAGGACTCGGCCCATCCGCGCGCAACCACGAACGGCTCCGCGAACGTCGCCATGCCGACCGTGACGATCGCCCCCTCGTAGAGCAGCATCATCGCCTCGGCCATCGCCCGATGATCGCGGATGCCGGCCTCGGCGCAGAGCTCGTCGAAGAGGTCGAGCAACCAGGCCTTCTGGCGCGACACCTCGGGGAAGACCGGGTGGTCGTCGTTGCCCTCGCCGATCTCGGCGCGGGCGTTGATCGCGCTGCACCCCTTCGGGCTGTTCTCGTCGGACCAGGTGATCGCCGCGTCGAAGATCGCGAGTACGCGATCGAGGCCCGGTTCCGGAACCCGGGCGAGGTGCGCGGCGACGTGGTCGCGCCAGCGGGCATCGCGGTGCTGCAGGTAGGAGACGACGAGCGCCTCTTTCGAGCCGAACCGGTCGTAGAGCGTCTTCTTGGTGACACCGGCGACCTCGGCGATCGTGTCGACACCGACCGCATGGATGCCGCGCTCGTAGAACAACAGTGAGGCGGCGTCGAGCACGCGGCGCGCCCCGGGGGTCAGGGGGGCGAGGTCGGGAACGGGCGTGGCCATGCAAAAAGTATACCAACCTGTATAGTCGAACGCATGAGTAAACAGATCGGTGTACTCCGTGCGGGGGTGAGCGTCGCGGCTGCTGTCGCCTTCATCGTCACGTGGAGCTCGGGATTCATCATCCCCGCGTTCGCCACGGTCGACGTCGACGCGCTCACCCTGCTCGTCTGGAGGTTCGTTCCCCTGGCGATCGTGCTCCTGGTCGTCGTGCGCCTCTCGGGCGCGGCGACGGGCATCACCCGCCGCGAGGTGGGGACCCAGGCACTGATCGGGCTCTTCGCGCAGTTCGGATACTGCGCCGCCGTCTACGGGGCAGTCGCGACCGGGATCGCCACGGGCACGGTCGCCCTCATCGATGCGGTCCAGCCTCTCGTCGTCGCCGTGCTGGTCGGGCCGATCCTCGGGCTGCGCGTGCGCGGATCGCAGTGGGCGGGGCTCGCGCTCGGCGCCGTCGGCGTGCTGCTCGTGGTGCGCTCGCAGTTCGGGTCATCCGACGCACCCCTGATCGCCTACCTTCTGCCGGCCACCGCCATGGTGTGCCTCATCGTCGGCACATTCCTGCAGCGGCGGTCGGGGGTGCAGACCGGCGTGCTCGTGACGCTCGCCATCCACGTCACCGTCACCGCCGCACTGCTGCTCGTGATCGCCGCGGCGAGCGGGTCGCTCGTGCCCCCGGCATCCGCCTCGTTCTGGTTCGCCGTCGTGCTCACCGCACTGTTCCCGACGCTCGCCGCCTACGGTCTGTACTGGTGGCTGCTGCGACGCGTCGGCATCACCGCGCTGAACGCCCTGCTCTTCCTCATCGCCCCGGCGACCGCGCTCGCCGGCACCGTCCTCCTGGCCGAACCACTCACGATCGTGACCATCGTCGGCTTCGCGCTCTGCGGCCTGGGCGTCGCGATCGTGCTCCGCGGCGAGGCGGCGACGCGGCGTGAGGAGCCGGCGCTCGCGCCCTAGGCTGGCGGCATGGCCTGGACACTCGAGCAGATCGCCGCCTACCTCCCGCAGCTGAGCAGCCCCGATGAACCGATCCGCTACTCGATGGCCGGTACGCGCATCACGGCGCACTGGGACGTCGCGCACGTCGCCTACGTCGCTCTGCTCGGCGGCGGCACGATCGACGAGCAGTACACGCTCACGGTCGATCTCGACCCCCAGAAGCTCGAGTACTCCTTCGACGAGCACAAGACCACGTTCGAGACCCAGGGCGGCATCGACAGCGGCGGGCTCTCGTTCGGGATGAAGAAGACCACGTTCCGCGGAAAGATGAAGACCTACTCGTACCGGTCTGGTGTCGGCACCCACGTCTCGGGTGGCGACACGAACCACACCTACAACTACGTGTTCGAGGACTCCCGCATCAAGCAACCGCTCTTCGGCCTGCTCGCGCACGCCGGGTACGCGCAGAAGCGCGGGTTCTTCGCGCGCCTCTTCGGCTGAGGGTCAGGCCCGCTCGACGGGCACGAGTGCGACATCGCGCAGCTCGTCGCCGTCGATGACGGCAGTCATCAGGGTGCAGACGGGTTGACGGCGGCGATCCGTGGGCGATCCTGGATTCAACAGGCGGATGCCGCGGGGCGTCCGCGAGTCCCACGGGATGTGGCTGTGGCCGAACACGAGGAGGTCGAGCACGGCATCCGGATAGGTGGCGTCGATCCGGCGCTCGCGGCCGGAGGCGGCACCGGTCTCGTGAACGACGCCCACGTTGAGCCCTTCGATCCGCTCGGCGGCGAACTCCGGCATCCGCTCGCGCAGGTCGTCGCCGTCGTTGTTGCCCCACACGCCGATCAGCCGTTCCGCTCGGGCGTCGAGGGCCTCGAAGGTCGCGAGATCGACCCAGTCGCCCGCGTGGATCACGGCATCGGCTCGGTCGACCTGCCGCCAGACGTCGTCGGAGAGGCGCTTCGCCCGCGCGGGCACGTGCGTGTCGGCGAGCAGCAGCAGTCGCGTGGCCACCGGTCAGAGGTCGTTGGGCGAGAGGTCGCCCTCGCCGTCTTCGCCGATCTCGGCGACGACCGGGTCGCCCTCCTGCGTCTCGGGCTGGAGTCCGCTGGTCGGGAGGTCGGCTGCCGGGATCTCGTCGTCCTCCGAGGGGATCTCGTCGGGGTCTGCTCCGGTCGCAGTGCTCTCCTCGATGTCGGCACCGGCGTCGAGAGCCTCGGTGCGCTCCCACTCGGCCTGCGACGGGTCGTCGGACGGGTCGGCGAACGACGTCGCCTCCTCGTCTCGGAGGGGCTGGACGCTCTCGGGGGTCGAGTCGATGCGGCTGTCGCTGGCGTCGGTCATGGTGTCCTCCGTGGATCGTCGGTGCGAGTGGTTCCAGCCTGTCGGGGCGGATGCCGTAGCGCGACGGGCTTGACCGGTGAGGAGGTGCGGGGTACAGGCCCTTCGTCTCGCTGCGCTCGCTCAGGAACCGAGGTGGTGAACGGTTCCTGAGCGAGGAGCGGAGCGACGAGACGAAGGGCGCTCAGGAACCGGGGTGGTCGGCCCTTCGTCTCGCTCCGCTCGCTCAGGAACCGGGGTGGTCGGCGGAGCGACGAGACGAAGGGCCGGTGCGGCGGTCAGGGGGTCGGCATCCCGCCGTTCACGTTGAGCGTCTCGCCCACGACGTAGCTCGACTCCGCCGACGCGAGGAACACGTAGGCGGGCGCGAGCTCGGCCGGCTGCCCCATGCGCCCGAGCGCGGTCTGCTCGCCGAACTCGTCGATCTTCTCCTGCGGCTGACCGTCGCTCGGCTGCAGCGGCGTCCAGATCGGCCCCGGCGCCACGGCGTTCACGCGGATGCCCTTCGGCGCGAGCTGCTGCGCCAGACCCTTCGTGAAGGCGTTGATCGTGGCCTTGGTCGAGGCGTAGTCCACGAGGATGTCCGACGGCGAGTACGCCTGGATCGACGTGGTGTTGATGATCGCCGACCCTGCGGGCAGGTGCGGGAGCGCCGCCTTGGTGATCCAGAACATCGCGTACACGTTGGTCTTGAACGTGTCGTCGAACTGCTCGTCGGTGATGTCGCCGAGCGTGTCCTGATAGATCTGCTTGCCGCCGTTGTTGACGAGGATGTCGAGGCCGCCGAGCGCGCCCACCGCCTCGGCGACGAGCGTGCGGCAGTACTCTGGGTCGCGCAGATCGCCGGGGATGGTGGCGACCTTCGCGCCCGCTTCGCGCAGGATGCCGGCGATGCGCGACGCGTCCTCCTCTTCCTCTGGAAGGTAGGAGAGTGCGACGTCGGCGCCCTCGCGGGCGAAGGCGATCGCCGTGGCGGCGCCGATGCCGGAGTCGCCACCGGTGACGAGCGCCTTGCGGCCGGTCAGGCGGCCGGTGCCGCGGTAGCTCTCCTCTCCCAGGTCGGCCTTCGGGGCGAGATCGGCGTCGAGGCCCGGCTCGGGCATGTGCTGCTTCTGCGGCTCGATGTCGGCGTACAGCGCAGCGGGGTCGGTGAAGGTGTACTGGTCACGGGACATGGTGTGTCTTCCCTTCTCTGGTTTCCTGTCGGTCGGTCAGGTCTGGTCGCGAAGCAGTTCGTCGGGGACGACGTCGCGGATGGTCATGGCGGAGGTGAGGAATGCGAGGTGGCTGAGCGCCTGCGGGGTGTTGCCCCAGGCCGAGCCGTCGTCGGCGTCGATCATCTCGGCGTAGATGCCGACGTCATTGGCGTGGCCGATGAGGTCGCGCATGAGGGCGAGAGCCTCGTCGTGGCGGCCGACGCACGCGAGTGCCTCGGCTCGCCAGAACGCGCACGCCACGAACGTCTTCTCCTCGGCATCCACCCGGCTGTATCGATAGAGCAGCGGGCCCGCACCGAGCTCGTCGGTGAGGGCGTCGATCGTCGACGACATGCGCTCGCCGCGGTCGAATCCCGACGGGGCATGCAGCAGCACCGAGGCGTCGAGTTCGTCGGAGCCGGCGTAGAACACATACGCCCCGCGTTCAGCCGACCAGCCGTTCTCCTCGATCCACGTGCGGATGCGTTCGCGCTCCGCCCGCCAGCGATCGGCGCTTCCGGGGATCGCTCCGGCATCCGCCAGCGCCACGGCATCGTCGAGCGCCTTCCAACAGCCCATCTTCGACGACGTGTAGTGCCGGATCTCCGGGAGCTCCCACATACCGGAGTCGGGATTGCGCCACAGATCGCATGTGCGGTCGGCGATGCCGGCCAGCATCCGCGCGGTGCCGATGTCGAGCACGTTGCCCGCATCGACGTACGTCCGGCAGATCGAGATCAGGTCGCCGTAGACGCCGAGCTGCAGCTGATCCCCGGCGGGATTCCCGGTGACGACGGGACGGATGCCGCGCCACCCCGCCACGTTGTACTCGTGCGGCTCGGGCACGAGATCTCCGTCGAGCGTGTACATGACGTGCAGGTCGGGACCGTGATCGCGGATCGTGCGCAGCATCCACGACAGCGCCGCCTGGGTCTCTTCGCGCAACCCGAAGCGCACGAGCGCATGCGCCGTGTATGCCAGGTCGCGCACCCACGCGTGGCGGTAGTCCCAGTTCTTGCCGCCGGCGGGGTTCTCGGGCAGCGACGTGGTGGCGGCCGCGGCGATCGCACCGGAGGGGCTGTAGATCAGCAGCTTGAGGGCGAGCGCACTGCGCTGTACGTGCTCGGCCCACGGTCCGTCGTACGAGAACACGGTCGACCAGTGCGTCCAGTTGTCGATGGTGCGATCGATGCCGAGGTCGACGTTGCGCGGGTCAGGAAGATGCAGCGGCTCGTCGTGCGTCGCGGCGAGTGCGAGAAGGTGTCGCGAGCCGGGAGCGGTGGTGAAGGTGCCCTCGAGGCGCGGGCCGGTCGTTCCGTCGGCGTCGGGCTCGGCGGGGCCGTGTGCGAATCCGACCACCGCGAAGGCTGTCGCTCCGCTGCGTACGACGTCGCCGTGCGACGTGCGTTCGATCCACGGCGCGGCCGTCTGCAGCGACGAGCCGGGCTGCACGCACCAGCGCATCGCGACCTCGCCCTCGAGGCCCTCGATGCGGCGGGCGAGCTCCGCCCAGGGCAGGCGTCCCGCCACTCCCGACACCAGCGCGTCGGTCACCCGCACCGCGCCGGCATCCGTCGTGAAAGTCGTCTCGAGCACATTCGTCTCCGGGACGTACCGCCGTTGGGTGCGGAACTCCGCGACCGGACGGAGCTCGAAGCATCCGCCCGTCTCCGCGTCGAGGAGGCGCGCGAACACCGGCAGGTCGGTGAGATCGGGGAGCGGAAGCCAGTCGATGCAGCCATCCGTGCCGATCAGTGCGACGGTGCGGCCGTCGCCGATCGGGGCATAGGTCTCCAGGGGGCGACCGGTGGGGGAGGAGGGCATGTCGCCATCGTGCGCCGAGACGGTCGAAGGGGCAAAAGCCTTGCGCGATTCCCGCGCACTCGCTATCGCGCGGGAGGGGCGGATGCGTCGGCATCCGTCCCGTCGTCCTCCCATAGCAGCACGTGTCGAGGTGCGTCAACGGTCGGGTGCCGATGTGGCCGAATCCGGGCGTGCTCCTAGGCTCGGAACACAACGAGTCGGCCCTGCCGGTTCTGCGTCGGTCGAACCGGAAGGCTCGCCCAGGTGCTCTCTCGGGCCGGGGTGCCCAGGGGAGAGCGTCCCGCTCTGGGATCTCTCATCGGCTTTGCCGGTCCTCCGTCTCGGGCGGCGGAGGACCGGACTGTTCCCCTCCGCCCTCCACCGGGTCCTGAGAAGGACTGGGTCCCTGAGCCTGTCGAAGGGCCCCGCTCCGCTCGATCAGGGCCGAGGCACCCCGGTCTCGAGGTCGAAGTCGACGGTCCACTCCCCGCCGTCGTCGTCGGCATCGCCGTCGGCCGCGGTCCGCTTCGGGTAGAACGGGTGCGAGCGCAGGCGCTCGGCGTGCTCGGAGAAGTCCGGGTCGTCACCCTCGGACGCGTGCGGACCCACGAGCACGTCGTTCCCGACGCCGACGACGAGTTCGGCGAGATCCTCTTCTCCGTCGACGACGATCGGGATCTGCAGTGCCTGCGATCCCCCCTCGTTCGCGATCTCGGCGGCGAGGACGACGAGAGCGTCCGCGACGTCTTCGGTGGTGACGAGCTGTTGACCGGCGTAGGAGACGAGTTTCATGGCGTCAGCCTGTCAGGCATCCGGCCGGAGCGGACCGGGGTTGCGCCGGGCGCTGCCGACCGGGTAGCGCGACGCCGACGGCTATCCTCGAACCCATGCCCGCCTACCCCGAGAACCGCACGCTGAACATCGCGGATTCGCTCGACGCGCTGCCCGCGGGTTCTCCCGTGACCGAGGTGGCTCGGCGGCTACTCGACCTGTTCACCGGGGGAGACATCGCTCCCGGCACGCGGCTGCCCCCGGAGCGGCAGCTCGCCGCGACGCTCGAGGTGGGGCGCTCTGCGGTGCGCGAGGCGCTCGCGGCGCTCGAGATCCTGGGCATCGTCGACGTGCGCCCGGGGTCCGGTACGTACCTGCGCGGTTCGGCGAGCGACCTCTTGCCGCAGACCCTGCGGTGGGGCCTGCTGATCGGCGACCGCAACACGGCGGAACTGATCGAACTGCGGTCGGGGCTCGAGATCTACGTCGCGCGCCTGGCGGCGGCGCGGGCGGATGCCGATGCCGTCGCCGCGCTGACGGCGACTCTAGAGGAGATGCGGTCTACTCAGGACGATTTCACCGCTTTCGCCGCGGCCGACAGCCGCTTCCACCACGCCCTCTCGGAGGCGGCGGACAACGGCACGATCGTCGACATGCTGCACGTCGTGCGCTCGCTGCTGCAGGTCTACTCCGACCGCGCGGTGCACGACACCGAGAGCGTGCTCACCGCGATCGAGGAGCACGCCGCGATCCTGCGGGCGGTCGCGGCATCCGATGAGAATGCGGCCGCCGCCGCCATGGCCGCGCACATGTCGACGGCGCTGCTGCGATTGAGCGGCGACGCTTGAGATGAACGACGAGAAGGGGCAGGGTGTGGATGAGACCGAGTTCTGGCTGTCGCAGCCTGGCATTCGCGAAGACGTGGATGATGCCCGCCTGCTGTTCGTTGCCCGCACGTTGCATAGCGCCGAAGAGACGCTGAGCCGCTACTCACAGTGACCGGTACGGCGCGCGAAAACCCGGACGAAGAGCGGATGCCTCGGCGCGCCGTTCGGTGACACGCCGCCCGAGCGGCGGAGGGTCTAGGTTTTCTCGACGCGGAGGCCCCCGCTCACCATCCGCGCTCTTCGAGGAACGTCAGGCACGTGTCGTCGGCGAGCATCGCGTCGACGACCTTCTGATCCTCGATCTCGGTGAACGGGAAGGTCGCATCGAAGTCGGTGTCCTGGATGCCGTAGAACAACTGCTCGGCGGCCTGGCGCACCTGCTCGTCGAACTCGCCGGTCTCGGTGGAGACTGCGCGGAAGTCGTCGATGAGGCTGTTGGAGGCGTCGATCCGGTAGTCGTAGTAATCGGTGAAGAGGCCCACGACGTCATCTCCGTCTTCGACGGCGGGCTTCGCGTCGGCGACGGTGTCGCGCTGCTGCTCCCACGACGCGATGACGCCCTCGGCGAGTTCGATCGCCTGGTCGCGCTGCTCCTCTCCGGAACCCGTGAGCGAGGCGACGGTCTCCGAGTTGGCGATGTCGTCGGCCGCATCGCCCTCGACCCAGGCACCGCAGGCCGTGGATGCGAACTCGGCCGGTTCGGCGCCCTCGTACGAGGCCGAGCAGCCGGCGAGAACGAGCGCGGACAGCGCAACGACGGGTACAGCAAAGCGAACGCGTGACATGGATCCCCTCCAAAACATGGCACCGCTCGTGGTGCCCTCCGGTATACCAACCCTATCCAGAGCGGGGCGGGAGCCCGGGGCGGCATCGTTCGGCGGGCGCGCGGCAGAAGCGATGTCTCAGTCAGCAGCGCGGCATCCGCCTGCTTGCAATTGGTCAACCGGTTTGTCAAACTAGTAACCGGTTGACCAATTCCGCTCACCCGAGAACTCGCCCGCACCGACAGAGGAGTCACCGTGGACAGCATCCGCACGACGAACGCGAGCGCGCGATGACCCGCCTCTGGAACGAGCCCGCCGACTTCGCCGACGAGATGATCGAGGGCTTCGCCGCCGCCCATCCGCGCCACGTCCGGCGCGCGACCGGGGGAGTCGTGCGCAGCACCGTGATCCCCGACGGGCAGGTCGCGGTCGTGATCGGTGGAGGATCGGGGCACTACCCGGCTTTCGGCGGACTGGTCGGCCAGGGCTTCGCGCACGGCGCCGCGATGGGCAACCTCTTCGCCTCGCCCTCGGCCCAGCAGGTCTACGCGATCGCGAAGGCCGTCGACCGCGGGGCCGGGGTCTTGCTCAGCTACGGCAACTACGCCGGTGACGTGCTCAACTTCGACGCCGCGCAGGAGAAGCTGCGCGCCGAGGGCATCCCCACCCGGACCGTCACCGTCACCGACGACATCTTCAGCGCCCCGGCCGCCGAGAAGCACAAGCGCCGCGGCATCGCCGGTGACCTCACCGTCTTCCGCACCGCAGCGGCCGCCGCCGAGGCGGGCTACGACCTCGACGGCGTCACTCGCGTCGCCGCGCTTGCGAACGAGCGCACCCGCTCCTTCGGCGTCGCGTTCACGGGCTGCACGCTGCCCGGCGCTCCGGCTCCACTGTTCTCGGTGCCGACCGGGCGCATGGCGATCGGCCTCGGCATCCACGGCGAGCCGGGCATCGACGAGACCGACATCCCGACCGCCGACGGTCTGGCGCAGCTGCTCGTCGAACGCCTTCTCGACGAGATTCCCGAGGGTGTCGCGATCGAGGGCGCGCGCGTCGTGCCGATCCTCAACGGCCTCGGGTCGCTCAAGTACGAGGAGATGTTCGTCGTCTACCGGCGCATCGCCCAGCTGCTCGAAGCGGCGGGCCTCGTGCTCGTCGACCCGCACGTCGGCGAGTACTGCACGAGCTTCGACATGTCCGGCACCTCGCTCACGCTCTTCTGGCTCGACGACGAACTCGAACGACTGTGGGACACCCCGGTCGACGCCCCCGCCTACCGCCGCGGGTCGGTCGCCGCGGCCGCGCAAGCCGAGGTCGTCGACACGGCCGCCGACGCACGTGAGATCGCCCAGGGTGACGACGCCTCGCAGCAGGTGGCGCAGACGGTGACCGCGGCGCTGCAGGTCATCGTCGACACGATCGACACCCACGCCGACGAACTCGGACGCATCGACGCGATCGCCGGAGACGGCGACCACGGCATCGGCATGCAGCGCGGATCGCACGCGGCGCTCGCCGCAGGAATCGCCGCAGCGGATGCCGGGGCCGGCGCTCGGGCCACCCTCAGCGCCGCGGCCGACGCCTGGGCCGACAAGGCCGGCGGCACCTCGGGCGCGCTCTGGGGCGTGATCCTGAACGCCGTCGCCCCGCGTCTCGGCGACGCCGGAGAACCGGATGCCGCGGGTGTCGCCGCGGGTGTCGCCGAGGGGCTTCGCGGGGTGCAGGAGTACGGCAAGGCGGAGGTCGGCGACAAGACGCTGGTCGACGCGCTGGTGCCCTTCGCCGCGGCGCTGCAGGCGGGCACGGGGGAGGGGAAGCGACTGCGGGATGCGTGGGCCTCGGCCGCGGCATCCGCCACCGACGCCGCCACCGCGACCGCCGATCTGCTGCCGAGACTCGGCCGCGCGCGCACCCACGGCGAGCACTCCGTCGGCACCCCCGACCCCGGCGCGATCTCGCTCGCGCTGATCGCGACTGCTCTCGGCGAGCTCCTCGCCGCCCCCGAACTCGCCGCACAGGACTGAAGGAAGACGACATGACCGACCAGCTGCGCCTCGTCATCGGCTGCGATGACGCCGGATTCGACTACAAGGAGATCCTCAAGGGGGACCTCGAGAACAACCCCGGCGTCGCCTCGGTGGTGGATGTGGGCGTCGATGCCGACGGGCACACCGCCTACCCGCGCGTCGCGATCGCGGCCGCCGAACTCGTGGCGAAGGGCGAGGCCGACCGCGCCCTGCTCATCTGCGGCACCGGCCTCGGCGTCGCGATCGCCGCCAACAAGGTCGCCGGCATCCGCGCCGTCACCGCTCACGACTCCTTCTCGGTCGAGCGCGCCGTGCTCTCGAACAACGCCCAGGTGCTCACGATGGGCCAGCGCGTCGTCGGCATCGAGCTCGCGCGTCGCCTGGTGCGGGAGTGGCTCGGCTACCGGTTCGACACCACGAGCGCGAGCGCCGAGAAGGTCGCTGTCATCGACGCGTACGAGACCACCGGCGCCTGCTGATGCCGCAGGTCACGGTCGGGGTGAGCCTGAAGACGTACTTCGGGCACGAGCGGGCACGCGCCTGGTTCGAGGACGTCGCCGCGCGCGTGCGCGATCACGACGCCGTGCGATCCGGCGCGGTGTCGTTCTTCGTCACGCCGACGTACCTGCAGGTGCTGCCCGCGATCGACGCGTTCGCGGAGACCCCCGTGCGCGTGGGCGGGCAGGACGTCTCGGCTCACCCGGCCGGCGCGTTCACGGGCGAGGTGACCGCCGCGGAGCTCGCCGAGATCGGCGCGACGATCGCCGAGATCGGTCACGCCGAACGCCGTCGCCTCTTCGGCGAGACCGATGCGGTCGTCGCCGAGAAGGTGAGCGCCGCGCTCGGGGCCGAACTCACCCCGCTGCTCTGCATCGGCGAGACCGAGCGGCAACAACCGGCGGATGCCGCGGACGTCGCTGTCGAACAACTCCGGTCGGCGTTGGCGGATGCTCCCGCCGGAGCCGTGATCGTCGCCTATGAGCCGGTCTGGGCGATCGGCGCCCCCGAACCCGCAGCCCACGAGCACGTTCGGGTCGTCGCGGCGGCTTTGCGCGCGGCGCTCGGGGCGGATGCCGCCCGCTCCGGGTCGTCCGTGATCTACGGCGGCGCGGCGGGACCGGGTCTGCTCACCGCCCTCGGCGATGCCGTCGACGGGGTGTTCCTCGGGCGCTTCGCCCACGACCCCGATGCCCTGATGTCGGTGCTCGACGAGGCATCGGCCCTGGCCGCCCGGCGCGCTTCGCGGTCCCTGAGCGAGGAGCGCAGCGACGCCCTTCGTCTCGCTTCGCTCGCTCAGGAACCGGAGAATGCGGGAGACCCCGCATGATCGGCCTCGGCACCTACGCGTACTTCTGGCAGCACTCCGACCGGGCGCCCGAGCCGCTGAGCCTGATCGGTGCGTTCGACGACACGAAGGCGCAGGGCGTCGACCTCTTCCAGATCTGCGACTACGCCCCGCTCGACACCATGGGCGACGCCGAACTGCGCGATGCGGCGAGGGCGGCGCGTGACCTCGGACTCACGATCGAACTCGGCACCAAGGGCATCGTGCCCGAGCACCTCACCCGCTACCTGCGTCTCGCCGAGATCTTCGACGCCCGGCTCGTGCGCGGCATGCTCTACGGCCCCGACTCGCGGCCGACGCTCGCCGAGGCCGAGACGTCGCTGCGCAGCAGCATGCGGGCGTTCGAGCGGGCCGGCGTCACGCTCGCCCTCGAGACCTACGAGCAGGTCGCGACCGCCGACCTGATCGGCGTGATCGAACGCGTCGGCAGCCCGCGCCTCGGCATCTGCCTCGACCCCGCCAACGTGGTCGCCCGGTTGGAGCATCCGCAGTCCTGCGTCGAGCAGACCGCGCGCCTCACCGCGAACGTGCACGTGAAGGACTTCGCCTTCGCCCGGCAGGACGGCTGGGTCGGGTTCACCTACTCGGGCACCGCCATGGGCACGGGGTTGCACGACTACGCCCATCTGCTGGCGGCCGTGCGTCCGCGCGAGCGCGGCATCAACGAGATCGTCGAGCACTGGCTGCCCTGGCAGGGCGACGCCGAGACCACCATCCGAACCGAGCGGGAATGGACCCGCATCACACTCGAACTGCTGAGGAGCACCCCATGAGTACGACCTACAAGATCGCCGTGATCGGCGCCGGCGGCAAGATGGGCATGCGCGTCTCGAACAACCTCGTGAAGACCGATCACACGGTCTGGTACGTCGAGAACTCGCCTGCCGGCCAGCAGCGCACGACCGACGCCGGGCGCGAACTGACGGATGCCGCGACCGCCGTCGCCGACGCCGACATCGTCGTGCTCGCGGTGCCCGACCTCGCGCTCGGACCGGTCACCGCCGACCTCGTGCCGCAGCTGCGCTCCGGCGCGATCGTGCTCACGCTCGACCCGGCCGCCGCGTACGCCGGACTGCTCACCACGCGCGACGACGTCATCCAGGCCGTCGCGCACCCGTGCCACCCGTCGATCTTCCTGCAGCGCGAGACGCCCGAGCAGTGGGCCGATACCTTCGGCGGGATCGCCGCCCCGCAGGACGCGATCGCCGCGATCGAGAGCGACGACCCCGCCAAGCAGGCCATCGTCGAGGCGACCGTGCGGGCGATCTACGCCCCCGTGATCGACGTGCACTGGGTCACGATCAAGCAGCTCGCGCAGCTCGAGCCCACCCTCGTCGAGACCGTCGCCTGCATGATCGGCGCGCTCCTGAACGAGGCGCTCGACGAGACCGTCAAGACCATGGGCGTGCCCGAGGCGGCGGCGCGCAGCATCCTCTACGGCCACACGCAGGTCGCGCTCGCGAACGGCCTGCGCGGCGACAACCCGTTCTCCGACGCCTGCCTGATCGCCATGGACTACGGCCGCGAGTCGATCATCAAGGACGACTGGAAGAAGATCTTCCGCGACGACGAGCTCGACAAGAACCTCGCCCGCATGCTGCACCTCGACCACATCGAGCGGTAGGGGGTCGGGCGGTTTCGAGGGGCGGATGCTGCGGCATCCGCCCCTTTCTCGTGGGCGCCTGCGACGCTTCGACAGGCTCAGCGACCCAGGCGGGTGGGCTCAGCGCCCAGCCGGCGCGGCACTGGGTCCCTGAGCCTGTCGAAGGGCCCCGCCCCGAGGTACTGGGTGCTGGCCGAAGCTGGGTCCCTGAGTCTGTCGAAGGGCCCCGACCGCGTGACTCGGGCCGAAATGTGACGTCACGGAACGGAATGTCTGTTCACGGTGCGGAACCTCGCTGCGCGATCCGCGGGCGGGGCGGTTTCATGGGCGTACCCACCGCACGCCCGAGCGAACCAGGAGCCGCCGCCATGTCCGACACCACCGCGCAGAAGCCCGCCCACACCGTCACCACCGAGCCCGCCACTCATCGCGTGCGCGTGCTCGCCGGCGACACCGTGCTCGCCGACTCGACGCGCGCCATCGTGCTGCACGAGACGAACCACGCCGACCGCTATTACCTGCCGCGCGAGGACGTGAACTGGGACCTGCTGCAGGAGACCTCCTCGACGAGCCACTGTCCCGTCAAGGGCGACGCCGACGACTACTGGGCGCTGAAGAGCGACCCCGCCACCGACGTCGCCTGGTCGTACCCGACGCCGTTCGACTATCTGCAGCCGATCGCCGGCCACGTGGCCTTCTACTCCGAGCGCGTCCAGGTGGACGCCGCCGAACTCCTTCCGCAGTAACGCCTCACCCGACACCAAGGACTCCGCCCATGACCGTTCTCTCCTCGCTCCCGACGGCATCCGTGCCGGGGCGCCGCAGGCCGCTCGCCCTCGTCGCCGCTCTCAGCGCGACCCTGCTGGCTCTCGCCGGGTGCGCGACCGCATCGCCCTCCGACGACACGACGGCGGATGCCGCGTCCGCGGTGTATCGCATCGGCATCAGCGACCCCGGCGCCGAGCTCGACCCGCTCACCGTGGCCGACGGCGACGCGCAGCTGATCACGGGACTCGTCACGGAGCAGCTCGTGAGCTTCACCGCCGACGGCGAGGCGCTGCCTCGTCTCGCGACCGACTGGGAGGCGTCCGACGACGGTCTCACCTGGACGTTCACGCTCCGGGAGGGGGCGACGTTCAACGACGGCGACCCGGTCACCGCCGACGACGTCGTGGCGACGTTCGACGCCCTCATCGGCGACGACAGCATCTCGCCCGCGAAGAGCGCGTTCACCGGCATCCTCGATTCGGTCGCCGCGACCGACGAGGGCACCGTGACATTCACGCTCGCGCGCCCCTTCTCGGACTTCCCGCGCCTGCTCGCGGGCAACAACACCGGCATCCTGCCCGCCGACTACGAGCCCGGCTCCTGGCTCGAGAACCCGGTCGGGGCGGGCCAGTTCCTGCTCGACGACTACGAGGTCGGCCGCAGTGTCACCTATGTCAAGAACCCCGACTACTGGAACGCCGACGAGATCGCCCTCGACGGCATCGAGCTCAAGGTCTACAAGGATCCGCAGGCGATCGTGCTCGCGTTCCAGGCGGGCGAGATCGACCGCATCACCGTGTCGCCCGAGGTGCTTGCGACCGTGAACGTCGACGAATACGACACGCTCTCGGCCGGATACAGCCACTTCTACGGCATCCACCTCAACGTCACCGAGGCGCCGTTCGACGACGTCACGATCCGGCAGGCACTGGCGTGGGCGATCGACCGCGACGCGATCGTCGACCTCGTGTTCGGAGGCACGGCCACGCCGGGCAACGACTTCCCGGTGCTGCCGGACTACCTGCCCCAGCCGCTCGACATCGAGCAGCGCGCGCAGGATCTCGACCGGGTGGCCGACCTGCTCGACGGACGCACGGTCTCGTTCACGATCACGACGTCGTTCCAGCTCTACGGCGAGGTGCTGCAGCAGCAACTCAACGCGATCGACGGCTTCGACGTGCAGCTCGAGGTGCTCTCCGACGAGCAGTACTACGCCGAGGGCGAGGACTCGCCGTGGCTGAACGCGCCGCTCACGATCACCAGTTGGGGCAAGCGCGTGCCCTCGCAGTACTACGGACTGTTCTACGCGGAGGGCGCGGCATGGAACGCCGCGCACTACGCGAACCCCGACTTGGGGACGCTCGTCACCGACTTCGACGCCACGACCGACGAAGCCGAGCGCGAGCAGCTCATCACCGAGATCTCGCAGACGGAGTGGACGGATGTTCCGACGATCATCCCCGCCCTGGTGCGCTCGGAGGTGCTGCAGAACAAGCGGGTCACGGGCGACTTCATCGCCCCGATCGATTTCTGGTCGGGCTACAACTTCGCCGGCATCTCGATCGCGAGCGAGTGACCCATGACCGTCAGCTTCTCGTCGGGCGGGAACGCCGCGACGGCGTCGTCCGCCCGGCGGGGGCTGGCGGTCCTCCGCTCCCGGCACAGCCAGGTGCCGCGACTGATCGGTCAGCGCCTCATCCAGGTGCCGCTCGTGCTGCTCGTGGTGTCGGTGCTGGTGTTCTGGCTGATCGAGGTCGTGCCCGGTGACCCTGGGCGCAACGCCCTCGGCCAGTACGCGACGTCGGAGCAGGTGCAGGCCTGGAACGAGGCGCACGGGCTGACCGGCTCGCTGGTCTCGCGCTACTTCGCTTGGCTGTTCGGGTTCGTCACGGGCGACTGGGGCACGAGCCTCATCTACGGCGCCCCGGTGCGCGAACTCGTACTCGGGCGCCTCGGCAACTCGCTCTTCCTCGGCGCGGTGGCGTTCGTGATCCTGGTGCCCGTGGCCTTCGCGCTCGGTGCGATCCAGGCCCGCCGCGAGGGATCGCGCACCGACCGCACCCTCACGATCGCCCTGATGTCGCTGGCATCGGTGCCGGAGTTCGTCGTCGGCGTGCTGCTGCTGATCGTGTTCAGCCTGTGGCTGAGGTGGTTCCCGATCCAGTCGTCGATCAGCCTCGACGGCCCCCCGGGCGAGGTGCTGCGGGCGCTCGTGCTGCCGGCGGTCACGCTGGCACTCGGCTACCTGTCGGTGCTGGCGCGCATGACCCGCACAGGCGTGCTCGGCACGCTCGACTCGCAGTACTACCGCACCGCCGTCATCAAGGGGGTGCACGGCCCGCAGCTCGCGGTCGGGCACGTGGCGCGCAACGCGCTCATCCCCACGGTGTCGCTCCTGGGCGTCTACGTCGGCACGCTGCTGGGGGGCAGCGCGATCGTCGAGACGCTGTTCGGCTACCCGGGGCTCGGTGCACTGCTGGTCTCGGCGACGGTCGAGAAGGACATCTTCCTGCTCGAGTCGGGCGTGATGGTCACGGGGGTCGTCGCGCTGCTCGCGCTCCTCCTCACCGACATCGCCCTCATGCTCATCGACCCGCGCGTGCGCTTCGACGAAGGGGACTGACAATGGCACTCACCGAAGCGGTGCGCGGTGCCGACCCGGCCGCGATCGACATCATCGAGACGGATGCCGTCACCACCGGCATCCGTCCTCCTGCCGCGCGGACCCGCCGCTGGGGCGCGCTCCTGCGCCGACCGACGTTCGCGATCAGCGCGCTCATCGTGCTGTTCTGGGTGGCGGCGGCCGTCGGCTGGCGCCTCGTGGGTCTCGAGCCCTTCGCCGACAGCGGCGCGCGCCTGGCCCCGCCGAGCGCCGAGCACTGGTTCGGCACCGACCGCATCGGCCGCGACGTGTTCGCCCGCGTGCTCGCCGGAGCCGAACCGGCGCTGCTCGTCGGACCGATCGGCGCGGCGCTCGCCACCGCCCTCGGATCGACGCTCGGCCTCATCGCCGGCTATCGCCGCGGCTGGGTCGATCAGCTCTTCATGCGCGGCTTCGACGTGTTCCTCACGCTGCCGACGCTGATCTTCCTGCTCGTGATCGTCGGGGCCTTCGGGGGCAGTGCGCCGACGATCATCGTGGCGGTCGGCATCCTCTTCGCACCCGGCATCGCTCGCATCGTGCGTGCCGCCGTACTCGTCGAGATGGGCAAGCAGTACGTCACCAGCGCCCGCGTGCAGGGGGAGAGCGCCGGGCGGATCATCTTCCGCGAGCTGCTGCCCAACGTCTGGCCGCAGATTCTCGTGCAGGCCACGCTGAGCGTCGCCGGCGCGATCTTCATCTCGTCGTCCCTGTCGTTCCTCGGCCTCGCCTCGGCGCCGCCGTCGCCCGACTGGGGGCTCGCGGTCAACGAGAACCGCACCTACCTGCAGGCCGCGTGGTGGACTCTCGCGTTCCCGACCCTGGCGATCGCATCGCTCGTGGTCTCGCTCAACCTGATCGCAGACAACTTCCGAGAGGTGTTCCGACGATGACCGAACCACTGGTGAGCGTGCGCGGACTGACCGTCGATTACGAAGTCGAGGGGCAACCTCGGCGTGCGGTCGACGGCGTCGACTTCGACATCGAGCCCGGCGGATCGCTGGGGCTCGTGGGGGAGTCGGGGTCGGGCAAGAGCACGATCGCCTTCGCCTTGGCGCGCTACCTGCCGGCGGGGGCGCAGGTGCGGGCCGAGCGCATCACGGTCGACGGGCACGACGTGCTCGCGCTCGGAACGCGCGGACTGCGGGAGTATCGGCGAGGATCGATCGGCTTCGTCTATCAGGAGCCGGCGCGGGCACTGAACCCCACGCGGTCGGTCGGCAGCCAGGTCGCCGAGACGTACCGGCTGCAGGGGCTGCGGGCCGCGGCCGCGCGGGCGGCGACCGTCTCGGCGTTCGCCGACGTCGGGCTGCCCGACCCCGCCTCGCTCGTGCACCGCTTTCCGCACGAGCTCTCGGGAGGGCAGCAGCAGCGCGTCGTGATCGCGATGGCGCTCGCCGCCGACCCGCGCCTGCTGATCCTCGACGAACCCACCACCGGCCTCGACAGTCGGGTCGAGGCGGAGGTCATCGCGCTCGTCGACCGACTGCGCCGAGAGCGCGGCTTCGCCACCCTGCTCATCAGCCACGATCTGCCGCTCGTGGCCAGTCACACCGAACGCATCGGCGTGCTCGAGCACGGCATCCTCGTCGAGCACGGCGCCGCGGCCGGAGTCGTCGAGACTCCGCTGCACCCGTACTCACGTCTGCTGGTCGACGCGGTTCCCGCGCTCGACGCCCCCTCACGACCCGTCGCACCCGAGCACGCGCAGCCGCTGCTGTCGGTACGCGGGGTGACGAAACGCTACGGTGCGCAGCTCGCCCTCGACGGCGTCGACCTGTCGATCGGCCGGGGCGAGGTGCTCGGCCTGGTGGGGGAGTCGGGCAGCGGCAAGACCACGCTGGGGCGGGTGATCGCGGGGCTCGCGCGTGCCGAAGGAACGGTGACGGTGGCCGGAGCGGATGCCGCGGATGCCGTTCCCGTGCAGTTCGTGTTCCAGAGCCCCGACGCCTCGCTCAACCCGCGGCGCACCGTGCGGCAAACGCTCACCCGGTCGATCCAGCTGCTGCGCGGTGACACCGATGCCGAAGAACTCGCACGATCGACCGGGCTGCCCGGCGATGTGCTCGACAAGCTCCCCGACGAACTCTCCGGCGGACAGAAGCAGCGCGTCGCCATCGCCCGGGCCTTCGCCGGACGCAGCCCGCTCGTGGTGTGCGACGAACCGACCTCGGCCCTCGACGTGAGCGTGCAGGCGCGGGTGCTCGACCTGCTCGTCGAACTGCAGGAGCGCACCGGGGTGTCGTACCTCTTCATCACGCACGACCTCGCCGTGGTCCGCCGCATCGCACACCGCGTCGCCGTGCTCCACGCCGGACGCATCGTCGAGACCGGCTCGGTCGACGAGGTGCTGGGTGCGCCGCGGCATCCGTACTCGGCATCGCTCGTGGATGCCGCCCGCAGCCTGCGTGGCGAGACCGCCCCGCCGGCGCACGCGGTCGTCGCGGCGTAGGTCGGTCGGGGTCCGGGGGTCGGAGCCTGGCCCTGGGTTGCTGAGCTCGAGCCCTGGGTTGCTGAGCCTGTCGAAGCATCACGGGGCGGGACCCTTCGACAAGCTCAGGGACCCAGTTCAGGGTCTCCGCCGTTCATAACTCCTCAGAAACGGGCCCGCCCAGCCCCGAATCAGCCGAATCCGGCCCCGAATCGCCCGGTTCTCCGGAGTTATGCGCAGCCGTGGTTCGACGAGCGGTTGGCCGGCGTCGCTGCAGAACTCGGCCACCTCGTCGGGTCGGATTGACCCCTTTCAGAGACTGCGGGCGATGGCCTCGCCCTCGGCGGCGTCGATGCGGTGCCAGAACTCCACGGCTCGCGCCCGAATACCCGGGTCGGTGATCTCGGCGAGCTGCGACACCACCACTCCGCGCAGCCGTGCTCGGCCGGCGTCGTCGAGCACCCGGCGCACCAGGTCGCCGGCCTGGCGGAAGTCGTCATCCGGGTCCCACTCGCGCGCGCGGCGGGCGAGGTCGTCGTCCCACCCGGGGGCGGATGCCGTGAACGGCGCGACCGCGCGACTCGCCACCCCCTCCTGAACGCGGTGCCGATGGAAGCGCCAGTAGCTGTCGATGCGCGAGAGCAGCATCGGATCCGGGCTGGGACCGATGCCGGGCACGAAGCTCGACGGGGCGAACGCCGCCTGTTCGATCTCGGCGACCTCGTCGTCGGGGTTGCGGTCGAGCACGAGCCGGCCGACCTCGATCAACGGATACGACGCTTTCGGCCACGTCTTGGTGAGGTCGAAGGCGTTGAACCCCACCGTGCGGGCATCCTCGTACGGCATGACCTGCACCGACAGCGTCCACGACGGATGCTCGCCCCGTGCGATCGCATCGTGCAGGTCGGCGCGCTGGTGATCGACCTCGGTCGCCTCGATCGCGGATGCCTCGGCCTCCGGCAGGTTCGCGATGCCCTGGTCGGTGCGCAGGTGGTACTTCACCCAGAACCTCACGCCGGAGGCGTTCACCCACTGGAAGGTGTGCGATCCGAAGCCGTCTTGGTGCCGCCACGAGCGCGGGATGCCTCGGTCGCTCAGCAGCCAGGCGACCTGGTGCGCCGACTCGGGGTTCCGGGTCCAAAAATCCCAGAGCCGGTCGTAGTCGAAGACCGCGCCGTCGCGGTACATCTTGTGCGCGACGACGAGCGAGGCGAACTTCGCCTCGTCGCGCAGGAAGAACACGGGGGAGTTGTTGCCGACGAGGTCGTACTCGCCCTCGGGAGTGAGGAACTTCACGGCGAAGCCGCGCAGATCGCGCCAGGCCTCGCGGCTGCCCCGGTAGCCGAGCGTCGCCGAGAAGCGCACGACGACGTCGGTGCGGATGCCGGGCTGGAAGAGCCCCGCGTGCGTGAAGGCGCGCACGTCGCCGGTGGTCTCGAAGAAGCCGAGCGCGCCGCCGCCTTTCGAGTGCCGGATGCGCACGGGGACCGGCCCGGGATCGGCGGCCGGGCGATCGGCGCGCCGCGCGGCGGTCCCCGTGCTCACCGGGTCAGGCCTCCGCGTCGGCGGAGCGGTCGTCGGCGGGGCGGATGCCGACGGCGCGGATCTCCAGCGAGTCGTAGAACGCGACGTGACCGCCGATGGGAGTGAAGGCGCTGATGGGGTCGGGATACGACCACGCGACGGGCGAGGCATCCGCGCCGTCGGCGAGAGCCCAGTAGTCGCTGGCCACGCCCTTGAACGGGCAGAACGTCGTGTTCTCCACACGGCGCAGACGGGTGAGGTCGACGTCGCCGCGCGGGAAGTAGAGCCGCGTGGGCACGTCGACCTCGTGCAGTTCGATCACGTTCTCGCTGGCGGCGATTCGCTCGCCGCCGCTCCAGACCTCGAGTCGGCCCTTGTGCGCGGTCAGATGCACGAGGCCGTCGGTGGCGATGCCGGGGGCGTCGAGCACGGCGGAATCGGTCATGGTGTTCCTCCTTCGATGTGGCCGGGCGCCGAAGAGGAAGGTCGCGTGCTGGATCGCGAGCGTCGCGGTGGGTTCGAGCATCGTCTCCTCCTCGGTCGGATGACACGCCCATCCAAACCCCGTCGTCCCGATCGCGCGACGATGGTTCCTTCCGGTGACGACGCATGACCTCGGATGACGCGCGCGGTCTCCGCGTGACCGGCATTGACGCCCGATGAACCGCGCCGTTCCGGTCGACGGAGGGCCGTCCTAACGTGGCGCCATGTCCACCACGCACTCGCCCGTCGGCACCACCGAGTCCCTGCACATCGGCCTGTTCGCGCACCTCGCCGACCACCGCGGCGCGGTCGAGCAGACGTACCTCGACTACCTCGACCTGTTCGTCCATGCCGAGGGGCTGGGCGTCGGGTCGGCGTGGGTGCGTCAGTTCCATCTGGCGAAACCGGATGCCGGGCGGCTGGGGGGCCTGCCGTCGCCGTTCGTGTTCCTGGGTGCGCTCGCCGCGCGCACGTCGACGCTGCGGCTGGGCACGGCAGCGATCACGCTGCCGCTCGAGCAGGTGCTGCGGGTGGCGGAGGATGCCGCGGTGCTCGACGCGCTGAGCGGGGGGCGGGTGGAGCTGGGGCTCGCGAACGGCGGACAGCCGCAGACGGCATCCGCGTTCGGCATCCCGCACATCGGGGATCGAACGCAGAGCCGCCGGGCGTATCTCGAGGCGGTCGATCGGTTGGCCGCCGCGCTGCGCGGCGAGGCCGTGACCGTCGACGGCGAGGTGATCGCCCCGGCACGGCCGGGCCTCGCCGACCGGATCTGGCACGCGACCCTCACCGCGCAGAGCGCGTACGAGACCGGGCAGCGCGGCGAGGGCGTGCTCATCGGCACCACCCAGGTGGTGCCGGGCGAGGTGTCGGCCGAGGCGTACCACCGGGGTCTCGCCGAGGGGGCGGTGCCGCGGCTCGGGCTGTCGACGTGGATCTTCCCGGGCCGCACCCGCGAGGAGGCGCTCGCGCAGGCCGAGGAGGGACTGATCGCGAAGTGGCAGTGGGCGCGGGACTTCCTTCCGCAGGCCGACTCGACCGCGCAGATCGCCGAGCGCCTCAACCTGCACTACGGCACCGCCGACGACATCGCGGCGTCCATCGCCCAGCATCCGGCGTTCGCCCACACGACGCAGATCCAGCTGCAGCTCGACGGTCTGTACCGTTCGCTCGAGCAGCAGAAGGACGCCCTCGAACTCTTCACCTCGGATGTCGCGCCGGCGCTGAACGCCGCGGTCCGCCGGGAGGTGGCGGCATGAGCCGCGCACCGCTCGTCTTCGCGGCCGGGGTGTTCTACCCGGGCGGTGAGCACATCACCGGGTGGCGATCGGGAGCCGACGCGTCGTCGTACCTCGACCTCGACTACTGGATGCGCTTCGCGCAGACCGCCGAGGCCGGGCGCTTCGCCACCCTGTTCCTCGCCGACGAGCTGTACGTGTGGGATCGCTTCCGCTCCGGCATCGAACATGGCACCAACGTGCGCCTCGAACCGTTCACCCTGCTCAGCGCGCTCTCGCAGCTGACGACGAAGATCGGCCTCGCCGCCACGGTCTCGACCACCTACAACGAGCCGTATCACGTGGCCCGCAAGCTCGCCTCGCTCGACCACCTCAGCCACGGCCGCGCGGCGTGGAACCTGGTGACCAGCGCGAGCGACGAGGAGGCCCGCAACTTCGGCCGCGACACGCACCTCGACCACGGCATCCGCTACGAGCGCGGTGCCGAGTTCGTCGACGTCGTGAACGGCCTCTGGGACGGCTGGGACGACGACGCCTTCGTCTTCGACAAGGCATCCGGCCGCTACGCCGACCGCGCGAAAGTGCACGTTCTCGAGCACCGGGGCGAGCACTTCGCCGTGCGCGGGCCCCTCAACATCCCTCGCCCGGTGCAGGGGCATCCGCCGCTCTTCCAGGCCGGCGCCTCGGAAGCCGGCCGCGCGCTGGCAGGCCGAACGGCGGATGCCGTCTTCACCCTCGGCGGTGGATCGCTCACGTCCGGCCAGAGGCTCTACGACGATTACAAGCGGCGCGCGCTCGCCGCAGGCCGAGAGTCCGATGATCTGAAGGTGCTGCCGTGGTTCTCGCCGATCATCGGCGACACCGAAGCGGATGCCGAGGAGCGGTTCCGCGAGCTCGCCGAGCTCACGCCCGAACGGGTGCAGGTCGATCTGCTCGCGCACTATCTGGGCGTCGATCTGGGGGAGCGCGACGTCGACGAGACGTTCACCTTCGACTTCGACCACGAGGGGTTCAACCAGTCGAAGTCGGGGTACAAGGCGATCGCCGACCTGCTCGCGCAGCGCCCCTACACCTTGCGGGAGTTGGCGTGGGAGGTGCTCCGTCGCCGCTTCACCGTCGGCACGCCCGACACTCTCACCGCCCACCTCATCGAGCGGTACGAGAACGGTGCGGCCGACGGGTTCATCCTGATGGCACCGACCCTTCCCGACACCCTCACCCGGTTCGTCGAGCACATCGTGCCCCGCCTGACCGACCACGGAATCTACCCGGGGGAGTACGCAGGCGACACCCTGCGCGAGAACCTCGGCCTCGCCCGCCCCGCCGGAAGGTACGCCGCGTGACCCGTCGACTGCTCCTCGCCGCATTCCTCTTCCACCCGGGAGGGTCGCACGTCTCGGGGTGGCGTCACGACGATGCCGAACCGCACCGGCACGTCGACATCGACTACTACGCCGACTTCGCGCAGACCGCCGAGCGCGGCGTCTTCGATACCCTCTTCCTCGCCGACGGCCTGTACCTCTGGGATCGCTTCCCCTCGGGCGTCGATCACTACGGCCAGACGCGGCTCGAACCGCTCACCCTGCTGTCGGCGCTCGCCGCACGCACGAGTCGGATCGGGCTCGCGGCGACCGTCTCGACCAGCTACAACGAGCCGTACCACGTCGCCCGCGCGCTCGCCTCGCTCGACCACATCAGCCGCGGCCGCGCCGCCTGGAACCTCGTGACCTCGCGCTACCCCGAGGAGGCCCGCAACTTCGGCGGCGACGCGCACCTCGACCACGCGCTGCGATACGAGCGCGGACGGGAGTTCGTCGACGTGGTTCAGTTGCTCTGGGACAGTTGGGCCGACGACGCCATCCTCGCCGACCGCCGCAGCGGACTCTTCGCCGATCCCGACAAGCTGCACGTGACCGACCACCGGGGAGACCACTTCGCGGTGCGCGGGCCCCTCAACATCGCGCGACCCCCGCAGGGGCATCCGCTGCTCTTCCAGGCCGGCGGGTCGGAAGCCGGACAGGAGCTGGCGGCGGCGACCGCGGATGCCGTGTTCGCCCGCTCGCTGCCGCTCGCCGAAGCCCGCGCGTTCTACGCCGAGCTCAAGGCGCGCGTGGTCGCGCACGGGCGCGATCCCGGCGACGTGGCGATCCTGCCGCAGTACCGGCCGGTCGTGGGCGACACGACGGCGGATGCCCGGGCCGCGGCCGCCCGAATCCTCGCCTCCACACCCGACACGTTGATCGTCGAAGACGTCGCGCACTCGATCGGGCAGGCGCTGGGTCCGGATCCGGATGCCGTGATCGCGGTGGAGTCGGATGCCGCGACGGCGATCGCCAACGAGTCGAAGTCGCCGAACCGCCGACTGGCGCGGTTGCAGGCGGGGGAGCGGCTGACCGCGCGCGAGCTGTACGCCGAGTCGTTCTGGGAGTCGGTGGCGGTCGGGAGTGCGTTCGAGATCGCCGACGACATCCAGGAGCGTTTCGAGTCCGGTGCCGCCGACGGCTTCGTGGTGCAGGCGCTCACGCAGCCGTCAGGGTTCCGCGAGTTCGTCGACCGGGTGGTGCCCGAACTCCAGCTGCGGGGCCTCACCCGCCGCGCCTACGAGGAGAGCACGCTCGGTGAGCGGTTCGGTCGTGCCCGCCCCGAGCGGCGCGTGCCCGAGCCGGTGTGACCGAGGCGGGACCTCCTTCTCGGGCCTGCGACGCTTCGACAAGCTCAGCGACCCAGGCAGAGTCGTTCACTGAAACCGGGTCCCTGACCGGAACGGGGGCCCTGACCGAAACTGGGTCCCTGAGCCCGTCGAAGGGCCCCGCCCCGCAGAACCCGCACCCCCTGTCGCACGTGCCCGGCGCGGGGTACCGTCGCCCCATGGGACGCCTCATCTACTCCATGATCACGTCGCTCGACGGTTACGCGAGCGGTCCGGACGGCGGTTTCGACTGGGCGCTCGATCCGGGCGTGCACGCCTTCATCACCGAGAAGTTCGATGACGTCGGCACGTACCTCTACGGTCGGCGCATGTACGAGACGATGGTCTATTGGGAGACCGCGCACCTCGAGCCCGACCAGCCGCAGGAGGGCATCGACTACGCGCTGAGCTGGCAGAAGGCCGACAAGATCGTCTTCTCGCGCACACTCGCCGAGCCGTCGAGCACCCGCACGCACATCGAGCGCGAGTTCGATGCGGCGACGGTCGCGCGCTGGAAGGAAGAGCTGCCGCACGACCTCACGATCGACGGGCCGACGATCGCGGCCGAGGCGATCCGCGCGGGGCTGGTCGACGAGTTCCAGATGTTCGTCGGCCCGGGCATCGTAGGTGGGGGCTTGCGGTTCTTCCCCGACGGGGTGCACCTCGACCTGGAACTGATTGACGACCACCGCTTCGACGGCGGGCTGATGTACCTGCGCTATCAGGTGGCGCGACCCTGACAGCTTTCGAATCGCTCACCTTGTCGTTCTCCGGCCCGGAAATCGACGAAGTGAGCTATTCGAAACCGGCGCCGCTCCCGGCTCAGGGCCGAACGCGCACCGTGCGGGCCTCGAACGACACGAGGTCTCCGTCGTGCAGCTGGCGTCCGCGGCGCCGGTCGACCTCGCCGTTGACCTTCACGAATCCGTCGATGATGGCTTCCTTGGCGTCGCCGCCCGAGTCGATGAGCCCCGAGAACTTCAGGAACTGGCCGAGGCGGATCATCTCTCCACCGATGGAGACGTCGTCGATGGCGCTGCTCATGTCTGAAATCGTATCCGCTGCGGCTTTCGAATCGCTCACCTTGCCGCCTTCCGGGGCGGAAGACGACGAAGTGAGCGATTCGAAACCGGGGGTCAGTCGTCGAGATCGGTGCCGACGACGGCGAAGGAGCTGTCGAGATCGATGTCGATCGAGCGGTTGTCGTTCGTGAGCACCGACACGTCGTACGGGCGCGACGCGTCGTCGTCGACGTCGAGGTCGGTGATCAGTCCCTCGGCCTCGTCGAGCGCCGCCGCGACGAGCGAGCGGATCGTCGCCTCGTCGAGGGTCAGCGTCGGGCCGGTGTCGTCGCCGTCGGCGGTGTCGGTGCCGACGACCGTCGCGTTCAGGTCGGCGTCGACGCGCACCTCGGTCTCGTCGCCCGCCGCGGTCTCGAGCTTCACCTCCCACGTGCCGTCGCGCTTGGCGTCGATCGAGGTGACCTCGCCGTCGGCGGCACTGCGGGCAGCGTCGGCGATCTCGACGATCTCGTCAGCGGATGCCGTGCCGATGCCGGTCACCGGTCCGCCACCCTGCTGCGGGGCGTCGTCGTCGCGGTCGCCGCGGCCATCCTGATCGCGGTCACCGCCGCGGTCGTCGTCCTCATCGTGACGGGGGCCGTCCGAGACGCCCGGGCGGTCGTCATCGTCGCCCAGCTCGTCGGCGATCGCCGCGCCGACCGCAACGCCGCCGCCGGCCAACAGCACGGCGGCGACTGCACCGCCGCCGATCAGCAGGGCGCGCTTGCGGCCCTTCGGAGCGGATGCCGGAGCGGCTGTCGCGGTCGCGGGTGCGGATGCCTCGGGCTGAGGGGCCGTCGCGGCGTGAGCGGAAGCATCCGTCGCGGGCGTGACGGGAACCGTCGGAGCGTCGGGCGTGGACTCGGGCGTCTGGTCGGGGTTCGGGGTCTTGTCGTTCATGGCTTCATGGTGTCGCGGCACCGCTGAAGCCACCCTGAAGCGTGCTGAAGCCGTCTTCAGGAACCGCCTTTCGTGGGGTGGGGCCCTTCGACAGGCTCAGGGACCCAGCTTCACGGCCGCCCACGCAACTGGGTCGCCGAGCCTGTCGAAGCATCCCGGCGAAGGAACCGAAGCCCGCACGCAACTGGGTCGCCGAGCCTGTCGAAGCGTCCCACCCCGAGAAACCACCCGCCTACCGTGCGAGCGGCAGGGTCACGACGAATCGCGCACCACCCCAGCGGGAGTCGTCGACGACGACCGTCCCGCCCGAGGCCGTGGCGATGCCCCGCACGATCGCGAGGCCGAGTCCGCTGCCGCCGGCGTCGCGGCTGCGGGCCTCGTCGAGCCGTACGAAGCGCTCGAACACCCGCTCCCGCTCGTCGACGGGCACACCCGCGCCGTCGTCCTCCACGGTCACGAACACGAAACCGTCCGACGGCGCGATGCCGATCGCCACCCGCCCCTGCGCATGCCGAGCCGCGTTGTCGGCGAGGTTGCGCAGCAGCTGTCCGAGCAGCCGTGGATCGCCCGAGACCCGCGCCGCGCGAATGCCGGACCCATCGACCTCGACCCCTGACGCGCGCAGCCGCCGCACCTCACCGAGCGCGATGTCGTCGAGGTCGACCGGTTCGTGCACGCTCCCGGCGCCCTCGTCGAGACGGGCGAGCAGCAGCAGCGATTCCACGATGCCCTGCAGCCGAAGCCCTTCGTCCGACACGACGTCGGCCAGCTCGCCGATGCTCGTGGTCGCCGGGTGCGCCTGGGCGAGCTCCGCGTGCTGGCGGATCACGGCGAGGGGCGATCGCAGTTCGTGCGAAGCATCCGACACGAACCGTCGCTGGGCCGTCGCCGACGCGTCGAGCCGGTCGAGCATGCCGTTCATGGTCGTCGCGAGGGCGGCGATCTCGTCGGCGGAATCGGGAACCGCCACGCGCTGGTGCAGGCGTTCGGCGGTGATGCCGTCGACCTCCTCGCGGATGCGCGTGACCGGACGCAGCGCGCGCCCGGTCACGAGCCAGGTCGTCACGGCGACGAGCAGCAGCAGCAGCGGAACGGCGACCCCGAGCAGCACCGCCACGGTCGACAGGGTCTCGGCGTCGTTCTCGACCGACACCGCGAGCACGAGCGTCTGGTCGTCGTCGAGATCGTCGGAGAGCACGAGCATCGGCTCGTCGTCGATCGTCATGGTGAACACGTCGTCGGTGATCGGCAGTGCCGTCGACCCCAGGGCGTCGCGCGCATCCTCGCTCGCGGCGCGCACCTCGCCGCCGGAGCCGATGATCTGCACGATCTCGTCGTCGAGGCCGCCCATGTCGGCGCCGCCTCCGCCCGGGCCGCCCCGCTGGTCGAGGCGCTCGGCGAGTTCGTCGAGGCGCTGCTCGGCCGAACGTTCGGTGGCCGAATGGATGCTCCCGCTCAGGATGCCGTAGAACGACACCGCCCCGATGGCCAGTGCGACGGCCACGACGACCGTCGCGCCGAGGGTCGTGCGGCCGCGCACCGACCGCCAGCCGCGCCTAGCCACCGTCGGCCGCCAGCCGATAGCCGGCTCCGCGGATCGTCTCGATCGCCTCGCGTCCGAAGGGCTTGTCGACCTTGCGGCGCAGGTGGCCGACGTACACCTCGACGATGTTCGGGTCGCCGTCGAAATCGTCGTCCCACACGCCCTCGATGAGCGTGCGCTTCGAGATCACCTGTCCGCGGTGGCGCATCAGATACTCGAGCACTGAGAACTCGCGTGCGGCGAGGGCGATCGGCGTCTCGCCGCGCCGGACGTCGTGGGCGGCGGGGTCGAGGCGCAGGTCGCCGGCTTCGAGGACGGCGGGGCGCGCGACGGCGCCTCGGCGCACGAGGGCGCGGATACGGGCGACGAGGATCGCGAACGAGAACGGCTTGGTGACGTAGTCGTCGGCGCCGGTCTCGAGGGCTTCGACCTGGTCCCACTCGCCGTCCTTGGCGGTGAGCATGAGCACGGGGGTCCAGTTCTCCTCGGCTCGCAGCGCCTCGCACACCTTCCATCCGCTCATGCCCGGCATCATCAGGTCGAGCACGATCGCGTCGTACCGCGTCTCGCGCGCACGCCAGAGTCCGTCGACCCCGTTGTGCGCGACGTCGACGGCGAACCCCTCGGCTTCGAGCCCGCGGCGCACGGCGTCGGCGAGACGCACCTCGTCGTCGACCACCAGAATCCGCATGATCCCAGTGTGGCGGCTTTCTGCTGAAGCGCGGCTGAAGCGGGTCCCCCCGGTGTTCGAATCGCTCACTTTGCGGTTTTCGACGGGTGAACTCGGCAAGGTGAGCGATTCGAAACAGGGAGGCGACGGCGGATGCCGGAGGCGACCCGGGTAGCCTGAGCAGATGCCCGAGACGCCCCCGTTCAGCCCCACGGTCGCGCTGTTGACCGTGACGGCGGCGTGGCAGGCGGCGTTCGCGGAGGCGCTGAAGCCGATCGGCCTCACCTCGCGCACCTACGCGCTGCTCGGGCACATCCGGGCGATGCCGGGGCTCTCGTTCAGCGAGCTCGCCCGCCGCTCGCGCATCACGGCGCCGAGTGCGCACGTCGCCGTCGCGGGTCTCAAGAAGGACGGGCTCGTCGAAGACGCCACCGAGCGCGCCGGCGCGGCCTCCCACCTGCGCGTGACGCCCGCGGGCGATCGGTTGCTGGCGGATGCCGGGGCGTGCATCGCCGCCCTCGATGCGGAGTTCGCGGCGAAGCATCCGGAGCTCACCGAGGCGCTGCGCGCCCACGTCGCCGAGCTCATGCGCGCCCCGCGCTGAGCCGCGCCCGCCGACCGAGACGCCACTTCTGCCGTGAGGCATCACGCGTGCCGTGGTGTCTCGCGACGAAAGCGATGTCTCGCCACACTGCAACCTTTAGCTAAACTAAAGCTATGGAGAACATCCTGCTCGCCGCGCACGTGCTCGCCGGCATCCTCTTCGTCGGTCCCGTGGCCGTCACCACCAGCTTGTTCCCGCGCTTCGCGCAGCCCGCCACCGGCGGAGGAGCGGATGCCGTCGCCACCGCACCCGCCGTCGCGACGCTGCTGCATCGGATCACGCGGGTGTACGGCATCCTGGCCCTCGTCGTCCCCGTGATCGGACTCGTACTCGCGGCGGTGCAGGGGCGCCTCGGTGAGATCTGGATCACGATCGCCATGGTGCTCACCGCGGTCGCCGGCGCGCTGCTCGCCCTGCGGATCGTGCCCGCCCAGCGCGATGCGCTCACCGGCGCTCTCGACGCGGGCGGGCTGCGCACGATGCGCGTGCTCACCGGCGTCTTCAACCTGCTCTGGGCCGCGGTCGTCGTGCTCATGATCGTGCGACCCGGTGCCGCATGAGAGCCGGGCAGAGTATGAGGCCCGTGCTGCGGGTGCTCGAGGTGCTGTCGGTGCTCGAGTTGCTGAGCATCGCGGTGCTGCTGATCAACCTCGCGACCGTGCACATCGACGGGGTGGCGTCCGTGCTCGGGCCGGTTCACGGCGCACTGTTCCTGGCGGTCGCGGTCACGGCGCTGTTCGCACGCGACCTGCTGCTGCGCACGCGGTTGATGGCGCTGATCCCGGTCGCCGGGGGCGTGCTCACGCTCGTGAACGTGCGCCGCGAGGCGCGTCGGTGAGCGTGCGGCACTTCTTCCGTCGGCCGCCCGCCGTCACCGCCGCGGAGGCGCAGCGGCTGATTGCCGACGGGGCCGTCGTGGTCGACGTGCGGCGGGTGCAGGACTGGCATCGCGCCCACATCCCGGGCGCGATCCACATCCCCCTGGGCGAGCTCGAGGATCGCGCCGACGAACTCCCCGAAGATCGCATGCTCGTCACCTTCTGCACCGGAGGTCTGCTGTCGAGCGGTGCTGCGAACCTGCTCACCGAGCTGGGTTTCGAGGCGACGAACATGGCGCGCGGCCTGATCGACTGGCGCGCCGCTGGAGGAGAGCTGGTCTCCTGACGGCTTTCGAATCGCTCACTTCGTTGATCTCCGGCTTCAGAAACGGCGAAGTGAGCGATTCGAATGCCGCTGGTCACCCGAGGAACGAGAAGAACTCCCGGCGCACGGCGCTCACGTCGGTGCCCTCCCGAGTCGGGTGCACGCGGTTCAGCAGCAGAACCCCGTATGCACCGGAGCGCGACACGGCAAACGCGGTGCCGGTGAAGCCGGTGTGGCCGACGGCATCCGCGTCGCCCATCCAGGCGGCATCGCGCACGCGCAGGCCGACCGCCTGGCCGTACCCGGCCCCGGCGGTCGCCACGGGTGTCGTGATCAGACGGATGCCGTCCGCCGAGAGCACCCGTCCCGCGGCCCCGACCCCGTCGTCACGGATCATCCTCGCGAGGGCCGCGACGTCGTCGACCGTTCCGAACAGTCCGGCGTGCCCCGCGGGCCGACCGAGCGCGTGCGCGAGTTCGTCGTGCACCTCACCGCGCACGAGCCCGCGATGCGGCTGCACCTCCGTCGCGACCGCGAGCTCGTCGGAAGGTCGCCAGGTCAGCGACGACGCCCCGAGCAACTCGGCCACATCCGCCACGTGCGCGTCCAACGGCCGACCGGAGGCTCGCTCCACGATCTCGCCGACGGCGATGAACCCGACGTCCGAATACCGATGCACCGCCCCCGGCGGCGAGGCCAGGCCGGACCGCAGCACCGCCGACCGCAACTCCTCGCCGACCAGTCCCGACCGCCACGGCCCCTCGGCCGGCAACCCCGAGGTGTGCGTGAGCAGCTGCCGCAGGGTGATGCCATCGGCATCCGACCCGACGGGTCCGATGGGCACGACCGACCGCACCGGCTCGTCCAGCGCCAGGACTCCGACGTCGACGAGCCGCAGCGCGGCGACCGTCGTGAACGTCTTCGTGAGAGACGCGAGGTCGAACAGGTGTGCCGGCGTCACCGGCATCCGCTCGTCGTCGGCGGCTGTGCCGCGCAGAACCGGCCCGTCGTCGATCGACCGAAGCGATGCCCATGCCGACCCCGGCGCTCCGTTCACCACGCGCGACTCACTTGCTCATGCCGGAGGTGAGGCCGTTGATGATCTGTTTCGTCGCCAGCAGGAACAGCACGACCAGCGGAATCGTCGCGATCGTGAGTCCGGCGAACAGCTGCGGCCAGTCGGTGGAGTACTCGCCGAAGAATCGGGTGAGACCGACCGGCAGCGTGTACGAGTCGCGGTCGCGCAGCAGGATCAGCGGGTAGAAGAAGTCGTTCCACACCGGCACGAAACGGAAGACGATCACCGTCGCGAGCGCCGGGCGCACGAGCGGCAGCAGGATCTGCACGAAGGTGCGGAACGGTCCCGCCCCGTCGATGCGGGCCGCCTCTTCGAGCTCGATCGGCAGAGCGCGGAAGAACACGGTCAGCACGAAGGTCGTGAACGGGATGCCGAGGGCGCCGTAGACGAGGATCAGGCTGAACACGTTGCTGGTCATCTTGAGCGAGTCGAGCAGGTAGAACAGCGGCAGGATCGCGAGGTGCACCGGGAGCATGAGTCCCGAGAGGAACACCGCCTCGATGCCGCGGAAGAACTTCGCCCGAGCACGCGCGAACGCGTACGCGGCGAGCACCGACACGACGGTGGTCACGATGACCGAGCCGACGGTGACGGTGATCGAGTTGACGAAGTAGGTGTCGAAGGATGCCGTGATCCACGCGCTCTGGAAGCTGGTGAACGTCGGCGGCACGGGCAGTCCGAGCGGCTCGGTGGCGATCTGCTGCTGGGTGCGCAGCGAGTTGTTGACCATGAGCAGCAGGGGGCCGATCGCGACGAGTGCATAGCCCCAGAGGAACACGTTCGCGAACAGGCGCCCGATGAACGGGGTGTCGTTCGTGCGGCCGGATCGGCGGCGGGGCGCGTCGGGGCGACGTCCCGAGACGATGGCCTCGGTGGTCTGCTCCGGACGGGTTTCGGTGGCGGTGCTCATCAGAACAGCTTTCGTTCGGCGCGACGCATCGTCGAGGTGATCACGACCGAGATCACCATGATGAAGATGAACAGGACCGTCGCGAGCGCGGAGGACACCCCGATCGAGTTCGGGTTCCCCGACTCGAAGGCGGTGCGGTAGAAGAGCAGCATCATCACGTCGGTCGACCCGGCGGGGGCGCCGTTGGATCCGGCGAGGGCGAACGGGATCGCCATCGCCTCCATGCTGCCGATGAAGGTGAGCACGGTGATGATGCCGATCGTCGGGGTGAGCATCGGCAGGGTGATGTAGCGGAAGCGCTTGGCGGCGGTCGCACCGTCGAGCGAGGCGGCCTCCTCGATCTCCTCGGGGATGCCGCCGAGGGCTGCGCCGTAGAGCAGGATCGGGAAGCCGATCCACTGCCAGGCGCTGACGAGCACGATCACCCAGATCGCGAGCTGCGGGTCGCCGAGCCAGGGGAGGGCGAGGCTCTCGAGTCCGACGCCGCGCAGGATCGCGTTCACCGGGCCGAAGAGCGGCGAGAGCATCAGCGACCACAGGTAGCCGATGACCATCGGGCTCACGAGGTAGGGGAGCGCGAAGATCGTCTGGAAGAAGCGCTTGGTGCGCTTGCGGCGGTGCAGCAGCGTGGCGATGCCGAGGCCGAGCGAGTTCTGGAAGACGAGGGCACCGGCGAACAGCAGCAGGTTGTGCCCGAACGCGTTCCACAGCTCGGAGGCGTAGGGCTCCTTCGTGAGGAGCGTGATGTAGTTCGCGACGCCCGCGAAACCGCCCTGCTTGGTGCCCTGCCAGTCGAAGAACGAGTAGCTGAGGGCGGCGAGCATCGGGTACAGGATGAGCACCGCGAAGAGCACGGCAGCCGGCAGCACGAAGAGCGCCGCGGTGGGGGTGCTCAGGGCGATGCCGGCGCGGGTGCGGCGCTTGGCGGTGCCGGGCGCGGCGGGGTCGCGCCGGAGGGGGAGGGTCAGGGCCATGGTGTGTCTTTCGCTCCGCGAGGGGGCGCCGGATCGACGCCCCCTCGTGTTCGGATCAGGAACCCGGGGTGAACCAGGTGGAGACCCCGGACTGCAGGTCGGCGCCCAGCTGCTCGGGTGTCTTGTCGCCGAGGAACATCGCCTGGATGTCCGGGCCGAGCACGGCGGTGCCGGTCGGGTCGCCGTAGCGGAAGTCGACGAGCAGCAGGTACGGCGCCGGGTTGGCGGTGTACGCCTCGTTCATCTCCTGCATGAGCGGGTCGGAGTAGGTCACGCCGGGGAGAGCCGAGAACTGGTCGACCTCGTCGGCGACGAGCTGGCCGAACTCCGTCGTGGTCATCCAGTTGAGCAGCTCGGTGGCGGCATCCTGGTTCTCGCTCGCGGCGTTGATGCCGAAGCTGCCGTCGGCGTAGCCCGGGGTGACCGCGTGGTCGAGGGCGCTGCCGGGTGCCGGAGGCACTTCGTAGACGCCCCACTCGGTGTCGGGCGCGGAGTTCTGGAACGTCGGCAGGTCGAACGAGCCGCCGGGCCACTGCGCGGCCTGGCCCGACGTGAACTGCAGCACTGCGTCGGCGACGGCGATCGCGTTGACGTTCTTGTCGAGGTACTTCTGCATGTCCTGCACGATCTGCAGCGACGAGACGTAGGCCGGGTCGGTGAAGTCGGCGTCTCCTGCGAGCACCTTCTCCTCGAAGTCGGCCCCGCCGTAGTTCGCCGAGCCGACGATGTCGTGGAACATCGGCAGCACCCAGTCTTCGCGGGCGCCGAGCGCCATCGGGGTCACGCCCTCGTCGAGCAGGGTCTCCTGCAGCTCGATGAACTCGTCCCAGTCGGTGGGCTCCTCGAGGCCCATCTCGTCGAACATCGTCTTGTTGTAGAACATCTGCATGGTCTGGTACGCGAAGGGCACCCCGTAGGTGGCCCCGTCGTCCTTGCCCTGAGCGGCGCGCAGCACGGTCGGGTCGAACTGGTCGAGACCGTCGACGATGTCATCGATCGGCACGATCTGCTCCGACTGGATCGCGGGCTGCACCCCGCCGTAGGCGCGGAGCATCGCGATGTCCGGACCGTCGCTGCCCTCGAGGCCGGTGGCGAGGATCTGGTTGTACTCGGTGGGCTGGAAGCCCTCGAATTCGATGGTCACACCGGGATGCGATTCCTCGTAGACGTCGAAGACGGCCTCCCACTTCGGCGAGGAGGATGCCTGCCATGACCAGATCTTGAGGGTGACGTCCTCGCCGTCACCCTCGCCGCTGGATGCGGCCGGAGCGCAGCCCGCGACGGCGAGCCCGGTGGCGAGAAGGCCCGCGGTGAACGCGAGTCGGGTAGTGCGGTGTCGCATGGGAATCCTCTCGGTTGATGAGAGCCGTCGGACGGACCGGGGCGCTCTGCTGTGAATGCCTCTGCCCTACTTTGGGCAATCAGTTACAGAAGATCAAGGGGTTTCTGAAAATTCCTTTCACTTATTGATTCGAATCTGCAATCCTTTCAGCGTGACCACCAGCGCGATGACCGCCATCCACCAGAGGCTCTCCGTGCTCACGCCCACCGAACGCCGGATCGCCTCCCACGTGCTCGCCGATCCGCAGAGCGCGGTCGACAACTCGATCACCCAACTCGCCCTCGCCGTGGGCACCTCGGTCGCCAGCATCGCCCGGTTCACGCAGAGCCTCGGCTTCTCGGGCTACCCCGATCTGCGCCTCGCCCTCGCCACCGAACTCGACCGCACGGCATCCGATCATGAGCGCTTCCAGGTGTCCGAGAGCGACGTCAGCCGACACGACGACGCCCTCACCACCGTGCGCAAGATCGCCTTCGCCGAGGCATCCGCCATCGAGCGCACCGCGCGCCAGATCGACATCGACGTGCTCGAGGAGTGCGTCGGCGCCGTGCGCGGCGCTCGCCGCATCGACATCTACGGAGCCGCATCGAGCGGACTCGCAGCTCAAGACCTCGAGCAGAAGCTGCACCGCGCCGGACTCGTCGCGCAGGCCCGCACCGATCTGCACCTCGCCCTCACCGGCGCCGCCCTGCTCGACGAGCGCGACGTCGCCATCGCGATCTCGCACTCCGGCCGCACGCTCGAGATCGTGCAGTCGGCCGAGGTCGCCGCGCGAGCGGGCGCCATCACCATCGCCATCACGAACAATCCGCGCTCGCCGCTGGCGCGCGTCTGCGACCTCGTGCTGTTCACCGCCGTCTCCGAATCGACCTTCCGCTCAGGCGCGATGGCCAGCCGCATCGCGCAGCTCGCGGTGCTCGACTTCCTCTTCACTCGCATCGCACAGGCCGATTACGACACCATCGCCGACAACCTCCAGCGCACCTACAACGCCGTCACCGACCACAGAATCGATTGAGCACATGCCCTCCCTGCACCTCGGCATCGACCGTCTGGTCCGCCGCGACATCCGCCCCGACCTGCGCGCCCGCCTCGAATCGGGACGCATCGGAATGCTGACGAACGACCTCGCGCTCACCTCCGAGCTGGTGCGTGGCCGGGAGGTGCTCGCCGCCACGGGCTTCTCGTTCTCCCGGTTGTTCGGCCCCGAGCACGGGCTCAGCGGGCGGGCACGGGAGGGGGAGCACGTCGGGGACCTGCGCGATCCCGTCACGGGAGTCGAGGTGCGCAGCCTCTACGGCGACGCGGTGCGCCCGGCGGCATCCGATCTGGCCGATCTCGATGCTGTCCTCGTCGATCTCCCCGACGTCGGCGCGCGCTTCTACACATACATCTGGACCATGAGCCACCTGCTCGAAGCCTGCGCGGATGCGGGCGTCGCGGTCGTCGTGCTCGATCGACCGAACCCGCTCGGCGGACGGCTCGACCGGGCCGAGGGGCCCATGCTCGATGAGGGAGCGCAGTCGCTCGTCGGGCGCTGGACGATGCCGATCCGCCACGGCCTCACGATCGGCGAACTCGCCCGGCACTGGGTGCGCACGCGCGGGATCGACGTCGACCTCGAGGTCGTCGAGGTGGCCGGGCTCACGCGCGATGCGCCGATCGGCGGGGGAGAGGGCACGTGGATGCCGCCGTCGCCGAACCTGCCGTCGCCGACGACCACCCTGCTATACCCGGGCACCTGTCTCGCCGAGGGTGTCAACGTGTCGGAGGGGCGCAGCACCGCGGTGCCGTTCCGCGTGATCGCAGCGCCGTTCATCGACGGGGAGCGGTACGCATCCGCCGTCAACGCCGCGGGCCTTCCCGGCCTGGCGGCTGTGCCCTACGGGTTCACGCCGCTCGTGCGCGACCACGCGGGGGAGGCGTGCGAGGGCGTGATCCTGCACGTGACGGATGCCGAAGCGCTGCGCCCCGTCGCGGCGGGCGTGCGGTTGCTGTCGCTGATCGAGGAGCTGCACCCCGAGGCACTCGTCGAGCGGTCGCTCGTGCCGATGCCGGGGGAGTCGGACTGGAGTCCCCTCGAGAAGCTCTTCGGCGTGCGCGGCGCATTCGCGCAGATCGTCGCGCGCGAGTGGGACGACCCCGCCCGCCTGGCGGTGCCGGACTGGCCGGATGCCGTCGCCCCCGACCTGCTGTACCGCTGAGCCCCCCTCCGGCGCGCTGAGCCCGCCGCCCCACTGGGTCGCTGAGCCCTCGCCCCACTGGGTCGCTGAGGCTCGCCCCACTGGGTCGCTGAGGCTCGCCCCACTGGGTCGCTGAGCCTGTCGAAGCGCCCCGCACAACCTCGGAGATCCGACGAGACACGCCGCGCGGCGGCATCCGTCCCCCGGCGTTTCGCCCGAGAACTCCGAAGTCGTGCCGGGCACGGACGGATGCCGCCGCGCTCAGGACGCCGCGAACGCCTTCCGCGCCGCGGCGATCGCGCCCATCGCCCGCGGCCAGCCGACGTAGAAGGCCAGGTGGGTGATGGCCTCGATCAGCTCCTCTTCGGTCACGCCGTTGTCGCGGGCGAAGCCGAGATGGAACTCCAACTGATCGACGGCGCCGAGCGTCACGAGTCCTGAGACGGTGACCAGGCTGCGGTCGCGCGGCGAGAGCTCGGGCCGCGCCCAGACCTCGTCGAACAGCACGGCATCCGTGTAGTGCGCCAGCGCCGGGGCGATGTCGCCGATGGAGCGCTGCCCGCCGGTCCAGCCGGTCATGCGCCGACCGTCCCGTCGTATTCGGCATCCGTCACGTGCTCTTTCCACGTCGTGGTCGCCGCCGGGTCGTCGCCCGCTTCGAGGATCGCGATGTGCTCCATGAAGCATCCGGGCGCCGCGGCATGCCAGTGGTCCTGGCCGGGCGGCGTGTAGAGCGTCTGCCCCGGATGCACCTCGATGATGTTGCCGTCGCGGTCGCCGAACCGGGCGACCCCCGAGGTCACGCGCAGGTACTGACCGCGCGCGTGCGAGTGCCAGGCGGTGCGGGCGCCGGGGGCGAAGCGCACGAGGGCGACGGTTGCGCGTTCCCCGGCCTCGTGGGGCGCGGCGATCACGTCGAGCCAGACGTCGCCGGCGAACTGCTCCGGCGGGTTCTTCGTGGTGGGAACGGTGGGTTCGATGTTCATGGTGGGTCCTCTCAGAGGGATTCGAATCGCTCACTTCGTCGTTTCGGGGGCCGGAGAAGCGGAAAGTGAGCGATTCGAAAGCCGGGCCGGCCGGGCCGTCAGTCGGTCGTCAGCAGCACCTTGGTCGCGCGGCGCTCGTCCATGGCCTTGTAGCCCTCGGATGCCTCGTCGAGCGGCAGCGTGAGATCGAAGACCACGCCGGGGTCGATCTCGCGGTCCCAGATGAGCTGGATCAGCTCAGGCAGGTAGGCGCGCACGGGCGCGGGTCCGCCGTGCAGGTGCACGCTCGAGAAGAACAGCTCGAACCCGTCGAGCGACACCTCGTGCGAGACGCCGACGTAGCCGACGTGCCCGCCGGCGCGCGTCGCACGGATCGCCTGCTCCATCGACTCCTGCGTACCGACGGCTTCGATCGTGCTGTGCGCGCCGAGTCCGCCGGTCAGCTCCTTGATCGCGGCGACTCCGGCATCCCCGCGCTCCTCGACGATGTCGGTGGCTCCGAAGCGGCGGGCGAGCGCCTGCCGGTCGGCGTGCCGCGACATCGCGATGATGCGGTCGGCACCCAACTGCTTCGCGGCCAGGATGCCGAGCAGCCCGACGGCGCCGTCACCCACGACCGCGACCGTCTTGCCGGGGCCGGCTTCGGCGGCGATGGCGGCGTACCAGCCGGTTCCGAGCACATCGGATGCCGCGAGCAGCGACGGCACGAGGTCCGCCGTCGGCTCGCCCGGAGTCTTGACGAGGGTGCCGTCGGCGAGCGGAATTCGGGCGTACTGCGCCTGGGTGCCGACCGAGCCCATCATCACCTGGTGTACGCAGCGCGACTGGTAGCCCGCCTGGCAGATCTCGCAGGTGTTGTCGGAGGCGACGAACGAGCCGACGACGTAGTCGCCGGGAACGACGGAGGTCACGGACTCCCCGACGGTCTCGACGACGCCGATGTACTCGTGGCCCATGCGCTGGCCGTGCGGGGCGAGGGGCTCGAGGCCGCGGTACGGCCAGAGGTCCGACCCGCAGATGCAGGTCGCGGTGACGCGGATGATCGCGTCGGTCGGCTCGACGATGACGGGCATCTCGAGTTCTTCGGTCCGGACATCGCCGGGGGCGTGCATGACGACTCCACGCATGGTGGTTCTCCTTCTTCGAACGGATGCTTCCACTGTGCGCCTCGTGTCGCGCGCGCGGGAGTCCCGGCGAAGGGGTGTACCGGCAGGGCACCCTTCGCGCCTCCCGCCGGCGCCACCCGCGACCTACCCTGATGTCATGGACAACCGATCCGAGGTGCGCGAGTTCCTCATGACCCGCCGCGCGCGACTCACCCCCGAAGAGGTCGGACTCACCGCCGGCGCCAACCGCCGGGTCGCGGGCCTGCGACGCAGCGAGGTCGCCACGCTCGCCGGGGTGAGCGTGGAGTACTACGCGAAACTCGAACGGGGCGCGCTCGCCGGGGCGTCGGCATCCGTTCTCGATGCACTGTCGCGGGCGCTGCTGCTCGACGAGGCCGAGCGCGCGCATCTGCTCGACCTGGCGCGCGCCGCCGACGGCGTGCCCACCAGCGGCCGGGCTCGCCGTCGGGCGACGAAGCCCGGCGAGCCGCGTCCGAGTCTCGCGTGGGCGCTCGCCGCGATGACGGATGCCGTGGCCTTCGTGCGCGACGCGAACCAGAACCTGCTCGCGACCAACGAGCTCGGTCGCGCGTTCTACTCGCCCGTGATCGGCGACGGCGGACGCACGCCGAATCTCGCTCGCTTCCAGTTCCTCGACGCGGCCGCCCGCGACTTCTACCCGGACTGGGACCTCTTCGCGAGCATGTGCGTCGGCATCATGCGCGCCGAGGCCGGGCGCGACCCGCACGACAAGGGAATGCAGGATCTCGTGGGCGAGCTGTCGACCCGTAGCGAGGTCTTCCGCGCGTTGTGGGCGGCGCACGACGTGCGGATCCACGGCACCGGCACGAAGCGGTTCCGGCACCCGGTCGTCGGCGAGCTGATCCTCGCGTACGAGGAGCTCGCGATCACCGCCGAGCCCGGCAACGTGCTCATGGTCTACACGGCTGAACCCGGCTCGCCGTCGGCCGAGCGGCTGGGTCTTCTGGCCTCGTGGGCGGCGGAGCATCCGCAGTCCGACGGCACGCCCGTCGGGACATCCACCGAAACCGCGTAAGAAAACCGGGCCCCGCTCGTCGTACTCTGTGGCGCCGTTCCCTCATCGCGCGCCACGTCTTCGGACCCGTCCTCCCCGGCGGGCCGAGGCATCAGGGAGGGGAGGAGGCTGGGGAGCATCCTCCCCTCCCTCTCCGTTCCCGCCCGCCGTCAGGGCGCGACGGGGTAATGGCTGGTGATCGCGATCCGGTTCCAGCTGTTGATCACCACGGCGAGCCAGGTGACGGCCGCGATCTGCTTCTCGTCCAGCACGTCTTCGGGCGTGATGCCGCGGTCGGGCAGATGCCCGTGGTCGCCGATCATCGTCACCCGTTCGGCGATGACGAGGGCGGCCTGCTCCTCGGGCGTGAAGTACTGCGATTCCCACCACCCGGCGAGCACGGCCAGGCGATCGGCGGTCTCGCCGTGCTTCACGGCATCCGCCGCGTGCATGCGCAGGCAGAACGCGCACCCGTTGAGCTGCGATGCGCGCACCTTCACCAGTTCGACGAGCAGGGGCGAGAGTCCGGCATCCGTCCCGGCCTCGGCGGCCGTGCCCGCGAACGCGAGCATCGCCTGATAGGGCGCGGGGTAGGTCTTGCCGATGTTGACGTGCGCGTGCGACACGGTGTCTCCTTCGTCGGCGCGATCTGCGCCGTCGAAGTGTTGACGCCGTAGCCGGGTGAAGTGTGACGGGCGATAACTCCTCCCGCGTGCCTAACTCAGGAAGATCGGGGGTCGGGCGGGGCGAATCGAGTTTTTTCGGCGCGGTTTCGCCCGTTGTTCCTGAGTTGGGTACAGCTCAGGCACCGGCCGAGGAGTCATGAACGCCCGGCCGCCGAGACCAGCCCGGCGATCAACGGATTCCGGTCGAGCGGGTCGGTGATCACGGCCGTGACCGCCGCGAGGTCGAGCACGGGGAACCGCGAGACCGCCCCGATCTTCTCCTCGCTCGCGAGCACGATGGTCTCGGCGCAGCGTTCGGCGATGGCGCGCTTGGTGACGGCGTCGTCGAGCTCTCCGGTGGTGAGTCCGTGCTCGGGGTGGATGCCGGTGGCGCCGACGTAGAACGTGTCGGCGGCGAGGTGGCGGATCGACTCCATCGCGAGGGCGCCGCCGGTGACCATCGAGTGCCGCGAGAGTTCGCCGCCGATCATCACGACCTTCGCGTCGGAGTGCGCGGCGACGGCGAGGGCGATAGCGGGGCTCGGTGTGATGACGGTGAGGTCGGCAGCGCTCGGCAGCAGGCGCGCGAGGGCGAGGGTGGTCGTGCCGGCGTCGAGCACGATCGTCGACGCGGGGCGGATGCCGTCGGCCGCGCGTCGCGCGACCCGCTCCTTGCTCGCGGTCGCGAGGTCGGATCGCTCGTCGACGGGGCGATCTGCGGCGGGCACCGGGAGGGCGCCACCGTAGACGCGAATGACTTTGCCCTCGTCGGCGAGTTCGCGCAGGTCTCGGCGGATGGAGTCCTCCGAGAGCGCGAGTTCGGCGGCGACGTCCTTCGCGACGATCCGCCCGTCGCGGGCGAGGGTCTCGAGCAGATGGGCTTTGCGCTGGGCACCGAGCATTTGCGTTCCTTCACGAAGTTGCACGTTCTTGCACGGTTAACGTTACAGTGTTCGGCATGACGAATCCACTCCTCATCCTGATCGCCGGCCCCTACCGTTCCGGAACCGACGGCGACCCCGCGCGCATCGCCGCCAACCTCGAACGTCTCGAAGAGGCATCCGCCCCGATCTTCCGGCTCGGACACGTCCCGATGATCGGCGAGTGGGTCGCGCTGCCGATCCTGCGCACGCTCGAGAGTGCCGACGAGACCGTCGGCGACGTCATGTACGAGACCGCGCATCGGCTGCTGCAGCACTGCGATGCCGTCCTGCGTCTGCCCGGGGCATCCGCCGGCGCCGATAAGGACGTCGAGATCGCCCGCGAGCGCGGCCTGCCGGTGTACTTCTCGATCGACGAGCTCCCGGCGGCCTGACCCCCTCTCGGGCTTTCGAATCGCTCACTTTTCAGTCGTCGGCGCCGGAAAACCGCGAAGTGAGCGATTCGAAAGCGGCCCGGCCGGGAATCTAGGCTGGAGGCATGACCAAGAACCTCTGGACCATCCTCGGCGTCATCGTGGCGATCGTGATCGCCTGGTGGATCGTGAGCGCACTGTTCTCGCTCCTGTGGTTCTTCGCCAAGCTCGGCATCGTGGCGGTCGTCGCCGTCGTGGTCTTCCTCGTCCTGCGCGGACTGTTCAGCTCGAAGTCGACCGACTGACCGAAGCATCCGGGAACACGACGCCGGTCAGTTCCTCCGAAAGACTCCAGATCCGCGCGGCATCCGTCTCGCTGCGCAGCCGCGAGTACATCGGCTGCTCCGCGGGAGCGCCGCCAAGATGCCCGGGCCCCTTCGGGCCGTAGAAGCGGCGGGCCCGGGCATCCGCTGATGTCGCTGCGTACAGTGCCGGTAGCGCGGCCGTCTCCGGCGTGCCGACCAGGATGCCGCGCGCCGACGCCCACCGGATCATACGCACGCCGACCGTGTCCTGCGCCCGCCCCAGCTCGGGGCGGGCCGCGAGCAGGCTCGTCGGGGCGATGCCCGGGTGCGACAGGTTGCTCGTGATCCCCCAGCCGTGCGCCTCGCTGCGGCGGTCGAGTTCGAGGCCGAACATCCCGAACGCGATCTTCGACTGGCTGTACGCGCGCCCACCGTTGTACGCGCGCTCCCAGTTCGGGTCGGCCCAGTTGATGGCGCCCTGATTCGCGGCGACGCTCACCTGCGACGTGATGCGTGCCCGCCCGGCGCGTAGCAGCGGCAGCAGATGGCCGACGAGTGCGAAGTGGCCGAGGTGATTGGTGCCGAACTGCAGCTCGAAACCGTCGGCGGTGGTCTGGCGATCGGGCGGGGTCATCACCCCGGCGTTGTTCACGAGCAGATGGATCGGCCGTCCGTCGGCTCGTAGGCTCTCGCCGAGCGCAGCGACGGATGCCAGCGAAGAGAGGTCGAGCGCGGCGACCTGCACGCGCGCATCGGGGGTGATGGCGCGAATGGCGGATGCCGCGGCCTCGCCCTTCGTCGGATTGCGCACGGGCAGCACGATCTCGGCGCCGGCGGCGGCCAGGCGGGTCGCGATGCGCAGCCCGATGCCGTCGCTGCCTCCCGTGACGACGGCGCGGCGGCCGGAGAGGTCGGGGATCTCGATGTCGATCGGTGTGCGGGTCATGATGCTCCTTCGTGGTCTGTCTCCAGCGTGCGACCTCGGCCGCGGCGCATCCAGGACTCCTCATGCAGTGGATACGCGCCGATCGCGGATGCGAGGATCGGTGCGGCGAAAGGACGGTGCCGGATGGCGATCGACAGAGAGGCGTTGGCGGGCTTTCTGCGACTGCGCCGAGACAGTCTGCAGCCGGAGGACGTCGGCCTGCACCGCGGTCAGCGCCGCCGCACCGAGGGGCTGCGGCGGGAGGAGGTCGCGGCGCTCAGCCACATGTCGGCCGACTACTACGCGCGGCTCGAGCGGGGTGATGGGCCGTTGCCGTCCGAGCAGATGCTCGCGTCGATCGCGCAGGGGTTGCACCTCACGATCGACGAGCGCGACCACCTGTTCCGGCTCGCGGGGCATCAGCCGCCGCCGCGCGGAGGAGCGAGCGATCACATCGGGCCCGGCATGCTGCGCATCTTCGACCGCTTGGGTGACACCCCGGCCGAGATCGTCAGTGAACTCGGCGAGACCCTGCGGCAGACGCCGCTCGGGATCGCGCTGACGGGCGACGCGTCGGCGCTGCGCGGACCCGAGCGCAGTCTCGGCTACCGCTGGTTCAGCGACCCGCGCACCCGTGATCTGTACGCGGCGGAGGAGCACGACCACCTTTCGCGGCTCTGGGTATCTGGCCTGCGCGAGGTGATCGCGCGGCGGGGTCCGGAGTCGCGGGCCGCGGCGCTCGCCGATGCGCTGCACGCGCAGAGCGCGGAGTTCCGGGCGCTGTGGGAGACGCACGAGGTGGGGGTGCGTCCGCGCGAGATGAAGCACTTCGTGCACCCGGAGCTCGGGGCGCTCGAGCTCACCTGCCAGAGCCTGCTCGATCCCGAGCAGTCCCAGGCGCTGCTGGTGTACACGGCGATCCCGGGCAGCGAGAGCCACGAGAAGCTTCGGATGCTGTCGGCCCTGGCGCCTCGCATCGCCGTCTGAGCATCCCCGCCCCCGGCGTTCGAATCGCTCACTTGGCGGTTTTCTGCGGGAGACCTCTGCAAAGTGAGCGATTCGAAAGCCGTGTCACCATGTGCGTACGAACGTACGCACATGGTGCTACCCTCGATCCATGACCGATTACTTCGCGGGCGACCCCCGCACGCATCGGGAGCGGATGCTCGCCGGCGACCTGTACCTCGGCGACGACCCCGAGCTCGCCGCCCGTACGGCCCGCGCCGCGCGCCTCGCCGACCTCTACCATCGGCAGACGATCTCCGGAGATCCAGCCGCCCGCGGCTGGCTCGAAGACCTCATCGGCGACCTCGGCGAAGACGTCGCGATCCGCCCGCCCCTGCACGTCGACTACGGCGACCACATCTCGATCGGCGCCCGCACCTTCGTGAACTTCAACCTCACCGCGCTCGACGTCGCGACGATCACGATCGGCGCCGACTGCCAGATCGGTCCGAACGTGCAGCTGCTCACGCCCACGCATCCGATCGATCCGACGATGCGCCGCGACAAGCTCGAGGCCGCCGAGCCCATCGTCATCGGCGACAACGTGTGGCTCGGCGGGGGAGTGATCGTCTGCCCCGGGGTGACCATCGGCGAGAACTCCGTGATCGGCGCAGGCGCCGTCGTCACCCGTGACATCCCGGCGAACGTCATCGCGGTCGGCAACCCGGCGCGCGTGATCCGCGAGATCGAGGCATCCGATGGTGCCTGAACCGGGCAGCCGGCGGGGGCGCCAGAACGACCCCGAGCGCCGCGACCGCATCATCGACGCGTGCCTCGACGTGATCGCCGAGTCGGGCGTCGCGGGCGCTTCGCACCGCCGCATCGCCGCGGCCGCCGACGTGCCGCTCGGCTCGATGACCTACTATTTCGACGGCATCGACGAACTGCTGCGCGAGGCGTTCACCCGCTTCGGCACCGAGATCAGCGAGCGGTTCGAGAAGCGGATGGCGGCGGCATCCGACCTCGAGTCCGCACGCGAGGCCGTCGTCGCCATCATCCTGAGGGACGTCTTCGGCAACCCCCGCGAGCACGTGCTCTCGCACGAGCTCTACACGCTCGCGGCCCGCGAACCGGCCTACCGCGCCCTGACGACCGCGTGGATGCAGCGCAGCCGCGACGCCCTCGAGCGCTGGTTCGATCCCGAGACCGCGCGCATCCTCGACGCCCTGATCGAAGGCCTCTCGATCCACCGCGCCCTCGATGACCAGCGCCGCGACCCCGCCGAGGTCGCTCTCGCTGTCGCCCGCATCACCACGCGCTGAGCCCAGGAACGACATGACCACCACCACCGCACCCACGCGCGCAGATCGTCGCGCCCGTGGCGCCGTCGCCGCACTCTTCCTCACCAACGGCGCGCTGTTCGCCAACATCCTGCCGCGCTACCCCGAGATCAAGGAACAGCTCGGCCTCGACAACACCGTCTACGGTCTCGCCGTCGCCTCGTTCCCGGTGGGAGCGATCGTGGCGGGCCTCGCCGCCGCCGCTCTGATCCGGCGCTTCGGTTCGGCCAAGGTCGCCGTCATCGGCACGGTGCTCACGAGCGGCGGCGTGCTCGCCGCCGGACTCGCACCCAGCGTGCTGCTGTTCGCGCTCGGGCTCTTCGTCGGCGGCGCGATGGATGCCATCACCGATGTCGCGCAGAACGCCCACGGTCTGCGCGTGCAGCGCGGCTACGGACGCTCGATCCTCAACTCGTTCCATGCCGTGTGGTCGATCGGCGCGGTGCTCGGCGGGTCGATGGCCGCGGGGGCGATCGCGCTCGGCGTGCCGATCGGGGTGCACCTCGCGATCTCGGCCGTGCTGTTCTCCGCCGTGTCGTTGACAGCGTTGCGGTTCTGCCTGCCCGGACTCGATGCGGCTTCGTTGGCCGCCGACGAAGAGGCGGTGGCGGACCCGGGTGAGGTGCAGGCGGCGGTGCGCGCCGGCATCCGCCCTCGTGTGGTCCTGATGCTGATCGCGCTGGTGATCATCGCGATGGCGGGCACGATCGTCGAAGACGCGGGCAACTCGTGGGCGACCCTTTACCTTGGCTCGCTCGGGGCTCCGGCGGCGATCGCTGCGACCGGATTCATCGCTCTCGTCGGAGCGCAGTTCGTCGGACGCCTGCTCGGCGACGGCCTCGTCGACCGCTTCGGGCAGCGCCTCGTGGCGCGGGCCGGTGGGGTGATCGTGGTGGTCGGCATGGGAGTCGCTCTCGCGTTCCCCACGATCCCCGGCACGATCATCGGCTTCGCGGCCGCCGGGTTCGGCGTCGCGACGCTGGTTCCGGCGGCGATGAACGAGGCGGACGTGCTGCCGGGGCTGCGTCACGGCACCGGCCTGACTGTCGTCTCGTGGCTGATGCGCCTCGGATTCCTGCTGTCGCCGCCCGTCGTGGGCCTGATCGCCGATGCGACCAGCCTGCGCGTGGGGTTGCTGCTCATCCCCGCGGTCGGCGTGGCTGTCGTGCTGTTCGCCGGGGTGTTGCGCCGGCGCGCATGACTCCTCAGAATCGGTCTGGATTCGGTCGGATCCAGCCGAATCCGGCTCGGGCGCTCCGTTTCTGAGGAGTTATGAACGCTCGCGACCTCACACCCACCCCGCCCGCGTCGTCATCCCGGGTATGAGACGACTCCACTTCCTCGCCCTCGCCTTCTCGACCCTCCTCGCCCTCTTCGACGGAGGCTGGGCGTACTTCGCGGCGCAGAGCTTCTAAGACTCGTTCCCCGGCGTGCTCGGATCGTGGGTCTCGGTCGACGGCCCGTTCAACGAGCACCTTATCCGCGACGTCGGCGCGATGTACCTCGCACTCGGCGCGGCGAGCATCGGTGGACTCGTGTGGCGGCATCCGATCGTCTCCCGCGTGCTCGGCCTCGCCTGGACGGTCTTCGGCACCCTGCACTTCGCGTACCACGCGCTGCACCTCGCGCACATGCCGCTCGAGTCGGCCATCGGGGAGATGGTCGCGCTCGGGATCAGTCTGCTGCTGGGGGTCGTCCTGCTGATCCCCGCCCGCGACCCCGAGGGGCTTTCTGAACCGGGATCAGTCCGGTCTGCGCAGTGAGGATCGGTTCGACGGCACGGCGTTGGGTGCGCATCCACACCACGAAACCGACCGCGGTGAACCCGCCGTAGAAGACGTACATGAGTCCGGTGGCGTAGTACCCCGAACTGAACAGCAGGGGCACGCCCACCACGTCGACGGCGATCCAGATCAACCAGAACTCGGTCCAGCCCTTGGCCATGCCGTAGGTCGCGAGCAGTGAGCCGACGAAGGTCCAGGCGTCGGCCCAAACGGGCTCCCACGAGCCGAGCGCCCGGAAGAGCGGGGTCAGCGCGACGGAACCGATGACCATCGCGAGCACCAGTCCGATGCGCGCGCCCGTCGGAGCCCACCGCGGTTGGATCCGCCCGCCCTCGGCCTGGCGCCACCGCACCCAGCCGTAGATCGCGATGGCGATGAACATGATCTGACGCCCCGCCTGTCCGAGCAGGTGCGGCAGGGAGTGGTCGGGGCTGAGCACCGATCCGAGGAACACGGTAAGCAGCAGCACGTTGCCGATGATGCCGACGGGCCAGGCCCAGATGCGTCGGCGCATGCCGCCGATCGCGCTCGCGAGCCCGAAGGCGTTGCCGACGACCTCACGCACGAGGAGCGTCTGCCCGCCGGGCAGCACCCAGTTCGAGTTGAACGCCTCGACGAGCCAGTTCAGGGGATCCATGATCAGGATGCCGGGGCGGGGGTGGCCCGCTCGTCGAGCGTGATCTGCAGGAAGGTGAGGTCGAGCCAGCGTCCGAACTTGGCGCCGACCTGCGGCATCCGTCCGACCTCGACGAAGCCGAGCTTCTCGTGCAGGGCGACCGACGCGGCGTTGCCGCTCTCGACCGCGGCGACCATCACGTGCACGCCCTGCGCACGGGCGCGTGCGAGGAGTTCGGTCATGAGGATGCGCCCGATGCCACGGCCCTGCTGGCCCTCGCGCACGTAGACCGAGTGCTCGACCGTGTGTCGGAACCCGCTGTGGGGCCGCCACCGGCCGAACGACGCGTAGCCGAGCACGCCCGTGTCGTCGGTCGCGACGATCACCGGGAATCCGTCGCACGAGCGCTCACCGAGCCACGCGGCCCGGTCGTCGACGTCGACGGGGTCCTCGTTCCAGATCGCGGTGGTGTGCACCACGGCGTGGTTGTGTATCTCGGTGAGCGCCTCGAGGTCGGCGACTCCGGCATCCCTGATCTGCACGGGGTTCTCCTGGGTCTGCGCTGCGGGAAGCGCATCGCCGACGGTATCAGGATGCGGGGCGCTCGGTGCGCCAGTTCTCCTGCACAGGGGCACGATTGCGCGGACTTCTTCTCGATCCGCGACCGGGTGCGGGATCGTCGTCGATCGACGCCCAGAAGTCGTCAGGATGGGCGGATGCACCCTCCCCCGTCCCTATCGCGCGAAGGAGACGCGATGTATAGTCCTTACATCATGAGCCTGAAGCGTACGCAGATCTCTCTGAGCGACGACGACCGTCGCGTGCTCGACGCCGTCTCGAGTCGGACGGGGATGTCGATGAGCCTCCTCATCCGACAGGCGATCCATGCGACGTACGGCAACGTCGATCAGGAGGACGCGACGAAGCGGGCGCTCGCCGCGACCTTCGGTGCGCTGACCACCGACCGATCGGGCGAGCAGCTCGTCGACGGCATCCGCTCCGGACGCCGCCTCTCTACGCATTCATGATCAGCCTCATCGACACGTCCGTCCTGATCGACCACACTCGCGGGGTCGTCGGCGCGCATCAGGCTCTCCTCGCGGCGGTCGATCGAGGCGCCCTGCATTCGAGCGAGATCGTGCGCACCGAGCTGCTCGTGCTGATCCGCGATCACGAACTCGCACGCATCGCGCCGCTGATCGACCAGATCATCTGGCATCCGGTCGATCGCCCTGTCGCGGAACGGGCGGGCGAACTCGGCCGACGGTGGCTCCACGCGTTCTCGGGCATCGACGCCGCAGATTTCATCGTCGCGGCGACCACCGACCTGCTCGGGGCCGAGCTGCTCACACGCAACGTGAAGCACTTCCCGATGTTCGACGGGCTCACTCCGCCTTACTGAGCTGCGGGGCGCTCGGTGCGCCAGTGCGAGAGCTTGTGCGGGTTCATCATGATCCAGACGCGGGTCACGGCTTCGTCGGCGACGCTGAGGTTGACGACCGACACGACCTCGCCGTACTCGCGGAAGAGGAAGGCGAGTCCGTCGCCGGTCTCGACTTCTTCCAGCCGCATGTCGGGGCGCTTGGCGGCGATACCGAGCAGGAACCGGGCGACGCGATCGGCACCCGAGACGACGTTGAGCGCGGCGCGCACGACTCCGCCGCCGTCGCTGTGCAGCTCGACGTCGGGGGCGAGCACCCGCAGCAGCTGCTCGATGCCGCCCGATCGGCTCGCGTGCTGGAACGCCCGCACCACCCGATCGTGCTCGGCGCGCGGGACCACGCTCGTGCGGTTCTCGCGCACGTGCCGCCGTGCCGCCGTCGCGAGCTGACGGACGGCCGCCGACGACCGCCCGAGGATCTCGGCGATCTCGGGGAACGGCACGTCGAAGATGTCGTGCAGCACGAACGCCACCCGCTCGGCCGGCGTCATCGACTCGAGCACCACGAGTAGCGCGGTCGACACCGAGTCGTCGAGGGCGACCCGCTCGAGAGGGTCGTCGACAACGGATGCCGTGACCCGCTCCCCGCCCACGAACAGGTCGAGCGGCACCGGTTCGGGCAGCCACTGCCCGACGTACTGCTCCCGTCGTCGCCGCGCCGAGGTGAGCAGGTCGAGCGAGATGCGGCTCGCGACCGTGGTCAGCCACCCGGCCGGGTTGAGGATGCCGGCGCGCTCGGCATCCGTCATCCGATACCAGCGCACGTACGTCTCCTGCACGACGTCTTCGGCATCGGACAGGGTGCCGGTCATCCGGTAGGCGAGGGAGGTGAGGCGACGGCGTTCGCCGAACACGTCGTCCTGGTGGTGATCCACGGTCTCTCCTCGTCGGGCACCGTCGAAGCCGGGGTGCTCTCGAAGACTACCGACCTCACACATCGCCGCCCTGCATCGTCGGACATGTGACAGGGTGACGCGCAGGGCACCCCGAACGAGAGGAACACCCATGAGGATCGCCGTCGCCGGAGGCACCGGAACCGTCGGACGTCACGTCACCCGCATCGCCCGCGAGGCCGGGCACGATGTCGTCGTGCTCTCGCGGGCGAACGGGGCGAACGTGCTCACCGGCGAGGGGGTGGCCGAAGCGCTCGCCGGAGCGGATGCCGTCATCGACGTCACCAGCATCATGACCCTGTCGGAGAAGAAGGGGCGGGAGTTCTTCGAGACGGGTACGCGCACCTTGCTCGCGGCCGAGGCCCAGGCCGGGGTGGCCCACCACGTGGCGCTCTCGATCGTGGGGATCGACGGCATCGACACCGCCTACTACGCCGCGAAGCTCGCCCAGGAGCGGGCGGTCGCGGCGGGTTCGATCCCGCACACGATCGTGCGCGCCGGACAGTTCCACGAGTTCGCGGGGCAGGTGCTCGCGCAGATCTCCGGTCCCTTCGCGATCGCGCCGCGCACTCTCATGCGTCCGGTCGCCGCGCGGGAGGTGGCTGCGCATCTCGTGCGCGTGGTCGAGGGGGCGCCGGTGGGGCGGGCACAGGATCTCGTCGGTCCGCGCGACGAGACCCTCGCCGACGTCGCTCGGCGGCAACTCGCCTTCGACGGCATCCGTCGCCGGGTGCTCGACGTGCGGCTGCCCGGTGCCTACGGTCGCGGCTTGGCGTCGGGCGCGCTGCGCGGCGGGCCCGACGCGTTGCAGGGCGAGATCACGTTCGACGAGTGGCTGCGCAGCGCCGATCACGCGCGGGGCTGAGCGCGCCGACGTCCATAACTCCGGAGACTCTGCCGCCGACCGCCCGGAACCGGCGGCAGCAGCACCGGAGGCAGCGATTCTTACGGAGTTATGCACACGCCAGCACGGACGAACCGATCAGGCGTGCACGTCGGCGGGCGACTCCTCGCCTTCGTGGAAGTTCGGCTTCTTGCCGAAGAGCTTCGCGATGCCGAGCACGATCCCGACGATCACGAGACCGGCGGCCAGGCCGGCGATCGCCGAGAAGAGGGTGTCGCCGATCCAGACGATGACGGCCCCAGCCGGCTCGAGGGCGTGCTCGATGGCGTGCAGGATGTCGGCGCCGAAATGCACGCCCACCTCGCCCAGATTGACGAGCAGCAGGTGCCCGCCGACCCAGAGCATCGCGACCGTGCCGAGGATGCTGATGAAGCGGAACACGCCGGGCATCGACCGCACGATGCGCATGCCCGTGTGGCGCACGCGCTTCTCGCGGTTCTTCGCCATCTTGAGGCCGATGTCGTCGATCTTCACCAGCAGTGCGACCGCGCCGTAGACGACGCCGGTCATGATGAGGGCGATGACCGCGAGGATCGCGAGGGTGGTCCAGATGTCGAGGCCGGCCTCGAGGTTCGACAGCGAGATGAGCATGATCTCGGTCGAGAGGATCAGGTCGGTGCGCACGGCGCCCCACACGAGTTTGTTCTCGTTGCGGGCGCCCTCGTCGGCGTGGCCGTGCTGCACGCCGAACCATTCGAGCACCTTCTCGGCGCCCTCGAAGCAGAGGTACGCGCCGCCGAGGATCAGCAGGAAGGGCAGCACGAACGGCGCGAAGGCGGTGAGCAGCAGCGCCACCGGGATGATGATGAGGAACTTGTTCGCCAGCGACCCGACGGCGATCTTTGCGACGACCGGCAGCTCACGCGCGGGCGTGATGCCCTGCACGTACTGCGGAGTGACGGCGGCGTCGTCGATCACGACGCCCGCAGCCTTGGCCGAAGCCTTCATCGCCGCGCTCAGGATGTCGTCGACGACGGCGAGCAGACCAACCGACATGTGCGTCCCCCAGGGTGTGTGTGCAGACGAGACACTCTATCGAGTCGGCGCGTCTTCACACGTCGCCGAAGAGATCTCGGAGCTCGGCGGCGTAATCCACGCGATCAGCCTGGAGGCGGACCGATCGGGCCCCGGTTCACCCGGACGTCTGCCCGTTGTCGACGAACACCCCGACGCGGTCGCCGTCGAGCACGAACTGCACGCCGCGCGCCTCGGGGAACCGGGCGCGGAGCGTCTCGGGCGCCTCGCTCCGCAGCGGGACTTCGATGGTCGCCGAGAACGCGCCGGCGCTGCATCCGCTGTAGATGGGGCCGTCGAAGCCCCACGACGTGGCGTCGAAGGAGTCGACCGCCGGTACCTGCTCCGTCGGCACGGCCATGATGCACACGTCGCCGACGCCGGTGCCTCCGCCCCCGAAACCGCCCTCGGCGTGGAAGATCGTGAGGCCGTAGAAGTCGTAGACGGGTGTGTCTTCCGAGGCGCCGAAGAAGCCGTGCGGCACCGCGGTCGCCGTGGTGGGGTGCAGTGTCGCGACCTGGGGCACGCCCGACGATGCCGACACCGGCGCGACGGCGGTGAGCGCGTAGGTCACGCCGGCGGCCGCGGCGGCGGAGGCGACGACCGAGAGCGCCCAGAGCACGCGCCGCCGACGGGGAGCGGATGCCGTCGCCCCGACGCGAGCGTCGTCGTCGGGTTCCTCGCGGGGTTGCCACCATTCGCTCTCGCTGCCCTCGTCGGTGGGGTCGGCGATGGCCGTCGGTGAGCTGTCGGCGGAAAGCTGCTCGGCGGGCGCGGCATCCGCTTCTTCCTCGCCGACCGTCGGGTCCGAGGGATCCGTCGGGCCGGTGACCTCCGCACGACGTGCCGCCTCGAGCTCGCGCAGACGTCGCATCGCCGCACGGTCGGTCGTGATGTCGGCCTTCGGGCCGTAGGCGCGGGCGCGGAGTGACCGCAGCTCGGCTTCGTTCTCGGCATCCATCCCCGGAATCGTCTCATGTCCGCGCGCTCGAGCGACGACGAAAAACTCACAGCCCGCTCTCAGCCCGGCGGGACCAAAACGGAGCGCTGCCTGGTTGACAACAGAGACGTCGCAGCCAGCGGCGTCCAGCAAAGGAGACACAGACCATGTCGAACGACTTCCGCAAGACGCCCGAGGCCGTCAGCGACCTCACACACCTGCAGTACGAGGTCACGCAGGAGGACGCCACCGAGCCGCCCTTCCGCAACGCGTACTGGAACAACCACGACGCCGGCATCTACGTCGACGTCGTCTCGGGCCAGCCCCTGTTCAGCTCCACCGACAAGTTCGACAGCGGAACCGGATGGCCGAGTTTCACGAAGCCCATCGAGGCGGATGCCGTGACCACCCGCACCGACCGCTCGCTGTTCATGAAGCGCACCGAGGCGCGATCCACCGGGGCCGACAGTCACCTCGGGCACGTCTTCGACGACGGCCCGCGCGACGCGGGAGGCCTGCGCTACTGCATGAACTCCGCGGCCCTGCGTTTCATCCCCGCCGACCAGCTCGACGAAGAGGGGTACGGTCGCTACAGCGGCCTCTTCTCCGCCGACGGCACCCCCACCCACGACTCCGAGGAGCAGTCATGACCGACGACACCGGAACCATCACCCGCACCCCCGGCACCGAGACGGCGGTCCTCGCCGGCGGTTGTTTCTGGGGCATGGAAGACCTGATCCGCCGCCAGCCCGGCGTGCTCGACACCCGGGTCGGATACACGGGCGGCCAGAACGCCCACGCGACCTACCGCAACCACCCCGGTCACGCCGAGGCGGTCGAGATCGTCTTCGACCCGAGCAAGACGACGTACCGCGACATCCTGGCGTTCTTCTTCCAGATCCACGACCCGTCGACGCTCGACCGTCAGGGCAACGACATCGGCTCGAGTTACCGTTCGGCGATCTTCCCGCTCAGCTCCGAGCAGCAGCAGGTCGCCCGCGACACCATCGCCGACGTCGATGCCTCGGGTCTCTGGCCGGGCAAGGCCGTCACCACGATCGAGGCCGAGGGCCCGTTCTGGGAGGCCGAGCCCGAGCACCAGGACTACCTGATCAAGTACCCGAACGGCTACACCTGCCACTTCCCGCGCGCGGGATGGGTGCTGCCGAAGCGCGCCGAGACCGCCGTCTGAGTCTCGGTCCGGGCCCGTCGTCTCCTCTCTGGGAGGCGGCGGGCCTTTCGCGTGCGGTTGACGCGCGCTTCCGGTCGCATGAACGGCTCGTCTGAGGCGCCAGATCAGCCCTTTGCGCGACCGGAGCGCGCGGTGCAGCCATTCGCGCGACCGGAAGGACGTGGGATGCTGGTCGTCCGACCGCCCGAGGAGACTCCCGCATGGATGCCAACCCGCTCATCCCCACCGCGTTCGACGTCGCCGTCAGCGTGGTGTGGCTCATCGTGTGCGCTTACGCGGTGGTCGCGTTCATCTCCGTGGTGCGGGATCGCCGCGTCGTCGGCATCCGCTTCCTGCTGTGGTTCCTCGTGATCGCGCTCGTGCCCGTCATCGGCCCGACCGCCTGGTTCGTGCTGCGCCGACGCGAGGCCGAGTCAGTGGCGCGCCCACCCGCCGGCTGACGCACGCTCCGCAGGAGATCTCACTCTCTGCAGGAGCGGATGCTGAGATCGATTCTGCAGAGCGCGAGATCTCCTCCGCAACGCGCGACGGGAGCAGGAGTCAGCGCTCGCCGAGGAATCCCACCGCCGCCTCCTTGAACGCCCGAGAGCCGGGAGCGTTGAAGTGGTTGCGATCGGGGATCTCGAAGAAGCGGGCGTCGGGAGCGGCGGATGCCAGGGCGCGTGATCCTTCGATGATCGCGTCCTTCGACCCGGTCGCGAACAGCATCGGGCGGGTGGGGGCATCCGCCGGATCGGGGTCGATCGACCCGGACGCCCGCATCCCCTCGGCCAGCGCGACGAGCGCACGCAGATCGTTGCCGGGCACCCGCTCGGTGAGGGCGATGTAGTTCTGGGTCGTCGGGTCGGCGACCGGCGTGCCGTCGGCGATGTACGCGCGCACCTGATCGAGATCGAGGCGGGCGAGGGGGATGCCGTCGGGCACCCCGCCGAGCACGGCGCGGCCGATGCGGTGCGGCAGTTCCTTCATGACCTCCCAGCCGACACGCGCGCCCAGCGAATAGCCGACGTACACAGCGTCATCGACGAGATAGGCGTCCATCACGGCCTCGACATCGGTGACGAGGGTGCGGATGCTGTAGTCCTCCGGCTGGTGCGGCCTCTCGCTGAGCCCGTGCCCGCGCTGGTCGAGGGCGAGCACACGGTACCCGGCCTTCGTGAGCTCGCGCACCCACCCGGTCAGGACCCAGTTGTCGCGCGCGTTCGACGCGAACCCGTGCACGATCACGACGACGGGAGCGTCGAGATCTCCCCACGTGTACGTCGCGAGGCGCGTGCCGTCGGCGGCGTAGACCTGCTGGGGTTCGGGCATGCGGGTGAGGTCGGAGAGCGGAACAGCCACGGCATCCATTCTCCTCCCGCGCCGGGGCCCTTCGTCTCGCTTCGCTCGCTCAGGAACCGAATAAACACCGGTTCCTGAGCGAGGAGCGAAGCGACGAGACGAAGGGCGCCGGATCAGACGCGGGTACGGAGCGCCTCTCCGAGGGCGGCATCCACGTTCGTCCAGTACTGGAAGAAGCGCTCACGGATCTCGTCGACCGTGATCGACTGGCCCTGGCCGGTCAGCGTGTCGAGGAACCGGGCGCGCTGCACGTCGTCGAAGACCTCGCGGTACAGCGTGCCGGCCTGACCGAAGTCGTCGTCCTCACTGTGCAGGGTCGCCGCCGAACGCATCAGCTCGCCGTCCGACTCCCAGCTCGCCTCGACGCCCGCCTGCGGGTCGGCCTCGGGTCCGCCGGCCGCGCCGTACGAGTTCGGGGTGTAGACCCGCTGCTTCGCACTGCTGAAGTGGTACTGCATCTGGCCCTCGTGCATGTAGTTGCGGGCCTCGGTGGCGTGCGGCTGGTTGACCGGCAGCTGGTTGTAGTTCGCGCCGATGCGGTAGCGCTGCGCGTCGGAGTACGCGAACACGCGGGCCATGAGCATCTTGTCGGGCGAGATGCCGGTGCCGGGCACCTGATTGCCGGGCGAGAACGCCGCCTGCTCGATCTCGGCGAAGAAGTTCTCCGGGTTGCGGTTCAGGGTGAACGTGCCGACCTTGATGCGCGGGTAGTCCTTCTTCGACCACGTCTTGGTGAGGTCGAACGGGTTGAAGCGGTATGCCTTCGCCTCGTCGTACGGCATGATCTGCACGTAGACGTCCCACTCGGGGAAGTCGCCGGCAGCGATCGCGTCGAACAGGTCGCGACGGTAGTGGTCGGCATCCGATCCGGCCAGGCGCTCGGCCTCGTCGGCGCCCATCGCCTCGACGCCCTGCTTCGAGAGGAAGTGGTACTGCACCCAGAAGCGCTCGCCCGCGGCGTTGACCCACTGGTAGGTGTGCGAGCCGTAACCGTTCATGTGGCGCCAGCTGAGAGGCAGGCCGCGGTCGCCCATGAGGTAGGTGACCTGGTGTGCGGTCTCGGGCGAAAGCGTCCAGAAGTCCCACTGCATGTCGGAGTCGCGCAGGCCCGAGTCGCCGAGGCGCTTCTGCGAGTGGATGAAGTCGGGGAACTTCATCGCGTCGCGCAGGAAGAAGGTCGGGGTGTTGTTGCCGACCACGTCGAGGTTGCCCTCCGACGTGTAGAAGCGCAGCGAGAACCCGCGCACGTCGCGCCACGTGTCGGGGGAGCCCTGCTCGCCGGCGACCGACGAGAAGCGCAGCAGCGTCTCGCTCTTCGCGCCCGGCTGGAAGACCGCCGCGCGGGTGTAGGCCGAGACGTCTTCGGTGACGATGAACTCGCCGAACGCGCCGCCGCCCTTGGCGTGCGGGTTGCGCTCCGGCACCCGCTCGCGGTTGAAGGAGGCGAGCTTCTCGACGAGGTAGCGGTCGTGCAGGACGGTGGGGCCGTCGGCGCCGACGGTGAGCGAGTGGGCGTCGCTCGCGACCGGGGTGCCGGTCTGGGTGGTGGTGGCGGGTTTCGTCATGGTTTTCTCCTTCTGCGCGCAGGCGCGACGAACAGCCCTTCTCCGCGGGTGGCGGGTCGGTGGCGGATGCGTCGGACTACTGTGCGGCGTTCTGGCAACTGGGGCACAGGCCCCAGAAGGTGACTTCTGCTGTCTGGACGGTGAATCCCCCCGTCGATGACGGGGTGAGACACGGCGCTTCGCCGACCACGCAGTCCACATCGGCGATCGCACCGCAGGCGGTGCAGACGATGTGGTGGTGGTTGTCGCCGATGCGCCGTTCGTAGAGCGCCGCGGATCCTGCCGGTTCGATCCGGCGGACGAGGCCCGCCGTCGTCAGGTCCGCGAGGATGTTGTGCACCGACTGGATCGACGTGGTCGGCAGCACCTCCGAGATCACCCGGTAGAGGCGTTCGGCATCCGAGTGCGCAAGGGAGTCCAGCGCCTCGAGCACCGCGACCCGGCCTGCGGTGGCCCGCAGTCCGACGCCGCGAAGCGCCTGATCGAGTGTGGTCTCCATGTCTTCGACCCTACCTGTTCTTTTTAGTGATTCAAAAGTGCGGCGTGTCTGCGCGTGTCGTCCGATCGCGTGCGTCACAGATGGCGGATGCTGTGCCGCAGTCGCGTGCGGATGTCGAACAGCTCGTTGCCGCCGATCACCCGCGTGCCCGGCAGGCCCGTGCGCAGGCGCGTCGGCAGGATGCTGCGGCGCACGACGAAGACGGGCAGACCGCGGATGCTGCCGAGCGGTGTCGAGGGCATCGACAGGTCGTCGTCGGGGAGCACCACGATCGCCCCGCTGAATCTCACGCGCGCCGTGCGCGCGACCGAGCGGATCTGCGCGAGCAGGTCGGTGACGGGCGCGCGGTGCCCGAGGCTCGGGCCGGTGATCTCGCCGCGGCGGAAACCGACGATGCCGCCGAAGTCGGCCGACATCACCCCGTACAGACCCGACGGGCCGAGGATCACGTGGTCGAGGCGGTGCGCGGCATCCGCGTCGTCGGCGGCGCTCGCCGGGCCGGTCGCGATGCCGTGCCACAGCGTGAAGCCCATGCCGAGACCCGCGAGGGCGTGCGCCGTGGCCTCTTCGGCGAGGGCATCGGCCAGGATGCGACGCAGGGCGCGCGGCGCCGCCCGCACCACGCTCGGCGCATAGGGGTCGGGGATGCTCTCGCCCGCCCATTCCTCGAGCAACGCCGTGTACCGGGCGCGCCGCCAGGCCCCGGCCTCGCCCGAGGTCTTCGGGCGTGGGCGGGTGTCGGTGCGAGCCGGCGTCGGCGCACGCCACTCGTCGCCGTCGCTGCGCATGCGGTCGTAGCTCGCACGCCCCGCGGGAGTGCCGATGAGCTCCCAGGCCCGCTGCACCCGGATGAACACCGCCGCATCACCGCCGGTGTCGGGGTGCGCTTCGCGCAGGCGTGCCCGGTAGGCGCGGCGCATCGCCTCGTCGTCGGTGTCCGGAGTCACCCCGAGAACCTCGTACGCCGAGGCCGAGAGCGGGCTGTCGAACATCCCCTCAGAGTATCCGTGCGGGCATGGGGCGCTTCGACAAGCTCAGCGACCCAGTTTCAGTACTGGGTCCCTGAGCCTGTCGAAGGGTCCCGCACCTACGACACTGGGTCCCTGAGCCTGTCGAAGGGCCCGCCCCGCGCGGCCGCCTCACGCCGGAACGTCGACCACGCGCTCCGCCCCGACCGCGGGCACGACACCCCCACCGGATGCCGCGGCCACAGCATCCGTGAGATGCGCGATCTCACCCTCCGGCACCCACACCTCGAGCGTGGCCGCCGCGCCGTACTCGGCCTCGCCGAGGGTCGCCCCGTGATGCCCGGCCCAGTCGCGCAGCAGGTTGTCGAAGCGCCCGGCGTCGGCGTGTGCGACCTCGATCCGCACCTGCGTGAGAGCCTCGCACCTCACGAGCCGGGCGAGGTCGAGCGCCTCCGAAGTCGCGGTCGAGTAGGCCCGCACGAGTCCGCCGGCGCCGAGCTTCACGCCGCCGAAGTACCGCGTGACGACGGCGACCACGTCGGTGAGCTCGCGGCGCCGCAGAACCTCGAGCATCGGGATGCCGGCGGTGCCGGACGGTTCCCCGTCGTCCGACGATCGAGCCTGGTCGCCGAGAAGGCCCGTGACCATTGCGGTGCAGTTGTGCGCGGCATCCCAGGCCCGCTTGCGGATGCCCGCGATCACCGCCTCGGCTTCCTCGACCGAGCCGACCGGCGCGATGTGCGTGAGGAACCGAGACTTCTTGATGACGAGCTCATGGTCGACGGTATCCGCGATCGTCGCCGGATACCTGCCCATCCGCCCACCCTATCCAGCACATTCGCGTGCGATCTGCCGAATCGATTCGATAGACTGAATGCCGCGACACGGAGCAGTGCCGCGCAGCCCCGATCCGTATCCAGCCCTGCGAGTCCTCCTCATGGCAACCTCCCTCACCACGGGCCGTCCGTGGCGCGTCATCCTCGCCTTCTCGATCCCCCTGCTGCTCGGCAACGTCGTGCAGCAGCTCTACCAGTTCGCCGACGCGATCGTCGTCGGGCGCCACCTCGGCGTGACCTCGCTCGCCGCGGTCGGCGCGACCGGTCCGCTGCTCTTCCTGCTGCTCGGCTTCGCGTGGGGACTCACGAGCGGATTCGCGATCCCGATCGCTCAGGCCTTCGGCGCGCGCGATGACGCAGGGGTGCGCCGCTCGGTCGCGACCGGTGTGCTGCTCAGCGGCGCGACGAGCGTGCTCCTCACGGCGTGCGCCCCACTGATCGCCGGCCCGCTGCTCACCTTGCTGCAGACCCCCGCCGAGCTCATGCCCGAGGCGACGGTCTTCACGCAGATCAGCTTCCTCGGCGCGAGCGCCACGATGTTCTTCAACTACCTCTCGGCGATCATCCGCGCGATCGGTGACTCGCGCACCCCGCTCGTGTTCCTCACGATCTCGTGCGCGCTCAACGTCGGACTCGTCGTGCTCATGGTTGGTCCCCTCGAGTGGGGCGTCGGCGGCGCGGCGCTCGCGACCGTGATCGCCCAGGCCATCTCGGTCGTGCTGTGCCTCGAGTTCGTGCGCCGGCGCCTGCCGATGCTGCACCTGCGCCGCAGCGACTGGCGCATCACCCGCGCCGACATCGCGGAGCATCTGCGCCTCGGCCTCCCGATGGGCTTCCAGGCGTCGATCATCGCGATCGGCACGCTGACCGTGCAGGTCGCGCTGAACACGCTGGGATCGGATGCCGTCGCCGCCTACACGACCGCATCGCGCGTCGACGGGCTCGCCGTCGCCCTGCTCTCGTCGCTGGGCCTGGCGGTCTCGATGTACTCGGCGCAGAACCACGGTGGACGCCGCCCCGACCGCATCCGTCGCGGCGTGGTCGAGGCCACCTGGATGGCGATCGCCGCGGGTCTCGTGCTCGGAGGCCTGCTCGTCGCGTTCGGGGCGCCCATGGTGCGCCTGTTCGTCGGCGAGGGATCCGACGAGGTCGTCGATCTCGCGCATCTCATGCTCATCATCAACGGCGCGGGTTACTGGGCGCTCGGCATCCTGTTCGTGCTGCGCGGTGCGCTGCAGGGATTGGGCCACACCCTCGTGCCGACGGTCACCGGGGTCATCGAGCTGGTGATGCGCGTGGTCGCGGCGGTCGCGCTCGGCGCGGTCATCGGGTTCGCGGGGGTCGCACTCAGCAACCCGCTCGCCTGGGTCGGCGCTATCGTGCTGCTCGTGCCGGCGTACGTGAAGGCGCATCGCGCTCTCGCGAAGCTGCCGGTCGCGCCCGCCGAGGCGACCGAGACCTCGGCCATCGCGATCGTCGGGCCGACCGACGGATCGATGGTCGTCGATGCCGTGATCACCCAGCCCGTCCCGGTCGTGCGCAAGCGCGGACTGCGCCGACTGAGCCTGCGCCCGTCGCGCCGGAAGGCCCGTCGCTGAGGCATCCGATCTTCTCGTGACCGGAACCGGGAAACCGCGTCAGAAATGAGCACTTCGGTCGTCTAGTAGAGGGAGGGTGCCGAGCGGCGCCTTCCGGTTGTCCTCCGAAAGGATGACAAAGATCATGCGTGAGACGGATGGGGATCCGCGTACGCTTTTCTAGTGTGAAGAGTGCGGAGATTCCGCAGACCGGGGGGTCATCATGACGACAGCAGCCATTGCCAGGGACCTGGCCGGATTCCTTGTACCGATCGGGTGGATCGGGGCGGCGCTCGCCGTCGTCTGCGCGATCGTGGCGGGGGCCGCGATCGCCCGTGGCGCGGGTGGACTCAGCGGGGGAGCGGTCGGGGTCTGGATCCCGATGGCGTTGCTGAGTTCCACCGCGTCGTTCGCCCACGAGTGGTTGCCGCTGATCGCCTCCGGCGCGGCGCTGGGCGCGATGCTCGTGCTCGGCGGCATCGTCCGTGCGATCGTCAGCGTCGCCGACAACGGCCGCATGACGCGCAGCGCGGCTCGCGCGGCGGCGGCATCGGCTGCCCCCGTGGAGCCCGCTCCGGCGACGACCACCGTGCTCGTCCCGGCGCGCACGCCCAGCACGGCCACCGGCGCGATCGCCGTCGTGCGCTGAGTCCGTTCGACCGCGCCGATCCGCCTCAGCGGTAGTCGCGCTCCCAGTGCTGCCCCGCGGCCTCGCCCGCCTCGACGCGCTCGGCCTCACGGGCGCGCAGTTCGACGCGGCGGATCTTGCCCGAGATCGTCTTGGGCAGTTCGTCGACGAACTCGATCACCCGCACCCAGAGGTGCGATGACAGCCGCTCGTTCGCGTAGGCGAAGATCGAGCGCGCGGCCTCGCCGTCGGCCGCGGCATCCGCTCGCAGGCAGACGTACGCCTTCGGCACCGACAGCCGCGTCAGGTCGGGGCTGGGAACGACGGCCGCCTCGATCACCAGGTCGTGCTCGAGCAGCACCGACTCGAGCTCGAACGGTGAGATCTTGTAATCGGATGCCTTGAACACGTCGTCGGCCCGACCGATGTAGGTGAGGTACCCCTCGTCGTCGCGCACGGCGATGTCGCCGGTGTGGTGGTAGCCCCCGTCGCGGGATTCGGCGGTCTTCTCGGGGTCGTCGTAGTACCCGGCCATGAGCCCGAGCGGCGGCTGCGACAGGTCGAGCGCGATCTCGCCTTCGCTCGCCCCGTCGACGACTTCGCCGGTCACGGGGTCGAGCAGCACGACCGGGTAGCCGGGCAGCGGGCGACCCATCGAGCCGACCTTCACCGCCTGCCCCGGGGAGTTGCCCACGCAGCAGGTCATCTCGGTCTGCCCGAAGCCGTCGCGGATCGTTCCGCCCCACGCATCGCGCACGCGGTCGATGACCTCGGGGTTGAGCGGTTCGCCGGCGCCGACGAGCTCGCGCGGCGGGTGGGTGAGGCGGCCGAGGTCGGCCTGGATGAGCATCCGCCACACGGTCGGCGGCGCGCAGAACGTGCTCACGTGGTGCGTGTCCATGACCTGCATGAGGGTGTTCGCGTCGAAGCGCGCGTAGTTGTAGACGAACACGGTCGCCTCGGCGAGGAATGGCGAGTAGAAGCTCGACCACGCGTGCTTCGCCCAGCCCGGCGACGAGATGTTCAGGTGCACGTCGTCGGGGCGCACGCCCAGCCACCACATGGTCGACAGGTGCCCGACCGGGTACGAGACGTGGGTGTGCTGCACGAGCTTCGGGCGGTTCGTGGTGCCCGAGGTGAAGTACAGCAGCGAGCTGTCGGTCGCGGGCGTCGGGCCGTCGGGCTCGAACACGGTCGGGGCGTCGACCGAGTCCGCGAAGCGCTCCCACTCGGCGGGGACGTCGTCGCCGATGCCGATGCGCAGGATGCCGTCGTCGATGCCCGAGAGTCGGTCGCTGAGAGCTCCGAGCGTGACGACGGCACGGGCGCGGCCGTGCTCGATCCGGTAGGCGAGGTCGGATGCCGAGAGCAGCGTCGAGGTCGGGATCGACACCGCGCCGATCTTGGTGATCGCGAGCATCACCTCCCACAGCTCGATCGTGTTGCCGAGCATCACGATCAGGTGGTCGCCGCGACGGATGCCGAGACCGGTCAGCCAGGCGGCGACCTGGTCGGAGCGGCGGGAGAGTTCGCCGTAGGTCCACGACCGCAGCGACAGGTCGGCCTCGACGATCTGCACCGCGGGGCGATCGGGTGTCTCGCCGGCGATCACGTCGAACCACTCGAGCGCGAAGTTGAACTCGTCGACGCGGGGCCACGAGAACCCGGCGCGGGCGGCGTCGTAGTCGGTCGCGTTCGCGAACAGGAAGTCGCGCATCTCGCGGATGGTCTGCGTGGCGGCGGTGGCACTGCGGGTCATGGGGTCCATCCTCCCGCAGGTTCGCCGGGTGGGGCTAGCGCGACAGCAGCCCGGCGCCGTCGCGCAGCTCGAACACGAGCTGGGTCTCGGTTCCGCGCACGACCGGGTGCACGGTGATGTGCTCGAGCACGATGTCGCGCAGCGCCGTTGCGTCCTCGACGGCGACGTGCACGAGGAAGTCGTCGACGCCCGCGACGTGGAACACCTGCAGCACGCGCGGGATGCCGGCGAGGGCGTCGAACAGGGCGGTGACGGTCGGTCCGGTGTGGTTGGCGAGGCGCACCTTGATGATCGCCTGCAACGGATAGCCGACGGATGCCTCGTCGAGGCGGATCCGCGTATCGCGGATGACACCGCGCTCGCGCAGCGCCCGCACGCGGTGCGCGCAGGTCGACTCGGCGAGATTCAATCGGTGCGCGAGGGCCTTGTTGGTGATGTCGGCTTCGCGGGTGAGCACCGCGAGCAGCGCGAGGTCGGTCTCGTCGAGCGGCGAACCTTGTTCTTTGGCCAACGTCACGCCCTCCTCGGCATCCGATCTTGCTCAGAATATCGAAATAGTCGCTGAGAACGGCGGATGCTGTCGATTCTTACCGCGTTTACTGTGATTCCCGCAACATGGAGGGGTGACCGTCCCGCTGCATCCCGACACCGTCGCCGTCCACAGCGGCCGCTCCGACCTCGCCGACCTCGGCGTGCACGCGCTGCCGATCGACCTGTCGACCACGAACCCGCTGCCCGATGTCGAGCGCGGCGGCGACTCCTACGAGGCGATGGCGACGGGCGGACGCCCGCCCGCCGACGGCAGCCTCGTCTACGCGCGCCTGTGGAACCCGACCGTCGCGCGCTTCGAAGAGGCGCTCGCCGAGATGGAGCACGCCGAGGCGTCCGTCGCGTTCGGATCGGGCATGGCGGCGATGACCGCCGTGATCCTCGCCCATACGAACGCGGTCGGCAAGCACCACGTCGTCGCGGTGCGCCCGTTGTACGGCGGCACCGACCACCTGCTCGGCTCGGGACTGCTCGGTGCCGAGGTCTCGTACTGCCACCCGCACGAGGTGGCCGCGAGCATCCGCACCGACACCGGGCTCGTCGTGCTCGAGACGCCCGCGAACCCGACGCTGGAGCTCGCCGACATCGCCGACATCGTGCGCCAGGCGGGAGGTGTGCCGGTCGTCGTCGACAACACCTTTGCGACGCCGATCCTGCAGAACCCGCTCGATCACGGCGCGGCGATGTCGCTCCACAGCGCGACCAAGTACCTCGGCGGGCATGGCGACGTGATCGCCGGCGTCGTCGCCTGCCGCGAGGAGACCGCCGCGGCGCTGCGCCGTGTGCGCGCTGTGACGGGCGGCCTGCTCCACCCGCTCGGCGCCTACCTTCTGCACCGCGGACTCGCCACGCTGCCCGTGCGCATGCAGCGCCAGCAGCAGAACGCCCGCCGCATCGTGTCGTGGTTGCTCGACCGGCCCGAGATCGCCGAGGTCTTCTACCCGGGACTCGACGGCGATCCGCACGGCCTCCTCGACCGGCAGATGCGCGGCACCGGGGCGATGATCGCGATGCGGATGCAGGGCGGGTACGCCGCGGCATCCGCCGTCGCCTCCGCCACCGCGCTCTTCGCCCACGCCGTTTCGCTGGGTGGTGTCGACTCGCTCATCCAGCACCCCGCCGCGCTCACGCACCGACCGGTGCCGGCCGAGGCGCGCCCCGCCGCCGACGTGCTGCGTCTGTCGGTCGGCCTCGAAGACGCCGACGATCTGATCGCCGACCTCGCGGCGGCGTTCGCGGCGATCGCGCCGGTGTCAGGCGGTGACCGTGTGCCGACGCATGCGGGTCACGAGACCCTGGCGGGGTGAGAAGAGGTAGACGAGCGCGAACAGCGCTCCCTGCACGACCACGACCAGCCCTCCCGATGCGGCGTCGGCCCAGTAGCTGATGTAGATGCCGACGACGGCGCAACCCGCCGACAGGAGCGGCGCCATCCACAGCATCCGTCCGAATCGGTCGGTGAGCAGGTGCGCGGTCGCCCCCGGAATGATCAGCATCGCCACCACCAGCACGACCCCGACGACCTGCAGGGCGACGACGCAGGTCAGCGCCAGGATGCCGAGCAGCAGCGCGCTCAGGCGCCGCGGGGACAGCCCGATCGCGAACGCGTGCGTCGGATCGAAGGCGAACAGGGTGAGATCGCGCCGTTTGATCAACAGAACCGCCAGGGCCACGGCCGCGAGGATGCCGATCTGGATCAGGTCGGAGGTCGAGACGCCGAGGATGTTCCCGAAGATGATGTGGTTGAGATCGGTCTGACTCGGGGTCACCGAGATCAGCACCAGGCCCAGGGCGAAGAGCGTCGTGAAGACGATGCCGATGGCGGCATCCTCCTTGATGCGACTCGTACCGCGGATCGCACCGATGAGTGTGACCGCGAGCAGCCCGAAGACGAGCGCGCCCAGGGCGAACGGGGCGCCGACGATGTAGGCGAGCACCACACCGGGAAGCACGGCATGCGAGACGGCGTCGCCCATGAGCGACCATCCGACGAGCACCAGCCAGCACGACAGCACCGCGCACACGACGGCCGCGATGACCGTCGTGACCAACGCCCGCACCATGAACTCGTACTGGAGGGGCTCGAGCAGGAAGTCGAGGGGGTTCACGCGGCGGCCTCGTCGTCGCCGAGTCCGAAGGCGCGGGCGAGGCTCTCGGGGCGCAGCACTTCGGCGACCGGGGCGTGCAGGAGCACGCGCCGCCGCAGCAGCACCGCGTCGTCGGCGAGCTCGGGGAGGGCGTGCAGGTCGTGCGTCGAGACGAGCACGGCGTGCCCGTCGGCGGCGAGGTCGCGCAGCACGCGCACGATCATCTGCTCCGATCGCTTGTCGACCCCGGCGAACGGCTCGTCGAGCAGCAGCGTGCGCGCGCCCTGGGCGATGCCGCGGGCGACGAACGCGCGCTTGCGCTGACCGCCCGAGAGCTGGCGGATCTGCCGGTCGGCGAGAGCGGTGAGTTCGACGCGCTCGAGCGCTTCCTCGACGGCGGCGCGATCGGCGGCACGGGCGCGCCGGGTCGGTCCCATCGATCCGTAGCGCCCCATCATCACCACGTCGCGCACCGAGACGGGGAAGTCGACGTCGATGTCCTCGCTCTGCGGCACGTATCCGACGGTTCCCGAGCGTCGCGCGGCCACGGGGGTGACGCCGTCGAGCGTGACCGTGCCGGCGCGGGGGCGGATGCTGCCGATGATCGTGCGGAAGAGCGTCGACTTGCCCGAACCGTTCGTGCCGATGAGGCCGGTGACCACTCCGGCCTCGACGCAGAGGGACACGTCGTCGAGGGCGACGAGATCGCCGTACCGCACCTCGACCCCGCTCACGTCGATCGCGGCGGTCATCGGTTCTCCGTGAGCGCGGCGACGATGGTGTCGGCATCGTGGCGGATGAGGTCGAGGTAGGTCGGCACCGGTCCATCGTCGGTCGACAGGGAGTCGACGTACAGGATGCCGCCGAACTCGGCATCCGTGGCCTCGACCACCTGCTGCATCGCGCGGTCAGACACGGTCGACTCGCAGAACACGGCCGGGACGTCGTTCTGCTCGACGAAGGCGATCGTCCGGGCGATCTGCTGCGGCGTCGCCTGCTGCTCGGCGTTGACCGGCCAGATGTAGGCCTCGGCCAGGCCGGCGTCGCGCGCGAGGTACGAGAAGGCGCCCTCGCAGGTGACCAGCGCGCGCTGACTCTCGGGCAGGCGCTCCAGTGCGCCGGTCAGGTCGTCCTGCACCTGCTGCAGCTCGGCCTTGTACGCCTCGCCGTTCGCGCGGAAGTCGTCGGCATGCTCGGGAGCGAGGTCGGCGAACGCCTCCACCGTGTTGTCGACGTAGGTCTGCACGTTCGTGGGGCTCATCCAGGCGTGAGGGTTGGGGGTGCCCGCGTACGCGTCCTCCGAGATGTCGATGACGTCGATGCCCTCCGACACCACGGCGTGGGGCACGTCGACGGTCTCGACGAACTGCGCGAACCAGAGTTCGAGGTTCAGGCCGTTGTCGAGGATGAGGTCGGCATCCGCCGCCGATCGGATGTCGCCGGGCGTGGGCTCGTACCCGTGGATCTCGGCCCCGGGCTTGGTGATCGATCGCACCTCGAGGTGCTCGCCGGCGACCTCCTGTGCGATGTCGGCGAGCACCGTGAAGGTCGTCAGCACCACCGGGCGGTCGTCGCCATTTTCCGGCTGTGCGTCGGGCTGTGCGTCGGATGCCGCTGAAGCCGAGCACGAGGCGAGGAAGAGCGCCCCGACGAGGACGAGAGGGGCGGCAAGCATCCGGGTCAAATTTTTCGGCATGCCTAAAACGTAGCTTTTAGGCGCACCGAAAACAACTCACGGTGGGATCTCAGAGCTTGGGCAGCGTGACCGTCCCCGTCGCCAGTCGCTCGGTGGGCATGCGGTCGCGGTTGTAAGTGATGTCGCTGTAGCCGTGCGGGGTCGGGTTGCCGTCCTCATCGAGGCTCACGAACACGATCTTCTCGATCGTGAGGATGCGCTTGCGCGTGATCATGTTGCGCGCGACCGCCCGCATCGTCAGCGACGTGCGCCCGAAGTGGGTGGCGGTCAGGCCGATCTCGATGAGGTCGCCCTGCACGGCCGAGGCCTCGAAGTTGATCTCCGAGATGAGCTTCGTCACCGCGCGGTAGTTGCCGAGCTGCACGATCGCGTAGATCGCCGCCTCTTCATCGATCCACTTCAGCAGGCTGCCGCCGAACAGCGACCCGTTGGCGTTGAGGTCCTCCGGGCGCACCCACTTGCGGGTGCGGAAGTTGATGCCGTCCTCGGACCACGAGTTCTCTTCATGCTGGGCCATGCCTCCAGCCTAGGAACGCCGTGAGTCGGCGGTGTTACGAGGGCGGCTTTCGAATCGCTCACCTTGCAGTTCTCGCACCCGACTTTATGCAAAGTGAGCGATTCGAGAGCCTGAGGGGGCTCTGCCGACGGCAGAACGGCCCAGGGCAGATTCCGGCGTAAGACTGCGGATGCCGACGGATGCTGGGGGCATGAGCGAAGAGAACCCCCTCCCGCAGTTCGGGCCCGAGGCCCGACGCGCCCTGTTCCACGAACGCGTCCTGGTGCTCGACGGCGCCCTCGACGACGACAACGGCACGCTGCTGATGACGCAGCTGCTCACTCTTTCGGCCGAGGATGCCGCGACCGACATCGCCCTGTGGATCCATTCGCCGGGCGGCTCGGTGCCGTCGATGCTCGCGATCCGCGACATCATGCGGCTCGTTCCCAACGACGTGTCGACCCTCGCGCTCGGCCTCGCCTGCAGTGCCGGGCAGTTCCTGCTCTCGGCGGGAACCCCGGGCAAGCGTCGGGCATTGCCGCACGCGCGCATCCTCATGCACCAGGGGTCGGCCGGGATCGGGGGATCGGCAGGCGAGATCGAGACCCAGGCCGACGACCTGCGCCACATGCGCGACACCGTGCTCGGACTCATCTCCGACGACACCGGGCAGACCCGCGAGCGCATCTTCGAGGACTCGCTGCACGACCGCTGGTACACCGCCCATCAGGCGCGCGACTACGGCTTCATCGACGAGATCGTGTCGTCGTTCGCCGAGGTGATGCCGCGTCGACGGGCCCGGGTCGGACTGGGGGCGGGCGCATGAGCGGGTACACGATCCCGAACGTGATCGCGCAGCATCCGCGGGGCGAGCGTGTCATGGACGTCTACTCGCACCTGCTCGCCGAGCGCGTCATCTACCTGGGCACCGGCATCGACGCTGGCGTCGCGAACGCGCTGATCGCCCAGTTGCTGCACCTCGACGCCGACAGCCCCGAGAGTGCGATCCAGTTCTACATCAACAGCGAGGGCGGCGATCCGGGGGCGGCGCTCGCGGTCTACGACACGATGCAGCACATCCGTCCGAGCATCGCGACGACGTGCGTGGGGCAGGCGATCGGGCCGGCCTCGCTGCTCGTCGCGGCCGGGGCGCCGGGGGAGCGGGCGGCCCTCGCGCACGCCCGGCTCGTGCTGCACCAGCCGGCCGGACAGTCACGCGGGGCGATCCCCGACCTGATCCTCGCGGCCGACGAGGTGGTGCGGGTGCGGTCCGACATGGAGGCGATCCTCGCCCGGCACAGCGGGCGGACCGTCGAGGAGCTACGGGTCGACACCGACAGGGATCGGGTGTTCACGGCATCCGCCGCCCAGGCTTACGGCCTCATCGACACGGTGCTGGGGGAGCGGGGGTAGCGCGGGGCGGGGCCCTTCGACAGGCTCAGGGACCCAGTTGCGAGTGGGTCGCTGAGTGCTCACCCTGGGTCGCTGAGCCTGTCGAAGCGTCCCCGCCCCGCGCAACCTCAGGCCGCCAGCGCGAAGACCGACGCCCGAGCGGATGTCGGCGCCGACGCCGTGCGCAGCTCGTCGGCGACCGCGCTGGTGAGCTCGATGAGGCTGGTGTCGAGCGCGCCGGCGATCGCGGCGATCATCTCGCTCGACGGTTCCTTGCGCCCGCGCTCGACCTCCGAGAGGTACTGCGGCGAGACGCCCGCGGTGTCGGCGGTCTCGGTGAGGGTCTCGCCGCGTTCGTGGCGGCGTCGGCGCAACTGGTCGCCGAGGAGGTGGCGCCACAGCGGCTCGGGGTCGGAGGGGCGGGGTGCGCGCGGGAACGGGACGATGTCGGCCATGCCTCACGGTACGTCGCGGTGTCTGACGGCATCCATCGTTTCTGCTCAGAGCAGAACCCGGCACCCACCCCGTTTCGAATCGCTCACTTTGCACTTTCCCGCCCCGAAAAGCGGCAAAGTGAGCGATTCGAAAGCCACGACGCCCGCCCTACAGCGCCGCCGTCACCCCGGGGAGCAGCTTCGTCAGGATGCCGGCGAGCTGATCGCGCTCCTCGTCGGTGAGCGGGTCGAGCACGAGTTCGCGGATCTGCTCGACGTGCACGGGGGCCGCCTCGCGCAGCATGTCGCGTCCGGCCGGGGTGAGGGTCGCCGACAACGTGCGCTTGTCGGCGCCGCACGAGGTGCGCTCCACCCAGCCGCGCTCCTCGAGCGAGTCGAGCGCGTGGCTGAGGCGCGACCGGCTCAGCCCGGCGATGCGCGCGAGCTCGGTCATGGTCACAGCGGAGCCGTCGATCTGCTCGGCGAGCATGATGAGGATCGCGTATCGCGCGTGGTTGAGTCCGGCCTCGTCCTTCAGCGCGCGGTCGAGCACCTGCGGCAGCAGCTGCACGAAGCGGATGACCGGAAGCCACGTGTGCATCTCGGTCTCGTCGAGCCGCCGCGGGTGCCGTTCGGCATCCGTCCGCCCGTCGATCCGTGCGTCCATGCTCACGCCGCCGAGAGGTCGATGGTGTGCGCGGTGTGGTCGCGCTTGGCCTCGAGATATCGGGTGTTCGCCTCCGAGAGGTGCACACCGGTGGGCACGTGCTCGGTCACGCGGATGCCGAGGGCCTCGAGCTGCCGCGCCTTGTCGGGGTTGTTGCTGAGCAGGCGGATGCCGTCCACTCCGACCGCGGTGAGCATCTGGGCGCCGACGGTGTAGTCGCGCTCGTCCTCGCCGCGGCCGAGGGCGACGTTCGCCTCGTAGGTGTCGAGGCCGGAGTCCTGCAGCGCGTAGGCGTCGAGCTTGGCGTAGAGGCCGATGCCGCGACCCTCCTGGCGGAGGTAGAGCAGGAAACCGCCCTCGTCGGCGATGCGTTCGACGGCTTCGCGCAGCTGGGGGCCGCAATCGCAGCGCTGCGAACCGAAGACGTCGCCGGTGAGGCATTCGCTGTGGGGGCGCACGAGGGGTGCGGGTCCGCCGTTCGCCGCGCGGTCGATCGCCGCGCGCCAGTCGCCGATGCCGAGGAGCAGGTGCTCGCGTCCGTCGACGAGCCCGTCGAAGGTGACGACGTCGGCGGTGGTGGAGTAGCCGTCGGCGAAGGCCATCGGCACGCGCACGCGGGTCCGCTCGGTGGCGAGAGGAGCGACCGTTGAACTTTCAATCATGTGGGGTAGAACGCGACGCGGCCGGGTCTATTCCCGAGTTCCTCCTGTGGCGGCATCCGCCCGCCGTCGCACGAACTTCAGCTCGCTCGCGAGGATGCCGAGCACCACGAGCCCCCCGCCGACCAGGGCGAGGGCTGGCAGGCGCTCGCCGGCGATGCGTCCGATCACGCCCGCCCACACCGGCTCACCGGCGTAGATGATGGTCGCGCGGGTGGGGGAGACCGACTTCTGAGCCCAGTTCATCGTGAGCTGGATGAGGCAGCTCGCCGCCCCCAGCCCGACCGCGCACACCACCCAGACCCAGGAGAACTCCGGGATCCCCTCGCCGACCACGGGCATCGTCAACAGCCCGAGCAGACCCGCGGTGAGCAGCTGCACGATCGTGATGCGCCCCAGGTCGATCCGTCCGGCGAACACGCTGATCAGGATGATCTCGGCCGCGATCGGCAGGGTGCTGATCATCGTGGCGATCTCGCCCGCACCGAGGGTGAGGGAGAACGCGTCGGGCCCGGCGATCAGCACGAGTCCGACGAATGCGAGCGCCGCGCCGACGAAGGCCATCGCGGGCGGACGCTTGCGGAACACCGCCCACTGGGCGAGGGGCACGAGCGGCACGTACATCGCCGTGATGAAGGCGGAGGTGCTGGAGTCGATCGTCTGCAGCCCGACGGTCTGCAGACCATATCCGAGGTAGATCATCACGCCGATCGCGACACCGGCGCCGATATCCCGCCATCGGATGCCGCGCAGCACGCGGTGGAAGATGACGACGCTGATCAGCCCCGCCACGAGGAAGCGCAGCCCCACGAAGAACCACGGGCCCGAGTGCTGCATCGCCCAGTGCACGAGCAGGAAGGTGCTGCCCCAGACCGCGGTGATCGCGATGAGTGCGGCCTCTTGCGGGCGGAAGCGCATCCAGCGCAGACGAGTGGACATCGGTGCCCTTTCTCGACGGGGTGCCTTCCTGAGGATATCGCCGCCGCCCAACGCCGTTCGCATCGCTCACATCGTCGATTTCGGGCGCTGGAAACGACCAAGTGAGCGATTCGAAAGCCGCCCCGAGTCGAAGAATGTCGGCTCGGAGCGGATGCATCGAACGCCTCGGTAGCCTCGCACCATGAGCAACTTCGTGAGCCCCGACGAACTGAGCGACCTGCGCGAGCAGGGTGCGCCCGTGCGTGTGATCGACGTGCGCTGGCGGCTCGACCGCCCGGACGGTCACGCGGAGTATCTCGAGGGCCACATCCCGGGCGCCGTCTACGTGCCGCTCGACACCGAGCTCTCGACCCACGGCGAGGCATCCGAGGGGCGCCACCCGCTGCCGTCGACCGAGACGCTGCAGCGCGCGGTGCGCCGCTGGGGTGTGCACGACGGCGACCTGGTCGTCGCGTACGACGATGCGAAGGGCCTCGCCGCTGCGCGGGCGTGGTGGTTGCTGCGCCAAGCGGGCATCGACGTGCACGTGCTCGAGGGCGGCATCCGCGGATGGATCGCCGCCGGTCACGAGGTCGACACGGTCGACGAGGCTCCCGAACCGGGCACCGCGGTGCTCCGCGAGATCGGGGGCGATGCCCTGTCGATCGACGAGGCAGCGGCGTTCCCGGCATCCGGGGTGCTGCTCGACGTGCGCGCTCCCGAGCGCTACCGCGGCGAGACCGAACCGCTCGACCCGATCGCCGGGCACATCCCCGGCGCCGTCAACCTGCCGACGATGCTGCACCTCGACGCCGACGGGCGCATCCTCGACGCCGCGACCGTGCGCGCGAACCTCGCCACGGTCGGCATCGCGGAGGGCACCCGGGTCGCGGCGTACTGCGGCTCGGGCGTCACCGCCGCGCACACCGCGCTCGTGCTCGACGAGGTCGGCATCGAGGCGAAGGTCTTCCCGGGGTCGTGGAGCCAGTGGTCGAACACCCCGGGCCGCCCCGTCGCGACGGGCGATCAGCCCGGCTGACCCGGACCGTTTCGAATCGCTCACTTTTCGCATCCGGACGCCGGAAAACGACGAAGTGAGCGATTCGAAACCCCGCGGAGACCGTCAGTCGCGCGCGCCGAAACCCCAGCGCAGCAGCAGCGCGCCCGGGCCGAAGGCGCGGCGCACCTGGTGGATCGAGGTGCCCGATTCGAGCGTCAGAGCCGTCGCCGTCTGGCTCTGGGGCGTGTCGACCTGCTCCTCGAACCAGTCCGGGAGGGCGTCGGGATGGAACCGGGTCCACACCAGCAGCTCGCGGCACTGGCGGGCGACGGCATGCCCGGTCTCGAGCTGCGGCGGATACCCCGGCGGGTACGACACCGACCACTCCACCATCGCCGTGTTCGGTGCCGTGAGCGGGGTGTCGAGTTCGAAGAGGAAGCCGTGGACCTCGCCGTTCGGGTGCGAGTAGCGGTTCGCGATGCGTCCCCCGAAATCGACGGAGAAGACCGGCGCAGGGGTCGGGATGCCGGGGGTCAGCTCGAGGAACGGGATCGCCGTGATGGTGCCGATCGTCGACTGCACGATGCTGCGCGTGTGGCTGTGCACGACGTGCCCCTCGATGCCGACGTCGGTCACCGAGTGCGTCGTGAGCTCGCGAGACGTGTCGGGGTACTCGGCGCCGAGCGCCGCGAACGCCTCTTTCACGGCCTCCTCGATGGCGTGCTCGTCGAGGGGGAAGAGGTTCGGTCCGAGCGGGCCGGTGCGCCACGACCGCAGCAACCCCGTGAGCGCCCCGCTGTCGAGATGCAGCAGTTCTTCGATGTCGGTGACGGCAGCCAGTGATTGGGCGCCCTCCGGATGCCGTGCTCCCGAGCGCCAGTAGCTCAGCGTCGCCATCGACACCTGGTTTCCCCGGGCGCGCAGACGCTCCTGGACCCACGACAGGGTCACCCGACGCGCGTTGATCGCATCACGGAACGTCGCGGCGAAGTCGCGCCCGTTCGAGGACTGCAGAAAATCTTCACTCTCCATCACAGACCCCCTCCGGTATGTGAAGAACTGCTGTTTAGAGTGAGCTTACGACCGCACGAGGCCACTCCTGGGGACCTGGGTGACGAAGTGGGGTCGTCGTGATCGTCTCGACGCAGGCAGGGTGCCCGACCCTGCGACGGATGATCGGGCGCAGCGATGCCCCCGTGCTGCGTAGTCGTGGGGCCCGATGATCGATCTGGGGAGATCCATCGGGCCCCGCGAACAGCCACGTCCGTCCGCCCCGGCGCCCCCGCGTAGACTGGGAGCACAACCCCGGAGGACTCTGGATCTTCATGTCTGCCCCTTCCCGCACCTTCACCGTGCGCAACGTGCAATTGCTGCGCGCGCTGTTCGCCGCCGTCGCCGCCCTCATGATCACGTTCTCGTCCGATCACTCCGCGGCCGTCGGGCTCTCGGTCTTCAGCGGCTTCGCGATCGCGACCGCCCTCGTGATGCTGCTGTCGGTGTGGCTGGTGTTCCCCGCGGGATCGCGCTGGCCGGCCGTCGTCATCGGCGTGCTCAGCGTCGGCGCGGGCATGGCCACCGGCATCCCCGTGTGGCGCACGAATGACGTGTTCTTCATCGTCGTCGGCGTCTGGGCGCTCGCGACGGGTCTGACCGAGCTGCTCGCCGGCATCCGCGCTCGCCGCATCGGCACCGATCCGACGGCGCGCGACTCCATCATCATCGGGTCGTTCGGCATCCTGCTCGCCGTGCTGCTCTGGGTGATCCCTGCCGGCTTCGCCCACGACTACACGATCAAGGAGGCCGGCACTTTCGAGCTGACCGGCATCATCCTCGGCGTCGGCATGCTCGGCGGCTACGCCGCGCTCGTCGCCGTCTTCCTCGGCATCGCCGGACTCACGCCCAAGAAGGCGGATGCCGTCGCTACGGCATCCGTTCCCGCCGAGAGCGGAGACGCCCGATGAGCGACGAGAAGCCCACGCGGCGCGACATCCTGCGACCGCTGCACCTGCTGGGCATCGCCCTCGCCTGCGGCGTGTTCGCGATGATCGTGACGCTCGTCTCGACCGGGGCCTTCACGGCGCGCGTGAACACCGCGATCGCGAACGGCAGCTACGAGGGGCTCACCCCGGTGATGCTCGGACTGGTCGTCGGCGGTGGCGCGTTCATCGTGACGCTGCTCATGCTCTCGATGCTCATCCTGGCCGTCGATCCGGCCGACGTCGCGAAGACCGTCGACCGTCCGGTGCTCTACGACCCCGAGCCCGCGTCCGACGGCGACAACGCTGCGGGCGACAGCACTACGGGCGACGACCGCACCGACCGCACGGAATAGTCGCGGCATCCGTGGGCTTGTCCCTGAGGTGACCACTCCCGTCGACCGCGCCTCCGTCGGACTGCGCTCCGCGCGCGGACCCGTGCTCGGCGCGCTCATGCTCGCGACCGGGCTGATCGCCATCGACGCGACGATCCTCGCGACAGCCGTGCCCAGCATCGTCGACGACCTCGGCAGCTACCAGCAGTTCCCCTGGCTGTTCTCGGTGTACCTGCTCGCTCAGGCCGTGAGCGTGCCGATCTACTCACGCTTCGCCGACACCATCGGTCGCAAGCCGATCATCCTGCTCGGGATCGGGCTGTTCCTGCTCGGGTCGATCCTCTGCGGATTCGCCTGGAGCATGCCGGCGCTGATCGTCTTCCGCATCGTGCAGGGGCTCGGCGCCGGGGCGGTCGCGCCCATGGCGATGACCATCGTCGGCGACATCTACACGGTGGCCGAGCGCGCCAAGGTGCAGGGCTACATCGCGAGCGTCTGGGCGATCTCGTCCGTGGTGGGACCGGCGCTGGGCGGGATCTTCGCCCAGCTCGACGCCTGGCGGTGGATCTTCTTCGTCAACGTTCCCCTGTGCCTGATCGCGGGATGGATGCTGCTGCGCAAGTACACCGAGCAGAAGGTGCAGGCGCAGCACCGCATCGACTACCTCGGGGCGGTACTGCTGACGGTCGGCCTCACGGGTCTGATCCTGGGGATGCTCGAGGGTGGAAACGCCTGGGAGTGGATCTCGGCTCCGAGCGCGCTGTGCTTCGGACTCGGGGTGGTGGCACTCGTGCTGTTCGCGGTGGTCGAGCGGCGGGCGGCCGAACCCATCGTCGATCTGCGCCTCGCCGCCCGCCCGCTGATCCTGACCACGACGATCGTGTCGCTCGGCGTCGGGGCGCTGATGACCGGTGTCACGAGCTTCGCGCCGGCGTACCTCGAGGGCTCGACCGGGATCGCGCCGCTGCTGGCCGGGCTCGCCGTGGCGGCGCTGACCCTCGGGTGGCCGGTCTCGGCGGCGAACGCCGGGCGGCTGTACCTGCGGATCGGGTTCCGCCGCACCGCGCTGATCGGCATGAGCATCACGTCAGTCGCCGCGATCACGCTCGCGGTCGTCGCGCCCTGGCCGAACCCCTTCATCGTGGCGCTGATCGCCTTCGTGTTCGGTTTCGGCCTGGGGTGGACCGCCGCGCCGACGCTCATCGCGGCGCAGGCATCCGTCGGCTGGAGCGAGCGCGGCGCCGTGACCGGCATGAACGCGTTCGCCCGCTCGGCCGGCAGCGCGGTGGGCGTGGCGATCTTCGGAGCCATCTCGAACGCTGTGATCGCGCAGGGCGCGGGCCCCGACGACCCCGCCACCATCGTCCACGCGTCGATGTGGGTGTTCGTCGCGGCGGCGGTGGCCGCGGTGATGACGCTGATCGCTGCGGCTTTCATGCCGCGAGATCGGGTGGGCGCGCGGTCGGGGGAGGCCGGGGAGTAGGCGCGGCATCCGTCTGCGGCATTCGCCACCGAACGCAGAAACGCACCCTCGCGACGGGCGCGGGGTGCGTTTCCGAGTCGGGAAGAGGCGTCAGCGCGCGAGGCGCTCGGCGATTCCCGTGTACGTGGCGGGGGTCAGCGCGAGCAGACGCTGCTTGGCGGCGTCACCGATCTCGAGACCCTGCACGAACTCGGCGAGCTCGGCACCGCCGACGCGGTGTCCGCGAGTGAGCTCCTTGAGCAGGGCGTAGGGGTCGGTGATGTTCGAGCGACCGGCGACGACCTCGGCGCGGATGACGGTCTGGATCGCCTCGGCGAGCACCTCCCAGTTCACGTCGAGGTCGGCGAGCAGCACGTCGCGCGAGAGCGAGATCTCTTTCAGCCCGCGGCGCAGGTTGTCGAGCGCGAGCAGCGAGTGGCCGAACGCGACGCCGATGTTGCGCTGCGTGGTGGAGTCGGTGAGGTCGCGCTGCAGCCGGCTCGTGACGAGAGTCTGCGAGAGCGAGCCGAGCAGCGCCGCCGAGAGCTCGAGGTTGGCCTCGGCGTTCTCGAAGCGGATCGGGTTGATCTTGTGCGGCATGGTCGACGATCCGGTCGCACCGGCGACGGGGATCTGCGCGAAGTAGCCGAGCGAGATGTACGTCCAGATGTCGGTGGCGAGGTTGTGCAGGATGCCGCCGGCGTGACGCACGCGGTCGTACAGCTCGACCTGCCAATCGTGCGACTCGATCTGCGTGGTGAGCACGTTGAACCCGAGCCCCAGGCCCTCGACGTACTCGCGGGCGATGGTCGGCCAGTCGGCATCCGGGTCGGCGGAGAGGTGCGCCGACCACGTGCCGGTCGCGCCCGAGAACTTCGCCAGGTACTCGGATGCCGCGATCTGGGCGCGCACGCGCTCGAGCCGCCACGCGAACACGGCGATCTCCTTGCCCATGGTCGACGGGGTGGCGGGCTGTCCGTGGGTGCGCGAGAGCATCGCGGCGTCGGCATGCTCGACCGCGAGTTCACGGAGCTTGGCGATGACGGCATCCAGAGCCGGCAGCCAGACGCTCTCGACCGCGCGCTTGACGGTGAGTGCGTACGAGACCGAGTTGATGTCCTCGCTCGTGCAGGCGAAGTGCGTCAGCTCGGCGATCGCGTCGAGGCCCAGGGCCGAGAGGCGGTCGCGCACGAGGTACTCGATGGCCTTGACGTCGTGGCGGGTGACGGCTTCCTTCTCGGCGAGCCAGTCGATCTCGGTCTGGCCGAAGTCGCGGTAGAGGGCGCGCAGGCGCTCCTTGTCGGCATCCGACAGCGGCGAGGTCTCGAAGAGCGAGCGGTCGGTGAGGGCGATGAGCCACTCGACCTCGACCTCGACGCGGGCCCGGTTGAGTCCGGCCTCCGAGAGGAAGTCGGCGAGTCCGGTGACGGCGCCGCGGTAGCGACCGTCGAGGGGGCTGAGGGGCTGCGGCGGAAGCGAAGGCTGGAAAGTCAGGGGAGTCCTCCTGATCGGGCCCGTCAGATGCGGGGCGTGCGGGGCTGGCGCAGGGCGGGTTCGAGCTGACGGAACAGCCCACGAGTCGCCGTCTCGATCATACCGAGCACCGAATCGAACATCTCGGGGCCGGCGTAGTAGGGGTCGGGCACGTCGTGGGTCGATGCGTCGGGGTCGAAGCCGAGCAGGAGGGTGACCTTGCCCTCCTGGTCCTCGTCGCTCGCCCACTCGCGCAGGATGCGTTCGTGGGTGCGGTCGAGGGCGACGATGAGGTCGTTCTCGAGGAAGGATGCCGCGGTGAACTGCTTCGCGCGGTGCTGCGATCCGTCGTACCCGCGGCGAGCGAGGGAGTCGATCGTGCGGTGGTCGGCGCGCTCGCCGAGGTGCCAGTCGCCCGTGCCCGCGCTGCGCGAGATGATGCGCGAGCCGAGTCCCTGATGGTCGGCGAGGTCGCGGAACACGACCTCGGCCATGGGGGATCGGCAGATGTTCCCCGTGCACACGAAGATCACGCGAAAGGGATCCGGGGATGTCACAGACCCATTCTGCCGCTCCGGGGCCGTCGTGCACAGTTCGGGGTGCACTGATCCTGCACAGCATCCGTTCGCGCGATCCTCTGCACCGGTCGTGCGTTCGCGGTGACCGACGGAGGCGCCGGCGGCGGAGGCTGTGGGCATGTACTCCTCTCTCGCACTCCCGTCCACCGATGGGTGGACCCCGTACGACGTGTCGATGTGGCAGCAGGCCGGGGTTCAGCTCCGCGTCGCCCTCGACTTCGCGCAGACCGCGGCGGCGGCCCTCGACCCGCTCGCCGACGAGACCGAGTGGGCATCCGACGGGCTGCGATCGCTGCACGACACGATGGCCGAGCAGCGTGGGCTCATCGCTCTCGAGGTCATGATCCTCGAGTCGACCGAGGTCGAGCAGCGGGCGGTGGGGCTCGGATGAGCGACGATCTCGATATCCGTTACGGCGGTGCGATCTCGGTCGACACCGAGATGCTGCGCGACATCGGCGCGCGGCTGGCCGGCGTCGCGGGGTCGCTCGCGCAGGCGGCGGCCGCGGCGGGCAATGCTCAGGCCCTGCTCCTGGGGTCGGCGGCCTGTCGCTCCTGGGACGGGTTCGACACGCTCGGGCGCAGCTACAGACGGCTCGACGAGTCGAGGATCACCGCCGAGACCACGTCCGCCTCCACCCTCCTCATGGCGGATGCCTACGAGGTGGTCGAGTTGCGCGCTCAGGCCGAAGCGCTCGCCGCGAGCGACGCCGCTGCGGCGGCGGCACTGCAGGCGCGCGCCGATGAGATCGCCGGTTCCGATCCCCGTGTCCAGGAGCTTGTCATCGCGCTGACACAGGGGTGGGTGGTCGGCCGATTCGAGGGCCTCGATTTCCAGGTCGGATTCGGCACGCCGATCGGTGCGCTCTTCGGAGGGGTCGGCACGGCGGCCGCGCTGCTCGGCAAGGGGGTGATCCCGAAGGGCGCGACCCTGCAGGGGAAGGCGGATGCCGTACGCGTCAGACCCGTCGTCACGACGACCCCGAAGGGGCCGCCGACGTCGCTGCCGGAAGCGCTGCAGCGGTTCCCGAACTCCGGCGGGGCGCAGGTGCGGGTCGAGAAGTACACGATGCCGGACGGCACGAACCGCTTCGTCACGTATGTGAAGGGCACGCAATCGCTGCTGTTCGGCGGGAGCAACCCGTGGGACATGAAGTCGAACCTCGAGCTCTACGACCGGCAGAGATCGGCCTCGTACCAGGCGACCCTCGATGCGCTGAAGGAGTCGGGAGCGGAGCCGGGTGACCGTGTCGATCTCGTCGCGTACTCGCAGGGTGGGGCGATCGCCTCGCACCTCGCGATGGACGACGTCTACGACGTCGGGGTCGAGATCACCGCCGGCAGCCCCGTCGAACCGACGCTCGACGACGATCAGACGCTCGTGCAGCTGCGCCACACCGACGACGTGGTCTCGTCGCTGGCGGGCGGGGGATCAGCGGGCGGCACGGGCTCACCCGACAGCTTCACGGCCGAACGGGTCGGCGATCCGGGGCTGGGACTGCAGGATCTGCTACTCGAACCGCATCGCATCGAGACCTACGTCGAGACCGCCGAGATGGTCGAGGAATCGGGCGATCCGCGGGTCGACGGGCTCGACGAGCTGTGGGAAGACCTCGGCCAGGCGACCTCGGTCACCGCCACGGACTACCACGCCGAGCGGGTGCTGCCCGAGGAGGTCGTGGCTCCGGGCGGTCCGACCACTCCCGCACCGGTGGTCGGAGACGAATGGTGGAATCGGAAGGACGTGCGGTGAGCTCAGTCGCGGCGGCGCTGCTTCTTCGCCTGCGGACGCAGGATGAAGCCGAAGATGCCGTTGATGATCGAGATCACGAGCGCGGCGACGACGCCCCACCAGAAGTGGCCGACCGTGAGTCCCCATCCGAAGCCGCTCGTGATCCAGGCCGTCAGCCACAGCAGGAAGCCGTTGATGACGAACCCGATGAGGCCGAGCGTGAGGATGTACAACGGGAACGCGACGATCTTCACCACGGTGCCGATGATCGTGTTCACGAGCGCGAAGATCGCGGCGACCGCGAGCAGCGTGAGCACGAGCTGCAGCGTCTCGCCCGGAGGGAACGCGATGATGCTCACCTGCAGCGCGGGGATCAGCGTCACGACCCACAGGGCGAACGCGTTGACGACGACTCGGATGATGAAGCGCATGGTCCGCCCAGTCTCCCACGCGCGCCCGGCGCTTGTCAGGAGGGATTCAACTCGCGGCGATGGCGACCAACTGTCGCTCCACGTCCTTGGGAAAGTCCACCTCTATCTCCACCTGCCGTAGTCCGACTCCTAGACTCGACCTCGTGACCGACCCGATCCTTCCCCGTATCCGCCCCGCCATCGCCGCGCTCGCGCCGTACCGTCAGGGCAAGCAGGCCGGGCCCGATGCGTTCAAGCTCTCGAGCAACGAGAACCCCTTCGACCCGCTGCCGTCGGTGGTCGAGGCGATGCAGCACATCACGCCGATCAACCGTTACCCCGACGCCACCGCGCTGCGCCTGCGCGAGCGCCTCGGCGCCCGCTACGGGGTCGAGCCCGATCAGGTGCACGTCGCCGCGGGCAGCGTGTCGATCCTGCACCAGCTCATCATCGCAACGGCATCCGTCGACGACGAGGTCATCTACGCCTGGCGGTCGTTCGAGGCGTACCCGAGCCTGCCGCTCATCTCCGGCGCGACGGGTGTGCCGGTCGCGCTCACCGACGACGCCCGTCACGATCTCGACGCGATGGCGGATGCCGTCACCGACCGCACCCGCGCGATCATCGTCTGCACCCCCAACAACCCGACCGGCCCGATCATCACCAGTGTCGAGTTCGCGGCCTTCGTCGAGCGGGTTCCCGCCGACATCCTGATCATTCTCGACGAGGCATACGCCGAGTTCGTCACCGCCCCCGACGCGGTCGACGGTCTGGCGGAGCGCATCTTCGACCGGCATCCGAACGTCGTCGTTCTGCGGACGTTCTCGAAGGCGTACGGACTCGCCGGCCTCCGCATCGGCTACGCGATCGGCAACGAGAAGGTTCTCGACTCCGCCCGCGTCACCGGTGTGCCGCTGTCGGTCACGTCCGCCGCCGAGAACGCGGCGATCGCGAGTCTGGATGCCGAGTCCGAGCTGCTCGAGCGCGTCACCGAGATCGTCGCCCGCCGCACGCGCCTCGTCGCGGGCCTCCGCGCCCAGGGCTGGAAGGTCCCCGACTCGCAGGGCAACTTCGTCTGGCTGCCCGCCGGGGAGCGCACCGATGAGGTCGCCGCCGCTTTCGTCGCGGGCGACATCGTCGTGCGCCCGTTCTCGGGCGACGGCATCCGCATATCCGTCGGAGAGCATGAATCGGTGGACAAGGTCCTACAGGTTTCGGAATCCGTTGTGCGGACTCTCCAGCCCTAGGCGTCGATCCTCGGATAGCGTGGAACGGTGAGCTCGTCAGAGAACGAAATCGTCCGCGTCCTCGAGGCAGACGGCCGATTCGCCCCCACCCCCGCAGCCGAGCGGTACCTGTCGCTGATCGAATCGATCAGCGATGCGGAACTCGAGCAGTTCTACCGCGACATGGTCGTCATCCGCGCCATCGACACCCAGGCCACCAACCTGCAGCGACAGGGGCAGTTGGCGCTCTGGCCGCCGAGTCGCGGTCAGGAGGCCGCACAGGTCGGCTCGGGTCGCGCGGCCCGCGCGCAGGACACGATCTTCCCGTCGTACCGCGAGCACGTCGTCACCCGCATCCGCGGCGTCGACCCGCTCGACATCATCAAGCTGATGCGCGGCGTCTCGCACGGCGGGTGGGATCCGACCGATCCGAAGAACGGCAACACCCGGCTCTACACGCTCGTGCTCGGCTCGCAGACCCTGCACGCCGCGGGCTACGCGATGGGCGTCGCCTTCGACGGACGCTCCGGCACCGGCGACCTCGACCGCGACGAAGCGGTCATCGTCTATTACGGCGACGGCGCGTCCAGCCAGGGCGACGTGCACGAGGCGATGGTCTTCGCCGCGAGCTACCAGGCACCGACGGTCTTCTTCCTGCAGAACAACCACTGGGCGATCTCCGTCCCGGTGGCGACGCAGTCGCGCGTTCCGCTCGTGCAGCGCAGCGCCGGGTACGGCATCCCCAGCGTCCGCGTCGACGGCAACGACGTGCTCGCCAGCTACGCCGTCTCCCGGCTCGCGCTCGACGAGGCGCGTTCCGGCCAGGGCCCGCGCGCGATCGAGGCGGTCACCTATCGCCTGGGCGCGCACACCACCAGCGACGACCCCACCAAGTACCGCGGCAACGACGAAGAGGAATCGTGGGCGCAGCGCGACCCGATCACCCGCATGCGCGCGTTCCTCGAGAACCGCGGGGCCGGAGCATCCTTCTTCGCCGACGTCGACGCCGAAGGGGCGGATGCCGCGGAGGACCTCCGTGCTCGCACGGTCGAGCTCGGCCCGCCGCCGGTGTCGAAGATGTTCGACCACGTCTACAGCGAGGCCCACCCGCTGATCGCCGAGCAGAAGGAATGGCTCGCGCGCTACGAAGCGTCGTTCGAAGGAGGAGCGCAGTGACCCTCGAGACGATGCCGTTCAGCAAGGCTCTGAACGCCGGCCTGCGCAAGGCCATGGAAGACGACGCCAAGGTCCTGCTCATGGGCGAGGACATCGGCAAGCTCGGCGGGGTGTTCCGCGTGACCGAGCACCTGCAGCGCGACTTCGGCGACAAGCGGGTGCTCGACACCCCGCTCGCCGAGTCCGGCATCGTGGGCACCGCGATCGGCCTCGCGATGGCCGGGTTCCGCCCCGTCGTCGAGATCCAGTTCGACGGCTTCGTGTTCCCCGCGTTCGACCAGATCACCACGCAGCTCGCCAAGCTGACCAATCGGCACGAGGGCTCGCTGAGTCTGCCGATCGTGATCCGCATCCCCTACGGCGGGCACATCGGCGCGGTCGAGCACCACCAGGAGAGCCCCGAGGCGTACTTCGCGCACACCCCGGGTCTGCGGGTCGTGTCGCCGTCGACGCCGAACGACGCGTACTGGATGATCCAGGAGGCCATCGCCTCGAACGACCCCGTGATCTTCATGGAGCCCAAGAGCCGCTACTGGCCCAAGGGCGAGGTCGAGCTCGAAGCATCCGCCGCCCCGTTGCACTCCTCGCGAGTCGTCCGCACGGGATCGGACGTCACCCTCGTCGGTCACGGCGCCATGGTGACGACCTTGCTGCAGGCGGCCGCGCTGGCCGAGTCGGAGGGCACGAGCTGCGAGGTCGTCGACCTGCGCTCGATCTCGCCGATCGACTACGCGCCCATCCTCGACTCGGTGCGCAAGACCGGACGCATGGTCCACGCGCAGGAGGCCCAAGGCTTCGGCAGCATCGGCAGCGAGGTCGCGGCGACCGTCATGGAGCGTGCCTTCTACGCCCTCGAAGCGCCGGTGCTGCGGGTGTCGGGCTTCGACACCCCGTTCCCGCCCGCCAAGCTCGAGGGCGCCTACCTCCCGGATGCCGACCGCATCCTCGAGGCCGTCGACCGTTCACTCGCCTACTGAGACGTTCCGAAAGGACCGCAGATGAGCACGCAGAACTTCACCCTTCCCGATGTCGGCGAGGGCCTGACCGAGGCCGAGATCGTCACGTGGAAGGTCGCGCCCGGCGACACGGTCGCGATCAACGACGTCATCTGCGAGATCGAGACGGCCAAGTCGCTCGTCGAGCTGCCCTCGCCGCACGCCGGCACGGTCGGCGAGCTGCTCGTCGCCGAGGGCACGACGGTCGAGGTCGGCACGCCGATCATCACCTTCGTGCAGGCGGATGCCGCCGCTCCCGCTCCGGCGGCGCCCGCAGCTCCCGCGCCCGCGGCGGAGGAGGGTGGCGGCTCGGTGCTCGTCGGTTACGGCTCGGGTGGGGGAGCGACCTCGCGTCGCAAGCGCCCCGCTGAGCGTCCGGTGCGGTCGTCGGTGGGCGTGATCGCCAAGCCCCCGATCCGCAAGCTCGCCCGCGACCTCGGCGTCGACCTCACGACCGTCACGCCGAGCGGCGCCGACGGCGAGGTCACCCGCGACGACGTCATGAAGCACGCCTCGCAGGCGAGCGTGTTCCGCAACATCCAGACCCCGGAGTGGGGCGACGTGCGCGAGGAGACCGTTCCCGCGCCGCAGATCGCCCCGGTCGGCCTCGCCCGCGGGGTCGCGCCGGTCGCGGCATCCGTGTCGGCGTCGGATGCCGAGCGCACCGAGTCGATCCCGGTGAAGGGCGTGCGCAAGGCGACGTCCTCGGCGATGGTGCAGAGCGCCTACTCGGCCCCGCACGTCACCGTGTGGAAGGACGTCGACGCGACCCGCACGATGGAGCTCGTCAAGCGCCTCAAGGCCGCGCCCGAGTACGCCGACATCAAGGTGTCGCCGCTGCTGATCGTGGCGCGCGCCGTGATCTGGGCGCTGCGCCGCACCCCCATGATCAACGCCGCGTGGGTCGAGACCGAGAACGGCGCCGAGATCGCCGTGCGCCACTACGTGAACCTCGGGATCGCGGCGGCCACGCCCCGCGGCCTGCTCGTGCCGAACATCAAGGACGCGCAGGACCTCGGGATGAAAGATCTCGCGCGCGCCCTCAACCGCCTCACGCTCACGGCCCGCGAGGGCAAGACCACGCCGGCCGATCAGCAGGGCGGCACGTTCACGATCACCAACATCGGTGTGTTCGGGATGGATGCCGGCACCCCGATCATCAACCCCGGTCAGGCGGGCATCCTCGCCATGGGCACGATCAGCCAGAAGCCGTGGGTCGTCGACGGCGAGGTGCGCCCCCGCTGGGTGACCACGGTCGCCGGTTCGTTCGACCACCGCGTCGTCGACGGCGACGCCATGAGCCGCTTCATCGCGGATGTGGCCTCGGTGCTCGAGGAGCCCGCGCTGCTCGTCGACTGACGTTTCGCGCTACGCCCGCCGCAGTTCCACGACGGTCGTGACGGTCGCGGTGCCGGGATCCCACCGCCGCAGGTCCGTGACGCGACCGTGGATGTCGCCTCCGACGGCCTCGAGCGCGGCCCCGAGATCGGTGACGCGCAGTCGGCGGGCCAGCGTGACGTGCGGGGTCCATTCGCCCGGTGCGGTGTGCGGGGCATCCTCGCTCGGCCCGGCGGCGGCGTGAATCAGCGCGTGCAGGTCGAGCAGCTCTGCGGTGGGCACGATGCTGCGGGCCAGCACGCGCCGATCCCCCGTGCCGAAGAGCAGCGGGGCACCGAGCGTGATCGGAAACGACGGGATGCCGTCGAGAACATCGGCGTCGAACCGCGGCAGGTCGACGCGCGCGAGCAGGGTGAGGTGTGGGCGGTTGCTCGGCGAGGTGTGCCGCCCGAGGCTCGACAGCCCGAGCGCGGCGAGGGCCTCCCACTCGGCCCGCACGGCAGTCTCCGCCGCGCGGTCGAGCAGCATCTCGATCGTCGACGGCGACCTCCGCGCCTCGGCATCCCTCATCATCCGATTCTCCCGCCGCATACCGACATCCCGTTCGAATCGCCCACTTTGCGGTTTTTCACCCCGAGTTTCTGCAAGGTGAGCGATTCGAAAGCCGGGGGCGGAGGCCGGGGACGGATGCCGGGGGCGGATGCCGGGGAACTACGTCAGTACCGACAGCCGGGCCTCGGCCAGGCGGGGCACCGTGCGTTCGCGGGCGGCGCGGCGGGCGGTCGCGACCGCGCCGACCGACACGACCTCCGCGCCGAGTTCCGACGCGAGGATCTCGGGCGCGGGTAGGTGCAGTTCCGACGGCAGGAGCCGGCGGGCGACGTCGAGCACGGGTTCGATGCTCTCGGCCACGGCGCCGCAGACGATGACGCGGGCGGGGTCGTACAGGCTGCCGAGCACACCGACGATGCGGGCCACGACGGCGCCGACGGTCTCGGCGACGAGCAGGGCATGGGGGTCGCCCGAGGCGGCGAGCGTGAGAACGAGCCGCGGGTCGACACGGTCGTCCGACACGAGCTGTCCCAGCGCCGACGTCGGGGCCACGGCGCCCGAGGCGACGGCATCCCGCGCGGCCTCCTGCACCGCGTACGGCAGGCCGACGGCCGAGCCGACGCCCATGATGTGGTCGAAGACGACGCCCTCGCCGACACCGCCGTGCGCACCGTGCAGCACGTGCCCGTCGACGACCACGCCGCCGCCGTAGCGTTCGCTGGCGAGCAGGGCGACGTAGTCGCGGCATCCAATCGCTCCGCCGACCGCGCCCTCAGCGATCGCCGCGAGCTGCGCGTCGTTCTTGACGTGCACGACCGGGGCCCAGCCGCTCAGCGCCTCCGCGAGCCCGGGGTTGGTGCGTTCCCAGAAGCCGTCCGGGTGGGGTGGCGAGATGCCGTTGCGGTCGACGGGGGCCGCGACGCCGGCGCAGATGGCCAGCACGTCGTCGCGGGAGACTCCGGCTTCATCGAGCGCCGCGCCCAGCTGCTCGATGATGAGCGCGCGGCGCTCGTCGGCGGGCTGGGTCTGCGACACCTCGACGCGATGGTGCACGAGGTTCTGGTCGTGAAGGTCGGCGACGGTAACGGAGAGATGCGTGTCGCCCGCGTCGATGCCGACGACGACGCCGAGATCGGGGGAGAGGGCGAAGCGGCGGGCGGGCCTGCCGGAGCGGTAGCTGCCGGCGACGCGGGCGTTCGCCAGCTCGCGCAACACGTCGGCGCCGACGAGGGTGTCGATCGCATCGATCGCGGTCGAGCGGGTGAGCGAGGTGCCGGCCATCACGTCGGTGGCGGTGAACTCCCCGGCGCCCCAGGCGAAGTCGAGCACGGCGCCGACGCTCGCTCGTCCGGTGCCCAGCCCGGTGGATGCATCTGCCACGCCTCTTGCCTTCCTGTCGTCCGAATGAGAGAGTACCTCTCAGCGGAGTAAATTCGCTCATTAGATTTAGTAATCAGATCTAAAAACCGGAAGGACGACGGTGTCTGGAAAACGAACACGCGTGCTGCGGCTGATCGCCGGGGGCCTCGGGCTCACGCTGGTCGGAGCCGCCCTCACGAGCTGCGCGGCCGGCTCGGGAGCGGAGACGATCCGCTTCACCTTCAGCAAGCGCGAGGCGATCGCGTTCATGACCGAGCGCGTCGCCGAGTACAACGCCTCGCAGGACAAGGTCAAGGTCGAGATCGACACCTCGGGCGTCGACGTCGTCTCGGCCAGCTTCGTGCGCGGCAACCCGCCCGACATCATGCTCGGCAACTACAACTACGAGATCGCCCGGTTCGTGCAGCGCTGCGCGCTCACCGATCTCTCCGGAACGGATGCCGCGGCCAGCGTCCGCGACGACCTCCAGCCGCTCATGGACCAGTACGGCACGTGCGAGGGGCGCACGAGCGCCCTGCCGTATTCGGTGATGGCGGCATCCGTCATCTACAACAAGGAGATCTTCGAGGCTCAGGGCCTCGAGGTGCCCACCACCTGGGACGAGCTCATCGCGGTCTGCGACCAGCTCAAGGCCGCCGGCATCGACCCGTTCTTCGGCACCTTCAAGGACGACTGGACCGTCGGCCAGGGCTGGTACGACTACACCGCCGGAGGATCGGTCGACGTGATCGACTTCTTCGACGCGCTCGCCGAGGAGGGCACCGAGGTCGGCCCCGACTCCGCCGTGTCGTTCGAGAAGGACTTCGCCGAGCCCATGAATCGCATGATGCAGCTCGCCGAGAACTACACGAACGCGGATGCCGCGAGCCGGGCCTACGGCGACGGCAACCTCGCCTTCGCCAACGGTGAGGCGGCGATGTACCTGCAGGGGCCGTGGGCGTTCAGCGAGATCGCGAAGACGTCGCCAGACCTGCAGCTCGGCACGTTCCCGCTGCCGATGACCGACGACCCCGACGACCTCGAGGTGCGTGTCAACATGGACCTCGCGGCGATGATCCCCGAGGGGTCGCGCCACCAGGAGGCGGCTCGCGACTTCCTCGAGTTCCTGTACCTCCCCGAGAACATCGAGGAGTACAACGCCTCGCAGCTCGGGTTCACCCCGACGACGGATGCCCCGGCCCCCGACGACCCGCGCATCGAGGGGATGATCGAGTACTACGACGAGGGCAGGATCTACCAGGGCCCCTCGGTGCTCGTGCCCAAGACGCTGCCGATCTTCAACTACGCGCAGGCGATGGTGCTCGGCGCTTCGACCGAGAACACGCTGCGCACCATGGACGCCGACTGGGCGCGCATCGCCTTCCGCGCGCCGATCCCGTCGACGCAGGACAACGCCTCGGCAGAGGAGCCGGCATCATGACCACCACCGCGCGACCCACCACCACGACCGGGCCGACCGACACGACGGCGATCCTCACGGGCAGCAGGCGCGGCATCCGTCCCCGCACCCGCCGGGTGGAGCCGATCTACTACCTGTTCCTGCTGCCGACGCTCGTGATCTTCACGCTCGCGATCACGGTGCCGGGCGTGATGGGCATCTTCTTCAGCTTCACCGACTCGATCGGCATCGGCGAGTGGAGTTTCAACGGCTTCACGAACTACATCGCGATGTTCAGCGACCCGGCGATCCTGCAGAGCTACCTCTTCACGTTCGGGTTCTCGATCGCCACGGTCATCGTGGTCAACGTGATCGCCTTCCTGCTGGCGGTCGGGCTCACCTCCCGCATCCGCTTCAAGACCGGGCTGCGCACGATCTTCGTGATCCCGATGGTGATCTCGGGCATCATCATCGCCTACGTCTTCAACTTCCTGTTCTCGAACTCGATCCCGGCCGCGGGTGAAGCCGTCGGCATCCCGTTCCTGCAGACGAGCCTGCTCGCCAACCCCGACCTCGCCTGGGTCGCGATCGTGATCGTCACCGCCTGGCAGGCGGTGCCCGGCACGCTGCTGATCTACATCGCGGGCCTGCTCTCGGTGCCCGGCGAGGTCTACGAGGCCGCGAGCATCGACGGCGCGAGCAAGACGCAGCAGCTCACCCGCATCACGGTGCCGCTCGTCATGGGGTACGTCGTGATCAACATCATCCTCGGGTTCAAGGGCTTCCTGAACGCCTACGACATCATCGTCGGCCTCACGAACGGCGGCCCCGGAACCTCCACCCGCAGCGTCGCGATGACGATCATCGCGGGCTTCAACGGCGGCGACTACGCCTACCAGATGGCCAACGCGACCATCTTCTTCATCGTCGCCGTGCTCATCTCCCTCCTCCAGCTGTCGCTGACGCGCGGAAGGAACGCACTCTGATGTCGACGCAGACCATCACCACCGTCACCGCTGACGGCAAGAAGCCCCGCCTGAGGATGGAGCGGGTCAACTGGTCGGGAACGATCATCCTGATCCTGTGCGCGGTCACCGTGCTGCTGCCGCTGTACGTCACGATCTCGATGGCGTTCAAGACGACGGGGCAGGCGGTCGACGGCAACGCCTTCTCGCTGCCGGCGCCGTTCAGCATCGACGGGTTCGTCGAGGCGTGGAACCTGACGAAGTTCCCGGTTGGCGCGGGCATCTCGCTGCTCGTCACCGCGGGCACCGTGATCGCCACCATCGTGCTCGCGGCCTTCGCCTCGTACGCGATCGTGCGCAACTGGGACCGTCGGCTCTTCCGATACTCGTTCTTCTACCTGCTCGCGGCGATGTTCATCCCGTTCCCGGTCGTCGCCCTGCCACAGATCCAGCTCACCGGACGCTTCGGGCTCGACAACCCGTTCGGCGTGATCATCCTCGCCACCATGTTCCAGCTGAGCTTCAGCGTGCTGCTGTTCACGGCGTTCCTGCGGTCGATCCCGATCGAACTCGAGGAGAGCGCGCGCATCGACGGCGCCACCACGTGGCAGACGTTCTGGAAGCTGATCTTCCCGCTGCTCGCGCCGATGAGCGCGACGGTCGGCATCTTCGCCTTCCTCTACGCGTGGAACGACTTCATGATGCCGTCGCTCATCATCTCCGACCCGGCGCTGCAGACCCTGCCGGTCAGGCAGAACCTCTTCCAGACCCAGTTCAGCAACAACTACAACGTGTCGTTCGCCTCGTACCTGATGGCGATGGCCCCGGCGATCCTGGCGTACCTGTTCACCCAGCGCTTCGTCATGGAGGGCGTCACGCAAGGCGCCGTCAAGGGCTGACAGTACTGGGTCCCTGAGCCTGTCGAAGGGCCCGTCACAAGATCCACCACAAGAAAGAAGGAGCTACACCCCTCATGACCGATTCGCTTCTCACCGAGACCCGCGAAGACGACAAGACGGCAGCGTGGTGGCGGCAGGCCGCCGTCTACCAGATCTACCCCCGCAGCTTCGCCGATGCCAACGGCGACGGGCTCGGTGACATCCCCGGCATCCTGTCGAAGGTCGACTACCTGGCAGAGCTCGGCATCGATGCGGTCTGGCTGAGCCCGTTCTACCCCTCCGAGCTCGCCGACGGCGGATATGACGTCGCCGACTACCGCGACGTCGACCCGCGACTGGGCACGCTCGCCGACTTCGACGCCATGGTCGAGGCGCTGCACGCCCGCGGCATCCACGTCGTCGTCGACATCGTGCCGAACCACTCGTCGGATCAGCACGCGTGGTTCCAGGAGGCGCTCGCCGCGGGTCGCGGCTCGGCGGCGCGCGAGCGGTACATCTTCCGCGAGGGCACCGGCCCCGACGGCTCCGAGCCGCCCACCGACTGGGTGTCGGTGTTCGGTGGCCCAGCCTGGGAGCGGGTCGATGACGGCCAGTGGTACTTCCACAATTTCGCCACCGAGCAGCCCGACTTCAACTGGGACCACCCGGAGGTGCGCGCCGACTTCCTGAAGACCCTGCGCTTCTGGTCGGACCGCGGGGTCGACGGGTTCCGCATCGACGTCGCGCACATGCTCACGAAGGATCTCAGCGAGCCGCTGCCTTCGCGTGCCGAGCTCGACGCGATGGACCGGTCGACGGGAACGCACCCGCTGATCGACCGAGACGACGTGCACGAGATCTACGCCGAGTGGCGGCAGGTCTTCAACTCGTACGACCCGCCGCGCACCGCGGTCGCCGAGGCCTGGGTCGACACCCCCGAGCGTCGCGCGCGCTACGCCTCGGCTGAGGGCTTGGGGCAGGCGTTCAACTTCGATCTGCTCGAGGCCGACTTCGACGCCGCGCAGTTCCGCGAGATCGTCGACGAGAACCTCGCCCAGGCGCGGCAGAGCGGATCGTCGACGACGTGGGTGCTCTCGAATCACGACGTCACGCGTCACGCCACCCGCTACGGCCTCGCGCCGCTGCAGGGTCGCGCGGTGAAGCAGGGCACGGAGTGGGTCGCCGCCGGCGGACCATCCGATCTGCTCGATCGCGAGCGAGGTCTGCGCCGCGCGAAGGCCGCGTCGCTGCTGCTCCTCGGCCTGCCCGGCAGCGCCTACCTCTACCAGGGCGAGGAGCTCGGCCTGCACGAGGTCGCCGAGATCTCACCCGAGCAGCGGCAGGATCCGGCGTTCTTCCGCGGGGCCGAGTTCGACGGCCTCGGTAGGGACGGATGCCGCGTGCCGCTGCCCTGGACCGCCGACGGCGTCTCCTTCGGGTTCGGTTCGGCGCCCGCGCATCTGCCTCAGCCGGGGTGGTTCGCCGAGCATGCGGTGGATGCCGAGGCATCCGACCCCACGTCGACGCTGTCGCTGTACCGCGAGGCGCTGCGCCTGCGGCATCCGCTGCAGACGGGCGAGACGCTGGAGTGGGTCGAGACCGGTCGCCCTGACGTGCTGCGCTTCGCGCGCCCGAACGGCTGGCAGGTCGTGACGAACTTCAGCACCGAGCCGTTCGACCTGGGAGCGGATGCCGCCGACGCGGTGCTCGCGAGCATCCCGCTCGAGGGCTCGCTTCTCCCGGGCGAGGCCACGGCCTGGCTCGCCCCGGCGGCGCTGCGCGCCTGACCTCGTCCCTCACCTGACCTCGTCCCTGGCGTCGAGACCCATCACCACCGTCGAGACCCATCACCCCGCACGTCGCGGGTGGTGGGTTTCGACGCGCGTGGTGGGTCTCGACGGGTCGAGCGCCGGGCCAAGATGAGGACGCCGCTGCCGCACGATTTGATAATGGTTCTCATTAGCGTTTAAAGTGGGATCATGAAGAAGCCCGTGATCGTTCTCGCCCTCGCATCCGTCGCCGCCCTGACGCTGGCCGGATGCTCCACCGCCGCGGCGGGAGAGGGAGGCGGGGGCGCCGACGGCACGATCACGGTCGTCGCGAGCACCAACGTCTACGGCGACATCGCGTCGACGATCGGCGGCGACCGCATCGAGGTCGAGTCGATCATCACGTCCGCTTCGCAGGACCCGCACTCCTACGAGGCCACCGCGCGCGACCGCCTCACGGTGCAGAAGGCCGACCTCGTGATCGAGAACGGTGGCGGCTACGACGCGTTCATCGACACTCTCCTCGAGGACGCGAACGACCCGCACGTCGTCACGGCGGTCGAGTACTCGCACGACTACCCCGGCAACGAGGGTCACTCCGGCGAGGAGCACGCCGAGGACGAGCATGCCGAAGAAGGCCACGACCACGCCGAAGAAGAGGGCCACGATCATGCCGAGGGCGAAGAGGGTCACGAGGGTCACGACCACATCGAGGGCTTCAACGAGCACGTGTGGTTCGACCCGCACACGATGATCCACGTCGTCGAGGCGATCTCCGACGAGCTGTCCGAGCTCGACCCCGAAGGGGCCGACGAGTTCGCCGCCAACGCGGCCGAGCTGACCGCCGAACTCGAGGGCTTCGAGGCCGACCTCGCGACGATCAAGGCGGATGCCTCGGGCGTCAACGTGTTCATCACCGAGCCGCTGCCGGGCTACCTCGCCGCAGCCGCCGGATTCACCGACGTCACCCCCGAGGGCTTCGCCGAGTCGGTCGAGGAGGGCACCGATGTCGCCCCCGCCGTGCTGCTCGAGGCGCTCGACGTGATCAACAGCGGCGACGTGACCGCTCTGCTGACCAACGCGCAGACCGGCGGCTCCGAGACACAGCGAGTCGAGCAGGCCGCGACCGATGCCGACATCCCCGTCGTCGCCTTCACGGAGCTGCTCGAGGACGGATCGTCGTACTCTGAGTGGATGAGTGACGCGATCCAGAGCCTCGCCGCCGCGACCCAGTCGTGAGTGGGCGCCCCGTCCTCGAGATCGCGGATGCCTCGCTCCACCGTGGAGACCGCGAACTCTGGTCGGGACTCGATCTGACGGTCCAGCCCGGCGAGTTCATCGCCGTGCTGGGCCCGTCCGGTTCGGGCAAGACCACTCTGCTGCGCAGCATCCTGGGTCTGCAGCCGCTGTCGTCGGGAGCCATCCGCGTCGCGGGCGAACCCGTGCACCGCGGCAACTCCCGCATCGGCTACATCCCGCAGCAGCGATCGCTCGCCCCCGACACGAGCATGCGGGCCCGCGACCTGGTCGCGCTCGGTGTGCACGGCAGCCGCTTCGGGTTCCCGGTGCCGCACCGCGGTGACCGCGCGAAGGTCGACCGTCTGCTCGAGTCCGTCGGGGCCGCGCACTTCGCCGACCGCCGCGTCGGACTGCTCTCGGGTGGTGAGCAACAGCGACTGCGCGTGGGGCAAGCCCTCGCCGATGAACCGGCCCTGCTGCTCTGCGACGAGCCGCTGTCGAACCTCGACCTCGCCAACCAGGTCGCTGTGACCGACATCATCGACCGGCAGCGGCGCGAGCGCGAGGCGGCGGTGATGTTCGTCACGCACGACATCAACCCGATCCTCGGCAAGGTCGACCGCATCCTCTACATCGCCGGCGGGCGGTTCCTGCTCGGCACCCCCGACGAGGTTCTGCAGACCCGCGTGCTGACCGATCTCTACGGCACCCCGGTGTTCGTGCTGCGCGCCGGCGACCGGCTGGTGGTCGTCGGGGTTCCGGATGCCGAGCCCCACCACGATCACGGTGATCACGAGCACGCGCACGGAGGGGCGGCATGAGGCCCCTGCTCGATTGGAGCGATGTCTTCTCGTTCCAGGACTACGGCGAGCTCGTGGCCCTGCTCTCGAACTCGATCATCGCCGGAGCGGTGCTCGGCATCGTCGGCGGACTCATCGGCGTGTTCGTGATGCAGCGCGACCTCGCGTTCGCTGTGCACGGCGTGAGCGAGCTGTCGTTCGCGGGTGCCGCGGCCGCGCTGCTGTTCGGCGGCAGCGTCGTCTTCGGCTCGCTCGGAGGAGCGCTCGTCGCGGCGATCCTCATCGGCGTGCTCGGGGCGAAGGCCCGCGACCGCAACTCGATCGTGGGCGTGCTCATGCCGTTCGGCCTCGGCCTCGGCATCCTGTTCCTGTCGCTCTACGACGGACGCAGTGCCAACCGCTTCAGCCTGCTCACCGGGCAGATCGTCTCGGTGTCGAGCCCCGACCTCGGCTGGCTCATGGGCATCAGCCTGGTCGTGCTGCTCGGGCTGCTGATCATGTGGAATCCGCTGCGCTTCGACTCGCTCGACCCCGAGTCGGCCGCCGCGCGCGGTGTGCCGACGCGCGCGGTGAGCCTGCTGTTCATGGTGCTGCTCGGACTCATCGTCGCGGTCAGCGTGCACATCATCGGCGCGCTCCTGGTGATGGCGCTGCTCGTGACCCCCGCCGCCGCCGCGATGCGGGTGACCGCGGGTCCGGTGGCCGTGCCGTTGCTCGCCGCGCTGTTCGGGTTCGTCTCGGCGGTCGGCGGCATCCTGCTCGCCCTGGCCGGCACGCTTCCCGTCAGCCCGTACATCACGACCCTCTCGTTCACGATCTACGTCGTGTGCTGGGTGGTGCAGAAGGCCCGAGCCCGTGTGCGGCGCGTGCGGGTCTGACCCGCTGCTCGCCGCCGCATAACTCCGCAGAACCGCCGTCGAACCCGCTCAGTGGGGCCCGTGGGCCCGTTTCGGTTCGGGTTTCTGAGGAGTTGTGCGGCCGCCGGTGTCCATAACTCCGGACATTCGGCCCAGCCCCGTCGCGGCGACCCCGGAATTCCGGGGCGGGTGCGGCTGCCGGGTGGCAGATGTCCGGAGTTATGGACCGGCCGCGACTCGTCCTCCCGGATAACTCCGCAGAACCGCCGTCGAACCCGCTCAGTGGGGCCCGTGGACCCGTTTCGGTTCGGGTTTCTGAGGAGTTGTGCCGCCGCCGGTGTCCATAACTCCGGACATTCGGCCCAGCCCCGTCGCGGCGACCCCGGAATTCCGGGGCGGGTGCGGCTGCCGGGTGGCAGATGTCCGGAGTTATGGACCGGCCGCGACTCCCAGCCCTCGCCGATCCCCGACGCCTAGAATCGTCGGTATGGCTCAGCGGAACACCTGGCAGCGCGAACGCGTGCGCGAAGCACTCGCCGACGCGCGCGGTTTCGTGAGCGCGCAGAACCTCCACGCCTCGCTGCGTGACGAGAACACGGGCATCGGCCTGGCCACCGTGTACCGCGCGCTCGCGGGTCTCGCCGCCTCGGGCGACGCCGACTCGCTGCAGAGCCCCGAGGGCGAGGCGCTCTATCGCGCCTGCACCACCCAGGGGCATCACCATCACCTCATCTGCCGCAACTGCGGTCTCACGGTCGAGATCGAGGCCAAAGACGTCGAGCAGTGGGCACATCGCACCGCGGCCCTGCACGGGTTCACGGATGCCGCGCACGTCGTCGACATCTTCGGACTCTGCGCCCCCTGCACCAACAAGCGCGATGCCGAGAGGGCCGCGAACGCGTGACTTTGCTGAGCCCCCCGCGGCACACGCACCGCCCGAGCGCGTCGCCGCGCTCGGCGTGGATCGGCCTCTCGCTGGGTGCCGTCATCATCGCGGCGCTGTTCCTCGTCGACGCGTTCCTGCCGCAGCTCTTCCCGGCCTCCCTGCCGACCCGCGCGCAGGACGGCCTGACCCTCGCCCTCAGCGTGCTGATCGAGGCGTTGCCGTTCGTGATCCTCGGCGTGCTGCTGTCGATCGTGGTGCAGGTGTGGCTGCCGGCCGACGTCATCCACCGTTGGCTGCCGAAGCGAGCCTGGGCCCGCCGGGCCGTGCTGTCGCTGCTGGGGATGCTGATCCCGGTCTGCGAGTGCGGCAACGTGCCCTTCGCCCGCGGACTCATGATGCGCGGCCTCGCGCCGGCCGAGGCGATGACCTTCCTCATCGCGGCCCCGATCGTGAACCCGATCGTGATCCTCACCACCCACGCCGCGTTCGGGTGGGACGGCGGCATCCTCGTCGCGCGTCTCGTCGGCGGCTACCTGATCGCGAACCTCATCGGTTGGATCTACAGCCGCCACCCCTCGCCCGACGCCATGCTCACGCAACGCTTCATCGAGACGTGCGACCGCGTCACCCACGAGCACGGCACCCCCGTCAAGCGCAGCCTCACGCAGTTCCTCATCGAGCTGCGCGCCGTGATGCCCGCCCTCGTGATCGGCTCGGCGCTCGCCGGAGCCGTGCAGGTGCTCATCCCGCGCGACATGCTGCTCGCGATCGGGTCGAACCCGGTGCTCTCGATCGTTGCCATGATGGCGCTCGCGATGACAGTTGCGATCTGCTCGAACGTCGACGCCTTCTTCGCCCTGTCGTTCGCCTCGACATTCTCGTCGGGAGCGATCGTCGCGTTCCTCCTGGTCGGCCCGCTCGTCGACGTGAAGATGCTCGCGCTCATGCGCACGACCTTCACGGCCCGCACGCTGCTCGGCATCGTCGGCGTGGTCGTCGCCGCGGCCTTCGCGATCGGGATCGGGGTGAACGTCCTTGTCTGAGTCGCATGCGGTCGATCCGAAGACTTCCCGCACCCGCCTCCGTGCTCTCGGCACGCGCTGGCTGGGCATCGGCCTCGCGACCTTCGTGTCGATCGTCACGCTCGGCCTCGGGTTCACCGGTCGCCTCACGCTCTACATCAGTCCCGAGTCGGTGTGGTTCGCGTGTGCTGCCGCCGTCGTCACGCTTCTGGGCGCGATCTGGTCGTGCACGCTGCCGCTGGGGGAAGAGGGCGACCACGGCCACGATCACGGAACCGCAACCGATGAGGCGGATGCCCCGCCCACCCCTCGTCGCGCCCTCGCCGCCGCGGGAGCGGTGACCGGCGGTATCCTCGCCACCGGCGTCGTCGCCGCGGCACTCGTGCTGCCGCCGGCCTCGCTCTCGGTCGAGCTCGCGATGTCGCGCGTCGGCGAGCAGACGGCGCTCTTCGCCGGATCCGACGACATCACCCTCGGTGTCGCCGACACCTCGACCTTCGGGGTCGGGGACTGGGCCAGTGTCTTCGCGACGGCGACGAACACGGCGGCGTACGACGGAGCATCCGTCTCGCTGGTCGGATTCGTCACGCCCGACGCGGTGAAGGACGGCGAGGTCAATCTCACCCGCATGGTCATCACGCACTGCGTCATCGACGCCCAGCCGGCGACCCTGCCGGTCGACGTCGACGCGAGCGCGTACGACACCGGCCAGTGGATCGAGGTCACGGGAACGGTGAAGACGGATGCCGACGGCAAGCTGAGCATCGTCCCCACCGAGGTCGTCGCGATCGACGAGCCGGGAGACCCGTATGAGTACTGACGACGAGCGGCCCGAGGGCCCCGCCGTCCCGCGTACGCGCGCCGAGATGCGCGCCGCCCGCGAGGCCGCTGCCGCGGCGGAGGCGGCGGCTGAGGAGGAGTCTCGGGGCGCGGCCCTTCGACAGGCTCAGGGACCCAGTTCGGGGGAGCCCGCGGAAGAGCCCTGGGTTGCTGAGCCTGTCGAAGCATCCCAGCCCGCGGAGGAGTCTCGGAGCGGGGCCCTTCGACAGGCTCAGGGACCCAGTTCCGTCGAAGCGTCCGTGCCCGCGGAGGAGTCTCGGAGCGGGGCCCTTCGACAGGCTCAGGGACCCAGTTCCGAGCAGCCCGCGGAACCTTCGGTTCCTGAGCGAGCGAAGCGAGACGAAGGGCCGAAGCGCTCGCGGCGGTTCGGGGTCGCGCTCGCGGCGGTGCTCGGCATCCTCGTGCTGGTCGGTGCCGGCTTCGGTGTCGTGAGCCTGACGCAGGGGCCGCGCATCACCGAGGTGCAGGTCGACCCCGCGCACGCGATCGACGCCTCGGGCAGCCGCCTCATCCTCACGACGAATCAGTCGCTCGCGGCGATCGACCCCGCGCAGGTGACGGTCGAACCCTCGGTGCCGTTCACGGTGGATGCCGCGGGGCGGGGTGTCGGCATCCGGTTCACCGTCCCGCTCGACGACGAGACGACGTACACCGTCACGGTCGCCGATGCCGTCGGCGCCTCGGGTGGCCCGAAGAACGACCTCACCACGTCGTTCACCACACCGTCGTCGAACATCTTCCTGCTCAACCGCAGTGACAACGAAGACAAGATCTTCCAGACCGATCTCACCGGCGAGAACGGCGTGCCGGTGTTCGCGGCCGACAAGATCAACGACTTCCGCGCGACGTCCTCGCAGCTCGTCGTGACGGTCGAGGAGGACGACGGCTCGCACATCATCGTCATGGACCACGACGGCGGCAACCAGCGCGAACTGCCGCTGCCCGGCGAAGGCTATGTCGGGTCGATCCAGGTGTCGGAGCGCGGCGGACTCGTCGGCTACAGCTACTCCGATCGCGAGCTCAGTGACACCGAGGGGCGCGCGAGCGTGCTCGTCACCCAGTCGCTGAACGACCGCGACTCCGAGCCGCAGGTCATCGAGGTCGGAGGTGCCGAGGCCAGCATCTTCGCGTGGCAGTTCGTACCCGACAGTGCCGCCGTGCTGTTCATCGACTTCGACGGCGCACTGTCGCTCGTCGACCGCTCGAGCGATGCGGGCGTGCAGTCGCTCGGTCTCGCCGCGAACATCCAGGGCATCAGCCGGGGCACGTACACGGCGATCGTCGAGCGCCTCGACGGCTCGGTGGTGGAACTGAACCTCGCCGACGGGTCGGAGCAGCCGCTCGCGGCATCCGACCCCGACTACGGCATCGCCTCGACCATCACCCCGTTCCCCGGCGGCACGCTGCGGCACGTCGTGCAGCGCAACGAGCTCGGCATCCCGACCGGCCAGGCGGTCGTGCGGGTCGATGACGACGGTACCGCGACCCCACTGATCGAGGTCGCTTCGACGGATTCGATCCTGCAGGCCTGCGCCTCGCCCAGCGGTCAGTACGCCGCGGTGGTGGTCGCCCCGAACATGACCGACAACCCCTACGACGAGATGCTGCTCCCGCTGCCGAAGACGATGGAGACGCACCTGATCGACCTGCGCACGGGTGACGCGATGCCCGTTCTCACCGGGTTCGACGCGTCGTGGTGCCAGACGGCCCCGCGTTTCTGAGATGGTCGGCGCTCTGCACCGGGCGACCCGCGACGAGTTGAGCGGGCTACCGGTCGAGGTGGCTCCGCGACTGCTCGGAGCCGAGTTGCGCACGATCCTCGCGGTGCCCGGTGAACCGGCGGCCGAGGTGCGGATGCGGTTGACCGAGGTCGAGGCGTACCACGGGCAGGGCACAGGCGACCTCGCCGACCCCGGCTCGCACGCGCGCATGGGGCGCACCGCGCGCAACGCCACGATGTGGGGCGAGCCCGGGCATCTCTACGTCTACCTGAGCCACGGCATCCACTCGTGCGTCAACGTCGTCTGCGGCCCCGAGGGTGTGGCGGGCGGTGTGCTGCTGAGGGCGGGAGAGGTCGTCGGAGGGGCGGATGCCGCCGCCCACCGCCGCGGTGTTGAGGGGCCGCTCACGCCTCGGGCGCTGCGCGACCTCGCGCGTGGACCCGGGCGCTTCGGGCAGGCGGTGGGGCTGAAGCATCCGATCCACGATGGGATCGACGCGGTCACGGGCGAGGAGTGGAACGGCGCGCGCGCCGAGCTGTGGCTGAGCGACGAGCCGGTCGAGGTCGCGACGGGGCCGCGGGTGGGGGTGGCCGGCGTGGCGGGGACGGATGCCTTCCCCTGGCGCTTCTGGATCGCCGGCCACCCGACGGTCTCGCCGTTCCGCTGGGGCCGCGGGGCCGAGGAGGTCTCGCGGGGTGGGGCCCTTCGACAGGCTCAGGGACCCAGTTTCTGAGGGCCTCGCCACTGGGTCGCTGAGCTTGTCGAAGCGTCCCGCCCCGCAGGCCGCGTCAGGCGGAGTCGCGCCAGACGACGGGGGTGTCGAGCAGGATGCCGGTGCGGGCGGCGGGTTCGTCGTCGCGCAGTTGAGCGAGCACGGATGCCGCGGCCGCCGCGCCGAGTCCTTCGGCCGGTTGGTCGACCGTCGACAGCAGGGGAGTGGTGCGCAGCGCCCACGTGCTGTTGTCGAAGCCGACGATCCCGACGTCCTCGGGCACGCGGCGACCGGCCTCGCGCAGCGCCCAGATGGCGCCGGCGGCGACGGCATCCGATGCGGCGAACACACCGTCGATGTCGGGCGCACGCTCGAGCAGCCGTGACATGGCCGCCGCTCCGTCGGCGTAGGAGTACAGCGGCACGGGCTCGATGAGCGCGGGGTCGAAGTCGTCTCCGAGGGCCTCGGTGAACCCGGCGAGACGGTCGGCGCCCGAGTCGCGGTCGAGTGCCGCGGCGATCATGCCGATGCGCCGGCGCCCGGTCGCGCGCAGGCGCGAGGTGATCGTGCGCGCGGCGCCGTGGTTGTCGACGCCGACCCAGGCGGCATCCACCTCGGGCGGGTGGCCGACGTAGGCGACCGGGAGGTCGAGGCGCATGACGGCCTTGGTGATCGGGTCCTGCGCGCGCGCCGAGACGATCACCGCGCCGTCGACGAACCCCCCGTTGAGGTACCGGGCGACGCGTTCGGTGTCGCGGTCGGAGTCGACCACGAGGCACACCATCTGGTAGTCGGCCTCGGAGAGCGTCTCGTTGGTGCCGAGCATGATCGCCCCGATGTTGGGGTCTTCGAGGAACAGCGCGTGGGGTTCGTGCACGATGAACGCGATGGCCTGGGTGCGCTGGCGCACGAGGTTGCGCGCGGCGGTGTTGGGCACGTAGCCGACTTCGCGGATCGCGTCTTCGATCGCGGTGCGGGAGGAGTCCGAGACGTACCCGCCGTTGAGCACGCGGCTGACGGTTCCGCGCGAGACGCCGGCCACGCGCGCGACGTCGTGCACGGTGCTGCGACGGCGCGGATGGGAGCTCATGTTCCACAGCCTAGCGACTGGACTTGACGTCGAACCGCTCGACATGTGACGATGTGTGCACGTTCACAGAAAATCATCCCGGACTTTTCGTGAACTGAACTGTGCACGTGCACACATCTCTTTCCGCAAAGGAGCGAAACCGAATGCCCGCCGCCGCGCCCACCCTCATCTCCTCTCTGTCCGAGGGGGAGGGTCTCGTCTTCGGATGCGACTACAACCCGGAGCAGTGGGATCGCAGCGTCTGGCCCGAAGACATCCGCCTCATGCGCGAAGCGGGCGTCGGACTCGTCGCGATCAACATCTTCGGCTGGTCGACGATCAACCCGGCCCCGGGGGTGTGGGACTTCAGTGGACTCGACGAGATCATCGCGCAGCTGCACGCCGCCGGTATCCGCGTCGACCTGGGCACCGGCACCGCCTCGCCGCCGCCGTGGCTGACGTCGCAGCATCCGGAGATCCTGCCCGAAGGCATCGACGGCACGGTCTTCCACCAGGGCGGCCGCCAGGCCTACTGCCCGAGCAGCCCCGTCTTCCGCGCCTACGCGGCCGAGGTCACCCGCACCGTCGTCGAGCGCTACGGATCGCACCCCGCTGTCACCCTCTGGCACGTCTCGAACGAGCTCGGCTGCCACAACGCCCTCTGCTACTGCGCGACCAGCACCGCCGCTTTCCGTGCCTGGCTGCGCGAGCGCTACGCCGACGACATCACAGCGCTCAACGCCGCCTGGGGCACCAGCTTCTGGAGCCAGCGCTACGGCTCGTTCGACGAGGTGCAGGTGCCGGCGCAGGTGCTCTCGCTGCGCAACCCGGGGCAGGTGCTCGACTTCCAGCGCTTCAGCTCCGACGAGCAGCTCGCGCTCTACCGCGCCGAGGCCGAGATCATCCGCGCGCACAGCGACATCCCGGTGACGACGAACTTCATGGTCACCGCGCACATCCGTGCCCTCGACTACTGGTCGTGGACCACCGACATGGACCTCGTCGCCAACGACCACTACCTCGACCGGCGCCTCGCGAACCCGCGCCAGGAGCTCTCGTTCGCCGCCGACCTCACCCGCGGCCTCGCGGGCGGCGACCCGTGGCTGCTGATGGAGACCTCGACGAGCGCTGTCAACTGGCAGCCGGTCAACCTCGCCAAGGCCCCGGGAGAGCTCACCCGCAACATCGCCTCGCACGTCGCCCGCGGTGCCGATGGCATCTGCTTCTTCCAGTGGCGCGCGTCGACGCAGGGTGCTGAGAAGTATCACTCGGCCCTGCTGCCGCACGCCGGCACCGACAGCGACCTCTGGCGCGGAACGGTCGAACTGGGCCGCATGCTCGAGACCCTCGGCGAGATCGCCGGCACGCGCGTCGCAGCGGACGCCGCGGTGCTGTTCTCCTGGGAGAACTGGTGGGGCGTCGAGAACGAGGGCCGCCCGAGCGAAGAGGTGCGCTACCTCGACCAGGTGCACGCTGCGCACACCGCCCTCGCGGATGCCGGAATCGTCGCCGATCTCGTGCGCCCCGGTGCCGACCTCGACGACTACCGCCTGATCGTCGTGCCGGCCCTGTACCTCGTCCGCGACGAGGAGGCGGCCGTGATCGCCCGCGCCGTCGAGCGTGGAGCGACCGTGCTCGTCACCTTCTACAGCGGCATCGTCGACGCCGAGGATCGCGTGCGCACGGGCGGCTATCCCGGCGCTTTCCGCGAGCTTCTCGGTATTCGCTCCGAGGAGTTCGCGCCCCTCGTGCCGGGCCAGACCGTCGCGCTGAGCGACGGCTCGACGGCATCCGTCTGGAGCGAACGCCTGCGCGCGACGGATGCCGAGGCGATCGCCTCGTTCATCGACGGGCCCTCCGCCGGTCACCCCGCGATCACCCGCCGCGCGCATGGCGCGGGCGAGGCCTGGTATCTCGCGACCCAGCCGTCGCCCGAGGCGTACCGCGCGCTCGTCTCCCGGCTCGCCGATGCGGCGGGCATCGACGCGGCACCCGGCGCCGGACCCGACGTCGACGTGGTGCGCCGCGTCGGCACCGACGCCGCCTACCGCTTCGTCATCAATCACGGCTCGAGCGCCGTCGAGATCGCCGCCCGGGGCTCCGAGCTCCTCAGCGGTGCCGACGTCACCGGCTCCCTCACCGTCCCCGCCGGGGCGGTCCGCATCATCAAGGAGGATGTATGACCACCACGCTCACGGCGCCGGCGAAGACCGGCGCGGCGCCCGGTCGGCGTCGATCCCGCATCCCGCACAAGGGTGCGATCGCCTTCCTGTTCCTGCCGTTCGGCGTGCTCTTCGCGCTGTTCTACGTCGCCCCCATCGCCTACGCGTTCTGGCAGTCGCTGCTCGTCGTGCGCCGCGAGGGCACGTTCGGCAAGGCCGAGCTCGTCTTCGGCGGCTTCGCCCAGTACGCGCAGGTCTTCCAGGACTCGGCCTTCTGGAACTCGATGGGGCGGATGCTGCTCTTCGGCGTCGTGCAGGTGCCGATCATGCTCGGCCTCGCGCTCCTGTTCGCCCTGCTACTCGACTCGCCGCTGGTCAAGGGCAAGCGCTTCTTCCGCCTCGCCTTCTTCGTGCCCTACGCGGTGCCCGGTGTGATCGCCGCGATCATGTGGGGCTCGCTGTTCTCGCCGAACCTGTCGCCGTTCACCGCGATCACCAAGAACATCGACTTCCTCGGCGCCGACCTGGTTCTCTGGTCGATCGCCAACGTCGTGACCTGGGTCTACGTCGGCTACAACATGCTCATCATCTACTCGTCGCTGCTGTCGATCCCGCAGGAGTTGTACGAAGCGGCCCGCCTCGACGGTGCCGGTCAGTGGCGCATCGCCTGGTCGATCAAGATCCCGCTCGTGCGTCCGGCGATCGTGATGACCGCGATCTTCTCGATCATCGGCACGCTGCAGCTGCTCGCCGAGCCGCAGGTCTTCCGCTCGTTCAGCTCGGCGGTCACCAGCACGTTCACACCGAACATGACCGTGTTCGCGACGGCATCCATCCCGAACACGAACCTCGCGGCGGCCTTCTCGGTCGTGCTCGCGGTGACCACCTTCGTGCTCTCGTTCGGATTCATGAAGTACATGCAGCGCAAGGAGCAGAACGCATGACCACCGCGACGATCATCGGTGCGCGCCGCTCGACCGGACGCGCCGCCCGCGAATCGGGCATCTCCCGCGGTGCCGCGATGCTCATCATGGCCGTGTTCACCGTGTACTTCCTGCTGCCGCTGTGGTGGCTGCTGGTCGCGGCGAGCAAGGACAACAGCGACATCCTCACCACCGCGCCGCTGTGGTTCGCCGACGTGAAGTTCTTCGACAACATCGTCGAGCTGTTCGCGTATCGCGACGGCGTCTACCTCAAGTGGATGCTGAACTCGGTGCTGTACGCCGCGCTCGGCGGAGCCATCGCCACGCTGCTGGCCGCGATGGCCGGGTACGCGCTGGCGAAGTACCGTTTCCCGGGGCGCAATGTGCTCTTCGACGTCGTGCTCGGCGGGGTGCTCGTGCCCGCGACCGCGCTCGCCCTGCCGCTGTTCCTCATCTTCAGCCAGGCGAACCTGACGAACACCTTCTGGTCGGTGTTCCTGCCCTCGATCGTCAGCCCCTTCGGCGTCTACCTCGCGCGCATCTTCGCGGCATCATCGGTGCCGGACGAGCTCCTCGAGGCGAGCCGTCTCGACGGGGCCGGCGAGATCCGCACGTTCTTCACCGTCAGCATCCGCCTGATGACCCCGGCGCTGGTGACGATGTTCCTCTTCCAGTTCGTCGCGATCTGGAACAACTTCTTCCTGCCGATGATCATGCTGCGCAGCGAAGAACTCTTCCCCGTCGTCTACGGCCTCTACAACTGGAACAACCAGCTGAACCAGCTCCCCGAGCTGCGCGGCCTCGTGCTGATCGGCGCCCTGCTGTCGGTCATCCCCCTCATCATCACGTTCCTCCTGCTCCAGCGCTTCTGGCGCAACGGTCTGGGCGCCGGCGCCCTCAAGTAGCAGGCGATCGGGCGGACGGTCCGCCCGGTCATGCACCACCGAGAAAGGTCAGAAATGCAGCATTCGAAGAAGAAGGCAGCCGGCGCGATCGCCATTGCGGCGCTCGTGCTCACGGGATGCTCCGCCGGTGGCGGAGACACCTCGACAGGGGGCGACGCCGCCGCCTGCACCCCGTCGGACGGCGACGTCACGCTCGAGTTCACGTCGTGGATCCCCGGGATCGAAGACGTGGTGAAGATCTGGAACGACGAGAACCCCGAGATCCAGGTGAAGGTGCAGACCGGCCCCAACGGCAACGGTGGCACGTACCAGAACTTCTTCAACCAGCTCCAGGCGGGCGATGCTCCCGACCTCGGCCAGATCGAGTACGACGCCCTGCCGAACTTCCTCGTGCAGGACGGCATCGAAGACCTCAGCGCCTGCGAGGACGTCGTGGCCGCCGAGGGCGACTTCGTCGACTGGGCCTGGGGTCAGGTGACGCTCGGCACCGAGGGCGTCTACGGCATCCCGCAGGACATCGGCCCGATGGCGCTGTTCTACCGCGCCGACCTGTTCGAGCAGAACAACATCCCGATCCCCACCACGTGGGACGAGTACCGCGAGGCCGCGGTGCAGATCCGCGCACTCGGCGGCTACATCACCAACTTCTCGCAGTCCGACATCAACCAGTTCGCCGGCTTCGTGTGGCAGGACGGCGGTCAGTGGTTCTCGAGCGACGACGCCGGCTGGACCGTCTCGCTCGACGGCGAGCAGTCGATCTCGGTCGCCGACTACTGGCAGGGCCTGCTCGACGACGACCTCGTCGCCACCGTCCCCGCGTGGACCGATGAGTGGAACAACGCCTACAACTCGGGCGAGGTCTGGACGTGGAACTCCGCCGTCTGGGGCGCGAACTCGATCTCGAGCGGTGCGCCCGACACGGCCGGCAACTGGGCCGTCGCGCCGCTGCCGCAGTGGAGCGCGGGCGACGCCGTCGCCGGTAACTGGGGCGGTTCGTCGACCGCCGTGCTCAAGGGCAGCGAGCACGTCTACGAGGCGACCAAGTTCGCCCTGTGGTTGAACACCTCCGAGGAGGCGCTCACGGCCCTCGCCGACGCCGCCAACCTCTACCCGGCGACGACCGCGGGCCTGTCGCTGCCGGTCTTCGCCGACGGTGTCGAGTTCTACGGCGGGCAGAAGATCTACGACGTGTTCGCCGAGGCGGCCACGCAGGTCTCGCCCGACTTCGTGTGGGGCCCGACCATGACGCAGACCTACGCCGACGTCTCCGACGGGTTCAAGGGCGCGGTCAGCGGCAGCGGCACCCTCGCCGACGCGCTGACCGACGCGCAGACGTCGACGGTCGACGCCCTGAAGTCGGCGTCGATCCCCGTCACCGAGTAACACTCCCTCTCGGGAAGGCCCGCGGGTGCTCCGGCATCCGCGGGTCTTCGTCGTCCCCCGGCATCCGTCCTCAGGCTTCGAATCGCTCACCTTGCAGTTTCCGGGCCCCAGAATTGACCAAGTGAGCGATTCGAAAGCCGGATGGGGGATGCCGGGTGGGGATGATGCTGGGTGGGGATGATGCTGTGATAGCATTGGCGATTGTCTGTGCACACTCCTGTGCGCAGTTCGCATGCTGTTCCGTTTCTGGGTCCCTGAGCTCGTCGAAGGGTCCAGCGGATGGCGTGCAGACAAGGGATCTTGGGTGAGGCCGTCCGGCCTCACGGTATAGAAGGAGTCATCATGGCAGCAGTGTGCCAGGTGACCGGAGCTGTTCCCGGTTTCGGTCACAACGTCTCGCACTCGCACCGCCGGACGAAGCGCCGCTTCGACCCGAACGTGCAGAAGAAGACCTATTTCGTTCCGTCGCTCGGTCGTAAGATCACGCTCAACGTGTCCGCCAAGGGCATCAAGGTGATCGACGTCCGTGGCATCGAGAACGTCGTCAAGGACCTCCAGGCGAAGGGTGTGAAGCTCTAATGGCCAAGAAGGCTCAGGACGTACGTCCGATCATCAAGCTGCGTTCGACGGCGGGTACGGGTTACACGTACGTGACCAAGAAGAACCGCCGCAACACCCCCGACCGTCTCGTGCTCAAGAAGTACGACCCGGTGGTCCGCAAGCACGTCGAATTCCGAGAGGAGCGTTGATCAATGGCTAAGAAGAGCAAGATCGCTCGCAACGAGCAGCGCAAGGTCATCGTCGAGCGTTACGCCGAGCGTCGCGCCGAGCTGAAGAAGACCCTGGTCGACCCGAACGCCACCGACGAGGCCCGCGAGGCCGCACGCGTCGGCCTGCAGAAGCTGCCGCGCAACGCGTCGCCGGCTCGCGTGCGTTCGCGCGACGTCATCGACGGCCGCCCCCGCGGTGTCCTCACGAAGTTCGGCATCTCGCGTGTCCGCTTCCGTGACATGGCGCACCGTGGCGAGCTGCCCGGCGTGACCAAGTCGAGCTGGTAAGCATTTTCGGTCCCTGAGCTTGTCGAAGGGCCCCAGGGGCGAGGATCTTCGGATCCTCGCCCCTTCTGCGTGTCCGGGGGTCTTGGGAGCGCACGCTCGGGAGGAGATCTCGCACTGTGCAGGATCGATTCGGGCATCCGCTCCTGCGGAACGAGAGTTCTCCTGCGCTGGCGGCAGGCGATGGTCTCGTCGAGAAACTCATTGATTCGGTGTCGGATGCTTCGCGCCGCGCTGAGGTGATGCTCGCCCCCGTAACGGAGGATATCTCGGGCCTGACGCGCCCTGGAGGACGGATTCTTCCTGCGTGGGTACACCGTGCTTCGGTTCGGATACGAGCAGGTGATGGAGCACTGGCCTGAAGGGCGGGCGGTCATCATGGAGGCGGTTGCTCAGGGGAAGCACCGTGGATGATCCGCCTTCATCCGCATCGCCGCACACGCAAGGGAGGAGATCTCGCCTTCCGCAAAACCGGATCCTGATTCTGGTCCTGCGGAAGGCGAGATCTCCTCCGCTCGTGCGGAGCGCGCAGCGCCGTCCCTCACGCGACGGATGCTTCGGCGTGCTGCACCGCCCACGTGAGGGCTTTGTCGGCGATCTCCTCCCAGCCGTCCTGACTGACGAGGCGATGGGTGCGGCCGGGGTACTCGACGTAGTCGACGACGGCGGGGCTGCCGGAGTCGCGGTACTTCTTCTCGATCGCCCGGACGATGGCCGGCGGCACGACGTGGTCGATCTCGCCGGCGATGAGCAGCAGCGGGGCGCGGTCGGCGCGGGCGTAGTCGACGTGCGTGACGCCGCCCTTCTCGTTGAGCACCGAGGTGACGCCCTCGAAGAAGACCCGGTTGTAGGAGTTGACGGCGTACTCCTCCCACAGGGCGTCGGATGCCGCGCGGTCGAGGTCGTTGCCGAAGGTGAAGTGGAAGTGGCGCTTCGAGAGAGGCTTGGCTCCGTTGCGTCCGAAGGGGTTCGAGAGGATCGGGGTTCCGGTCCAGAGGGTCGAGAGTGGGAGCGCGGTGACGCCGGCGGTCTGGCCGGGGGCGACACCCACGTAGGCGACGCCGAGGCCGCGGTCGGCGAGCATCTGGGTGAGCACTCCGCCGAACGAGTGTCCCATGATGATCGGCTTCACGGGGAGCGCCCGGATGATGCGCTCGTAGTTGTCGGCGATCTGCTTCAGGCCGATGCCCTTGAGCGCCGACGGGTCGCGGCGGATGTCGTCGACGGTGCGGTCGTCGATGCCGGGCCATCCGGGAACGATGACCTCGTGGCCCTGGGCGCGGAAGCGGTCGGCCCACGTGTCCCAGCTCTTCGGGGTCATCCAGAGTCCGTGGATGAGGACGATCGGGGTCTTGTCGGTGCTGTTCATGATTTTCTCCTTGCTCGGTCCTGCGGTTCGGAAGTGCGTTACGCTGATAGTAGACCGAACGTTCTATCTACTGCAAGATATTCCCGAGAATCGAGAATTCGACGAACGGATGCCACGATGAGGGGAGGACCCACCATGAGCACCGAGAAGATGAGCACCGACACCCCGAAGCGCCCGAGCCCCGCCCGTGCCCGTCTGATCGACGCCGCCACGCGCCTCTTCTACGAGGAGGGCATCCACGCGGTCGGCGTCGACCGGGTGATCGCCGAGGCCGAGGTCACGCGCGCGACGCTGTACAAGCAGTTCGGCGGCAAGGAGAACCTCGTGCTCGCGTACCTCGAGAACGAGGATCGGATGCTGCGCGACATGTTCGCCGAGGCGGGAGCATCCACCACCGACCCCGCGCGGCTCGTCGACGCCGTCATCGAGGGGATCGTCGCCGACATCCGTCTGCGGCACACCCGTGGCTGCCCGTTCATCAACGCGGCAGCCGAGTACCCCGACGGCGAGGGCCCCGTCCGCACGATGATCGACGAGCACCGCGAATGGTTCCGGAGCACGCTCGAGCACGTCGCCCGGGAGGCCGGCCTCGAGCGCCCGGCCGAGGTCGCGGCATCGCTCGTGCTGCTCCGCGATGCCGCTCTCGTGGGCGGATACCTCGACGGCGACGACCGCGTATCGCCCGCTTTCGAGCGCACGGCGCGGGCCGTGATTTCGGCGCACCGGGCCTGAAACCGGGCGGAACAGGCCCGAAAACCTGTGACTGGAGTGACAAAAGTCGTGCAACACGCCCAATAAATGACCAAAACCCGCGAAATGACGCGGAAATGGGGGTGGTCATTGATACATTCGAGGCGGTCACTCGACCAGGGGCATCCGCTCCGATCCACACAACGATGCGACGAGATCCTCGTCGCTGGAGGATGACATGGCTGACAAGTCCATCACCAAGACCGAGCTCGTCGCGAGCATCGCCAGCGCCACCGGCCAGAGCCAGGCCACCGTCTCGGGTGTCCTCGACGCGCTGTTCTCCACGGTCTCCGACGCCGTTGCCAAGGGCAGCAAGGTCTCGATCCCGGGCTGGATCTCGTTCGAGCAGGTCGACACCGCCGCTCGCACCGGCCGCAACCCGCAGACCGGCGCCGAGATCAAGATCCCGGCCGGCAAGCGCGTCAAGGTGACCGCTGGTTCCAAGCTGAAGGCAGCCGTCAAGTAAGACGCTTCCTGTCGAAGGCCGCCGCCCCTCGGGGTGGCGGCCTTCTGCGTTCCCGACATCCGGCACCCCGTCAGCCGGGGTGGATGCCGCGGCTTAGGCTGGAGGGGTGAACTCCCGCGTCGCGACCACCCCCTCGCGTGCGACGTACCGCCTCGCCGGCATTGCGATCCTCGCTGCCGCCGCGATCGTGGGCGTCGTCGCGGCGCTCGTCGTCGGCGGGGGAGCGGCACCGCTGCTGCTGCAGGACCCGGGCCCCTTCGTGATGTGGGCGACGCCGATCGTCAAGCTCGTGATGAACATCGCGGCCGCGGCCATGCTCGGCTCGCTCGTGCTCGCCCTCTTCGCACTCAAGAGCGGAGAGAAGCCGTTCGACACGGCCCTGAACATCGCCTCCATCGGCGCGGCGGTCTTCACGATCTCGGCGGGGTTCACCGCGTTCCTCACGTTCATGGCCGCGTTCAACCCGCAGCTCAGCATCGAGCGCGAGTTCGGCGCGCAGCTGGGGCGTTACCTGCTCGAGACGGCGCTCGGCCAGTCGTGGTTGATCACGACCATCTTCGGCTCCGTGATCACCGTGCTCGCCTTCGCCTGGCGCACCTGGACCCCCACCCTCCTCACGGCGATCCTGGCCGCGGCATCCTTCCTCCCGCTCGCGACGCAGGGGCACTCGGGTGATCTCGCCGGCCACACCACCGCCGTCAACTCGATCCTGCTGCACACGATCGGCGCGGCCGTCTGGCTCGGCGGACTCCTCCTGATGATCCTTCTGCGCGGACGCGACGGCATTGACGCCGCGCAGCTCGTGCGCCGCTACTCGTCACTCGCGATCGCCGCGTTCTTCGTCGTCGCCATCTCTGGCGTCGCGCGCTCGGTCGTCGCCCTCGGGGACTGGAGCCAGCTCGCCACCCCCTATGGCGCGATCCTGCTCGCCAAGGTCGTGCTCCTCGGCGGCATGGGCCTGCTCGGCGCCTGGTACCGCGCACGCCTGATCCCGAAGCTCGACGGCCCCCGGGCATCCGCCTGGTTCTGGACGCTGGTGCTGTGCGAGGTCGCGCTCATGGGTCTCGCCTCGGGGGCCGCCGCCGCCCTCGCTCGCACGCCCCCGCCGACCGGCGAGGAGGCGGCGTTCGCGCAGACCCCCGCCGAGGTGCTCACCCGTTCGAACGTGCCGCCGGAGTTCACGCTCGACCGCTGGTTCACCGCGTGGGACATCGACATCCTCTGGGTGGTCGCCGCCGGCTTCGGTCTCTTCCTCTACATCGCGGGTGTGATCCGCCTGCACCGTCGCGGCGACCGCTGGCCGATCCACCGCGCCGTCTTCTGGGTGCTCGGGATGCTCATGCTGGTGTGGGTCACCTGCGGCCCGATCAACGCGTACCAGGAGTACCTGTTCAGCGTGCACATGCTCGGGCACATGATGCTGTCGATGGCGATCCCGCTGCTGCTGGTGTCGGGTGCGCCGGTGACGCTCGCGCTGCGCGCGATCCACAAGCGCGACGACGGTACCCGCGGTGGCCGCGAGTGGATCCTGTGGGCGGTGCACTCGCCGTTCTCGAAGGTCGTCACGCATCCGTTCGTGGCGGCGGGCATCTTCATCCTGTCGCTGTGGGCGTTCTACTTCACCGACCTCGTGCGCTGGTCGATGTTCGAGCACCTCGGGCACGAGTGGATGGTCATCCACTTCCTCATCTCGGGGTACCTCTTCGTGCTCAGCCTCATCGGCGCCGACCCCGTTCCCTACCGCCTGCCGTACCCGGGCCGCCTCATCACCCTCATCGCCATCATGGCCATGCACGCGTTCTTCGGCGTCGCCATCATGATGCAGGAGGGACTCATGGTCGCGGACTGGTTCGGCTCGATGGGTCGCACCTGGGGCCCCGACCCGATGGACGATCAGTACATCGGTGGCGGCGTCGCATGGTCGATCGGCGAGATCCCGACCCTCATCCTCGCGATCACCGTCGCGATCCAGTGGAGCCGCAGCGACACCAAGCTGCAGAAGCGTCGTGACCGGCATGCCGACCGCACCGGAGACGCCGAGCTCGAGGAGTACAACGCCAAGCTCGCGCGCATCGCCGAGCGCGACCGTCGGAACGCCGAGGCGGGCCGCAGCTGAGCCGTCGCTACTCTGCCGGCCGCTCGGCCGGCGACGGCCGTCTAGCCGGCCGGCGAATAGTCGTCTAGCCGGCCGGTACGTCCTGGGGAGACCCGACGCGGATCGACGCCGTGCCGTCGGCGAGGATCACGATCGACCCGTTGACCTGGAACGGGATGTCCTCCGACACCGCCTGGATCGACCCGTCGAACAGCGAACGGATCTCGACCTCGACGTGCGCCACGGCATCCGTCGGCGGGATCCGCCACTGCGAGCCGTCCGGCTCCACGGTCACCGTCGGCTGCGTGACGATCGACCATGAGGGCAGGGTGGCGATGCGGTTCTTGACCTCCATGCCGAAGGGGCACGCGGTCGGCTGCAGCACTTCCTGTGACGTGCACCCCGTCAGATACTCCTCGACGCGTTCCTGCACGACCGAGAGGAACTCATCGGTGGGGGTCGTCTGCACGTCGAGCGGGGTGGTCGCGAGGGGCGTGTCGGCGAGCACGCCGGTGCCAGACGACTCCGAGATCGCGGTGTCGACCGTCACGGCGTAGAGGCCCGGGGTGAAGACCAGGAGCGGCAGAGGATCGAGGGGAGCGGCATCCATCCCAGCGGCCGAGACCTGCCGCCGGTCGACCGCGAAGCCGTTGACCGAGAACTGGTCGGCGCCGCGGAGCGTGAGATCGACGACCGCGAGCGGGCTGTCGCGGAACCGCCAGCGCGGTGCGACGCCGTCCCAGCCGTCCTGCGTCACGATGAACGTGGTCGTGCCGGGGTGGCCGGAGGCCGAGTATCCGACGGTGACGGCCGTGCCGCCGTCGACGGCCTTTTCGGACTCGATGCGCACATCGGTCAGCGGAGCGAGCGCCGCGTGGCGCAGCAGGGCCTCGGATGCCGTGGCCGAGAGTCCCGCGTCGTCGAGCGTCTCTCGGTCGACGGCGACGCCCGGAACGCGCAGCGCATCCGCGGCCCGGCCCGACGAGAGCAGGTCGAGGTAGCGGGTGACGAATGCGGAGGGACTGTAGTAGTCCTTATAGAGGAGCGCGCCGCCGGCGCCGAGCGCCGCGATCAGCACGATTCCGACGAGGGCGAGGATCGTGAGATCGACGCCCACGCGCGCGCGCCCGCGCGCTGAAGACTCCACCCCGTCCATGAATTCAGTCTAGGGAAGCGTCCTGGGACGAAGCCGAGCGCCGAGACCCCGCGCTCGGCGGCGGGCCGTAGCATGGTGGAGCGCCAGCATCCGTCCTTCTTCCTCTTGCGAGAACCGTGTCCCTTCCTGCCCTGTCCGAAGAACAGCACGAGCTCTTCCGACTCATCGAGGACACGAGCGAGCACGTCTTCATCACCGGTCGCGCAGGCACCGGCAAGTCGACGCTGCTGCAGTACTTCGCCTGGAACACCAAGAAGCAGATCGCGATCTGCGCGCCGACCGGTGTCGCGGCGCTGAACGTCGAGGGTCAGACGATCCACTCGCTGTTCCGTCTGCCGATCGGACTCATCGCCGACGGTGACATCGACCAGAACGACGCCACCCGGCGCATCCTCAACGCGATCGAGACGCTCGTCATCGACGAGATCTCGATGGTCAACGCCGACCTCATGGATGCCATCGACCGGTCGCTGCGCCAGGCGCGCGGACGTCGTGGAGAGCCGTTCGGCGGGGTGCAGATCGTGATGTTCGGCGACCCGTACCAGCTCGCGCCCGTGCCGCCGCGGGGCGACGAGGCGCGATACGTGAAGGACCACTACCGCTCGTTCTGGTTCTTCGATGCGCACGTCTGGGCCGGTCCTTCCGGCGGTGCGGGCGGTGGGCAGTCCGACCAGGACGGCCTGTTCGCGGTCGACACGCGCGCCGAGCTGCACGTGCGCGAACTCGTGCAGATCCACCGGCAGTCCGACGACGGATTCAAGGCGATGCTGAACGCCGTGCGCTACGGCCGGGTCACCGCCGAGATCGCCGGAGTGCTCAACACCCAGGGTGCCCGCACGCCCCCCGATCCCGAGCCGGGCGAGGTGCCGATGATCACGCTCGCCACGCGCAACGACATCGTCAACGGCATCAACAGCCGCCACCTCGCCGCCCTCCCCGGCAAGGAGCAGACCGCTCGGGCCGAGGTCAGCGGAGACTTCGGTCGCGGCGAGGCCTCTCTGCCGGCGGAGTCGGAGCTCAAGCTCAAGGTCGGAGCGCAGGTCATGTTCCTGCGCAACGACACCGCGATGTCGGGGGAGCCGCCGCGGTGGGTCAACGGCACGATCGGCACGGTGCTCCGCATCCTCGGCGGTGCCGTGCGCGTCGACATCGACGGCGAGGAGGTCGACGTCGAACCCGCGGTCTGGGAGCGGTTCCGCTACGCCTACGACCAGAACACGAAGAAGCTCAGCCGCGACGTGGTGGCCGAGTTCACGCAGTTCCCGTTGCGGCTGGCGTGGGCGGTCACGATCCACAAGTCGCAGGGCAAGACGTACGACCGCGCCGTGATCGACCTCGGGTCCGGGGCGTTCGCGCCCGGCCAGACCTACGTCGCGCTGAGTCGCCTGACCTCGCTCGACGGGTTGTATCTGTCGCGGGCGCTGCGGCCGAGCGACATCCGCGTCGACGAGGACGTGCGGCGGTTCATGCGCGATGCGTGGATCGCCCGGTCGACTCCGGAGATCCCGAAGGCCTGAGGAGCTGCGGGGTCGGGCCCTTCGACAGGCTCAGGGACCCAGTAAGTATCGGGTCGCTGAGCCGGCAATTGGGTCGCTGAGCCTGTCGAAGCGTCCCGCCACGAAGGAACCTACGCCGCGGCGCGGGCCCGGTCGAGGTCTTCGAAGAGCTCGGTGTTGAAGCGGTAGGCGAGCAGCACCTCGTCGATGACGCGCTCCCGCTCGGCTTCGTCCCACGGGGCGGCGTCGAGCTGCTCGCGGTAGACGTCCTTGAACGCCGACGGGTCGGCGATGTCGTCGAAGAGGTAGAACCCGATGCCGTTGGTCTCGAAGCCGAAGCGGCGGGCCATCACGCGGCCGATGAAGATGCCGCCCGAGAGGTCGCCGAGGTAGCGCGTGTAGTGGTGGGCGACGAATCCGCCCGCCCAGGTCGCGCCGACCTGGTTGATGCGCTCGACGTAGCGCTGCGTGGTCGGCAGCGGCACGATCTGCTCGCGCCAATCGGCGCCCAGCAGGAACTCGAGGTCGGCCTCGAGCGCGGGCAGACGCGTGAGCTTGTCGCTGATGAAGACGGCGGCGACCGGGTCCTGGCGCATGCGGTCGCCTGCTCCCTCGAGCGCCTCGTAGATGAAGTAGTGCTGGGCGACGAGCGAGATGTAGTCCTCGCGGGAGCCCTCGCCCTTCAGGAGGTCGGACATGAAGCCGGCGGTCTCGCTGCGGGAGTGCGATCCGGACGAGCGCTCGCGCAGGGCGGCGGAGAAGGAGAGGATCTCGGGCATGAGCTAAGTGTAAGGGGAGCCTTACCTTTGGCGAAACCCGATTTCGAGCACTCCTCGGGCTTTCGAATCGCTCAGATAGTCGTCTTCGTCGTCGCCGAACGACGAAGTGAGCGATTCGAAACTCAGGCGTGCGGGCGCGGCTCGATGCCGAGGCGCTCGCAGGCCGCGTCGTAGAGCGCGACGATCTCGCGGCGCACCTCGGGTCGCTCGGAGATCGATCCGCCCGGCCACGGCACGACGAGCTCGGAGGTCTCGCCGCCGCGAGTGACCTGCCAGGTGCCGCCGTCGCCGTCGAACCCGGTCATGACGGCATCCGTCACCTCGGCATCCGACGCCGTCGAGAACGCGCGGGCGATGAGCAGATTGTCGTCGGTGTGGTCGTCGTTCATGTGGTGCAGAACGGCGGCGGTCACGGCGTCATCGAAGGTGTGGGGCACCCACTCACCATAGAACGTCGGCGGATGCTGGGGCGCGATGCCGTCTTTCAGGATCCTCGCTCTAGAATCGGGGGACACATCTTCGGGGGTTTCCTTCATGCAGCTTCTCTCGTCGCGCCGCTGGCGCGCCGCCGCGGCCAGTGCGGTCGTGCTCGGACTCGCTCTCACCGGGTGCACCTCCGAAGACACCTTCACCTACGAGCCTCCGGCGCAGGTCGACGGCGCTCTGCCCGACGACATGACCGCGCAGATGCAGGAGGCCGTCGAGAACGCGATCCGCGCATCGGGCTCGTCGGCTGCGATCGTCGGCGTCTGGGCACCGTGGAGCGGCCAGTGGGTGACGGGCGTCGGATCCCAGGAGCCCGGCGGCGAGACACCGGTCGATGTCGACATGTCGTTCCGCATCGCCGATGTGACCCGGCTCATGACGTGCGACGTGCTCTATGCGCTCGCTGATGAGGGCACCGTCGACCTCGACGGCGCCGTGCCCGACTACGTCTCGGGTGTGCCCGACCTCGACGACGTGACGCTCCTCGACCTCTGCAACGGCACCGCCGGTCTCGGCTCCTCGGAAGAGAAGGTCAAGGCGGAGTGGCTGAACACCCCCGGTCGCGTGTGGGCACCGCTCGAGCTGGCCGGCTTCGGGCTCGCCCAGTCGCGCACGCCCGTGGCCACCACGTACCGCGACTCCGACGCCGGATACCTGCTGCTCGGCCTCGCGCTCGAGCGTGCGTCGGGCATGTCGGCCTCGCAGCTGATCGCCGAGTACGTGACCGCACCGCTCGGCCTCGCAAACACCTCGCTCCCGCCGTCGACCCCTGCACCGCCGTCGGATGACGCGCTCACGGGCCACTACCTGAACCCGATCGAGGGCGGCTTCGCGTGCAGCGCCCCCGTCGACATCACCACGCTGTCATCGAGCTCCGGATACACCGACTCGGGTGCGGTCTCGACCATCTCCGACCTCGGCCGCTACGCGCAGGCCGAGGCCCGCCAGGTGCTGCGCACGAAAGAGGAGCCCGCCCGCTTCGCCGCGCCGCTGCCCGCCTTCGACGGTGCCGAGTCCTGGTACCAGGCCACGGGCGGTGCGTTCCTGGTGGGATCGATGGTCGGCCAGCACGGATGGACGCCCGGGTACGCGACCGCCGCCTACTCCGACCCGACGAGCGGGTTCACCGTCGCCGTGGTGCTCAACAACTCGACCGCGGGCGCCGGCATCGCGCAGTCGCTGGCCTGGGAGCTCGCCGCGATCGGTTCGAAGGCCCCGGCCGCCGATGGCCAGACCGCCCCCGAGTTCGGTCTGCCGTTCACGGCGGAGCAGTACCGCGAGGCCGTCAACGCGGCAGCCCTGCCCTGCGTCGAGCCCCCCGTCGAGTGATCTGAGGCTACTCGCCGGCCGCCTCCGGCATCCCCGGTCCGGGTCCCGGGCGAACTTCGGCGTCGTCGCGCACGTCGATGCGCGTCGTGCCGTCGTGCTCGCTCACGTCGATGCGGGGAGCGGCGTCGGCTTCGGTCGACTCAGGGGCCGTCGTGAGCTGATCGCGGCGGTTCTGCTCGAACGTCGCGTCGTCGGGGGAATCGGTCGGGGTGCTGCTCATGGGAGCCTCCTTGGTGGTGATGCGTGCGACATTAGGCGCCGGCATCCGATGTTCCCGAAGGGGTTGACAGGGTGAGGTTCGTTCAGCGATTTCCCAGGAATGCCGCGCGTCGCGCGACACGCCCGGGCGAGGTCCCGATAGCTTTCAGCCGGCGGTCCGGGGGGATCGCTGATCCTCCATCTCAGAAATCGGGGTACATCCATGGCCGGAACGGCTCGCAAGGCGGTCGCAGAAGCGCTCGCCACGTTCCTCTTCGTTCTCAGTATCATCGGCGCGGTGAACAGCGGCAGCCCGCTGACACCGCTCGCGATCGGCTTCGCGCTCGCCGTGTTGATCTTCGCCACCGGTCACATCTCGGGCGCGCACCTCAACCCGGCCGTCACCGTGGGCGTCTTCGTGCGCGGCGGCCTCAGCGTCGTCGACCTGATCGCCTACATCGTGGCGCAGGCGATCGGTGGCGTGCTGGCTGCACTCGTCAGTGCCGTCTGGTGGGCCCCCGAGAAGGAGGCCATGGTCGTGCAGGTCGGCCCGGCGTTCCTCGTCGAGGCGATCTTCACGTTCTTCCTCGTCTACGTCGTGCTCAATGTGGCGACGGCCAAGGGCACCGCGGGCAACTCGTTCTACGGCCTCGCGATCGGTGGAGTCGTGTTCGTCGGTGCGACCACGGTCGGTTCGATCTCCGGCGGCGGATTCAACCCGGCCGTCGCGCTCGGCCTCTCGGTCAGCGGACACTTCGCGTGGAGCTCGCTCTGGCTCTACATCGTCGCCCCGATCGTCGGCGGTGCGCTCGCGGCGCTCGCGTTCCGTCTGCTCAACACCGACGACGTGAAGAAGATCGCGGCTACTGAGTAACTCCTGCTTTCGAATCGCTCACTTTGCACTTTCTCCACCTTCCAAACGGCAAAGTGAGCGATTCGAAAGCCGCCCGGCGCCGAAGCATCCGCCTCACGGGGGATGCGGCGAACGGATGCCGCGGCATACCGTGAGGGCATGCTGATCGTCGAGGAACTCCACCTGCTGATGCTCCGGCCGGATGGCCGGGTCGAGTCGAGCGTGAGCACCAACCGGCTGTTCGGCGAGATCGCGGCCGTGATCGTTGATCTCGTGCTGCATCACCGGGTCACGGTCGGGGAGGGCAAGAACCCGGCGATCACCATCGTCTCCGCCGAGCCGACCGGCCACCCGGTGCTGGATGCCGCGCTCTCCCGCCTCGCGCCCGTGAACGGCAAGAAGCTGCAGTCGCTCGTGATGCGGTCGAAGCTCGACCCCCTGAACGAGGTCGTCGAGTCCCTCGTCGTGCAGGGTGTCCTGGCCCGGGGTGAGCGAGGCTTCTTCGGGTGGGGCGCCGAGCGCACCCCCGAGTCCGACCCGGGGCCAGAAACGCTGCTGCGCTCGCGACTCGCCGCCGTGATCGCGGGCACGCTCGCGCCGACCCAGGCCGATCTCGCGCTGCTCGCGATCCTGCAGGGCATGAACGCGGCGCATCCGTTGCTGCGCGACGAGGTAGGCCCGGTCTCGTCAGGTCAGTTGAAGAGGCGCATCGAGCAGCTCACCGCGGGCAGCCCGACGGGCGATGCGGTGTCACGCGCCGTCACGATGGTGATCTCGGCGGCGATGATGGCCGCGATGACCCCGGTCTTCGTCGCGACGACGATGTGAGCCGGCATCCGCCCGGCTTTCGAATCGCTCACTTTGCGCTTTTCTCGCCTCTGAGACGACGAAGTGAGCGATTCGAAAGCGGCTGGGGGTCAGTCGAGGACGGATGCCGCCTGGCGGGCCATACCCACCGCGACGTACTCCGCCGACTCCGGCACCTCGACCGGGAGGCCGAACACGAGCGGCGCGATCTCACGCACGGCACGCGACTGAGCCCCGCCGCCGACGAGCAGAACGCGGCCCTGCGGGACACCGAGCTCGCGTAGCGCGTCGAGACCGAAGCGCAGCCCGCCCAGCATCCCCTCGACCGCGGCGCGCGCCAGGTTCTCGCGCGTCGTCGAGGCGAGCGTCATGGCGTTCAGGCTCGCCGTCGCATCGGGCAGGTTGGGGGAGCGCTCGCCCTCGAAGTACGGCACGAGTTCGAGTCCGCCCGCTCCGGGTGCCGCCTCCAGTGCAAGCTCGCTCAGCCCGTCGTGGTCGACGCCGAGCAGACGCGCGATCACGTCGAGCACGCGCGCGGCGTTGAGGGTGCAGACGAGGGGCAGGTAGCCGTCCGCGGCATCCGCGAAGCCCGCGACGATCCCGGTCGGGTCGGTGACGCTCCGGTCGGTGACCGCGAAGATCGTTCCGGAGGTGCCGATCGACACCACCACATCGCCCGTCCGCGCACCGACCCCGAGGGCGACCGCGGCGTTGTCACCGGCTCCGGGCGCGACGCGTCGGCCCCCGGCATCCGTCACCGATTCCCGAGCTCCCAGCACCCTCGGGAGCACCACGTCGTGGCCGAGCGCGGCGATGAGCAGCGTGCGGTCGTACTCGCCGGTTCGGGGGTTCCAGTAGCCGGTTCCCGAAGCATCCGATCGGTCGGTCACCAGCCCGCCGAGGTCGGGCCGCTCGGGCCCGAACCCGCGCAGCCGCCAGGTGAGCCAGTCGTGCGGCAGCGCGACGGCGGCGATCCGGGCGGCGTTGTGGGGTTCGTGATCGCGCAGCCAGCGCAGCTTCGTGATCGTGAACGACGCGACCGGCACCAGGCCGGTGCGCTCCGCGAGAACGGATGCTCCGAACTCGCCGATCAGGTCATCCGCCGCCTGCGCGGAGCGGGTGTCGTTCCACAGCAGGGCATCGCGGATGACCCGGCCGTCGGCGTCGAGCGCGACCATGCCGTGTTGCTGGCCGCCGATCGCCCAGGCGTCGACGTCGTCGAGACCGCCGGCCTCCGCGATCGCCCGCTGCAGCGCGACCCACCACGCCTCGGGATCGACGGACGTGCCGTCGGGGTGCGCGGCGCGACCGGAGCGCACGATGGTACCCGTCGCGGAGTCGACGACGACGACCTTGCAGGTTTGGGTCGAGGAGTCGACCCCGAGGACGAGTGCCATCGCCGGACTCAGCGGGCGCCGAGCAGGTGCTCGGTGGCGAGCTGCTGCAGGCGGACGAAACCGAATCCCTTGCCGCCGAGGTACGCGTTCGCGTCGAAGTCCTCATAAGCGGCGCGGTCGGCGAGCAGGTCATCGTAGCTCTCGCCGTCGTTCAGCGTGGGGGTCGAGAGCTCCGCGACCTTCGCGGCCGCGAGCGCCTCCTGCACCTCGGGGTCGGCGCGGAAGGCCGCCGCGCGCTCCTTGAGCAGCAGGTAGGTGCGCATGTTGGCGGCGGCGCTGTCCCACACGCCGGTCTCGTCTTCGGTGCGGCTGGGCTTGTAGTCGAAGTGGCGGGGGCCGTCGTAGGCCGGAATCGTCTGGGTCCCTGAGCCTGTCGAAGGGCCGCCGTTCTCGAGCAGGTCGACGAGGGAGAACGCGTTGTGCAGGTCGCCGTGACCGAACACGAGGTCCTGGTCGTACTTGATGCCGCGCTGGCCGTTGAGATCGATGTGGAAGAGCTTGCCGTGGTACAGCGCCTGGGCGATGCCGGCGGTGAAGTTGAGGCCGGCCATCTGCTCGTGCCCGACCTCGGGGTTCACGCCCACGAGCTCGGGGCGCTCGAGCGAGTCGATGAACGCGATCGCGTGGCCGAGGGTCGGCAGCAGGATGTCGCCGCGGGGCTCGTTGGGCTTCGGCTCGATGGCGAAACGGATGTCGTAGCCCTTGTCTGTGACGTAGTCGCCGAGCAGGTTGACGGCCTCACGGTAGCGCTCCAGGGCCGCCCGCACGTCCTTCGCGGAGTCGTACTCGGCTCCTTCGCGGCCGCCCCACATGACGAAGGTCTTGGCGCCGAGCTCGGCGGCGAGGTCGAGATTCCGCAGCACCTTGCGCAGGGCGAAGCGACGCACCTGGCGGTCGTTCGAGGTGAAGCCGCCGTCCTTGAAGACGGGGGCGCTGAAGAGGTTGGTGGTCACCATCGGCACCACGATGCCGGTGTCGGCGAGCGCACCCTTCAGGCGGTCGATCTGGGTCTGGCGCTCGGCATCCGTGGATCCGAAGGCGAACAGGTCGTCGTCGTGGAAGGTGAGACCGTAAGCGCCGAGCTCCGACAGCTTCTCGACGGCGTGCACGACGTCGAGCGCGGGGCGGGTGGGGCCGCCGAACGGGTCGGTGCCGTTGTAGCCGATCGTCCAGAGTCCGAACGAGAACTTGTCGGCGCGGGTGGGGGTGGGCATGGTCGCTCCTCTGCGAGTGCTGCGGTGGTCTGCGGGGCCGAGCGGATGCTGCGGCGCAATAAGTTGTGATTCACAACATAACCGATGACAGGCGGCATCCGCACCCCTAAGGTGGGAACGTGCCCCGTGACGTGACCACCCCGCGTTCCCGCGAAGCGAACCTCGCGCGGATCCTGTCGATCGTCCACCACGACGGCGCCCAGTCGCGGTCGGCGCTCACCGAGGCCACCGGCCTCAATCGCTCGACGATCGCCGCCCTCGTGTACGAACTCGCGGCCGTGGGTCTCGTCGACGAGCGCCCACCGGAATCCTCGTCGCGTGCGGGGCGCCCCTCGCCGGTCGTCGCGCCCGCGGCGTCCGTCGTCGCGATCAGCGTGCACCCCGAGGTCGACGCGGTCGAGATCGCCGCCGTCGCCCTCGACCGCCGCATCGTCGTGCGCGAACGCATCGTCAACACCGCGCCCCCGACCGTCGCCGAGGTCGCCGCGCTCGTCGCCGCGCGTCTTGCGCAGTGGCAGACGGATGCCCTCCTGCACAGCACCGTGATCGGCATCGGCGTCGCCGTGCCCGGGCTGGTGCGCACGGCCGATGGCGTCGTGCGCAACGCCCCGCACCTCGCGTGGATCGACGAGCCGCTCGCCGCGCGGATCGAGGAGCTCACCGGCATCCGCACTGCCGTCGACAACGACGCGACCCTCGGCGCGCTGGCCGAGCACCTGTTCGGGGCCGGCCGCGACATCGACGAACTCGTCTACCTCAACGGCGGTGCGTCGGGCATCGGCGGCGGGCTCGTGATCCACGGGCGGGCCGCGACCGGGGCGAACGGCTACGCGGGCGAGTTCGGCCACAACCGTCCCCGCATCGACGACGACGCCGACCGTCGCACCCCCGACGGCGTGCTCGAAGAAGAGGTGAACCGGCGGCATCTGCTCGCGCTGTTGGGGCTCGACGATGCCGACGACGCCGCGCTCGCCGCCGCGCTCGAAGTAGCGGCTCTGCCCGCGGCCGAGGCCGAGGTCGCCCGGCAGGCCCGGGTGCTCGGCAGCGCCCTTGCCAACGCGGTGAACGTTCTGAACCCCGCGGTGGTCGTGCTGGGCGGGTTCCTCGCGCTGCTCGACGACGCGGAACATGACACGCTCGCGGCCGAGGTCTCGCGGCTCGCGATGAGCGAGAGCGCGGAGGTCGTCGAACTGCGGACAGCGGCCCTCGGGTCGGACCGGTTGCTCGTCGGGGCGGCCGAACTCGCGTTCCGCCCGCTGTGGACCGACCCCCTCGCCGTCGTCGCCGACTAGTGCGGCGCGAACCGGGTCCCTGGCCCGACACTGGGTCCCTGAGCCTGTCGAAGGGTCCCGCCCCGCGCCGCATAACTCCTCAAAATCACCCGATTCCGCCCCGAATCCGCCCCGATCTGAGCCGAATCCCTCCGATTCTCCGGAGATATGCCCGGCCGTCCCGTACCCAACTCAGGACAAACCGCAGCTTCGGCCTCCGAAACGATGGTTTCAGCCCTGTTTCCGCCCGATCTTCCTGAGTTAGGGACAGGATGCCGCGCCGCCTAGACTCCTCGACGTGGTGGACAACAGCGGGCGAGCGGTCGGAGTGCGTGATGTCGCCGCGCTCGCCGGGGTCTCGCGGCAGACCGTCTCGAGGGTGCTGAACGAGCATCCCGACGTCGCCGACGCCACGCGCGAGCGGGTCGAGAAGGCGATGGGCGAGCTCGGCTATCGCATGAACAACGCCGCCCGGGCCCTGGGGACTCGCCGCTCGCGCACCCTCGGGATCCTCGCCTCCGACGCTCTGCAGTTCGGCCCGTCGCGCAGCATCGCGGCGATCGAGGCATCCGCCCGTGCCGCCGGTTACTGGGTGAGTGCGGCGTTTGCGGATGCCGATGACGGGACCTCCGTCGCCGCCGCCGTCGATCATCTCGTCGCTCAGGGGGTCGAGGGCATTCTGGTCGTCGCCCCGCACGCCCGCACGCTGCGGATGCTCGACACCATGACGGTCGGCGTTCCGATCGTGACGCTGCACTCGGCGGGCCACGATGCGCGGGGTGTCGGCGTCGATCAGGCCGCCGGTGCCCGGTTGGCTGTCGGGGCACTGGCGGATGCCGGCCACACGCGCATCGCGCACCTCGCCGGGCCCGCCGACTGGCTCGAGGCGGAGTCTCGCGCCGAAGGTTTCGCGGCGGAACTCGCGGCCCGCGGGTTGAACCCGCTGATCACCGTGGTCGGCGACTGGACCGCGCGTGCCGGGTTCGAGGCGGCGCACGCGCTGCGCGACGCGGGGGCGACGGCGGTGTTCGCCGCGAACGACCAGATGGCGCTCGGGCTCATCGGCGCGCTGCACGCGGCGGGCGTCGAGGTGCCGGGGGAGATCAGTGTCGTCGGGTTCGACGACCTGCCCGAGGCGGCGTACGCGTGGCCGCGGTTGACGACGGTGCGGCAGGACTTCGACGAGCTCGCGCGACGGGCGGTCGCGGCGGTGATCGCGGGGGGTGCTGCGGCATCCGCGGAGTCGATCATGCCCGAGCTCGTCGTGCGCGACTCGATCGCGGTGCCGCGCGCCTGAGGCTCTCCTGGGTGCGGCCAAGAACTCTGGGCCGCTGAGCCTGTTGAGCGGAGGGGGCCCTTCGGCAGGCTCAGGGACCCAGTATCTCGGGGTGGGGCCCTTCGACGGGCTTAGGGACCCAGCAGGCTCAGGGACCCAGCTGGGTCAGGGGACCGGTGAAAGTACGGGGTTGCTGAGCCTGTCGAAGCATCCCGCCCCGATACGCCCCCGCTTGACCCCGCCTCCCACCCGCCGTAGGCTTCCCGTGACACGAACTGTGACCGGTCACAGTCCCCACCACGACGAGGTGCCATGAGTGACGACGCCCCCCGATACGCCCCCGACATCCAGGCGGCGATCGACCGCACCCGCGCCGATGTCGCCCGCCTGCACGGCGAACTCGTGCGCAACGGCCTGATCGTCTGGACCGGAGGCAACGTCTCCGGCCGCGTGCCCGGCGCCGACCTCTTCGTGATCAAGCCGTCGGGCGTGAGCTACGACGACCTCACCCCCGAGAACATGATCCTCTGCGACCTCGACGGCGCGGCGATCCCCGGCGCCCCGGGCAGCGAGCGCAGTCCGTCGAGCGACACCGCAGCGCACGCCTACGTCTACCGCCACATGCCCGAGGTCGGCGGGGTCGTGCACACGCACTCCACCTTCGCGGTGGCCTGGGCGGCGCGCGGCGAGGAGATCCCCTGCGTCATCACGGCGATGGCCGATGAGTTCGGCGGTCCCATCCCGGTCGGCCCGTTCGCGATCATCGGCGACGACTCGATCGGTCGTGGCATCGTCGAGACGCTGAGCGGCCACCGCAGCCGCGCGGTGCTCATGCAGAACCACGGCCCGTTCACGATCGGCGTCGACGCGAGGGATGCCGTGAAGGCCGCGGTCATGGTCGAAGACGTGGCGCGAACGGTGCACCACGCCCGCGAGGCAGGCCCGGTGATCCCGATCCCGCAGGAGGCGATCGACCGGCTTTTCGACCGGTACCAGAACGTGTACGGCCAGAGCGCGGACGCCCGCCGATGACCGGGGCACGCGACGCCATCGAGCGCACCCGCACCGCCCTCGGCATCGAGCTCGGCTCCACCCGCATCAAGGCGTGCCTGATCGACGCCGACACCGCCGAGGTGCTGGCGACCGGATCGCACACCTGGGAGAACAGCTTCGTCGACGGTCGCTGGACCTACCCGCTCGACGAGGTGTGGTCGGGACTCCAGGCGGCGTACGCCGCACTGGTCGACGACGCGCAGGAGCGCCACGGCATCCGCCCCTCCTCGTTCGGGGCGATCGGCATATCGGCGATGATGCACGGCTACCTCGCCTTCGACGCCGACGGCGAGCTGCTCGTGCCGTTCCGCACGTGGCGCAACACCACTACGGGCGAGGCCGCGGCCGAGCTCACCGAGGTGCTGGGCGTGAACATCCCGCAGCGCTGGTCGATCGCGCACCTGCATCAGGCGGCGCTCGACGGCGAAGCGCACGTCGCCGAGGTCACCCGCATCACCACCCTCGCGGGCTACGTGCACCAGCGCCTGGCCGGCGAGAACGTGCTCGGCGTCGGGGATGCCTCGGGCATGTTCCCGATCGACTCGGCGACGATCGACTACGACGAGCGCATGCTCCGGAAGTACCGCGACCACACCGGCCGCAGTCTGCGAGAGCTGCTCCCGGCCGTGCTCCCGGCGGGGGCGGATGCCGGTGCGCTCACCCCCGAGGGCGCCGCCCTCCTCGACCCGAGCGGCGCGCTGCAACCCGGTATTCCGCTCTGCCCGCCGGAGGGCGACGCGGGCACGGGCATGGTGGCGACGAACTCGGTCGCCCCGCTCACCGGTAACGTCAGCGCGGGTACGAGCATCTTCGCGATGGTGGTGCTCGACAAGCCGCTGCCCACCGTGCACGAAGAGCTCGACATCGTCACCACCCCGGCCGGAGCCACCGTCGCGATGGTGCACTGCAACAACGGCGCGAGCGAGCTCGGCGCCTGGGCCGCGTTGTTCCACCGCTTCACGGTCGCGAACGGTCAGTTCGTCGACGAGGACCAGGTCTTCGCCACCCTCTTCGCCGAGGCGCTGCAGGGAGACGCGGATGCCGGGGGGCTCCTCGCCTACAACCACCTCGCCGGTGAGCCCGTGGTCGGGCTCGATCAGGGCCGCCCGCTCTTCGTACGCACCCCGGATGCCGCTTTCACTCTCGCGAACGTGATGCGCGCGCAGATCTACGGCGTCTTCGGCACGCTCGCCCTGGGCATGCGCATACTCGCCGACGACGGCGTGCGGATCGAGCGGATGTTCGCGCACGGTGGCCTGTTCCGCACCGCGGGCGTCGCGCAGCGCTTCCTCGCCGTGGCCCTCGACACCCCGGTCGACGTCGGCGATCTCGCCGCCGAGGGCGGGGCGTGGGGCATCGCGGTGCTCGCCGCGTACCTCGACCGCGCCGATCGACCGCTCGCCGCGTATCTCGACGAGAGCGTGTTCGCCGCGGCATCCGTCGTCACCGCCGACCCCGACCCGGTCGACGTCGCCGGCTTCGCCGCCTACCTCGACCGTTACCGCGCCGGTCTCACCATCGAGGCCGCCGCGATCACCGCACTGCCCACGAACGACGCCACGCTCGACAGCCCGAACGACCCCGCGAAGGACCCCTCATGACCCGCACCCCGCTGACCACCTCGCTCGACGGCTACGAGGTCTGGTTCCTCACGGGCAGCCAGCACCTCTACGGCCCCGAGACCCTGGCGCAGGTCGCCGCGCAGTCGCAGGAGATCGCCGGCATCCTCGATGCGGCGGACGACGTCCCCGTGCGCATCGTCTGGAAGCCCGTGCTCACCGATTCCGACGCGATCCGCCGTATCGTCCTCGAGACCAACGCCGACGATCGCGTCATCGGCGTTGTCGCCTGGATGCACACGTTCAGCCCCGCGAAGATGTGGATCACGGGCCTCGACAGCCTGCGCAAGCCGCTCGCGCACCTGCACACGCAGCACAACGTGGCGCTGCCGTGGAGCGAGATCGACTTCGACTTCATGAACCTCAATCAGGCCGCGCACGGCGACCGCGAGTTCGGGTACATCCAGACCCGCCTCGGCGTCGCGCGCAAGACGATCGTCGGTCACGCGAGCGATCCGCGCGTGCGCGCGGAGCTCGCCACGTGGCAGCGCGCGGCGGCCGGCCTCGCGGCCGCGCGCTCGCTGAAGCTCGCCCGGTTCGGCGACAACATGCGCTTCGTCGCGGTGACCGAGGGCGACAAGACCGAGGCCGAGCTGCGGTTCGGTGTGCAGGTGAACACCTGGGGCGTGAACGACCTGGCGGATGCCGTCGCCGCGGCCTCGGATGCTGAGATCGACGCACTCGTCGCCGAGTACGAGGAGCTCTACGCGGTGGCACCCGAGTTGCGTCGCGGAGGTGAGCGGCATCAGTCGCTGCGCGATGGTGCGGCGATCGAGATCGGGCTGCGCTCGTTCCTCGAGGAGGGCGGTTTCGGTGCGTTCACGACCTCGTTCGAAGACCTCGGTGCGCTGACGCAGCTGCCGGGTCTCGCGGTGCAGCGCCTGATGGCCGAGGGCTACGGCTTCGGCGCCGAGGGTGACTGGAAGACCGCTCTGCTCGTGCGCGTCGCGAACGTGATGGGTGCGGGGCTGCCCGGCGGCGCCAGCCTGATGGAGGACTACACGTACGACATGACCCCGGGCGAAGAGGTGATCCTCGGGGCGCACATGCTCGAGGTCTCGCCGTCGCTGTCGTCGCAGCAGCCGAGTCTCGAGGTGCATCCGCTGGGGATCGGAGGCAAGGACGACCCGGTGCGTCTGGTGTTCACGGCCGATCCGGGACCGGCGGTCGTGGTGGCGCTGTCGGACATGCGCGACCGGTTCCGGCTCACCGCCAACGTCGTCGAGAACGTCGAGCCGACCGCGGCGCTGCCGAAGCTGCCCGTGGGTCGCGCCGTGTGGAAGCCCCAGCCCGACTTCCCGACCAGCGCCGCCGCGTGGCTCACCGCCGGGGCCGCGCACCACACGGTGATGTCGACGGCTGTGGGGATCGAGGCGTTCCGCGACTTCGCCGAGATGGCCGAGGTCGAACTGCTCGTGATCGACGAGACGACCCGTCTGCCCGAGTTCCAGCAGCAGGTGCGCTGGAACCAGGCCTACCACCGCCTCGCGCAGGGCCTGTGACGGTAGCGCGGGGAAGGGCCCCGCACCGCACAAGTAACGTGGATCCAATGACCCCCACCCCCCGCTCCGGCCGCCAGTTCACGATCTTCTCCGACGGTTACGAGGCGACGATCGCGAGCGTCGGCGCGTCCCTGCGCGCGTTGACCTTCCAGGGGCGCGACCTGGTGGTGCCCTTCGAGGCGGATGCCGTGCGCCCCGCCTACCGCGGAGCGACCCTCGCGCCGTGGCCGAACCGCGTCGTCGACGGCGCCTACTCCTTCGGTGGAGTCGATCACCAGCTCGCGCTCACCGAGCCGGCCCGCGGGCACGCCCTGCACGGACTCCTCGCCTGGGCCGACTGGGACCCGGTGGCGACGGCATCCGATCGTGTGACGTTCGAGGCTACGATCCCCGCCCAGGACGGCTACCCGTTCCGCGTGCGGGTGCAGACCGAGTACGCCGTCGGGATCGACGGCCTGACCCAGTCGGTGACCGCGACGAACGTCTACGACGTGCCCGCGCCCTGGGGCACGGGACCGCACCCGTACCTCTGGGCGGGCGACGGAGGAGTGGATGCCTGGACGTTGAGTCTGCCGGCATCCGAGGTGCTGCTCGTGACCGAGGATCGTCTGAGTCCGGTGCGCGTCGAGGCCGTGGAGCTGGTGCCGGAGTTCGACTTCCGTGAGCCGCGGGTGATCGGCGAGACGTTCATCGACCATGCGTTCACGTCGCTCGAGCGGCATCCGTCGGGCATCGCGGCGGTGACGGTGCTCGCGGCCGACGGCCACGGTGTCGCGATCACATTCGACGAGGGGTGCCCCTGGGTGCAGGTTCACACGGCCGACACCCCGTTGCCCGAGACGAACCGTATCGGTCTCGCGGTCGAGCCGATGACCTGCCCACCGGATGCCTTCAATTCGGGCGTCGATCTGATCGTGCTCGAGCCGGGGGCGTCGCATGCGGCGGCCTGGCGCATCTCCGCCGTCTGACATCGCCCTCCGACCGCGACAGATTCGCGGGTCGATCTCGTCTTGAGAGTGCGGGCACGCCCGACATGAGCCCGCAACATTCGCCCTCACTTATCCACATTTCGCCCCCGAACCGACGCTCGGTGTCTCCGTGCGTCGGTTCGGCGGTGTATCGTTTCCGCTCGTCAGCGGCATGAACAGCATCCGCTGAGGCCGCCCCCTGCGAATCGATGAGGAGAGTGATGACGGACGCGTTTCCCCCGGATGCGTCGGATGCCGATCCGGCGCGCGACGACGACTCCGTCGACGCACCCTCTCCCGATTCCGAGACGACGGCGGAACTCGTGCGCCTGGCCGCGACGGGCGACCGTGATGCGGCGGGCGAGTACTTCGCGCTGATGATGCCGTCGCTGACCCTAACAGCCAAGCGCGTCGCGGGCATCACGCACGACGCCGACGACCTGCTCGGCGATGCGCTGCTGATGGTGCTCTCGAAATGGTCGCAGGGCACGGGGCCCACCGAGAACGTACCGGCGTACATCGCGCAGACGATGCGCAACCGCATCCGCGACGATTTCCGCTCGCCGCGGTCGAAGGTCGCTCCTCTCGACAACGTCGAGGAGCCGGCATCGACCGCCGACCCTCGCATCCGCGAACTCGAGATCGAGTCCGAAATGGCGATCGTGCGGCGCGCGCTCGCCGAGTTGCCGTCCGATCAGCAGCGCGTGCTCGTCGCGACCGTGCTCGAGGGGCGCAAGCCGCGCGACCTCGAGGAGCACATGGCGCGGCCCGCGGCCGCGATCTATTCGCTGACGCGGCGTGCGAAGGGCAATCTGCGCCGCACGACGTTGCGGCTGCTGCTCGAGGAGAACGCCCGACCGGAGTGCGTGGCGGCGGCGCAGCTGTTGCCGGAGACGGTGGGCGACACCCCCGAGGGCACGAAGGGCGGTCGCTCGGCCGAGCATTACCGCACGTGCCCGTACTGTCGGCGGTCGTGGAAGCGGTTCGCCGGTCTGGCAACGCTGGGTGCGCTGCCGCTCGCGGGCGCGGTGGCGCTGGCGGGGCCGGCGGGCACGGCCGAGGCGAGCGAGTTGCCGGCCGAGGGGGCGGATGCCTCCGTGCCGGAGGCGCATGCTCCCGTCGACGGTCCCGCGGACACTCCCGTCGACGCGGGTTCCGGGCCGGCGAGCTGGCACGAGTGGGCGCGCACGACGGCGATGCTGGCGGCGGCCGCGACGGCGCTCGTACTCATGACGGTGGTCGTGGTGACGTTCGTCACGAAGACGTGGTTCTTCGCCGAGACCCCGCTGGGGTCCCTCGCGATGACCTCCGAGGCGGTCGACGCCGAGCACAGCGACTTCGACATGACGATCACCGTGCAGGACGAGTCGTTCACGCTGGGCACTCTCCGGATGGATCTCTCGGTCGACGTCGAGTCCATCACCGCTCCGAGCGGCTGGAACTGCCTGATCGAGGGTGGCGACGTCTCGTGCACCACCGATCGGGAGTCGCCCAGCGGGGGGCGCTTCGAAGTGGCCCACGCTCCGGCCACCGAGGTCGTCTTCGACATCCGCTTCGACGGCCGCACCGAGGGCGGCGCGATGCTCAACGGGACCGCGCGCGGCACCGTCGGCGACTGACTTTCGTCTTTCACCGACAGATTCCCGCGCCCGATTCGTCAACTCAGTGCGGGGATAAATCCTCGCTCGACCCTCCCCAGTGTCGAGACCCGTTCATTCGGGCGGCTGGGTGGAGCCGCCTCCCCAAGTCGGCCTGCTCCACCCAGCTTTTCTGCACGGGGGTTCGCGGGAGGTGGGTCGATGGGATGGGGAGCGAGAGATCGATGGCAGCACAGGTTTCGCCGCGCGCAGCGGTGCACGACCGCACGCCCGAACGGGGTGTGCTCACGCGCGAAGGCGGGCACGACCTGCATCGCGTGCGCGGATGGTCAGGGGTCGGAGGGTGGAGGCTCTCTGCTCTCTCGGATGACACCGCTTCGCGGACCCACGCGGTGGCGGAATGATCCGCGGGCGATTCGAGCGGGTGGGGTCGCCGACCCCACCCGCCGCCCTGGGCGCGCAACCGGCTGGGGCCCTGAGCCTGTCGAAGGGCCTCGGCCCCGACGAGGTGCGGGTCTCCATCGTCATCGAAGACGCCCTCGGGTTCGTTCACCACTACGACGACATCGTGACCACATCGGAGGCGGCGACCGCTGCACTGAAGACACTCGCGCACATACGCGTGAAAACCGTAGTCACTTAGGTGCAAATTATTTAACACAAAGTTCTCAGTTCGGCGTAATAATAGGCGCAACCCGAAGTCTCACCTGAGAGAGAACATCCGAAGTTCTCCGCTCACGGGGAGCGTATTTGCGCATCACCTTGGCTAGGGGAAGGGCCATCATGACTCGCACGACCACGCGCACGCGCGCATTGACCAGGACGATGGGGGTGGCGGCCGCGCTGAGCGCGTTGTGCGCCGGTCTCCTCGTCGCCACGCCGGCGGCTGCGGCGGCGACGCTGTCGCTCACGATCGGTCAGCAGACAGGTACGGCGCCGTTCCAGGCCGACGACTCGGCGGGCAACGATTCCGGGGCCGACAACGACGTCATCCGCACGAACGACACCATCTCGTACAACCTCGGCATCCGCTTCGAGGGCGAGGATCAGAGCACGCCGACGGTGCGATTCACCGTGCCACGCGGGCAGGGTCTGGTGAGCCTGCCGCCGTTCTGTCTCGCCGGATCGAGCGTGACCCCGGCGAGTCTGCCGACGCTGCCGGCTCCGCTCACCGCCACCTCGTGGCAGGCGCTGCCCGAGCAGCAGGTCACCTGCATCCTCGACAATGAGACCGCTGGAACGGCACTCAACTACCCGTTCGTGACGCGCGTGCGCAACGAGGTGCCGAATGGCACCGTCATGGACGACATCGTCTTCGACGTGACGACCGACCAGGTGCCCGACGCCGTGAGCACCGCGCCGCTCTCGCAGACCGTCTCCTCCGCCCCGCGGTTCGACGTGTCGAAGCGCATGACGGCGACCGACCCCGCGCAGGGGCCGCTGTCGCAGGCGACCACGCCGTGCGTCGACAATCCGGCTCGCGCGTGCCGCGAGCTGGCCTACCCGCTCACGATCAGTGTGCCGGCGTCGGGTAAGGGCACGATGCCCCTCGGCGCGCCGATCGTGATCGAGGACAACCTCGACCCCGCGTCGTTCTACGGTGCGACCATGTGGGCGCAGATGGTCTCGGCGGCAGGATCGGAAGCGGCGGCGACCGCGGCCTACGCGCCGATGTTCCGCAACTGCGGTCTCGTCACGTCGGCGACCGGCTTCCGCACGACGCTGCCGTACTCGTCGTCGACGGCCGGCGGGGGCAACAACACGACGAACTCCGTCCGCAACTCGGGCACGGCCGCGTGCCCGTCGGCAGGTCCGGGCGAGAACGGCGTGATCACGATCTCGGGCGCCGACACGAGCGCCGTGACTGTGCCGACCACCACCGGCTCGGGCGCAGGCCTTCCTGCGAACGTCGGGTTCGTCGTCTCGATCTTCATCCGAGTGCACGTGCCGCAGGCGGCGATCACCGACTTCGGCGGTAACGGCACGAGCAGTTTCCTGCTGAACACGCACAACGAGTTCACGAACATCCAGATGACGGGTCTCGACGGCACGCCGGGAATAGACGACCCGATCAACAACACTCGTGACGTGCCGATCCTGCTGCAGGCGACCGGTTCGCTCGACAAGTTCTTCAGCGGTATCTTCGGGCAGCCGGGAAACACGCCGGCACCACAGTTCTCGGGCTCGCCGACCTTCCAGGGCCCTCCCGGATCGGGATTCCGTCGTGACGGCAATACGGTCGTGATGCCCGGTCAGGCCGTGCAGAGTGTGCTGGGCGTGAGCGAGAGCGGGCCGGCCGGAACCGGCACGGCCGTCTCGCGCACCGTGCTCGCCTGCGACGTCTGGGACGCCGACCGTCTGGCGCTCGCGGCCCACCCGAGCTGGACCGGATCGAACGCCGCGTTCTACTCGAGCAACGGTGCGCCAGTGTTCGTCGCGAACTACACGCAGACCAACGTCCCTCTCGCCACGAGCGTGATCGGCACCCCGGCTTCGGGTGTGCGCAATCTCACGATCGAGTACAGCTCGGGCCCGGCCGGTGCCGGATCCGACGCCGACTGCGCGAGCGGCGAGTGGGTCTCCGACCCCTCGGAGATCGTCGCGGGCATCGTCGACGGCCAGGGCCGGACCACGTGGCCCGGTGTGAACCGCGTGCGAGTCACGTTCAACACCGAGTGGCCGGCCGGCACGACCTTCGGCGACGTCGGGCTCAGCTTCGCGATCGGTCAGGTCGTGCTCGACTCCGACGAGACCGCGCCGATCGGCAACTGGGCCTCGCGCATCATCTCGCAGGGTGTCAAGACCGCCGAGCAGGCGATCGCCGACACCGCGCGGCAGAACACTCTGCCGACCTACGACCCCGAGACGCATGCCGGAAGCCTCGGCGACCGTCTGATCCAGGGCGAGGCCGTGGTGCGCGTCGAGAAGTACGTCGAGAACCCGACGACGGGGGAGTTCGACAACACCTCGGTTCCGCAGTACACCTCGGGAGCGGACATCCGCTACCGCCTCGACCCGACGCTCTCGACGGCGATCCCGGCCGACGACGCGGCTCCCGCGCTCGTCGTGATCGAGGACTGCCTGCCGGAGTACCAGGTATACGGATCGACGATGCAGGGCGCGACGACGATCACGCCCGAGGTCGTGCAGATGGGTGCGCCGGAGGACGCGGAGATCGCGTGCGCGGCGGATCGCCAGTACGTGCGCTTCAACCTCGGCGAACTTCCGATCGGCGACCCGATCGAGCCGCTCGTCGTGACGGCGGAGATCATCGAGACCGCGCGCAACGGCGTGTACACCAACCAGGTGCTCATCTCGTCTCCGGTCGATGGCAGCCCGGCCAACCTGCGCGATGATGACGTACAGGTGCAGCTGATCGTGCCGACCGGTATCAAGGTCGCCAAGACGGTCGCTCGACCGATCCTCGAGGTCAACCCCGACGGGGTGACCACCCCGCGCACGATCCTGTGGAGCGTGTTCTTCGCGAACGTCGACTCGCCGCAGAACGTCAGCAATGTCGACGTGATCGACGTGTTGCCGGCCGACGGCCTCGGCGGCAGCGACTTCACCGGTGAGCTGGTCTTCGAGTCCGCGACGCCGGTCGCGGGTGACAACGTCCGCATCCTCTACACGGCGACACCGTCGGCTTCTCTGGTCGCCGCTCCGGGAGATGCCTCGAACGGGGCAGCCGGATCGACCGTGTGGTGCGACGCGATCTCGGGTGCGGTGGTCTCGGGTTCGGGAACCGCGGCCGATTGCCCTGCGGCGAACGAGGAGGTGACGGGTCTGCGCTTCCAGCGACCGGGCGCGTTCACCCCGGCGACGCCGTTCCAGGTCGACATCGCGATGACCCCGGTCGGCAACGCCGGAGGTGACGTCTACAGCAACGTCACCGCGGGTCGCGCCGACGGCGTCACGCAGGGCGTCGGTCCGGCCATCCGGAACGTCCGCATCATCTCGTCGTCGGTCGGCGACCGCGTCTGGGAAGACGTGAACGCCGACGGGCTGCAGTCCGAGGGCGAGCCGGGTGTGGCCGGGTTCCCCGTGCGCCTGGTCGGCACCGATCTCGACGGCAACGCGGTCTCGCTCGAGACCGTCACCGACGAGAACGGCGCGTACCTGTTCGAGAACCTCGCATCGGGGGAGTACCAGGTGATCTTCGATCCCAACGGGCTCAGCTCGAACACGACGTTCACGACGCAGCACGCCGGTGACGACGCGACGATCGATTCGGATGCCGACACGACGACGGGTGCGACGCAGACGTTCACGCTGGCGCCGGACTCGGCCGACCCGACGCTCGACGCCGGACTCATCATCGACCGGAACTTCGACATGGTGCTCGACAAGCGCTACGTCGGGGCCACCGAGCTCACCGACGACAACACGTCGGTCGTGACCTACGAGCTCGACGTGATCAACAACGGCACCGCCGAGGGCGTGTACGACCTGGTCGACGCGCTCGACTTCGGTGGGGACGTCGAGATCGGTGATGTCGCGGTGGAGAACATCACGCCTGGTGAGGTCGACACGAACCCGGCGTACGACGGTGTCGAGGACACGACGATCGCGTCGGACGTGACGCTCGCCGGTGGCGCGACGCACACCTACCGTGTGGTCGTCGAGACCACGGTCGCGACGACGATCACGGTCGTCGAGGCGGAGTGCACGACGACGACCACCGAGACCGGTGGCGGGTTCGTGAACGAGGCCGAGCTCACCGTCGATGGAGTGACCGTCACGGACAAGGCGTGCGGGGAGATCCCGGTGCCGCCGACGTCGGGTGGGGGCGTCACGCCTCCGACCGAGGGTCTCGCGATCACCGGTGGCACCATGGTCGGCATCGGTGTCTCGATCGCCGCCCTCGCCGCCCTGGCCCTCGGCCTGGTGCTGACGCTGCGTCGCCGCCGCCTGGACGAGACCGCCTGATCCTCCCGGAACGCCCGGGCCGGCTCCGCCGGCCCGGGCGTCCCTCGTCCCCGCCTCGCAACTGGGTCCCTGAGCCCGTCGAAGGGCCCGCCCTCGAAACCCGGTCCCTGAGCCCGTCGAAGGGCCCGCCCTCGAAACTGGGTCCCTGAGCCCGTCGAAGGGCCCCGCCCCGCACGACTCCCCGACGCCGAAAGAGATCCGCCCCACCGCCGACAGATTCCGGCGTCGAGACCGTCTTGCTAGTAGCGCCTTCGGACTCCTGCTTCCGGGGTGTCGCTCCGACGTCCTCCCATCCCGTCGGAGCAATCGGGGGGATCCGCATCTTTCTGGATGCGCATCACTCGACGACGGCCGGCCCTCCTGCTGCGGGGCCGGCCGTCGCTTTCGTGTGCCCCGGTGCGGGCGCGGCGACGACGCTTATGGAATATCGCGGCTCGACCGACATATTCTGCTGTCCACCTCGTCTAGGTAAATGACGCATGGAGTGCCGGGCCCCCACGGCGCCGGCGTCAGGCGGTCGCCCTTCCTCCGAGGGGCGGCCGCCGATTCTCGAATCGACGGCCGCGAAAAACTCCCGCGAAATCTTTTTGTGGCGCCCGACCGATTCCCGCATCGACCACGTCTTGCTTTGTGGGCCTGGATTTCTGACTTGGGATGCTCGGCATCGATGTGCCGCGGGCGAACACAGTTTCGTCGCATACGTGGACACTCTGCTCGGTGCGTGTCGTCAATGACGGAGACTCTACGGCTTTCAAGAAAAACGAGTGAAGCGCGTAATGAACGCGCGAGCACGGCGTCTTTAACGTCGGGGGATCCGTCGATCGCCGTGCTTCGAAACGGGAAAAGGGAACTGGGATGAATGGGAATTCCGCAGTGCTCCGAAAGCGCTCGCGCGCGACCGGTGCACTTCTTGTGCTGGTGGGGATGATCCTCGCCATATTCTCGGGGGTGCTCGCGGCGCAGCCCGCGAGCGCTGCCGAGGTGAACGGTGTCACCAGCGTCGACATCGTCAATGCTCCGCCGTACGTGAAGGATGCTCAGTACCAGGTCAGCGCGACGTGGGCCGTGCCGGACTCCGCGCAGCCCGGAGATACCTTCACCCTCAACTTCCCCGACGCGCTCGTCGGGTTCGGCGCGACGATCAACCTGCCCGATGCCGACGGCAACATCGTGGGCACCTGCCAGGTGACCGAATCGCAGTTCGTCTGCACGCTCAGCGACTTCGTCGCCACCCACAACAACGTGCACGGCACGCTGAACTTCAACGCCAAGTTCGTCGAGGAGATGGACGAGGAGCAGATCGAGTTCACGACCGGCAACAACGTCACGATCGTGACCGACGTCGAGGGCGGTGTCGGCACCGCCGGCCCCGATGACCTTCCCGCGTCGCCGACCAAGTTCGGGTACATGAACAACGACGGCACGTCGATGACCTGGGTCATCCGCGTGCCCAGTGACGACCTCGGGGCGGGTCCGAACCCGATCATCACGGATGACTACGACGCGCCGCTGGTCTTCGACCCTGCGCAGCTCACCGTTCGTTCGATCGCCGCGGCCGACTGGGCGCAGAAGGACGACACCTCGGTCTGGACCTACCTCGGCCAGGGAACGGGAACCGGTTCTTACACGCTGACCGACCGTCCCGCCGACACCGCGTTCGACGTGCAGCTCAACGGTGCCAACACTGACGGCTCGCGCGTCTACGAGGTCATCGTCGTGATGGACCTGCCCGTCGACGTCGAGGACGGCGACATCTTCAACAACCGCGCGATCGTAAACGGCAACACCTACACCGCGACTCCCGTCCCGTACGTGGAAGCGGGTGGCGGAGGCGAGGGTGACAACCTCGGTGACTTCGAGATCACCAAGACCGTCGTCGGGACCGGCGCTCCGGTCGTCGCCGGCGTCGAGTACACGGTCGACTACTCCTTCGAGGAGAACGGGCAGACGGTCACCGGTTCGGTGACGATCGCGGACGGTGAGACCGACGGGCTGACCGATATCGCCGAGGGCACGGTCGTCACGCTCTCGGAGGTCACGCCGCTGACCGAGGGAATCCTCTACGGCACGCCGGTCTTCTCCGGCGAAGGCGTCACCGATAACGGAGACGGAACTGCGACGTTCACCGTGATCGACGGACTGATCGAGGTCGGCCTGGAGAACTCTGCCGTTCAGATCACGGGCGGCTTCCTCGTCACCAAGACGGTCACCGGATCAGCGGCCGGCAACGTCGGTGATGCCGAGTACACGGTCGACTACTCCTACACGCTCGACGGCGAGGAGATGACGGGTTCGCTCGTCATCGCCGATGGTGCCACCGACGGACTGGCGGATGTGCCGTACGGCACGGTCGTCACGCTCTCGGAGGTGGCTCCCGAGACCGCGGGGGTCGTCTACGGCACCCCGATCTTCGAGGGTGACGGCGTCACCGACAACGGCGACGGCACGGCCAGCTTCACGGTCGGCGACAGCACAGTCGAGATCGCACTCGAGAACCCGGCCGAGATCGTCACCAGCGGTTTCGAGCTGACGAAGGTCGTCACCGGTGACGCCGCGCACACGGTGCAGGGCGCGGAGTACACGGTGAACTACTCGATCGTCTGGGGTGACGAGAACCAGTCGGACACCGTCACGATCTCCGACGGGGAGACCATCGCGTTCGAAGACGTTCCCTTCGGAGCGGTGATCACGCTCTCGGAGGTCGCTCCGACCGCGCCGCACGTGATCTACGGCACTCCGATCTTCTCGGGCCCGGGGATCACTCAGAACGCTGACGGTTCCGTGACGTTCACGGCTGGCGACGAGCTGATCTCGATCGGCCTCGAGAACCCGGTGAACTTCGACTATCAGTCCTTCCAGGTCACCAAGACCGTGACCGGTGACGGCGCGGCCAAGGTCATCGACATGTCGTACACGGTCGACTACAGCGCGATGGTTCCGGGCGAGACCGAGCCGCGGGTCGGTTCGTTCGAGGTTTCCAACGGCACGATCTACGAGATCTACGACGTTCCCGAGGGCACCGTCGTCACCCTGACCGAGGTTACGGCCACGGCTCCGGGCGTCACGTTCGGCACCCCGAAGTTCACGGGTGCCGGTGTCACCGACAACGGTGACGGTTCGGCCACGTTCACGCAGGGTGCGGGGCTGGTCGAGATCGGCCTCGAGAACCCGGTGACCGCGGTGCCGCCCACCGCGCCGCCGAAGGGTGGATCGACCACGTCGCTCGCCATCACGGGCGCGGACTCCACGCCCCTGATCGTCATCGCCGGACTCCTGCTGCTGTCCGGTGCGATCGCCCTGGTGGCTCGTCGCCGCCGCAGCCAGGCGTAATCCGCTGACAGCCGGGGGCCGCGCATCGCAAGGTGCGCGGCCCCCGGTGCATCCACACACCGACCCTTACGAACGCTTCACCTCTCGACCGAGGAACACCATGAACGTCACCACCGCGAGCACCGCCCGCACCCAGGCCGCTCGTCGCCGTCACGAGCAGGTCCGCCGCGTCGTCTCGACCGCGTCGATCGTCGCGCTCGGTCTCTCGACGATCATCGCCATCATGCTCGTCGCCGACATCCGCGGCACTGCTGCCACAGGTCTCGCCGTCGCCACCATCGTCGCGCTGAGCATCGGATGCTTCGCCGCAGCGCTCTTCGGAAACCTCGCGCTCCTCGGGCACCGGATGCAGGCGATCGGCCTGCTCGGCTCGGCCGTCACCGTCGCCTCCGCCGCGCACACGCTCTGGATGGCATGGGCCTTCTTCAACGCCCCCGCGGCCTTCGTCGAGCAGGGCGCGCTGCAGGGTGGCGCCCTCGTCGCGACGTTCACCCTCGCCATCACGGCGATGTTGATCCGTTACGCGGCTCCGGTAGCCTCATTGCCCCCGACCGCCCGCGCCACCGCAGAATCCCGCGTCGCATGACCGCTGATGCCACAGATCCCGTCTCCGACGCAGCTTCCGAGCCCTCCGTCATCTGGGCGGTGGGCTCCCGCGAACGGGTCCTCGCCGAGATCCGCGCCGCTCTCGACGAGGAGCGGTGGGACGACTTCGGCGACATCATCGACGACTACTTCTTCGCTCTCACCACGGCCGAACCGCACGTACTGATCGACGCCTGGCCGCGGGTTCCGAGCGAGTGGGTGGCGCAGCATCCACGCCAGATGGTCGCTTCCGCTTGGACACACGCCATCTGGCGATCCGCCGACCGGCTCGAAGAGCGGGTCGAGCGCACCTTCACCCGCTGGGTACTCGACCAGCCGCGGCCCGCCGCGCGTGACACGATCACCGTGCACGCGATGGAGATCCGGCACAACCTCGTCTCCGGGCGCTTCACCCGTGCGAACGACGCCGCCGACGACGCTGAACGGGCGATCCGACAGGCACGCGAGCAGGACGGCTTCGGCGACGTGCTCGGCATGGTGCTGCTGCACGTCGGGCTCGCGCGACTCGTCGTCGCGGACCTCGCCCGAGCAGCAGAAGCGTTCGCCGAAGCCTGGCGGTGGAGCGCCACCGGGATGCCGCACCCCCTCGCCCCCTATCTCGCCGGTTATTGCGCCCTCGCGCACGCCCTCGCCGGAGACAACGCGCGAGCGCAGGAGTGGGCCGAGCGCAGCATCGTGCCCGTCGAAGAAGACCCGCACGTGATGACGTACCGCCTGCAGTACGCGGGGCTGCTCGCACGCATCCTCATCGCGATCGGCGAGCTCGACCGCGCGCAGACCGAAAGTCTGCTGGCCAAGGTCGGGCGCGGGATCGAGTCGGGTGACCTGTGGTGGGTCGAGAACCACGCCCGCGCACGCCACGCACTACTCTGGGGCGACCGGGCGCGTACGATCCGCGAGATCCAGCATGCGCTCGACTCGTTCCCGTCGCTCACTCCACCGACCTCTCTCGCGGGGGCGCTGCTGCGGGCCGATACCTGTGACATGCACCAGTCGCTCGGCGACATCGACGCGGCGTTGCACACCGTCGGGCCGCTCGACCGACCCGGCCTCGACCCCTACCTCGCCGTCAGTGCGGCCCGTGCGCTCATGATCCGGGGCCGCGCGCGCGAGGCATCCGACCTGCTCGACCGAGTGGAAGCACAGCACATGCCCGACTTCGTCGAGACCTCGCGCTGGCGCGTGCTCCGCGCCAACCTCGCCCACCTGGCGCGCCCGACTCCTACGTCGAAGACTCTCCTCGCCGGCATCCGGCGAGCCATCGACGCGACCCGCTCCGCCGACGCCGCACAGGAAGCCATCCCCGGGGTGCGCGACATCCTCGTCGCCGAGCAACCATTGCCCGGCGACGGGTCGGCGCGCATCGTGCCGCCGCCCATGGTCTCGCTCACCCCGCGCGAAGAGCAGGTGCTCGGCCTTCTCGCCGCCCACGCGTCAGTGCAGGAGATCGCCGAGGCGCTGTACGTCTCGCGCAACACCGCCAAGACCCACCTGCGCATGCTCTATCGCAAGCTCGGTGTCTCGAGTCGGGAGGCCGCCCTCCAGGCATCGGCATACCTCCGCCGCTGAGCGCAAACTCGTTACCCGGGCGTTACCTCCGGGCCCTCGGGTGAAACCGGGGGTGAATTTCGCCCCCGGTGACGGTGATACTCGGCTGCTGAGCTCTTGCTGAACGCATGTTCATCGGAATGCTGACTCCGTTCTGCCTCGACGTACCCGTCGTCGAGCACGGGGGACCAGTTATGCGTATGCGCAACCTGTTCATGGGCAAGAAACGGCGCTCGTCGAACGCTCGAGGCGACGGGCTCAGCAGGAAGCGGCCGGCCACCGCCACGATCACGCAGCCCTCCCCGCCGCTGTGGCGATCACGGGTATGAACCCACGGATCGTGGGCGGAGGTCTCGGAGTCGCAACGCCGGCGATCCTCGCCGGCCTCGCACTGCTCCTGGTGCGCCGCCGCTAGAACGTCGCCGAGTAATCGAGAAGTAAGGCACAGGTGAATGAGCAGGGCCATGCGGCCTCGCCCATTCACCGCATCCACGGCATGTCACGCATTCATCTCTTAACCGTCACCCGTTGAATCTCGTGGTGGGGCCATTCGACAGGCTCAGGGACCCAGTTTCGGCTCAGGGTTCCGCGTTGGAGGGGGCGCGAGAAACTGGGCTGCTGAGCCTGTCGAAGCATCCCGCCCCGCGGCCATCAAAGCGCGGCGACCCACACGGGGTCGCCGGCATCCGTCTCATCGGTCCGCACGAGCGCCGAGACCGCACTCTGCACGTCTACACCCTTCGCCGTGGCGAGCTCCTGGATCTTCGTGAGCGTCTTCTTCCACGTGTGCGTCGCGATCAGCGAACCGAGGGTCTCGGTGGCGCGCGCCGCGTAGAACACGCCCTCGCCGTTCTCACCGACGGCCCACGCGGCGGTGACCGCCCGGGGTGAGCCGTGGGCGAAGTGCCACGTCTTGTCGTCGACGCGAGTGGCAACCTTAACCCCGGCAAGAGCGGAATCGACCGTCTGACGACCCTGCTCCGCGTCGAAGAAGACCAAGCGTGCGCCCATCGCGACTGCGTCGCTGTGGAGCCCGGACGCGGAGGACTCCCGCAGGCGCTTCTCGACGTTGACGCCTACCCTCGTGCCGGCCTCCGCGGCCCGTGCCCGAACCCGTCGACCGACCACCGCCCACACGATGGGCACGATGACGACGAAGGCGAGTAGGGCGTACAACCCGATGGCTTCCATCGTGGGCTCATCCAGTTTCTGAGAAAGGCGTCGCTGAAGAAGACAAGTCATCGCCCGGATTCTCACGGACTTTGCGCCACAGATTCCGATACTGACGTCAACGGATGCCGAAGATGCTGCGCATCGCGGACTCGGCACCGTCGCCATCCCGACGCGCGATCGCGGTGGCGAGATCACGGCTGGCCTCGCGAGCGGCGTCGACCTCGTGCGAGGAGTAGGACAGCCGCCGCAGTGCGCGCAGCAGCGAGAACTGGCGTTCGGTGATCTCGGCGTGGAGGATCGGGCTGCCGGCGCGAGCGGACAGGAAGAGCAGGAGCTCGAGTGCGGCCGTCGCTGCCTCCGCGGGCGATCCGATGGCCTTGAGCAGCGCATCGATGCGGGAGACGGCGGTCTCGGCATCCGTCGTCGACAGCGACGCGACCGCCTGGCGGGCCGCGATACCGCCGCAATAGCCCGCCCAGCGGCGGCAGTCCGCTGCGATCTGGCGGGTCAACGGAGTGACGCGCGTGCGGCGCGACGGCAGGATCTCGACGAGTCCGATCTGCTGGAGCTGCAGGATGGCCTCTCGCACCGGAGTGCGGGAGATTCCCATCTGCTCGGCCAGCTCGCGGTCGCGCAGCAGCTCGCCGTCTTCGAGGGCGCCGGAGGCGATTGCCGATCCGATCTCGGAGAACGCGTCGTCACCCAGGAAGCGGCGCTCACGACGCAGCTCGGAACCGTCGTAGATCTCCTGTCGCGGAGCAGCGGGGACTTCGGGGTTCGGATCGGCAGGTGCCAGATCTTCGACCGGGTGGGGAACCTTCAGGGCACTACGGGGCCGTACGCGGACTTCGTCCAGGATGACGCTCATCAATCACCAATCGACTCACTGTGGAAGGTGAAGGGGGCGGCGCACCACACTCCGCCCCCTTCACGCGACACTCCCCTGGAGCCGCCGCGTAGATGAGGGAACCGACTACCCCTCAAGAGATTGACGAGCGAGCATCAGGAATCTGACGCTCGCTCGTCGAATCAGCGACTGAGTGCAGGAATTCAGCTCTTGATGGGCAGGACCTTGAACTTGGCGGTGGTGCCCGGAGCGGGCGGGACGACGACGGCGAACTCGCTCTTGCCCTGTGTCGGGGCGATGACGACCTCGGCGGGGATGCCCGGTGCGATCACCGCGGCGGGGATGCCGGTGAGCACGCCCGCCTTGGTCGCGCTTGTGGTGAAGGCCTTGAGCGCCTTCTTGTCGAGGCTCGTGACGTACGTCTGGAACTGCAGCGCGATCGCATCGAACTGCTCGTCGGGGATGCTCGGGTGCGAGACCAGCACCGTGTCGACCGTCTGGTTGCCGTTCTTGACCTGCAGCCCGGTGTAGCGCTGCTTGCCGACCCAGCCGCGCGACTGGAAGTCGGCGAAGAGGGTGGAGCCGGCGTTCTTGCGCGTCGAGAAGTGCACGATCAGGAGGATGATGCCGAGCGGGATCAGGATGAACGGGGCGAACGTGTAGACGTAGGACCACACCTGGCTGCGCCCGTTCGAGTACTCGAAGAGATCGGGGCGGAACAGTGTCATGCCGACGAGGTTCCAGTTCCAGTCGACGGCCTGGCCGGTCGAGAAGAGGTTGATCCCGAATGCGGCGGCGCCGAGCACGAGGCTCGTCCAGCCGAGGGTCCCGACGGTGCGTTTGGCGTCGACCGCCTTCGCGAAACCTTCGGGCGTGGACAGTTGGTGTTGAACGGTAGCCAGGGTCATGCGCCCGAGCATAGCGAAACCTGTGCGGCGGCTATGGCTCGGGACATGGGGAGTAATCCCCACCGGGGTGACCGGCATCCGCATGCGAGGGATGCCGGCCACCAGCGGTGGGCGACACCCCCATGCCGCCCACCTGTGGCCTCGATATTCCCGGATCGAGGGCGGAAGCGAAGACCGAGACTCCGCTCCCACATCTACTGACGGATCGCGGTCCGGAATCTGTCGCCGATTCCTGAAGTCACACGATCGCCGCTTCGATCTGCCGACGGATCTGCTCGAGTGCGGCGGAGTTCTTCTCGGCGTCGTAGGGGCTGAACGGGCGGTCGGGGGCGACGTCGAGGGAGAGCTGAACCTCGCACCCGCGGCGCATCGGGCTCGCCGTCACGCCTACCTCCATCTCCCAGTTCCAGACCGTCCGCTTCGTGCGGAATCGCAGATGCTGCCGCGAATCGTCGACCTGCAGGTCGGTGTGCTCTCCGCCGATCACGATCTGCTCGACGGCGGTTGCCACGGCATCCGTGCCGGCAAGCACGTGGAAGCGTGCGTGCGCGGCGGAGCCGGGTGCCGTCATGCTCGGCGACCAGAGGGAGATTCCCTCGCTCATCTCGTCGTTCCTTCCCCCGATTCGAACGATGCGGGGCCGGTGCCCCCCTTAGGAGACGAGCGAGCGACCGCTTTCTTACGCAGTGGCCCAAGATCGAGCCGCCTGGCGACAGGAGCGACCGATCCCGCGCGCGATCTCGTCATGTGGGTGAGGGGGCGTGCGTGCGAGCGCACCGGCACGATGCGACGGGGGAAGCAGTCATGGACGAGTGGAAGTGGAATCTCGGGCAGTCGGTGATCCTGTTCCTCGGCGCGGTCGTGTTCTCTCTGGTCGCCGCGGCGGTCGGTGCGAGCTGGTGGGTCGTGCTCGTCCTCCCGGCGGCATTCCTCCCGTCCGGGATCATGCTTTCGCGGGCACTGCGTGAGCGCGCACGCGAGCGTCGGTCGGCAGACGCGAGTCCGCGGCCATGACGACGAAAGCGGCCTACGTCCTGCAAGGCGTCGTCTTCCTCCTCGTCGGGGGCATCGTCCTGTTCACGCGCGACGAGCGGCACGTCGGTGAAGCGGTCTTCACACTCATCGTGGTCTTCGCGGTCTCGGGCACCGGCTTCGCGCTCGCACTGCATCAGCGGGCGCGCGAGCGCACGGCGCCCCGGCGTCCGACCGCCCGCCGCTACTCGGCGACCGGCGCAGCATCCGATGCCTCTTCGGGCGAGATCGGGAGCTGACGGATGCCGCTCTGGCGAATGCTGCTCGTGCAGGGCGTCCTGTTCCTGACGGCAGGTGTTCTCTTCGCTCTGTCCTGGGTGCTCACGGACCCCGGTGACGCGATCGGGATCGCCGGAGCGGCCTGCTTCGCCTTCGCGTCGGTCGACTTCTTCGCCGCGCGGCGGAGTCGTCGCCGGATGCGCGAGGACGAGGAGCGCAACCGACCGCGGCGCGGGCGAGCCTGAGGTAGGGCGTTCAGCCGTGGGCGGCGACGCATCGCGACCAGATGACGAAGGTCGGTACGTCGGCGTCGAGGTAGACGGATGCCGAGAACAATGCTCCGCGACCGTATATGTCTCCGTCGACGGGGCGGCCGTCGTCGTCGCCCCAGATCTCCGAGGCGGCGCGCTTCAGCTCAGCCTCCCCACGGTCGGCCGGGGCGGCGGTCGCGACGATGCGCAACTCTTCGCCCTCGTGCTCGCCCCCGGGCGGCTCGAGCGAGAGTTCGCAGGGCGACACGTCCACGTCGATCGAGGTGATGGACAGGTCCAGCTCCTCCGCGGTATCTCGGAGCACCCTGAGGAGTTCATCCTCGGCCTCCTGCGAGTTCTGTGCCTCCTGCGTGGCGCGAAGCTGCCATGCCTCCACGAACGCGTCGAGTTGCCCGCCGCCGGACCACGCCGCGATGACGGATCCGATCATGAGTGCGACGATCGCTATCACGCGAGGCGCAACCCTGATCCGTCTTCCGATGCGACGCGCCGCGCGGCGGTGCACCTGCCAGCGGACGAGGGCGACAAGAGGGGCTCCGACCGCCAGTAGCACACTGGAGGCCGCGCCCGTGATCGCCTCGCCCCCCAGATCGTCGCCGAAGGCGCGGGAGAGCATCGCGTAGACCCCCAGGAGGTAACTGGCGCCCAGCGCGAGGGACAGCAGGCCGGTGAGGTGGCCCCAGCCGACGCCCGAAGCGAGGGGAGCGCCGTCCTCGGGGCGAGTCGTCGATCGCATCGTGACCTTCCGTTCGTCGACCCTCCCCAGGATGGACGGAACGAAGAGAGCTTAGCCGCGCGCTCAGCCGGCGTCGAAGCGGTGCCCCTCGCTCTTCGCGGGCTGTGCGACGAGGGCGAGGAGGAAGAGCCAGCCGATGCCCGGGATGAGGCCGAGGAAGAACCAGGGGCCGGCGAGGTTCGCATCGTGGAGGCGGCGCCACACTAGGGCGAGCGTCGGGACGATCAGGAGCACGGTGAGGACGGCGCTGAGCGTGAGCGCGAGCGGGATGAGCGACGCGGCCGTGGGGTCGTCCAGGATCGTCGGGCCCGTGGAGCCGACGAGTGCTGCGCCGTCGGGGTCCGTGCCGACGGTCACCGGGACCTGGTTCGCGATCGAATTGTTCAAGCCCGAGGCGAGCCCGGCGGCAAGCAGGATGTTCGGCACCAGGTGCACGAGGAAGAGCGCGAGAGCGACCCACCAGAACTCGCTCTGCGACGCCCGTCCCGTGAACGTCGCGAACTTGCGCACGAAGCGCACGACGGCCTGCGCGGGGTTCGCACGGTAGAGCGGCAGGGACAGGGGAGCGGATGCTGCGGACATGGGTCTCCTCGCGGGTGGGCCGTGAACATCCTCTCGCGGAACGGTGTGCCACGTTGCAGACACTGGGTGGCCGAGCCGCACTCACTGGGTCGCTGGGCCGCACTCATTGGGTCGCTGAGCCTGTCGAAGCGTCCCCCTCGAGACACTGCTTCGCGGGGTGGGGCCCTTCGACAAGCTCAGGGACCCAGTCGTAGCTCAGGGGTCCCGTTGCAGGTCTGGGGCCCCGTTGCAGGTCAGGGACCCCGTTGCCGTGGGGTCAGTGGTTCAGCGCCGGGGGCACGTCGAAGCGGGCGCCCTCCGGCTTGCTGGCGCGTGCCAGGAGTTCGAGAAGGATGAGCGTGCCGATGAGCGGGATCAACGCGACGAAGAATGCCGCGGCCCATCTCCGCGTGGGTGCACCGTCCACTCCCTGACGTCGCTGACGAAGGTAGCGGGATGTCGCCGTTCGGCGCAATGTGTCGGGAGTATCGACCTTCGGCCGGGGTGGGTGCTAACTTCGACTGACCATCGAACGAACGGCTCCGGGTGCTGAAATGACCGAATTCCCCCATCTCACGACGGCCGGCGGCATCCTCACGCTCGTTCGCGACGGCTATGCGTCGTCGCGCGCCGAGATCTCGCGCCTCACCGGCCTCGCACCGTCGACCGTCACGCTCCGCGTCGACGAGCTGCTGACCCATGGGTACCTCACCGAGTCCGGGGAGGGGCGCTCGCGCGGCGGGCGCCGCCCGCGCACGCTCACCGTCGCCGACGCGCAACGCTACGTCGCGGGGGTCGACCTGGGGGCGCGCCACGCGACCATCGTGCTGTGCGACACGGCGGGGGAGCCGCTGGCGCGCACGCGCATCGCGACCGACATCACGCGCGCCCCCGAGGCGGTGCTCCGCGACATGCACGAGCAGATCCTCGCGATGGCGGCCGAGTTCCCCGACCGCGAGCTCGCGGGTATCGGCATCTCCCTCCCCGGTCCGGTGGGCTCGGACGGGCGGGTCGTCTCGCCCTCGCGCATGCCGGGATGGAACGGCATCGACGCGGCATCCATCCTGCGCGGCATCGCGGGGGTTCCCGTGATCGCCGAGAACGATGCGAACGCCATGGCCTGGGGCGAGTACGTGGTGGGCGGCCGGCGCTCGCCGTACATGATCGTGGTGAAGGCCGGGTCGAGCATCGGCGTCGGCATCATCGCCAACGGTCGGTTGCATCGAGGTGCGCGCGGGCTCGCCGGCGACGTCAGCCACACGGCGGTCGCCGACGGCCCGAAGACCCTGTGCTCGTGCGGGCGATTCGGATGCCTGGATGCCGTCGCCGGCGGTCGCGCGATCGTCGCGGCGCTCGCCGAGGACGGACTCCCGGTCGACGACGTGTCGGACGTCGCGGCCTACGCACGCGACGCGCACCCGCTGGCGGCCCGGCTGCTGCGCGAGGCGGGGTTGCGCACCGGCGCCGTCATCGCGACGCTGGTCGGCTTCTTCAACCCCGACCGCGTGGTCATCGGCGGTGCACTCTCGTCGGCCGAGGCCTTCGTCGCCGGGGTGCGCTCGAGCGTCTACGACCTGTGCCTGCCGATGTCGACGAGCGGTCTCGAGCTCATCGAGTCGACGGCGGGGTGGGAGGCCAGTGCGCGGGGTGCCGCGGTGCTGATGCTCGCCGATCTGCTCGACCCGGCGGCCATCGATCGACGCATCCGCGAGGAGCGCGGCGAGGTCGAAACCCGCTAAATCTTCGACGCTTGAATATAAAGCCGAACCTAACTCCGATCTATGTAACAAACGCGTTACAGCATCGCTCTTTCTCGTACTCCTGGCGCTAGTGTCGGCCTCAGGCGGAACATCCGATGTTTCCTCCGCCGAGCTCTACCCGACACCCACCGAGCCGCACTGGCGCGGTCGAACAGGAGAAGACATGAAGAAGAGGACTCTCGCCCTCGGCGCGATGGTCGCGATCGGCGCAGTGAGCCTGACGGCGTGCGGCACCGGCGGCGGCTCCGAATCGGCCGACGGCACCACCACGATCACGTGGAACATGTGGTCGGGCGACACCGAGTCGACCGCCAAGCTCGAGGCCCAGATGGCCGTCGCGCAGGAGGTCGTCGGCGACGACATCACGATCGAGCTGCAGACCGCTCCGTGGGCCGACTTCTTCACGAAGCTCAACGCCAACATGGCCTCCGGCAACATCGCCTGCGTCACGGCGATCAACGGCCAGCGCCTCACCGGCTACACCGACGCCTTCGCCCCGCTGACCGACGAGGACCTCGAGACCGCCGGTATCGCGCGCGACGACTACAACCCGGGCGCGCTCAGCGTCATGGAGGCCGACGGCAACCTCTACGGCCTGCCGTACGACACCGCCACGATGTTCCTCTTCTACAACGCCGACCTCTTCGAGCAGGCCGGCGTCGAGCTGCCCACCAACGAGTGGACCGTCGACGACTTCGAGGCCGCGGCCAAGACCATCACCGAGAAGACCGGCGTCAAGGGCTTCGCGGTCTCGATCGATGAGTTCCAGTGGCTCTCGCTGCCGATGGCCGTCTCGGGCCTGCAGGCGGTCGACGAGGACGGCGCGCTCGACCTCACCAACCCCGACTTCGTCGAAGCCGCCACCTGGTACGGCGACCTCGTGACCGAGCTCGGTGTCTCGAACGCCGTGCCCTCGGCATCCGAGACGACCTGGGACCCGACCCAGTTCGAGAACGGCCAGGCCGCGATGATCATCGACGGCACCTGGAACGCCACCCGCTACACCGACCCGGAGAACGCGTTCACCGGCGGGGCGATCCGCATCCCCTCGGGTGACGAGGGCCCCTATGGCGTCGCGCTCGGCTCGGGCTACGGCATCTCGGCCAGCTGCGAGGACAAGGAAGCGGCCCTCAAGGTTCTCGGCGCCCTCACCGGCCCCGAGGCCCAGGCGGTCATCGCCGAGCAGGGCGGCTACCCCGCGCAGCTCGGCAGCCAGAGCCTCTACTTCGACGCTCTGCCCGACGAGACGCGTGAGAATCTCACCGCCGCCTTCGAGGCCGGCTTCGACGGCTCGACGGCCCAGCGCGTGACCGAGGAATGGACCCAGGTCGCCACGGCCATGCCGAACGAGCTGGTCAGCGTCTACACCGGCCAGACGAGCATGGAAGACGCGCTCACCAGCCTGCAGTCGCGCTTCGCGAAGTAATCCCTCGAGCGGGTGGACGGGCCGGGTCTCCGGTCCGTCCACCCGCTGATCGAGTCTGAGAGAGAGTCATGACAGTCGACCGCCTGGCCTGGTTCACGGATGCCCGCTTCGGGATGTTCGTGCACTACGGGCTCTACAGCATCCCTGCTCGGCACGAGTGGGTGCAGAACTACGAGGAGATCGCGCCCGAGGTGTACGAGAAGTACGCCGAGCGCTTCGATCCCGACCTGTTCGACGCCCGCGCGATCGCCCGCACGGCCCGCGAGTCGGGAGCGGGCTACGCGGTGCTCACCTCGAAGCACCACGAGGGCTTCTGTCTCTGGGAGACGGCGACCACCGAGTTCAATTCGGTCGCGACCGCGGGCCGCGACCTCGTGCGCGAATGGGTCGACGCCCTGCGCGCCGAGGGGCTGAAGGTCGGCATCTACTTCTCGCTGCTCGACTGGCACCACCCCGACTACACCGTCGACCGGCACCACCCGCAGCGCGGCCACGCCGACGTGGCCGGACTCAACGAGGGCCGCGACATGGCGCGGTACCGCGAGTACCTGCACGCCCAGGTGCGCGAGCTGCTCACCGGGTACGGCCCGATCGACTACCTCTTCTTCGACTTCACCGAGCCGGCCGTCGAGAACGGCCTGCCGGGCAAGGCCCCGGAGGACTGGGACGCCGAGCTCGTGCTCGCGATGTGCCGCGAGCTGCAGCCCGACATGATCGTCAACGACCGCCTCGGCATCCCCGCCGACCTCGTCACCCCCGAGCAGTACCAGCCGGTGCGTCCGCTCGAGCGCGACGGCGAGCTCGTCGCCTGGGAGGCCTGCCAGACCGTCAACGGCAGCTGGGGCTACCACCGCGACAACCTCGACTTCAAGAGCGGCGACATGGTGGTGCGGATGCTGGCCGGCTCGGTCGCCCTCGGCGGCAACCTGCTGCTCAACGTCGGCCCGACCGCCCGCGGCGAGATCGCGCGCCGCGACCGGGAGATCTTCGGCGCGGTGGGCGAGTGGATGCACCACCACGAGGGAGCCATCCGCGGTGCCGCCCCGTCGGCGTTCCCCGCCCCCTCCGGCACCGTCTACACGCAGCGCGGCAACCGCTTGTACGTGCACGTCTTCGACTGGCCCTTCGGGCTGCTGCACCTACCCGACCTCGGCGGCCGCGTGGAGTTCGCGCGCCTGCTGAACGACGGCTCGGAGATCTTCTTCCGCGAGGTCGCGCCCGACCAGAAGGCCTTCAATCTCGTTCCCGCCGGGCCCGCCCCCGGCACCGTCACGCTCACCCTCCCGGTGCAACGGCCCGAGGTGGCCGTGCCCGTGATCGAGCTCACCCTCACCGAGGCGCCATGATCACCACCGAATCCTCGATCGCCCCGCGCCGGCGCAACCGCCTGCGCAACATGGAGCGCTGGCACGCGCTCGGGTTCATCACCCCCGCGGTCATCGGCCTCAGCGTCTTCACGATGCTGCCCGTCGGCCTCGCGATCGTGATGAGCCTCTTCGACTGGCCGATCTTCGGCGACCGCGAGTTCGTCGGCTTCGGTAACTACATCGAGCTGCTCACCTCCTCGCCCGACTTCTGGCCGGCGCTGCGCAACTCGGTCGTGTTCACGCTGCTGTACGTGCCGATCAACCTCATCCTCGCGCTGGGCCTGGCGCTGCTGCTCGGCCCGCGCATCAAGGGCCGCGCCGTCTTCCGGGTGCTCTTCTTCATCCCGGTCGTCACCCCGATCGTCGCCAACGCCCTGGTCTGGAAGCTCATCCTCCAGCCCGACGGCCTGCTCAACGGGTTGTCGACGACGTGGTTCGGCATCACCCTGCCGAACTTCCTCGTCGACCAGAACTGGGCGATGATCGCCGTCGTCACGATGAGCGTCTGGTCGGGCCTCGGCTACAACATGCTCGTGCTCACCGCCGCTCTCGAGCAGCTCCCGGCATCCGTGCTCGAGGCCGCGCAGATCGACGGCGCCCGCGGCATCCGTCTGATGACCAAGGTCGTGATCCCGCTCATCTCGCCGTCGATCTTCTTCGCGGCGGTGATGACGATCATCTCGTCGCTGCAGGTGTTCGCCCAGCCGCAACTGCTCACCGGCGGCGGACCCGGCACGAGCACCATCCCGCTGGTGATGTTCATCTACAACACCGGCTTCAAGTTCCAGGACCTGGGCCTCGCCGCCGCGGGCGCCTGGCTGCTGTTCATCATCATCATCGGGATCACGGCACTGCAGTTCCGTGCCCAGAAGAAGTGGGTGCACTATGAGCACTGAGACCCTGCGAGCCGACCCCCGCTCCGCCCTGTCGCCGGCCACCGCCGCGAAGGGCCCGAAGGAGGGTCGCCGCGGCCGCCCGCGCCGCCCCTCCGCCGGCGCGCGTGATCGCGTCGGCCTGACCGTCGCGTACATCACGGCGATCATCGCGGCGATCCTCTTCGCCGCGCCCCTCGTCTACGCGTTCTTCTCGGCGCTCAAGCCCTCCAACGAGGTGCTGCTCGCCCCGCCGCGCCTGATCGGCAGCGAGGTGAACTGGGGCAACTTCCTCGACGTGTTCAGCTACGCCCCGTTCACGACCTACATCATGAACTCGTTCCTGGTGTCGATCGCCGGCGTGCTGGTGGTGCTGTTCGTCTCGGCGACCGCCGGCTACGCGTTCGGACGCCTGCGCTGGCCCGGCCGCGACGTCGTGTTCGTGCTGTTCCTCGGCACGCTCATGGTGCCGCAGGAAGTGCTCGTGATCCCGATGTTCGTGGTCATGCAGTGGTTCGGGTGGGTGGACACCTACCAGTCGCTCATCTTCCCCTGGGCGTTCACGGCCTTCGGCACGTTCCTCATGCGGCAGTTCTTCCGCGGCATCCCGTTCGAGCTCGAAGAGGCCGCCCGCGTCGACGGCGCCGGCCCCATCCGCACCTTCGTGCAGGTCGTGCTGCCGCTGGCCGGCTCAGCGCTCGCCGTGCTCGCCGTCTTCACCTTCATGAACTACTGGAACAGCTACCTGTGGCCCCTCATCACCGTGAACGACTACAGCCAGCTCGGCACGCTGCCGATCGGTCTCGCGAGCTTCGCGACCCAGACCGGCACGAGATGGGACCTGCAGATGGCGGCCTCGATCATCTCGATGATCCCGACGGTGATCCTGGTGATCGTGCTGCAGAAGCACCTCGTCAAGGGAATCGCGACCTCGGGGATGGGCGGACGATGAGCGCGCAGAAGCCCCGCATCGCGATCCTCGGGATGGCGATCGAATCGAGCGCGTACTCCGCGCATCGCGCGGACTACCGCGATTTCGGCCCGCTGGTCGGCGACGAGGTCGTGGACCGCTACCCGTTCCTCGCCGCCGGCACGCCGCTCGGCGACGCCGCTGACTGGATCGGCGTGTTCTACGCCCGCTCGATCCCCGGCGGACGCGTGCGCACCGAGGTCTACGCCGACTTCAAGGAACGGATGCTCTCCGGCCTGCGCGACCTCGTCGCCGACGCGCCCCTCGACGCGATCTACTTCGACATCCACGGCGCGATGAGCGTGGTGGGCATGGATGACGCCGAGGGCGACCTGATCACCGGCATCCGTGCGATCGTCGGAGACGGCCCCGTCATCACCTCACCGATGGACCTGCACGGCAACGTGTCGGAGAAGCTCGCGCTCGGTGTCGAGCTGCTCACCTGCTACCGGATGGCACCGCACGAGGATGCCTGGGACACGCGCGAGCGCGCGGCCCGCAACCTCGTCGAGTGGGTCGCGCGCGACGACAAGCCGCTGCGCGCCTGGGTGCGGGTGCCGATCCTGCTGCCGGGGGAGAAGACCTCGACCCGCGTCGAGCCCGCACGCCGCCTGTACGGCGCCATCCCCGCGATCGAAGCGCTGCTCGGTGTGACGGATGCCTCGATCTGGATCGGGTACGCCTGGGCCGACGAGCCGCGCTGCCACGCGACCGTTCTCGTGAGCGGTGAGGACAGGGAGCAGATCGTGCGCGCGGCCGAGACCCTGGCCTCGGACCTGTGGGACGCCCGCGAGGAGTTCGGTTTCGTGGGCCCTCCGGGGTCGTTGGAGGAGGGCGTCGAACGCGCTCTGGCGCATCGGGATGCTGGGGGCGCGAAGCCGTATCTGATCAGCGACTCGGGCGACAACCCGGGTGCCGGCGGCACCGGCGACGTCACCTGGACGCTCACCCAGCTGCTGGGGATGCCGGCGCTCACGGCCGAGGACGCACCGCTCACCTATGTGGGGTCGATCTTCGACGCCGGGGCGATCGAGGAGCTGTTCGCGCTGTCGATCGGCGATGCGGTCGACGTGACCGCCGGCGCGCGCGTGGATTCCCGCGTCAGCGGTCCCGTGCGCATCCGCGGCGTGCTGCACAGCCTGCACACCGGCGATAAGGATGCCGGACGCATCGCCGTCGTGCGCGTCGGGGGCCTGCGGGTCATCGTCACCGAGTTCCGCAAGGCGTACCACGCGACCGGTGACTACGCCGCGGTCGGGCTCGACCCGCTGCTCGCCGACATCATCGTCACGAAGATCGGATACCTCGAACCGACCCTCTACGACGTCGCCCAGGGGTGGACGCTCGCGCTCACCCCCGGCCCCGTCGATCAGGACCTGCTGCGTCTCGGCCACGAGCGGATCGAGCGGCCCATGTTCCCGTTCGACTCCTTCGCCGAGCGGCCCGACCTCACGGCGCGAGTGCTGTGAGCGCGGTTCTCGGGATCGACTACGGCGGCACCCGCACGAAACTGCTGCTCGCCCGCCGCATCGGCGACGAGTGGGAACTCGTCGCGCAGCGCAGCATCGCGACGGCATCCGGATCGGTGACGGCGATCGTCGACGAGGTGCGCGCGTTCGTCGAGGGGGAGCACGTCTCGTCCTTCGGCATCACGGTGCCGGGGGTGCTCGACGAGGCATCCGGAACCGTGCTGCGCAGTACCAACCTGCCCTGGCTGGACGCCACCCGTCCGGCCGACGACGTGCGCGCCGCCGTGCCGACGCTCGGTCCCGGTGTCGCGGTGCAGGACGGGTCGGCGGCGGCGCTCGCCGAAGCGACACTCGGCGCCGGACGGGGGCATAGCGACGTGTTCGTCGTGACCCTCGGAACGGGTGTCGCGGGGGCGCACCTGATCGACGGAGAGATCCACGCGGGCGCGCACGGTGCGGCGGGGGAGATCGGGCACGTCGCGGTCGGCGGCGACCTGCGCTGCAGCTGCGGCGGCATCGGATGTCTCGAGACTTTCATCGGCGGGCGGAACCTCGGGGCGCGGTGGGACGCGCTGGGTTCTTCTGCGAACGTCGGCCCGTCGGGTGCGCGGGAGGTGGTCGACGCGGCGGATGCCGGAGACGTGCGTGCCGTCGATCTGCTGGACGAGGCGACCGGGAAGCTCGCCCAGGGATTGCTCGGTCTGATCGCGACCGTCGATCCCGGTGTGATCGTGCTCGGTGGTGGGGTCGCCCAGGCGCACGATCGGGTGGTCGCCCCGACGGTCGCGAAGGTCTCCGAGGGGGCGACCTTCCACACCGTTCCGCCGATCGCTTCAGCGCAGCTCGGGCCGTGGGCCGGGGCGTGGGGTGCCGTTCTGCGCGCCGACGCCGTGGTTCGTGCATCCGTCGTCGCCTAGGGGCGCTGGCTCGCTGAGCCTCCGCCGCTGGGTCGCTGAGCCTCTGCAACGGGTCGCGGAGCCTCCGCCGTTGGGTCGCTGAGCCTGTCGAAGCGTCCCCGCAAGTAGCTGTGTCTCGGGGTGGGACCCTTCGACAAGCTCAGGGACCCAGCGTGTCGTCACTCGCCGTGTCGTCGCAACAGGGCGCGGATGCCGTAACCGATCAGCGCCGGGACGATGCACAACGCGAGAATCTGCAGAACTGGGTCGAACAGCGGACGACTCCAGAGGAAGACGATGCCGCCGGGCATCGCGGCGCAGAAGAACATCAGGAGCCAGAACTCGCGCGGTCGGCCAAGTCCTTGGTTCTGACGTTTCCTCGCGCGGAGCCGACCGAAGTTCAGCCCGTACGCCAGCGAGACGCTCACGAGCGCGGTCGCGACGGCGATGCTGATGTGGGTGGCGGCCTGTTCGGTCATCGGACGCCCTCCTCGGTCGTCGGATGCTCTGTCGGCCGGTCGCTTCGGCGATAGCGGCAGTGCTGCGCGAGCAGAGCGGCGCCGAAACCCGCCAGCGCGGGAAGCAGCGCGAGCAGCAGGTACTGCAGCCACAGCGGCTCGATCACCGGCTCCTCCCACAGGCGTACCGCCGTGAAGACCAGCCAGATAGAGACGAGGATCGTGGCGATCCGGCGCCTGCGCGCGTTGCTTCGGGTGGAGGCGAGCGTCATTCCGAGGAAGAGTGCCCAGAGCGCCAGTGGCGCGGCGTGGAGAAATGTGCCGACGGTCATGTCGTGTCTTTCGCTCGTCGACCCTCCCCAGGATGGACAGCGAGTCGGCGACGATACGGGCCGATTCTGGACGGCGCCTGAGCGGAGTGATCCGATCTCGAGTCGGCGACAGATTCGGGCGGCGTGCACGTCTTCTCCGTGGAGACGGAGAGGGACACGATGACAGGCGCGGCCGAGCAGGAATCAGGGAACGAACCGGAGCACGATCACGCGCTCGCACCGGAGGAACAACGACGCCCCGGGCTGATCTCGGCGGCCGGGGTGTCGCTCCTCGTCGCCGGATGGGTGACGACGCTCGTCGCGACGTGGTGGGTGCCTCAGGGAAGAGTCGAGACCGATCAAGGTCCGGCCACGATCGCCGTGCATACCTGCGCGATCATCGCGGCCGTCTTTCTCGTGGTGACGATCGTGCTCTGGCTTCGAGGACGCTTCCCGAGGTGGACCGCGTTCCTCGCGGCCGTACCGCTGTGCGTGCTGATCCCGAGTGCACAGCGTGGCCTGAGCGACGAACTCGCCAACGGGTGGGTCTCACCGGACACTGTCGTCACCCTCATCGGTGCGATCGCTTCCGGCACCGGCGCCGTGCTGATGCTCACGGCATCCTTCCTTCCGGCTCGGCGCGCCGCTCGTCGTACTGCAGTTGCCGCGGTGATGAGCCTCTGCGCGCTTCTCGTGGCGGCGGCATGCGTGGTCTGCGCAGCGTGGTGGGCCCCGACGGCGAAGCTGACGGCGACGACAGCGCCCGAGGCCGCGGGGCCGGCGCCGGCCCTTCCCGATGACCTGTCCGCGGTCGTCTGGACGGCCGAGTTGCCCCGTCCGGCGAACGATGTGCAGCTCGCCGGAGACGGGATCGTCGCGCTCGTGGAAGACGGCGTCGTCGCGCTCGACAGCGAGACAGGTGAGCAGCGGTGGGAGTACCGACGCGACGGCGTGGTCACCCCATTGCTGCGGGTCAGCGGTGACGGGCGCACCGTGGCGTTCGTGTGGGAGCCGGCGTCGAGAGGGGTCCGCGAGTACGTCTTCCTCGATGCCGATACGGGGCGCGAACTGCACCGCGGGGCGAGCGATGATCCCGAATCACCGGCGCTCTCCGAGCGCATGCCGATCGTGGGAGCCGATGCGTACGTCGCCATCGACGACGAGCGGCGTGCGTTCATCGCGTTCTCGTTCCGTACGGGCGAGGAGCTGTGGCGGTATCCCGTGCCCGACGAGTGCGAGCCCTTCTCGACCTGGCGTGCCCTGCGGACGGCGGGGGCGGTGGTGCTTCCCCTCGACTGCGGGGCGTCGTCGGCGGCCGGCAGGGAGCTGCGCCTGCTCACGATGGCGACGGATGCCACGGTCGCCCGGGAGGACACCTTCGCGTTCGAGAGATACGGCGAGTTGTGGACCGCCGACGACGGATCCGCCCTGTATGTCGCGCTCGACAGCGGAGACGAGCCGACCGTGCGCGTGGACCTCGCGACGGGGGAGCAGCGCACCGTCGCCGAGGAGGAGCTCGGCTGGACGATCGAGGGGAACGACGACGTGATGCTGGCGGAAGAATCACGCGGACACCGCGCTCGGATGGTGTGGATCGGCGACGCGCGCAGGCTCCAGGTCGACTCGACCGACGGTCGTCTCCTCGGCATCGTGAAGTTCCCGTGCGCTTTCTTGTACGAGATCGTGGTGACCGATCTGCTCGCCGCGTGCATACAGTTCGACGAGAGCGGATTCACCGCGGGGGTCAGCCCGTTCGATGGCGACACGAGATCGATCGGGATCGATCTGCATATCGACGTCGACGAGTTCCACGGGGAGCGGGGCTACGGTCTGCTGCGCGCACCGGGTGCTTGGGTGGCATGGGCCGCCGATGATCCGGAGGGGGAGCAGACGCCGGTGCTCGTGGGGCTCCGCTGACCACGGCGTCCCTGAGCTCGTTGTGCGGTACCCAGTTTCGGGGTGGGGGCCTTCGACGAGCTCAGGGACCGAGGGGCGATGGGAAGAAATGGGAAGAAGAAGAGGGAGGGCGTGGGGCGCCCTCCCTCGGGATCCGGCCGTGGGGACCTGGATCTGATGCCGGCGGGGAGGCCGGCGAAGGCGAGAAGCCCTTCACCGGTTAAGACGTCGTAAGTTGGCTTTCGTGACGCGGCCACCGGGGTGAGTTTTCGGCGGTCCAAGGGAGAGAAGGCGATTCGAATTGCTCACTTCGTTGCCCCGGGTGCCGAGAAGCGACGAAGTGAGCGACTCGAAAGCCGGGCTACACCGAGACCGGGAGCGACCGGGCGGCGTCGTGCAGGCAGTCGATGAAGGCGCTGAGCACCGGACTCTCGGCGCGGGCCTGCCGCGCGGCGAGCAGCTTGGTCGTGGGGGATCCGGCGAGCGGCACGATGGCGATCGACGGCGGCACGAGCTGGCGCACCGACTCGGGGAGGATGCTCGTGCCCACTCCCGCGGCGACGAAGCCGAGCGCGGTCTCCTGGTGCACGACCTCTTCGATCACGTGCGGAGTGCCGCTGGCCGTGCCGAGCACCTCGGTGACGCGGTCGACGAACCCCGGCATGAGCGAACGAGGGTAGGTGATCATCGGAACACCGGTGATCTGCTCGGCCGTGACCTCGGTGAGTCCGGCGAGCGGGTGGTCGACCGGAAGGCAGGCGACGAGGCGCTCCTCGAAGACCACCTCGCAGGTGAGGGAAACGGATGCCGAACCCTGCGGCGGCACCTCGTCGCGCACGATGCCGACGTCGAGTGTGCCCTCCCGCAGCCGGGCGAACTGCTCGCCCGAGGTGAGGGGAACGAGGCTGAGCGTGACCTTCTCGCGGCGCGCGCGGAAGAGCTGCACGACCCCGGGGAGCACGGTGTAGTTCGCCGAGCTGACGAACCCGGCGGTGAGGTGCCCGGCGAGGCCGTCGACGTAGTCGCGCATATCGGAGCGCACGGCTTCGACCTCATCGAGGATGCGACGGGCGCGCTCCTGCAGATGCCGTCCGGCCGGGGTGAGAGAGACGCGCCGCGTGCTGCGCTCGAAGAGCGGGGTGCCGACCTCTTGCTCGAGGCGGCCGACCTGCACGCTCAGCGGGGGCTGCGACATGTGCAGACGCTGGGCCGCGCGGCCGAAGTGGAGCTCGTCGGCGACGGCCATGAAATAGCGCAGTTGACGGAGCTCCATGAGGGCACGATACGTGTCTCGTATTACCGCTCCGTTACGGGCGGATTGCGAGCAAAACGCTATTAATCAGCGCGAAAAATGGTATTTGACCTGGGGTTGTATGAACGGGTTCTCTGGTCGGGAAGCACCACGATCCGAAAGGCCCGGCCATGACCGCAGAGACTCCCAGCACCCGCATCGACATGCTCTACCTGAGCGAGCCCGAGGTCATCGCCGCCGGCGTGAAAGACATGGATCGCTGCATGGAGGTCATGGAGGAGGTTCTCGTACTGGTCGCGAAGGGCGACTACCGGATGGCCGGCAACTCCGCCAACTCCCACGGCGCGCAGATCAGCTTCCCGCAGTCCTCGCCCTTCCCGGGCATGCCGCTGGATGCGGCCGACCGACGCTTCATGGCGATGGCCGCGTACCTCGGCGGACGCTTCGACACCGCCGGAGTCAAGTGGTACGGCTCGAACATCGACAACCGAGAGCAGGGGCTGCCCCGCTCGATCCACCTCATCGTGCTGAACGACAAGCAGACCGGCGCCCCGTTCGCGATCATGTCGGGCAACCTCGAGAGCGCCTACCGCACGGCCGCCGTGCCGGGCGCCGCCGCCAGGAAGCTCGCCCCCGTGAACGCGAAGTCGCTCGGCATCATCGGCCCCGGTGCCATGAACAAGAGTGCGCTGCACGCCATGACCGCCGCGCGTCCGACGCTCGACACGATCCGTATCAACGGGCGACGCCGTTCGACATCGGATGCCTTCGCCGACTACGTGCGCGAGCACTACCCGCAGTTCACCACCATCGAGATCGCCGACACGGTCGAGGCCGCCGTCGTCGACTCGGACATCGTGTCGGAGGCGGTCACCGGCCTCGTCGGCTCGGAGAACTACCCCTACATCGACGGCGACTGGATCAAGCCCGGTGCCTTCCTCAGCCTCCCGGCGAACCTGCGCATGGACAAGGAGTACACGCTCTCGGGCAAGGCGCGGCTCATCGCCGATGCGAAGAAGATCTACGAGGCGTGGGCCGAGGAGTACCCCGGGCCGTCGCACGAGACCGCGTTCGGCATGATCGGCCTCTATTGGCAGGACCTGATCGACGCGGGCGAGCTCGACGAGTCCCGCGTCGTGAACATCGGCGACGTGTTCGACGGCAGCGCCGTGGGTCGCGAGTTCGACGAGCAGCCCGTGCTGTTCAGCGTCGGCGGCATGGGCGTCGAAGACGTCGCGTGGGCGAAGACCGTCTACGAGAACGCGGTGGAGCTGGGCATCGGCACGAAGCTCAACCTCTGGAACACCCCCGACCTGGCCTGACCGATGACGACCACCGAATCCGCGACATACGCGATCATCGGCGCGGGCCTCGCCGGAGCATCCGCCGCCTGGCGCCTCGCCCAGACCGGCGCCGACGTCATCGTGCTCGAACGCGACGTGCCGGCATCCGCCCTGGGCAGTTCCCACGGTTCGGCGCGCATCTTCCGTTACGCCTACCCCGACCCGTTCTACGTCGACCTCGTCGTGCAGGCGAAGCGGGGCTGGGACGAGCTCGAGGCGGCGAGCGGCGAGCGCCTGATCACGTCGAGCGGCTCGCTCGACTTCGGGGTCGTGCGCGACCCGCACGGCCTCGCCCGCGCGCTGGAATCCGAGGGTGTCGCGCACGAGCTGCTCACCGCCGCGGAGGCTCGGAGCCGCTGGCCGCAGCTCGACTTCGACAGCGACGTGCTGTGGCACCCCGGCGCGGGAGTGCTCGACGCCGAGGGCACCGTCGAGGCGATGCTGCACCTCGCTGAAGCCGCCGGTGCCCGGGTGCGCACGGGGTGGGCCGCGGCATCCGTCCGTCACGCCTCGACCGGCTACCTCGTCACCTCGGAGACCGGCGAGACCGTGCACGTCGCGCAGGTGATCGTCGCGGCGGGCGGATGGCTGCCCGCCCTGCTCTCGGGCCTCGACCTGCCGAGCGGATTCGTCGACGCGCTCCCGCAGTTCGAGGTGCGGCAGGAGAACGCCTTCCACTTCCCGTACCGGGATGCCGCCGACGCCGGAGAGGCCGCTGCGGATGCCGCGACCTCGTGGCCGACCTTCATCTACAAGGGCGAGGAGATCCAGACCTACAGCCTTCCGGGCGGCCGCGACGCCGGGTTCCGAGGCCAGAAGATCGCCGAGTACAACGGTGGGCGGGTGATCCCCTCGGCCTTCGCGCAGGACGGGCTCATCGACCCCGCCAACCGCACACGCGTCACGGGGTTCGTCGAGCGCTTCGCCCCGGGCATGGTGCCCGAGTCGTACGCGGAGACGACCTGCCTGTTCACGAACGTGCCCCGAGACGACATGATCATCGATCGCGGCGAGGGCATCACGATCGTCTCGCCGTGCTCGGGGCAGGGCGCGAAGTTCGCGCCGCTCCTCGGTGAACTCGTGCTCGATCTCGTCGCCGGATCGGAGCGGGCCACCGACCGGTTCCGCGCCGCCGGCCAGCGCTTCGCGGGGGTGTCGTGAACGCCCGCGGCCCTGTCGTGAGCGCCCGCGGCGACGCGAACGCGCTGCTCGCCGAGATCGCGGGCATCGGCACCGATCCCGTGCGCGGCGGCTACACGCGCCCCGTGTTCTCGGCACCCGAGCGCGACCTGCGCGTCTGGTTCATCGAGCGCGCGGTCGAGCGCGGACTGGAGGTCGAGACCGACGGCAACGGCATCCTCTGGGCCTGGTGGGATCCGGAGGGAACGGATGCCCCCGCCCGCCGCGACGCGATCGTCACCGGCTCGCACCTCGACTCGGTGCCGGGCGGCGGCAATTACGACGGCCCGCTCGGCGTTGCGAGCGCGCTCGCCGCGGTCGACGTGCTGCGTGAGCGCGGCATCCGTCCCGTGCGTCCGCTCGCGGTCGCGGTGTTCCCCGAGGAGGAGGGGTCGCGGTTCGGTGTCGCCTGCCTCGGCTCGCGCCTGCTCGCCGGGGTCGTCGCACCCGACCGGGTCCGGGCGCTCACCGACGACACCGGGCGCACGTATGCCGAGGTGTCGGCGGATGCCGGATTCGACCCGGCCCTGATCGGCGCCGACCCCGACCGCCTCGCCGCGATCTCGGCCTTCGTCGAGTTGCACGTCGAGCAGGGGCGCGGCCTCGTCGACCTCGACCGACCGGTCGCGCTCGCCGGCGCCATCATCGCCCACGGCCGCTGGCACGTGCGCATCGAGGGGCGCGGCGACCACGCCGGCGCCACCCGCATGGCCGACCGCCAGGACCCGGTGGTGATCGCCGCCGAGACCATCCGCAGCCTCCGCGCGCAGACCCTCGCGGTCGACGACGCCCGTGGCACCGTCGGACGGATCGTCGTGACCCCCGGCGGCACGAACGTCATCGCCTCGGCCGTCGACCTCTGGATGGACGTACGCCACCGATCGGAGGACGCGGTGCACACGATCGTCGCGGCCGTCACCGCCGAGACGCAGCGCGCCGCGGCATCCGAGGGGTGCACCGTCACCGTCTCCGAGCAGTCGTTCTCGCCGACCGTCGAGTTCGCCCCCGAAATGCGCGATGCGCTGCAGTCCGTGCTGCTCGACGCGCCCGTGCTCGACACCGGCGCCGGTCACGACGCCGGTGTGCTCGCCGACGTCATCCCCACCGCGATGCTCTTCGTGCGCAACCCCACCGGCGCATCGCACACTCCCGCCGAAACCGCTGGCGCCGACGACATCGCCGCCGGTGTCGACGCCCTCTCCGACGTGCTCGCCCACCTGCTCACCCGCTGACCCGCACGACCCCTACCCGAAAGGAGATCGACACATGGACATCACCTCCCAGGTCAACACGGGATGGATGCTGACCGCCACCGTCGCCGTCACACTCATGCTTCCCGGACTCGCGCTGTACTACGGCGGCCTGTCACGCACGAAGAACATCCTCAACACGATGATGATCGTGCTCGGCGGTTTCGCGGTCACCGCGATCCTCTGGGTGCTCTTCGGCTACGGCCTCACGCTCGGGAACTCCGTCGGGGGAGCGGGCCTGATCGGCGACCCCACCGGTCTCTTCGGCATCCAGTCGCTGCTCGGCGCCGAGACGCCCGAGGGGGCGGTGCCCGCGATCCTCATCGCGGTCTTCCAGCTGATCTTCGCCGGACTCACCGTCGGCATCATCGGCGGCGCGGTCGAAGGGCGCATGAAGTTCTCCAGCTGGCTGATCTTCTCGGGCCTCTGGGCCACGCTCGTGTACTTCCCGGTGGCGCACTGGGTGTTCGCGTTCGACTCCGCCGACGGTTCGACCGTGGGCGGGTGGATCGCCAACAACCTGCACGCCATCGACTTCGCCGGTGGCACCGCGGTGCACATGAACGCCGGTGTCGCGGCCCTCGTGCTCGCGTTCTTCCTCGGCAAGCGCCGCGACTTCCCGCACGTCGGACGCCCGGGCAACCTGCCCATCGCGATCGTCGGAGGCGGACTCCTGCTCGTCGGCTGGTACGGCTTCAACGGCGGCTCGTCGGGCGGCATCAACGACAGCGCCGGCGTCGCGGTGACCAACACGCTCATCGCCGCGTGCGCCGGTCTGCTGGGCTGGCTCGTGGTGGAGCGCATCCTCCGCAAGGCGGCGACCTCGCTCGGCGCGATCTCGGGTGTGCTCGGCGGACTCGTCGGCATCACCCCCGCCGCGAACTCCGTCTCGCCCATCGGCGCGATCATCATCGGCTTCCTCGCCGGCATCGTCGCCTTCGCCGCGCTCGGCCTCAAGGAGAAGCTCGGCTACGACGACGCCCTCGACGCGGTCGCGATCCACATGTTCCCGGGCATCTTCGGCACCCTCGCGATCGGCTTCCTCGCCGACCCGTCGTCGCCCGCCGGCGCCACCGGCATCCTGTTCGGCGGCGACTGGGGCCTGCTGGGAACGCAGGCCCTCGCGATCGCCTCGGTCTTCGTCTACACGTTCCTCGTGACCGCGCTCATCGCCTGGTTGCTGAAGATCACCGTCGGCCTGCGCGTCACCGACGGCGTCGAGGTCACCGGCCTCGACACCACCCTCCACGCCGAGACCGCCTACGACCTCGACGACGTGCGCTCCTGAGCGCCCCGCCAGAAAGGACACATCATGAAGCTCATCACCGCCGTCGTCCAGCCCAGTGCTCTCGAACCCGTCAAGACCGCGCTCGCCGAGGTCGGCGTCGCGGGCATGACGATCCTCGACGCCAAGGGGCACGGCACCCAGACCGGCAAGGTCGAGGTCTACCGTTCGCAGCGCGTGAAGGTCGACTTCCTCCCCAAGATCTACATCGAGGCCGTCGTGACCGACGAGGTGCTCGACGCCGCCCTCGACGCCATCCAGGAAGCGGCCCGCACCGGTGCCATCGGCGACGGCAAGATCTGGGTCACCGACGTGCTGCAGGTCATCCGCGTGCGCACGGGTGAGACCGGCCCGACCGCGATCAAGTAGAGGCATCCGATGTACTCCCGCATCCGCGTGGCCCCCGGGATCGTGCGCCCGTCCGAGGTCGTGCCCGAGCCGTGGGCGAACGGTCTCGGGGTCACGCGGGTGCTGGTGTCGCAGCCCCGGGTGCGCATCAGCATCGCGGAGATGGAAGGACGGATGCCGTTCTCGCCGCTGCCCGCCGTGGACCGCACCCTCATCCCGCTGAACGCGTGGGGGGTCGCCCTCGAGATCGGCGGGGCGCGGCACCGCGTGCGCGCCCACGAACCGGTGAGGTTCCGCGGCGAGGACGAGGTGTTCGCCGAGACGGGCCTGCGGCGCACGACCGTCGTCAACGTCATGACCCCGCGGGAGTCATCGGTCGCCGACTGCGAGATCCGACGAGGGACGGATGCTCCGATCGACGGGGTCGACGCGATCATCGTGCTCGGAGGGCAGGTCTCCCTGCCCACCGGCGACGGGTGGTTGTCGCCCGGCACGGTGGTTCTGCCCGACGGGCGCGAAGGCGTCGTGTCGTCGGAGGCCGGGATCGTGGCGCTCGTGCGTCTGCGGAACGCCGGGGCGGAGGCATCCGCATGACCGCCCCGCACGTCGCCCTCTTCCATGTGCGCACCCAACGACCGCGCGCCGCCGCCGGGTACCAGGCTTTGCTCGACACCCTCAACGACGCGGCCGTCGCCGCCGTTGAAGGGCTCGGCTGGACCGCCTCGCTGCACGCCGCCGCCGAAGACCCCGAACCCGAGCTGCGCCAGGCGTCGCACGACGCCGACGTGGTCGTGATCCTCGGCGGCGACGACATCGAGCCGGGGTTGTACGGCCAGAGCGACCGGCGGCCGCGGAGATCGCCGTACGAGCGCCGGGCGGATCGGCTGCAGATCGCCGTGATCATGGATGCCGTCGGCGCCGGGCGACCGCTACTCGGACTGTGCCGCGGGCATCAGTTGCTCAATGTCGCGCTCGGCGGGAGCCTGCTGCAGCACGTGCCCGGGCATCGGGGGCCGGGAGCGGAGCCGTTCATCGCGACGCCTCTCGACATGTCCCCGGTGGCGCCGGGTCTGCGCGGCTCGGCCCTGTGCACGCACCACCAGGCGATCGACGAACTCGGTGAGGGGCTGGTGGCGCTCACCCGCTCGCCCGACGGGGTCATCGAGGCGATCGCCCACGAGAGCCTTCCCCTGTTGGGGGTGCAGTGGCATCCCGAGCATCCGCTCACCGCGTCGTCGCAGTTGGGGGCGCTGCTGCGGGCCGTGCATGCGGGGGAGTTGGTGGCGTAGGCGCTGCTTCTCGTGGGGACGCTTCGACAGGCTCAGCGACCCAGTAGGGGCTCAGCGACCCGGTCTTGGAGACCGGGGCCCTGAGCCTGTCGAAGGGCCCGCTACAGCGCAAGAGGCTGGGGCCCTGAGCCTGTCGAAGGGCCCCGCCGCGCGTTAGGCGCCGGTGCGGACGACCGTGACGCCGCGCTCCTCGATGCCGGCGGCGGTGGCGTCGCTCAGGCCCGTATCGGTGACGATCACGTCGAGATCCTCGAGATCGAACACGCGGTAGCGGCCGAACGAGCCGTATTTCGAGCTGCCCGCGACGAGCACCGTCTCACTGGCGCTCTCGATCGCGGCGGTCTTCGGCGCGATCTTCGACTCGGTCGGGGTGGTGACGCCGCGGCGCAGATCCCACGACGACGACGAGAGGAAGGCGATGTCGATCGACAGCTCGTGCAGCGTGAGGGCGGCGAGGCGGCCGGTGGTCGACTGGTTCGCCTTCTCGACGCGTCCGCCGATCGCGATGATGTCGGCGGTCGGGTGGTCGAGGAACGCCGCGATGATCGCGAGGTCGTTCGTGACGACCGTGAGGTCCTGCACCGTCTCGAGGTGCGGGCGCATGGCCTGGATGGTGGTGCCGGCGTCGAGGTAGATCGTCATCGACTCGGTGACGAGGGATGCCGCGTGGCGGGCCATCGCGTCCTTCTCGGCGACGTCCTGACGGGCCTTCTCGAAACGCGTGGGCTCGGCGACCAGGCGCGAGGCGATCTTCGCCCCGCCGGGAGTCGCGAGTACGCGACCGGCTTCTTCGAGCACGGCGATGTCGCGCCGAATGGTCATGTGGCTGACGCCGAGGATGCCGGTGAGCTGGCGGTAGCTGAGCACGCCCTCGCGGCGCAGGTGCTTGACGATCAGCTCGCGCCGCTGCTCGGGGATGAGCGGCGTGGCGGTGGTGTCGTCGGCGGGGGTCATGTCGTCGTCAGCCTAGCGAACGAGCGCGGTTTCCTCGGTCCAGGGAGTGCCCCAGCGGTCGGCGAGGGCGCGCACGTCCTCCGGGGGCAGGAGGCGGCGCGGCTTGCCGTCGGTGAGCAGGGCGATGCGGCACGCCTCTTCGAGTTCGATCGCCGCTTCGACCCCGGCGTCGAGACCCGGTGCCGACACGATCTGGCCGTGGTTCGCGAGCAGCGCGCCGCGGAACTCCCCGGGCAGCGCGAGCAGCTGCACGGCCAGGTCGGGGTCGCCGGGCACGCGGAACGGCACGAGCGGCGTCTGGCCGACCCGCATCACGAAGTACGGCGTGAGTGGTGGGATCGCGCTGTGCTCGGACCATGGCTCGAGACAGCTCGCGGCGACCGCGAAGGGGGAGTGCAGGTGCACGACCGCGGTGTGCTCGGGGTTCTTCGCGTAGAACGCGAGATGCAGGCTGAGCTCCTTCGACGGCTTGGCGCCGCGCAGCACCTCGCCCTCCCACGTCACGACCGCGATGTCGGCCTCGGTGAGACGGCTGAGATCCGTGCCGGTGCCCGTCATGTACACGACGTCGTCGACGCGGATGCTCACGTTGCCGCTGCTGCCCGGGCTGATGCCCGCGGCGGCGACGCGCGCTCCGGCGGCGATGAGAGCGTCAGTGGGAGTGGTCATCGAGCGCCCTCCAGGCGGTGGTGAACATGTCGTCGGCGCCGAAGTTGCCCGACTTGAGAGCGATGGTGACGGGGCCGTGCGTGGTCTCGGCGGCGCTCCAGCACACGCCGGGCGCGATGCGCGGTCCGATGCGCAGGCGCTGGATGCCGAGGCGCTGCACGACTGCGCCCGAGGTCTCTCCGCCCGCGACGATCACCTGGGTGACGCCGAGGGCGGACGCGGCGCGGTCGACGATCTCGGAGAGCACCTCTTCGATGCGCCCGGAGACGGTGTTGCCCTCGGGGCCGCGGCGGATGTCGTCGAGCGACCCGACCGTGTAGACGAGAGGCATGCTGTCGGCGTCGAGCGTCTCGAGCCACGAGATCGTGTCGGCCACGACCTGCGCGGGGTCGGCGGCGATCGCCTCGATGTCGAGCTTGCGGCTCGGGAGCGTCTGGGCTGCGTGGGCGATCTGCGCGCGGGTCTTGGCTGAGGCGCTGCCGCACACGATCAGTCGGCGGCCGGGGGCGACGTCGATCTCGGAGAGCGTGCCGGGGCGCGGTCCGGTCATGCCGAGCGCGAGGCCCGCGCCGCCGGTGACGACGCGCCAGTCGGAGACGGCGGTGGCGATGGTCTCGAGGTCGGCGTCGGTCATCGCGTCGACGACGGTGTAACCGTCGGGCTCGGCGGCGAGGGTGCTGCGCAGGGCCGCGGGGCCCGCCCACACGGCATCCGCTCCCACCTCGTGGATCGCCCGCGTGGTCTGTGGGGCGAGGATGTCGCGCAGGCGCGACTGGGTCATCGGGGTGAGCGGATGCTGTCGCATGGGGGAGTGCTCGAGGAGCTCGTCGTGCACGAACAGGTGCCCGCGGTAGACGGTGCGGCCGTTGTCGGGGAACGAGGGGACGACGATCGTGCGGGTCTCGCCGAGCTCGTCGAGCACGGCGTCGAGGATCGGCCCGATGTTGCCGTCGGGTGTGGAGTCGAAGGTCGAGCAGTACTTGACGTAGTAGCGGCGGGAACCGAGGGCCTCGAGGGCGCGGACGGCGCGGAGAGACTGGTCGACCGCATCGGTGACGGGGGCGGTGCGGGTCTTGAGGGCGACGACCACGGCATCCGCATCGCCGAGCTCGGCGGGGTCGAGCGGGGCATCCTCGATCGAGACGACCGCGCGGAAGCCGCGCTGGCGCAGCGCGATGGCGAGGTCGGTCGCGCCGGTGAAGTCGTCTGCGACGGCGCCGATGTCGATCACGGTTCCTCCTCGGGAGTGGGTGCCCCCATTTCACCACGTGTGAACTGTTGTGAACAAATTTGAGAAATGTTTACGACTGTGACACAGTGATCGAGGCCTGCCGCGAGACCCGCTCCGGTCGGCACACGTACGAACGCACGGAACGCCCCGTGCAGAGGGGACCACCGACGATGACCCGCGCTCCTATCCGCATCGCACTCACCGGCGCACGCGGAGGTTTCGGCCGCACGTTCCTCTCGCAGCTGCGCTCGATCGACCGCATGACGGCCACGCAGCTCATCGACCCCGACGTCGACGGCGTGCGCACGCTCATCGCCGACCTCGGCGGCCTCCCCGACGCCGAGCCGATCCCCGGCCACGACGACGTCCGCTGGGACGAGATCGACGTGCTCGTCGAAGCATCCGGCCGTGTCGAAGCGGGCTACCGCTACGCCGCCGAGGCGATCGACCGCGGCATCCACGTCGTCATGGTCAGCAAGGAGATCGAGAGCGTCGCCGGTGTCTCGCTCTCCCGCGCCGCCCGTGCGAAGGGCGTCGGCTACCTGCCCGGCGACGGCGACCAGCCCGCCAACCTGCTGCGCCTGCTCGACTGGGTCGAGCGCGTCGGCCTCGAGGTCGTCGCCCTCGGCAAGTCCGGCGAGTACGACCTCGTCTTCGACCCCGCCACCGGCGAGCTCGAGCAGCAGGGCGAGCGGATCGAGGCATCCGCCCTCACCGACCACCTCTTCCTCGGTGACGACATCGCGGCGACGCTCGCCGCCCGGGCATCCGTCGTCGCACCCCTCAAGCGCGCCGCCGCCGCCGACTCGTGCGAGATGGCCGTCGTCTCGCTCTACGCCGGCGCCACCGCCGACACCGAGCGCATGCACTACCCCGTCGCCCGCCCCAGCGAGCTCGCCGACATCTACGCCCGACGCGCCGACGGCGGCATCATCGGCACCGACCGCACCGTCGACGTGTTCTCGGCGCTGCGCCTGCCCGGTGAGACCAGCTTCGCCGGCGGCGTCTTCGCGATCGTCACCACCGGCGACCCCGAGACCTGGGACCTGCTGGCCGGCAAGGGCCACGTCGTCTCGCGCTCGGGCCGCTACGCGTGCATCTACTGGCCGTACCACTTCATGGGCGTCGAGACCCCGCTCACGATCGACGCACTCGTCGACGGCACCTCGACGTTCGCCGAACCGCGCCACCACACGGTGCTCGCCGCGCGTGCCGCCGGCGCGCTCGCCGCGGGCACGACCTTCGAGGTGCGCGGTCACCACCACGAGATCGACGGCGTCGCCCCCGTCATCATCGATCGAGCGGATGCCGTCACCGACGCCGACGACACCCTCGCGGCCGCCTACTACCTGCTCTCGGGTGCGCGCCTCGCGCGCGATGTCGCCGAGGGCGAACTCATCCGCCTCGCCGACCTCGACGGCGTCTCCGACGACGTGCGCGCCGCCTTCGTGGAGGGCGTGCGGCTGTGACCGTCGAGACCGCCCGCCGCATCCAGGACGCACGCCTGCCCGAGGGGTACGACCTGCGCATCGTCGACGCGCACCACCATTTCTGGGACCTCGACGGCGACGGCCACTGGCCCTGGATCCAGGACGAGTACAACGAGCAGTTCTTCCTCGGCGACTACAACGCCATGCGCCGCACCTTCCTGCCGCGCGAGTACCTCGTCGAGACCGCGGGCTGGAACATCCTCGGCACCGTCCACTGCGAGGCCGAGCGGAGCCGATCCGAGCAGGTCGCGGAGGACGACTTCCTGCAGGGACTCAGTGACGCCACCGGCGGACGGTTCCCGATCGCCGCCGTTGCTCACGTCGGGTTCCTGCAGTCCGACCGCGACGAGGTGCTCGCAGGTCACGCGCAGCGCTCGATCGTGCGCGGCATCCGCTCGAAGCCCGTGATCGCCCCGCGCGCCGGCGAGACCGCCACTGGACCCGGCACCCTCCACGACCCCGCATGGGTCGAGGGGATCGCCGCCCTGCAGCGCCACGGGTTCTCGTGGGATCTGCGCGTGCCGTACTACCACCTCGCTGAAGCCGCCGACGTGCTGGCCGACTTCCCCGAGCTGACCGTCGTGATCAACCACTGCGGCCTTCCGCTCGACCGCGACGCCGACAGCCTGCGCGTCTGGCGCGAGGGCATGGAGCGCCTCGCCGAGTTGCCGGGAACCGCTGTGAAGGTGTCGGAGCTCGGTCTGTACCGCAACCGCTGGGACCGGCCCTCGAACGAAGAGGTCGTGCGCGACACCCTCGCGATCTTCGGCGCCGAGCGCGCGCTGTTCGCCTCCAACATGCCGGTCGCGACCCTGACCGCTCCCGACTTCGACGAGGTGATGGACACGATCCTCACCGGCGCCGCCGGCCTCGACTCCGCGGGCCTCGACTCCCTCTTCCACGGCACCGCCGAGCGAGTCTACCGACTCGACGTGCCCACCGCCTGACCCGAACCGCTCACCCGACACTCCGAGGATCATCGATGACCACCGCCGAACAGGGCACCGCCGCCCGTACCGCTCGCCCGACGAGGATCCGCTGGTGGGTCATCGTCGTGCTGTTCGTCTTCTACACGATCAACTGCATCGACCGCGCGTCGCTCTCGGTCGCCCTCCCTACGATCAGCGCCGAGTTCCTGCTCGAGCCCGCCGTGCAGGGCGTCATCCTCTCGGCGTTCTTCTGGACGTACTGCCTGTTCCAGATCCCGGGCGGCGCGGCCGCCGATCGCTTCGGCCCGCGCCGCGTGATCGGCGTCGCCGCCGTGATCTGGGGCTCCTTCACCGCGCTCGCCGGTCTCGCCGTCAACGCCGTGATGCTCGTGCTCAGCCGCCTCGGGCTCGGCGCGTTCGAGGCGCCGTACATGCCCTCCGCCAACAAGCTCGTCACCCGGTGGCTCCCGGCGAAGAACCGCTCGACCGGTGTGACCCTCATCGACTCCGGTGCGCCGCTCGGATCCGCCCTCGGCGCGCTCGTCGTGACCGGCCTCATCACCGCCACCGGCTCGTGGCGCTGGTCGTTCATCATCATCGGCCTCGCGACCGTCGTCATCGGAATCGGTGTCGCGCTGTTCATCCGCAACCACCCGTCCGAGCACCCCCTCGTCAACCGCGCCGAGGAGAAGCTCATCGACGCCGGCGAGGTCGAGGAGCGCCCGAAGGCCGAAGCGCCGGGCATGAGTCGCGCGACCGTGTTCTGGATGGTCGTCGGCCGCATCGGCTGGGCCATGGTGTTCTGGGGACTCGTCACCTGGGGCCCGACGTACCTCTCACAGGCCCGTGGCCTCGACCTCTCGGCCATGGGCTTCGCGACCTTCCTCATCTTCCTGTGCGGTGCGGCGGGTGAGATCCTCAGCGGCATCCTCGCCGACGCGCTGCAGAAGCGCATGAACCCGAACCGCGCGTTCAAGCTGCTGTTCGGCGGATCGGGTGCGCTCAGCCTCCTCGCGCTCGCGGCACTGCCGTTCGTCAGCGACGCCGGCACCGCCGTGGCTCTGCTCTGCGTCGGAGTGTTCTTCAACCTCTTCGGCGGTCTGTACTGGACGATCCCCGGTCGTCTCGCCAAGCCCGAGCGCGTGGGCGTCGTCGGCGGTGTGATGAACTTCGCCGGCACCTCGGCCGGCATCGTCGTGCCGATCGTCGCCGGACTCCTCGTGCAGTTCACCGGCGGCTACACCGCCGTGCTGATCTACCTCGCGGTGTGCGCCGCGATCTATCTGATCGGTTCGCTGTCGATCGACTTCGAGGGTCGGGGAGTGCGCAAGGCGGCGGTTCATGCCTGACGACCTCTACGACGGCCCTATCGTCGACGCCCACCATCACGTGTGGGACCTCTCGCTCGGGCAGCACCCCTGGCTCGCCCCCGAGGGACGCGTCGCCCACCGCTACGGCGACTACGAAGCGATCAAGCACGATTACCTGCCCGCCGACTACCTCCGGGACATCGCCGGCACCGGCATCGTCGCCTCGGTCTACATGGAGGCGGAGTGGACGCCCGGCGGCGGCCTCGCCGAGGTCGCGCTCGTCGAGCGCTACCGCGAGACCTCGGGCGTGCCCGGATCGATGGTGGCCCAGGCCCGGCTCGACGATGCGGATGCCGCGGCCGAGCTCGCCGCGCTCGGCTCCGTCGCCGCGGTCAAGAGCGTGCGGCACAAGCCGGGCGGTGCGGCATCGACGGCAGAGGCCGCAGCCGGCGTGCGCTCGTTGCTCAGCGACGACGTCTGGCGTGAGGGATACGCGCGGTTGAGCGAGCACGGCCTGCACTTCGATCTGCAGACTCCGTGGTGGAATCTCGCGGAAGCGCGTCGTCTCGTCGACGACTTCCCCGACACGACGCTCGTCATCGACCACGCCGGTGTGCTCGCCGACCGCGACGACGAGACGCTCGCGGCGTGGCGTTCGGCCCTCGAGCACATCGCCGAGGCTCCGAACGTCGTGATCAAGGCATCCGGCCTCTGCGTCGGCGGCGCTCCATGGACCGTCGAGTCCAACCGTGGACCGATCCTCGACCTCGTGCGCATCTTCGGCGCCGACAGAGTGATGTTCGGGAGCAACTTCCCGGTCGACGGCATGTTCACGACCCTCCCCGCGCTCATCGACGGGTACCGCACAATCCTCGCCGAGCTCGACCCGGCCGCACAGCGTGCGGTCTTCCACGACACGGCGCAGCGCGTCTACGCACCGCTCCCGATCGGCTGACCTCGCCGACCCTCCCCCCTCACCCGACACCCGAACCCCCTCTGAACCGACGAAGGACCCTCATGACGACCGTCAACGACGACAAGCTCTTCCGGAAGGTGATGCTGCGCGTGCTTCCGCTCGCGATGCTCGGCTTCTTCCTCTCGTACCTCGACCGCGTGAACATCGGTTACGCCCAGGCCACCATGAGCGCCGATCTCGGCTTCTCGAATGTGGTCTACGGCCTCGGCGCCGGCCTGTTCTTCATCGGATACTTCATCTTCGAGATCCCCTCGAACCTCATCCTCGCCAAGGTCGGCGCGCGCAAGTGGATCGCGCGCATCATGATCACGTGGGGCCTCATCTCGGGCCTCATGTTCATCGTCGACAGCGAGTGGATGTTCTACCTGCTGCGCTTCCTGCTCGGTGTCGCCGAGGCCGGCTTCATCCCCGGCATCCTCTTCTACATGGCGCACTGGTTCCCGGCCAGCCGCCGCGGCCGCGCCTGGGGCATCTTCTACATCGCCCTCGCCTCGTCGGGCCTCATCGGCGGCCCGGTCTCGGGCTTCATCCTCAGCGGCATGGACGGCGTCTGGGGCCACACCGGTTGGCAGTGGCTCTTCGTGATCGAGGCCATCCCGACCGTGCTGCTCGGTATCGTCATCCTCTTCTTCCTGCAGGAGGACTACCGCAAGGTGACCTGGCTCACCGAGCCCGAGCGCGACCGTCTCGGATCGCTCCTCTCCGCCGAACGCGTCGATGAAGCCGAGACGCCGCTGCGCAAGGTCTTCACCAGCAAGCTCATCTGGCTGCTCACCGCCGTGTACTTCTCTTACAACTTCGCCCTCTACGGCATCAGCTTCTGGCTGCCGACCCTCATCGGCGACCTCGGCATCACCGACACCGTGCAGATCGGCTTCCTCAGCGCCCTGCCGAGCCTCGCAGCGATCATCTCGATGGTCACGTTCGGGTACCTGTCGGACCGCGCCGGAGAGCGCCGCAAGTTCATCGCCGCCGCGTTCCTGCTCAGCGCCACCGGCTTCGTGATCTGCATCATCGCCGGCACCGACCCGGTCTGGGGCATCATCGGCCTCTGCCTCGCCAACGCAGGCGCCCTGTCGATCCCCGCGATCTTCTGGAGCTTCCAGACCTCGATGCTCGCCGGTACCGCCCTCGCCGGTGGCATCGCGCTGATCAACTCGACCGGAAACCTCGCGGGCTTCGCCGCGCCGTACCTGATCGGCTTCGTGAAGGACACGACCGGTGTCGCCACCGTCGCCCTCTACATCACGGGCGGCATCATGATCCTCGGCGCGATCCTCACCATGACCGTGCGGCAGCACCGTGCCGTCGCCGCGGCGAAGGACCTCCCGTCGGAGCTCGTCTCGAAGTAGACCCCCCGCTACCGAGACCGGCGAAGCCCCCGCAGACAGTGTCTGCGGGGGCTTCGTCGTGCGTGGCTCTGAAACTGGGTCCCTGAGCCTGTCGAAGGGCCCCGCCGCGCGATGCGGTGTCGACCCAGTTTCTGAAGTGGGTCCCTGAGCTTGTCGAAGGGTCCCGCCCCGCGGTGGTGTTTCTCGTGGGGGGACGCTTCGACAGGCTCAGCGACCCAGTTTTTGCGGCCCTGAAACTGGGTCCCTGAGCCTGTCGAAGGGTCCCGCCCCGTGAGTTATCCCCAGGTGCGAACCGCACGACGCCGAAGCATCCGACAATGGCCCATGGCCTGGACGTACATCCTCCGCTGCAACGACGGATGCTTCTACACCGGCAGCACGAACGGCGATCTCGACTCTCGGGTGTGGGAGCACAACAACGACGACGATCGCTCGGCGCACTTCACCCGCGCGCGACGGCCGGTCTCTCTCGTATACGCCGAGGAGTTCGACACCGTCGATGCCGCGTTCTTCCGTGAGAAGCAGATCCAGGGGTGGAGTCGGGCGAAGAAGATCGCGCTCATGGAGGAGCGGGGTGCGGACCTGCCGAGGCTCTCGCGTTCTGCGGGGCGGGACGCTTCGACAGGCTCAGCGACCCAGTGAGTGCGGGGCGGGACGCTTCGGCAGGCTCAGCGACCCAGTGAGTGCGGGGCGGGACGCTTCGACAGGCTCAGCGACCCAGTAGTGGCTCAGCGGCTCATTCTTGAGAACTGGGTCCCTGAGCTTGTCGAAGGGCCCGCCGCGCGCCGCGGAAACGTGCTGGAAACGTCGGATGCCGCCGACCGTCACATGCGGGGTCCGATGCGTACTGTCCGCACATTGCTGTGCGGACAACATGGGACATCGCCCCATAGCAGTGGCCCCGCGGCGGCATCCACACTGAACGACAACAGCCCGCGTGGAGTGCCCGGGCGCACAAGAGACGGAGCATCATGGAGTCGTTCGAGGTCGCAGTCGTCGGGATGGGAGCGCTCGGCAGCGCCGCCACCTACCACCTGGCCCGTCGTGGAGCGAAGGTGGTCGCGCTCGAGCAGTACGAGCTCGGTCACGTGCGGGGCGCCTCGCACGACACCTCGCGCATCGTGCGGACCTCGTACGGATCCAGCGCCTACGTGCGTCTCGCCCAGTCCGCGTACAAGGATTGGGCCGACCTCGAGGCCGAGTCGGGCGAGCGTCTGCTCACCATCACCGGCGGCGTGATCCTCATCCCCTCCGACGGCCCTTACTCGGCATCCGATTTCACCACCGCGCTCACCGAGTGCGACGTCCCGCACGAGCTGCTCTCGCCCGCCGAGGTGCAGGCCCGCTGGCCGCAGTTCCGCGTTCCCGAGAACGTCGAGACCGTCTACACGGCCGACACGGGCATCGCGCACGCCGCCCGCACGGTCGCGACTCTGCAGATGCGCGCCCGCGTGCACGGCGCCGACATCCGCGACCGCACCGCGGTCGAGAGCCTCACGCCCGACGGTGACGGCGTGATCGTGCACACGTCGAACGGCGACATCCGCGCCGGCAAGGTGATCCTCGCGACGGATGCCTGGACGAACACGCTCCTCGACCCGCTCGGCGCGACGATCCCGCTCGACATCATGCAGGAGCAGGTCAGCTACTTCCGCCCCGCCGAGCCCGAGAACTACGACCGTTCGGTCTTCCCCGTCTGGATCTGGGAGGACGACCAGTGCTATTACGGGTTCCCGACTTACGGCGAGCCGACCATCAAGGCCGCCCGTGACGTGTCGGAGAATCGGATGACGCCCGAGAACCGGTCGTTCGTCCCCTCACCCGAGCTCATCGAGCAGCTCACCGGCTTCATGCACGACGTGATCCCGGGATCGGGTCCCGAGCTGCGCACGGTCACCTGCCAGTACGCGCTCACCAAGGACCGCCGGTTCGTGCTCAGCGCGCTGCCGCAGCACCCGGACATCATCGTGGGGCTCGCCGCCGGTCACGGATTCAAGTTCACGCCCGCCCTCGGACGTGTGCTCGCCGAGCTCGCGCTCGACGGCGAATCCACCGACGACCTGAGCGAGTTCGCCGCCGCGGATTCGATGGCCGTCTGACCCCGGATGCCGGCGGTACCCCCTCCCGCCGTGTCCTTCTCCCGTCCCTGCTATGGAGGTTTCGCCCATCATGCGACCGTTCCCCTGGGCTGCCGCACCGTACAGTCGCCGTCTCGCGCTGAGTAGCGTGACCGCCATGTCATCGACGACACCCTCCGTTCTCGGACCCCGCACGTACGCGACAGCGGGCGGACGCCGCCACGCGACGAGCACGGGGGAGTGACACGACGGTGACCCGCTACATCATCCAGCGCATCCTCTCGTCGCTGTTCGTTCTCTTCATCCTCTCGATCATCGTGTTCTCGATGGTGAGGATCATCCCGGGCGACCCGCTCGCCGCGTTCGTCGACCCGGCGAACCCCGACCCCGAGAAGCTCGAGGCGCTGCGTGCCGAGCTCGGCCTCGACCAGCCCTGGATCACGCAGTACTTCTCCTGGCTCCTCGGGGTCGTGCAGGGCGACTTCGGCCGGGCGATCACCGTTCCGGGCGAGGTGTCGACACTCATCGCGACGCGCCTTCCGCTCAGCCTCACCCTCGCGGTGATGGCGACCGTGTTCGGTACGGTGCTCGGCATCCCGGCCGGCGTGCTGGCCGCGACCCGCTGGCGCCGGCTCCCCGACCACGTCGTGCGCGGCCTGTCGTTCGTGCTGCTGGCCACCCCGCCGTTCGTGCTCGGCACGGTGCTCATCCTGATCAACTCGCTCACCCTCCGGCTTCCGCTGGTGGGCTACGCGGGGGCGGCGAACGACCCGCTGCGGGCGATCGGGGTGCTGATCCTCCCCGCCCTGCTGATCGGCATCGTGCTCGCCGCGATCGTCGCCCGGTACACGCGCGGCACCCTGCTCGACACCCTCGGTCAGGACTTCGTGCGCACCGCACGGGCGAAGGGCGCCTCGCCCTCGCGGCTCGTCGGCCGGCACGCGCTGCGCAACGCGCTCATCCCCGTGACGACCGTCATCGGCATCGAGCTCGCGGCCCTCGTCGGCGGCACCGTCGTCATCGAGGCGGTGTTCTCGCTGCCGGGCATGGGCTCGCTGCTGCTCACCGGCATCCGCTCGTCCGACTATCCGATCATCCAGGCCACGGTGCTGCTGATCGGTGTCGTCTACGTCGTGATCAACTTCGTGGTCGACCTGCTGTATCCGTTGATCGATCCCCGAGTGAGGGTGCACACGCGATGACCGTCACAAGAGAACTCGCCCTCGCCAAGGTCGCGGGCAAGCGTCCGAGCCGCCGCAAGTTCGGCCCCGCGTTCTGGAGCGGCGCCGGCATCCTCGGCGTCATCCTGATCCTCGCCGGTTGGATGACGCTGTGGCCGCTGCACGATCCGTTCGTCGCCTCTGGCCCGGCGCTCGCCGCCCCGAGCCTCGATCACCCGCTCGGCACCGACAACCTCGGCCGCGACACGTTCACCCGTCTCGCGCTCGCCGCCCGAACGAGCCTCATCATCTCGGGAGCGGCCGCGCTGCTCGGCGCGGTGATCGGCACCTTCTTCGGCCTCGTGGCCGGGTACGTCGGCGGATGGGTGGATGCCGTCATCATGCGCGTCGTCGACGCGGTGCTCGCCCTTCCGGCGATCCTCGTCGCCCTCGTCGTCGGCGTCGTGATCGGCAACGGGCCGTGGCCGCTGATCCTCGCGCTCGGCCTCGTGTTCGCCCCCGGTTTCGCGCGGGTGATGCGGGCGCCGGTGATCGCCCTCCGCGAGCGGGACTTCGTGCTCGCGGCGACCCTCAGCGGTGTGCGCCCGGCGCGCGTGATCGTCGAGCACCTGCTGCCCAACGTGCTCACTCCGCTGTTCGTGCAGTTCGCCTCGGTGGCCTCGCAGGTCGTTCTGATCGAGGCGGCGCTGAGCTACCTCGGACAGGGCGTGCAGGCGCCCGAGCCCTCGGCCGGCCGCATGATCAGCGAGTTCACCCGCTTCATGCAGCTGCAGCCGCTGCTGATCATCCTGCCCTCGCTGGTGATCATCCTGCTCTCCGCCGCGTGGAACCTCCTCGCCGACGGCATGCAGGACTACCTCGCCCCGCGGCGCGAACCCGCCTTCTCGCTGGGAGGGCGCACGAAGCGCCGCGGCCCGGCGGCCCCCGACCGCACCACCACATCCACGCAGCACACCCGAACGGAGTAGAGGTATGAACAGACGACACTGGGCAGGGGCGGCGGCACTCGCCGTCGCGACCCTGGCGATCGCCGGATGCACGTCCGGCGGCGGTACCGGAACAGGCGAGCAGGATGCCGGTGACCCCGTCGCCGGCGGCACCCTCACCTGGGGTGTCCCCGCCGAGCCCTCCGCCGGCGGCATCGACCCGATGGTCGCCTCGGCCATCGCCGCCGAGGTGATCGACTCGATCGCCTACGACACGCTCCTCACCCGCGACGACGACGGCACCATCGAGCCCGCGCTCGCCACCGAGTGGGAGCAGACCGACGACACGACCTGGGTCTTCCAGTTGCGCGACGACGTCACCTTCTCGGACGGCAGCCCGTTCGACGCGGGCGACGTCGTCTACTCCTTCGAGACCCGCAAGGACGGCGGCTCGAACGCGACGTATCTCTCGAGCATGGAGAGCGTCGAGGCGACGGGCGACTACGAGGTCACCTTCCACTTCAGCCAGCCCGACGGCACGTTCCTCGACGCGGTCTCGGCGCGCCAGACCTTCTTCATCGTCAGCGAAGAGGGCTACGGCAACGCCACCGAGGAGGAGCGCCAGACCACCACCGCCGGCACCGGTGCCTACCAGGTGACCGAGTGGAACCAGGGCGTCTCGATCACGATGGAGAAGAACGAGAACTACTGGGGCGAGGAGCCCTATCTCGACAAGATCGTCTTCGAGCTCTACCCCGACGAGAACACCCTGCTCGCCGCCGTGCAGCAGGGCAGCGTGCAGGCCGCGTCGTTCATCGACGGCAGCCTCGCCCAGCAGGCGGCATCCTCCGGCTTCACGCTCGGTGACGCGGCGTTCCGTCAGAACCTCGCGATCTACATCAACCCGGAGCAGGGACCGCTCGCCGACGTCAACGTGCGTCGCGCGTTCTCGCTGGCCCTCGACCGCGAGGCCCTCGTCGAGACCGCGATGCTCGGCAACGCCGGCGTCTCGTTCGTGCCGCCGGCCGGTGACCCGGGTGCGCCCGACACCGCCGACCTGCCGTACTACTCGCGCGACCTCGACGAGGCGAAGCGTCTGCTCGAAGAAGCCGGAGAGCCCAACCCCGAGATCACCCTCAGCTACATGGGTGACGTCGCGGCGGCGCACCACCCGGTCTACGAGATGATGCAGCAGCAGCTCGCCGAGGCGGGCATCACGCTGAACCTCAAGGCGACCCCGCTGGCCGAGATCGCCCCGATCTTCACCACGGGCGAGTCCTGGACCGACCTCGTCGCCATCCCCGGCAGCCCGCGCGCGTCGGCCGTGTTCTACCTGGAGCCGGTGCTGCTCGAGGGCGGCGTCTACAACCACTGGGACGGCAACCCCGACGCCGAGAAGGCGCGCGAGCTGCTCCAGCAGGCGAAGGCAGCCACCTCGCCCGAGGAATACGCCGACCTCGTCGACCAGCTCGCCACCGAGACGGCCGAGCAGGCGCTCGAGTTCGTGCCGGCCGCTGTCCCGGTCTACTTCGAGGTCTGGGACGCGAACAAGCTGCACGGCTACGAGAACGACGCGTTCTACTCGCGTTCGGGCCTCGACCAGGCCTGGCTGACGCAGTGACACCTCGCCCCGGCGCCTCCCTCTCCGGAGGCGCCGGGGCATCCCCTCCTTCCTCCGCCCCGACCACAGAAGCGAGTCGCGAATGACCGACGCCACCGACGCCCTCCGCGTCGAAGACCTCAGCATCGCCTACGGAGCCGCCCCGCCGTCGGTCTCCGGCGTCTCGCTGCGCGTGCGCAAGGGCGAGATCGTCGGTGTGATCGGCGAGTCCGGCAGCGGCAAGTCGAGCATCGCGCTCGCAATGATGGGGCTGCTCCCCGACTCCGCCCGCGTCACCGCCGCGAGCATGGACGTCGCGGGCTCCGACATGAACGACGCCACCGAGCGCGACTGGGCCCAGGTGCGCGGAGTGAAGGCATCCATGGTCTTCCAGGAGCCGATGTCGGCCCTCAATCCCTGCATGCGCATCGGCGCCCAGATCGCCGAGGTGCTGCAGATCCACGGCAAGGCCGACAAGAAGCAGGCCCGCGCCCGTGCCCTCGAGATCCTCCAGCTCGTGCAGATGCCGGATGCCGAGAAGCGCCTGAACTACTACCCCCACCAGCTCTCCGGTGGTCAGCGCCAGCGCGTCGTCATCGCGATCGCCGTCGCCGCCGGTCCCGACCTGCTGGTCGCCGACGAGCCCACCACCGCGCTCGACGTGACGGTGCAGGCGCAGATCCTCGACCTCATCAAGAGCCTCCGCGACGAGACCGGCATGGGCGTGCTGTTCATCAGCCACGATCTCGGCGTCATCGGGCAGCTCTGCGAGCGCATCGCGGTGATGTACCGCGGCAAGGTCGTCGAGACCGGCTCCGCCCGCCGCGTGCTCGAGAACCCGCAGCATCCGTACACCCGAGCGCTGCTCGAGAGCATCCCGCGCCCTTCGGTGCCCGTGCGCTCGCCGCTCGCCGTCATCCCCGCCGTCAACGACTTCGACAGCGTTCCCGCCGTGCTCGAGGAGGCCTCATGACCGACACCGCGTTTTCCGACACGGGTCTTCCCGACGACGTGCTGCAGGTGAAGAACGTCACCCAGCGCTTCGGCCACGGCGACAACCAGATGACCGCGCTCGACGATGTCAGCCTCAACGTGCCCCGTGGCGAGACTCTCGGTCTCGTCGGAGAGTCCGGGTCGGGCAAGAGCACGCTCGCCCGCGCGATCCTGCTCATGCGCAAGCCCACGCTCGGCACGATCGAGTTCGACGGCACCGATGTCACCGGCATCCGCGGTCGCGCCCTGCGCCAGCACCGTCGCCGCATCCAGATGGTCTTCCAGGACCCCAACGACTCCCTCGACCCGCGCTTCACGGTCGCCCGGTCGATTGCCGAGCCTCTCGTGGCCGCCGGTGTCGGGCAGAAGGAGCGCCGCCGTCGCATCGCCGACTCGCTCGACCGCGTGGGTCTGCCGATGGATTCCGCAGGCCGCTACCCGCACGAGTTCTCGGGTGGCCAGCGCCAGCGCATCGCGATCGCGCGGGCCATGGCCGCCGAGCCCGAGTTCGTGGTGCTCGACGAGCCCACCTCCGCGCTCGACGTGTCGGTGCAGGCGCAGGTGCTCAACCTGCTCGTGCAGCTGCAGAAGGACACCGGCGTCACGTACCTCTTCATCACCCACAACCTCTCGGTCGTGCACCACATCGCCCATCGGGTGGCCGTGATGCACCAGGGCCGGGTCGTCGAGGAGGGCACCGGCGAGCAGGTCATGAACGCTCCGCAGCATCCGTACACCCAGAAGCTCCTCGAATCGATGCCGGTGCTGTACCGGAGCTGAGGGTCCCACTTCGAAAGGGTTCGATCATGCGCGTGCAGAAACGCGGCGACAACGAGCACGACTGGGAGCTGTACCACGGCGAGGGCCGCATCGGCATCGAGTGGTACTTCCAGCAGACGACGTCGCTGCCGACTTCGGTCATGATGTACCGCCTCGAACCCGGCGCGGAGGAGGGGCAGCACCACCACCTCGACGACGACCCGACGAGCTGCTCGCCGAACAGTTCCGATGAGATGTACATCGTCACGCGCGGCGAGGTCGTGATCACGTCGGGGTCGGATCGGCGGACGCTCGGGGTGGGGGATGCCTTCTACGCACCCGAGGGCATGCAGCACGGCGTGCGCAACGAATCGGATGCCGTCGCCGAACTCGTTCTCGTCTTCGGTCCGCGCGGCCCGCACCCCTTCCCCCAGACCGGGGCCGAGGCCTTCGACGCGGAGGCCGACCGGTAGGTCGCGGGGGCCTTTCGGGAGGAGTTCTCCTCCGCTGTTGCGCGTGGGGGCGCTTCGACAGGCTCAGCGACCCAGTGGGTGGGCTCAGCGACCCAGTGCGCGGCGCCAAGGAACTGGGTCCCTGAGCTTGTCGAAGGGCCCCGCCCCGCGGAACCTAGGCGACCGGGCCCTGCAGCTTCTCGCGCAGTTCGTCGAGGCGTACCGCGATGCCGATGCGGAACATCCGCTCGTCGTCGCGCCATCCGCTCCCGAGCACGTGGTCGAGGCGGTCGAGGCGCTGCAGGATCGTGTTCGTGTGGAAGTTCAGGGCGCGGGCCGTGCGGGTCGGGCTGGCGTTGTTGCGCACGAACGCCCGCAGGGTGCCGAGCAGGTCGGCGTTGCGCTCGGCGTCGTACTGCCGCACCGCGCCGATCGTGTCGCGCAGGAACGCTGAGAGCCCCTGGGCGTCGGTGTCGAGCACGGCCGAGTAGGGGAGGAAGTCCTCGACCCGCGCGGTCATGTCGGCGAGTTCGAGGGCAGCGAGCAGGCGCGCGGTGCGCCGGGCCGCGAGGAACGCCGAGGGCAACGGCCCCTTCGCCGGCGGCGGCACGACGACAGTCACGGTCTCCTGGATCGCCGAGGCGACCTCTCGTCGCAGCCGTTCCGGGTCGACGGGCCCCCGGTCGCCCGACAGCGCCGCGACCACGAACCCGCGGTACTCGCCGACGAGCGCGCGGTCGTCGAGCGAGCGAACCACGGCGCGCGCCGCCGCGGTCTGCTGGTCACCCGGCACCGCCAGCAGCAGCAGTGAGTCGAGGGTCGCGAGGTCGACGCCGAGGCGCCGCGCCCGCCGCTCGACGTCGGAGCGCCGCTCGGGAACGTCGTCGAGCAGGTCGGCGATCAGTTCGCTGCGCACGCGGTGGTCCGCCCCGGATGCCGCTTCCTGCTGCAGCTCGAGCAGCGCACCGACCTGGGCTGCACGCTCGATGGTGCGAAGGTCCACGGCGCCGAGTTCGAAGGCTCCGTCGCCGAGGAGCAGCGCACCGAAGTGCCGGTTGCCGGCGGTGAGGGCCGAGACGGCGCGCACCCCCGCTCCGGCGACCGGAACGCAGTGCCCGTGGCGTCGGCTCTCGGCGAGGGCAGCACGCACGGGCTCGTCGAGCGACAGCATCCCGGGTGCCAGTGGCAGGCCCGCCGCGGCGATCACGTTCTCCTGCGCGTCGATGATCGCGACCGCGCGGCCGAGGGCCGAGGCGAGTGTCTCGGCGACCGGGCCGAATCCGCCGCCGGCGAGCACGGCCTGCACGAGTTCCTGGTGCACGGTGTTCGCGCGGTCGCGTTCGACGAGGTGCGCGGTGAGGCTCTCGAGGGTGCGGCGGCTGGCATCCTCCGATTCCTGCAGCTCGCGCAGCGTCTGCGTCGTCTGCAGGATCACCGAGGCGTGGTCGGCGAGCGCCGAGAGCAGGGCGACCTCGTCGGGGGAGAACTCCTTGGTCTCACGGTTGCCGACGAACAGCACGCCGAGCACGTCGTCGCTGCTGAGCATCGGCACGCCGAGCATCGACACGAGACCCTCGGCCGAGACGGCGTCGTCGATGCCCGTGTCATGGCGGTCCTCGGTGTACGCGGTGTAGTCGGCGACCCATTGCGCGGTGCGCGACTCGACCACGACGCTCGCGAGGCCCCGTCCGGGCGGCACCCGCAACTGCTGGAACGACGCGCTCACCGACCCGCTGGTCTCGCGCACCCGTAGCTCGGAGGTGTCGGGGTCGAACTCCGACAGGTAGGCCAGGTCGACGCCCATCATCTCGCGGGCGCGCTGCACGAGGCGGGCGAGCACGGCGTCGCTGTCGCGCAGTTCGGCGAGCTCTCGGGCGCTGGAGAAGAGCGCGGTGAGCTCGTGCTCGCGGCGTCGAAGCCGCGACAGTTCGCGCTGGATGCGGGCGACGCGCTCGGCGAGGAGCGCGGCATCCGCTTCGCTCGCCCCGAGGGCGCGGATGGCGTCGCTGACACCGGTGGGACCGACGAGTTCGGGGTCGTGGGCCGCATCGAGGAGCGAGGCGATGGCGGCATCGTGCTCGGGCATCTTCGTCCCTTCGGGGGAGGACGGCGCCGACAGGCGCGTGACTTCAGTGTCGAGCATGAGCGCCGCGGTCCTCAAATCAGGCGGTCCTCGAATCAGACCGGTCGGCGTCGCTCCTCTGCGCGGGCGGCGGTGCGCAGCAGACCCGCGGCCAACTCGGGCCACAGTTCGTGGGCGATGAGGTGCCCCATGCCGGAGTGCACCTGCAGTTCGGCGTCGGGGATCGCCTCGGCGATGTCGACGGCGGATGCCCAGTGCAGCACGTCGTCGTCGCGACCGTGGAAGACGAACGTGGGCGCGGTCACGGCCTTCAGATCCTCGAGCCGCTCGGGCGCACGCTTCAGCGCCGCCCACTGCCGGGAGAACCCCTCCGGGTAGTAGCCGCGGTCGTAGGCTTCGCCCGTCGCGCGCACGTGCCACTCGATCTGGGGGTCGAAGCGCCCGGCCGGCGCGGCCTCGAGCGCGGCCCGGGTGAACGCCACCGCCTGCTCGCGGGTGATGCGCACGGGCGGTTCCGCGAGCTCGGGGCGCTCGCCGTGCGCGACCCAGCGGCGCGACTGCCCGGGGATGGTCGACAGCAGCCCGAGGCTCAGGATGCGCTCCGGATGCCGGATCGCGAGCATCTGCGCCATCATCCCGCCCATCGAGTGCCCGGCCACGTGGGCCTGCGCGACCCCGAGCTCATCGAGCACGCGCAGCACGTCTTCGGCCAGATCGATGAGGTCGTAACCGCCGTCGACGTCGTCGGCCCCGCCGAAGAGCTGCGACAGGCCGGTGTCGCGGTTGTCGAAGCGCACGACCCGCAGGCCGCCGGCGGTGAGGAGCCCGATGAACTCCTCGTCCCAACTGAGAAGTTGCGCGCCGCCGCCCGAGATCAATACGAGCACGGGGGCGTCGGCCTCGCCGAAGACCTCGTAGTACAGGCGCACATCGGCGGAATCGGTGTAGGGCATCGGTACTCCTCGCGCTCGGGGGACCGGTGGTCCGCGCTCCGGGTGATGTTGCGAGTCTAGGTTCCGGGGTGAAGCGGGGTGATGTGTCGACCGCATACAGCGGGGCTTCGAGGATGAGTGTTCCACCCATCGTCGCCCCTGCCGCCCGCTCCTAGTGTCTTCCTTGACCACAGCGCCGATGACCCGGTCGCTGTCCCGAAGGAAGGTGGCCGATGTCGATCAACAGCCGAATCTCCGGACTCCGCGATCACACCCCCGAGGAGCGCCTCGCGCTCGTCGCCGAGGGTGCGGAGCTGGATGCGGATGCTCTGGGGGCGTTGCGCCCCGACAGCGGTCTCTCTCTCGCCCAAGCCGACCACATGGTCGAGAACGTCGTGGGCCTCATCGCGGTGCCGGTCGGTGTCGCCACCAACTTCACGATCGACGGACGCGACCGCCTGGTGCCGATGGCCACCGAGGAGCCGAGCGTCGTCGCCGCCGCCTCGAACGCCGCCCGCATGGCCCGCGGCCACGGCGGGTTCACGACCTCGTACACGGGCGATGTGATGATCGCCCAGATCCAGGTGCTCGACGCGGTCGACCCGCACGGCGCCCGCTTCGCCCTGCTCGAGGCGAAGGATGAACTGCTCGCCCTCGCGAACGAGCAGGACCCGATGCTGGTCTCGCTCGGCGGCGGCGCGTTCGACATCTCGGTGCGAGTGCTCCCCACCCGCGCCGGAGTGCAGGTCATCGTGCACCTGCACGTCGACGTGCGCGACGCGATGGGGGCGAACGCGGTGAACACGATGGCCGAGGCGATCGCCCCGCGCATCGCCGAACTCGCCGGCACCCGCACGCTGCTGCGCATCCTCACCAACAAGGCCGAGCTGCGCCTCACCCGCGCCCGCGCGGTGTTCGACGCCGAACTGCTCGGCGGCCCGCAGGTCGTCGACGACATCGTCGCCGCGAGCGCCTTCGCCGAAGCGGACGCCTACCGTGCGGCCACGCACAACAAGGGCATCATGAACGGCATCACCGCGGTCGTGCTCGCCACGGGCAACGACACCCGCGCGGTCGAGTCGGGCTGCCACTCGCACGCGGCCCGCTCGGGCGGGTACACGGCGCTGTCGCAGTTCGAGAAGGATGCCGACGGCAACCTCGTCGGCACGCTGGAGGTGCCCCTCGCGGTCGGCCTCGTCGGCGGGGCAACCCGCGCGCACCCCACCGCTCAGGCATCCGTGAAGCTGCTGGGCGTCGAGACCGCCCGCGAACTCGCGAGCGTCATCGCCGCCGTCGGACTCGCCCAGAACCTCGCGGCCTGCCGGGCGCTCGCCGCCGAAGGCATCCAGCGCGGACACATGACCCTGCACGCCCGCACCGTCGCGGCATCCGCCGGTGCCGAGGTCGACGAGATCGGCGCGGTCGCCGCCCGGATCGTCGCCGACCGCCGCATCCGCGTGGAGTACGCCCGCGAAGTGCTCGCCGAACTGCGCGGGGGCGGGGCCGGCGCATGACCGGCGCGGTCCCGGCGCCCCGGGTGATCCGCGAGGAGGGGCTCCCCTCCCGCGTCACCGTGTTCGAGGTGGGCCCGCGCGACGGCCTCCAGGCCGAGACCGACATCATCCCCGCCGCGGTCAAGATCCAGCTCTGCCGTCGACTGTATGCGGCGGGCAGTCGTGACCTCGAGGTCACGAGCTTCGTGCCGCCGACCTGGATTCCCCAGCTCGCCGACGCCGAGCAGGTCGTCGCCGGACTCGACGTGCCCGCGGGCGCCCGCGCCGTCGGCCTCGTGCCGAACCTCCGCGGTCTGCAGCGCGCGATCGACGCCGGCATCCGCGAGGTGTCGGTCGTCGTCAGCGCCACCGAGTCGTTCGCGAAGGCGAACCTCAACACGACCCGCGCCGGCGCCCTCGACCGGGCGGTCGAGGTGATCGCCGAGGCGACCGCGCAGGGAATCCCCGTGCGCGGGTACGTCTCGATGGCCTTCGGCGATCCCTGGGAGGGGAGCGTCGACACGGACGCCGTCACCGAAGCCGCGCGCACCCTGCACCAAGCCGGAGCCCGCAAGGTCGCGATCAGCGACACGATCGGCGTCGCCACCCCCGGCCACATGATCGCCGTCATCGAGGAGGCGCTCGCCGCCGGCATCCCCGTCGATGCCATCGCCCTGCACCTGCACGACACCTACGGACAGTCCCTCGCCAACGTCCACGCGGCCCTGCGACTCGGGGTCGCGGAGTTCGACGCCGCGGTCGGCGGACTCGGCCGGTGCCCCTACGCGAAGGGCGCGACCGGTAACCTCGCGACGGAGGACCTCGTGTGGATGCTGCACGGCCTCGGCATCGAGACCGGACTCGATCTCGAAGCCCTGGCCGCCACCACGCTCTGGCTCTCCCGCATCCGCACCGTGCGTCCTGCGTCGAACGTGGCCCGCGCGTTCGCGGCCGCCGGACTCGACACCCCCGAACCCGCCCAGGAGGTCACCCCCGCATGATCGACACCACCCTCCCCGCCCCCGGCGCGCTCGCCGGAGTCACTGTGATCGACCTGTCGCGCGTGCTCGCCGGCCCCTACGCCTCGCAGACCCTCGCCGACCTCGGCGCCACCGTCATCAAGGTCGAGAACCCCCGCGATCCCGACGTGTCGCGCGGCTTCCCGCCGTACCTCACCGACGGCGACGAGGAGTTCAGCGCCTACTACGCCCAGTACAACCGCGGAAAGCTCGGCGTCGGTCTCGACCTCGCCACCCCGGAGGGCAAGGAGGTGCTGAAGGACCTCGTGCGCGGCGCCGACGTGCTCGTCGAGAACTTCCGCCCCGGCACGATGGAGAAGCTCGGCGTCGGCTACGAGGTGCTGCGCGAGATCAACCCGCGCCTGGTCTACACCGCCATCTCCGGCTACGGCCGCACCGGGTCGCGCAGCAAGCGCCCCGCTTTCGACAACACGGCCCAGGCCGCGGGTGGCATCTGGTCGATGAACGGCTACGCCGAGCATCCGCCCGTGCGCGTCGGCGTCACGATCGGCGACCTCTCGGCGACCCTGTTCGCGGTGATCGGCACCCTGGCCGCCCTGCGTCACGCCGAGGCGACGGGCATCGGCCAGGTCGTCGACGTCGCGCAGGTCGACAGCATCGTCGCGCTCACCGAGACCGCGGTCGTCGACTACACCGTCACCGGCAACGTGGCCTCGCCGCAGGGCAACGCGCACGCCTGGGTGCGGCCCTACGAGCTTTTCGACTGCGCCGACGGCCAGGTGTTCTTCGGCGCGTACACCGACAAGCTCTGGAACGCGAGCTGCGACCTGTTCGGCACGCCCGAGCACAAGGACGACCCCGAGATCGACACCATGCGCAAGCGGTTCGAGACCGACGTCTACGAGCGCCGCGTCAAGCCGATCGTGGCCGGTTGGCTCGCCACTCGCACCAAGCAGGAGCTCGAGGACCTCGCGGGCGACGTCGTGCCCCTCACGGCGGTGAAGACGATCGGCGAGGTGGTCGAGGACCCGGGTACCGCCGAGCGCGACATGATCGTCGAAGCCGACTACGGCGACCTGGGCGTGCTGCGCATGTTCGGTCAGCCGATCAAGCTGTCGGAGACCCCCGCCACGCCCGCCCGCACCGCCAATCGCTTCGCCGAGCACGCCGACGAGGTGCTCGAACGGTTCGCCGGATACGACGCCGCGCGCATCGCCGAGCTGCGCGCCGCCGGGGCGCTGCCGTGAGCTCGCCCGCGCCCGTCGTGCGCACCTCGCCGATCACCCCCGATACGGTCGAGGCGTATCGCGGCACGTTCGCGGCATCCGACCCGGCGCTCGCCGACGGCGACGTGCTGCCCGCCGCCTGGGAGGGCGTGTTCTTCCCGTTCGCCGTGCCGCTCGCCGATCTGCGGCCCGATGGCACCCCGGCGCGCGACGGCGTCGTGCCCGAGATCGATCTGCCCCGCCGCATGTACGCGGGCGAGACGACCGAGTTCCTGCGACCGATCCGCCTCGGCGACGAGGTCGTGCAGACCACCTCGCTCGGATCGGTGGTCGACAAGACCGGGTCGCGCGGGCGCCTCACCTTCGTCGACATCGAGCGCGAGTACGCGGTGGGCGGCGAGGTCGCGGTGCGCAGCGTCTGGCACGACGTGTTCCTCGAGGCGGCGGATCCGGATGCTCCCGCTCGTGCCCCGCGGCCCGAGCCGTCGGTCGTGGCCGAGGCCGACTGGGTCGAGGAGCTCACGCCCGACGCCCGCCAGCTGTTCCGCTTCTCGGCCCTCACGTTCAACACGCACCTCATCCACTACGACCGCGCCTGGGCGCGCGACGTGGAGGGGCTGCCCGACCTGCTCGTGCACGGACCGCTGACGCGCATCCTGCTCATGGACGCCGCCCGACGGCACGCCCCCGAGCGCGTTCCCGCCCGTCTCGACGTGCGGGCGATCGCCCCCGTGCTCGTCGACCGGCCACTGCGCCTCGTCGGTCGGAGCACGGTCGTCGATGCTCCCGCCGACGGCGTCCCCGACGCCCCCGACGGCATCGCCCCCGACGGCATCCGCGTGACCGCCGTCGACCCCGACGACGTCGTGCTCGCCACCGCCGACATCACCTTTCGAATCGCTCACTTTGCCGATTCGGACCGGTGATTTCTGCAAAGTGAGCTATTCGAACGCCATCACTCAGGAGCAGCAGTGAGACACAACCCGGACTACGCGCTCGACGACGTCGAGACCGTGCGCGCGCTCGTGCGCGAGAACCCGTGGGCGACCATCGTGAGCCACGTGCCCGGTGAGGGCCTCGTCGCCTCGCACTACCCGGTGCTGCTCGAGGAGGATGCCGAGGGCATCTCTATCGTCAGCCACGTCGGGCGCCCCGACGAGCGGCTGCACCAGCTCGGCCAGCACGAGGCGATGGTCATCATCTACGGTCCGCAGGGCTACGTCTCGCCCAGCTGGTACGGCACCTCTCCGGCTGTCCCCACGTGGGACTTCGCCGTCGCGCACCTGTTCGGCACTCCCGAGATCCTCTCCGACGACGAGAACCTCGCGGTGCTCGACCGCCTGGTGTCGTGGTTCGAGAGCCCGCTACCCGACCCCTTCCTCATGCGTCGCACGCTCGAGAACACCGCGTACGCCGAGCGCATCGTGCACGGCACCGTCGGGTTCCGCCTGCGGGCCACCCGGTTCGAGGCCAAGGAGAAGATGCACCAGGACAAGTCCCCCGAGGTGATCGCCCGCGTGATCGACGCGCTGCGCCACCCCGGCCCCTATGAGAACCCGAAGCTCGCCGATCGCATCGCGGATGTGAACCGCGACGTGCTCGATGGAAAGGAAGTGACCGCATGACCGCGTTCGTGGGTGTGCAGGACATGGTGGAGTGGATCTCGCGCCGCGGCGCCGAGACGATCATGACCGAGATGGCCGACACGATCGAGGCGGACTTCCGCCGCTGGGAGTCGTTCGACAAGAGCGAGCGCGTCGCCAACCACACGCCGTTCGGCGTGATCGAGCTCATGCCGATCAGCGACCCGGACGTCTACGCGTTCAAGTACGTCAACGGCCACCCCTTCAACCCGGGCCGCGGCTACCAGACGGTGACGGCGTTCGGCGTGCTCGCCGACGTGCACAACGGCTACCCCGTGTTCCTCGCCGAGATGACGATGCTCACCGCCCTGCGCACGGCCGCGACCTCGGCGATGGTCGCGCGGCGTCTCGCGCGCCCCGACTCCACGACCATGGCGATGATCGGCGCGGGCAGCCAGGCCGAGTTCCAGGCCCTCGCGTTCCGCGGGGTGCTCGGCATCTCGCGGCTGCGGATCTACGACGTCGACCCCGCGGCATCCGCCAAGTTCGTGCGCAATCTCGCCCCGCGTGGCTTCGACATCACCGTGTGCTCCTCGGCATCCGAGGCCGCCGCCGGAGCCGACATCGTCACGACCTGCACGGCCGACAAGGCCGTCGCACAGGTGCTGACGGATGCCGACGTCGCCCCGGGCATGCACATCAACACGATCGGCGGCGACTGCCCCGGCAAGACCGAGCTCGACCCGCGCATCCTCGATCGCGGCCCGGTGTTCGTGGAGTACACGCCGCAGACCCGCGTCGAGGGCGAGATCCAGAACGTCGCTGCCGACTTCCCGGTCACGGAGTTCTGGCAGGTGCTGAACGGCACCGCCGCGGGGCGCACCTCGCCCGAGCAGGTGACGATCTTCGACTCGGTCGGTTTCGCGATCGAGGACTTCTCGGCCCTGCGCCACCTGCGCGCCGACCTCGCGGGCACCGGCATCGACACCCAGATCGATCTGGTCGCCGCCCCCGAGGACCCGAAGGACCTCTTCGGATTCGCGACCTCGCCCGTTCCGGTCGTCTGACCGCCCGCATCCCCGACCACCCGCGCGCGGTGCGCGCCGAGAGGAGCAGCATGACCGAGTCCCTCACCCTTCGGGACGTGCGCCCGTACGACGGCGGCGAGCCGGTCGACGTCGTCGTACGCGACGGTGTGATCGACGAGATCGCGCCGGCGGGGGCAATCGCCGCGGTCGGCGAGGTCGTCGAGGCGGGCGGGCGCTGGATCGGCCCGGGTTTCTGGGACGCGCACGTGCACTTCACGCAGCACGTGATCCGCCGTCGACGCCTCGATCTCACCGAGACCCGCACCGCCGACGACGTGCTCGACATCGTGCGACGGGCGCGCGCCGAGGGCGCCCCGCTGAGCGACGGGATGCTGATGGGCTACGGGTTCCGCGACGGGCTGTGGCCGGTCCCGGCATCGCTCGCGGCCCTCGAGGCCACGGTCAGCGACATCCCGGTCGTGCTCGTGAGCGGCGACCTGCACTGCGGCTGGATGAACCGCGCCGCCGCTGCGAAGCTGGGTGTCGAGCTCGACGAGACGGGCCTGCTGCGCGAGGGGCCGTGGATCGGCATCCTGCACGACTTCGACGAGGCGGCCCAGCTGCCGGCGGATGCCTACGCGGATGCCGCGGCGGCCGCCGCCGCCCGCGGAGTCGTCGGCGTCGTCGAGTACGAGAAGACCGACAACATCGCCGAGTGGTCGGCGCGCACGGCGGGCGGGCTCACGAGCCTGCGCACCGACATCGCGGTCTGGCCGGATCTGCTCGAGCAGGTGATCGCCGCGGGCGTGCGCACCGGCGACATCGTCGACGAGGCGGGGCTGGTCACCTTCGGCCGGCTCAAGGTCGTCGTCGACGGCTCGCTGAACACCCGCACCGCCTGGTGCTGGGACCCGTACCCCGGCATGGACCCCGGCCATCCGCACGCATGCGGCATGGAGAGCGTGCCGATCCCCGAACTGCGCCGCCTGCTCGAGCGCGCCCGCGGCGCCGGCATCGAGGCCGCCGTGCACGCGATCGGCGACCGGGCGAACACCGAGGTGCTCGACACGTTCGAGGCCCTCGACATGAAGGGCGTCATCGAGCACGCCCAGCTCGTGCGCGACGACGACTTCGCCCGGTTCGCCGCGCTCGGGCTGATCGCCAGCGTGCAGCCCGAGCACGCCATGGACGACCGCGACGTCGCCGACCACCACTGGGCCGGCCGCACCGGGCGAGCCTTCGCGTTCGGCTCGCTGCACCGCTCCGGCGCGACCCTGCGGCTGGGGTCGGATGCTCCGGTCGCTCCGCTCGACCCGTGGATCTCGCTCAGTGCCGCCACCGCGCGCAGCCGCGGCGAGCGCGACGCGTGGCACCCCGAACAGCGTCTTCCGCTCGGCGTGGCGCTCGCGGCATCCGTTCGTACGTCGTTCGCCGTCGGACAGCCCGCCGACCTCGTGATCAGCGATCGCGACCCCTACGCCAGCGATCGCGACGAACTGCGATCCATGCCCGTCGCCGCCACCCTGCTCGGCGGCCGCTTCACCCACCGGGAGATCTGATGACGACCTTCACCAACGGCCGCGTGTTCACGGGCGAGAGCGAGACGACGTTCGCCTCGGCGTTCCGCATCGTCGACGGGCTCGTCGACTGGGTCGGCGATGCGTCGGAGGTGACCGATGCGGATGCCGTTGACCTCGGCGGTCGCACGGTGCTGCCCGGTCTGCTCGACAGCCACACGCACCCCGCGCTGCTCGCCGGAACGGCGGCCGCGGTCGAGTGCTTCCCGCCGGCGGTGCTGAGCGCCGACGACCTCGTGCGCGTGCTCGACGCGCACGCCGCGACCGTCACCGGGGCGGATGCCTGGGTGCTGGGGCGCGGATTCGACGACACCAAGTTCCCCGAGGGGCGGATGCCGACGGCCGCCGACCTCGACCGCATCGCCACCGATCGCCCTGTGCTGGTCTGGCGCTGCGACGCGCACTCGGCCGTGTGCAACACGCGGGCGCTCGAGATCGCCGGTATCACGGCGTCGACGGTCGACCCCGAGGGGTCGCGATTCGAGCGGGATGCCGACGGGAACCCGAACGGCGTGTTGACGGAGATCGCGGCGGTCAACGCGGTGGCCGCGTTCATCCCCGCGCCGAGCCGTGACGAGCAGATCGACGCGATCGTGGCGATCGGCGACGAGCTCGCCTCGCGCGGCATCGTGGCGGTGTGCGACCTGCTGTCGTCGCGCATCGACCGGCCACTCGAGACGTTCCGCGCCGCGGCCGAGCGCGGTCTGCGCACGCGGGTCGCACTGTACCCGGGATGGGACCCGGCGGCGCCCCTCGGCGAGCTGACCGCCGGAGATCGCATCGGTCCGATCCGGGTGGCCGGCGTGAAGGTCGTGCTCGACGGCGCGTACTCCAACCGCACCGCCTGGGTGCACGAGGCGTACCCCGATTCCTGCGACCACGGCCTGCGCCTGGTCGACGATGCCGACGTTCTCGCGGCCGGCGACTGGGCGCGCCGCAACGGCGTGCAGCTCGCCGTGCACGCGATGGGCGACCGGGCGCTCGACCGGGTCGTGGAACTGTTCGAGGATCAGGAGCCGTGGCTCGACGGCATCCCGTCGGTGCGCATCGAGCACGCGACGATCGTGAGCGACGCGTACCTCGCGCGGCTCGCCTCGGCGCGCATGTCGTTCGGCATCGCCACGCACACGGTGTTCTTCTTCGCCGAGTACGACGGGTACGAGAAGGCGCTTCGTGTGGAGCAGGTGCCGGATGCCTATCCGATCGCGCGCCTGTACGCGGGGCTCGAGCCGCTCGCGCTCTCGTCGGACCGTCCGGCGACCGCGTGGAGCGGCGCCGACGACGTGATGCTCTCGGTCGAGGCCGCCGTGCGGCGCCGCACCTACAACGGGATCGAGTTCGGCGCCGAGGCGGCGATCACGGTACCTCAGGCGCTGCTGCTGTACACCTCGCGGGCGGCATCGCTCTCACCGCTGGAGGGCGTCGGGCGTCTGGCGCCGGGACTCGACGGAAGCTTCGCCGTGCTCGACCGCGACGTGTTCACGGTCCCCGACGATGAGATCGCGGGCGTGCGCGTCGCGGAGACCTGGATCCGCGGGGAACGCGTCTTCGCGCGCTGACGCCGCTGTCATTGGGTCCCTGAGCCTGTCGAAGGGTCCCACCCCGTAGCGCTTCCGGTGTGCGAAGCATCCATCGCCGACGGCATCCGACCACCGATACCTTGGCTCGCGGCGCACTTTCTGTCGGTCTGACCCACTCATCCCGACAGAAACTGCGACGGGAGCGAAGGGGCGACGATGACCGACGGAGAATTCCGACCGCTGGAGGGCGTGCGCGTGATCGACTTCACGCGGCTGCTCGCCGGTCCATATGCGACGATGACGCTCGCCGAACTCGGTGCCGACGTGATCAAGGTCGAGCAACCCGGCATCGGCGATGAGACCCGGCACTGGGGACCGCCGTTCGTCCACGGGGCGAGCGCGTACTTCCACGCGATCAACCGCGGCAAGCGCAGCATCGCCCTCGACCTCGCTGACCCCGCCGATCGCGAGACCGCACACGCGCTGATCGGCACGGCGGATGTCGTGGTCGAGAGCTTCCGTCCGGGTGTCGCCGACCGGCTGGGGATCGGTGCGGCCGCGATGCGCGAGCGGTTCCCGCGGTTGGTCTACGCCTCGATCAGCGGCTTCTCGCAGGAGGGTCCGCTCGCGGCCGAACCGGGCACCGCGGTGACAGTCGAGGCCGAGTCCGGGCTCATGCACGTGACCGGGTACGAGGGCGCCGACCCCGTGCGCTCGGGGGTGGCGATGGTCGACATCGCGACCGGGATGTCGATGATCAACGGCGTGCTCGCGGCGCTGCTCGAGCGCGGGCGCACGGGCGTCGGCCGACGGTTGGAGTTCTCTCTGTTCGCGACCGCGCTCAGTTCGCTCGGCACGGTGATCGCCGCGACCTCGGCGGGCGGACCGCCGTCGAAACCCTGGGGGAGCTCGCACCCGTCGATCGTGCCGTACCGTGCGTTCGCGGCATCCGATGGTCATGTCGTGCTCGGCGCGACCAACGACGCGATGTTCGCCCGGCTGGTGGCGGCGCTCGATCTCGGCGCCGCGTTGGGCGGGCCGGAGTGGGCGGGCAATCAGGCCCGTGTCGAGGGTCGCGAGGTGCTGGAGGCCGTGCTGGCCGACAGGGTCGGCGGCATGCCGCTCGAGACGGTGGTCGGATGCCTGCAGGCGGCCCGTGTGCTCGTGGCGCGCGTGCGCACTCCCGAGGAGGCGGCGCGAGGCCCGCAGGCGGATGCTCTCGGCCTGATCGAGCACGACGACGGAGTGTCGATCGCCCGCTCGGCACTCGGCACGAACGGCACGGTGAGGCTGGCCCGCGCGCCCGGATTGGATGCCGACGGGGCGGCGCTCCGCGCGGAGGTCTCGAAGTAGGGACCCAGTTCGGATACGCGGAACCGATTCCTGGGTCGCTGAGCCTGTCGAAGCGTCGCAGGGATCCACACGAGGTGTGCGGGGTGGGGCCCTTCGACAGGCTCAGGGACCCAGCTTCGGCTCAAGGGCTCAGTGGAGGCCACGGACCCGGCCAGCTCTACCCCGCCCCGAGGAGCCGGACGCGGCAGGCGAGTTCGACGGCGAAGCGGGCGTCGGGGTCGGCGAGGTCGATGCCGAGCAGCTCGCGGATCCGCCGCATCCGATACCCCACGCCGTTCGGATGCAGCATCAACTCCCGACCGGCGTGCACGAGCGACCCCTCGTGCGCGAGATACACGAGCAGCGTCCGCACCGACTGCAGTGCCCGCTCCGGCCCGAGCTCGTCGAGCGGGCGCAGGATGTCGTGCAGCAACTCACGGCTGATCGGCGAGGCGTAGACGTCGAGCAGCACTCGCCGAAGGCCCGTGACGTCGGTGAGTTCGACGCCGCCGAGGCGACCGGCGGCGATCGCCGACTCGGCCGCGATCCGCGCCTCGGCCGCCGACTGCCGCAGCCCCAGCGCGCCGACCTGCGGGGTGCCGAGGCCAAGCGTGTAGGCCCAGTCGGAGCCGGCGATCTCCTGCGCCCGTTCCTGGATGAGCGTCGCGACCTCGCGCACGCGCCGCTGGTGATCGCCGGCCCCGTGCTCCTCGGTGCACACGAGCAGCAGGTCGTCCTGCAGGAAGGCGACGTGCCACATCTCCTCGCGCGCCTCAACGAGCTGCAGCGCGAACAACTCGAGGGCCGGTTGCACGCTGCGCGGCGCGCGGGCGTCGGGGTCGGCGGTGCCGGTCGGGGCGAGCCAGGCGACTGCGTGCGACTGGGGGAGGGGGAGACCGAGCCGCGCGGCCTGCGCGACGAACCCCTCGGCGCGCGACGGCTCGGCGAGCACGAGCTCGACGAGCAGGTCGGCGCGCGACTGGGTGGGGGCGTAACGGTCGCGGTTCTGCCGCTGCGCGACCCGCGAGAGCAGCGACGCGATCACCGGGAGCGACACCTCGGTCGCTCCGTCGGTGCGATCGGCCACGAGGCGTCCGATGAGCACCTCGCCGATGAACACGGCATCCGCGTCGGTCCATGCCGTGGCGGGGTCGGTTGCGATCGACAGCTCGACGCCGAGGGCGCCGCCGGCGATCGAGAGGATGCTGTCGGTCGTGCTCTCCTCGGATGCCGCGGCCGCCGTCGCGAGCGCGATCGCCTGGGCGCCGCGCATCATCGCTTCGGATGCCCCGCCCGAGATCGCCCGGTCGATGGTCTTCGCGAGCTCGGCGGCGCCGACGCCGACCGCCGAGAACACGGGCACCCCGGCGCGTTCTGCGAGCACCCGAGCGGTCTCGGCGAGCGTCAGCGGACAGGTGAAGACGAGCCCCGCGAGGCCACGGGCGCTGGCCTGCCGCAGGGCGACGTCGATGCGGAAGGGCGGTGGTTGCTCCTCGCCGTCGATGATCGCGAGCGTGCCGGTGGCGAGGGCATCGAGACGGTCGACGGCGGCGAGATCGACGCGCACGATCTGCCGATCGTCGGTGGGGCCGGCGTGCGCGCGCAGCCCGAGTCGGTCGGCATCGTCGCGGAGATCCCGCAATGTGTACTGTGCCATGCGCACAGTATGCCCGGAAACACTGGATGCCGGAAACATTGCCGGGTGGTGAACGGCTCCGTACCGTGAACACATGGCCCAGACTTCCTCCGTCGCACGCACCGCGGCACCGATCACCGAGATCACGGCAGACGACATCGCCGCCCTCGGCGTCGGCACCGCGATCTTCGGAACCGGTGGCGGCGGCGCCGTGTACACCTCGCAGATCATGGTCGAGACGGCCCTGCGCGAGCACGGACCCGTGCGTCTCGTGCAGGTCGACGACCTCACCGCCGACGATGCCGTGATCCTGATGTCGGGCATCGGCGCCCCCACGGTCGGCATTGAGATGCTCGCCGCGAAGGGCCAGATCCACGCGCTCCTCGACGAGGCCGAGCGACTTCTCGGACGCAAGGTCACGACGCTGATGGCCGCCGAGATCGGCGGTAGCAACGGCGTGCAGCCGATCGGCTGGGCCGCCCGCCTCGGCCTCCAGATCCTCGACGCCGACGGCATGGGCCGTGCGTTCCCGGATGCCGCGATGGTGGCGATGAACGTCGCCGGCATCCCGTGCGCGTGGGCCGTGCAGAGCGACGTCGTCGGCAACATCTCGGTCATGAAGACGGTCGACCTGCACTGGCTCGAGCGGCACGCCCGCGCCCTCACCGTCGCGAGCGGATCGATCTGCATCGGCGCCCACTACCCGATGACCGCCGACCAGGTGAAGGGCGCCGTCATCGAGGGCACGGTGAGCGCCGCCATCCGCGTGGGCCACGCCCTGATGTCGTCGTCCGACCCGGTCGCCGCGGTCGCCGCCGAGCTCGACGCCCGCGTGCTGATGACCGGCAAGATCTCCGACCTCGACCGTCGCACGGTCGGCGGGTTCGTGCGCGGCTCGGTGACGATCACCGGCACCGGCGCCGATCGCGGACGCCTGCAGCGCCTCGAGCTGCAGAACGAGAACCTGCTCGTGCTCGAAGACGGCGAGGTGCTGGTGAGCGTACCCGACCTCATCACCATCATCGACGCCGAGACCGGCCACGCGATCACCACCGAGATGCTGCGCTTCGGCCAGCGCGTCTCGGTGCTCGCCTGGGCCTGCGACCCGATCTGGCGCACGCCCCGCGGGCTCGAACTCGCCGGTCCCGCCGCCTTCGGCTACGACCTGCCCTACGTCCCCTTCGAAGGAGCGACCCGATGACCGCCCGCGATCTCTCCATCGGCGTCGACGTCGGCGGCACCAACACCGACGCCGTCGTGCTCGACGGCGACGGCCGGGTGCTCGCGTGGACCAAGCGCGCCACGACCGACGACATCACGGGCGGCATCCGCGCCGGCATCCGCGACGTGCTCGCCGCGATCGGCGACGACCGCTCCCGCGTCTCTCGCGTCATGCTCGGCACCACCCACGCAACCAACGCGATCGTGCAGCGCCGCCAGCTCGACCGCGTCGCGATGATCCGCCTCGGCGCCCCCGCGGCGACCGAGTACCCGCCGCTCACCGGCTGGCCCGACGACCTCGTGCGGATGGTGCTCGCGGGAGCCACCATGCTCGGCGGCGGGCACATGGTCGACGGCACCCCGATCGCGCCGCTCGACCGCGACGGCATCCTGCGCTTCGTCGACGGTCTCGACGACGTCGACGCGATCGCCGTGGCCGGCATCTTCAGCCCCTCCTCGCCCGAGCAGGAGCTCGAGGTCGCCGACCTGCTGCGCGGCCACCTCGGTCAGGACACCCGGGTCTTCCTCAGCCAGGACATCGGCCCGACGGGTCTGCTCGAGCGCGAGAACGCCACGCTCCTCAACGCCGCGCTCTACAGCGTCGCGCGGTCGGTCACCGAGGCGCTCGTGACGGTCGTCGCCGAGGAGGGCCTCGACGCGACCACCTTCTTCGCCCAGAACGACGGCACCCTGATGTCGCTCGACTACGCCGCGCAGTACCCCGTGCTGACGATCGGCTCCGGCCCCGCGAACTCGATCCGCGGCGCCGCGTACCTCTCGGGTCACGACGACGCGATCGTGATCGACGTCGGCGGCACGACTTCCGACCTCGGCGTGGTCGTCGGCGGGTTCCCCCGCGAGTCGACGCTGCCGCGCGAGATCGGCGGGGTGCGCACGAACTTCCGGATGCCCGACATCCTCAGCGTCGGCATCGGCGGCGGCACGATCGTCGACGTCGCCTCGGGCCGTGTGGGCCCGGACTCAGTCGGCTACCGCATCGACCGGGAGGGCCTGCTGTTCGGCGGCTCCACCCCGACGCTGACGGATGCCGCGGCCCTCGCCGGCAGCCCGGTCACCGGCCGCACGCTCCCCGCGCTGTCGTCGCAGGTGACCGAAGCGCTCGAGCAGGCGCTCACGAAGGTCGCCGATCGGCTCGACGAGGCCGTCGAGCGCCTCTCCCTCGGCCGCATGGACATCCCCCTTGTCGTCGTCGGCGGCGGCGGATTCCTCGTGCCCGACAGCCTCGCGAGTGCGGGCAGCATCCTGCGCCCCGACCACGGCGGCGTCGCCAACGCGGTCGGCGCGGCGATCTCGCTCGCCGGCGGCCGGGCCGACCAGATGGCGCCGATGGGTGACCGCGAACAGGCCATCGAGCAGGCATCCGAAGCCGCGATCGCGAAGGCGATCCAGGCCGGCGCCGACCCGCTGCAGGTGTCGGTCGTCGAGGTTCTCGAGACGCACGTCCCCTATACCGCCCAGCCCACCGTCAACGTGACGGTGAAGGCGGCCGGACCCCTCGCCCGACTCTCGGCCGAAGTGCCCGTCCGCTGACCCGAAGAAAGAACCACAGCACGCACCGCTCCACCCCCCGAATCAGGAGAACGCTATGAAACGCAGTACCGCAGTACCCGTGGCCGCCGCTCTCTCCGTCCTCGCACTGACACTGGCGTCGTGTGCGGGCTCGAACGACGCCGATGCCCCGGCCGAGGGCGACTTCGTCTCGGGCGGCACGTTCGTCACTGCCGTCGGCGACGACCCGGGCGACCTCAACCCGCTCGTCGCGGTGTCGCCCGACACCTTCGCCGTCGTCAGCCTCGCCTACGAGACGCTCATCGCCGTCACCGACGAGGGCGAACTCGTGCCGTGGCTCGCCGAGAGCTGGGAGGAGACGGGCACCGAGGTCGTCTTCACCCTGAAGGACGGCATCACCTGCGCCGACGGCTCGGAGTTCACCGGGCAGACCGTCGCCGACAACCTCAACTACAACGCCGACCCCGCGAACGCGACGTTCTCGTACGGCTCGGTCATCGACGAGAAGGTCTCGGCCACCGCCGACGGCAACACCGTCACCGTGACCAGCACCGAGAACAACCCGTTCCTCGCGGTCAACACCGGCACGATCATGCTCGTCTGCGACGCCGGCCTCGCCGACCCGACCACGCTGTCGGACGCCACCGACGGCACCGGGCTGTACGCGCTGACCGACATCAAGCCGGGGGACACCTACACGTTCACCAAGCGCGACGACTACACGTGGGGCCCCGACGACGTCACGAGCGACACCGTCGGCCTCCCCGACGCGATCGAGTCGCGGGTCATCAGCGACGAGAGCACCGCGGCGAACCTGCTGGTCTCGGGCGAGATCAACGCCGCGACCATCTCGGGCGCCGACCGGGCCCGTCTCGACGGGGCGGGACTCACCCACACCGGTGTACGCAACCCCGTCGGCATGATCCTTTTCAACGAGAAGGAGGGGCGTCCGTTCTCCGACCCGCTCGTGCGCGAGGCGCTGTCGATCGCGATCGACCGCGATGAGGTCGGCACCGTCATCGCCGACGGTGAGGGGCTCCCGTCGGAGTCGCTCGTCACCAAGAACCCGCTGCTCTGCGTGGCCGGCGGCCCGAAGTGGGAGCTTCCCGAGACCGACACCGAGCGTGCCGGTGAGTTGCTCGACGAGGCCGGCTGGACGCTCGGCTCCGACGGCAAGCGCTCCAAGGACGGCGAGCCGCTAGTCATCAAGTTCATCTACAATGCCCCGACCTCGACGCACGCCCCCTCGGCGGAGCTCGTGAAGGAGACGTGGGATGCTCTGGGAGTGACCACCGAACTGTTCGCGAACGACGCCGCCGCATGGTCGGAGCAGCTCTACTCGACGTTCGACTGGGACACCGGCTGGGTGCAGATCGCGCCGGGCGGACCCGTCGTGCTCTCGACCTTCTTCGACGGAGCGACCCCCGACCAGGGCGGCCTGAACTTCATGTTCGTCGACAACCCGGAGTACTCGGCGCTGGCGGCTGAAGCATCGAGCGCCGAGCCCGACGCCGCGTGCGACATCTGGCAGGACGCAGAGGCCGAGCTGATCAACCGCTTCGACGTGTTCCCGGTGGTCGACAACATCCTGCCGACCTACCAGTCGGGTGCGGTGTTCGAGCAGCCGAACTTCATCCAGCCCACCTCGATCCGGATGCTCGGCTGACATGACGATCACTCCTCCTCCCGCGACCGCCGAGGTGGTCGACACGTCCACGGCCGCCCTGGCGGCGCGGGTGGAGGAGCGCCGTCTGCGTCGCGGCCTCTCGCCGCGCACCGCGTTCCTGCTCCGCCGTCTCGGGCGGCTCGTGATCTCGCTCGCCGTGGTCATCGTCGCCTCGTTCCTGCTCATGTACCTCGTGCCCGGTGATCCGGTTCGCGCGGCACTGGGTAACAGCGCCACCCCGCAGCTCGTCGAGGCGACCCGCGCCCAGCTCGGCCTCGACCGGCCGATGTGGGAGCAGTTCTTCCGCTTCATCGGCGGGCTGTTCACGGGCGACCTCGGCACCTCGGTGCGGCTCCAGCGGCCGGTGGCGGATGTCATCGCCCAGCGCTTCCCGACGACACTGCTGCTCGCCGTGCTCGCCTTCGTCATCGCCGTGGTCGGGGCGCTCCCGGCCGGTATCGGTGCCGCGGTGCTCGCCCGCTCGGGCCGCCGCCGCGGCCTGTCGATGTCGCTCTCGGCCGTGCTCGGCATCCTGATCGCCGTCCCCAGCTTCCTCGTGGCGGTCGGTCTCATCTCGCTCTTCGCGGTGCAGCTCGGCTGGCTGCCCGCGGCGGGGTGGGGCAAGCCGGCGGATGCCGTGCTGCCGGTCATCGCACTGGCGATCGGCCCCATGGCCTACCTCGTGCGCATCGTGCAGGTCGAGATGCTGGCGGTGCTCGACACCACCTACATGACCACCGCCCGGGCCAAGCGCCTGCCGCGACGGCTCGTGTACCTGCGGCACTCGCTGCCGAACATCGTCACGGCGTCGCTCACCGTCGGCGGGCTCATCCTCGCCGGACTCACCGCCGCGACCGTGCTCATCGAGACGGTGTTCGCGATCCCCGGCCTCGGCACGATCATGGTGTCGTCGGTCGGCGCCAAGGACTACCCGATGGTGCAGGGTGTCGTCATCGTCTACGCCCTCATCGTGCTGGGCGTGAACCTCGTCGTCGACGTCATCCTCGCCACCATCGATCCCCGCTCGTCGATCACGGAGGGCTGAGACATGTCCGTGCGCAAGAAGCTCCTCACCGGCACCGCGATCTCGGCGATCGTCGGCAGTGCTCTGCTCGTCTTCCTGGCCGTCGCCGGTCCCACGATCTGGGGTCCCGCGGCCGACACGACCGACGTCTCCTCGCGCCTGCTCGGCGCGAGCGCGGCGCACCCGCTCGGCACCGACGAGCTCGGCCGTGACATCCTCGCCCGCGTGCTGTCGGCCACCCGGCTCACGCTGCTGCTCACGCTCGGGGCCACGGCGATCTCGCTCGTCGGCGGCATCGTGTTCGGCCTCGTCGCCAGCATCCTGCCGAAGTATCCGCGACGCTGGTTCACCGGTCTGCTCGACATCCTGCTCGCCTTCCCCTGGCTGCTGATGGTGCTGTTCTTCACCGTCATCTGGGGCGCGACGGCGACCGGCGCGATGCTCGCGATCGGCTTCGCCGGCATCCCCTCGTTCGCCCGTCTCGTGTACAACCTCGCGTCATCCGTGTCGGGTCGCGACTACGTGCGGGCCGCCCGCGTCGTGGGCGTCGGACCGGTCGGCATCCTGGTCAGGCACGTGCTGCCGAACATCGCGAACCCGTTCTTCGTGAACGCCGCCGCGACCGCCAGCGTCACGCTGCTGTCGTTCGCCGGCCTGTCCTTCCTCGGTCTGGGCGTGCAGGCGCCCGCGTACGACTGGGGGCGGATGCTGCAGGAGGGCATCCTGCGCATATACGTCAACCCGCTCGCCGCGGTCGGTCCCGGCATCGCGATCGTGCTCGCCGGGCTCGTCTTCACCCTGCTCAGCGAGGCCGTCGCCGGAACGCGCGGCGCCGGCTTCCGCGCCGTCGCCGCCCGGGCGGCCGGGGGAGTGACGATCACCTCGCGCCGTCGCTCGGCCGAGCCGTCGGTCACGAAGGCGCCCGAAGGCGAGATCGTGGCCGAGATCACCGACCTGCACATCGCCTTCCCGACCGCCGACGGCGGAACGGTCGAGCGGGTGCGCGGCGTCGACCTGCGGGTCGCCCGCGGCGAGGTCGTCGGCATCGTCGGCGAATCTGGGTCGGGCAAGTCGCTCACGGCGATGGCGCTCGCCGGCCTCCTCGGCGACGACGCGATCATCACGACCTCGGGTCATCGATTCGACGATCTCGACATGACGCGGCAGCTCACGGCATCCGATCGTTCCCGCCTGGGCGTCGAACTCGGCATGATCTTCCAGGACCCGCTCACCTCGCTCAACCCCGCGCTCACGATCGGACGCCAGCTCACCGAGGTGCCCGAGGTGCACATGGGCATGAAGCCCGCCCAGGCGCGGGCGCGGGCGGCCGACGCGCTGACCGCCGTCGGGATCCCGGATGCCGCGAACCGGCTGAAGCAGTATCCGCACGAGTTCTCCGGCGGCATGCGCCAGCGCGCCATGATCGGCATGGCGCTCACCGGCAAGCCGCGGCTGATCATCGCCGACGAACCCACCACGGCGCTCGACGTGACCGTGCAGCGCCAGGTGATGGGCGTGCTGCACCGGGCGCAGGAGGAGACCGGGGCAGCGATCGTGTTCATCTCGCACGACATCGCGCTCGTCTCGGCGTTCTGCGACCAGGTGATCGTGATGAAGGACGGACGTGTCGTGGAGGCCCTGCCGGCCGAGCGCATCCGGCAGGATGCGCAGCATCCGTACACCAAGGCGCTCATCGCCTGCCTGCCCGACATGACCAGCGACCGCACGCAGCCGCTGCCGGTGATCCCGCCCGAGCTGCTGCCCGAGGCGCTCGACGACGCCGCGCCGGCGGAGGAGCCGCACGGCGTCCCGGCGGATGCTCACGAGAAGGAGGTGCCGGTATGAACGCGCTCGAGATCACGGACCTGAGTGTCCGCTACGGCCGCACCCGCGTGGTGGAGAAGGTGAGTCTGTCGGTGCCGAAGGGGCGAACCGTCGGACTCGTCGGCGAATCGGGGTCGGGCAAGAGCACGATCGCCGCCGCCGCCGTCGGGCTCGTGCGCCCGGAGTCGGGCTCGATCCGCGTCGACGGCGTCGAGACGGCGACCGGTGGGGCGGCCGCCCGCCGCGCGCGTCGCCGCATGCAGCTCGTCTTCCAGGACCCGTTTTCGGCGCTCGACCCGCTCATGCCGATCGGCGACTCGATCGCCGAAGCACTGCGCGCCACCGGTCGGCGCTGGACCCGCGCCGAGCGCATCGCTCGCGTGCGCGAACTGCTCGCCCAGGTGCACCTCGACCCCGACCGTGCGGGCGAACGCCCCGGAGCCTTCTCGGGTGGACAGCGCCAGCGAATCACGATCGCGCGCGCCCTCGCCGGCGAGCCCTCGGTGCTCATCGCCGACGAAGTCACCAGTGCGCTCGACGTCTCGGTTCAGGGCGCGATCCTCAACCTGCTGCGCGAGGTGCAGCAGGAACTTGGGCTGTCGATGCTGTTCATCTCGCACAACCTCGCGGTCGTGCGGTACATCAGCGACGAAGTCTGCGTCATGCGGCATGGCAAGCTGGTCGAGGCCGGGCCGACCGAGGCACTGCTCGCGAACCCCGCCGACCCCTACACGGAGGACCTGCTCGACGCGGTCCCCGTTCTCGGAGAGAGGATGCAGTTCTGATGGGTTCTGGTTTCGACGGCGGGTTCGGTTCCGAGGCGGAGGAGCTGCGCGCGCACCTCACCGCGGTGCGGCGAGAGCTGCACGGGGCGGTCGAGATCGGACTCGACCTGCCGAACACGCAGGCGATCCTGCTGCGCGAACTCGACGGACTCGGCCTCGAGATCTCCGTCGGCGAGTCGCTCTCGTCGATCACCGCCGTGCTGCGCGGCGGACGCCCCGGACCCGTCGTGCTGCTGCGCGGCGATATGGACGGGCTGCCCATCACCGAGGCATCCGGTCTGCCGTTCGCGTCGACCTCGGGGGCGATGCATGCCTGCGGTCACGACCTGCACATGGCCGGCGTGCTCGGCGCCGTGCGACTGCTGGCGGCCCGTCGCGACGAACTGCCCGGCACCGTCGTGTTCATGTTCCAGCCCGGTGAGGAGGGGCAGGCCGGCGGTCGCATCATGATCGAGGAGGGCGTGCTCGACGCCGCCGGTGACCGTCCGGTCGCGGCCTACGCGATCCACGTCGACAGCGCCACCCCGCGCGGCCAGCTCGTGACCCGCGAGGGCGCGATGATGGCCAGCGCCAGCGCGCTGCGCATGACCCTGCACGGCACGGGCGGGCACGCCGCGTTCCCGCAGCTCGGCATCGACCCGGTGCCGGTCGCCGCGCAGCTCATCCTCGCGGTGCAGACCTTCGCCGCCCGCCGCCTGCCGGCCACCGACCAGGCCGTGATCTCGATCACGCGGCTCAGCAGCGACTCCGAGGCGAGCAACGTGCTCGCCGCGACCGTCTCGCTCGAGGCCAACATCCGCACCCTGTCGATGCAGACGCTCGACACGGTGCGCGAGCAGCTGCCGGTTCTGCTGGCGGGCATCGCCGAGGCCAACGGATGCCGGTTGGAGTCCGAGTTCATCGCCTCGTACCCCGTGACCTACAACGACCCCGCCGAGACGCGGGAGGTGTTCGCGGTGCTCGACGAGCTCGTCGGCGAAGAGCGGGTGACCCGGCTCGCGGCGCCGTCGATGGCATCCGAGGACTTCTCCTACGTGCTGCAGGAAGTGCCCGGCGCACTGGTCTTCGTCGGCGCCGCCCCCGACTCGGGCCCGATGCCGCTGCACTCCGAGCACGCGATCTTCGACGACGAGGTGTTGCCACTGCAGGCATCCGTCCTCGCCGAGCTCGCCTGGCGCCGGTTGTCGCGCGGCTGACGCTCACTGGGTCCCTGAGCCTGTCGAAGGGCCCTGCACCTTCCCGCTGGGTCCCTGAGCCTGTCGAAGGGCCCTGCACCTTCCCACTGGGTCCCTGAGCCTGTCGAAGGGCCCCGCCCCGGGATGCTGTTTCTCGTGGGCGACGCTTCGACAGGATCAGCGACCCAGTTCCGTGGCTCAGCGACCCAGTCTCTTCACTGGGTCCCTGAGCTTGTCGAAGGGCCCTGCCTACGGCGCGGCGCCCGACAGGAAACGACTGCGCGCTCGTCTTGTGAAGGTGACCTTCCGCGTGCGCACCCGGCCGTACGCGCCCCGCTCAGCAGGGGCTATCGCGCTCGCGGCCGTGATGCTCGGGGGATGCACCGGACCTGCGCCCGTTGAGGAGGAGTTCGCACTCGGGGCGTGCGACCTCCTCGAAACCGCGACCGTCGAGGCCATCGTCGGTGCCAGGGTGGACAGCGAGGAGCATTCGGTCGACCACGGGGCGCCGGCGGACAACTGGATCGTCTGCTCGTACAGCCCGGCGGACGGCGGTGCGCGGCGCGGGCTCTACCTCCGTGTCGATCACAGCGGACGCGATGATGCGGCCTTCTATGACGATGTCTCTCCGGCATGCGAAGACGGCATCCTCTTGGATGTGGAGGGCGCGATCGGCTACATCTGCGCGGACCCGCGAGCGGATGGGTCACGCGGACCGCACGTCGTCGCTCTCTGGGGTGATGATCTGAGTTATCTCGCGAGCATCCAGGTCGTCGCGTTCGAGAACGCTCCGACGGTGGCCGAGATGGCGGAGCCGCTCCGTGCCGCGGTGCGAGACCTGATCGCCAGTGTCGACGAGTCCGACTTCACCGACGGCTGACTCCTCCCCTCGTACGTGGGGACGCTTCGACAGGCTCAGCGACCCAGTTTCGTGGCTCAGCGACCCAGTTCCGTGACCCCGCCCCACGGAACCCTGGCGCGAAGCGCCATACTGAGACGGCAGGTATGTCCCTTGGGCACATAGGCCCGCGCTTCCCGCCCTGACAGGCTGGGTCGCAGCCGGCGTCAGCGGAGATGCCGGTGGAAGGGAACCCCCATGACCTCGGCATCCACTGCCACGCGCGAAGCGCCCACCCCCCAGAGCTCGCAGATCCGCACGATCGTCGCCTCGAGCGTCGTCGGCACGACCGTCGAGTGGTTCGACTTCTTCGCCTATTCGACTGCGGCGGCACTGATCCTCAACAGCCTGTTCTTCCCGGATTACGACCCGCTCGTCGGCACGATCCTGGCTTTCGGCGGCATCGCGGTGGGCTACTTCGGACGCCCGCTCGGATCGATCGTGTTCGGGCACTTCGGCGATCGCATCGGACGCAAGCGGATGCTCGTCATCTCGCTCGTGCTCATGGGTCTCGCCACCTTCGTCATCGGTCTCCTGCCGACGTACGCCGCGATCGGGGTCGCCGCTCCGATCCTGCTGATGGTGTTGCGTTTCGTGCAGGGCTTCGCCCTCGGCGGCGAGTGGGGCGGTGCGGTCCTACTCGTCGTCGAGCATGCCGAGCCGCGCAAGCGCGCGTTCCTCGGCAGCTTCCCGCAGGTGGGTCTCGCTCTCGGCCTCACCCTGTCGACTCTCGTGTTCCTGCCGCTCGTCGCCCTTCCGGGTGACGCGTTCCAGACCTGGGGCTGGCGTGTGCCGTTCCTCATCAGCGCGGTGCTGGTGCTGGTGGGCCTGTTCATCCGCCTGAAGATCAGCGAGACCCCCGAGTTCGAGAAGATGCGCGACGCGGGCAAGGCCGCCCGGGTGCCGCTGTGGGAGACCCTCAAGACCCACCCCGGTCAGGTGATCTTCGCGGCCCTCAGCTTCGCCGTGATCGGCGCGGTGTTCTACATGCTCTTCACGTTCAGCCTCACCTACGGCACCCAGTTCGTCGGGCATACGCAGCCCGAGATGCTCACGATCGCCACGATCTGCTCGGTGCTGGCGCTGGGCGGTCTGCCGCTGGCCGGCCGGCTCGCCGACCGCTTCGGCGTTGCGAAGGTCTTCGCGACCGGCACGATCATCTCGATCGTGCTCGCCTTCCCCGCGTTCTGGCTGATCGACACCGGCAGCCTCGTCGCCGCCTACGTCGCCTACATCGCGACGACGATCGGATTCTGCGCGACGTACGGCACTCTCGGCGTGCTCTACGCGCAGGCGTTCGACGTGCGCATCCGCTACACGGGCATGTCGCTCGCGCTCGGCATCGGGACGATCGCGGGGTCGGCGTTCGTGCCGATCATCTACCTCGAGCTGCTCGACGTCTTCGGCGGCTCATGGGCGATCGCGCTCTACATGGTCGTCGCCGGCCTCGTCACGCTCGTCTCCGTCTCGCTGCTCCACCGCCTCACCCGTCGCGCCGCCCAGCGCGCCGCCGCACCCACCCCGGAAGGATCCCCTCGATGATCGATGACGCCACCCGCGCTCTGCTCGCCGGCCTCGGAGGGGTGGATGCCTCTCCCGGATCACTCGCGGGGGTGGTGGTCGTCGACATCACGCGTGTCGTCGCCGGTCCCTACTGCTCGATGATCCTGGCCGACCTGGGCGCGACCGTCATCAAGGTCGAGAACCCCGGCGACCCCGACTACACGCGCACCTTCCCGCCGATGCTGCCGCGCGAGGATGCCGAGCCCCTCAGCGGATTCTTCGCGCAGTACAACCGCAACAAGCTGGGCGTGACCCTCAACCTCAAGAGCCCGGGCGTCACCGAGGTGCTCGACCGGCTCGTGGAGCGCGCCGACGTGCTGGTCGAGAACTTCCGCCCCGGCACGATGGACCGCCTCGGCCACGGCTACGAGCGCCTGCGCCAGGTCAACCCGAAGCTCGTCTACGCGGCGCTCAGCGGCTACGGCCAGTCGGGTCCCTACCGGCTGCGCCCCGCCTACGACAACAGCGCCCAGGCCACCGGCGGACTGTGGTCGATGAACGGCGAAGCCGGCGGCCCGCCCACCCGCGTCGGCACGATCATCGGCGACCTCGCGGCGAGCCTCTACGGAGTGATCGGGGTGCTCGCGGCGCTCCGCCACGCCGAGCAGACCGGCGAGGGCCAGCTCGTCGACATCTCGCAGCAGGACTCCGTTCTCACCCTCACCGAGAACGCGGTCGTGTCGTACACGGTCGACGGGGTCGTGCCGAAGCCCCTCGGCAACCAGCATCCGTTCGTGCGTCCCTACGAGCTGTTCCCCTGCGCCGACGGCTTCGTGTTCTTCGGCGGCTACACCGACAAGTTCTGGCGGATCTCGTGCGAGACGTTCGGCAGCCCGGCTGACTGGGACGACAATCCCGACCTGCACACGATGGCGACGCGCTTCGACGCCGAGGTGTACCAGGAGCGGGTCAAGCCCATGGTGGTGCGCTGGTTCGCCGACCGCACCAAGGCCGAGCTCGAGGCGCTCGCCGGCGACCTCGTGCCGCTGAGCGCGGTGAAGGACATCGGCGAGGTGGTCGAGGACCCGCAGATCGCCGCGCGCGGCATGATCGTCGAGAACGAGTACCCGGGCCACGGGTCGCTGCGCACCTTCGGGTCGCCGGTGAAGCTCGACCGCACGCCCGCTCAGACCGCGGGCCTCGCGCCCGACATGGGCGAGCACACCGACCGGGTGCTGGGGGAGTTCCTCGGGTACTCCGCCGACCAGGTCGCGGCGCTGCGCACGGGTGGGACGATCTGATGGGCATCCGTCTCGACCGCACGGGCGGCATCGGCGTCATCACGATCGACCGCCCCGAGAAGCTCAACGCGCTGACCCTCGCGATGTACGACGAGCTCGGCGCCGCGTTCGCCGAGGTGCAGGGCGACCCGGGCATCGGCGTCGCCGTGCTCACGGGCGCGGGGGAGCGCGCGTTCTGCGTCGGCGCCGACCTGGGCGAGTCGATCCCGGCGCTCACCGAGGAACGCTTCGACATCAGCGAATGGGATGCTGCGCACCAGAAGCACTCCACGCTCGAGAAGCCCGTGGTCGCCGCGATCAACGGACTCTGCCTCGGCGGCGGGTTCGAGATCATGCTGTCGACCGACATCCGCCTCGCGTCGGCCGACGCGCAGTTCGCGCTGCCCGAGACCGGCGTCGGGGTCGTGCCCGCGGGCGGCACGCTCGTGCGGCTGATCCGGCAGATCCCCTACGCGTTCGCCATGGACCTCATGCTGCGCGGTGACCGCATCGACGCCGAGACGGCGCTGCGGTACGGGCTCGTGAACCGGGTCGTTCCGGCATCCGCTCTGCACGACGAGGCGATCGCGGTCGCCGAGCAACTGCTCACGAAGAGCGCCACGGCTCTCGCGACCGTGAAGCGCGCGGTGCGGGCGCTCGCCGACCTCCCCGAGTCCGAGGCGTTCCGTCTCGAGGCGGTGCTGGGACAGCAGGCGTTCGCGAGCGACGACGCCCGCGAGGGGCTCGCGGCCTTCGCCGAGCGCCGCCCCCCGCAGTTCCCGTCCCGCGGAGCCTGACTGGCTCCCTGAGCCGGTCGAAGGGTCCCGCTCGCCGCCGAGTAACTGGGTCCCTGAGCCTGTCGAAGGGTCCCGCCCCGTGCCGCCCGAACCCGCCCAGCCGTCGAAACCCACCACCCCCGTCGAGACCCACCACCTCCGACGTCGGAGGTGGTGGGTCTCGACGCCGCCGATGGGTTTCGACGACTCGGGCATGGGAAGGTGGGGGTGAGAGGAGCCTCATGGTCGAGAACGCCGCTTCCGCGCTGGTGCGCGAGGTCGTCGCAGCGGCGCGCGCCGAGCCGGGGGAGCGGATGCCGGCGCTCACCCAGTTGCTCCTCGAGGCGGATGCCGCGGCATCCGATGTCGAGGAGGTCCTCGCCGCGGTGCAGGAGTCGCAGCAGCAGACGGCACGCCTGCGCCGACGCACCGTCGAACTCGAAGCCCTGTTCTCCACCGCCCGCGAACTGGTGCGGCTGCAGGACGTGACCGACGTGCTGCGCCGCCTCGTCGAGCGCGCGCACGAACTCATGGGCACCGACGTCACCTATCTCTCGGAGGTCCACAACGCCCAGGGCGATCTGCGCGTGCGGTACTCGGCGGGCACGGTCACACCCGAGTTCCGCGACCTCACGGTGCCCGCGGGGTTCGGCCTCGCGAGCCTGGTCGCCGACTCCCGAGAGCCGGTCTGGGTGCGGCAGTACACGCGCATGGCGGATGCTCCGCACGATCCGTCCATCGACGACGCGGTCGCGCGCGAGGGGCTCGTGTCGTTCCTCGGGGTGCCGCTGGCCGTCGGCGACGAGGTGCTCGGAGCACTCTTCGCCTGCAACCGCTTCCCCCACGACTTCACCCCCGACCAGGTGCTGCTGCTCTCGGCGTTCGCCGATCACGCCGCGGCCGTGCTGCACAGCGCGCGCGTGCTGGCCGAGAGCGCCGCGGCCCGGGCGCGCGCCGAGGAGGCGTACGCCGAGCTCGAGCGGCTCCTCTCCGCGACCCGGATCGTCGACGGCATCCACGAGGAACTGACGGCGGCGGTCGTCTCGGGGGCGACGCTGATCGATCTCGTCGCGACCGTGTCGGATCGACTGGGCCGCCGGGTGCGTGCCGTCGATGAGGCCGGTCGACCCCTCGACGCGGGAGCGGATGCCCGGGCGGGCCTGCCGCGCCGGCGCCCGCTGACCGATGCGATCCGGGAGAGCAGGGCGAGTGGTCACGCCGTCGCGGTCGTCGACGGAGAGCAGCACTGGTTGGTCGTCGCGATCCTCGGCGCCGACCGGGTGCTCGGGGCGATGGTCGCCGACGATCCCGCACCGCGTGGCGACGATGTCGGGCGGCACGACGACGTCGCCCGGCCCACGCTCGAGCGGGCGGCCCAGGTCGCCGCGCTCGTCTCCTTCAAACGCGATGCCGTGTCGGCGATCCGCGCCGAACGGCGGGCGCGGCTGCTCACGGCCCTGCTCGACGGCGGGGCCGAGGCATCCGCTCTGGCCGCCGAGGGCGCGGTGCCGCCGTCGTCGGTCGCGGTGATCGATGTGCGCGGGCGCGAGGGTGCGCTGACGCTGGCGGCGGATGCGGTCGGCGACGACGGCCTCGTCGCGATGCGCGAGGGTGCTGTCGTGGTCGGCTGGGCGGTGGCTGGCGCGGGGGTGGCGGATGCTGCGGCGGCGACCGAGCGTGTGCGCGGGTTGCTCGCCGAACGTCTCGACGCTGCAGAGGTCGCGGCCGTCCTCGGCGGGCCGGTGGCGGATGCTCCGGCGCTGCGCTCCTCGGTCGATCGCGCGCTGCGCGACCTGCGGTTCCTCGGGCCGCTGGGGATCGGCGGGGTCACAGTGCGATCCGACGCCTTCGCCCCGTACCACGTGCTCACCTCGGGCGAACCGGAGGCTGCCGCGCGCTTCGTCGATGGGGTGCTCGGGCCGGTGCGCGACTGGGACGAGCGGCGCGGCACCGCCCTGGTCGAGACGCTCGTCGCGTACTTCGACGCGGGGGAGAGCCGGCAGGGCGCGGCCGCGGCGCTGCGCGTGCACACGAACACGGTGCAGCAGCGGCTCGACCGCATCTGGACGCTGCTCGACGGCGACGCATCGGATGCCGAGTTCCGCTTCCGCCTCCAGGCCGCGGTGCGCCTGGAGCGCCTGCGGCGGGAGCTGCTCGGGCACTGAGGTGGTGTCACTCCCTGCTTTCGAATCGCTCACTTTGCCATTCCAGCGCGGGAAAACGGCAAGGTGAGCGATTCGAAAGCCGGAGGGCGCCCACCTGACGAAGCGCCGACCCTATCGGAACGGATGCCGCGGCACACCCGTGTGACGCAATCTGACGCACGGTGTCGCCGCGTGTAGCCCGGCGCGACCGGCATCCGCTGGCGTGGATAGCGTCGGAAGCCCGTGTCGACCCGAGAGGACCCATCGTGGCATCCGGAATCCCCCGTCGCCTCGGCGCTGCCGTCGCAGCAGCCGTGGTCACCGCTCTGACCCTGACCGCCTGCGCGTCCGCCGCCCCCGAGTCCTCGGGTGGCGACGGCGAACCCGTCATCGGCGGCGACCTCGTCGTGGCGGCGCGCTCCGAACCGCCGCAGCTCAACCCTCTCGTCGACCAGATGGGCGGCGCGCACGTGCTGACCCCGGTCGTCGACTCCCTCGTGTGGGACAACGGCGACGGCACCTACGGCTCGTGGCTCGCGACCGACTGGGAGGTGTCCGACGACGCCCGCGTGTACACGTTCACGCTGCGCGACGACGTGACGTTCCACGACGGCACGCCCTTCGACGCCGAGGCCGTGAAGGTCAACTTCGACTACGTCGCCGATCCGGCCAACAAGTCCACGGGTTCGGTCGCGAAGCTCGGCCCGACCGCCGAGGTGCTCGACGAGTACACGGTGCGCATCACGCTCGAGCAGCCGGAGTCGAGCTTTCTCACGCTGATCGCCGCCCCGTATTTCGGCATCGTGTCGCCGACCCAGCTGCTCGACGACCCCGACTCGCTCGCGTCGACCGTGGTCGGCACCGGACCGTTCGTCTTCGACGAGTGGGTCAAGGGCCAGAGCATCAGCTACGTGCGCAACGACGACTACGACTGGGGCCCCGAGGGCACCCACGAGGGCACCGCGTACCTCGACAAGATCACGTACCGTTTCCTTCCGGAGGACCAGACGCGCTACAACGCTCTGCTCACGGGTGAGGCCGACATCGTCGATTACATCGCTCCCGAGTACGCCGAAGAGGTCAAGGCCGACGACCGCTACGAGTCCGACGAGTTCCTGCTGCCGGGTGTCGGCTTCACGCTGCACCTGAACACGCGCACCACGCCGTTCGACGACGTGAACGTGCGCCGCGCGCTGCTCACCGGCATCGACCGCGAGGCGATCGTGAAGAGCGCCACCTTCGGCGCGTACCCGGTGCAGGAGTACCTGGCCACCACGACGCCCGACTACAAGACCGACCTCGAGAACGTCATCGAATTCGACGCGGATGCCGCGGGCGCCCTGCTCGACGAGGCCGGCTGGACCGGGACGGATGCCGAGGGCTACCGCACCAAGGACGGCGAGCGTCTGAGCACCACCGTCCCCTACGCCGATGAGGATCAGCTCGCGCAGCGCACGCTGGAGCAGGTGCAGATCGATGCGAAGGCGCTCGGCTTCGAGCTCGTGCTGCAGCCGGTTCCGGCGGCGGACTTCTCGCAGCGTCTCTACTCCGGCGAGTACGGCATCATGCCGTCGTTCCAGTCGGAGGCGACCGGCATGCAGCTGTGGCGCCTGTACGGCGGCGACAACGTGTCGGACGGGTCGTCGATCGGCTCGAACGCGTCGTTCTTGGCGGATGCCGAGCTCGACGGCATCCTGGCCCAGGCGCGCGCCAGCGCCGACCCGGCCGCCCGCGCCGACTTCTACGGTCAGGCGCAGGAGCTGCTGCCCTCGCTCGCCCCGTCGATCCCGCTGTACTCGCGGGCTCGCGTGGTGGCGTGGCAGCCGAACGTGCACGGCGTCGCGTGGGACTACGCGTGGCCGCAGCCGTACCTGTTCGACGCCTGGAAGAACTGAGTCGCACGGGGTGACCGCCCGGGGATGCTTCGACAGGTTCAGCAACCCGGGCGGTCGCTCTCGTCGCTACTGGGTCCCTGAGCCTGTCGAAGGGCCCCGCCACAAGCCCCCGGAGGAGGAACGACATGAGCACGGTCTGGCGAGTACTGCGCCGTCTCGGCGTGAGCCTGATCACGCTGTGGGGTGCCGCGACGCTCACGTTCTTCGCGCTCCGGCTGGTGCCGGTCGACCCGGCGTTCGCGATCCTCGGTGCCGGTCAGCAGCAGGTCGACATCAGCCCCGAGGTCCTCGCCGTCGTGCGGCAGGAGTACCACCTCGACGAGCCGCTGATCGTGCAGTACTTCCTCTACCTCGGCCGCCTGCTGCGCGGGGACCTCGGCATGTCGTACGTGCAGGAGCAGCCGGTCGCTCCACTGCTCGCCGCGCAGGCAGGGCCGACGATCGCGCTGGCGCTCGCCGCGATCGTGCTCGCCGTCGTGATCTCGCTCGCGGGCGGCATCCTCACCGCCGGTCGCCGGCTGCCGAGCTGGATCTCCTCGGGCGTCGAACTGGTGCTCGCCTCGACTCCGGTTTTCTGGCTCGGTTTCGTGCTGATGCTGGTCTTCGCGGTGTGGCTTCGAGCCCTCCCCATCCTCGACAGCGGCGATCTGCGCTCGCTGATCCTGCCCGCTCTCACCCTCGCCCTGCCGACCGCGGCTCTGCTGCTGCAGGTGCTGCGGCAGTCGCTCGACGACGCGCTCGAGCAGCCGTTCATCCTCTCCGCTCGCGCTCGCGGGCTCGGATCGCTCGCCGTCACCGTCCGCCACGCGCTCCGGCATGCCGCGGTGCCCTACCTGACCATGCTCGGATTCTCGTTCGGGGCGCTCCTTGGCGGAGCCGCGATCACCGAGACCCTGTTCAGCCGTCCCGGACTCGGACGCCTGCTCGTCGACTCGGTCGCCGCGCAAGACATCCCTGTCGTGATCGGCGTGGTGCTCGTCGCGACCGCCGTCTTCATTCTCGTCAACACCCTCGTCGATCTCTCCTACGGCCTGGTCGACCCGCGGGTGCGCGACGCCGACCGCGCGACGGGCGGCCCGATCGTGCCGGCGGCCGACGGCAGCGCCGCGGACGCGGAGGATGGGGCCACGGCATCCGATCGCACGGATGCCGGAGGCGGCGTTTCCGCGGATGCCGACCGAACGGATGCCGACCGGACGGACATCGACCGGACGGAGGTCACCGCATGAGCGGGGGAGTCGTCGCCGAAGCCGTCACCGCGCGGCAGCACGTGCGCTGGCGCGGCTGGGTGCGCCTGGCCGCGGACCTCGGCACGCTGCTGTGCGCGCTCGTGCTCGTGCTGTTCGTGCTCGCGGCCCTCTGGCCGCAACTGCTCACCGGGCAGGACCCGCTCGCGGCCGACCGCGCGTTGATCCTCGCGCCGCCCGGCCCGGGGCATCCGCTCGGTACCGACGAGATCGGACGCGACGTGTACGCCCGCATCGTCTTCGGCGCCCGCAGCTCGCTCGTGCTCGGCTTCGGGGCGGTGCTCATCTCGCTCGTGATCGGCACGATCTTCGGCCTGATCGCGGGGCTGTCGAACCGGGCGATCTCGACCGTGACCCTGCGCCTGACCGACATCGGGGCGGCTTTCCCCGAGCTCGTGCTCGCGATCCTGATCCTGGCGCTGTTCGGCGGAGGGCTCGCCACCGCCACCATCGCGATCGGCATCGCCGGCATCCCGTACTACGTGCGCGTGGTGCGCGGCGAGACGCTGCGCGTGCGCTCGTCGACGTACATCGAGGCGTCGCGCGGAATGGGTCTCGGCCGTGCCCGCGTGCTCGGCCGGCACCTGCTTCCGAACGCCGTGCGCCCGGTCGTCGTGATCGCCACGATCGGTCTCGGCGGGGCGACGCTCGCCGGTGCCGCCCTGTCGTTCCTCGGTCTCGGCAGCCCGCCGCCCACTCCCGAATGGGGCTCGATGCTCTCGAACGCGCGCAACTTCCTGACGCTGGGGTGGTGGGCCGCGGTGTTCCCGGGGCTCGCGATCACGCTGTTCGTCATCTCGACGACCGTGCTCGGTCGGCGTCTGCAGGCACGTCTGGAGGGTCGCGGATGAGCGCGCTGATCCGGGTCGAGGGGCTCTCCGTGTCGTTCGGAGGTCGCACGGCCGTCGAGGGCGTCGGATTCGAGATCGCGCCCGGCGAGTGCGTGGCGCTCGTCGGGGAGTCGGGTTCGGGCAAGTCGGTGAGCGCGCGCAGCCTGCTGGGTCTCGTCGGTACGGGATCGCGGGTGGATGCCGCGGTGCTCGAGATCGACGGCGCCGACGCGCGTCGGTTCACCGAACGCCGCTGGCGTCGCGTGCGCGGGCGCCGGATCGGGTACATCCTGCAGGACGCCCTGTCATCGCTCGACCCGCTGCGCACGGTCGGCGCGGAGGTGCGCGAGGCGATCGCCGCGACCGGCGGCCCGCGCGGACGCGCCGGTCGTGAGCGTGCACTCGAGCTGCTGCGCCGCACGCACGTGCCCGACCCGGATGCTCGGATCGACGAGCGTCCCGGGCAACTGTCGGGCGGGCAGCGCCAGCGCGCCCTCATCGCCGCAGCGCTCGCCGGAGACCCCGCCGTGCTCATCGCCGACGAGCCGACCACCGCGCTCGACGTGTCGGTGCAGAAGCAGATCCTCGCCCTGTTCAGCGAGCTCAAGGCGCAGGGCATCGCGCTGCTCCTCATCAGCCACGACCTCGCCGTGGTGTCGCAGCTCGCCGATCGTGTGCTCGTGCTGCAGGCCGGCGCCGTGGTCGAGAAGGGCGAGACCGCCGCCGTGCTGTCGAACCCTCGGCATCCGTACACCCTCTCCCTGATCGACGCCGCCCCCCGCTTCGACGACGGCTCTCTGACCGAACCCGAACCCCTGTCCGAGACTGGGTCCCTGACCGAAACTGGGTCCCTGAGCCTGTCGAAGGGCCCCACCCCGCACGACACTGGGTCCCTGACCGAAACTGGGTCCCTGAGCCTGTCGAAGGGCCCGACATCGCACGACTCCATCAGCCCGGAAGCATCCGACGTCGTCCTCGCCGCCGAGCACGTGAGCAAGACCTTCCGCCTGCCGAGCGGCGCGACCCGCACCGCGCTCCGCGACGTCTCGATCGCCGTGCACCGGGGTCGTTCCCTCGGCGTCGTGGGCGAGTCGGGGTCGGGCAAGACGACGGTCGCCCGCATCCTGGCCGGGTTCGAGACCGCGGACGCCGGCACGGTCAGCCGCACGAGCGACGACCCGCGCGACGTGCAGTTCGTCTACCAGGATCCGGGTTCGTCGTTCGACCCGCGCTGGACCGCCGGACGCCTTCTCGACGAGGCCGTCGGGCTGCGGCATCCGTCCCTGTCGCGCGCCGAGCGCGGTGCGCGCGTGCGGGACTGGCTCGAGCGCGTCGGATTGCCGGCGGACTTCGCCGACCGCCGTCCCTCGTCGCTGTCGGGCGGTCAGCGCCAGCGTCTCGGGATCGCCCGGGCGCTCGCCGTGGAGCCGGCGGTGGTCGTGCTCGACGAGCCGGTGTCGGCGCTCGATGTGGCGGTGCAGAAGCAGATCCTCGAGTTGATCGCGCGGCTGCAGGCTGAGACCGGTGTCGGATACCTCTTCATCTCGCACGATCTGGGCGTGATCCAGAAGGTGTGCGACGAGGTCGTGGTGCTGCAGGGCGGCGAGATCCGCGAGCAGGGACCCACGTCGCAGGTGCTGAGCGCCCCCGAGCATCCGTACACCCGCTCGCTGATAGACGCCGTTCCCTCGCTACCGGCGGTCAACTGACCTCTCCCCGGGATTCGAATCGCTCACCTTGCAGAAATCCCGCCCTGAGAACTGCAAGGTGAGCGATTCGAAAGCCGGGTGGGGCGGTGAAATCGGATGCTTGACGCCCACGCCGCGCCCGCGTTACTGTTGCTGCACCCGTTCTGACAGCGTTGTCATTCCGAACCATCTCCGATGACTCCTGTCGATCCGCACGCGGCGCCCGAAGGCCGCTGATCCCAGGAGACACCCCCATGGCCCGCTCCGGTCCCACCCGCCGCGAAACAGCAGACCGCGCGACCACCCCCGACCCGACGAACTCTCGCCGCCGCGGCCTCCTCCGTCGCGCGACGACCTTCGCCCTGGCCGCCGCGCTCGCGGCGCCGCTCGCCGCCCTCGCCCCGGCAGCGCAAGCATCCGCCGCCCCGGTCGTGAAGACCGCGGCCTTCGGTGCCCCCGACGACATCGCCGCCGACTACTACGCGGCCCTCCTGCGCCACACCCGCTGGACGAACACCGTCTGGGATCCGGCGATCGGCGCCTACCAGTTCAAGGACTTCAACTTCGCGGTCGTGCTCGGCAACGCCGTGATCCTCACCCACGGCGAGTACGACGCCGAGGTCACCGGCATCCCGAAGAACCAGTTGCAGCAGCGCACGGTCGACACGATCCGCTACTACGCCGCGAAGAACCGCTTCGTCGATCCGAACGGTACGTGGGGCAAGAAGCTCTTCTGGGACTCGACGTTCCAGTCGTACTTCCTCGATGCCGGCCGAGTGCTGTGGGACCAGCTCGACGCCACGACGCAGAAGAACCTCGAGACCATCGCGATCGGTCAGTCGGCGTACACCTCCGATCTGAACTACGGCAACGACCCGCTCTCGGGTTCGTGGACCGCCGACTGGCCCACGGGCAAGCACGAGGGCGACACCGCGCAGGAGGAGGCCGGCGTCTACACGCAGGCCCTCGCGCCGGGCCTCGCCTGGGCGCCCGGCCATGCGGATGCCGCGCGCTGGGATGAGCAGCTCGGCGACTGGGCGCGCAACGCCGCCGGCCAGCCGACCGCCGACCTCAACAACCCGGCGATCGTCGCCGGCAAGCCCGTGTCGACCAACACGATGCAGACCATCTACGACACCTACCTCGTCGAGAACCACGGATCGTTCGGCCCGCACTACCAGTCCGACATCTGGCGCTCGGGTGGACGCAACGCGATCCAGTTCGTGCTGAACGGCCAGCCGATCCCCGAGTACCTGAAGCACCAGCCGAACTCGGCGGAGCTCTGGGAGTCGATCAAGATGGTGATGTCGAACCAGGGCGAGCCGTTCATGCCCATGGTCAACGACCGCGAGTACCTGTACGGGCGCGACGTGATCCCGATGGCCTTCCTCGGCCAGGTGCTGCGCGACCCCGACGCCGTGCGCGCCGAGGCGAACATGGCCGCATCGCTCGAGGCCTACCAGGCGTACGCACCGGTCGACCGGCTGGCGAAGTTCTCGGGAGAGCCGAAGTACGAGCCCGAGGCGCGCGCCGAGATCGCGATCTCGTACCTGCTGCACGTCGCCGCCGCCGAGTCCGACGAGGGGCCGGTCGCACCGACCCCGCAGGACGAGTTCTTCGCGAAGCTCGCCGGTGTGCGCGACTTCGGCGCGGGCCCGGGGCTCTCGGTGCAGCAGACGGCGGATGCCTGGGCCGCGGCATCCAGCAAGAAGGGGTTCCTGAAGTTCCCGTGGGTGCCCGGCCACGACTCGTGGATGTTCGCGCTCTCGGGCGCAACCCCGTACCTCTACCCGAACTCGGCCGCGACGGTCGACGACCGCCGCACCAGCACCTACACCGGTGCCCGCGACGGCTTCGAGGGCACGGCATCCGTCTTCCGGGTCGGCGAAGGCTACGCCGGGCAGGTCACGCTGCCGACCGGTGCGGCGCTCTACGCGTCGACGGGCGCGGGCTGGCAGGACGGCTCGGTGTCGGTGCGCAACCTCGACATGGGCGGGTACAACGGCCTCGACGGATCGAGGACGTACTTCACGGCCGAGGGCTCGGTGACCGACACGATCCCCGTCGTGACGCCGCCGAACCCGGCCGATGCGAACGCCGCCCGCATCGACGATCTGTCGTTCGACCCGGTGTCGGCGCGCTACGTGCGCATGCAGGGCCAGCAGGGCAACGCGCAGTTCGGCTACTCGCTGTACTCGTTCCACGCCTACGGTGCGGATGCCGAGGCCACGACCGACCTCGCCGCCGGCCGGCCCGCGACCGCGTCGAGCGAAGACCCGGCGCGCCTCGCGTCGACCGTCACAGACGCGAACCCGACGACCCGCTGGGCGGTGTCGCGGGCCGATCGCACGCGTGCCGACTCGTGGATCCAGGTCGACCTCGGCAGCGAGCGCACCGTGTCTTCGGTGCGTCTGGCGTGGGAAGCCAGCGCCGGAGAGCGCTACCTCGTGCAGACGTCGGTCGACGGCGAGCACTGGACGACGCAGACCGCGTACACCGGCGGGGTCGACGCCAACGTCGATCGCCTCGACACGGTCGACCTGACGCCGGCGGGTGCGAGCGCCCCGGCCCCGGTCGAGACGCGGTTCGTGCGCATGCAGGGCGTGCAGGGCGACCCGGCCTACGGATACTCGCTGTACACGATGCGTGCGCTCACCCCCGCGGGTGTCGACGCGGCGGCGGGCAAGCCGGCGACGGCATCCAGCGCTGACACGGGCCGCGCCCCGTCGAGCGTGACCGACAACGACGCCGCCTCGCGCTGGGCCGTGTCGAAGACGGATCGCACGCGTGCCGACTCGTGGATCCAGGTCGACCTCGGTGCCCCGACCGCGATCGCCCAGGTGCAGCTCGGGTGGGAGGTCTCGGCCGGCCGCGAGTACCGCATCCAGACCTCCGCCGACGGCGTGACGTGGACGGATGCCGCGAGCTTCCGCTACACCGGCGACCAGGTGACGTCGACCGAGGGATCGTGGATCAACGTCGAGGATCAGGCCGGGTTCGTCGTGCGCGGCGGCCAGGCCCCCATCACGGTGTCGGCTGAGAAGCCCGGCATCAACGCACTCCGGCTCGGCGGCGGCGATCGCCCGCTGCTCGTCGAGATGGTGCCGGGCGACGCTGCGGCGACGGCGGCTCAGGACGCCGCGCCGCAGCCGTCGGCCGAGGGGCTGCTCGTCAGCTCGCTCGACGGCTACCTCACCGCGTTCAACCTCACGGGTTCCGACGTCACGACCGACGTCACGATCCCCTACGCCGGGGAGACGGTGGCGCTGTTCGCCGGCGACCAGACATTCGGGGCGGATGCCTCGACCCTGACCGTCACGGTTCCGGCCGGAGACGCGGTCGTGCTCGCTCCGCGGGCGACGGTGGCCACCGAGGTCGCGAAGGCCGCGGGCGTCGGCGTCTCGGTCGTCGACGGACGCACGATCCGGATCGCGGATGCCGCGGCCGACGTGCGCGTGGAGGCAGCCGCCGCGGTGCCCACGATCGACGTCACGAACGCCGAGACGGGGGAGACGCGGGCGCTGCCCGTCGGCGAGCCGGCCGTGGCCGCCGCCGCGAGCTTCCCCGGCGCGACCCCGTTCCCGGTGCCCGATCGGGCGCTCGACACCCTGACGTTCCCGGCATCCGTCCTGCCCGACGGCATGACCCCGCCCCGGAACGCGGTCGACGGCGATCCGGCCACCGCGTGGACCCCGGGCGCGGACGGGCGGATGGTGACCGACCTCGGCGCCGCGCAGCCGATCGGCACCGTGACGACGCTGTGGGCGGGCGAGGGCGCGCCTGCCGCCACGGTCTCGGTGAGCGATGACGGCCGCACGTTCCGCGACGTCGGATCGATCGAGGCCGGAACCACGCACGGTGCGGTGGCCGTCGATGCGACGGCTCGGTACGTCGCGCTCAGCACGGGATGGAGCGAGGGCGACCCGTCTTTGACAGCGCTGCGCGTGCTCGTTCCCGGAGCGGTCGATGATGCTGCTCCCGGTGCGATCGAGGGCGAGATCCCCGCGCTGGTCGCCGGCACGGCGATCACGGGTGTGCTGCAGGCATCCGGTGTTCCGGCGCCGACGTATGCGGTCGTGGCCGGGGCGCTGCCCGACGGCCTGACCCTCGATGCCGCGACGGGCGAGCTGGTCGGCACGCCGACGACGGTCGGTGCCTACGCCTTCACGGTCTCCGCCGACAACGGGATCGGCGAGCCGTCGACCCGCGCCTTCGCGGGTGAGGTGACCGCGGTGCCGGTCGACCCGGGTGAGCCGGGCGAGCCCGGGACCCCGGGTGGCGGGTCGGGTGGGGGTGCCGACGGCGGCACGGGCGGCTCGGGTTCCGACGGCGATCTCGCCGCCACGGGCCTCGTGCTCGGCTGGTCGCTCACCGCGGCGCTCCTGCTCCTGGCCGCGGGCGGACTCCTGGTGATCCGCCGCCGCCGGCTCGCCCTGTCGTCCGAGGACTGACTCTCCGGTACCCGAGGGGTCGAGACACGCCGCATTCGCGCTCGCGCGCGCGGCGTGTCTCGACCCCTCCGTGCGTTCCGGACGCCCGGGATTGAACATCGGATGTTTATGTTGGCATCGATGCCAAAGTGTGACACACTATCTCCACGGCTCCTCTCTGAGCCGCGGAACGACGAAGTCTCACACCCCGATCACGACAGCACCGGGCTGCACCCTCGCCCGGGCGATGATCATGCAGAAACCCGAGAGGACCCCCGTGAAGAAGAAGACCATCGCAGGCGCGGTCGCCATGATCGCCAGCGTCTCGCTCATCGCCGGCTGCAGCGGCGCCGGAGGGCAGGATGCCGACTCCGGCGACACGCTCAAGGTCGCCGCGTTCGAAGGCGGCTACGGCGCCGAGATGTACGCCGACGTCGTCGCAGCCTTCGAGAAGGCGAACCCCGACATCGACGTCGAGCTCGTCACCAGCAAGACCCTCGCCCAGGAGCTGACGCCGCAGGTCGCCGCGGGCGACTACCCCGATGTCGTCGTGCTCGGGCAGGGCGCGAAGGAGGGCTTCACCGAGGGCTTCATCCGCGACCGCGGCCTCGAAGACCTCTCCGACGTGCTCGACCTCACCGTCCCGGGCGAAGACGTCACCGTCGGCGAGAAGCTCACCGAGGGCATCGTCGGCAACCTCAACACCAACCCCTACGGCGACGACAGCGTCTACCTGCTGCCGATGTTCGCCTCGCCCACGGGTCTCGTCTACGACCAGGGCCTCCTCGACGCGCACGGCTGGGAGGTGCCGACCGACTTCGACGAGTTCTTCGCCCTCGGCGAGGCCGCGAAGGCGGAGGGCATCTCGCTCTTCACGTACCCGACCGCCGGATACCTCGACTCCTACTTCTTCTCGCTGCTCGCGGCCGCGGGTGGGGAGGACTTCTACACCGACGTCATGACCTACCAGGAAGACGTCTGGATGCAGCCGGAGGCACGCGAGGTGCTCGAGCTCACCACCGAGCTGCTCACCGAGTACACCGCGCCCACGACCGTCGGCTACGCCAACGGCCAGGACTTCACCAAGAATCAGCAGACGATCCTCGACGGCACGTCGATCTTCATGCCCAACGGCACCTGGATCGCGAACGAGATGGCGGATGCTCCGCGCAGCGACGGTTTCGCGTGGGGTCTCACGGCGGTACCCGCCCCCGAGGCAGGCGGCGAGCGCTACCTCACCACGTTCGTCGAGTCGGCCTGGATCCCGTCCGAGGCGACCCACAAAGAGGAGGCCAAGACGTTCCTCGCCTACCTCTACTCCGACGAGGCGGCGGAGATCTTCGCCGGAACCGGCGCCATCCAGCCGATCGTCGGACTCGCCGACGGACTCAGCGGAGACTCCGCGCAGTTCTACGCCGGGTACTCCGGCGACGGGGTCAAGGCGCTCGTCGGCAGCTTCGCGGCGACCACGCCGGTGCCGGGTGTCGACCTCAAGGCGACGCTGTTCGATTCGGCCAACAGTGTGATCTCGGGCACCATGAGCCTGGACGAGTGGCAGGCGGCGGTCAACGACGCCAGCAACAAGCTCGGCGCAGCCGCCCAGTGACACGCTGCGGGGCCGCCGACCCGTCGGCGGCCCCGCATTTCCATCCCCACGCCCGAAGGACACCCCGTGGCCAAAACCCGCTCCGCGATGCATCGAGGTCGCGGTCGTTTCATCCTGTTCTGCCTGCTCCCGGCGTTCGTGCTCTATTTCGTCTTCATGGTCGTGCCGACTATCGACGTGTTCCGCATGTCGCTGTTCCAGTGGACCGGCTTCGGCGGCTCGCAGACCTTCATCGGTTTCGACAACTTCACAGCCCTCCTCGGCGACATGCAGTTCGTGCGCTCGTTCCAGAACACGATCCTGTTGCTCGTGATCGTCACCATCGTGACGATGGCCGGGGCGCTCGGTATCGCCGCGATCATGGTGAACCCGCGCATCCGCGCCCGCAACTTCTACCGGTTCGTGCTGTACCTGCCCAGCGTGCTCTCGATCGTGGTCGTGGCCGCGATCTTCTCGGCCGTGTACGACCAGAAGAACGGTCTGATCAACGGATCGCTCAGCGCCGTCGGGCTCGAGAACCTCACCCAGGTCTGGCTCGGTGACGAGAAGATCATCATGTACAGCATCGCCCTCGCCATGCTGTGGCAGTCGCTCGGCTACTACGTGCTGCTCTACATGGGCGGGATGAGCTCGATCCCCGCCGATGTCTACGAGGCCGCGGCCCTCGACGGCGCAGGCGCGCTCCGGCGATTCTTCGACGTGACCCTTCCGCTGGTGTGGAGCACGCTGCGCACCACGCTCACGTTCTTCATCATCTCCTCGGTCAATCTCGCCTTCGTGCTCGTGCGGGCGATGACCGACGGAGGTCCGAACGGCTCCTCCGACGTGCTGCTCAATTATATGTACAAGCAGGCGTACACGAACTCGAGCTACGGATACGGCATGGCTATCGGCGTCGTGATCTTCATCTTCTCGTTCGCGCTGGCGCTCATCATCAATCGGTCAACCAAGCGAGAGGTGCAGCAGTTCTGATGGCCTTCCTCACCCCGACCCGAGGCCGCGCGGCGAGCGATCGCACCTACCGCGTGCTGGTCAACATCCTGCTCGGCGCGATCTCCCTCGCCATCCTCATCCCGGTCGCCTGGGTCTTCATGGCCTCGATCAAGACCAAGCCGGAGTTCTACGAGAGCCCGTGGGCGATCCCGCTCGGCGTGCATTGGGACAACTTCGTGCAGGCGTTCGTCAACGCCCGCATCGGCGAGTACTTCCTCAACTCGGTGCTCGTGACGGCTCTCGCCCTCGCGATCTGCCTGGTCGTGGCCGTGCCCGCCGCTTACGTGCTGGCGCGCTTCGACTTCCGCGGGAAGTCCGTGATCGAGGTGCTGCTGCTCGCCGGACTCTTCATCAACGTCAACTACATCGTCATCCCGATCTTCCTGATGCTGCTCGGCTGGGATCGTGCGCTGAGAGACGTCCTCCGCGGCGGGTTCTTCATCGACAATCTCGCCGTGCTCGCGCTCGTCTACGCGGCCACGTCGCTGCCGTTCACGATCTACCTGCTCACGTCGTTCTTCCGGACGATCCCCGTCGAGTACGAAGAGGCGGCGACGCTCGACGGCAGCTCGCGTCTGCGCACGATGGTGTCGGTGATGCTCCCGCTCGCCTCGCCCGTGATCAACACCGCGCTGCTGTTCAACTTCCTGGCGTACTGGAACGACTTCATCATCTCGCTCACCCTCATGCCGGGCGAGAACAAGACGGTGCAGGTCGGGCTCCTCAACCTGTTCCAGGCGCAGCGCGCGGCGGCCGACTACGGCCAGCTCTACGCGGGCATGGTCATCGTGATGGTGCCCGTCATCGTCTTCTATCTCATCGTCCAGCGCCGACTGCTGCAGTCCGTCGGCGGGGGAGGCATCAAATGACCGCTCGTCCCACCCGCCGCACGATCGACGTGCAGGCGCTCGTCGTCGGCATCGTCCACGCCGTCGTGTTCGTCGCCGCGATCACGACGATCATCGTCGCGCAGCAGACGACTGGTTGGCCCCAGCTGCTGACGATGCTCGGTGCCCTCGCCGTGCTCATCGCGCAGCTCGCGATCTTCAACCGGAGGCACAAGTGACCGCGGCACCGTCGACCACGGCATCCGCCCGTCTCGCCGAAGCCGCGGCCGTCGTGCCCACTGACCGCCAGCTCGCCTGGCAACGACGGGAGTTCTACGGCTTCCTGCACTTCGGCATGAACACCATGACCGACCGCGAATGGGGGCTCGGGCACGAGGACCCGGCCCTGTTCGATCCCGCCGACGTCGATGCCCGCGCCTGGGTGCGCGACCTCGCAGCCGCCGGGATGACCGCGGTGATCCTCACCTGCAAGCACCACGACGGCTTCGCCCTGTGGCCGAGTGCGCACTCCGCGCACACCGTGGCGGCGAGCCCATGGCGGGGTGGCGCGGGTGACCTCGTGCGCGAGGTCGCCGAGGCGTGCGCGGCCGAGGGGCTCGGTTTCGGGGTCTACCTCTCGCCATGGGACCGCACCGAGGCGACCTACGGCACGGGAACGCCGTACGACGACTTCTTCGTCGCGCAGCTCACCGAACTGCTCACCGGCTACGGGCCGATCTTCTCGGTCTGGCTCGACGGCGCCAACGGCGAGGGCGCCGACGGTCGCCGCCAGTACTACGACTGGGACCGCTACTACGAGCTCGTGCGTCGCCTGCAACCGGATGCCGCGATCAGCGTGTGCGGCCCGGACGTGCGGTGGTGCGGCAACGAGGCGGGGCACACCCGTGCCGAGGAGTGGAGCGTCGTGCCGGCCTCCCTCCGTGAAGCGGAGTCGACCGCGTCGCGTTCGCAGCAGGTCGACGACGGCTTGTTCTCGCGCATCGTGCGCAGCGACGAGGAGGATCTCGGTGGTCGCGATGCGCTGCTCGCGTCGACGGAGCCGCTGGTCTGGTACCCCGCCGAGGTGAACACCTCGACGCGGCCCGGATGGTTCCACCACCCTGTCGAGGACGACGCGGTGCGCTCGCCCGACGAACTCTTCGAGATCTATCGGCGCAGTGTCGGTGGCAACGCGACGTTCCTGCTCAATGTGCCGCCGGCGGCCACCGGACGCATCGCCGAGTCCGACCGCGTGATGCTCGCGCGCCTGGGCGATCTCATCCGCTCACTCGATGAGAGCGACATCGCCCCGACGGCTACGGCCGATTACTCGACGGCGCCGTTGTCCGCCGCGCCGGGCGCCGGTGGGGGGTGGTATGTCGCGACCCGCGACGTTCCGGCATCCGTCACTCTGCGTTTCGCAGCGGATGCCGACATCGCCGGGGTCGCGCTGCGGGAGGACATCGCTCTGGGGCAGCGCATCGACGGATTCGCGGTGCGTTTCCGTGCGGCCGACGGCACCGTGCTCGCGGAGCGCCGCGGAGCGTCGGTGGGTGCCCAGCGCATCATCGACGCCGCGGTCGACGGCGTGCGCGCGGTCGAGGTCGAGATCGTCGGATGCCGTGGCCCCGTGGCTATGTCGCAAGTGCGGGTCTTCCGCCGGACGGGGGCCTGGTGACGTCCCCGGCGGCACCGATCACATCCGCTAACATGAGGCAACACGCCACCAGGGGCGCTGTCGATCCCACCGGAACGGATATGCCGAAGACCACCAACGCGGGCCGCGTCCGCCCTCCGACCATGGCGGATGTCGCCGCCTTGGCGGGAGTGTCTCCGCAGACCGTCTCGCGCGTGCTCCGCGACCACCCCAACGTTTCCGAGGTGACCCGCCTGCAGGTCGAGAACGCCGTCGAGAGCACGGGCTATCGGCGCACGGGCCTCGCGCGGGCGCTCGTCACGGGCCGCAGCATGACCATCGGCGTGCTCACTCACGAATCGGATCAATACGCGGCGAGTTCGATCATGCTCGGCATCCACCGGGCGGCGCGTGCACGCGGCTACTTCGTCTCCTCGGCCGGCACGACCTCGGTCTCGGCTGCGGCCATCGCCGGCGGAATCGGACGGTTGCGCGACCAGGGCGTCGACGCCCTCGTGATCGCGGTGCCGATCTGGGATGAGCCGGCCCTCGCGAAGGCCGTGCACGGCATCCCGACGGCCGTCATCGACGCCGATACCTCGGCCGCCGACGTCGTGGTCGACCTCGATCAGGAGGCTGCGGGTCGCCTCGCGACACAGCATCTCATCGACCTCGGGCACGAGACCGTCTGGCACATCGCCGGGCCGGCGAACTGGAAGGACGCCTCGGGGCGCACCCAGGGGTGGGCCGCCGCGCTAGCCGAAGCCGGCAAGACCGCGCCGCCCGTGCTCAACGGCGACTGGACCCCGGCATCCGGCTATCAACTGGGTCTCGTTCTCGGCAGGGTGGCCGACGCGACCGCCGTGTTCGTCTCGTCCGACGAGATGGCGATCGGTGTGATCCATGCGCTGCGCGAGCTGGGGCGCGACGTGCCGGGTGACATCTCGGTCGTCGCCATGGACGACATCCCGGTGGCGCAGTACGTGTCGCCGCCTCTGACGACCGTTCGGCAGCCGTTCGAGCGCATGGGAGAGCTCGCGGTCGAGAGAGTGATCGCCGAGCTCGACGGCGCGGGCGACGAGCAGCGCAACGCGCACATCGCGCCCGAGCTGATCGTGCGCGGCAGCACCGCACCCCCCGCGCGCTGACCCTCAGAACTCCTCGACGTACTCCTCTTCGGGGCCGAGCTCGGCGGTCGCTCGCAGCTCGAGGGCTCCGCCGCGACGGCGCAGCTCGAGCAGCGCGATCTCGTTCGCGCCGGCGCGCAGCAGCGGTGCGGGCACGTACAGCGTCTGCTGCGGTCCGACCTCGGCGTAGCGCCCCAGCAGGAAGCCGTTGACCCAGACGATGCCGGTGCCCCAGCCGGGGAGGGCCAGGTGCGTGTCGCGCACGGCATCCGTGATCTCGAAGGATGCCGTAGCGAAGCCGGGTCGTACCGAATCGGCGGCCCCGGCATCCGTGTGTGCCGAGAGGCGTCGCCGGGCGTCGACGTCGAACGACGTGGGATCGACGGCGGATGCCTCCCAGTGCTGCACGATCCGACGATCCACCAGCACGGGGCCGAGCATTCCCTTGCGCTCGCCGATCGACGACCCGTAATTCACGCGCCCGCGGTTCTCGACCAGAACGACGATGCGCGCACGAGTGCCGTGTCCGCGCACCTCGATCTCGCCGCGCTCCTCGATCTCGCCGACCGGCTCGCCGTCGACGAACACGAATGCGCGGTCGGCGATGCGCTCGAAGACCAGGCGCACATCGCGATCGGGGAGGAGGGCGTCAGCCGTGTAACGGACGAAGCCGTCGTCGGCACCGAGCTCCTCGAAGCTGCTCGTCGCCGCGACCGGGTGCGAGGCGTCGGCCGCGGCATCCAGGATGGCCAGCAGGTCGGCGCCGCGCGCGACATCGATCCGCCGCGGGGGGAGGAACTCGGGCTGGGTGCTGCGTACCGGCTCGGTCGCACCGAGCACCTCGCGCATGGCGAAGAACTTCGGAGTGAGAGTGCCATCCTCGGCGATCGGGGCGTCGGAGTCATAGCTCGTCGTCGTCGCCATCAGGCGCCCGTCGACACGGTTCGCCCCCGACCAGAGGCCGAAGTTGGTGCCGCCGTGGGCCATGTAGATGCTGACGCTCCCGGCGTCGTCGATGATGCCGGCGAGCGTGCCGGCCGCGCTTGCCGTGCCGCGCACGTGGTGCGCCGTGCCCCAGTGATCGAACCAGCCGTTCCAGAACTCAGCGACGAAGAAGGGCTCGTCGGGGCGTCGGCGGCGGATGAGATCGCGTGCGGCTCCGGGCTGCGAGCCGAGTGTCAGCGCGGCGAGGGTGTCGGGCAGCATGCCGGCGTCGAGCATGAGGTCGGTCGGGCCGTCGGCCGTGTAGAGCATCTCGGTGATGCCGTGCGCGCGCAGGAGTCGTGCGACCTCGGACACGTACGTCGGGTCGTCGCCGTAGCTGCCGAACTCGTTCTCGACCTGCACTGCGATCACCGGGCCGCCGACGTTCGCCTGCAGGTCGGTGATCCGGGGGAGCAGGTCGGCGAACCACGCATCGACCGCTTCGAGGAAGCGCGGGTCTGCGGTGCGCAGGGGGATGCCGGATGCCGTGAGCCAGGTCGGGAGTCCGCCGTTGGTCCACTCCGCGCAGATGTAGGGCCCGGGGCGCACGATCGCATCGAGGCCGACCTCGGCGGCGATCGTGAGGAAGGCGACGATGTCGCGCCATCCGGTGAAGTCGGGGGCCTCGCCCGCGCGCGGTTGGTGGAAGTTCCACGGCACGTAGGTGTCGACCGTGTTGAGCCCCAGGTCTCGCAGTCGCTGCAGGCGGTCGCGCCACTGGTCGGGGTGCACGCGGAAGTAGTGCAGCGATCCCGCGAGGATGCGGGTGGGCGTGCTCTCGCGCAGGAGGCGGTTCCCGGCCCAGGTGAGCGTCGGCGCGGGTGACGCCGGAACAGTCGCGTCGGGCGCGGGGGTGACGAGAGCAGAAAGCATGAGATCCATTATGGGGTGTGATTGGCATCGATATCACCCATGGCTTTCCGGGGTTGAAGCCGAACGGGTGATGTTCTGTCGTAACTATTGTCATCCATCACAATTTGTGCCATCCTCCTGAACACGGATCCGACGAGGGAGACAGCGTGGACAGACGGCAGCATCGGCGGCGGCTCGCCGCGTGGGGCTCGGGTGTGCTCGCTCTGGTGGCGGTGGGTGCCGTGGCTATTCCGCTCGCGGTGTCGTCGCCGGCGCGCGCAGAGATCGACGGGATCGTGCTCACCGACGGGGAGCTCGCGATCGGGATCGACCGCGCCGGTCGCGCTGCCGAGCAGGCCGGTGGCGACGACGACGAGGTGCGCGCGGCCGCGATCGACTCCCTCCGAGATGACGTGGCGCTTCTCCAGGTCGCCCGCGAGGCGGGAGTGACCGACCTCGAGCGCCCGGCCGACATTCTCGATGCGCTCGACGAGGTCAACGCCGCACGCGCCGAGGCGCAGCGGGCGGGTGAGGTCGTCTACGGGCCGATCGCCTACAGTGCCCGCACGTTCTACTCCAAGAGTCTCACCGATATCCGCGAGGCGACCGCCCGCGCGCTCCTCTCCTCCGACGACCCCCGCTTCGCCGTCGGCGACGACGAGGTGCGCGCGCGCTTCGATGCCGAATCGTCGGAGTGGGCGTCCGCGGCGACGACTCATACTCTCACCCGGATCCGAACCGACGATCCCGACCCGGGCGCGGCTCAGGCGGTGCTCGATCGCGCGATGACGACCGGCGACACCGCAGGCGTGCAGGTCGAGACGATCACCGTTGCGGATGCCGAACTTGTCGACGGGGCCTGGAACCCCGAGACCGCCGCCGCGATCCGCGCCGCCGACATCGGCGGAACGACCGGCCCCGAACCGTCTCGTTCCGGGTGGGCGATCTACCGCGTGGACGCCCGCGATGTCGACACCGACGCCGCCTACGAGCGCTATCGCGAACGCATCCGCAGCGTCCTGCTCGACGAGAAGCTCACCGCCGCGATCGACGACGCCCGCGCGCGCCAGAACGTTTCCGACTGACGGCCCCCGCCGTCGTGCTCCCCCAGCAACCTCCGAAGAAGGGATCCGCAATGACACGACACAGCCCCCCGAGGCATCGAGGGCGGCGCTTCGGCGCCTTCACTCTCACGAGCATCCTCGCGACGACCGCCCTCGTCGGCATCGCTACTGCCCCCGCCGTCGCCGACGTCGACGACACCGGCTGGGCGGGCGCCACGGCCAACCCCTACGGTGGCACCGACTACTTCCTCGACGCCACGGACGGTGACGACGCGGCATCCGGAACCTCCGCGGCCACCGCCTGGCAGTCGCTCGACAAGGCGAACGCCACCACCTTCCTTCCCGGCGACCGCATCCTGCTCAAGGGCGGGGAGACGTGGAACGACCAGCAGCTCTGGCCCAAGGGGTCCGGCGAGGCGGGCAAGCCCATCGTCATCGACGCCTACGGCGACCCGGAAGACGGCCTGCCCTACATCGCCACCAATGGCAATGTGCCGAGCCCCTTCACCTCGGGCACGACGAAGAACATTCAGACCGTCGGCCTCACCGGCGCCGTGAACCTGCGCAACCAGGAGTACGTGCACATCGCGAACCTCGAGCTCAGCAACGACGACGACTTCGCCACCGACATCACACGCGGCTCCTACGTGCGCGACGGCGTCTCGGTGTCGATCAACGCCGACCTGCTGCCCGCCGGCGCCGACACCATCATGGACGGCATCGTCATCCGCGACCTCCACGTGCACGACATCGACGGCCCGAGCGTCTGGCAGCGCATCCACTACGGCGGCGTGAACTTCCAGGTGTTCGGATCTCAGCAGTACGGGGCCTACGCGACGGGCGGCCACCACTTCCGCGACATCGAGATCGTGAACAACACGTTCGAGCGCGTCGAGCTGCATGCCATCCAGTTCGGCTTCAACTGGTTCGGCGACCAGGTCGGCTACAACGACGAGAGCGGCAAGTTCCACGAGGGGTGGGAGCAGCTCTGGGTGCGCGACCGCGACCTCTACAGCCGCAACGTGCACATCGCCCACAACTACGCCGAGAGCATCGGCCAGGGGCCGTACCAGTTCGCGAACACCAAGAACCTGCTCGCCGAGTACAACGAGGCCAACGGGTGGCTGCAGCGCTACGAGCAGGTTTCGGCTGGGCTCTACCTCTGGGCCGGTGCTGAGTCGGTGATGCGGTTCAACGAGATCTACGACGGCCCGGCGAACCAGTACGACGCGACGCCGTGGGACCTCGAGTTCACCAACTTCGACGTGACGTACGAATACAACTACTCGCACGACAACAAGGGCGGCTGGATGGCCTACATGGGCAACAGCGGCAACTCCGTGGCTCGGTACAACCTCAGCGTCAACGACAACGGCGTGATCTGGAAGAACATGCTGTCGAGCAACTACTCGCCGACGTACGTGCTCAACAACGTGTTCGTCTACGACGGGTCGATCCTCGAGTCGGTGCACGACGAGGTGCTGAAGGACCGTGTCTACTTCGCGAACAACATCTTCTACAACACCTCCACCACCGACACGACCACGTGGGCGGCGAAGCCCGGCGGCCTCGATCGGGCGGTGTTCTCGAACAACGCGTACTACGAGGCGAGCGGCGAGTACTCGACGCAGCAGCCGCAGGACGACCGGGCCGTCATCGGTGATCCGCTGTTCGTCGGCGACCCCGCCGACTACGCGCAGGACGCGGGGGTCGAGAACATCCGCCAGTCGGCGAGCCTCTTTCGGCTCGACGACGCGTCGCCGCTGGTCGATGCTGGGCGCTACAACGAGCGCATCGGCGAGTTCGACTTCTTCGGCGACCCGTCTTACCGCGGTGACGCCCCCGACATCGGTCTGCACGAGACTGCGAACGGTGCCGTGGTGACGAACCCCGTCGACGACGACCCGATCGAGGAGGAGGGCATCGACACCCGCGTCGATCTCGCACTGGGCAAGACTGCGACGGCGAGCTCGACGCATCCGCACCAGAACTTCGTGCTCTCGGCCGACAAGCTCGTCGACGGCGATCCGACCACCCGGTGGGCGGCCGCGGACGACGCGAAGTTCCCGCTGACGATCGACATCGACTTCGGTGCCGAGACCGAGTTCGACGAAGTCGTGCTCGATGAGTTCACCGACTCGGGCACGGGACTGCGGGTGAAGGACTTCACGCTCCAGAACTGGAACGCCGAGACCGAGCAGTGGGAGGCCTTCGTCACCCGTGACGCGGGCATCGGTCGTGATGCCGTGGTCGATGGCTTCGGCACGATCACCTCGTCGAAGCTGCGTCTCTCGATCACGAGCATGCTGCCCGGCGAGATCTACAAGCCGACGCTCACGCGCATCTCGGTCTACCGCAACGCTGACGGCGCCCAGCCGGTCGTCACGCCCGCGATCGGAGTGTTCGACCGCAACCCCGCGCAGGCCGACAACCCGAACAACGTGGTGGAGTTCACCGCGGATGCCGACGGCGCCACGCTCGACGCGATCCGCTACGTCACGACGTCGGGGGCGGTCGTCGGATCGCTTGACACCGACGACTACACGGTCGCGGCCGGCGCCGAGGGCGTCGACGTGTACCGCCTGACGCCGGCCTTCTACGCCGACAAGATGCTCGGGACCTCGGGTCTGATCTTCGAGTTCAGCGCCGGCACCCCCGTGCGCGTCACGGTGGAGATCGTCGACACGAGTGAGATCGAGGCGCTGATCGCCGAGGGTGACGCGCTCGCCGCAGCGGTGTCGGATGCTGCGCTCGACACGGCTCTCGACGATGCGCGTGCGCTCGTCGCGAAGGTGAACCGCACCACGCCCGGCACCGGCAACGCCGAGGTCAGTCAGGTGGAGGTGGAAGAGGTCGCGGGAGTGCTCTCGACCGCGATCGCCGAGGTGGAACCGGGTGAGGGCGAAACCCCCGCGCGGAACATCGCGGTGGAGGGAGGTGCGCTGCAGATCGGCGTACCGGCGACGATCGACATCGCAGGCTTCGTCGCGGGTGAGGAGGTCGAGCTGGTGCTGCACTCCGAGCCCGTCCTCCTCGCCACCCTCACGGTGGGCGCCGACGGCGCGGCCAGCGCGGTCGTCTCGATTCCCGATTCGGTCGACGTGGGAGCGCACACGCTCGTCGCGACCGCACCCTCCGGGGTCGCTTCGCTCGCGGTCACGGTCGCTGCGGCGCCGACTGCGGGCGGTGGCGCGACGGACGGCGACTCCGCCGGCGGAGCGGCTGCGGGCGGCCCCGACGGGCTGGCGTCGACCGGTTCGGATTTCCCCGCGGTTCCCGTCGGCATCGCCGCAGCGCTTCTCCTCGCGCTCGGTGTGCTGATGGTGCGGCGCCGTCGGTCCGTCCTGGCCGGCACGTCGGAGGCGGATGCTTCCTGACCTGAGGGAATGAAAGAGGGGCGGGGTCGTGGGTGCGACCCCGCCCCTGTCGTCTCCGGTCTTCCCGTTTCCCGTCTTCGAATCGCTCACTTTGCAGAAATCGGATGCCGAGAACGGCGAAATGAGCGATTCGAAAGCCGGATCGGACCTTCAGTCCTCGTCGGGCTCTTCCGGGGCGCCGCCCGAGGCCGTGTCGGCCTCCTCGTCGGCGCCCGGAGTTCCCTGGGTGTTCTGGTGGTCGTCGTCGTGCAGGTCGTTGCTCACGGGATCGCTCATGTCGTCCTCCTTCGATGCGTGTGTTCGACGGTACGTCCGATCCGACGCGGACCCGGAGGGGGTTGACGCCCCGGACGTCAGTGGTCGTGCTCGACGCTCAGGTCTTTGGTGGCGGATGCTCCGCGCAGCGTCCACGCGGCCCAGGCGACCGCGAGTCCCATGATCCCGGCGCCGACGGCGCCCGTGATCACGATGCCCTCGGTGAACGCGGCCTGCGCCGTCGACAGCAGCAGCTCGCCGGTGGCGCCGCCGATCTCCCGGGCGACCAGCGTCGCCTCGGCGATCGTGGACTCGGCGCGGCTGAGCAGGTCGGCGGGGACGTTCGCGAGTTCGCGTGCTCCGGCGACGGCATTCGCGTACCAGGCCACCAGCACGCTCCCGAGCACGGCCGTCCCCAGCGTGGTGCCCAGCTCGTAGGCCGTCTCCGAAGTCGCGGCCGCCTGGCCCGCCCGCTCGGGCGGAACCGAGCTCATGATGATGTCATTCGTGAGGGTCATCCCCACGCCGGCGCCGAGTGAGATCAGGCAGAGAGCAGCGGCGACGACAGCGGGATGCGAGTGCGGGGTGAGCGAGAGCAGCACGAGGAATCCGGTCGTCGCGACGCCGAGGCCGATGCTCACGACCACGACGGGGGCGATGCGCTTGACGAGCGCCGCCGCGATGAAGGCCGCGACCGCGGCGATCGCCGCCTGGGGCAGCAGCCAGAGCGCCGACTCGAGCGGGCCGAGGCCGAGCACCAGCTGCATGTACTGGGTGAGGGCGACGAGCGCACCGACCAGTGCGAAGATCGACAGCAGATCGCCGACCACGGCTCCGCGGAAGTGCCGCCGTCGGAAGAGGCGCACGTCGATCAGCGGCGTCGGGAGCGCGAGCTGCCGTCGCACGAAGATCCAGAATCCGACCGCGGCCAGGAGGAGGGCGGCGATCCCGAGCGGAACGTCCTTGCCGCCCGCGACCGACTTGATGCCGTAGACGAGGGCGAGCATCGAGACGAGCGAGACGCCGACGCTGAGTAGGTCTATGCGGCGCAGATCGGGGTTCTTGCTCTCGGGCAGCACGAACGGGCCGAGCACGAGCAGGAGCAGCATGATCGGGATGTTCATGAGGAAGGCGGCCTGCCAGGAGAAGTGCTCGATGATCCAGCCGCCGACGATGGGGCCGGCGGCGGCGCCGACGGATGCCATCGCTCCCCAGACCGCCATCGCGAAACGCCGCTGCTCGCGGTCGAGGAACATGTTGCGGATGAGCGAGAGCGTCGACGGCATGATCGTCGCTCCGGCGATACCGAGCACGGCGCGCGACAGGATGAGCACGAGTGGCGTGGTCGACAGCGCGCCCATGACCGAGGCGATCGTGAAGAACACGGCACCGATGAGGAGCACGCGGCGGCGGCCGAAGCGTTCGCCGATCGAGGTCATCGTCACGAGCAGGCCCGCGAGCATGAGCGAGTAGATGTCGATCATCCACAGCTGCTCGGCTCCGCTCGGCCGCAGATCCGCGGAGATCTGCGGCAGCGCCAGGATCAGCACGGTCGCATCGATCCCGATCAGCAGCAGGGGGAGCACGAGCACTCCCAGGCCGAACCAGCTCCGCGTCGTCGCCCGCGGGGGCGCTGCATTCACCACGATCTTCTCCAGACAGTCCGTATGATCTTCTTTACAGACTATATGGTCGGTTAGCTGGGAAATCGCCCGTGATGGTGGGGCGGCGGGGCGCGCCGAGGGGGAGCATCCGTCGGCGGACGCCGAGGGACGGATGCCGAACGGATGCCGCGCAGGGCTCTGTGCGGAGGCTCAGTCCTGGTCGGCCGAGCACATCCCGAGCAGGATGTCGCGTCCGGCGAGCACGCGCTCGGGTGTCTCCTCGCCGAAGGCGGCCGCGGCGGCGATACCCTCGGCGGCGCGGCGCACGACCATGATGCGATCGGCATCCATCCCGTCGGAGGACAGTTGCGTCGCCCACCACTCCGCGTCGGCAGCGATGACGTCGGCGATGCCGGGAATCTCCAGTACCCCGTTCCACATCGGCGCCGAGGCGAAGAACTGCGCCGTCTCCTCGCTACCGCCGCACAGCGCCCGCACGTACGCGCGCAGCACCTTGCCCGGGTGGTTCTCCGACAGGTCGAGGTGGGTCATCACCGCCGCGCGGAATCGTTCGTTCGCGTCGTCGACGACCGCGATGAGCAACTGGTCGCGGCTGCCGAAATGGTGCAGAAGGCCGCTCTTCGAGACGCCGGCGGATGCCGCGACCTCGGCGATCGACAGGGCCGTGCCTTTGTGCGCCATGGCCTCGGCGGCGGCGGTCAGGATGGCGTGGCGCGTACGTTCGGCGTTGCGCGTCTGGCGAGTGCCCGGGTCGGGATCGGAGGTCGCCATCATGCCTCGTAGTTTACGGCGTGGCGAGTGGCGGGCCGGGAGAGCCGACGGGCGATCAGAGCAGCGCCTCCGACATCAGTTCGCGGATGCTTTGCGCGCGGAGGTTCTTCGATCGCACGACCATCTGGTCTCCGACCACGATCGAGCGCTCGGCGAGTTCGTGGAGCCGCTCGGCGACGATGGTGCGGTCGGCATCACGACTGATCGTGATGCCGAAGGTGGTGACATCGCGGCCGAGGTGGATGCCGGCGAAGACGTCGAGCTCCTTCACGAACGACGAGGTCAGACGCAGCGAGCGGCGGCGGGCGCGGAACGTCTTCGCCGACGACGCGTCGACGACGATCGCGATCGCCCGCACGCCGCTGAGGCGCAGGGCGCGCAGGGCGTCGTCCCACCATGCGTCGTGCGCGCGGCGCGTCGCCTCGGCATCCGCATCAGGATCCACGATCAGCGCGCCGACGAGCAGCCGCGGATTGGCGTCGGCATCGCCGGCGGCCGCGGGTCGAAGGTGGGCGAGGAACTCGTGCGCGTCGCCGAAAGCGGCGATGGCCGGGCGGGTCATCCTGGTCTCCTAACAGACTGTGTGGTCGGTTAGCCTACCGCGTCCGCTCGGGAATCAGGCGATACCCCATCCCCGCACCGCATGAACCCGCGCGGTCTTCGGGTACTCGCCGCCCGGCTCCCCGATCTCGAACAGGTCGATCATCAGGAACATCGGATGCTCGGGGCTCTGCGCCGCGCGGAACACCACGGCGCCATCGCAGCCGACGATCGTCTCGCCGTCGCCCCAGATCGCCGTCCACGTGTGCGGGGTGCGGGCGTCATGTTCGAGGGCGACCTCCCCCATGTCGGTCGTCAGCCGCTCATCGCCGTGCGTCTTGACGCCGGTGCGCGCGGTCCACCCGTCCGCACCTGCACGCGCATCGATCTCGAAGAGGCAGATCTCACCGCGGTCGCGCTCGGACTCGTGTTCGGTGCCGACGAGCCACGCCGCGAGCATGCATCCCGGGTCGTCGCTCGCGCTCACCGTGATGTCGACGCGTCCGCGTCGGGGCGCCCATGACAGGCGGGTCGGGACGGCGGTGCGCACGGTGAGTCCGTCGGGGCGGTGCCGGTGCGTGCCGCGGGTCGATCCGACGGGGCCGCTGAACGATCCGGTCTGCAGGTTCGACACCCGCAGCGGGGCGTCCTCGGGTCGCCAATCGAGCTGGTCGGCGTCGATCCGAAGCGCGAGACCGCCGGGGCCGGTCTCGTATCGTGCCTCCGCGCGCTCCGGCGTGGTCCAGTGCGCGAGGTAGCTCGTCACCCAGAGATCGGGGTCGGGGCCGTCGGCGAAGTCGTCGTCGACGTCGGGCGCGCGGTCGGGCGGGGGAGGGAGCATCTCGGGTACCCCCTCATCCTCCCCGGGGCGACCGACATCGGTCGAGGGCGGGATCGGTCACCATCGCCGCGACGTGGTGTCTCACGACTCGAGGGCACCCCGTTCCAGCGGGTTGTTCCGCAGCTTGTCGACCACGCCGCCCTCGACGAGCCGCAGTGCGGCGGTGTGCGGCTTGCGCCCGGCCTGATCGACGACGCCCGCGCCGAACTCCGCGGCGAGGTCCAGGCGCGGGTAGGCATCGAGCACCTCCTGTACGAACGCCGCCGGCAGGGCGTCGGGCCGAGCTCCCGAGATGTCCAGACCGGTTGCGATCTCGAGCAGATATCCCTCGCTGTCGAACGCGGGATCGACCGACGGCCAGTTGTGCCGGATGATCACGTCGAGCGCACGACCGCTCCGCTCGGCCGTCCAGCCCGCCCCGGCGGTCAGCGCCACGGCGACGTGCCCACCGGCCTCTTCGTACGACAGCGACACGTTGTCGAACGCGGGCACGATGCCGATGTCGTGCAACAGCGCCGAGACGTAGAGCAACTCATGGTCGATGTCGGTGCGCCCCTCGACGGCGGCGAAGGCCTCGGCCCAGAGCCACGAGCGGATGACGTGGTGGAGCAGCGAGGGCGAGTGGTACCGGGTCGCGATGTCGAGGGCGGCGGTGGCAGCCGGCGATGACGGCGGGAGGAAGTCGGCGAGGCGCATGCTCGTATCCTCTCGCCGATCGGGCGCGCAGGGCGAGTGCTCAGCGCAGGCCCGCAGCGAACCGGTCGAGCGCTGCGGCGACCTCGGCCGGATGCGTGAGGGCCGCGTAGTGTCCACCGGGCACCTCGACGGCGTCCGCCCCCAACCGCTCGCGGATGACTCGACGCATGAACGGCGCGGGGAAGAACTTGTCGTCGGTGCACACGATCCCGATCGTGGGGATGTCCGGCAGACGACCCCCGGCCCACGGCTTCGAGAGCCACGCCCCCTGCTGGTCGCGCTCGCGTCGCTTCGCCTCCGCAGCGAGATCGGCCGGCACGCCGTTGTAGAACGAGACCTCGGGGTCGTCGTCGATGCTCTCGCGGTCGTGGCCCGTGTTCGTCCACCACTCCATGAAGGTCTCTCCGGGCTGCGGGATCATCGCCGAGAAGAACACGAGACCGGACGCGTCGAGAGCCTCGGCCGCCAGCGGCGCCGTGAAGCCGCCGAGCGAGTGGCCCACGACGATGACGTGATCGCGGATGCCGACGGCATCCGTCACCGTGCGCACGTAGTCGGAGAGCTCGGCATCCGCTCGCTCGGTCGGCAGGTCGACCGCCACGGCCGCGTGCCCGGCGCCTTCGAGGTGCGGCGCGACCAGGTGCCAGTCCCAGCCCGTCGATCCGCCGCCGTGGATGAGCGCGAAGGTCGCCATGCGGGCCACGGTAGTCCGGTGCGCGGCATCCGCGCCAGGGGATGCCGGAGCCGCCACCCCGCCCGGCCCCGCCGACAGGCTCAGCGCGGATCGTGCGCGGCCAGCGCGTCGGCCAGCGCCTCGCGCACCGCCGTGACCGCCGCATCGTCGCGCGACGAAGACCGGGTGGCGGCGAAGATCTCGCGCACGGGCGATCCCGGCAGCTCGAGCAGCCGAACGGTCGCCCGCCCGCCCGTCCAGACGAGGTCGGGCAGCATCGCGACCGCGTGCCCGGCGGCCACGAGCCGCGCATGGGACACGAGATCCGTCGCCTCGAAGCGCACGTCGGGCTCGAACCCCGAGGCCCGGCACTGCTGCACGGCCCACCGCCGCACCGCCGCGCCCTGCGGCTCGAGCGCCCAGGCGCGGTCGCGCAGGTCGTCCAGCCCGCGGGCACCATCCCCGCGCGGCACGGCGAGACGGATCGGGTCGACGCCCAGCAGCGTGCGGTCGATCCCGTCCGCGATCTCGCGCGTGTGTCCGGGGTACTGCTCGGCGACGACCAGATCGAACGCGCGGGCCTGCAGCTCGAAGAGCGCGATCTCGGGCGGCAGCTCGACCATCTCGAGCCGCAGTCCCGGCATCCGCTCGGCGAGCAGCGTCAGTGCCGTCGGAACGAGCGCCTCCGCGGCCGTGGGCATGACGGCGATGCGCACCTGCGCGGGGGCCTCCTCCGACAGCTCGGCACGCGCCGCCTCGTCGAGCTCGAGCGCGCGGGCCGCATGCGCGGCCAGCAGGCGCCCCCGGGCGGTCAGGCGCACGCGCCGACCGTCCGGCTCGAGCAGTGCGACCCCGGCCTCGCGCTCGAGTTGCGCGAGCTGCTGCGAGATCGTCGAGGGGCTGAACGACAGTGCCGCGGCGACGTCGGCGATCGTGCCGCGCAGGTGCAGTTCGTGCAGCAGGCGCAGGCGGCGCAGCTCGAACACGGAGACCTCCCGAAAGCATCGAAAACCTCGAACAGTACCCATCGTAAACGTTCGCTTTTCATAACGGATGCTGCGCCCCACACTGAGACTCGACGCACGCGCGCCCCCGCACGAGAGCCCCGAGGACCCCGATGACGCAGACTTCCCCCGCCCCGACCGGCAACGCGACCGGCAACGCCGAGATCGCCGCCCTCGCCGACGACGCCGTCGCGCTCGTGCAGCGCTGGCTCGTCGAGAGCCGCGAGGTGCCCGCCGACACCGCCGCCAAGCGCCTCGCCGGCGTGCTGAGCGACCCGAACGGCCTCGACTTCACGGTCGGGTTCGTCGACGGCGTCGTGCGCCCCGAAGATCTGAAGGTCGCAGCATCCAACCTGCGCGACCTCGTGCCGCTCACCCCGGCGTTCCTCCCCGGCGCCCTGCGCGGTCTCATCAAGCTCGGCGGTGCGCTCGCCCCCGCGTTCCCCGGCATCGTCGTGCCGATCAGCCGCAAGGTGCTCCGCGGCATGGTGCGCCACCTCATCGTCGACGCCACCGACGCCAAGCTCGGCAAGGCCATCACGCGCATCAAGTCGACCGACGGTGTGCACCTCAACGTCAACCTGCTCGGCGAGGCGATCCTCGGCGAAGAGGAGGCCGCGCGCCGCCTCGACGGCACCCGCCGCCTGCTCGAGCGCAGTGACGTCGACTACGTCTCGATCAAGGTCTCCTCGACCGTCGCCCCGCACAGCCCGTGGGCCTTCGACGACGCCGTCGCGCACGCCGTCGACGCCCTCGCGCCGCTCTACCGCATCGCGGTGAAGCGCGGGAAGTTCATCAATCTCGACATGGAGGAGTTCAAGGACCTCGACCTCACGATCGCGGTCTTCACGACGCTCCTCGAGCGCGAGGAGTTCCGCTCGCTCGAGGCCGGCATCGTCCTCCAGGCCTACCTGCCCGACGCTCTGGGCGCGATGATCCGCCTGCAGGAGTGGTCCGCCACCCGCACGGCCGACGGCGGCGCACCGATCAAGGTGCGCGTCGTCAAGGGCGCGAACCTGCCCATGGAGCGCGTCGACGCCGAGTCGCACGACTGGCCGCTCGCGACCTGGCACAGCAAGGAGGCATCGGATGCCTCGTACAAGGCCGTGCTCGACTACGCCCTGCACCCCGACCGCATCGGCAACGTGCGCATCGGCATCGCCGGGCACAACCTCTTCGACATCGCCCTCGCCTGGCTGCTCGCGAACCAGCGCGGCGCCACCGACGGGATCGAGTTCGAGATGCTGCTGGGCATGGCATCCGCCCAGGCCACCGTCGTGCGCCGCACGGTCGGCTCGCTCCTCCTCTACACGCCGGTCGTGCACCCGGCCGAGTTCGACGTCGCGATCGCGTACCTGATCCGACGCCTCGAAGAGGGCGCGTCGACCGACAACTTCATGTCGGCCGTGTTCGACCTCGACGAGCAGCCCGCCCTGTTCGCCCGCGAGCGCGACCGCTTCCTCGCGTCGATCGCGTCGATGCCCATCGAGGTCCCCGCGTCGAACCGTGTGCAGGACCGCACGCAGCCCGCCGAGCCCGCCCCGCGCGACGGTTTCGAGAACACCCCTGACACCGACCCGAGCCTCGCCGCGAACCGCGCGTGGGGCGACGGCATCCGCTCGCGCATGGAGTCGTCGACGCTCGGCGACGAGACGGTCCGCACCCACACGCTGTCGGATGCCGCGGCCCTCGACGCGGTGATCGCCGAAGCGACCGCGGCCGGCGAGGCCTGGCGCGCGCTCGGCGCCGCCGGTCGCGCCGAGATCCTGCACCGCGCCGGTGACGTGCTCGAAGCCCGTCGCGCCGACCTGCTCGAGGTCATGGGTTCGGAGGCCGGGAAGGTGCTCGAGCAGGGCGACCCCGAGGTCTCCGAGGCGATCGACTTCGCGCACTACTACGCCGAGAGCGCCAAGCGCGCCGAGCGGATCCCGGGTGCGGAGCACCGCCCGGTCGGCCTGACGGTCGTCACCCCGCCGTGGAACTTCCCGGTCGCGATCCCTGCCGGCTCCACGCTCGCGGCCCTCGCCGCCGGCTCCCCGGTGATCATCAAGCCCGCCCGCCAGGCGCGCCGCTCGGGTGCCGTCATGATCGAGGCGCTGTGGGAGGCGGGCGTCCCCCGCGAGGTGCTGCAGTACGTGCAGCTCGACGGGCGCGAGCTCGGCACGCAGCTCGTCAGCCACCCGGCCGTCGAGCGCGTGATCCTCACCGGTGGCTACGAGACGGCGGAGCTGTTCCGCAGCTTCCGCCCCGACCTGCCCCTGCTCGCCGAGACCAGTGGCAAGAACGCGATCATCGTCACGCCCAGCGCCGACCTCGATCTCGCCGCGAAGGACGTCGCCTACTCGGCGTTCGGCCACGCGGGCCAGAAGTGCTCGGCCGCCTCGCTCGTGATCCTCGTGGGTACGGTCGCCGACAGCGAGCGGTTCCGCCGTCAGCTCGTCGACGCGGTCGGCTCGTACAAGGTCGGCGCGCCCAGCGACGGCTCCAGCCGCATCGGGCCGCTCATCGGACCGGCCGAGGGCAAGCTGCTCCACGCCCTCACGACCCTCGAGCCCGGCGAGAACTGGGTTCTCAAGCCGCAGAAGCTCGACGACGAGGGGCAGTACTGGCGCCCCGGCATCCGTTCGGGTGTCGCCGCCGGCAGCCCGTTCCACCTCACCGAGTACTTCGGTCCGGTGCTCGGCATCATGACGGCGAAGACGCTCGACGAGGCGACCGCGATGGTCAACGCGATCGACTACGGCCTCACCTCGGGCCTGCACTCGCTCGACGAGGACGAGGTCGCCCAGTGGCTCGCCACCGTGCAGGCCGGAAACCTCTACGTCAACCGCGGCACCACGGGTGCGATCGTGCAGCGCCAGCCGTTCGGCGGCTGGAAGAAGGCCGCCGTCGGCGCCGGAACCAAGGCGGGTGGCCCGAGCTACCTGATCGGCCTGTCCGACTGGGTGGATGCTCCCGTCACGGCGGATGCCCCCACCGACGCCCTGTCGAAGGCGGCGCTCGTCGCGGCCGGCGGCGCCTCGGCGGACGATGCCGCCTGGCTCGCGGGTGCGCTCTCGACCGACGTGGCCGCCTGGGCCGCGGAGTTCGGCGCCGTCGTCGACGCGACCGGCCTCGAGACCGAGCAGAACGCCCTGCGCTACGACGCCGTGCCCGTCACTGTGCGCATCGAGCGCGCGACCCCGGTGCACGCGATTCGCGTCCTCGCGGCGGGCCTGCGCACCGGAGCCGCGCTCATGGTGAGCACGGCGGCCGACCTTCCGGCATCCGTCGCCTCCTGGCTGCGCGCCGCCGGCGTCTCGATCGCCGTCGAGAACGACACCGTGTGGACCGCTCGCGCCGCGCGCCTGGCGCAGACCGGTGGACGCATCCGCCTCGTCGGCGGCAGCACGGCCGACACCGCGGCCCGCACCGGCGGCTCCCCGGCCGTCGCCGTGTACGGTCAGCCGGTCGTCACCGCCGGTCGCATCGAGATGCTGACGTTCCTGCGCGAGCAGGCCGTGTCGGTCTCGGCGCACCGCTTCGGCACCCCGCGCCGCTACGAGATCCCCACGCTCACGGCCTGACCCGCGCGCGTTCGCAGGCCCGTCCCGTCACGTACGGGGCGGGCCTTCGGCGTTCCGCCCCGGTCCGGCCCCGCCCGGCCCCGGGCCGGCGAGCCGGGTGTAGGCTCGCCGGGTGATGTTCTCGAGGAGCGCCCGGGTGGCGCAGGCAGGAGCCGCAGGCGCGCACAGCGCCGCTGGCAGAGGCTGACGACCAGCCGGAGGCGGATGCCGTCTCCGGTGCTTCATCGTTCCCTCACACTCCCTTCCTCGACTCGCCCTCCTGTGGCGAGCACCAGACGAAAGCATCCGTTCCCATGCGTCCCATCGACGAGCGCGCCATCCGCGCCTCCTTCCGCAATGCCTCTCGCAAAGAGGTCTCCGACCTGAACCTGCCCGCGGGCTTCGCCGACATCGACTTCGACCGCCTCGACTATCTCGGCTGGGTCGACCCCAAGGCGCCCCGTCGCGCCTACGTGATCGCCGAGTCCGGCGACGGGTTCACCGGCGCCCTGCTGCAGCAGGCCGAGCAGCGCGTGATCGCGCGCGCCCAGTGCTCCTGGTGCGAAGACGTCACGCTCCGCAACGACGTGCAGCTGTTCACCGCGCGCAAGACCGGTCCGGCCGGTCGCAAGGGCGATACGGTCGGCACCCTCGTGTGCGCGAACTTCGGATGCTCCGCCAATGTGCGCCGGCTTCCCCCGCTCGCCTACGAGGGGTTCGACCGCGAGCTCGCGCGCGACCTGCGCATCGTGAAGCTCGGCGAGCACGTGCGCGCCTTCCTCGCAGGCCTCGACGGCTGAGGAGACGCTCGTCAGCCCCCGGCCACCGCGCGCACGTGCGCGGTGGCCGGGCCTTCGAGCGTCTCCGACAACCACGCGAACTCGGCGAAGCTGCGGGTGCCGGGCCAGTCGTCGGGCAGCATCGACGGCGGCAGGCCCGGGTCGAGGTAGGGGAGGGTGCGCCAGCGATCGAGCAGGTGCACGTACGCGGCGAACGGCTCGGCGGGCAGCGTCGTGAGCGACTCCTGGAACCGGCGGTGCTCCGTGGCGAGAGCCTCGAGATCCCACCAGCGCGCGGCGGCCTCAGCCGGGGTGCCCGACCCGACCGGCATCCCGGCGGGGAAGAGCGTGACCCACTTCCGCGCCCCGACCTCGTCGACGATCTGCCGAACCTCGTCCTGCAGGTGCCCGGGGCAGATCCACAGGGCCGACGACACGACCCCCGCGCCGATCCAGTGCAGGCGACGCCGCAGCTGATGCCGCACCGCCCGCTCGGTCTCGGGGATCGAGAACGACACGAGGCACCAGGGGTCGGCGTCCGTCATCTGCCGCATCGCGAAGATGCGCCGATCGCCGCGCTGCAGCATCGCCAGGGCCGCCGGGTTCAGCCGGTAGCCGACCGCGTCGCGCCGCTCGGGCAGCAGCAGGCCCTTCTGCTTGAGGCGCGTGATGCCCGTGCGGGCCTGCGCGGGCTCGATGCCGAGATCGCCGGCGAGCGTGACGAGATCGGCGGTCGAGATCCAGCCGAGCGGCCGCAGGAACAACCCGACGACCGTGCGCAGCAGCGAGGCGGTGCTGCCGGGACGCGCATCGATGTCGTCGACGACGGCTGCCACCACCGTCGTCCCCGTCGCGCCCTCGGCCGTCGTCGTCATGCGCGCAGGGCGTCGCGCACCGCGAGTACGCCCGTCACGGTCTCGACGTGCGAGGTGCTCAGCGGCGACAGACCCAGGCGGATGCCGTCGGGGAACCGGAAGTCGGGGATGATGCCCTCGGACCAGAGCTTCTTCGTGACCTCGCGGAAGTCGGGGTGGCCGATCGTCACGTGGCCACCGCGCAGGTCGGCGTCGCGCGGGCTGAGCAGCCGCACGTCCAGCGGCGCGAGCACCTCGTCGAACGCCCGCACGGCGAGATCGGTGAGCGAGCGGGACTTGGTGCGCACGGCGTCGATCCCGGACTCCTCGATCAGGTCGAGCATTCCCTGCATCGCGAGCATCGAGGTGACCGGCGGGGTGCCGCTGAGCAGCTGGCGGATGTCACCGGCCGGCACGTACTCGGGGCCCATCGCGAAGATGTCGGCGGCGCTCCACCATCCCTGGATCGGCTGGCGCAGCGTGCCCTGGTGGGCGCGGTTGAGGTAGGCGAACGCGGGGGACCCGGGACCGCCGTTCAGGTACTTGTAGGTGCAGCCGACCGCCATGTCGACACCCCAGGCGTCGAGCTGCATCGGCACGACGCCGGCCGAGTGGCACAGGTCCCACATCATGAGCGCGCCCGAGGCGTGCACGGCATCCGTGATCGCGGGCATGTCGGCCAGCGCGCCGGAGCGGTAGTCGACGTGACTGAGCGAGACGAGCGCGGTGCGCTCCGACACCACGGCCGCGACGTCGGCGACGCTCACCCCGAGCACGGGGTCGGGCTCGATCCAGCGCAGCGTCATCCCGGTCTCGGCGGCCACGCCCTCGGCGAGGAAGCGGTCGGTGGGGAAGTTGCCCTTCTCGATCACGAGCTCGGTGCGGGCGGGGTCGGCGGCGGACGCCGCGCGCATGAGCTTGTAGATGAGCACGCTGGTCGAGTCGGCGACGACGGTCTGCCCGGATGCTGCGCCGAGGGCCACGCGACCGATGCGGTCGCCGAGCTCCATGGGCAGTGCCATCCACTGCTCGTCCCACGAACGGATGAGGCGCGTGCCCCAGTCCTCGCGCGCGAAGGCCGCGAGGCGCTCCGGGATGTCGCGCAGGGGGCGGCCGAGCGAGTTGCCGTCGAGGTAGGCATCGACGCCCGGGGCATCGGCGAAGGCGTCGAGGTGGGCCCGGAGCGGGTCGGCGGCGTCGAGGGCGCGAGCGCTGTCGAGAAGTGCGCTGTCGAGAAGTGCGCTGTCGATGAGGGCGGAGTCGCGGGGCTCGGAGTCGCGGAGTTCGGTCATGTCACACCTTCAGGTCGGTGGGGGAGAGTCGGCGGGCGTGCAGGAGGTCGGCGGTCGCGGGTGATGCACCGGGGAAGAAGAGGAGGCTCTCGGCGCCGCGGGCGTCGACGGGAGCGAGTGCCCGGAGGAGGGCCGCGTCGTCGAGCCCGGCGTCGCGCAGCGCGTTCACTTCGGCGGGATTGAGATCGACCGGCGTCGGACCGTTGCCCATATCGGTGCCGTAGAGCACCGCACCTCCGGCCGCGTGGAAGCGGCGGACGTTGTCGATCGCCGTGACGCGGGCCGCGTCCTCGTGGATGGCGAGGGTCGAGATCCACGCGACGGATGCCGCCTGCGCGGCGATCTCGTCGTCGTCGAGCACCTCGGTGAACGGCGCATGCGCGAGGCGCGCGACGCCGAGGCGGGCGATCCGCTGCGCCTCGCCCGGACCCTCGGCATGGGCGGTGACCGGGAGGCCGCGGGCCGCCGCGAGATCGACGATCGTGCGGACGAGCTCGTCGCCGAACACGGGACCTGCGGCCGTGTTGCTGGCCACCTTGACGCAGTACGCCCCGGCATCCGCCATCTCGGCGACCGCCTCGGCGGCCTGAGCCGCGTCGATGATCTCGCGCACCGATCCCGCGGGCGCCCATGCGCGGTCGGAGGGGTAGCCGCCCGGGGCGGTGAGGAAGGCGCCGGCGTACTCGAGCCGGACGGGGGCGATCCCGGCGCCGAGCCGTGCGATGTCCGTCACATTCGCCCCGAGGTCGACGACCCGACCCAGGAGCGACCCCGACAGGCCCGCGGTCTCGACGAGCTGCAGGTGCACGTGGTGGTCGGTGAACCCGCCGGTGACGACGCCGTCGAGCCGGGGCAGCCCGGTGGTGGCGAGGTCGTCGCGCACGAGCATCCGATCGCCGACCGTGTCGACCACGCCCTCGCGCCATCCCTCGCCGTCGAAGAAGGTCGCGGAGAACATCAGCCGCCGATCTCCGTACGCACGGCGTACAGCTCGGGGAAGAAGGTGAGATCGAGCGCGCGCTGCAGGAATCCGACGCCGCTCGACCCGCCGGTGCCGACCTTCATGCCGATCGTTCGGGCCACGGTCTTGAGGTGGCGGAAGCGCCAGAACTGGAAGTTGTCCTCGAGATCGACGAGGTCTTCGCACGCCTCGTAGAGGTCCCAGTAGCGGCTCGGGTCCTGGTAGATCTCGCGGATCGCGGGAACGAGGTCGGGGGTCATCCGGTAGGGCTGGCGCACGTCGCGGTCGAGGATGTCGGCCGGGATCGGCAGTCCGCGGCGCGCGGCGAAGCGCAGGAACTCGTCGTAGAGGGTGGGCTTCTCCCACTCGGCGGTGAGCAGTGCGAGGTTCGCCGGGTGGTCGCGGAAGACGCCGAGCATCTTCTCGTTCTTGTTACCGAGGGCGAACTCCACCGCGCGGTACTGCACCGACTGGAAGCCCGAGGAGTTGCCCAGCGCCCCGCGGAATTGCGCGTACTCGGTGGGCGTGAGGGTGGCGAGCACCGCCCACTGCTGGGTCATGACATCTTGGATGCGCTTCACTCGGGCGATGCGCTTGAGGGCTTCGCGCAGGTCGTCGCGGGCGAGCAGCTCGCGCGCCGACGAGAGCTCGTGCAGCAACTGCTTGAGCCACAGCTCGGTGGTCTGGTGCTGGATGATGAACAGCATCTCGTCGTGGTGCTCGGGGCTGCTCACCGGGTGCTGCGCCGTGAGCAGCTGGTCGAGGGCGAGGTACGACCCGTAGGTCATCTTGCCCGTGAGGTCGGTCACGATCCCGCCCTCGAGCGCGCGCGTGTTCTCGCCGGTGATGCTCTCGGTGGCGGGGGTGCTCTCGGGATTCGGATGCTCGACGCTCATGCGGCCAAACATATAACGCATGTGCCGCTCGTCACAATGGTGAAATGTCAAGGGGTGGGGACGTTCAGGGTGCGGCCACTACCGTCGAGGGATGGGTGACAGCATCGACGAGCGCAGCTTCACGCGCCAGGACCGCACGAGATTCCGCGCCAAGAACGAACGCTGCCTCGACGCGCTCGCCGAGATGCTCGCCGACGGACGCTTCGACGACGCCGCGCCCCAGCTCGGCCTCGAGATCGAACTCAATCTCGTCGATCCGTCCGGCGACCCGGCCATGGCCAACGAGCAGGCTCTCGAGGCGATCGCGAGTCCCGCGTTCCAGACCGAGCTCGGTCGCTTCAACATCGAGCTGAACGTCGCGCCGCGTCCGATCGGCGGCGGGCGCACCCGAGACCTCGAGACCTCGTTGCGCCACGCCCTGAACGAGGCGGATGCCCGGGTGCAGGCCGCCACCGGCAACGCGATCGCGATGATCGGGATGCTGCCGACGCTCGACGAGCACCACTTCACCGAGCGCTGGATCTCCGATGACCCGCGGTACAGCGCGCTCGGCGAGCAGGTGCTCGCGGCGCGCGGAGAGGACATCGAGCTGAAGCTGGAGGGCGTGCCGCTCCCGGGCGGACCCCGCGAGAACCTCGACATCGTCACCGACACGATCCTCCCCGAGGCCGCCTGCACCTCGGTGCAGTTGCACCTGCAGGTCGAGCCCGACTCCTTCGCCCCGTACTGGAACGCCGCGCAGGCCATCGCCGGGGTGCAGGTCGCGCTCGCCGCGAACTCCCCGTTCTTCGCGGGCCGCGCCCTGTGGCACGAGACCCGCATCCCGATGTTCGAGCAGGCGACCGACACCCGCTCCCAGGAGCTGAAGAACCAGGGCGTGCGCCCGCGCGTGTGGTTCGGGGAGCGCTGGGTCACCTCCATCTTCGACCTCTTCGAGGAGAACTCGAGGTACTTCCCCGCCCTGCTGCCCGCCGTCACCGACGAGGACCCCTTCGCGGAGCTCGCCGCCGGCCGCGCGCCCTCCCTCGCCGAGCTGCGCATGCACAACGGCACGGTGTACCGGTGGAATCGGCCGATCTACGACACGGTCGACGGCACCGCGCATCTGCGGGTGGAGAACCGCGTGCTGCCGGCCGGGCCGAGTGTGGCCGACGTGCTGGCCGACACGGCGTTCTATTACGGCCTCGTGCGCACGCTCGCCGAGGCCGATCGTCCGCTGTGGACACAGATGAGCTTCGATGCCGCGCGCGAGAACCTGCACGCCGGCGCTCGCGAGGGCATCGATGCCCGGCTGTACTGGCCCGAGGTGGGCTGGGTCGGCGCGCGCGAGCTCGTGCTGCGACGACTGCTGCCGATGGCGGCCGAGGGACTCGACGCCTACGACGTCGATCCGGCCGCACGCGATCGGTATCTCGGCATCATCGAGCAGCGCTGCGTGACCGGGCGCAACGGGGCCACGTGGCAGCGCGGGAACGTCGCCGCGCGGGAGCAGGCGGGCGAGTCGCGGGTCGATGCTCTGCACGGCATGCTGCGCGACTACCTCGACCGCGCCGCCGACGGCGGCCCCGTGCACACCTGGGACTGACGCCCGCCTCTGCGCGCACGCGTGCCCTGCCCCCCTGCGGATCCGCGACACGTATGTGTGTCGAAACCCATCGCCCGCGTCGAAACCCATCACCCGCGTCGTCGGCGACGGTGGGTCTCGACGCGCATGGTGGGTTTCAGTCCACACCGGCCAACCGGCCAACCGGCCAACAGAGCGGCGCCCCGCGTCAGCGGGTCGTGTGCGCGTCGAGGAAGTCGAGCGTCTTCTGCAGGGCGGTCCGGGCATCCGGCATATCGAGGTGGAACTGGTACTCGTGGGGGAGCGCCGGTTCGTGGTCCCTCGGCCAGAACTGGTCGGTGACCTCGACCCCGAGCTCGTCGAGCCGCTTCGCCATCGGGATCGACTGCAGCCAGGTGAGGCCGTCGCCGTTGCCGCCCGAGATGTAGGTCGCGGGGAAGTCGGCGGTCACCCAGTCCACAGTCGACATCGTCGCGCCCGTCGAGTCCTCGGCCCAGGTCTTGGTGCCGGAGTACGCCCACATCGCCGACTTGAAGCCCCAGCCGGCGATGCCGTCGAGCTGCGCGAGCGCCGACAGGTCGTGGACACCGCAGTTGAGCACGGTGGCGACGAGCTGCGATGCCTCGATGGCGGGGGTGACGTCCATGATCTCGGCGTAGTCGGGGCTCGTGATGAGGGTCGCCATCTGGCTGGCGAGCTGGGCTCCGGCGGAGTCGCCGGCGAGCACGATCTGCGTGGGGTCGACGCCCAGGTCCGCCGCATGCTCGTCGATGTACGCGAGCGCCTCGTTGAGCTGGTTCACGGCGAGCGGATACACACCCTCCGGGCCGATCGTGTAGTTCACGCCGATGGTCGTGTACCCCTCGCCGGCGAGGATGCGCAGGTACGGATCGACGTTCTCCTTGGCTCCCGAGATCCAGGCGCCGCCGTGGATCCACACGACCGTGGGCAGTGGGCCGGTGGCGGATGCCGGCGAAAAGACGTCCATCGTGGTGTCGCCGCCGCGGTCGCCGTAGGCCACGTCGAGCTGCTCGGTGAGCTTCGTGTCGGGCACGTGCTTGTCCATCTCGGCGGCGGTCTCGTCGCCGCCCTTCGTGAAGACGGCGCGGATGATCATCGCCGATGGCCACGGGGTGAGCGTGCCCACGATCGCGACCACCGCGGCCACTCCGGCGACGCATGCGACGGCGATCTTCGTCCGCCGCCACGGACGCCGCGCTTTCCCGGCATCCGCGTTTCCGGCATCCGTCTTCCGGTGCCGGGCGGTCTCGTCTCCGTGCGCGCTCATCCGATTCCCTCTCCGCGCACCAGTGTGGCAGGTTCACACCCTTTCGAATCGCTCACTTCGCAGTATTCGGGGCGGAAGAACGACGAAGTGAGCGATTCGAAAGCCGGAAAGGGACGGATGACGGACGTCAGGCCGTGGCGCGCTCGCGGCGCAGCCCGCGGGTCACGCCGGTGCGGTCGAGCTGCTTCGCGGCCGCGCGCGCGATCCAGGTCGTCGCCACCGCGCTCGCCGCAGCGAGCGGGTAGACCGCGAGACGCACGGCATCCGGGGTGTCGGCGGCGAAGATCGCCTGCGCCGGGAACGCATAGGCGAGCCCGATGAGTCCGTTGGCGACGTAGAACAACCACGTCGGCCACTTGCGGTACAGCGTGGCGAGGAACGGCAGCTCCTGGCACAGCCCCACGGTGGCGGTCGACAGCACGGTCGAGAATCCGTAGGGCGTGAACGGGCCGATCACGAGGCCGGCGATGAAGGTGGTCAGCAACGCGACGCCGGGGCGGTGCGTGAGGGTCTGCATGAGCACGCCGCCGAAGAACCAGAAGCCGAGCAGCACGGTGTACACCAGGGGTGCGGCGGCGATCGCGGCGCTCGAGAAGATGCCGAAGATCGGCAGCAGCAGGATGCCGTTCGCGACGCCGATCGCGGCGCACGTGAGCAGGACGCGGGTGGGGAGGTTCTTCATCAGCCGGTGGCCTTACCTTCGATCCAGTAGAACTGCGTGAAATGGTGACCTCGGTCGAGGCCCAGGTGTTCGCGGAATGCTCCGCGCACGTTCTTGACGAGCGTCTTCTCGCCCGCGCCCCAGCCGTAGATCCCCTCGCCGGGAGACACGGCGGCGCGCACGGCGTCGGCAAGGGCGGCCCCCCGGTCGCCCTCGCGCGTCACCCACTCCCACGTGCCGTTCTCCCGGATGATCTGGGGCAGGGAACCGCGATCGGCGTGGTCCTCCTCGACGAACACGCGGCAGGTGACGGCATCCGGCACGGATTCGAGCCACGTGTTGATCGCGGGCAGCGCCGTCGAGTCGCCGGCGAGCACGAGCGTGGTCGTGCCGTCGGGGATGTCGATGCGCGCCGGGGTCAGCGCGACTTCGAGCGTGTCGCCGAGGGATGCCGTCTTCGCCCAGTCACCCGCGGGGCCGGCGACGTCGTGCAGTACGAAGTCGAGGCTGAACGTCGAGGTCTCGGCATCCAGGGTCACGAACGTGTAGCCGCGCTGCACGAGGAATCCCTCGCCCTTCGCGGGATGCGGAACCCAGAGCCGCAGCCACAGCGTGGGGAACCCGTCGACGGACGCCGTGACCTCCGGGGCCCGGAAGACGATCCGCCGGTACCAGGGCGTGTAGTCCTCGATGGCGACGACCTGGGCGGGGTGATTGGCGATGCGCATCAGGCGCATCATCCCGCGCTGCCAGTTCGCGGCCATCAGCGCACCGCCTCGGTCGCGGCGGCATCGACGGCGTCGGATGCCGGCGCCAGATGCCACCCGGATGCCCGGGAGCGCTCGTTCCAGAAGTCGGCGTAGCGTCCACCGGCGGCGAGCAGTTCGTCATGCGTGCCGCGCTCGACGATGCGCCCCTGGTCGAGGAACAGGATCTGGTCGGCGTGCCGGATCGTCGCCAGTCGGTGCGCGACGACCATGACGGTCTTGTCGCGCGTGAGCTCGTGGATGCCGCGCACGACCGCCGCCTCGTTCTGCGGATCGAGGGCGCTGGTGGCCTCGTCGAGCAGCACGATGGGGGCATCCTTCAGCAGCGCGCGGGCGATCGAGACCCGCTGGCGTTCGCCGCCCGAGAGCGAGGTGCCGCCTTCGCCGACGTTCGTGTCCCAGCCCTCGGGGAGGCGCTCCACGATCTCGTCGACGCGCGCGACCTCTGCCGCGCGTGCGAGGTCGTCGGCCGAGGCATCCGCTCGTCCGATGCGCACGTTCTCGGCGATCGACTGGTGGAAGAGGTAGACGTCCTGGAAGACGAGCGAGAACTGCTCCATGAGCGTGGTCGAGGAGTAGTCGGAGATCGCGTGACCGCCGACCTCGATGCCTCCTGCGTCGACGTCGTGGAAGCGCGAGGCGAGCCGCAGCAGCGTGGTCTTGCCGCTGCCGCTCGGGCCGACGAGCGCGGTCGTCGTGCCGGCCGGCACGGTGAAGGAGACGCCGTCGATCACGCGCTCGCCGGACCCGTACGCGAACGAGACGTCGGTGAAGCGCACGCCCGCGTCGCGCGGCTGTACGACGGCATCCGTCTCGGGCAGCGTCGGGGTCTCGAGGAGTTCGGTGATGCGGTCGGCGGCGTTCGCCGCACCGCGCACGGCGGTCGACAGTTCGGCGGCCTGGTTCAGCGGATCGATGAAGCGGGAGCTGACCGCGATCAGCGCGATCGCCGCGGGGACGGAGAGCGTGCCGCCCGAGGCGAACGAGATCACGAGGTAGACGAGCGCGATGAAGGTGAGCTGCACGAGGAACGAGAACACGACGAGACCGGGCACCGAGGCGAACACGAGTCCGCGGCCGACGCGGCGCTGGGCGGTGAGGGCGTTCTGCAGGCCGCGGTTGCCCGTGGTCGCCGATCCGAAGGCGCGGAGCACGGGCTGCGCCTGCGCGAACTCGATCACCCGCGAGTTCGATTCCTCGGCCGCGGTGTGCGCCCGCGCCTCGGCCCGCGAGTACACGCCCTGGCCCCAGCGGTTCACGAGGTAGAGCAGCGGGGCACTGATCACCATCGCGAGCGACACGCGCGCGTCGAGGAACAGCATGCCGACCACGACTCCCGCCGGTACCAGGATGCCGGTGACCAGCGGCGTGAGGAGATGTGCGAACACGCCCATCGCGTCCTTGACGCTGCTGCTGATCAGGCGCGACACCCGCCCCGCGGTCGCCGAGCCGAACCAGCCGAGGGGGAGGGCGGCGATGTGGTCGCCGAGGCGGGTCTGCAGCGAGTGCATCATGCCGGTGCCGATCTTCAGGCCCTGGACGGCTTGGCGGTATCCGGTGACGAACACCACCACGACGGCGACGGCGATGCCCGCCGTCCACGCCCACGCGGTGACGAGGTCGCCCTGGAAGAGCGCGTCGAGCAGAGGCATGAGGAAGACGTAGGCGGTGGACTGGGCGAGTGCGTAGACCACGATCGTCGCCAGATACAGCGGGATCATCCCGCGGTACGGGTCGGGCACGAGACGCAGGACCTTGCGGATCATGCGGTCACCTCCAGGCTGTCGAGTTCGGTATCCGCGTCGTCGAGGCTCTCCACCTCGGTGAGGGCACGCTCGTTCGCGGCCCACAGGCGCGAGAAGAGTCCGTCACCGGCGCGGAGTTCCGCGGGGGTGCCGCGCTCGACGATGCGCCCTTGGTCGAGCACGACGATCTGGTCGACGTCGACGATGGTGTGCAGTCGGTGCGCGATCACGAGCACCGTGCGGTCGGCGACGAGCACGGCCAGGGCGTCCTGGATCGCGGCCTCCGACTCCGGGTCGGCGAACGCGGTCGCCTCGTCGAGCACCAGCACCGGGGCATCCGCGAGCAGGGCGCGGGCGATCGAGAGACGCTGCGCCTCCCCACCGGAGAATCGCGCGTCGACGCCGATCTCCGAGTCGTAGCCGCGGGGCAGTTCGAGGATGCGGTCGTGGATCTGGGCGGCGCGGCATACGGCCTCGAGCGCGGTGTCGTCGGCATCCGCCTTCGCCAACCGCAGGTTCTCGCGCACCGTGCCGGCGATGAGCTGCACGTCCTGCAGCACGAACCCGACCGAGCGGTACAGGTCGGCTGAGCGGATGTCGCGCAGGTCGTGTCCGTCGAGGGTGATGCGTCCGCCGGTCACGTCGTAGAACCGGGGCACGAGGCGGGCGAGGGTCGACTTGCCCGAGCCGCTCGGGCCGACGAGGGCCGTGATCGTGCCGGGGCGCAGCTCGAGGTCGACGCCGTCGAGCACGGTCTGGCCCTCGCGGTACCCGAACGTCACGCCCTCGAACCGCACCAGGCCCGAGGAGGGCGTGGGGCCGGTGGCGGGGTCTGCGAGCTCGGCGGTCTCGCCGAGTTCGTACAGCCGCACGGATGCCGACGACGCCTGGCGCAGTGCCTGCACGCCGTAGCCGAAGGTGAGCACGGTGCCGCCGATGCCGAGTCCGAGCAGGATGAACGGCACGAGGGAAGCGGGCTCCATCAGATCGGCGCCGATGAGGCCGAGCGACGCAAGCAGCACGAGCAGCAGCACGACGACGGGGTTGAGCAGCTGGCTGCCGATCCCCTCGAGACGCGTGATGGGCTTCACCCACGCCTGGAAGAAGGTCGCGTAGCCGTCGACCGCCTCCTGGTAACGGTGGTGGCCCTTGCGGGGCTGGCCGAATGCCCGCACGACCTGGATGCCGTCGACGAACTCGATCGTGGTCTCGGCGACCTGCGTCTGCCACGACTCGTAGGTCGCGAGCTTCGCGCTGTACTCGGGGCCCATGATGCGCGACATCACGCCGGCGTAGAAGACGATAGGCACGATAAGCAGGAGGGCGAGCCGCCAGTCGACGAACAGCAGGTAGGCGAAGGTCGCCAGCGGCAGCGTGAGGGCGCCGATGAACTCGAGGCGCGCGTGGGCGACGAGGTAGTGCAGGGCGTCGACGTCGTTCTGCAGGAGCTTCTTGATCTCGCCCGAGCTGCGCTCGGTGAACCAGCCGAGCGGAACCCGCGAGAGCTTCGCGGCGAGCAGTTGGCGCAGCGTGTACTGGTGCCCGGCGTCGATCAGGTGCGACCAGAGCAGGGCGCCGGACTGCAGCAGTCCGCGCACGCCGAGAATGCCGAGGGCGGTGAGCAGCAGCGCCCACACCCGACTCCAGTCGGGGGTGGAGGTGAGGAGCTCACGGCACACCTCGGCGATGAGGACGAACGGCACGACGGCGCAGAGTGAGGCGATAGCGACGATCGTGCTCGCGATCGTGAGGCGCGTCGACACGGGCCCGAGGATCGCGCGGTCGGCAGCGCGCTGGCGCTGCGTCGCGGTACGGCGTGCGGCCTTCGCGGCGGCGCGTTCGGTGGTGTCTGTCATCCCGGGCCCTTCTTTTGCAAATGTCTATTGCAAAACAGATCGAGCGTAGCGGATGACCGACTCTCCAGGCAAGGTTAGCCTTACCTGACCGCATTCGGGACGGTCGTGGGGCTCCCGAGTACGATGGGGCGGATGCCTGCTCAGCCGCGCCGTGGCCGCCCCCCGCTGACCTCCCGGGAGGCGATCCTCGACGCCGTCCTCGAGATCGGGCTCGATCGGGCGACGACCTCGGCGATCGCCGAGCGCCTCGGCGTCGATCAATCGACGCTCTACCGCCACATCGCAGGCCGCGAGGACATGCTCGACGCCGCCGTCGGGGTCGCGGCAGCCCGTGCGGTCTGGCCCGAGCCCGGCGACGACTGGGCGCAGTACCTGCGCGACTGCGCGCACGCGATGTGGGACATGTTCGCCGCCACGCCGGGCCTCGCCCAGCGCGTGCGGGGCATGACCTCGATGCCCGACGCCTTCGTGTTCCAGGCGTACCGGATCGTCGAGTACCTCACGGTGCGCCTCGGCTTCACCTTCCGCGAGGCCGCGCTCATCGTCGACACGATCGGCGACATGACCGCCGACTCCTACCTCACCATCGAGCTGCTCGACCGTGAGGTCGACGGGGATCGCACGTTCCGCGACCTGGCGATCACGACGATGGAGGATGCCGGGGGAGCGGTGCCCGATCAGCGGATGGCCGAGGAATACCTCGCGGTGATGCGCGACGCGATGGGGCAGCAGGGCGAACCCAGTTCGTGGTGGACCGACAAGGTCGAGCTCGTGATCGACGGGGTGCGCCTGCGGCTCGAACGGCGAGATCGGCTCGATCGGCGAGAACCGTGAGTGAGCCGCTCGAGGGCGACTGGATCCGGGTGCCGCCCGGTTATCTGCTCACGACCTTCGAGTACGACACCGATGATCCGATCGTCTGGCCCGAGCATGCCCACGAGGAGCACGAGCTGCTGTGGTCGGCAGGCGGTATGGCGCGCCTCGAGGCCGACGGCCGAGTGTGGGCGATCCCGCCGGCGCTCGCCGTGTGGGTGCCCTCGCGCATCGTGCACCGGGCCTCGGCCGAGCGGGGAGCGCGCGTGCGCGCGACGTACTTCACGCCCGGTGGTCCGAACACCGTCGCGATGCCGGGAGTCGTCACGGGCGTGGCGATGACCGAGCCGCTGCGCGTGCTCCTCGATCACAATCTGCTCGGCTCCCTCGCCGACGACGCCCGGCTCCGGCTGCAGCGCGTGATCCTCGATCTTCTGATGCCGGCACCTCGGGAGTCCTTCGACCTCGTGATGCCCCGCAGCACCCACCTGCACATGGTCGCGAGCGCGATCCTCACCGACCCCGCCGACAAGCGCACGACCGCCGACTGGGGCTACGAGTGCGGGATGCACGGGCGCACCCTCGCGCGTCAGTTCGAGGCGGAGACCGGGATCACCTTCACGCAGTGGAGGATCCTCGCGCGGATGCAGCTCGCGATCCGCGAGCTCACTCACGGGCGGTCGATCGTGTCGGTCGCGCGTCGGGTCGGCTACCGCAATCCGTCGACGTTCATCGACCATTTCCGATCGCTCACCGGGCAGACTCCGGCGGAGTACGTGCGGGGATCCCGCGGAGAGAAGCCGAACGCGGGCTGAGTGCGTGTACCGAAACCGGTACAGATCGTCCCCTCTGCGGCATGGGTGATCGTCTAGCTTAGGTCAGGCAACCCTTACCAACGCCGGCCGGTTCTCCGCCGGCGTTCTCTCTGCACTCACACCCGCATTCACAGGAGCACCATGTCCCCCCTCTTCTCGGCGCGCCCGAACCGCGCCGTCCGCGTCCTCGGCCTCGCCACGGCATCCGCCGCGGTCCTCGCGCTCGCCGCCTGCAGCGCCCCCGCAGAGGGCGATGCCGCCGGCAGCACCCGCGTCTACGAGAACGAGTTCGGCAGCGTCGAGCTGCCCGAGTCGATCGAGCGCATCGTCTCGGTCGACTTCTACACCCCGGCCGCTCTCATCGACCTGGGCGTGACGCCGGTCGGCGTCGTCAACAGCTACTTCACCGACACCGAGGGCGAGGGAATCCCACTCGAGTACATCGACGCGATCGCGGAGTCGGATGCCGAGTCGATCGGCGAGTACTACGAGCTCAACCTCGAGGCGATCGTCAAGGCCGATCCCGATGTGGTGATCGCGACACAGGACTTCCTCCCCATGGACGACCCGATGCGCGAGGAGATCGAGAAGATCGCCCCGATCATCACGTTCAATGCCCGCGACGGGGAGGCATGGCGCACGCGGGCGACCGAGCTCGCTACGATCCTGGGCAAGGAGGACGACCTCGAGCCCCTCGTCGAGGCCTACGACACTCGCCGTGACGAGGTGGCTGCCGAGTACCCCGAGATCCTGAGCGACTACGCCGTCACGGTGTTCGGGCCCGAGCCCGACGAGTGGGGTACATACTCCGACACGCACTTCATCACCCCCATCCTTCGCGATCTCGGGGCGACCTTCCGCGAGCAGGCGGAAGAGGAGGTCACCGAAGACGGGTTCCCGAGCTGGTTCTCCTACGAAGAACTCGACCGCATCGCCAACGCCGACATCATCTTCATGCGCACCGGCGTCTCGGACGAGCAGCAGGCGGCACTCGACGCGAACACCATCTGGCAGAACCTGCCGGCCGTGCAGAACGGAATGGTCTTCGAGTACATCGACCGCGGACCCACCGGATCGTACGGCTGGGCAATGGGCAATCTCGACGACCTCGAGGCACTGTTCGCCGAGGTGCAGGCGAAGCTCGACGCGCAGGGCTGATGACCGCACCGCTCGCCGACGAGACGACGCGCACCGACCGGCCGACGCCGGCCCCGGTGCGCGTCGTCTCGCGCATCCCCTTCACGCGCGCCCTCTTCCTGGTCGCCGCGGCGATCCTGCTCGTGGTCGTGTTCCTGCTGAGCCTGTGGGTGGGGGCGCGCGGCATCGGCTTCGCCGAGATCTGGCAGGCGCTCTGGCACCCCGACGGCGGCGAGACGTCGTACATCGTGCACGGGATGCGGATGCCGCGGGCGGGCCTGGCGCTGCTCGTCGGCGCCGCTCTCGGCGTCGCGGGCGCGCTGATCCAGGCCCTCACCCGCAATCCGCTCGCCGACACCGGCATCCTCGGCGTCGGGGCGGGCGCGAACGCGGCGGTCGTGGTGGCGATCGGCCTGCTCGGGGTGACCGCGATGTCGCAATACCTGTGGTTCGCCTTCATCGGGGCGATCGTGGTGACCGTACTGGTGTACGCGCTCGGGTCGATCGGCGCGGTGGGGGCGACGCCGATCCGTCTGACGCTCGTCGGTGTCGCGCTCGGCGCCCTGCTCGGCGGCTTCTCGTCGGCGATCACCATGCTGAACCCGAACTCCTTCGACGACATGCTGCGGTGGAGCGCGGGCTCGCTCGCGGGGCGCGGGTGGGACACGCTCGCGACCGTGGCGATCCCGATCCTGCTCGGGCTGCTGCTCGGCGCGGTCTCCGGGCGTCCGCTGAACGCGATCTCGCTCGGCGACGACCTCGCCCGCTCGCTGGGTGCGCATGTGATCCGCACCCGCGTACTCGTGATCATCGCCGTGACGCTCCTCGCGGGCGCGGCGACCGCAGCCGCGGGGCCGATCGGTTTTGTCGGGCTCATGGTGCCGCACGTGGTGCGCTGGTTCACCGGTCCCGATCAGCGCTGGATCATCCCGTTCTCAGCGGTCGGCGCGGCGCTGCTGCTCCTGACCTCCGACGTCGTCGGCCGCGTGGTGCTCGCCCCGCAGGAACTCGAGGTCGGCATCGTCACCGCGTTCGTCGGCGCACCGGTGCTCATCCTCCTCGCCCGCCGAACGAAGGTGAGCGGACTGTGACCTCCACCGTCGACTTCGGCTACCGCCAGCTCGTCGTGCAGCGGCGCGGCGTCTCGGCATCCGTCTCCCTGCGCGCCGTGCTGGTGGTGCTCGTCCTGCTGCTGCTGACCGCGGTCGGGGTCGTCGCCTCGATCGCGACGGGTACCTACGACATGCCGCTCGACGAGGTGATCGGCGGTCTGCTGGGTTCTGCCGACCGCGGTGTCGTGCTCGTCGTGCGCGAATGGCGGATGCCGCGGGCCCTTCTCGCGGCCCTCCTCGGACTCGCGCTGGGGATGTCGGGGGCGATCTTCCAGTCGCTCACCCGCAACCCGCTGGGCTCGCCCGACATCATCGGGTTCTCCTCCGGCTCGTACACCGGGGCCCTGATCGTGCTCCTGGTCACCGGGGGCGGGTACTACGCCATTGCCTCGGGTGCGCTGATCGGCGGCATCGTGACCGCGCTCGTCGTCTTCGTGCTCGCGTACCGGCGGGGTGTGCAGGGGTTCCGCCTGATCATCGTCGGCATCGGGGTCTCGGCCCTGCTCGCGGCGGTGAACACCTACCTCATGCTCAAGGCGACGCCCGAGGAGCAGCTCACCGCGGGGGTGTGGGGCAGCGGGTCGCTCAACGGCGTCTCGATGGCCGAGCTCCTCCCGGTGCTGGTGATCCTGGCACTGCTCGTGCCCGCATCACTCGCCCTGTCGCCCGCGCTACGCGTGCTCGAACTGGGCGACGATGCGGCGGGGTCCCTCGGCGGGCGCCCGACGCTCGTGCGTCTCGCGTCGATCGTGCTCGGCGTCGCGCTGGTCGCTCTCGTGACGGCGGCCGCCGGACCGATCGCCTTCATCGCTCTGGTCGCCCCGCAGATCGCGCGGCGGCTGACCCGCTCGACCGGTGTCGGACCCGTCGCGGCGGGGGCGATGGGGGCGCTGCTCCTGGTCGTCAGCGACTTCCTCGCGCAGCGCGCGTTCGCACCGCTCCAACTCCCCGTCGGCATCGTCACGGTGTCGGTGGGCGGTGTCTACTTCGTCTGGCTCCTGATCCGCGAGACCCGGCGCCGATGACCTCCACTCCGACCGATGACCTCGATGAAGGGTGCCCCGTGGCGACAGCATCCGCCCCGACCTCCCGCCTGCACGCCGACGGCGTGACGATCGGCTACGACCGGCGGGTGATCTCCGAGCGCCTCGACGTGCGCGTGCCCGATCACTCGTTCACCGTGATCGTCGGGCCGAACGCGTGCGGCAAGTCGACGCTGCTGCGCGGCCTCGCGCGTCTTCTCAAGCCCTCGCAGGGAGCGGTGACGCTCGACGGGCGGTCGATCGCGCAGATGCCCTCGAAGGCGCTCGCGCGGGAGGTGGGGTTGCTCCCGCAGACCTCGCTCGCGCCCGACGGCATCGTCGTCGCCGATCTCGTGTCCCGCGGGCGCTACCCGCACCAGAAGCTCATCAAGCAGTGGTCGGCCGACGACGCCAGAGCGGTGGCGGATGCTCTCGCCGCGACGAACACGACCGAGCTGTCGACCCGACTGGTCGACGAACTCTCGGGCGGTCAGCGCCAGCGGGTGTGGGTCGCGATGGCGCTGGCGCAGGAGACGCCGATCCTGCTCCTCGACGAGCCGACCACGTTCCTCGACATCGCGCACCAGATCGAGCTGCTCGAGCTGTTCCGGAGGCTGCACCGCGAGGGCCGTACGCTGGTGGCCGTGCTGCACGACCTGAACCATGCCGCCCGCTACGCGACGCACATCATCGCGATGAAGGACGGCGAGGTGGTCGCCGAGGGTCCGCCGCGCGAGATCGTCACGGCGGAGCTCGTCGAGGAGGTCTTCGGGTTGGAATGCCTCGTGATCGAGGACCCGGTGGCGGGGAGTCCGCTCGTGGTGCCGCTCGGATCGGCGACGCTCCCGTGAGTGCGGGCTCTGCCGGTGCGCTGACGACCGTCGGCGGGGTGTTCCGCGAGGGCGTCTGGGGGCGCGGGCGACGGTTGCGCGCGGCGCTGTCGATCGCGGGTTTCTGCGGGCATCAGCTCGCCGAGGTCATGGTGCCGGTGGCGGTGGGGGTCGTGATCGACCGCGCCATCGCACCGCGCGACCCGGTCGCGCTCGGCTGGGCGCTGGGGTTCCTCGTCGTGGTCTTCGCGGTGCTGATCTGCTCGTGGCAGATGGGTGACCGTTCGGGCACCGTCGTCTACGCCCGGGGCGAGCACGCGCTGCGCCAGGGCGTGCTCGGGCTCGCTCTGCGTCGTCGTGTGCGGCGCCCGGCCGGCGAGGTGCTGACGATCTCGTCGTCGGATGCCGGGCAGACGGCCGGGTTCTTCTGGGTGATCGCCGAGCAGGCGGCCGCGGCGACGGCCGTACTCGTGGCGTGCATCACGCTGCTCGTGATCGCGTGGCCGCTCGCGATCGCGGTGGTGATCGGCACCCTCGTGCAGGCGTTCGTCGTGCACGCGGTGAGCGGTCCGCTGCGGCGGCGCGGGTACGCGGCGCAGAAGCAGGCCGCACGGCTCGACGCGGTGAGCACCGACTTCGCGACCGGACTGCGTGTGCTGGGCGCCCTGGGTGGGGCTCCGCGGGCAGCCGAGCGCTACGTCGCCGAGAGCGCGGTCGCGGCCGAGGCCGCCTACCGCGCCGAGAAGGCGACCGCGGGGCTCACGGCGTTGAACCTGCTGGTGAGCGGTCTCGCCTTCACCGGCATCGCGATGCTCGGCGGATGGCTGGCGCTGGAGGGCGCGATCACGATCGGCGGATTCGTCACGGCCATGGGTCTCGCGCAGACGATCCGGGGACCGCTGCAGTCGCTCGGCTATCTGCCGGCGCAGATCGCGAGCAAGCACGGGTCGGCCACGCGCATCGCCGAGTTCACGGCGGAGGCGGGCGAGGATTCCGCCGAGCGGATGCCGGTGACGGATGCCGTCGGGCCGGCCGCGGGCGGGGTGGTCGCGCGTCTCGACATCGACGGGCGGTTGATCGAGATCCGCGCGGGGGAGGTCACGGGCATCCGTGCCGACCCCGAGCGGATCGCCGACCTCGCGCGCCTGTTCGGCGGGCAGCGCGAGGCCGAGGCGGGCGAGCTGGAGTTGGGCGGGACGGATGCCGCGCACCTCGACGCCGAGGATCTGCGCGCCCGGGTGTTCGCGCCTCCGCACGACGCTGCGGTGTTCAGCGGCACGGCGGCCGAGAACATCGCCGATCCGATCGACGCCGCGCACCTGACGGCATCCGCGTTCGACGAGGTCGTCCGACGGCTGCCGGACGGGCTCGACGAGCGCGTCGGCGAGCGGGGACTGCGCCTCTCGGGCGGACAGCGCCAGCGCCTGTTGCTCGCCCGTGCGCTGCACCAACCGCAGCCGCTCCTGGTGCTGCACGAGCCGACCACGGCGATAGACCCGATCACCGAGGCGCAGGTCGCCGCGGGTCTCGCGGGCGACGGGCGCACGATGCTGCTGCTCACCGACCGCGCCTCGCTGCTCGCGGCGTGCGCTCGGGTGCACGACCTGCGGGACGATCATGATCCGGGCGACGACCGTGATCCGAGCGACGAACGCGACCGGGGGGACGACGCATGAGCGACGAGAAGTTGCCGATCGCGAGCCGTCGCGACACCGCGCGCGGGCTCCTCACGACCCTCGGGCATCGAAGGAGCCTCGTGGCCCTCGCGCTCCTGACGCTCTTCGCCGGTGTCGGGGCCGCCCTCGTCGCCCCCTGGATGATCGGGCTCATGGTCGACGACATCGTCGCCGGCGGCGGAGGTCTGCTGCCGTTCGGGCTGGTGCTCGCGGCATCCGTCTCCCTCGCCGCCGTGCTCACCTGGCTCGGGCGCGTGCTCCTGGCGCGGCTCGGCCAGGGCACGATCCGGGAGGTGCGCGAGGCGGCGTTCCGCACGGCGCTCGCTCAGCCGACGTCGCGGATCGAAGCCGCCGGCACCGGAGACCTGGTGGCCCGGCTCTCGGGCGACGTGCGGGCGGTGGGCGAGGTGGTCGAGGAGGCGCTGCCCGCCTTCCTCACCGCGGTGTTCGGCATCGTGCTGAGCCTGGTGGGTCTGGGGGCGCTCGACTGGCGCTTCGCGCTGGCCGCTCTGTGCGCCGCGCCGATCCAGTTCTTCTCGCTGCGCTGGTTCCTGCGCCGGTCGGCCCCGGTGTACCGCGAGCACCGAGTGGTGGTGGCCGAGCGGGGGCAGCGCACGATCGAGGCCGTGCGCGGAGTCGATACCGTCGCGGCGTTGCGCACCGAAGAGGCGCACCTCGCCCGCATCGCCGATGCCAGTGTGCAGGCGATCGGACTCGAGGTGCGGGCGACCCGGGTGCGCAACGACTTCAACGTGTTCCTCAACGGTGCCGAGCTCGTCGGGCTGTCGGCGGTGCTGGTGGCGGGATACTTCCTCGTGGCCGGTGGTCAGGTGGAGCTGGGGGCCGCGACCGCCGCCGCGCTGTACTTCCTGGGGTTGTTCGGACCGATGGGCAGTCTGCTCTACCGGATCGACGACCTGCAGGATGCCGGGGCCAGCCTCGCGCGTCTGTTCGGGGTGATCGGACTCCCGTCGCCCGCGGCGCGCACCCGTGAGGCTCCCGTCCGTCGCGGCGAGATCGACGTGGCGGAACTGCGGTTCGGCCATCGTCCGGAGCGCGATGACCTCGCCGGCGTCTCGCTGCGCGCGGCCGCGGGCGACAGGATCGCGGTGGTCGGTGCGAGCGGAGCGGGCAAGACGACGCTCGCCCGCGTGCTGGCGGGGGCGCTCCCGGTGGGTAGGGGCGACGTGCGCCACGACGGCCGCGCGATCGAGGAGTGGCATCCGCACGACCTGCAGGATGCCGTGATCATGCTCAGCCAGGAGCCGCACGTGTTCGCGGGAACGGTGCGCGACGACCTGAGTCTGTTCGCGCAGGCCGACGATGCGCGGATGCTCGAGGTCGCGGGTGCGTTGGGGGCGCACTGGATCGCGGCGCTGCCCGAGGGGCTCGATACCGAGGTGGGGGAGTCGGGGCATCCGCTCACCCCGGGGCAGGCGCAGCACCTCGCCCTCGTGCGGGTCGCCCTCTCGGATGCCTCGGTCGTGATACTCGACGAGGCGACTGCGGAGGCGGGGTCGGCCGACTCCGAGATCCTCGATGATGCGGCGGCTCGGGCGATCGGCTCGCGCACGGGGATCGTGATCGCCCACCGACTGTCGCAGGCCATGACAGCCGACCGCATCCTGGTGATGCAGGACGGTCGAGTGGTGCAGTCCGGCACGCACGACGACCTGGTCGAGACCGCCGGCCCCTATGCCGAGCTCTGGGCCGCCTGGACGGCCTGGTGAGGCGATTCCGCGGAAAACCGGGGCGACACGCCCGGCGAACGAGCCGGATTTGCCCGACCCCCGGAATCCACGTAAGTTATTACCTGTTCGCCCCACAGGGAAGCGGAGAGGCCGAGAGCCTCACCCCCCTCAAGCGGAGAACCACCCCCTCATCCACATCAACTCTTCTGAGTGTTCTGGATGCAGGAACTGCCTCATTCCGATGAGCGAGTCGCTGAGATGCGATTTGACAACAGGAACGAGATCAGTAAGATAGAGAAGTTGCCCTTCGGGCCTGGTTGTGATGACTGGGTCGTGGGAGCATCCGATCCTTGAGAACTCAACAGCGTGCACTTGTCAAAT
>NZ_JBIBHO010000002.1:420473-586782 GCF_042957055.1 Microbacterium sp. NPDC008134 | reverse complement strand
ATTTGACAAGTGCACGCTGTTGAGTTCTCAAGGATCGGATGCTCCCACGACCCAGTCATCACAACCAGGCCCGAAGGGCAACTTCTCTATCTTACCCATCTCGTCCGGCTTGTCAAGTCGGCGTGTCGAGCAGATCAATGATCCACCGCACAGCCGGACAGGCTGTAGAAGAGGTGAGTTTCCCATCCTAGACGCAAGCGTCCGTTCTCTCAAGTGAGAGTGGATCGGGAGTGGTTCTCCGCTTGAGGGGGGTGAAGCTCTTGGCTTTCTCCGCTTCCCTGTGGGGCGAACAAGTAATAAGTTACGTGGATTCCGGGGTTCTGGCAAATCGGGGCGCACCACTCGGGCGTGTCGCGGAGCGCTTCGGGAGCCCTTCGCCCCGATCAGCGAGGGTTTCCGGGCTCCGCCGCCCGAGGACTACGCTCGGCGCATGCCCTCGTCACTGCTCGCACGCGTCCTCGACGATCTGCGAACGGCTCCCTCCGCGAGTGTGGAACCCGCCGATTCGCCGATCGATGTCCCGCTCCCCTCCCGGCTCGCAACCGGCGAGCTCGCGCGCTCGAGCGTCGCGGCGATCACTGCGGTCATGGGTGGCGACCTCCCTGCGCTCGACCCGGAACGCATCGCCCTGGCATATCGGAGCGATCGATTCCTCATGATCGACGGGGCCGCTCCCCCGGTATGGTCGCCGTTCTCGGGATTCTGGCCCGCGTCCGACGGGTGGGTGCGCACTCATGGGAACTACCCGCATCACGCAGCCGCCCTCCGGCGTGGCCTCGAGCTCACGGAGGCCGCCGGTTCCGAGGACGTCGCCGACGCGTTCACCCGGATGACGACGTCGGATGCCGTCCGCGCCATCACTGGGAGCGGCGGGCTCGCCGTCGCCGTCTCGCGCGAGAGCCCTGCCCACGACCACGCGCTCCGCTCGCGACCGCTGGTGACGATGACGCGCGACCGAGAACGCCCCGACCTCGCCGGTCCTCCCACCCCCGCGAACACCGGGCTTCCCCTCGCGGGTGTGCGCGTGCTCGATCTGACCCGGGTGATCGCGGGTCCCGTCTGTACCCGGACCCTCGCGCTCCTCGGTGCCGACGTCCTGCGCATCGATCCTCCCGGCCTGGCCGAGGCCGAGTGGCAGCACCTCGACACCGGTCACGGGAAGCGGTCGACCATCCTCGATGCCCGGTCGCCGAGAATGGAGGAGCTGCTGTCCTCCGCCCATGCCGTCGTGCTCGGCTACCGGCCCGCCGCTCTCCGCCGCCTCGGGCTCGATCCGGACTCCCTCGCCCGCCGGCATCCGCATCTCGTCGTCGCCCAGCTCAGTGCCTGGGGTACTGACCATCCGGATCGTGCCGGGTTCGACAGCCTGGTGCAGGCCGAGTCCGGAATCTCCTGGATCGAGTCGCCGGACGGGACCATGCCCGGGGCACTCCCGGCGCAGGCCCTCGACCACAGCGCCGGCTACCTGTTGGCCGCTGCCGTCTCCGTCGCGATCCGTCGACGGAGAACCGAGGGCGGGAGTTGGCGGGTCACCACGTCCCTGCGCCGGATCGCCGCCGAACTGCTCGGGATGCCGCGACGCGATGCGCTCCCTGCCGAGCGCGCGATCGACAGCTCACGCCACACGACCGGTTTCACCGTCGGCGGACGGGACATCGTGACGGTCGGCGCCGCGATTCCCGGCTACGACTTCGCCGCACCGCGCCCCTGGGGACGGGATCGCCCGCGCTGGTGACGTGAGCGGCCCACGGAGATCACGATGCACAGCACGAGCGTGATCGCTCCCCAGATCGCGCAGGCCGGCGGAAGCACCCGGTAGGCGAGGTGCTGCACGGTGAACTCCGCGTCCAGCGGACCCCAGACCAGGACGCCCACGACCCAGGCGACGACCAGGATGGCGGGGAGCGACACCCACCAGGCGACGCGCACCCCGCGCGGCACTCGACGATCGACATCGTCGCGCGGGGACCGACCCCGCAACCAGAGCAGCGCCCACGCCGCGATGATCACGAGTCCGATCACGCTCGATCCGTGCTGCAGCCACTTGAATCCCGGGAGCGGACCCCACATCTCGTCCAGCACCGGGAACAGTTGCACACCGGTGCGTCCTTCGTGCGTGAAGAGATCCCAGACGATGTGCGAGATCACACCGAGGAGCAGCGACACGGCCAGCAGCACCGGATAGCTCCGACGCTGGCCGACTCCCACGGCCTCCCCCGCCGCCGACATCGCCGAGCGATCCCAGTCCTCGGGAAGCCGCCGCGCGACCCCCGCCGGAACCAGCTCCGGCACGGCCGGGCGCAGCACGATGCGCCACACCAGGAAGAGCGCGAACGCCAGAAGTCCGGTCCAGACCACGTTCCCCGCGGTGTGGGTGAACGAGTAGTTCAGCCCGACACCGCGGAGGAACAGTGGAAGATCCGGGGTCATCGCCCCGATCGCGATCGCCGCCGGCACGAGCGGGGTGCGGATGAACGGCAGAGCGACCAGCGCATGACTGGGCGTGAACGGCATCCGTCCTCCTTGTGGTCCGCGCGGAGGCGCGAAGGTTCGGACTCGTCAGGCGATGAAGACGCCGGCCAGCGTCTTCTTGCCACGACGGAGCACGGAGACACCGCCGGGGAGAGAACCGCGCACCGTGTCGTCCTCGTTCTCGACGCGCGCGCCGTCGATCGAGATACCGCCCTGGGCGATCGCGCGTCGGGCCTCGGACAGGCTCGACACCAGACCGGTCGAGACGAGGGCCTCGACCACGGGCGTCGCCCGCGCGACGGTCGCGTTCGGGAGCTCGTCGAGCGCGGTCCGCAGCGTGGCCGCGTCGAGCGCAGTCAGATCCCCCTGGCCGAACAGAGCCTCGGATGCCGCGATCACCGCCGCCGTCGCCTCGACGCCGTGCACCGTGGCGCACACCTCGAGCGCGAGCCGCTTCTGCGCCGCACGACGGAACGGCTCGGACTCGACGAGAGCCGCGTACTCCTCGATCTCGGCACGGGAGAGGAACGTGAAGACCTTGAGGCGCTCGATCACGTCGGCATCCGCAGTGCTCAGCCAGAACTGGTACATGCGGTACGGGCTGCACATCTCGGCATCGAGCCAGATCGCGTTGCCCTCGCTCTTGCCGAACTTCGTGCCGTCACTGTTCGTGATCAGCGGCGTCCCGATCGCGTGGGCCGCCACCCCCTCGGCCCGTCGGATGAGGTCCGTGCCGCTGGTGAGGTTGCCCCACTGGTCGGAGCCGCCGGTCTGCAGCACGCAGTCGTACTGACGGTAGAGCTCGAGGAAGTCCATGCCCTGCAGGATCTGGTAGCTGAACTCGGTGTAGCTGATGCCCTCGTCGGAGTTGAGGCGCGTGGCGACGGCATCCTTCTTGAGCATCGTGCCCACACGGAAGTGCTTGCCGACCTCGCGCAGGAAATCGATCGCTGACAACGACGCGGTCCAGTCGAGGTTGTTGACGATGCGAGCCGCGTTGTCGCCTTCGAAGCTGAGGTAGCGCTCGACCTGCGCCCGCAGCCGATCGACCCACTCGGCCACCGTCTCACGCGTGTTCAGCGTGCGTTCGGCCGTCGGGCGCGGATCGCCGATCAGGCCCGTCGACCCGCCGACGAGTCCCAGCGGCTTGTGGCCGGCGAGCTGGATACGGCGCAGCGTCAACAACTGCACGAGGTTACCCAGGTGGAGGCTGGGCGCCGTCGGGTCGAACCCGCAGTAATACGTGATGGGGTCTCCCGCGAGCAGGGCGCGCAGCGCCTCCTGGTCGGTGGACACATGGACGAGGCCACGCCACACGAGTTCGTCCCACACGTTCTCGAACGTGGGGTCGATCGCCGGCGTCGCAGTCGTCAGAGCGGGATCAGACACGCTTTCCAGGCTATCAGCCGCCGCGCGCCTCATCCGTTCGCCGACCACCAGACGAGGAACGCCGCGCCGAGGGCGATCACCCAACTGACGAGGCTGCCGACGAGGAAGTACTCCGCGCGTGCGCCGGTCTCGCGGCCGCGCGAGATCTCGGGGAATCGCACGATGCCCTTGGCCGCGAGCATCGCCGCCAGCAGGGGGTACGCCGCGGCGAGCGTCAGCATGAGCACCAGGATGCGTTCGAGCGGACCGATCAACCGACCGCCCTGGAAGGCACTGCGTCGATCCGTTGCGGCCGTCGGTTCGGCGGCGGATGCCTCGTCGTCTGCCTTCTCCGCGTCCGTCTCCGTCTCCGTCTCCGTCGGAGCGAGTCGACCGCGCTCGACCGGGCGCCACGTGTGTTCGCCGTCGAGCGCCGCCCGCACCACCAGGTTGCCGGACTCGAGGAGGAAGGCCGCTGCACCGACCACGAGAACGGCGAGATCGAAGGAGATCGGGCCGAGCGGAGAATCGAGGTGCCAGACCTCACCGATGAGGCCGGCATCCGCACGTTCGGGGAGCATCACCACGGCGCCGACGCTGATGATCGCGAGCAGGACGGCCGGCCAGAAGCCGGCGGGCGACGGCCGGCGATCGGGCATGCTCCACACCCAGAGGCAGCCGACGACGAGCGCAGCCAGCATCGGGAGCAACGCATCGCCGACGCTGCCGAGCACGAGCAGCAGCACCGCGACCACCAGGTAGCCGATCCATCGTCGCGCGGCGAACTGCCGGACGAGATCGACGGCCCCGACCGCGAGGAGGAGGAACCCTGCGAGGATCATGCGCTTCCTCCCCGCAGCGTCGACAGGCCCTCGATGAGTGCGTGGGCTCCGGCCCGACGCAGCGACTTCGAAACACTGGGCTGGGACACGCCCTCGATCTCGGCGAGCTCCTGCTGGGAGCGACCCACGACGCGACCGTAGGTCAGTCGTCGCTCCCGCTCGCTCATCGTTCCCACCAGCTCGTCGCGGACGAGGAGGTAGGCGTTCGCTACCGCGATCGTCGACTCCATGACCTCATTCTGACCTGGGGCACCGACAATCCATGTGCGCGAACGCGGGACGGCCCGTTTCTCGCGCTCGTGGGCGATGTCGATCGCCTCGCGCGCGGCCCACCATCCCGGCCCGTCGGGCAGCGCTCCGTGGGCGGAGTCCACGCGGCGGATCTCCCCCACACCGAGACCGAATCGAAGCCCGATGCCGTCGGGAAGCGCGAGGTGGATCATCAGGAGCGCTGTCATCGCATCGTCGAGCCGGGCGTAGACGGCCTGCTGCTCGTCGCCCACCGTCGGCGTGAGCGGTTGCAGCGCGAGGGGACGATCGCGCTCGACGCGGGCGATCGCGTCGTCGAGTCGACGCTGGGCGGCCCCGCGGTCGCTCAGCGCACGGGAGCCGATGATGTCGGCGATCACGGCGATGACCATGCGCATAACCATATCATGCATATTGTTGAGTTATGCCGTTGAGGGTTATATTCTCGAGATATGCCTGATTCGCAGACCATCCCATGGAGCGCGGGGAGCTGGACCCATCCTCCCCACTCGACCGAGAGCGGACGAGAACTCGTCGCCACCGCCGTCGAAGGGAGCGACGCCTGGCGGCACACCGCCTACGGATTCGTGCACGACACCGAGCATGCGCTCCTCGCCCCGCTCGCCGTCGGCGAAGCCATGGAAGTCTCCTTCCTGGCACCGTGGGCCGGGGAGTTCGATCAGGCCGGCATCTTCGTCCGTATCGATGACGAGCACTGGACGAAAGCCGGCGTCGAGTTCGCCGACGGGCACCTCGGCCTCGGTGCCGTCGTCACCGCCGTCCGCTCGGACTGGTCGGTCGGCTACGTCGACGACTGGATCGATGCCGAGATCACCGTGCGCGTGAGCAGATGGGCGGATGCCGTGATCGTGCGTGCCCGCGCGGCCGACGGCCCCTGGCGACTCGTGCGGGTCGCTCCGTTCGACGGCGACGCCACGGCATCCGCCGGGCCGTTCCTGGCCGGACCGACGCGCAGCGGACTCACCGTGCGGTTCACGCGTTGGACGCGCACACCTGCCGACACCGACCTGCACTGAGCGCCGGACCGGTGAGCGCCGGCCCCCAGAGCGTCGGGCCCCGAAAACCCGGGGCCCGACGGCCGTTCAGATGCCGAGCGCGTGGGCTGCGGCCTGCGCCCGAGCGACGAGCTCGGCGCGCTGCTCGGCGACGCGCACCGGAGCGGTGCCGCCGATCCCCGTGCGGGACGCGACCGATCCCTCGATCGTGAGCACTTCACGCACGTCCGGCGTCAGGTGCGACGAGACGCCGGCGAGCAGCTCGTCCGACGCGTCCTCCAGACCGATGCCCTGCTCCTCGCACGCGCGCACCAGGGCACCCGAGATCTCGTGCGCATCCCGGAACGGCACCCGCCGCTTCACGAGCCACTCCGCGACGTCCGTCGCGAGAGAGAATCCCTGCGGCGCGAGAGCCGCCATCCGATCCGTGTCGAAACGCAGGGTGGCGATCATCCCTGCGAACGCGGGCAGCACGACCTCGAGGGTGCGCACCGAGTCGAAGACCGGCTCCTTGTCCTCCTGCAGGTCGCGGTTGTAGGCCAGCGGCAGGCCCTTGAGGGTGGCGAGGAGGCCGGAGAGATTTCCGATGAGGCGGCCCGACTTCCCCCGCGCGAGTTCGGCGATGTCGGGGTTCTTCTTCTGCGGCATGATGCTCGAACCGGTTGAGAAGCCGTCGTCGAGGGTGACGAACCCGAACTCGCGCGTGTTCCAGAGGATGATCTCCTCGGACAGGCGCGAGATGTCGACCCCGATCATCGCGGTCACGAAGGCGAACTCGGCGACCACATCCCGCGCGGCGGTGCCGTCGAGCGAGTTCTCGGCCGGACGGTCGAGTCCCAGTTCGGACGCGACGAGCGACGGGTCGAGACCCAGCGTCGACCCCGCGAGCGCTCCCCCGCCGTACGGCGAGACACCGGCCCGCCGACGCCAGTCGACCAGCCGCTCGAGCTCGCGCACCAGCGGCCACCCGTGGGCCTGCAGGTGATGAGCGAGCAGAACCGGCTGCGCGTGCTGCAGGTGCGTGCGCCCCGGAAGGATCGCTTCGGGGTGCGCCTCGGCCTGCGCGACGAGCGCGTCGATCACCCGGAGGATGTCGCGGGCGATCACCGCTGCGTGGTCGATGAGGTACATGCGCACGAGGGTCGCGATCTGATCGTTGCGACTGCGGCCGGCGCGCAGGCGACCACCCAGCTCCGGCCCCAACTCCACGATCAGCGCCTGCTCGAGTGCGCCGTGGACGTCCTCATCCGTCGGAGCCGGGAGCAGCGTGCCGTCGGCGACCTTGCGCGCGACGGCATCGAGGCCGGCGTGCATGCGGGCCGCCTCGTCCGCCTCCAGGTAACCGGCGGCCTCGAGAGCCGTGGCGTGAGCATGCGAGCCCGCGATGTCGTACGGGGCCAGGACCCAGTCGAAGTGGGTCGACCGGCTCAGCTCCACCAGCTCGGGTGACGGCCCGGTCGCAAACCGCGCGCCCCAGAGTGCACCCTCGTTCGTGCCCTCGCTCTTGCCGCCGCTCATGCGGAGGCTCCGGCGAGGGCGGTTGCCGAACCGTTCTTGCGCAACAGCCACACCAGCAGCGCCTTCTGCGCGTGCAGGCGGTTCTCGGCCTCGTCCCAGACGACGCTCTTCGGACCGTCGATGACCTCGGAGTCGACCTCGTACCCGCGATCGGCGGGCAGGCAGTGGATGAAGATCGCCTCGGGATCCGCGAGCGTCATCGTCTCGGGCGTCACCTTGTAGCCGCCGAGATCGCGGATGCGCGCGAGCTTCTCCTCCTCCTTACCCATAGACACCCACGTGTCGGTGACCACGACGTCGGCACCCGCCGCCGCCTCCACCGGATCGGTGTAGAGCGTGATGGAGCCGCCGGTCTCGGCCGCGCGGCGATCGGCCGCCTCCACGACGTCCGCACGCGGCGAGTAGTCGGCGGGCGACGCGATGCGCACGTGCATGCCCGCCGTGACACCGGCGAGCGCGTACGAGTGCGCCATGTTGCTCTGGCCATCGCCGAAGAACGTCAGCGTGAGACCGGCGAGTTCACCCTTGTGCTCGCGGATCGTGAGCAGATCGGCGAGCAGCTGGCAGGGGTGGAAGTCATCCGACAGCGCGTTGATCACGGGCACCCGCGTGGCCGCCGACATCTCCTCGAGACCCGACTGCGCGTAGGTCCGCCACACGATCGCGGCGACCTGGCGCTCGAGAACGCGTGCGGTGTCGGACGGGGTCTCCTTGCCGCCGAGCTGGCTGCTCGCGGTCGAGATGATGAGGGGCGATCCGCCCAGGTCGGCGATCCCGACCGCGAACGAGACACGCGTGCGGGTCGACGACTTGTCGAAGATCACCGCGACCGTCTGCGGACCGGCGAGACTCTTGTCGGCCCAGCGGTCCTTCTTCAGCTCGATCGCGAGGTCGAGGATCTCGGCCTGTTCGGCAGGGGTGAGGTCGTCGTCGCGCAACAGGTGGCGGGTCATGCGGATACCTTTCCGGGGAGCGACGCAAACACGTCGGAGAGCGTCGCCGCGAACAGCTCGCGGAACTCGGAGATCTCGGCGTCGCCGATCGTGAGGGCGGGCGCGATGCGCACCGTGTCGGGGTTGGCCGCGTTGACGATGAGGCCGCGCTCCTGTGCAGCCGCCACGACAGCGCCCGCGACGGGCTCGGTGAGAGCAACGCCGATCAGCAGACCGCGACCGCGCACACCGGCGACCAGCGGCGAGTCGAGGCCGAGGATCGTTTCGCGTAGCTCCTCGCCGCGACGTGCGGCGTTCTCGACGAGCCCCGCATCCTCGATCTCGGCGAGTACGGCATCCGCCACCGCCGTGGCCAGCGGATTCCCGCCGAACGTCGACCCGTGCGAGCCAGGCGTGAACAGATCGCTCGCCGAGCCATAGGTCACCAGCGCGCCGATCGGGAAGCCGCCGCCGATGCCCTTCGCGAGGGTGATCGCATCCGGCGTGATGCCCTCATGGCTGAAGCCGAACCAGGCCCCCGTGCGCCCGGCACCGGTCTGGATCTCATCGACGATGAGGAGCGCGCCGTGCGCGAGCGTCAGCGAGCGGGCCGCGGCGAGGTACCCCTCGGGCAGTTCGACGACACCCGCCTCCCCCTGGATCGGCTCGACGATGACCGCGGCGACGCGATCGTCCATCGCGGCCTCCAGCGCCTCGATCGTCGCGGGGATGTGCTCCACGCCTCCGGGCATCGGCTCGAACGGCGCGCGCATCGCCTCCTTCGCGGTCAGGGCGAGCGACCCCATCGTGCGGCCGTGGAAGCCGTTCTCGAGCGCGATGATGCGCGGCCGCTCGGCGCCGCCGTGCAGACGGGCGAGTTTGAAGGCCGCCTCGTTGGCCTCGGCGCCGGAGTTGGAGAAGAACACGCGGCCGGCGATCCCCGCGCCCGCGAGACGCTTGAGGCGGGCTGCGAGCGCCAGCTGCGACGGCGTCGCGAAGTAGTTCGACACGTGAGCGAGCGTCGCGGCCTGTCGGGAGACCGCCTCGACGAACACCGGGTGCGCGTGACCCAGGGAGGTCACCGCGATCCCCGCGAGGAAGTCGAGGTGGCGTCGGCCCTCGGAGTCCCACAGATAGGAGCCCTCGCCACGCGTCAGCAGCGCCAGCCGCGCTCCGGCGTTGAGTACGAGGTCGCGCTGCGCGTCGTCCTGCCAGATGGTCATCCTGCCACCACTTCCGTTCCGATTCCTTTGCTGGTGAAGAGTTCGACGAGCACCGAGTGCGGCACCCGTCCGTCGATGATCGCCGCCGCGTCCACGCCGCCCTCGACCGCGTCGAGGCACGCGCGCATCTTCGGGATCATCCCCGACTCGAGGCTCGGCAGCATGTCGGTGAGCGCCGTCGACGTGAGATGCGACACGAGCGAGTCGCGGTTGGGCCAGTCGGCGTAGAGCCCCGGCACATCCGTGAGGATCACGAGCTTGCGGGCGCCGAGGGCGACGGCGAGCGCCGCCGCCGCGGCATCCGCGTTGACGTTCAGGGAGTGTCCCGGGTGGTCGAGATCGGGTGCGATGCTCGACACGACGGGGATGCGCCCGGCGACCAGATGATCGATCACCGCCGTCGGATCGACCTCGACGACGTCGCCGACGCGCCCCAGGTCGACCTCCGCCCCGTCGACCATCACCCCGCGACGACGCCCACCGAACAGACCCGCGTCCTCACCGCTGAGTCCCGTGGCGATCGGGCCGTGGGAGTTGATCTTGGTCACCAGTTGCGGGTTCACCTGGCCGGTGAGCACCATGCGCACCACGCCGATCGCCTCGGTGTTGGTGACCCGGTACCCGCCCTTGAACTCGCTCGGGATCTCCAGGCGTCCGAGCATGTCGGAGATCTGCGGGCCGCCGCCGTGCACGACCACCGGCTGCACCCCGACGTAGCGGAGGTACGCGATGTCCTGCGCGAACGCATCCTGCAGTTCGTCCGACACCATGGCGTTTCCGCCGTACTTGACCACGACGATCTGGTCGCGGAATTTCTTCAGCCACGGCAGCGACTCGATGAGAGTGGTCGCCTTCTGCGCCGCCTCTTCGGCCGGGGTGTCCTGGATGTCGGTCATGAGGCGTAGGCGCTGTTCTCGTGAACGTAATCGTGGGTGAGGTCGTTGGTGAGGATCGTGGCGGATGCTTCGCCCGAACGCAGGTCGATGACGAGGTTCGTCGCCCGAGGCGCGAGGTCGACGTCCTCGCGCGGACGGTCCGGGCCGCCGGCCGTGCACACACGCACGTCGTTCATCCAGACGTCGACGTCGTAGGGGTCGAACTGCGCGGATGTCGTGCCGATGGCCGCGAGCACCCGACCCCAGTTCGGATCATTGCCGAAGATCGCCGCCTTGAAGAGATTGTTGCGGGCCACGGAACGGCCGACCTCGACCGCTTCCTGTTCGGTCACCGCGCCGCGCACCTCGATCGTGATGTCGTGGCTCGCGCCCTCGGCGTCGCCCTGCAGCTTGACGGCGAGCTCCTGGCAGAGCTCGCGCAGCGCCGCTCGGAACGCGTCGGGATCGGGCTTCACGCCGCTCGCCCCGTTGGCGAGGAGGGTGACCTGGTCGTTCGTCGACATGCAGCCGTCCGAGTCGAGCCGGTCGAATGTGGTGCCGGTGGCGGCGCGCAGTGCGGCGTCCGCCTCGAGCGGTTCGAGGTCGGCATCCGTGGTCAGCACGACGAGCATGGTCGCAAGGCCCGGGGCGAGCATGCCAGCACCCTTCGCCATGCCGCCGATCGTCCACCCCTCCCCCTGCGCGGTCGCCGTCTTCGCGACCGTATCGGTGGTCATGATCGCCCGGGCCGCGTCGTCGCCGCCGTCTGCCGACAGCGCCGCGATCGCCTGCTCGGTGCCGGCGAGCACCTTCGCACGGAAGACCTCGTCACCGGTGCCGATCAGACCTGTAGAGCACACGAGCACGTCACCCGCGCTGATGTCGAGCAGCTCCGCGGCCTTCTCGGCCGTCTGGTGCGTGGTCTGGAATCCGAAGCTCCCGGTGAAGCAGTTCGCGCCGCCGGAGTTGAGCACGACCGCCTCGACGACACGATCGGCGATCACCTGCTGCGACCAGATGATCGGGTTCGCCTTGGCGCGATTGCTCGTGAAGACGGCGGCTGCGACCTTGCGCGGGCCGCGGTTGACGACGACGGCGACATCGGGCTTGCCGGTGGACTTGAGGCCGACGGCGACGCCTGCCGCCTCGAAACCTGCGGGGGCGGTGACGCTCACGGGGCGACTCCGTTCACTGAGAGCGCGCGATCCTCGGGGAGGCCGAGCGCGATGTTCATGGACTGGATGGCGGCGCCGGCGGTGCCCTTGACGAGATTGTCGACCGCCGTGACGACCGTGACGCGATTCGCCGCGCGGTCGATCGCGAGCCCGATCAGGGCCGTGTTGGCGCCGAGCACGTCGGCGGTGCGCGGGAAGACGCCCTCGGGCAGAAGTTGCACGAACGTCTCGTCGCCGTAGGCGTTCTGCCAGGCTGCCCGGATGTCGGCGTCGGAGACACCGGCGACGATCGGCGCGGTCGACGTCGCGAGGATTCCCCGCGACATCGGCACGATCACCGGCGTGAAGGAGATGCGGATGCCCTCGCCCTCCGCCCCGGATGCTGCGGCGAGCGCCTGACGGATCTCGGGGATGTGCCGGTGAGTGCCGCCCACGGCGTACGGGTTCGCGGTTCCGAGGACCTCGCTCGCGAGCAGGTTCGTCTTCAGGCTCTTGCCCGCGCCGGAAGGCCCGACCGCGAGTACCGAGACGATGTCGCCCGGGTCGATCACGCCGGCGGCGACACCGGGGGCGAGGCTGAGGCTGACGGTGGAGGCGTTGCAGCCGGGAGCGGCGATGCGGGTCGCACCGCGCAGGTGCTCGCGCTGCTTCTCTCCGTCGACGAGGAGCTCGGGCACACCGTAGGTCCACGGGTCGTGGAAAGTGCCACCGTAGAACGCATCCCACGCGTCTCGCGACGTCAGGCGGTGATCCGCTCCGGCGTCGATGACGAGCGGAACGTCGCCCAGCGCGTCGGTGTACTGCCCGGACTGTCCGTGCGGGAGGGCGAGCACGACGATGTCGTGACCCGCGAGGATATCGGGCGTGGTGTCCTGCAGCGTGAGGTGCGCGAGCGAGCGCAGGTGGGGCTGGTGCTGGACGAGCGGCTGTCCGGCGTTCGAGTGCGCTGTGACGGTGCGGATCTCGATGTCGGGGTGAGCGGCGAGGAGGCGGAGGATCTCGCCGCCCGCATAGCCGGATGCGCCGGAGACGGCGACGGAGTACGTCATGCTTCTACCTTAACGGTCGGGGCTTCGGAGGACCGGGGCGGCGACACCGGTGCTCGACCGTCGTCCGCCGGGATCGGCGGGCAGGAGCGCGGGGTCGCCTAGCGTCGGCGGTCGCGGCGTCGGCGCACCGGAGCGGCGCTCGGAACGAGCGTCGAGACAGCGGAGAGGGCCGAAGGCATGCCGCGACGATAGCGCGCCATCGGCGGCATCCGCAAATCCGTCATGTCACCCGGCGGCGCTCCGCTCTCGGGGAGCGCGGAAGGGAGCACGGAAGAACGCCTGTTCATGGGCGCTCGAGAGTTCGAACGCGCGCCACATCCGCGCGCGGGTGGCGTCATCCGCCGCAGCCGCCGCCCGGGTGACGAAAGCGACCGCTCGGTCCGTCGCCGAGGCGAACGCCGGGTCGGCGTACGTGGCCAGCCACGTGGCGTACGGATGCCGCGGATCACGCGCATCGTCGCCGAAATCCCCCGCATGCAGGCGCTCACCGAGGTCGGTGTAGAGCCAGAAGCACGGCAGCACGGCGGCGATGAGCTCCGGATAGCTGCCGCCGAAGGCCACGGAGCGCAGGTGGTCGAGGTACGCGGTGGTCGCCGGGGCGGGTTCCTCGGCGAACGTCGCCGCGGACACCCCGTCCACCGGCGTCAGCCACGAAGCGTGGAGCTCGAGCTCACCCAGGATCGACCCTCTGGCCGACTCCGCCCAGAAGGCCTGCTCGTCGGCGGTGGGTGCGAGCCGCGCAGCCTCGGCGAGGACGCGTGCGTAGTCGCGCAGGTACAGTGCGTCCTGCGCGAGGTAGAAGAGGAAATCCTCCCGGGCGAGGGATCCGTCGGCGAGACCCCGGATGAACGGCAGCCCGTCGATCCCCGCGCGGATCCCGGCGATCCCGCGCCACCAGTCGTCGGCGATCTCCTCCGGAAGCGGCCGGGTGGCCGCCCCGCCCCGCGCCCAGAGCCCCGCCAGGTGATGGATCGGGCCGCGCCCCGCGCCTACCCGCAGCGCATCGCTCGCGCGCAGCGACTCGCGCAACCATGCCCGCGCGGCACGCACCGCCTCGCCGAGGTCGTCACCCCCGGCGAGGCGGGTCGCCAGGGCCGAGGACAGCGAGCATCCCGTTCCGTGGGTGTTCGCCGTCGCGATGCGCTCTCCGCCGAACTCCTCCCGGATGTCGCGGCGAACGTCGATGATCGCATCGGGCGTCCGGTCGCCGGCGAGGTGGCCTCCCTTGACCAGCACCGCCACACCGTGCTCGCTCGAGAGCGCTTCTCCCGCGGCGAGCGCCGCCGACCATCCGTCGATCTCCCGGCGGGTGAGAACCGCGAGCTCCGCGAGGTTCGGCGTGACGAGATGGGCGCGGTGGAGCACCGAGACCAGGGCCTCCTCGGCATCCGCGTCGAGAAGCCGGTCCCCGCTCGTCGCCACCATCACCGGATCGAGCACCACGATCGGCGGATGCACCCGCTCCAGCCACGCGCTCACGGCCTGCACGACCGCGGCGTTCGCGAGCATCCCGATCTTCACGGCGTCGATCACGATGTCGTCGGACAGCGCGTCCAGCTGCGCGGAGAGGAACGCCGCGTCCGGCACGTGCACGTCGCGCACGCCCCGCGTGTTCTGCACGGTGAGCGCGGCGATCGCCGCCATCCCGTACCCGCCGTTCGCCGCGATCGATTTGAGGTCGGCCTGGATCCCTGCCCCGCCGGACGGGTCGCTGCCGGCGATGCTCAGGACGCGCGGTACGGCTCCGCGTCGCCATCGCGCCCGGAACGCCGCGGCCGCTGAGCGCGGATCCGGGGAGGCGCACAGCGCGGAGACGACCGCGAGTCCCGCGGCACCGGCATCCTGCAGGTGCTCCGTGTCGTCGATCCCGACGCCTCCGATCGCGACGCAGGGCAGAGCGGCTTCGCGGGCGAGCGCCCGGAATCCCTCGATGCCGAGTGCCGGCGGGTGATCGGGTTTGGTCGCCGTCGGACGGATGACGCCCACGCCGAGGTAGTCGACCGTCCCCTCGGGCAACGCGCGGATCGCGTCGAGATGCGCCGCGCTGTTCGCCGTCAGCCCGATGAGCGCGTCCGGGCCGAGAGCCACGCGCGCCTCGAGCACCGAGGCATCGCCCTGGCCGAGATGGACCCCGTCGACCCGGGCACCCCGTGCGCGCGCGGCGAGGGCCGCCTCGAGACGATCGTTCACCACGAGGAGCGCGCGTCCGTCGATCACGCGGGACAGCTCGACCAGTCGTGCGACGACCTCGGCGTGTCCGGCATCCTTCTCCCGGAGCTGGACGATGCGCACACCGCCGTCGACCGCCTGACGCACCGTCTCGACGACGCCGCGTTCGCCGCAGAGACCGGCGTCGGTGACGAGATACAGGGAGAGGTCGGCGATCATCGCGTCGCTTCCTCGACGCGTGAGCGTGCGCTCACGTCGGCCGGTTGGATCGCTGCGAGCGCGTCCAGAAGCGCGACGGCGAAGCTGCCCGGTCCCGTTGCCGTGGCCGCGGCATCCTCCGCGGCGATCGTGTAGACGAGCGAGGCCGCGGCGACGGCATCGAGCGCTCCGACGTCCGTCGCCCGCGCGGCTCCGAGGAACGCCGCCATCACCGCACCGAGTGCACAGCCGCCGCCGGTCACACGGGTCAGGAGCGGGTCGCCGTTCGCCAGACGCACGATCCGCTCGCCGTCGGTCAACAGATCCACCGCGCCGGAGACCGCGACGACGCTGCCGTGCCGTCGGGCGAGGTGCCGCGCGGCGTCCCGCGCGGCTTCGGTGCTGTCGGTGGCATCGACTCCGCGTCCGCCCGCGCTCATCCCCGCCAGGGCGAGGATCTCCGATGCGTTACCGCGGATCGCCGTCGGTCGACGCTCGGCGAGGTCACCCGCCAGGGCGGTACGCACCGGCAGTACTCCGATCGCGACGGGGTCGAGCACCCAGGGTGTCCCCGCGAGCGTCGCCGCCTCGGCGGCTTCGAGACTCGCCGCACGTTGCTCCGGCGCGGGCGTGCCGAGGTTCACGAGCAGACCCGAGGCCGCACCCGCGAACATCCCCGCCTCGCCCACGATGTCGACCATCGCCGGCGCGGCGCCGACGGCGAGCAGCACGTTGGCGGTGAAGCCGGTCACGACCGCATTGGTGATGCAGTGGGTCAACGGCGGCGCCGCGCGCAGCACCTCGAGCAGTTCGGCCGCGCACTGCACGGTCGAGGGGGCGGACGATGGACGCAGACGATCGCTCATTGCGACATCCCTTCGCTAGTACGAACTAGATCAGGTTCGACGGGTGTGATCTCAGCCGCGGATGCGGCACCCCGTGTCACTCGTCTCAGAGTCTAGCGACGCGCTCGGCGCCTCCGAGCTCCGCGAGGAGGATTTCCTCCTCCGCCCGTCCGAGACCGGCCCGACGAGGACGATCCACGCCGCGCATCCACTCGTCGGCCACGACCCGCGCGGCCGTCTCACCGAGGGGGCTCAGCGAACCTCCCGTCGCGAGGAACCTCTCGTTGCGGCGGGTCATGAACCCGGGCATGTCCGCCGGGAGCCAGAGCGGCAGAGAGCGCGCGCCCATCCAGTACTCCACGCCCCGCGCGCGCAACCACTCCTCGCTCGCCTCCCGCACTCCCGCGGTGTGCCCGGTAGCGCGACGCACGGCATCGAGCATCTCGGCGAGCGCGATGCTGTCGCCGATCGCGTTCACCGCGCCGACGGCCCGCGAGGAGACGACGTAGGCCGCGAGGTCGTCGACGTCGATGATCTGGGCGGCACGTCCGTCCAACGGTGGCACGAGCACCGGCCGCTCCCCCGCCCGCGCGAACGCCGCCGCCCAGTAACCGAAGCGGTCGCTCGGGTCGCCCTCGCCCACGATCAGCCCGGGTCGCACGCTCAGTGCGCGATCACCCAGCGTGGCGACGGCGTCTTCGGCGGCCGCCTTCTGCGCTCCGTAGTCGGCTTCCGCCGCCGAGGAGGACGGATGCCGCGATGCGGACTCGTCGGTCCCGACGGTCTCGTCGTCGGCGTACACCGAGATCGAGGACACGAAGACCCAGCGCGCGGCACGGACGCCCAGTTCGTCGACCGCCCTGGCGACCTGGAGCGCGGAGGATGAGACGTCGACCACGAGATCCCATTCGCCGTCGAGTTCGCGGTACGGGTCGATGCCGGCGCGGTCCCCGACCACGAGCGTCGCCCCGTCCGGCGCCGGACGGCCCCCTCGCGCGAGGCACGTCACGGCGGTTCCGTCCTGGAGGAGGCGGTCGGCGATCCGGCTCGACAGCCATCCGGTACCACCGAGGATCAGTGCCTTCGTCATGCATCCAGCACACCAGCACCGGCGCGTCGACGGAAGCGCCTCTGCTCAGAGCGGAGTCTCGGATCGGTACGGAGTGTCGGATGCTGCTGACACCATGGGGCCATGCTCACGACCCTCGCCGTCTCCGGCTACCGCTCGCTCGTCGACGTCGTCGTGCCGCTCGATCCGCTCACGGTGATCACGGGGGCGAACGGTACGGGCAAGTCGAACCTCTACCGTGCGTTGCGCCTGCTCGCGGCGACCGGCCACGGCGCAGCGGTCGCCGCGATCGCACGCGAGGGCGGCCTCGACAGCGTGCTGTGGGCGGGCCCCGAGACGCCGCAGGGCGAGGGCGCCCATGGAACGAGGCGCACCCGCCCGGTCTCGGTGCGCCTCGGCATCGCCGCCGACGAGGTCGGGTACCTCATCGACCTGGGGCTCCCGCAGACCGATGAACGCAGTCTGTTCACGCGCGACCCGGAGATCAAGCGCGAGCAACTGTTCACGGGTGCCTTCGCTCGGCCGGGAACGCTGTTCGTCGACCGTCTGCGCGGCGGCGTGCGCGTGCGGGGCGACGACGGCTGGGAATCGGTGGATCAGCCGATGGGACCGGGACAGAGCGTTCTGCTCGACCTCGTCGACGGCGGCGCCCGGTGGGAGACGGCATCCCTGCGCGCCCGCATCGCCGGCTGGCGCTTCTACGACCACCTCCGCACCGATATCGGCGCCCCGGCCCGGCTGCCGCAGGTCGGCACCCGCACCCGCTGGTTGAGCGACGACGGATCCGACCTCGCCGCCGTCTGGGCGACGACCACGGAAGCGGGACGCGGGGCGCCTCTCGACGAGGCCGTCGACCGCGCATTCCCCGGGTCACGGGTGAAGGTCTCGGTCGCCGACGGGTCGTTCCGGCTCCAGTTGAGCCAACCCGGCCTCCTGCGTCCGCTCGACGCCTCCGAACTCTCCGACGGCACCCTGCGGTATCTGCTGTGGTGCGCGGCGCTGCTCCCCGCCGATCCGCCGCCGCTCCTCGTCGTCAACGAGCCCGAGTCGAGCCTGCACACGAGCCTCATAGACCCCCTGGGCTCGTTGCTCGCGCATGCGGCGACCCAGACGCAGGTGATCGTCGTGACGCACTCGGCTCCCCTTCGCCGCGCCCTCGCCGAGGCGGGCGGAACGGTCGTCGAGCTCGAGTCCGACGGCTACGGCACCCGGGTGCGCGACCAGCTGCCGCTCGAGCGGCCGAGCTGGCACTGGCCGTCGCGCTAGCGTGAACGCTGCGCGACGGCCAGTGCGTGCGAGACGGTGCGGAACTCAGTCGCGGAGAGCCGCTCCGAATCGCTCTGCGGCGACGGCGACGCCCGCGAGCTTCGCCTCGCTGGCTTCGGCCGCCGTGAGGGTTCGATCATCGGCGCGGAAACGCAGGGCGAAGCTCAGGCTCTTCGAACCGGCAGCAACGCCCTCGCCGCGATAGTCGTCGACCAGACGCACCGATTCGAGGAGCGCGCCCGCGCCCTCGGCGAGTGCCGCTTCGACATCCGCCGCCGGCACGTCCGCCGGCACCGCGAGCGAGACGTCCTGCGTCGCGGCGGGGAAGGTCGAGAGCGATGCGGCCACGATGCGCTCCCCCGCGAGCGAGAGCACGAGATCGAGGTCGAGCTCGAGCACCGTCGCCCGTCCGGGGAGATCCGCATCCGCCGTGACGTTCGGGTGGAGTTCGCCGACGTAGCCGACGATCTGGCCCGCGACGCGCAGCTCGCCGGTGCGACCCGGGTGGAGTGCGGCGCGCGTGCTCTGCACGACGTCGATCTCGACGCCCGCGGCGGTCGCGATCACGCGGACGGCGTCGAGAGCATCCGACAGCCCGGCCGCTTCGGCGGGACGCCCCGGCTGCCGCGAGATCGCGTTACCGGTGAGGAGCACCGCGAGGAAGCGGTTCTGCGGCGGGATCGAGGCGTTCAGCTCGGCGAGGGTCTCATCCGACGGGCGCTCACCCAACGGCGGGACATCGTCGGTGCCGTAGGTCGCCCCCGCTTCGGGCAGGAACACCACGCCCGTGTCGAAGATCGCGAGGTCGGTGAGTCCGCGCGAGATGTTGCGGTGCGCGGTCTGGAGCAGTCCCGGCACCAGCGAGCGCCGCAGGAACGGTACCTGGCCGTCGAGCGGGTTCGCCAGGCGGATGCTGGGGAGGTGCTCCCCCGTCGCCGAACCGTGGAGATCGTTCTGCGCCTCGGTGGTGAACGGGAAGGCCGGCGTCTCGACGAAACCGGAGGCCGCGAGGGCGTTCGCCACGCGGCGGCGGCCCTGCTGATGTGCGGTGAGGCCGCGACCGGACGGCGGCGTGGGCAGCACCGAGGGGATGCGGTCGAGACCGTGGATGCGGGCGACCTCCTCGGCGAGCGTCCACTTGTCGGTCAGATCGGGGCGCCAGGTCGGAGGGATGACGGTCCATCCGTCGTCGGCGGCGGTGACCTCTGCGCCGATCGTGGTCAGGGCGCCGGTGATCTCGGCCTCGGTGTAGTCGACGCCGATCAGGCTCTCGACGAACCCGGCGGGCAGGTCGATCTCGCCGACGAAGACCTCGGCGAAGAGCGCGCCGCCCTCGTCGGTGAGCGTGCCGCCGGCCAGCTCGACCATCAGGTCGGCCGCACGGCGGGCCGCCACGAACGGGATGAGGGGGTCGACGCCGCGCTCGAAGCGCTTGGACGCCTCGCTGGGCAGCTTGTGCCGGCGGGCCGTGCGCGCGATCGTGGTGGGATCGAACGACGCCGCCTCGATGAGGACGTCGGTCGTCGTGTCGCTCATCTCGGTCGTGCCGCCGCCCATGACGCCGGCGAGACCGATCGGCCCGGATTCGTCGGTGATGAGCAGATCCTCGGCGTGGAGCGTGCGCTCCTGGCCGTCGAGGGTCGTCATCTTCTCGCCGGCCTGCGCACGACGCACCGTGATGCCGCCCGTGAGCTTGTCGAGATCGTAACCGTGCAGCGGCTGGCCGAGCTCGAGCATGACGTAGTTCGTGATGTCGATCAGCACGCCGAGCGAGCGCATGCCGGCGAGCGAGAGCCGCGCGATCATCCACGGCGGCGTGGGGCGCGACGGGTCGACTCCGCGAACGACGCGGGTCACGAACTCGCTGGCGCCGACACGGCCGCGCACGGGTGCCTGGTCGTCGACGATCGCGACGTGCCCGGTGCCCGGCTGCAGCTCGGCGAAGTCCCGCTCGGCCGGGTCGCGGAACTCCGCACCGGTCGCGTGCGAGTACTCACGGGCCACGCCGCGCAGCGAGAACGCGTACCCGCGATCGGGCGTGACGTTGATCTCGACCGCGACGTCGTCGAGCCCGAGGAGGGCGATCGCATCGGCGCCGACGGGCGCATCGATCCCGAGGTCGGACAGTACGAGGATGCCGTTGTGCTCGTCACCGAGCCCGAGCTCCCGCGCCGAGGCGATCATGCCGTCCGACACGTGGCCGTATGTCTTGCGGGCCGCGATCGGGAACGGGCCGGGAAGCACGGCGCCCGGAAGAGTGACGATCACCTTGTCGCCGGCGACGAAGTTGTGGGCACCGCAGACGATGCCGCGCACGCCCCCGTTCGCCTCGCCGACATCGACCTGGCACCAATTGATGGTCTTGCCGTTGGACTGCGGTTCACCCTCGAGCGAGACGACCTGTCCGACGACGACGGGACCCGTGATGTCGAAACGGTGCACGTCCTCCTCTTCGAAGCCGACGGTCACCAGCGCCGCGAGGACGTCCTCCGGCGACGCATCCGCCGCCACATCGACGTACTCACGCAACCACGAAAGCGGGACGCGCATCACACCACCATCCCGTACTGCTCGCTGAATCGGACATCGCCCTCGGCCATGTCGCGCATGTCCTGCACATCGCTGCGGAACATGAGTCCCCGCTCGATGCCCATGCCGAACGCGAAGCCGCTGTACACCTCGGGGTCGATCCCGGCCGCGCGCAGCACGTTCGGGTTGACCATGCCGCAACCGCCCCACTCGATCCAGCGCGCGCCGCCCTTGAAGGTCGGGTGCCACAGGTCGAGCTCGGCGGAGGGCTCGGTGAAGGGGAAGTAGTTGGTGCGGAAGCGCATCTTGGCCTCGGGGCCGAACAGCTGCTTCGCGAAGTGGTCGAGCGTGCCCTTGAGGTGCGCCATCGTGATGCCCTTGTCGATGACGAGACCCTCGAACTGAGTGAACACCGGCAGGTGCGTCGCATCGAACTCGTCGGTGCGGTACACCCGGCCCGGGCAGAGCACGTAGATCGGAACTTCGCGGTCGAGCATCGAGCGCACCTGCACGGGGCTCGTGTGCGTGCGCATGACGAGGTGTCGTGAAGTCGGGTCGACGTAGAAGGTGTCCTGCTCCTGGCGGGCGGGGTGGTCGACGTCGAAGTTGAGGGCGTCGAAGTTGAACCACTCGTGCTCGAGCTCGGGGCCCTCCGCGATCTCCCATCCCATGCCGACGAAGATGTCGCAGACCTGGTCCTGGAGCAGGGAGAGCGGATGCCGCGCACCCACGCGCGTGCGTGACGGCACCGCCGTGATGTCGATCCGCTCGGCCTCGAGGCGCGCGGCGACCTCGGCGGCGGCGAGCTCGGCTTCCTTCGCGGCGAGCGCCTGGGTCACCTGACCGCGGCCCTGGCCGACGAGCTTGCCGAACGCGGCCTTGTTCTCGGGGGCGACCTGACGCATCGAGGCGTTCAGGACGGCGAGAGGCGAACCGTCGGCGACATGGGCGGCTCGCGCCGCCTTCAGCTCGGCGGTGTCGGCTGCGGAGCCGATCGCGTCGAGCGCCGCGGCGACCGCCGCTTCGACTGCTTCTGGGGTGATCTCTGGAGACTCAGACACGAGAAACGAGTCTACCGGCGCGGGGCGGGGCGATCAGACGATCGCTGCGCCTGATGCCCCACTCCACCTCATGCCCCGGAGGCTGCGTTCCCGCCGGTGCCGGTGCCCCCACGCTGCAGCGTGATCAGCTCGGTGTTCGTCTCGCCGGCGTGCTGGCGCGGATCCGGCGCCGCGTCCGCGCCCTTGGGCGAACGCTTGGTGCGACGCTGCAGGCGGAATGCGATGTAGGAGAGGACCAGGCAGACAGCGACGTACATCGATCCACCGACGATCGCCGCCGGGATGAGCGGAGAGCCGTAGGGTGCCTGGTTGCCGATCTGATTGATGACGTACAGCAGCTCCTGGTACGTGATGATGAAACCGAGAGCCGTGTCCTTCAGGGCCACGACGAGCTGAGCGATGATCACGGGCATCATGGCGCGGACGGCCTGCGGCAGGAGGATGAACCACATCACCCCGCTCTTGCGGAGTCCGATCGCGTAGCCTGCCTCGGCCTGGCCGCGCGGCAGCGATTCGACACCCGCGCGCAGGACCTCGGCGAGCACCGAGCCGTTGTAGACGATGAGCGCGATCACGACCGCGAAGTAGGGCGACATCTTGATGCCGACGACGGGGAGTCCGTAGTACAGCAGCATCATGAGCACGAGCACGGGCACGGCCCGGAGCACTTCGATGACCCACCGGACGGGTTCCCGGACCCATGCGTGGTCGGAGAGACGCCCGATACCCAGCACGAAGCCGAGGACGAGTGAGCCGACGCCGGCGGCGGCGAAGGCGGCCAGCGTGCTGAGCAAGCCCTCGCCGAAGCGGACCCAGACCGCGGAGAACGTGAAGATGTTCCACTTCTCGGCGGTGAACTGCCCGGTGGCGAACAGCCGCCACACGACCCAGCCGAGGACGGCGAGCACCACGAGCACGGTCGCGACTCCGATGAGCCTGTTGCGCGCGATGGCGCGGGGACCGGGGACGTCGAAAAGAACGGAACTCATCGCGAGATCCTCCACTTGTTCTCGAGCACGCGCTGGACCCAGGCGAGCAGCAGCACCAGCACGACGAAGATGACCATGACCCACAGCAGCACGACCAGGGCGCTCTCGCCCCGCTCACTGAGGGCGGCGCGGATCGTACCGAGGTTCACGACGGAGAAACCTGCCGCGACCGTCGTGTTCTTCATGAGGGCGATGAGGACGCTCATCATCGGGGGGACGACGGACCGGGTCGCCTGAGGCAGGACGACATAGCGCATGACCTGACCGAAGTTCAGGCCGATCGCGCGGGCGGCCTCGGCCTGGCCGACCGGCACGGTGTTGATACCCGCGCGCAGGGCCTCAGCGACATAGGTGGCGGTATAGATGCCGAGGGCGATCACCGCGAGCAGCAGTGAGTTGACCCGTTCGCCGAGGAGGATCGGCAGGCAGAATGCGAAGAAGAACATGACCAGGGTCAACGGCGTGTTGCGGATCCAGTTCACGTATACCCCACCGACCGCGCGAGCGATCGGGACCGGGGACACGCGTGCCGCGCCGACGATCAGTCCGAGGACGATCGCGATGAGACCTCCACCCAGGAACAGCGCGATCGTGCCCCACAGCGCTTCCCCCCAGAGATCGAGGTGGTCGGTGATGACTCCCACTGGTGCTCCTGTCGATTCGAATTGACGCGATGCTCTGCCGAGGTGCGGGGCGGCCGATGACCTCGGCCGCCCCGCTCGGATCAGTCGATCGGGTCGACCTCGGGCTGGGTGGCCTTGACGCCGGATGCTCCGAGGTTGTTGTCGAAGATCTGCTCCCAGACATCGGCTCCGTCGGTCAGCTGCGTGTTGAAGTACTCGACGAGTGCCGTGTCGTCCTTCGCGACGCCGATTCCATAGCGCTCCTCGCTGAACGGCTCCCCGACGACCTTGAGGTTCTCGGGGTCCTGAGCCGCGTAGCCGATGAGGATCGCCTCGTCGGTCGTGACCGCGTCGACCTGTCCGTTCTTGAGGTCCTCGACGCACTTGGAGTACGTGTCGTACTCCTTGGTGGGCACGTCGGGGTAGTTGGCGTTGATGTTCTGGATCGGCGTGGAGCCCGTGGCGGAGCACACCGTGGTCGAGGAGTCGAGGTCGTCGACGCTCGCGATGTCGCTGTCGGCGCCGACGAGGAGGCCCTGGCCCGTCACGAAGTACGGACCGGCGAAGGAGATCTGCTCCTTGCGCTTGTCGGTGATCGAGTAGGTGCCGACGTAGTAGTCGATGTCACCGTTGACGATGGCCTGCTCGCGGTTGGCGGAGGCGATCGCCTGGAACTCGATCTTCTCGGGGTCGACCCCGAGCGACGCGGCCATCCAGCGAGCGATGTCGACGTCGAAACCGGTGCGCTCCCCCGTCACGGGGTCGAGGTAACCGAGTCCGGGCTGGTCCTCCTTGACGCCGACCTTGATCTTTCCGCTGGACGAGATCCGGTCGAACGTCGGGCTGCCGTCGAGGCTGACGTCGGTCGCCACCGTCCAGGGCGTGCTGCTCGAGGCGTCGCCGCCTTCGTCGCCGCCACCGGTGCCGGTGCTCGACGGCGTTCCGCTGTTGCAGGCGGTCAGCGCGAGCAGCGCCACCGCCGCGATTCCGATACCTGCCAGTGTCCGTGTGCGTCGCATGTGCGTCTCCTTCGTGTGCTGTGGGTGCAGGGTCTGGGGTGATCAGTGCGTGAGGAGCTTCGAGAGGAAGTCCTTGGCACGATCGCTCTTCGGGTGGGTGAAGAACTCCTCGGGCGTGGCCTCTTCGACGATCCGTCCGTCGGCCATGAACACCACGCGGTCGGCCGCCTTGCGGGCGAAGCCCATCTCGTGGGTGACGACGATCATCGTCATGCCCTCATGAGCGAGCTCGACCATGACGTCGAGCACCTCGTTGATCATCTCGGGGTCGAGTGCGCTGGTCGGCTCGTCGAAGAGCATGACCTTCGGGTGCATCGCCAGTGCGCGGGCGATCGCGACGCGCTGCTGCTGCCCACCCGAGAGCTGGGCCGGAAGCTTGGATGCCTGCTTGGCGACGCCGACGCGCTCGAGCAGCTCCATGGCCTCCCGCTCGGCGTCGGCCTTCTTGAGGCCGCGCACCTTGATCGGCCCGAGCGTGACGTTCTCGAGGATCGTCAGGTGGGCGAAGAGGTTGAACGACTGGAAGACCATCCCGACGTCGGCGCGGAGCTCGGCGAGACCGCGCCCCTCGGCGGGCAGCGCCTTGCCGTCGATGCTGATCGAACCGCTGGTGATCGTCTCGAGGCGGTTGATGGTGCGGCACAGCGTCGACTTGCCGGATCCGGACGGGCCGATCACGACCACGACCTCGCCGGCGTTCACCGTGAGGTCGATATCGGTCAGAGCCTGGAACTCGCCGTAGTGCTTCTGCACGTTGTCGACCACGACAAGGGGTGTACCGGTGGTCATCTTCTCTCCAAACTCGCCAGGTCGTCGGCAGTGCTCGATCGGGGTTCGGCCCCGGTGGGTTCAGTCTTCGCGCGGCCCGTCCCCACGGGCGTCCGCGTTCATCGTCGAACGGTGCGCGACCGACCTCACGATCCCAGAGCCCTGTGGCGCTGTCAGACTTCTTGAGGATTTCTTGAGGGTCGTAACAAGGGCGTTACGCAGCGCTCCACTGGCGCGGCAGACGCGTCATCCGCGCTGGTCGCGATAGAACTCGACGGCCCCCGGGTGCAGATCCACGGGCACGGTGAAGATCGCCTGACGGCGGCTCAGGAGCGCCGCGGCCGGCACGTCCTCCGCCATCCGCGAGCGCGCGTCGAAGAGCACCGTCAGTACGTCCTTCACCACCGCATCCGGGGTCGCCGACGCGACGATCAGGTAGTTCGGAACGGCCATCGTCGGCACCGAACGCGCGATCCCGTAGACCCCCGCGGGGAAGTCCGACGACCGGTACGCGTCGGAGTACCGCGCGTTGACGGCGTTGACCCAGTCCTGCTCGATCGGCAGCAGTCGCAGCGGCAGCGAGCCCGAGAGGTTCGCGATGCCCGGCGTCGGCAATCCGCCGACCCAGAAGAACCCGTCGATCTCTCCGCTCTCGAGCGCGGCGATCGACTCGCGCAGGTCGAGCTGCGGGTTGCTCACCGTGCCGCCGTCCACCCGGGCCGCATCGAGGATGCGCGTCGCGATCACGTTGACGCCCGATCCGACGGCGCCGAGCGACACCGTCCGCCCGGCGAGATCCGTGATGGCGGCGATGTCGGAATCCGAGCGGACGACGACGTGCACGTACTCGTCGTACAGCCGCGCCGCAGCCTGGATCGGGAGGGGCGCCTCGAAGGCGCCGCGACCGGCGACGGCATCCGCCGCGGCATCGCCCTGGGCGAATCCGAGCAATGCCTCGCCCGAGGCGACCCGGCGCAGGTTGTCGACGGATCCGTCGGTCTCGGTCACCTCGGCCGAAATGCCGAGCGTGGTCGAGAGTTCGTCAGCGAGATGCCCTCCGTAGTCGAAGTAGACCCCCGTCGTGCCTCCGCCGGCGATCACCGTCGTCCCCGCCGACCACTCGGCCGCGCGCGGGCTGCACCCGCTCGTGCCGATGGCGATGACGACAGCGGCGCAGACCACGGCCGCGACACGACTCACCAGCCGCAGCATCCGAATCCGGGTCATTCGAAGCCGCCGTTCTCGAGGACGAGCGAGACCAGGAGCCCGCCGCCCTGCGGGGAGGAGACGACCAATTCTCCGCCGATCGACGCCAGCAGGTCGGTGGCGATCGCCAGGCCCAACCCGGTCCCCGGAGTGTCGTCGCTGTCGGCGCTGCGCCAGAACCTGTCGGTGGCGTACTCGACCTGGTCCCCCGCGAGTCCCGGCCCGTGATCCCGCACGGTCAGACGACGTCGCTCTCCGTCGCTCTCCACCCCCAACTCGATTACGGAGTCGGCGGGCGAGAACTTCACGGCATTGTCGATCACCGCATCCAGGGCGCTCTCGACGATCGTGCGATCGGTCACGCACATGACGATCCCCTCCCCCGTGCGTCGGAAACCGATGCCCCGGGGCCCTGCCACCTCGCGCCACGCATCGCTCCGACGCTCGACCAGCGTCGTGAGGTCGACCGCCGAGAACATCGAATCCGCGCGGCCACTGCGGGCGAGGTTCAGCATGGTCTCGAGGATCCGCGTCATCCGGCGCCCCTCTTCGCGCGTCTCCTCGATGTCTTCCTTCCAGTCGTCGTCGAGGCCCGTCGCCAGATGCTCGACCCGCAGGAGCAGGGCGTTGAGCGGGTTGCGCAGCTCGTGCGAGGCGTTCAACGCGAACTCCTGCTGCCGTGCGAGGCTGCGCTCGATCTCCTCCGCCATGCCGTTGAACACACGCGTCATCCGCCTCAACTCCGGCGGCCCCGTGTCCTCCGCGACGCGCGCATCCATCTCGCCGTGCTCGATCGCCACCATCGCGTCGTCGAGTCGCCGCACCGGCGAGAGCACCCAGCGGGCGAGTTGGAACACCAGCAGCACGCCCAGCGAGATCGAGACGAGAGCGATCCCGATCAGGATCAGCAGTTGCTGCAGGATCGCCGTCCGCGGAGCATCGACCTCCGCCGAGATCATGACCGCACCGATCACGTCGCCGTCGTCGAACACCGGCTCGACCATCGTGGCGTCCGAGATGATCCAGGGGAAGAAGGCCTCCGGCGCCTCCGCGCGGCGGCCGGAGAGCGCGAGTCGCACCTGCTCCGCCTCGTCCTCGGAGAGCACTCCCGGGTCCGACTCGCTCGCCGCCCAGACGGATCCGGTGAGGTCGTAGACGGCGACCTCGATCCCGTAGACCTGCTCGAACCTGCGCGCCTCCCCCTCGAACGCACCGGCGGCGTCCGAACGGAGTGCCTGCCGTGCCGTCGTCGCGAAGTACGCGAGATCACCGATCTGCTCGGTGTACACGGCCTGCTGGATGCTGCGCGCGGCGCTCCATCCGGTGGCACCGCCGAGGGACAGCAGGATGGCGACCAGGGGCACCAGGAAGACGATGACGAGCCGCTTGCGCACCGCTCACGACCCCACGAGTCGGTACCCCACGCCCCGCACCGTCTCGATGACCCGGTGCGAGCCCGTCTTCTTGCGGATGGCCCCGACGTGCACCTCGAGCGAGTGCCCGAAGCCACGCCAATCGGTGTTCCAGACCTCGCGGATGAGTCGATCCTTCGGTACAGCCACCCCGGGGTAGCGCGCGAGCACCGCGACGATGTCGAACTCCTTGGGCGTGAGATCCACCGTCTCGTCGTCGACGCGGAGCTGCCGCGCCACGAGGTCGATCACGACCGCGCCGCCGTGGATCGTCACCACGCCGTCCGATTCGGGACGGATGGCGCGCGAGCGCCGTGTCACCGCCTCGATCCGGGCGAGGAGTTCGTGGACGTCGTAGGGCTTCACCACGAAGTCGTCGGCGCCGGCGCGGAGCCCCTTGATGCGCTCGGTGACCTGGCTGCGCGCCGTCACGACGACGATCGGCACATCGGACCGACCTCGGATGCGTCGGCACAGATCGATGCCGTCGACATCGGGCAGACCGAGATCGAGCAGCACCACCTCGGTGTCGGCACCGAGGAGATCCATGGCCGCTGCGCCGTCGGACGCGCGCACGGTCGCGTACCCCGAACGGGCGAGGAAGGCGTCGAGCGCCGAGGCGACGCGATCGTCGTCCTCCACGATCAGTATCCGCATGCGCTCCCCTCCTCTCCCCGTCGGCGGCGACGGACGGGCAGGAGCAAAAGTATCAGCCGCCCGTCGCGGCGCGCTGCGCGAACGCGCTCTCGTACAGGCAGACGCTCGCGGCGGTCGCGAGGTTCAGGGACTCCGCCTTGCCGAAGATCGGCAGACGCAGCACGCGGTCGGCGAGTTCCAGCGCGTCGTCCTCCAGTCCGCGCGCCTCGTTGCCGAACAACCATCCGGTCGGCTCGGCGAGCACGCCCTCGGCGCGCGCCGAGAGGAGGTCGTCGCCCTTCACATCCGCGGCGAGGATGCGCAGGCCCGCCTCGTGCGCGCGGGTGATGACGTCGTCGAGTTCGCCTCCGACGGAGACCGGGAGGTGGAACAGGGATCCGGTCGTCGCGCGCACGACCTTGGGGTTGTAGGGATCGACCGTGCGTCCGGTGAGGACGACCGCGTCGGCACCGGCGGCGTCAGCGGCGCGGATGATCGTGCCGAGGTTGCCGGGATCGCGGATCTCCTGGCAGATCGCGACGAGGCGGGGGGATGCCGCGAACACGTCGCGGACCGACGTCGGCGTCTGACGTACGACGGCGACGAGTCCCTGCGGGGTGACCGTGTCGGCCATCGCGTTGAGGACGTACTCCGTGACGTGCTCGACATCGATGCCGGCATACGAGGCCTGGGCGCGGATGTCGGGATGCCTCTCCCAGCCGGCGGGTGTGGCGAAGAGTTCGACGATCGCGTCGGGACGGTAGGTCAGGGCCTCTCGAACGGCCTGCGGGCCCTCGAGGAGGAACAATCCGGTCTCGGTGCGCGCACTTCGCTTCGTCAGCTTGGCGACGGCTCGGACTCGGGGGGAGCGGGGGTTCTCCAGCACGATCACAGTCTAGGGAACACCACCCCCGTGCCGAGCATTGACGACGGCACCATTCCAGGTTCGCTCGATAGGGTGCGGAGGTGGCAACCGGCAGCGCATCGTCCCCGCGGGCGTCGCGTCGTCGAAGGATCGGCTCGGTCATCGCGGCGGCGGTCGTCGTCTGCGCCGGTCTTCTCGTCCACGGCCTCGCCGACGGTCCCGCCGGCGACATCGCCGGGGATGCGCTCTACGCCGTGATGATCTACGCGCTCATCGCCTGCGCGCTCCCCCGAGCGCGGTCCATCGCGATCGCGGCAGCGGCGACTCTCGTCTGCGCGGCGGTCGAGTTCACCCAGCTCACCGGCATCCCGCTCGCCCTGGCGGAGGTACTCCCGCCCGCGCGCCTGGTGCTGGGAGCCGGTTTCGATCCCCGGGATCTGGTCGTCTACTTCTGCGCCGTCATGGCCGCCCTGGCGATCGACCTGGCCGCCCGCTCCGTGCTCGAGGTACGCCCGGACAAAGCAGAAGGCGCCCTCCCGGAGGAGAGCGCCTTCTGAAGAGATCGCTGCTTACGCGACCGACTTCGGAGCGTTGACGTCGGAAGGCAGAGCCTTCTTGGCCGTCTCGACGAGCGTCGTGAACGTCGCCGCGTCGTTGACCGCGAGGTCGGCGAGCATGCGACGGTCGACCGTCACACCCGCGAGGCCGAGGCCCTGGATGAAGCGGTTGTACGTGATGCCGTTCTGGCGTGCCGCAGCGTTGATGCGCTGGATCCAGAGGCGACGGAAGTCACCCTTGCGCTTGCGACGGTCCCGGTACGAGTAGACCAGGGAGTGGATGACCTGCTCCTTGGCCTTCCGGTAGAGGCGCGAACGCTGGCCACGGTAACCGGAGGCGCGCTCGAGAATGACCCGGCGCTTCTTGTGAGCGTTTACCGCCCGCTTGACTCTTGCCATTTTCCTGTATTCCTATCGTGCGTTCGGCGCGTCAGCGACCGAGAAGCTTGTTCGCGACCTTGGCGTCTGCCTTCGACAGAACCTGGTCCTGGTTGAGGCGACGGGTGCGACGGCTCGACTTGTGCTCGAGGTTGTGACGCATGCCAGCCTGCTGCTTCTTCAGCTTTCCGCTGCCGGTGATCTTGAAGCGCTTCTTCGCACCCGAATGGGTCTTCTGCTTCGGCATCTTCTCTTCCTTCGTATGGCGCCTTCTCAGGCGACGGTGTCAACCCGCGGTGCGGGAGTATGTGGCGCGGATGTCACTCCGCGGCGGCTTCGGCCGGAGCCTCGGCCTTCGCCTCGCGAGCAGCCTGCTTGTTGGCGGCGCGCTGCGCGTCGCGAACGGCGTTCTGCTCCTGCTTGGCCTCGGACTTGCTCTTCAGCGGAGCCACGACCATGACCATGTTGCGACCGTCGATCGTCGGGTTCGACTCGACGGTTCCGAGCTCCGCGACGTCCTCGGCGAACTTGCGCAGCAGACGCACACCCTGCTCGGGGCGCGACTGCTCACGACCGCGGAACAGGATCATGGCCTTGACCTTGTCGCCGGCCTTCAGGAAGCCCTCGGCACGCTTGAGCTTGGTCGTGTAGTCGTGCGCCTCGATCTTCAGGCGGAAGCGGACCTCCTTGAGAACGGTGTTCGCCTGGTTGCGGCGAGCTTCCTTCTCCTTCTGGGCGGCTTCGTACTTGAACTTGCCGTAGTCCATGATCTTGACCACGGGCGGCTTCGAGTTGGGTGCGACCTCGACGAGGTCGAGGTCGGCTTCCTGCGCAAGGCGCAACGCCGCCTCGATGCGGACGACGCCGATCTGCTCACCCGCGGGACCGACGAGGCGGACCTCGGGGACGCGGATGCGCTCATTGGTGCGGGGATCGCTGATGCGGAACTCCTTAGACGATGGGATTCGGCCACCGGGATGCTGTCGGCATTCCGGGCGAAATCAGAATCGTCCCCCACCCACCGGCATTCAGACGCCGGCTTCGCACCCTGACGACCGCCCCGCTCTGGGAGCGGATCCGGTGGAGTGCAAGACCCGGTAGCCTGGAACGGCAAGCGCGGGTGGGAAGTGAATCCTCTTTCGTGCCGGAGCATGACGCTCCGGAGCCCGACAAAGTCTAACAGAAGGCAAGGCGAAGTGACGAACCAGGCATCCAACGAGGCTGACCGCGAGCGCGAAGAGCGCTGGGCACGGCAGGAGGAGGCCGCGTCGTCCGCGACGCGCGACATCGCCGACGTCCCCGCCGTCGAGGTCATCACGACCGCCGCGGTCCACCTCATGAGCGCCGCAGCGGTGAAGCTCGGACTCGCCGACGACCCGAACGCGCAGGATCAACTCGACCTCGACGAGGCGCGCAAGCTCATCAACTCCCTCGCCGGCCTCATCACGGCCGGAGCACCCGAGATCAGCGACATGCACGCGCGCTCCCTGCGCGACGGACTGCGCTCGCTCCAGCTCGCGTTCCGCGAGGCATCCGTCATCCCCGACCCGATCGGCAAGGGACCCGGCGAGAAGTGGACCGGGCCGGTCAACTAGTTCCTTAGGAGCGAGCGCAGCGACGCCGGTCGGAACAGTGCGACCTTGAGAAAACAGCTACCGAGGTCAGGCGCTGCGGCGGAGCTTCACGGTGAGGGAGTCCGCGAGGACGGCGATGCGATCGTCGGATGCCCAGCGTTGAGCGAGGCGCGCCAGGACCGCGTCGAGGACCTCGCGTTCGAGACCGTCGACCAGTTCGAGGATCACGATCAGTTCGGGCCCTCGCAGACGAGCATCCGGGTCCCCCGCGGCCACGGCCACATCGATCACCGCGAGCTCCTGCGCGACGCTCGCCTGCAGAGCGGCGAACACCTCGGGCGAGAGGAAGCTCGGCTCCCAGGCGTGCCCCTGCGCGATCGACCACACCGCCGGGCGCCGGATCACGAACTCGGTCTCCGACGTCGGATCGAGCACGATCAGATCGGTGTCGTCGGCCGACGCGGCGAGTGCGGCGCGAACGGCCTCAACGGGAATGGGGCGTGCCGAGGCATCCCACCGCTGCATCGCCTCGACCGAGGAGAAGACGGGCTGCACGCGGCGACCGTCGGGGGCGGCGACCGTGACGATCGAGAGCTCCTGCGTCTTGTCGACGGCGAGCCCGCTCGGGGCGACGCCCTCCTCGCCCTTCTCTGCGACGAGAGGGATGAGCACGCGCGCATGACGGAAGGCGTCCACGACGTCCACCTGGCTGCCGGAGCCCGCGCGGAAGTTCACCAGTGCCGCGAGCAGCGCGGGATCTGCGGAGCCGTCATCGGCGGCGTGCTGATTCGCCTCGAAGCTGCGCCCCTCCCACGGCACGCCGGCGGAGTCGCCACGGTTCGCGGGCATGTCGTGCCCGCGGGGTCCGTGATCGTGCGAGCCGTGCGATGCGTGACCGCAGGAGTCGTCAGTCGCCGGCGACATCCAGCGCCTCAGCCAGGGTGAACGCCCCGGCGTACAGAGCCTTGCCGACGATCGCGCCCTCGACACCGAGCGGCACCAGTTCGCGCAGCGCGGCGATGTCGTCGAGGCTCGAGATGCCGCCCGACGCGACGACGGGCTTCGGCGTACGGGCGGTGACCTCGCGCAGGAGCTCGAGGTTCGGCCCGCGCAGCGTGCCGTCCTTGGTCACGTCGGTCAGGACGTAGCGGCTGCAGCCGGCGTCCTCCAGACGGTCGAGCACCTCCCAGAGGTCGCCGCCCTCCTTCGTCCAGCCCCGCGCGGCGAGAGTCGTGCCGCGGACGTCCAGACCGACGGCGATGGCCTCGCCGTAACGGCCAATCACGTCGGCCGCCCACTCCGGGTTCTCCAGCGCCGCAGTACCGAGGTTGATCCGGGTCGCGCCGCTCTCGAGCGCCGCCTCGAGCGTCGCATCGTCGCGGATGCCGCCGGAGAGCTCGATGTTCACGCCTCGGTACTGCTTGATCACCTTGCGCAGGATCGGTGCGTTGCTCCCGCGTCCGAAAGCCGCGTCGAGGTCGACAAGGTGGATCCACTGGGCACCCTGCGACACCCATTCGCCGGCGGCATCCAACGGGTCGCCGTAGCTGGTCTCCGTGCCGGCCTCGCCCTGCGTGAGGCGCACGGCCTTACCGCCGGCGACATCGACCGCGGGGAGCAGCGTGAGGGAGGGAGACTGTGCGAAGTCGTTCATGACGTCCTTGGTGTGGGGGCTCGGCGCCCGCTGCGGGCACGAGATTCGAGGGTACTCTGCGGTGCTCGGGCCTCAAAATGCGTGACGCCGGACGGCGACGCTCAGAGGCTCCGGGTCCAGTTGCGCAGGAGACGGATGCCTGCCTCCCCCGACTTCTCGGGGTGGAACTGCGTCGCGGTGAGCGGCCCGTTCTCGACGGCCGCCAGGAAGGGGTCACCGTAGGTCGTCCAGGTGAGCACGGGCTGCGGGAACGGCGGGATGACATCGAGTTCCCAGTTCTGGGCCGCGTACGAGTGCACGAAGTAGAAGCGCTCATCCTCGATGCCGTCGAACAGGATGCTGTCGGCCCCCGGGGACACCGTGTTCCATCCCATGTGCGGGAGCACCGCGGCGTTGAGCTCGGTCACCGTTCCCGGCCACTCTCCCAGACCCTCGGTGTTCTGACCGCGCTCGACACCGCGGGAGAAGAGCACCTGCATTCCGACGCAGATTCCCATGACCGGGCGTCCGCCGGCGAGCCGACGATCGATGATCTCGTCGCCGCCGTGCGCGTACAGGGCGTCCCGGACCGCGGCGAACGCGCCGACACCCGGGACGAGCAGTCCATCGGCTTCGAGCGCCTCGGTGCGATCGCGGGTGAGAACGGCGTCGGCGCCGGCGGCGACCAGCGCCTTCACGGCGGAGTGGACGTTGCCCGACTCGTAGTCGAAGACGGCGACCCGGGGTGTGCGCGTCACAGCGCGCCCTTGGTCGACGGCACGCCGTCGACCAGCGGGTCGAGCGCCTTGGCCTGGCGGAAGGCGCGCGCGAACGCCTTGTACTCCGCCTCGGCGATGTGGTGCGGGTCGCGACCGCCCAGAACGCGCACGTGGACGGTGAGCGCGGCGTTGAACGCGATCGCCTCGAAGGTGTGACGCACGAGCGATCCCGTGAAGTGTCCACCGATGAGGTGCTGCTCGAAGCCTGCCGGCTCGCCCTCGTGCACGAGGTAGGGACGGCCGGAGATGTCGACGACGGCCTGGGCGAGCGCCTCGTCGAGCGGGACGAGTGCATCTCCGTACCGCGAGATGCCCGCCTTGTCGCCGAGCGCCTCGCCGATCGCCTGACCGAGCACGATCGAGATGTCCTCCACCGTGTGGTGCGCATCGATGTGGGTGTCGCCCGAGGCGCGCACCGTGAGATCCGTGAGCGAGTGCTTCGCGAAGGCGGTGAGCATGTGGTCGAAGAAGGGAACAGAGGTGTCGATGCGGCTGGCGCCGGTGCCATCGAGGTTCAGCTCGAGTTCGACGGTGGACTCCGACGTGCTGCGCACGCGACGCGCGATGCGCGGGGCCGGGGAGGGGGTGCTCATGAGGCCGATTCTATCGAGGCGAGCGCATCGAGGAACGCCGTGGTCTCGGCCTCGGTACCCGCGGTGACGCGCAGGTGCCCGGCGATACCGACGTCTCGGATGAGCACACCCTGCTCGTAGAGACGCTGCCACGTGGCCTTCGGGTCGGCGACGCCGCCGAACAGGACGAAGTTCGACCACGACTCGTGAGGCGTGTACCCGAGGGCTTCGAGTGTCGCGGTGATCCGATCACGCTGAGCGACGATCTCCTCGACCATGCCGAGCATGATGTCGGAGTTCCGGAGCGCCGCGACCGCCGCCGCCTGGGTCAGTGCGCTCAGGTGGTACGGGAGCCGCACGAGGCGCAGCGCATCGATGAACGCGGGATCGGCGGCGAGGTATCCCACCCGCGCTCCGGCGAACGCGAACGCCTTGCTCATCGTGCGCGAGACCGCGAGCCGGGGACGTCCCTCCAGCAGGGTGAGCGCGGAGGGCGCGTCGTGCGGGGCGAACTCCTGATAGGCCTCGTCGACGACGACGACTCCACGGGTCGCGGCGTACACGGCCTCGACCACGTCGAGTCCGAGCGGCGTGCCCGTGGGATTGTTCGGCGCGCAGAGAAGGACCACGTCGGGATCGACCTGCTCGATCTGCGCGACCGCCTCCTCGGGCGTGATCGTGTAGTCGGGCTGGCGTTCCCCCGCCACCCAGCGCGCGCCCGTCCCCTGTGCCAGCAACGGATACATCGAGTAGGTCGGCGCGAAGCCGAACACGGTCCGTCCAGGACCGGCGAACGCCTGGAGGATGTGCTGGAGCACCTCGTTCGATCCGTTGCCGGCCCAGATCTGCGATGCGTCGAGACCGTGACCGAGGTACTGGGCGAAGCCTTCGCGGAGTGCGGTGAACTCACGGTCGGGGTAACGGTTGACGTCGCGCAGCGCGACGGCGATGTCATCGAGGATGTCGCTCGCCACGGCATCCGGCACGGGATGCGTGTTCTCGTTGACGTTCAGAGCGATCGGGAGCGGAGCCTGGGGCGCCCCGTACGGGATGAGCCCCCGGAGATCGTCACGGAGGGGGAGATCATCGAGCGAAGAAGTCACTCCTCCATGCTAGGCCGCACGGCCCGGGCCCCCCTCCGCGTTACCGCCTTTTGCGGTGTTCACGGGCGGCCACAGGAGTCAGCCCGCGTACTCGGTCGGGATCGACAGCTCCTGGCCGATCTGCAGGACACCGCCCTGGAGCATGTTGAGGCGGGTGATCTCGCCGATCACCTCTCGGGGGTCGGACTCGGGCGAGATCTCGGCCGCGATCGACCACAGCGTGTCGCCGGGCATCACCGTGACGGTCTCGAACGTCACGGTGCCGGCCCCCTCGCCCGTCGCCAGCGCGCTGCCACCGCTCAGCGCGGCGAAGGCGATACCGAGCGCGAGAGGAAGCGCAGCCAGAGCAAGCAAAACACGGCGACCACGTACCGTCAGCCGGAGACGCGTCGCCGGACGTGCGGGACGGACGGCTGCGGTGCTGAAGGTGATGCTGCTCATGTCGTTCTCCTCTGCCTTGCTCCGGTGGGCCGGAGGTCTGTCATCACCCACGAGCGATGACCACGTTGGCGTAGCGTTCGCATCCGCCCCTCGGCCGGGAGGGGCGAGTGCGAAGCTACGTTCCGAAGGTATCTTCGAATTCGAACATCTGTCAAGGTTTCTTCGAAATCACGTTCGCGATTTCGCCGACACGCTCGAACAGATCTTCCACATCCGCGGATTTCTCGGATACGGTTTCGATACGAACACCGAACCACGGGCCTCCGACATTCGAAGAAGGACGCCGGAATCGCGCACCGAAGGAGCATCATGAGCGAGATCACCGCCCCCGATCCCGAGGCACCGCGAACGCGCCGTCGGAAGAGCCTGAGCCCCAAGCAGATGGCGATCCTCGAGGTCATCCAGGCGTCGATCGCCCAGCAGGGGTATCCGCCCAGCATGCGCGAGATCGGCGATGCCGTCGGCCTCAAGTCGCTCTCGAGCGTGACCCACCAGCTCGGCCAGCTCGAGCTCAGCGGTTACCTGCGCCGCGACCCCGGCAAGACCCGCGCCATGGAGGTCCTGATCGATCTCCCCGGCACGAGCACCGAGAACCCGGCGGATGTGGCGACCCCGGTGGGGGACGCCGCCCTGGTGCCCCTTGTCGGGCGCATCGCCGCCGGCGTTCCGATCACCGCCGACCAGCAGGTCGAAGAGATCTTCCCCCTGCCGCGACAGCTCGTCGGCAAGGGCGACCTGTTCATGCTCAAGGTGTCGGGCGAGTCCATGATCGATGCGGCGATCTGCGACGGCGATTGGGTGGTCGTCCGTTCTCAGCACACGGCGGAGAACGGCGAGATCGTGGCGGCGATGCTCGACGGCGAGGCGACGGTCAAGACCTTCCGACGGCGCGATGGCCACACCTGGTTGCTGCCGCGCAACTCGGCGTTCGAGCCGATCCTCGGCGACGAGGCCGTCGTCCTCGGCAAGGTCGTCGCCGTCCTCCGCGCGGTCTGACCGGCCGAGCACCAGCGCGCGTCCGACGACGCATAGGCTCGAAGCATGTCGTCACCGTACGGTTGCTGGCCCTCACCCTTCACCGCGGCATCCGTCGCCGCTTCCTCCCCGCGACTCGACGGCGCCCGATTCGTCGGTGAGGAGATCTGGTGGGCCGAGTCCGTCCCGGCCGAGGGCGGTCGCCTGACGGTGCGATCTTCGCTGGGGCACGAAGTGCTCCCCGCACCCTGGAGCGCCCGATCGCGCGTCCACGAGTACGGCGGAGGAGCCTGGACGGCGGATGCGGATGGCACCCTGTTCTTCGTGCAGGCCGACGACCAGCGGGTGTATCGCTTCGACCGCGGTGACGCACCGGTGCCGCTGACCCCGCCGGGACCCGCACACGGCGGACTGCGCGTGCAGAACGGACGCCTCTTCGCGGTGCGCGAGGACCTGACATCCGCCGAGCACCGCCGCGCGGTCGTCGAGATCCCCCGCGACGGGCGAGCAGCGAACGACCGGTCCGAGATCCTGGTCCACGTCGAGAGCGGCGCCTTCTTCGCCCACCCCGCACTCTCCCCCGACGGAACACGCCTCGCGTGGGTCGAATGGTCGGGCGAACGGATGCCGTGGGACGAAGCGCACCTGCGCCTTCTCGATCTCCGCACCGGCGAGACGACAACCGTCCACTCGCGCGCCGCACTGCAGCCCGAGTGGAGATCGGACCACGAGCTCGTTTTCGCCGACGATCACGAGGGGCGCTGGGGGGTGCTGCGGATCACGCTCGACGGAATCGTCACGGCAGGCGATCCCGTCGCGCTCACCTCCGCCGATGCCGACACCGGGTACGGGCTGTGGGTGCTCGGCAACCGCTGGTTCCGGTTGCTCGAGGATGGCCGTCTCGTCGCCGTGCGCACGAACGGCCGCGACGAGATCGTCGTGCTCCCCCCCGACGGCTCCCAGCGACGCATCGAGGCGCCGTGCGACGGACACGTGAGCATCGACGACGTCGTCGGCTCCCTCGTGCTGCTCTCGGGTAACGGATCGGGCGTCACTTCCGGGGTGTGGTGCGCAGACCTCGACTCGGGGACGGTCGTAGCCGTCCGCGGCGGGGAGCCCGTCGATCCCGCGTGGATGCCGGCTCCGCTCCCCCTGACTTTCGAGGGCGCGCACGGCCCGGTGCACGCCTACGCGTACCCGCCCGCGCACCCGGACATCACGGCATCCGCCGACGAACTCCCCCCGTACCTGGTCCTGGTGCACGGCGGCCCGACGGCTCATGTGACCGGTGCGACCTCCGCGGCGCTCGCGTTCTACACGAGCCGCGGGATCGGGGTGCTCGATGTCAACTACGGAGGCTCGACGGGCTACGGGCGCGCCTATCGCGAGCGGCTCGACGGCCAGTGGGGCGTCGTCGACGTCGACGACGTCATCTCGGCCGCCCAGGGTCTCGCTGCGGCGGGCCTTGCGGACCCGACGCGGATCGCGATCCGCGGCGGCTCCGCCGGAGGGTGGACCGTCCTGTCGGCACTCGTGCGCGGCGGCACGTTCGCGGCCGGCGTCTCGCGCTACGGGGTCTCCGACCTGCGGATGCTCGTCGCCGACTCGCACGACTTCGAGAAGCACTACATCGATGGCCTCGTCGGTCCTCTCCCGGCATCCGAGGAGCTGTACATCGAGCGGTCCCCGCTGACGCACGCCGATCGGATCGATGTTCCCGTGCTCCTCCTGCAGGGAGCCGACGACATCGTGGTGCCTCCGTCGCAGTCCGAGGCGATCCGCGATGCGCTCGCCCGACGGGGCGTCGACCACGAGTACGTGCTGTACCCCGGGGAAGGGCACGGATTCCGCCGTGCAGAGACGGTCGTCGATGCGCTCGAGCGCGAACTCGCGTTCCTCGGGCGGGCGTTCGGCTTCACGCCGTCGCTCTGATCCCGAGACTCGGGCCTGCGTCTGCCGCTACTCGCCGACGCGGTTGCGCAGTCGCATGGCGCGTTCCGCCTCGCGCGTGTCCTGACGCTCACGCAGCGTCTGACGCTTGTCGTACTCGCGCTTACCCTTCGCGAGGGCGATCTCGACCTTGGCCCGCCCGTCGGAGAAGTAGAGCTTGAGCGGGATCAGCGTGTACCCGCCCGCCGATACCGCGTGGGCGATCTTGACGATCTCCTCGCGGTGCAGCAGGAGCTTGCGGATGCGCTTGGCCGAATGGTTGGTCCAGTGACCCTGCGAGTACTCGGGGATGTGCACCGAGTCGAGGAACACCTCGTTTCCCTTCACGAACGCGTAACCGTCCGACAGGTTGGCGCGCCCCTGGCGCAGCGACTTGACCTCGGTGCCGGTCAGCACCATCCCCGCCTCGTACGACTTCTCGATGTTGTAGTCGTGACGTGCGCGACGATTGGTCGCGATGACCTTCTCCCCGCGTTCCCTGGGCATGATGCTCTCCTGATCCGTGTCGTGCGCTCGCACAACAGCCTTTCAGCATACCCGGGTCGTGCGCCCCCGAGCCACTTCCGGCCGGTCCGGGATGGTCAGGTACGCAGCCAGCGCCGGATCGCGAAGCCCGCGGACAGCGCGGCGAGCACGACACCGATGCCGATCAGCACCGGAACGACCCAGGCGGCATCCTGCATCCCGATCCACGTCGTGATGAACGGCACGCGTCCCCGCAGGTAGCCGTTCACACCGAAGTGCACTCCGGCGACGATCGCCGCACTCGCGAGCGCGGAACCCAGGAAGGCGGCGAAGACACCCTCGAGCACGAACGGCGTCTGGATGAAGCGGTTCGACGCGCCCACCAGGCGCATGATGCCGATCTCCTTGCGCCGCGCGTACGCCGACAATCGGATGGTCGTGGCGATGAGCAACGTCGCCGCGATGAGCATGAGCACGGCGATCCCGACTGCCACGTACGTCGCCACGGTGAGAGCGGAGAAAAGCGGTTCGAGATACTGCAGTTGGTCCTTGACCTGCTCCACGCCGGTCTGCCCGCTGAAGGCCTCGGAGAGAACCTGGGACTGCCCCGGATCCTTCATCGTCACGAAGAAGACCTCGAACGCCTGGTCCGGGGTGATCACGCTCGCCTGCTCCTCCCCCACCTGCTCGACGAGCTTCGCGTAGGTGTCTTCCTTCGTGTCGAAGGTCATCGAGCTGATGAGCGGAGCGAGCGCATCGCCCTCGAGCTGAGCGCGCACGGAGGCGACCTGCTCTTCGCTCGCCGCCCCGTCGACGCAGGTGTCGGACTCCGACACCGCCGAGCACATGTACACCGCCACCTGAGCGCGTTCGCTCCAGTACCCGCGCATCACGCCGATCTGCGACTGCATCAGGATCGCGGCGCCCACGAACGTGAGCGACACGAACGTCACGAGCACCACCGAGATCACCATCGAGATGTTCCGGCGCAGGCCCAGCAGGGCCTCGGTGAGGATCAGTCCGATTCTCATGAGGTCGGCCCCACTTCCTCGTCGTCATCGCCGGAGAGACCGAGTCTGTCGGCGACGCCGAGTTCGGCCACGTCGACCTCGGGGAGGACGATCGGATGCGTGCGCGGCCCGGTGGAGGGCGGCGTCGGCGCGGACTCGACATCATCCGCAGCGGGCTCGGCGGCGACCGGCTCCGCGGGAGCCGCGGTCGGCGTCGGCACAGGTGCGGCAGCAGGTGTCGGAGCGGATGCCGCGGCCTTGCGCTGCGCGCTGAGTTCCTCGGTCAGCACCGCCCGCACGATCGACAGGTCGGAGGTCTGACGCTGCACTTCCTGCACCGCGGTGAGCGCGGCGGCAGCGGCTGCGCCACGCACCTCCTCCGGAACGAGACGCGGGATGTTCGAGGTGTCGCCGTACCCGCCGTGCACCTCGTCGCGCACCATCACGCCGTCGCGGAGCTCGATCACTCTTCGCTTCATCTGGTCGACGAATCCGGCTTCGTGCGTCGCCATGAGAACAGTGGTGCCGCCGGCGTTGATGCGCGCGAGGAGCTGCATGATGTCGACGGAGGTAGCCGGGTCGAGGTTTCCCGTCGGCTCATCGGCGAGCAGCACCTGCGGGCGGTTGACGAGAGCGCGTGCGATCGCGACGCGCTGCTGCTCTCCACCCGAGAGCTCGTGCGGCATGCGCTTCTGCTTGCCGTCGAGACCCACCAGCGCCAATGCCTCGGGGACGGCCTGCTGGATGAAGCCGCGCGACGAGCCGGTCACCTGCAGCGTGAAGGCGACGTTCTGGTACACCGTCTTGGACGGGAGCAGGCGAAAGTCCTGGAACACCGAGCCGATGTGGCGACGGAAGTACGGCACCTTGCGGTTGGCGAGGGCCCGGAGGTCGCGCCCCATCACGGCGACGCGCCCTGTGGTGGGCACATCCTCGCGCAGGATCAGACGGAGGCAGGACGATTTGCCGGAACCCGAGGCTCCGACGAGGAAGACGAACTCCCCGCGCTGCACCTCGAAGTCGACTCCGGACAGGGCGGGCTTGGACGTCCCGCGGTAGCGTTTCGTGACGTTCTCGAACCGAATCATGGCGGTACGAGCCTAAGCGCGCTCCCCTCCCGCGCTGCGCGCGACACCCCGCGCGAGCCGTACGTGCGAGAACGCATCGTTCGGCATCCGTCTCCGTCGATGTCACGAGCCACTGCTATACATGAAAGGGCAGTCCGCACCTCCTGTGCGGACGTGAGATCCGAGGGGGATGCCATGACGACACCTGCAGGCTGGTACGACGACGGTTCCGGGCGTCAGCGCTGGTGGGACGGCGAGCAGTGGACCGAGCATTTCGCTCCCGAGACGTCGGCTCCTGAAGCGAGCACCCCCGTCGAGGAGCCGCTCCCGGTCGTGCCCACCGAGGCCGAGATCGATACGACCATTGCGGCCGCCGAAAGCGACGAGCCGTCCGCGGTCGTGGACGCCCCCTCCGAAGAGGCGACCTCCGACGTCGCGCCTGCTGACGCTGCACCCGAGACGCCCGCTGACGTCGCGCCCGAAGCGCCCGCGTACGTCGCACCCGAGGCACCGGCCTACACAGCACCCGAGGCACCCGCGTACGTCGCACCCGAGGCACCTGCGTACACGGCACCCGAGGCCCCCGCCTACGCGGCGCCCGCGTACTCCGCACCCGGTTACCCGGCGACCGCTCCGGGATCCGCACCGGCCTACGGCGTCGCGCCGACGGGTGCATACCCCGCCGCCGGTGCCCCCTACGGCGGTGCGCCCGGTGGGTACGCTCCGTACCCCGGTGCACCGGTCGCCGAGCCGCGCCCGATGTCGGTTCTCGGTCTGGTCGGACTCGGTCTCGCCGTGCTGGGAACGATCCTCGTCTGCTTCCTGGTAACCGCCGTGTTCGGGTGGATCCTGCTCTTCGCCGGTCTCGTGGTGTCGATCGTCTCCCTCTTCCTCAAGGGCAAGAAGTGGCCGGGCATCACCGGAATCGGCGTGTCCGTCCTGGGCGGCATCGTCGGCGGCATCATGGCGATCGTGTTCTTCACGTTCAGCATCGCCCAGAGCGCCATCGACTATGCGGAGTCCTATTCGCCCCCGCCCGTCCCGTCGATCGGCACCGACGGCGGGAGCTCGGGCGAGATCGTCGAGGGCACGATGGGCTCTCCCGTCACGGTCAACCAGTACTCGGGTGAGAGCGAAGTGACGATCACCGCCGCGTCGTGGGGAACCTCGAACGGCTCCAGCTTCGAGGCCGAGAACGGCGGCTACCTCTCTGTCGAGCTGACGTGGGAGGCCATCAGCGGCGACGTCTCGGTGAATCCGCTCTACTTCACGGTCATCGACGCCGACGGCGTCGAAGGCACCTACGACTACTTCGGCGACGCGACTCTCGAATCCGCCCAGCTGACCCCCGGCGAGACGGTTCAGGGGACGCTGTCGTTCGATGTCGCGCAGAGCGACTCCTACACGATCGTCATCACGGATGAGCTTCTGCAGGATGTCGCCGAGGTGACCATCGAGGCCAGCGCCCGCTGATCGCGGGCGCGTCGAGACGAAGAACACCACCGAGGTGTCGACTCCCGCAGGCTGGTACGACGACGGATCCGGGCAGAAGCGCTGGTGGGACGGATCGGGGTGGACGACGCACGTCGCCACCCCGGCCGCGCCCGCCCCTGCGGCATCCGCGCCCGTGCCGTTCGCACCGCCCTTCACTCCGCCGCTCGCCTCTCCGGTGACGCCCACACCTCCGGCGCCGTCCGCGCCCGCGTACCCGACGTACCCGTCCGCGCCCGCGTATCCGATGTCCCCATCCGCGCCGACCTACCCGTCGGCCCCGCAGTTCGCGGCGTCCCCGGCAACCCCGGGGGCGCCCACGCCCTACGACGCCTATGCCGTCCCCGCAGCCTCACCCGCGCCATTCCCGGCCGTCGGTCTCGCCGGCCTCATCGCCGCCGCGCTGGGGGCGATCGTGGCGTGTATCCCGCAGATCGCACTGATCGGATGGGTCCTTCTCGGCGCCGGACTCGTGCTGTCGATCGTCTCGCTGTTCCTCCACGCCCGGAAGTGGGCGGGGATCGCGGGTCTGGCGGTCGCGGTGATCGGGGCGCTGATCGCCGCCGTGATCGCGTTCGTCCTCGAGGTATCGCCTGCGGGGTCGAGCACGCCCGACGACATCCCCGGCGGCGAAGTCGTCTACGCCAGTGACCTGGAGGTGGGCGACTGCCTTCCCGAAGGCCTCGACGGAGAGGAATTCTTCGAGGTGACGGTCGTGCCGTGCGACGATCCCCATCTCGATGAGATCTACTACGAGTTCACTCTGCCGGACGGCGATTTCCCCGGCGAGGACGCACTCGCCGACGCCGCCATCCGGGAGTGCGAACCCGAGTTCGAGGACTTCGCCGACATCGCGTACGAGGAATCCGAGCTGGACTACTGGTGGCTCACTCCGACGGAGACCTCATGGGCCGGCGGTGACCGGACCATGCAGTGCCTGATCTACAGCTACGAGGGCACGGTGACCGGCACGCTCGAGGGCGCCGCCCGCTGAGTCGCGGGCGGCCCGCTCGAGGTCAGTCCTCTTCGGGACGCTTGCGCCAGCGGATGCCGGCGGAGATGAACCCGTCGAGATCGCCGTCGAACACAGCCATCGGGTTGCCCGATTCGTATCCGGTGCGAAGATCCTTCACGAGCTGCTGACCGTAGAGGAAGTACGAGCGCATCTGGTCGCCCCAGCTGGCGGTGATGTTACCGGCGAGCTCCTTCTTCTTCGCCGCTTCCTGCTCCTTCTGCAGCAGGAGGAGACGGGTCTGGAGCACGCGCATGGCTGCGGCGCGGTTCTGGATCTGCGACTTCTCGTTCTGCATCGACACCACGATGCCGGTCGGCAGGTGAGTGAGTCGCACCGCGGAGTCGGTCGTGTTGACCGACTGACCGCCGGGGCCGGACGAGCGGAAGACGTCGACGCGGATATCGCTCTCGGGAATGTCGACCTCGGTCGCCTCCTCCATGAGCGGAATGACCTCGACCGCGGCGAACGACGTCTGTCGCTTGTCGGCGGATCCGAAGGGGCTGATGCGCGCCAGACGGTGCGTGCCGGCCTCGACCGACACGGTGCCGAAAGCATACGGCGCGTCGATCTCGAACGTCGCCGACTTGATGCCCGCGCCCTCGGCGTAGGAGGTGTCCATGACCTTGACGGGGTACTTGTGGCGCTCGGCCCAGCGCAGGTACATGCGCATGAGCATTTCGGCGAAGTCGGTGGCATCGTCGCCACCCGCTCCGGAGCGGATCGTCACGATCGCGGAGCGCTCGTCGTACTCGCCGTCCAGTAGCGTCTGCACCTCGAGCTGGTTGATGAGCTCGGTGAGGGCTGCGAGCTCCGTACGGGCCTCCTGCGCGGAATCCTCGTCGCCCATCTCGTTCGCCAGGTCGACGAGCACCTCGAGGTCGTCGAGACGCTGGGCGATCCCGGTGACCCGGGCGAGCTCGGACTGGCGGTGGCTCAGTGCGCTCGTGACCTTCTGCGCGTTCTCGGTGTCATCCCAGAGGTCGGGAGCACCGGCTTCTTCGCTGAGACGCGCGATCTCGTCGCGGAGCCGTGCGACATCGACGACCTCGCTGATGTCGCCGAAGGTGTGCCTGAGTGCCTGGATGTCGGCGGAGAGATCGAGTTCGAGCATGATCACCGAGCCTATCCTGTCGCCGCCGCGGGAGTAGCCTCGAACGGTGAGCAGTGCATCCACGGTCCTCAGACGATTCGGACCGATGGTGTACCTGCCGACGGTTCTGTTCTCGCTCGGCGAGGGCGCCGTCATCCCCCTGATCCCGGTGATCGCCGCATCGATGGGGGCCGATGTCGCGTTCGCCGCGCTCGTCGCTTCGGCACTGGTGGTGGGCCAGCTCTGCGGAAACCTCCCTGCGGGATGGGCGGTCGCCCGGATCGGTGAGCGGTTCACCATGGTCATCGCCGGTGCGATCGCCATGCTCTCCGCCGTCGGGCTGATCCTCGCACCGTCGATCGGCGTGTTGACGGCATCCGTGTTCGTCCTGGGATTCTGCGCCGCGGCATTCGGACTCGCCCGCCACGCCTTCATGACGACGCGGGTGCCGATCGAGTTCCGCGCGCGGGCGCTCTCTCTGCTGGGCGGCAGCTTCCGCCTGGGCATCTTCATCGGGCCGTTCGTCGCGGCGGGGCTACTGGAGATCTTCGCCACCGAAACCGCCGCGATCTGGTTCTTCCTCGGCTGCCTCACGGTGATGGTGCTGCTCGTGCTGTTCGGTCCCGACCCGGAGAAGACGATCGCACCCGTCGTGACCTCCCCCATCCGCACCGGCACGACCGACGACTCCGGAGAGCCGGTGAGCGGCTCGATCCCGACGTTCGAGCGGATCGGGATCTTCCGCACGATGTGGCAGCAACGATCCGTGCTCAGCCGCCTCGGCCTCGCTGCGGCGTCGCTGTCGGCGGTGCGTTCAGCCCGTCAAGTGGTGCTGCCCCTCTGGGGCCTGTCGCTCGGCCTCGATGCGCAGACCATCGCGCTGGTCGTCGGCGTCTCGGGCGCGATCGATTTCGCACTGTTCTACGCGAGCGGACAGGTCATGGACCGGTTCGGTCGGATGTGGGCGGCGATGCCGGCGATGATCCTGATGGGCGCGGGCTTCGTCGCCCTCTCCCTGTCGCACGACGTCGAGGCCCCGGTGCTGTGGTTCGGGATGTTCGCGGCGGTGCTCGGAGTGGGCAACGGCCTCTCCAGCGGCATCCTGCTCACGCTGGGCGCGGACGTCGCCCCGAAACGGGAACCAGCGGCCTTCCTCGGCTCTTGGCGAACGCTGACGGATGCCGGTGGGGCGATCGCGCCGCTCCTGGTGTCGGCAATCACGGCGATCGCGTCGCTGCCGATCGCGGCCGCGGCGATCGGAGTGATCGGGCTCCTGGGCGCCGTGGGCTTCGTACGGTGGATCCCCCGCTTCGTCCCGCGCACGCGCGACGACACCCCGGCGCCGCCTGACGAGTGACGTTCATTCACTGCAGCGCCGTGCGACTCGTGGCCGTCGCCTCGAGCACGACGCCATCGGGCACGAAGGGCGAGAACACCGGTGGATGCCAGGGAACCGTCACCGTGACCCGCACCGAGACGCCGTCGGGGGTCCACGCGTCGACGAGAGCGGCCTCCCCCTCGATCGCGTCGATGATCCCCTGCGCCTGGTCCCGCATGTCCTGATCGTCGAGTTCGGCACGCACCCCGTTCGCATCGGTGACGAGCGTGAATCCGTCGGCCGCCGCTGCCGCCGCCGAGTCGGCGAGCGCATCGAGCCGCTTCTGCGCGAGGTACAGGTCGGTGGCGCAGACGCAGACCAACACGACCGCGAGCGCGAGGAGCACGTATCCGAGGGTCAGGAGCAGGATGCTGCCCTCCTCGGCGTCACGGGCGGGGTTCCGCATCCGCCGCCCGCCCATCAGCCGCCCTCCCATCCGCGCCCGATCTTCTGCACGGCGACCGCTTCCAGGGGGACGGCGAGCGTCTCCTCGAGGCTCAGCATCTCCGGCACGAACGGCATCCGCACGACGGTCGTGACGGTGACACGAAGGGTCGCGCCGCCCGCAGGGCACTCCGCTCCTTCCGGCACGCAGGCGAGAGCGACGTCGGTGACCTCCGCGGCCATGCCGTACTCGTCGACGACCCCGGTGAGCACGGCGTCCGCAGCGATGGCAGCGGACTCCTGGTCCGTCGACAGCGCGATGGTCCTGGCGATATGTCGCGCAGCGGCCTCCGCACCCAAGGACTGTTCCTGGATCGCCCCCAAAACGATAACGAGGTAGGCGAACGGCACCAGCAGGATGACCCCGACGGTGATGAACTCCAGGGCGGCGGAGCCGTCGTCATTCGTCGCCCAGGCTCTCCATCGGGGCATGCGCGGTCACCTCCCAGGCGGCGGGGATGCCGATCAATCCGATCAGGGGGACCGTCGTGCGGATGCGCACGTCGACGCGATCCCGATCACCGAGTTCGGTCACACCGACCGTGATGTCCTCGGCGTACGCGGCCCCCACCGCGCGTTCGATCACCTGGCGCGCCCGCTCGGCGCCCTCGTCGAGCGTGGTGTCGGCGAGCGCCGCGTGATACGCCCCCTCGACCGCCGCGTCATGCACGACGTTGCGCACGTAGACGGCCACGCCGAGCTGGATCACGGCGAGCGTGAGCGCGGTGAGGAGCGTGCCGACGAGCACGAATTCGACGGGACTCGATCCCCGCTCGGCATCGTGGGTCCCGGACGCGCTCACTCGATGCCGGAGACGCGCTGGATCGCCTGCTCGAACAGGTCCGACAATGCCGGGCCGGCGACCGCCCAGATGAGCACGACGAGGCCGGCGGTCATCAAGGTGACGAGCACCCAGCCGGGTACATCGCCGCGATCGTCCTCGGCGAGCGAGCGCATCCAGCGCGCCAGGCGCGAGGCCGTCGTGTGCATGAGGTTCATGGGGTTCCTTTCGTGGGCGCTCAGCCGATGCCGAGCCGGAGGATGAAGAGACCGGGATAGATCGCGAACAAGACGGACAGAGGAAGGATCAGAAAGACGAGCGGCAGGAGCATGAGGATCTCCTTGCGCCCGGCCTGCTCGATGAGGTTCCGCTTGGCGTCCTCGCGGGCATCGCCCGCCTGCGCCTGCAGGACAGCGGCGAGGGGCGCGCCGTGTTCGAGCGCAGCGATCACCTGATCGATCGCACGGGAGAGGCCGGGCAGTTGGAGTCGCGCGGCCGTCTCGCTCAGCGCCTCGGCCAGCGGGGACCCGGTGCCGACCGCGAGGACGACCTGCCGGAACTCACCGGTGAGCTCCCCCGACCCGACCGACGACACCCGTCGCAGAGCGTCGAGGAATCCTTCGCCCGCAGACAGGCAGAGAGCGAGGAACTCGAGCGTCGTCGGGAGCTCATCGGTCAGGCGGGTGCGCCGCGCCTTGATACGCGTGGAGAGGTGCATGTCGTAGAGGGCTCCGGCCGCCCCTCCACTCAGGAGCGGAAGGGCGGTCACGGGCGCGGTCATCCGCCCGGTGAGCACGAGGAGGACGACCACCAGCGCGCCCCCGCCGATCCCCGCGATGATCCACCCGAGCTGGCGGGCCCGGAACATCGAGGCGGTGCCGCTCGAACCCGACTGCGCGATGCGGCGAGCGAGCGCATCTCCCCCGCCGAGCACACGCTCGAAGAGGACGAGGAGATGCTGCCACAGCGAGCGTCTCCCCGAGGGGAGCAGAGCGATCGACGGAAGCGCCGAGAGCGGGAGGTCGGCATCGTCCACGACGTCGCGGACATGGGGAGCGATCCGCACGGCGAGGGATGCCGCACCCCAGCGCGGCACGACGGCGAGGATGCCCAGAACGCCGAGCCCGAACATCCCACCCAGCAGAGTCGCGATGGCGAGCGCCGACCCCGCGTTCATCCGAACCACCGGCGCGGTTCGGGCAGGCGTCCGATCCGCACCATCACGCGGAAGGCGACGGTCGACACGACGGCTCCGAGACAGATCACCAGCACCCCCTCGGGCGTGCCGTACGCCTCTGCACCTTCCGGGCGCATCACGAGGAGTCCGAGGATCACCCAGGGTGCGACGGCCCCGAGCACGGCGGCCCCGCGGATCCACGACTGGCGCGCCTCGACCTCACCGCGGAGGGCGGCATCCGCACGTACGGACGACGCGAGCGCGCGGAGCACCTCGGTCAGCTCCGTTCCGCCCACCTGCCGGGCCATGCGCAGCGTCTCGATGATGCGGTCGCCGATGGGGTCGGCGAGCGTGTCCTTGAGGCGATCGAGGCTGGTCTCGAACCGCCCCGTCGCTCGAACGTCGTGCGCGAAGACCGCGAACGCAGGGCGTAGCATCGTCGGCGCGGAATCTTCGAGCGCGCCGACCGCGTCGGGAAGGGACAGGCCGACGCGGATCGACGCGATGAGCAGGTCGCACACGTCCGGCCAGAGTTGACGGCGCAGACGACGCAATCGCAATCGGCGGCCCCGGAGGTAACCGATCGGTGCCGAGCCCGCCGCGAGTCCGGCGAGGAGGGCGAGAACCGGGAGTCCGGAGACGAGCCAGGCGACGGCCGCGGCGGCGAGCGCGGCAGCGATCATGCCCGTGAGCGCCCCGCGCGGGGTCAGCGCGCCGATCCCGGCCTCCGAGACGAGCCGGGCGAGACGCCCCCGGCGGGCGCTCGTCGTCGTCGGTGCTCCCGGTGGCCACAGCCACGGCGAAACGCACAAAAGCACTCCCGCGGCCAGGAGGGCGCCGAGGAGCAGAGTCACGAGCGGCTCCCCTGGGACCGCAGCGCTGCGCCCACGGGATCCGAGTAGACGACGCGGCTGGCGATCCTGCCGTCGACCACCTCGCCGGTCGGCGCGATGACCTCCTTCACTCGTCGTCTCCCGTGAGCATCGCGCACGCAGTGCACGACGAGGTCGACGGATGCGGCGAGCGCCGGCACGATGAAGGCCCGATCGATGTTGCGGCCGGCGAGGAGCGGCAGCATCGTGAGTTTGTCGAGCGCGTCCCCCGCGGAGTTCGCGTGCACCGTCGCGGCTCCCGGAACGCCGGTGTTGAGCGCCAGCACGAGGTCGAGCGCCTCGGCGTCACGCACCTCTCCGACGACGAGCCGATCGGGACGCATGCGCAGAGCCTCCTTCACGAGTCGGCGGAGCGTGATCTCGCCGGAACCCTCGAGACTCGCCTGACGCCCCTGCAGGGCGACCAGGTCGGGCCCGTCGACCGAGAGCTCGAACGTCTCCTCGACCGTGATGATCCGCTGCAGATCGGTACACGCGGCCAGCAGAGCGCCCAACATCGTCGTCTTGCCCGCGTGCGTCGCCCCGGAGACGATCACACTGCGCCCCGCGCGCATCTCCTCCCCCAGGAATCGGGCGAGGTCGACGGGAAGCGACCCCTGCGCGGCCAGCGCATCGAGCGTGCGATGCCCCGGGAGGAACTTTCTGATGTTCACCGCCCACCCGCCGCGCACCACGTCCGCGATCGCGACGTGGAGACGCGACCCGTCGGGCAGCGAGGCGTCGACGAACGGCTGGCTGATGTCGACGCGGCGACCGGTGGATTGCAGCATCCGCTCGACGAGATCGCGCAGCGCCGACTCGCCGAGCCGCAGATCGACGCGCTCAGCGACCCCGCCGCGCGCGACGAAAACCCGGTCTCCTCCGTTCACCCAGATCTCCTCGATGCCGGGATCGTCGAGCAGCGGTTGGAGCTCGCCGTACCCGCTGACAGCCGCGAGCACGTCGCGGACCGAGCGCGCCTCGTCGTCGATGAGTGCGTGTCCGCGGGCGAGTGCCAGGTCGTTGTGCCGCCGCACCTCGGACTCGGTGATCCGGCGCACGGCGTCCGGATCGACGGACGGGTCGGTCCCCTCGCTGCGCAGGCGGAGGCGTACACGATCAGCGACGGCGAGAGCGGGAGGATTCACGCCGAGCATCCTCGCAAGAATCGCGGAAGCGGCTCGAAAGTTATCCACAGCGGGGACGAAACGCGCTCGGGAAGAGCCGCCTCCTACACTGGCGAGATGACCGTCTCCCGCTATGCCGACGCTCTCCGCGCGACCCTCGACGCCCACTCCGACGACGTCCGCGAACGGCTCGCATTCCTGGGCGATGTCGCCCGAGCGCAGGGGGATCGCGACGTGATCGTCGAGGTGTTCGTCGATGATGATGCCGAGGGTCCCTTCGACGTCTGGGCCCGCATCGACGGTTTCAACGCCTTCGAGCTCGAGCCGTTGCTCGGCGATCGGCGCCATCTCTTCGGCGTCACGTGGCTCGAGGACGGCTGGGAGCCCTCGGTGCCCGACGCACCGCGGGGATGGTCGCGCGACCGACTGCAGGAAGCGGTCATCGACACGGTCGCGAGCTGGCTCTCCGACCTCCTGCCGGCCGATCGCGCCGCGTTCGAGTGGACGGTCGAGTCGCCGGACGGATCGAGCGATCCCCGCCCGCTGCCCGTGCTGGATTCTCCCGGGAAAGCGGAGGCCTCCGCTCGGTAGACTGTGAGCACCGCGCGGGAGTGGTGGAATTGGCAGACACGCAGGATTTAGGTTCCTGTGCCTCAGGGCGTGTGGGTTCAAGTCCCACCTTCCGCACAAGACGGACGCAATCGAGCGTTCGACTGCACGACCGCCGCATCATCGCACCACGACGGGACCCTCATGCATCACGCCGCGCTCATCCCCTGGCTCGACCCGGCTACGATCATCGGCACAGCGGGCCCATGGGCTCTCCTCGTCGTGTGCTTCATCGTCTTCGCCGAGACCGGGCTCCTCGTCGGCTTCCTGCTTCCCGGTGACACGCTGCTCGTGATCGCGGGACTGCTCTCCCACCCGCTCGCGGGGTCGGAACACGGCGTCTTCGGTATCAACGTCTGGTTCGTCGCGCTGCTGATCGGTCTCTCGGCCTTCATCGGGGGTGAGGTCGGCTACGTGATCGGCCACAAGGGCGGCCCGGCGGTCTTCGAACGCAAGGAGTCTGGCCTCTTCAGCAAGAAGAACGTCGAGCGCACGAACGCGTTCTTCGAGCGATTCGGCGGCATCACCGTGATCCTCGCCCGGTTCGTTCCGATCGTGCGCACCTTCGCGCCCGTCGCCGCCGGTGTCGGGCACATGCCCTGGCGCAAGTACACGCTGTACAACCTCATCGGCGCCGTACTCTGGGGCTTCGGCCTCACGATGTTCGGATACGCGATCGGCTTCATCCCGCCCGTCGCCCACTTCGTGGAGAGCTACATCGACCTGATCCTGCTCGCCGCGGTCGGCGGTACGGCATTGGTCACGCTCTGGCACTACCTCCGCGAACGCTACAAGGCGAAGAAGGAGGCCGAAGCCGGGCACGACGTCGTCACCGACGCGACCGAGGCGCAGGCCCTCACGCTGGATCCCGAGGTCTTCGACCGCGCCCCCGACCTGGACGGCGACGGCAAGCACTGACCGCCGTCAGCTCGCCTTCTTCTTGGCGGGTGCCTTCTTCGCCGGAGTGTTCTTCGCCGACGGCTTCTTCTCGTCGGCATCCTTCGCTCCGGAATCCCCTCCGGCCGCCTTCGCGCGCTGTTCCTTCGACTTCGCGACGCTGGCTCGCAGCGCCTCCATGAGGTCGATGACCTCGCCGCCCTTGTCCGCTCCGTCGGACTCGCCGAAGGTGTCGGCGACGTCGAAGCCCTCACCGGCGTCGATCTTGGCGTCGATGAGCGTGCGCAACTCCTTCTGGTACTCGTCGACGAACTCCTCGGGGTCGAAGTCGCTCGAGTAGCTCTCAACGAGCGATGCCGACAGTTCGAGCTCCTTCTTCGAGATCGACACGTCCTCGTGCAACGCCGGGAAGTCGACCTCGCGCACCTCGTCGGCCCAGAGCAGCGTCTGCAGCACGAGCACGTCCCCGCGCACCCGCAGCGCCGCGAGGCGGGTCTTCTGGCGCAGGGTGAAACGCACGATCGCGGTGCGGTCGCTCTGCTCCAGCGTCTTGCGCAGCAGCACGTAGGCCTTGGGCGACTTGGAGTCCGGTTCGAGGTAGTACGGCTTGTCGAGGGTCAGCAGATCGACCTGGTCGGTGGGCACGAACTCCACCACGTCGATCTCGCGACTCTTCTCGGAAGGGAGGGCGGAGAGATCGTCCTTGGTGAGCACGACGGTGTGCCCCTCGTCGACGTATGCGCGATCGATGTCGGAGTAGGCGACCGTTTCGCCGCAGATCTCGCACGTGCGCTGGTAACGGATGCGTCCGCCGTCCTTGTCGTGCACCTGATGCAGCGGCACGTCGTGGTCCTCGGTGGCGGAATAGACCTTCACCGGCACGTTGACGAGCCCGAACGTGACCGCGCCCTTCCAGATCGTTCTCATGACCCCAGTGAACACCAGCGGCACCGGGCGAGGCCAGCCCTTGACTACGCTGGCCCCATGGTCGTCGACGGTCGGATCGTGCAGGTCGAGGCACGACGCCTGCGCGTGACCAACCTCGACAAGGTCGTCTACCCCGAGACCGGCACGACGAAGGGCGAGATCTTCGCCTACTACACGGCCATCGCCCCGCAGCTCCTCCCCCTTCTCGCCGGCCGGCCCGTCACGCGCAAGCGCTGGGTCGAGGGGGTCGGAACGACAGATGCTCCGGCCGACGCCTTCTTCACGAAGCAGCTCGAGCGCGGCGCGCCCGAGTGGATCCCCCGTCAGGCGATCGCGCACTCCGACGGCCCGAAGGAGTACCCGCTGGTCGAAGAGGTTCCCACCCTGGTCTGGCTGGCGCAGGTGGCCGCGATCGAACTGCACGTGCCGCAGTGGCGGTTCGGGGCCGATGGGCTTCCCGGGCACCCCGACCGTCTGGTGCTCGACCTCGATCCCGGCCCCGGCGTGGGCCTCGCCCAGTGCGCGGTCGTCGCTCGGCTCGCCCGCGGCATCCTCACCGGGATGGGGCTCGATCCGATCCCGGTGACGAGCGGCAGCAAGGGCATCCATCTCTATGCGGCGCTTCCGGGCGAGCAGACGAGCGCCGAGGTCTCGATGGTCGTCAAGGAACTCGCGCGACTCATCGAGAACGAACACCCCGACCTCGCGACCGCAACCATGTCGAAGGCGGTGCGGGGCGGCCGCGTCTTCCTCGACTGGAGTCAGAACAACGGCAAGAAGACGACGATCTCGCCGTACTCGCTCCGCGGCCGCGCACGGCCGTGGGTGGCCGCTCCGCGCACCTGGGACGAACTCGACGACCCCGATCTCGCGCAACTCGACCTCGACGAGGTGCTGGAGCGAGCGGCATCCGGGATCGACCCGATGACGGTGCTGCACCCCACGGATGCCCCGGCCCCGAGCGCGCCCACCACACCGTCTGCAGCCAAGGCCGAGCGACGTCGGCACCGTAGCCGCGGTGCCTCGCCCGTCACAATCGACGCGGAGGCGACGCGCCCGGCGTTCGAGCCGATGCTCGCCGAGCACGGCACCCCCGCACTCGCCCGCCGCCTCGGTGACCCCGCCTGGGCGGAGGTGAAGTGGGACGGCATCCGCGCTCTCGGGACCTGGGAGAACGGGCGGATGCGCCTGCATGCTCGCCGCGGCACCGACATCACGGCGCGCTACCCCGAGCTTACGAGCGACGGCGCCCCGTTCCTGCCCGCGGCGGACGCGGTCGTCGACGGCGAGATCGTCGCCTTCGACCACGACGGCCGCCCGAGCTTCTCGCGGTTGCAGGACCGCATGCACCTCACGCGGGCTCGCGAGATCGAACGCGAGGTGGTGCGCACGCCCATCGTGTACATGCTGTTCGACCTGCTACGTCTCGACGGTCACGACCTCACCGCCCTGCCCCTGCACCAGCGGCGCACCCTGCTCGACGACCTGATCACCGATCTCGATGCACCGGTACGGATCCCGCCGGTGTTCGACGATGTCGATGCCGCCCTCGCCGCCAGCGACGACTTCGGACTCGAGGGAGTCGTCGTCAAGGACCGCGACTCGCGCTACCGAGCGGGCACGCGCTCGCCCTCGTGGCTCAAGCTCAAGCACACCCGGATGCAGGAGACGGTGATCGTCGGCATCCGTCCGGGCAAGGGCGATCGCGAACGCACGCTCGGTTCGCTCCTGCTCGCGGTGCACGACTCCCCCGGCTCGCCTCTGCGCTACGTCGGCCGTGTCGGCACCGGATTCACCGATCGCATCCTGCACGACCTCCTCAGCTCCCTCGAGCCGCTGCGCACGAGGACCGCGCCTCTCGACGGCGTCCCGGCCCCCGACGCTTCCGACGCGCTCTGGGTGCACCCGGAACTGGTCGGCGAGGTGGAGTTCGCGAACTGGACACCCGACGGCATCCTGCGGCATGCGCGCTGGCGCGGGCTGCGGCCGGACAAGTCGCCCGACGAGGTCGTGCGCGAGAGCTGACCTCAGGCGTGATGCGGTTCGCAGTCCGACTGCTCGGCCGGTTCGATCTGGAACGTCGAGTGCTCGACGTCGAAATGCTCGGCGAGGCACCCCTGCATCTCGGAGAGCAGCCGGGCAGATCGGCCGTCGGCGATCACCGCCGGGTCGACCAGCACGTGAGCGCTGAAGACCGGAGCGCCGCGGGTCAGTTGCCACACGTGCACGTCGTGCACACCGACCACTCCGTCGTAGCCGAGCAGGTGCATGCGGATGTCGGCCACGGCCATCCCCTTCGGCGCCGACTCGGAGAGCACAGAGAACACCTCGCGCAGCAGCGAGATCGCCCGCGGGATGATGAGGATCGCGATGAACATCGAGGCGATGGCATCCGCCGGCATCCACCCGGTCGCCACGATCACGATCGCCGCGACGATCACGGCCGCCGACCCGATCAGATCACCCATCACCTCGAGGTACGCCCCGCGCACGTTGATGCTCGTGCGCTGGGCGCGGCTGAGCAGCCACATCGAGACCGCGTTCGCCAGGAGTCCGACCACCGCGACCGCGAGCATCAGCGGTCCGGCGACCTCGACCTCGCCCGGGTCGAGAAGTCGTCCGACCGCCTCGAACCCCACCCAGCCCGCGAGAAGGATGAGGATGATCGCGTTGATGAGCGCACCGAAGACCTCGGCGCGCTGATACCCGAACGTGCGTCGGTCATCGGCGGGGCGCGCGGCGACCGCCGCGGCGATGAGCGCGATCACGAGCGCGGAGGCATCCGTGAACATGTGCGCGGCATCGGCCAGGAGCGCCAGCGAACCGGTCAGCAGCGCCCCGACCACCTGCACCACCATGATCGTCGCGGTGAGGCACAGCGAGATGGTCAGAAGGCGCTTGTGGCCCGCGGAACGGATGCCGCCGGCGGCGGGAGCGTGATCGTGCATACCTCAAGGCTAGAGGCGGAATCAGCCGTTCAGGCGCGATTTCCCTAGTCGGGAAGGGTAACGAGAACCAGTCTCATCACCCGCTCCTCGTGGGGCGCTCAGAGGTCGGCGAGCAGCGGCGCCAGCTCCTCGAACGCGCGGGCACGATGCGACTGCGACTGCTTCTCGTCGTCGGTGAAGTCGCCGACCGAGCGCGCCTCTCCCGCCGGCTGACCGTCGGGGATGAAGATCGGGTCGTACCCGAACCCGCCCCCGCCGGAAGCGGTGTGCGCGAGTCGCCCGGGCCAGATGCCGGTGACGACCTCCTCCGTGCCGTCGGGCGAGACCAGCGCGATGGTCGAAGTGAAGTGCGCGGCGCGGTGCGGGTCAGCGATGTCGCGCAGCTGATCGAGCAGAAGTTCGAGGTTGGCGACAGCATCCTTCTTCTGCCCCGCCCAGTACGCCGAGAACACCCCCGGAGATCCGCCGAGCACGTCGACGCAGATCCCCGAGTCGTCGGCGAGGGCGGCGAGGCCGGTGTGCGCGGCTGCGGCACGCGCCTTGATCAGGGCGTTCTCGGCGAAGGTCACGCCGTCCTCGACTGGTTCAGGGCCGTCGTAGCCGACCACCTCGAGATCGGGGCGCACCCGGGCGACGATCTGCTGGAACTCGGCGACCTTGTGCGGGTTGTGCGTCGCCAGGACGACCTTCATGCTCACTCCGCCGCCAGCGCGGCGATCTGCCGTTCGGTGAGGGTCGCGCACCCGTCGACGCCGAGCTGGAGCAGCGCGTCGAGCTCGCGCTTGTCGAAGGGCGCGCCCTCGGCGGTTCCCTGCACCTCCACGAAGAGTCCGCGGCCGGTGACGACGACGTTCATGTCGGTCTCCGCACGGACGTCCTCGACGTATGCCAGATCGAGCATGGGCTCACCGTCGATGATGCCGACCGATACAGCGGCGACCGAGTCGAGCAGCGGAGTGGAGTTACGGCCGATGAACTTCTTCTCGCGTCCCCACTCGATCGCGTCGGCGAGTGCGACGTACGCGCCCGTGATCGCGGCGGTGCGGGTCCCCCCGTCGGCCTGGAGCACGTCGCAGTCGATCACGATCGTGTTCTCACCGAGCGCCTTGGTGTCGACCACCGCGCGCAGCGCGCGGCCGATCAGGCGGGAGATCTCGTGCGTGCGCCCGCCGATGCGGCCCTTCACGCTCTCGCGGTCGTTGCGGCTGTTCGTGGCCCGCGGCAGCATGGCGTACTCGGCGGTCACCCACCCCTTGCCCTTGCCGGTGAGCCAGCGCGGCACCCCGTTGGTGAAGGATGCCGTGCACAGCACCTTCGTGCCGCCGAAGCTGATCAGCGCCGACCCCTCGGCTTGCGAGCTCCATCCGCGCTCGATCGTGACCTCGCGGAGCTGGTCGGTGGAGCGGCCGTCGGCGCGCACGATGTCAGACATGGGCTTCCTTCGTTTCGGAGAGAGGATGCCGCTCAGCGCGGCTCGGAAAGGGAGTCGGGCAGGGGGATGACGCCGGTCTGGACGAGTTGCACGTCGCGCACCTCACGACCCATCAGGCGGTTCGCGAGCGCGGTGAAGTCAGCGGCAGAGTCGCCGGTGGCCTCGTACACGTACCGGGCGGTCGCATCGGGCGGGGCGAGCAGGTCGCCGCGGACGAGCTGGCGGTAGACGTCGCCGGCCGTCTCGTCGTCGCTGGAGACGAGCGTGACGCCCTCCCCCATGACGTAGCTGATGGCACCGCGCAGGAACGGGTAGTGGGTGCAGCCGAGCACGAGGGTGTCGACCCCCGCCTCGCGAAGCGGCGCGAGGTACTCCTCGGCGACCGCCAGCACCTCCGGGGTGCCGGTGATACCCGCCTCGACGAACTCGACGAAGCGCGGGCAGGCCGCCGTGAACACCTGCAACCGCTCGTTGACCTCGAGCATGTCCTGATAGGCGCGCGATCCGATCGTGCCGACGGTTCCGATCACGCCGATGCGGCCGTTGCGGGTCGTCGAGACGGCTCGCCGCACGGCGGGTCCGATGACTTCGACGACCGGAACGTCGTACCGCTCCCGCGCATCGCGGAGCATGGCCGAGGATGCCGTGTTGCAGGCGATCACGAGCATCTTCACGCCCTGGTCGACGAGCGTGTCGAGCACCTCGAGCGAGTAGCGGCGCACATCGGCGATCGGCTTCGGCCCGTACGGCGAGTGGGCGGTGTCGCCGATGTAGACGAACGACTCGCGGGGCAGCTGGGCGCGGATGGCCCGCGCCACCGTGAGCCCGCCGACACCGGAGTCGAAGATACCGATCGGCGCGTCGTTCATGACTCCCCAGCCTAGTCGCGGCGACAGGGCCGCAGGTGAGACGCGCTCACTAAACTGAGCGCATGACCTCGTCGACGGCGCTGCTCACCGACCGCTACGAACTCACGATGCTCGCCGCATCGCTGCGCGACGGGACGGCCTCGCGCCCGAGCGTGTTCGAGCTCTTCTCCCGCCGCCTGTCGGGCGGACGCCGGTTCGGGGTCGTCGCCGGCACCGGGCGCCTGCTCAGCCTGGTGCGCGACTTCCGCTTCGGCGACGACGAGTTGCGCTTCCTCCGCGACAACGACGTGGTCGATGCGGCCTCGCTCCGCTACCTCGAGGACTATCGGTTCACGGGGTCCATCCGCGGCTATCGCGAGGGCGAGCTGTACTTCCCCGGCTCCCCCATCCTCACGGTCGAGGGCAGCTTCGCGGATGCCGTCGTTCTCGAGACGCTGGCGCTGAGCGTGCTCAACCACGACTCGGCCGTCGCCACGGCCGCCTCGCGCATGAGCATCGCGGCCGGCGAGCGCCCCCTCGCGGAGATGGGATCGCGCCGAGCCGCCGAGCGGTCGGCCGTCGCCGCCGCCCGCGCCGCGTACATCGCCGGCTTCCGGTCGACGAGCAACCTCGAAGCCGGGCGCGCGTGGGGCATCCCGACCATGGGTACGGCCGCGCACTCCTGGACCCTGCTGCACGACAGCGAGGAGGAGGCGTTCCGCTCGCAGATCGACAGCCTCGGAACGGATACCACCCTGCTCGTCGACACCTACGACATCCGCACCGGGGTCGAGACGGCGATCCGGGTCGCCGGGACCGGCCTCGGCGGGGTGCGCATCGACTCCGGCGACCTGCCGATCGTGGCGGCCGCCGTGCGCGAGCAACTCGACGGTCTCGGAGCGACCGCGACCCGCATCACGGTGACGAGCGACCTCGACGAGTACGCCATCGCGGCCCTCGCCGCGTCGCCGGTCGACGCCTACGGCGTGGGGACGTCGGTGGTGACGGGATCGGGGTATCCGACCGCGAGCATGGTCTATAAGCTCGTCGCCCGACAGGATGCCGCCGGCTCCTGGATCGGAGTCGCCAAGGCTTCCGCCGACAAGGCATCGCACGGCGGACGCAAGGCCGCGTTCCGGCGCCTCGACGACGGCGTCGCCACTGCGGAGCAGGTTCTGGTCGCCGACGGTTTCGAGGAGCTCGACGCGCCCGCGTCCGCCGTCGAGGGGCGACCTCTCCAGGTCACGTTCATCGACAACGGCGAGATCGACTCCGCGCACGAAGGCGCTGAGGGCACGGCATCCGCCCGCGAGCACCACCTCCGCGTCCGCGAAGAATTGCCGGTGCGCGCGCTCGCGCTCAGCAAGTCCGACCCGGCGATCCCCACCGTCTACACCGACGTGGAGTGAGGTCGCCCATGCACGCTCAGCGCGTCATCGACTCGTAGATCTCCTTGCACGTCGGGCAGATCGGGAACTTCTCGGGGTCGCGCCCCGGCGTCCACCTCTTGCCGCAGAGTGCGCGGACCGGCTTGCCGGTGATCGCCGACTCGAGGATCTTGTCCTTCTTGACGTAGTGCGAGAAACGCTCGTGGTCGCCCGGCTCGAGGTTCTCCTCTCGGAGGAGCTCTTCCAGTTCGCGATCAAGCGTTGCCACGCCGCCCTGATCGGGGCTGTCCAGCGGAGTACTCATCCCGTGAGTCTAGCCGCGTGCAGGCGTGCGCGGGGCGGCGTCACGCGGTCTCGACGAACTCCATGAGGCGTTCACCGCTGCGCTCGAAGATGAGGCCGCCGACGACCGCTCCGATGACGAACACACCCACGCCGGTGCCGAGACCTGCCCAGAACGTCGTCAGTGCCTGCTGCTCCCCCGACAGGAGGTTCGAGGCGAAGAGCCAGATCACCGGGCCGCTCACGAGGATCGCTCCGAGGAAGGCGATGGCCGGGCCGTAAGCACCACGCGACGTCGGACGCTGCGGCTGCTGGAAGGGGCTGTCGCCCGGACGCGAGACCGCGTACGGCGCGACCACCGACACGATGCTCGACAGGCCGAGAGCCGACAGCAGGAGACTGGATCCGAGGCCGATCAGCGGCAGCAGCAGGTGCCAGTCGTCGATGACGACGAGCGTGAGCGGAACGGCGATCGCCAGGACCGGAACCGAGACGAGCAGAACCGGAACCAGTCGGCCGAGTCGATCGGGCAGGCCGCGCACACCGCTGGCGACGTGCGTCCACAGGGCCGTCGAGTCGTAGGCGACGTCGTTGTGCGGCAACCACCCGAAGAACAGCGCCATGACCGGGACCGGCACCAGGGCCGCGATCTCTAGCGGCACCCCGGCGACCAGCAACGGAAGCACGGTGAGGACTCCGGCGACCGGCACGACGATCACGTTGACGATGTACCGGCGGTCACGGAGCCAGTACACGAGGCTGCGGGAGGCGATCGCCCCGAAGGCGGTCGACGGCAGGAGGGCGAACCACCCGAGACCGGTGCGCTCTCGCGCGGCCACGGGCCGCTCGGTCGTCGTCAGCAGACGGCGGACGAGCCACTCCCACACCGCCCAGAGTGCAGCGAGGGTCGCGACGGCGATGAGGACGACGAGCCACGCCGTAGAACTCTCGGGCGCCTGGAACAGCGCGCCGGGCGCCGCTCCGAGCGGAGTGAGCGAGATCACGCCCGTCAGGGAGATCAGGGATGCCGGCACCTCGCCGTCCCAGCGGAACGATGCGAGGAACACGGCGACCGGGAACGCGACGACGAGCAGGGCGAGCACGAACAGCGCGGTGAGCTCGCGCGAGCGCCGCTCGGGGAGCAGGAGGGCGTTGATCGCCATCCCGATGCGTGCCACGAGCACGGTGCTGATGATTCCCGCGAGCGTCATGCCGACCACGAGCGGCCACGGTGTGCCGAGCCGAAGGGCCACGATGCCGACGCTGAGATAAACGGCCAGGAGAGCCAGGCTCGGCACGCTGATCAGGGAGGCGACGACGAGGATCCACGGCATCTGCCGCTCGTCGACGCCGAACACGGCGAAGCGGCGAGGGTCGAGCTGATCCGCGGCCCCCACGAGGATCGGGCCGATGAGGAAGCCGAGCAGGATCGCGGCGCCACCGAGCACGGTGACCGTGCGGGCGACTCCGAGCGGTGCGTCCGCCAGGCTGAGCACCGACGTGCACACGACGGCCGTGATCGCCACGACCACGAGGAAGGACAGGATCGACCGCGCCCGGCGCTCGCCACGCAGCGATCCGAGCAGAAGGGCGAGCCTCAGTCGGAGAACGTGTGCAGCCACTCGAGCCCCTCCACCTCTCCGATACCGCCGGAGAGCTCGACGAAGCGCGCTTCGAGCGTCTGGCCCGCCCGCACCTCGTCGATCGTCCCCTCGGCGAGCACCTCGCCGTCGACGATGATCGCGACCCGCGAGCACACCCGCTCCACGAGATCCATTCCGTGGCTCGAGAGGATGACGGTTCCGCCGTGCGCGACGTACGCCCGCAGGATGTCGAGGATCACGGCGGAAGAGACGGGGTCGACCGACTCGAAGGGCTCGTCGAGCACGAGCACGCGCGGCGAATGGATCATCGCGCCCGCGAGCATCACCTTCTTCGTCATACCCGCCGAGTAGTCCGAGACCACGCGCCCGAGCGCATCACCCAGGTCGAAGGCGCGCGCGAGATCCGCGACGCGCTTCTCGATCACGTCGGAGGCGAGGCCCCGCAGGAGGCCGTAGTAGTAGAGGAGCTGGCGACCGGTGAGGCGGTCGAACGTGCGCAGGCGATCGGGGAGGACACCCATCACCCGCTTCGCCGCCTGGGAGTTCTTCGCCTGGTCGATGCCGCAGATCACGACGCTTCCGGCATCGGCGCGCAGCAGCCCCGCGATGATCGACAGGGTCGTCGTCTTCCCCGCTCCGTTGGGTCCGACGATTCCGTAGAAGGAGCCCGCCGGCACGGACAGGTCGATGCCGTGCACGGCGCGATTGTCACCGAAGTGCTTCACGAGTCCGCGAATGTGCAGCGCCTCGGCATCCGAGGCGGCGGGGGCGGGTGGCTGGGAAGCGGCGGCGGGTGCATCGGACACCGTGGCCGCAGGCTCCACGGCCGCGGACTCGACGGCCGCGGTGTCGACGATCGGCTTTTCGACGGTCGCCTCCTCGACGATCACCTCCTCGACGCCGACCTCTTCGACGCCGACGGGCTCCTCGACCGCGACCGTGTCGACCACGGCCTCGGCCGGGTCGATCCGTGTCGGCTCGATCGTGACGGGAGCCTGCGCCTTCGGTTCGGCGACCTCGGCGGCCTGCGCTGCCGCAGCCTTGGCAGCGGCGGTCTTCGCGGCAGCCGTCTTCGCGGCCGTCGTGCGGGTCGATGCCGCACGGGATGCGGCGGTGCGAGCCGTCGACTTCGCCGCCTGTGCTTTCGTGGCCGCGGTCTTGGCCGCGGCGGTCTTCGCGGCAGTGGACTTCGCCGCCGCCGTCTTCGCCGCGGCGGTCTTCGCAGCAGTGGACTTCGCCGCGGCAGCGGTCTTGGCGGCCGTGGTCTTCGCAGCCGTCGTGCTCGCGGCGGTCGTCTTCTTCGCGGTCGCCGTCTTCACCGCGGTAGTCGTCTTCGCTGCGGTAGTCGTCTTCGCTGCGGTAGTCGCCTTCGCCGCGGTCGTCTTCGCCGCAGTCGTCTTCGCGGGTGCGCGCGTCCCCGTCGTCCGTGCCGCGGTCGCCGGGCGCGCAGGCGCCTTCTTCCCCGCCGTTCCCGTCGTGGCGACGGGCTCGATGACGACGTCGGTGTCCGTGGCCGCCTTCTCCGCCGCGGCCTTCGTAGCGGCCGGACGCTTCGCCGATGTGCGCGCGGCGGAGGTCTTCGACGCGGCGGGCTTACGCGCCGTGGAGGCCTTCTTCGCCGCGGAGGAAGACGCGGATGCCCGCTTCGACGTCGCCGTCCGCTTCTCCGGGGTCGCCTTCGATTCGGTCGTGGGGTCTTCCGCCTTTTCGGGGCGGTCGTCGGGGGAAGCAGTCACGGGTTCTACGGTATCAACGCGAGCAGACATCCCCAGGGTCGAGCGCAACATTCACCCTGACAATCACCCGTCAGTCTTCCCCGACGTCGACCCTGGGTATACGGTGTGGACTGGGTCACGAAACGGCAACGGGAGCCTCGAGACCCGGTGTTTCCCAGGGTCCATCGCTAGCATGAACGCGGCACGACGAAGTGTCCGGCTGGTTAACCGGCCATGAACACACCTTCCAAAGGAGCACTCGTGACTCTTCAGACCGTCATCCTCGCAGCCGGCATGGGCTCGCGCCTGGGCCGTTCGCTGCCCAAGCCGCTCACCGAACTCGGCGACGGCCGCACGATCATGCGCCAGCAGCATGACAACATCCGCGCCGCCTTCGGCACCGACGCGCGCATCACCACCGTGGTCGGCTACCGCGCCGAGACCATCATCGAGGCCTTCCCCTCGGCCAACTACGTGCACAACGAGCGCTACGACGAGACCAACACCTCGAAGAGCCTCCTGCGCGCCCTCGCCGCGACCGGTCGCGGCGGCGTGCTGTGGATGAACGGCGACGTCGTCTTCGACCCGATGATCCTCGGCCGCGCGGCCGCCTACATCGAGCGCGACCAGTCGTTCGTCACGGTCAACACCTCCAAGGTCAGCGACGAAGAGGTGAAGTACACGGTCACGGCCGAGGGCTTCATCAAGGAGCTGTCGAAGACCGTCACCGGCGGTCTCGGCGAGGCCGTGGGTATCAACTACATCTCGTCGACGCAGAAGAAGGCGTTCATGCGCCAGCTGCAGCGCGTCGACGACCAGGACTACTTCGAGCGAGGCCTCGAGCTCGCGATCGCCGAAGACGGCCTGCTGCTCGAGCCGATGGACGTCTCCGACCTGTACGCGGTCGAGGTCGACTTCGCCGAGGACCTCGAGCGGGCGAACCTCTTCGTCTGACCGTCTGAGCCTCTGCAACGACGCCGGGAGCCGCACCCTCTGAGGGTGCGGCTCCCGGCGTTTTCGCGGTCACCGTTCCTAGGATCGTGGCATGGCCCCGAAGGTGCACAAGATCCACTCCCTCCCGGACGACGCCCCGTGGGACAAGGGCATCCCCCCGACGGGATCGAGCGAGCATCCGTTCGTCGTGCGCGGTCTCGATCGCGTGCTCTCGATCCAGCGCCCCCTGGTGCTCGCGCACATCCGCAGCATCCGCCTGCGCAACCCGCACGCCACACCCGCTGAGATCGTGCGGATCCTCGAACGCCGATACCTCGCCGCCGTCACCACCGGAGGCGCGGCGGTCGGCGCCACCGCCGTGGTCCCGGGGATCGGAACCGGCGTGACGCTCGCGCTCTCCGGCGTCGAGACGGTCGGCTTCGTCGAATCGACCGCGCTCTTCGCGCAATCCGTCGCCGAGGTGCACGGCATCGCCGTCGCCAACCCCGATCGTGCTCGGGCACTCGTGATGACCCTGATGCTCGGCAAGGAGGGCGTCGACCTGGTCGGCCAGCTCGCCGGACAGGTCGCTGGCCGCAGCGGCACGCGCAACGCCTATTGGGGCGAGCTCGTGACGAAGTCGCTCCCCCGCGCCGCCGTGGGCCCGCTCGTCGACCAGCTCAAGAGCATGTTCGTGAAGCAGTTCGCGGCGCGGGGCGGCGCCTCGTTCCTGGGCAAGGCCCTGCCCTTCGGTGTCGGCGCGGCGATCGGCGGAGCGGGCAACCACATCCTCGGGAGGCGCGTGCTGACCACCTCGCACCGCGCGTTCGGTGCCGCTCCCCTTGATCTGCCGCGTGAGCTCGAACCCGTCCCCGGCGCCGAGAAGGTCGAGCTCCGCATGCTCCGCGGGGCGCGCTATGCGGGTTCCGCGGTGGCGGGTGCGGCCGGCACCGCCGCGCGCGGAGTGGGGTGGGCGGGACGCAAGGTCGGCGAGTTGACCAGCCGCCGCATCCGCACCCGCACGAACGGGGAGATCGAGTCCGATTCCACCGCGCGCGGTGGGCATGAACTCCCCGGGAACTCGAGCTCCGACGGTGCGCCGCGCTGAACGGACAGAGAGCACCTCACCAAAGGATCGGGCCACCCGTTGTGGCGAGCATCCAACAGGCCGGGCCGTGGCGACGATAGTGTGGAATCCGTGACGGACAAGCCCGACCTCTTTACCACCGCCGGCAAGATCGCGGATCTGCGCGCTCGCTACACCGAAGCCGTCGTCGACGCGGAAGCGAAGGCGAAGGAGAAGCAGCACGCCAAGGGCAAGATGACCGCCCGCGAGCGCATCGAGCTGCTCGTCGATCCCGGTAGCTTCGTCGAGTTCGACGAGTACGTGCGCCACCGGACGACCGCCTTCGGCATGGATCGTTCGCGCCCCTACGGCGATTCCGTCGTGACCGGCGTCGGCACGATCAACGGCCGCGCGGTCGCGGTCTACTCGCAGGACTTCTCGACGTTCGGCGGCTCGCTCGGCGAGGTCGCCGGCGAGAAGATCATCAAGGTCATGGAGTTCGCCCTCGCGGGCGGCATGCCGTGCATCGGCATCCTCGACTCGGGTGGAGCGCGCATCCAGGAGGGCGTCGTCGCTCTCGGGAAGTACGGCGAGATCTTCCGCCTGAACACCCGCGCCTCCGGTGTCATCCCGCAGATCTCGATCATCATGGGCCCGGCGGCGGGCGGCGCGGTCTACTCCCCCGCACTCACCGACTTCGTGATCATGGTCGACAAGACGAGCCAGATGTTCGTCACCGGCCCCGACGTCATCAAGACGGTCACCGGCGAGGACGTCGGCATGGAGGAGCTGGGCGGCGCGTACACGCACAACACCCGCTCCGGCGTCGCGCACTACCTCGCGGAGGACGAGGACGACGCCCTCGACTACGCACGCACGCTTCTCGGCTTCCTCCCCGACAACAACATGGCCGAGCTCCCCTCCTACGAGGGCGTCTTCGAGTTCGAGACGACGGATGCCGACCGCTCGCTCAACACGATCATCCCGGACTCGGCCAACCAGCCGTACGACATCCACACGGTGATCGAGCACGTCGTCGACGAGGGCGACTTCCTCGAGGTGCAGCCGCTCTTCGCGCCGAACATCGTCATCGGTTTCGGTCGCATCGAAGGCCGCTCGGTCGGCATCATCGCCAACCAGCCCTCGCAGATGGCCGGAACGCTGAACATCGAGGCCGGCGAGAAGGCCAGCCGCTTCGTGCGCTTCTGCGACGCGTTCTCGATCCCGATCGTCACGCTCGTCGACGTGCCCGGCTACCTCCCCGGCACCGACCAGGAGTGGACGGGTGTGATCCGACGCGGTGCCAAGCTGCTCTACGCGTACGCCGAGGCCACGGTGCCGCTGGTGACGGTCATCCTGCGCAAGGCCTACGGCGGTGCGTACATCGTGATGGGTTCGAAGCAGCTCGGTGCCGATGTCAACCTCGCCTGGCCGACCGCCGAGATCGCGGTCATGGGCGGCCAGGGCGCCGTGAACATCCTCTACCGGGGCGAGATCAAGAAGGCCGAGGAAGCCGGCGAAGACGTCGCCGCCGTGCGCACCCGCCTCGCGAACGAGTACACCTACAACGTCGCCTCGCCGTTCCTCGCCGCCGAGCGCGGTGAACTCGACGGCATCATCGAGCCGGCGAACACACGCGTCTCGATCGCCAAGGCACTCCGCGCTCTGCGCGGCAAGCGCGCCGAGCTGCCGCCGAAGAAGCACGGGAACATCCCGCTGTGAGCGACGAGAGGGACGAGCGCCCGGCGCTCGAGATCATCCGCGGTTCGGCGACCGAGGAGGAGCTCGCCGCACTCATCGCGGTGGTCAGCGACGCCTACGCCGCCGAGGAGTCGGATGCCGTCGCCGAGGAGCCCGTCATGTCGGCGTGGACGCGCACCCAGCGTTCGTTGCGCACGCCCCTGCGCCGCGACATCCCCTGGGGCCGCTTCGCCGGCTGAGCTCCGCCGGGCTCTTCCGCTGCGCGTCGCGGCTCAGCGCGCGAAGCGCAGCGTGACGAGCTGGAAGGGCCGCAGCGACACTTCGACGCCCTCCTCGGCCGTCGTGATCGCCGCTCGCGGGATCTCGCGCTCGAGCAAGTCGGTCTCGACCACCGATCGGAAGTCGAACGACGGGTTCAGCGCCCCCTCGGCCCGGCCGCCGTGCGCCTCGTACAGCCGGACGATCACGTCGCCACTGCGATCCTCCGCGAGCTTCACCGCCTCGATCACGATCGCGTCGGACGACACCGCGAACGGCGGAGCGACCGGACCCGCACCGCGGAGGGAGCGCGCCGGCAGATTCACCCGGTACCCCTCGCGCACGGCATCCGCGATCCCGGCATCTGGCCGGACTGCGACGCGGAAGGCGTGCCGGCCCTGATCGGCCTCGGGATCGGGGAACAGCGGCGCCCTCAGCAGGGAGAGTCGCACCGTCGACGCCGTGCCTCCGCACTCGCGCGGTGAACGGGTGATGTCGTGACCGTAGGTCGAGTCGTTCGCGATCGCGACCCCGAAGCCCGGCTCGCCGACGTGCACCCACCGGTGCGCGACCGTCTCGAAGCGGGCGACGTCCCACGACGTGTTGGTGTGCGTGGGCCGGTGGACGTGACCGAACTGGATCTCGGATGCCGCACGATCGCTGTGCACGTCGAGGGGGAAGGCGAGCTTGAGCAGCTTCTGGCGTTCGTGCCAGTCCACGATCGTCTCGATGTCGAGGCTCCGGGATCGCCCCTCCAGCGTGAGGATCTGCGTGATGCGCGAGGAGCCGAACACCCGCTCGATCCGCACGACGGCCGCGGTCGGATGCGCGACGACCTCTATCGACACGGCATCGGTCAGCTCGACGGCGTGCCGTCGATAGTGCTCGTCGATGTCCCAGGCGTCCCAGGCCGTCGGGGTGTCCCGGTGCAGCGTCAGCAGATTGCCACGCTCCCCGGTCGGTATCGTCTCGCGTCCGGTCGCGCGCACCTGCAACGATGCGACGAGCCCGTCCGCATCCACCACGACCCGCAGGTGCTCGTTCTCGAGCACGATGTCGTCGCCCCGGCGTGCGATCCGCGCCGACTCCGGTGGCTGCTCCAAGACTCCGACGGCCAGCCCGAGCGTCCCTCCCGACGGGTACGGGCTCGCGTTGGCGGCCAGCTCGACGTCTCCGGCGCCCGCGACGACCTCGAGGGCAGCACCGATGAGCCCGTCGAGCGTCTCGAGCACCTCGGCGTAGCGACGCTCGGCCTCGCGGTGCACCCAGCCGATCGAGCTGCCGGGGAGGATGTCGTGGAACTGCTGCAGGAGCACGGTCTCCCATGCCTCCTGCAGAGCCTCGTAGGGATAGTCCGCCCCCGCGAGCGCCGCACTCGTCGCCCACAGTTCGGCCTCGCGGAGCGCGTGCTCGCTGCGCCGGTTGCCGCGCTTGGTGCGCGCCTGCGAGGTGTAGGTGCCCCGATGGAACTCGAGGTACATCTCCCCCGACCACACCGGCGGGTTCGGGTACTCGGCCTCGGCCGTCTCGAAGAAACGTCGCGGATCGGAGAGGGTCACGGTCGGTGAACCCTCCAGCGACCGCAGGCGTGCGGCGGCCGCGAGCATCTCCCGCGTCGGCCCTCCTCCCCCGTCGCCGTACCCGAACGGCACGAGCGAGCTGTTCGCCGCACCCTTCTCGGCGAACTGGCGCTCCGCGCGGGCGAGGTCCGGGCCGGAGAGCTGCGAGTTGTACGTGTCGACCGGCGGGAAGTGCGTGAAGATGCGGGTGCCGTCCAGACCTTCCCACGTGAAGGTGTGGTGGGGCATCGTGTTCGTCTCGTTCCACGACATCTTCTGCGTCAGCATCCACCGCGATCCGGCGGCCCGCGCGATCTGCGGCAGCGCGGCCGAGTAGCCGAACGAGTCGGGCAGCCACACGTCGAGGGGCTCGACGCCGAACTCCTCGACGAAGAAGCGCTTGCCGCGGACGAACTGGCGCGCGAGGGCCTCGCCTCCCGGCATGTTCGTGTCGGATTCGACCCACATCCCGCCCGCCGGGTGGAAGCGCCCGGCGGCGACCGCGGCGCGCAACCGTTCGAACAGCTCCGGCTGAAAACGCTTCATCCAGGCGTACTGCTGCGCGGACGAGGCGGCGAACGAGAACTCGGAGTCCTCCCCGATCAGCGAGAGCACGTTCGAGAACGTGCGCGCCACCTTGCGCTGCGTCTCGCGCACCGGCCACAGCCACGCGGAGTCGATGTGGGCGTGCCCGACGGCGTGCGCCGAGTGCGCAGAGGCGGATGCCGGGCGCCCGAGCACCTCGGAGAGAGCGGCGCGCGCATCGGCTGCGGTACCGGCGACGTCGTCGGGATCGGTGGCGTCGACCGCGCGCTCCAGGGCGCGCAGGATCTCGGCTCGGCGGGAGGAGCTCTCCGGGAGTTCCGCGCGCAGGCCGTCGAGCACGGCAAAGTCCTGCACCAGCTCCCAGACCGTGAGATCGAGCACGGCGACATCGGCACGGCGCAGTTCGTACAGCGGTTCTTCGCCGGCGGAGCCCCACTCCCCGAGCGGTGTCGGACGGAAGTCGCGGAACCCGTCGCCCACGTCCGGGTTCGCCGCCGCCTCGAGGTACAGCTCGATCGGGTCGCCCGGGGCGCCGTCGAGGGGTACGTAGGCGTTCCGCGGCTCCACCGCCTTGACGATCGACCCATCGGCCCGGTACACCGTCCCCTCGGCCTGGAAGCCCGGTTGAGCGCCGTGGAAGCCGAGGTCGAAGACGAGCTCTGCGCGCTGGTTCGGCTCCGTGACCGGGATCGTTCCGCTCACCCGCAGCCACATCGTGCTCCAGGCGCGCCCCCACGGGGAGCCGACGGCGAACGGGACGTACGCCTGCTCGACCGCCCCCGCGAACGGCACGGGTTCGCCCGGGACCACCCAGGCCTCAAGCGAGAGCTCCTGCGCACGCGCGTAGAGCGCGGGCTCGAGGCGTTCGCGGACGAATCGACGGATGCGTGCTTCGACCAGCGAGGAGTTGTCGTGCATGACGGAGATTCCGATCGACGGCGACGGGGAACTCCCGTAATACTACATCGATTGGAATTAAGGCGCGACGGGAGCCACCACGCGTTCCGAGAGCAGGAGGGACGAGGCTCGCGGCGTCAGCGCCTCGTTCAGGACCACGCAGGCCGCCCCTACGGCCCCCACGTCGGCTCCCACCACGGACCCGTGGATCGGGATCTCCCGCAGAGCGCGCGTCGCGCTCGCCCGGTGCACGTGCTCCGGCAACTCGGCGAGGTACACGGCCGAGACGTATCCCCAGAAAGGCCCGCCGAGCACGATGCGCTCCACGTCGAGGACGTCGGTGAGGATCACCAGGAGCGCGGCCGTGCAGCGAGCAGCGCGCGCGAGGATTCCGGAGGCGAACGGCTCCCCCCGCTCCGCTCGTGCGCATACCGCCGCGAACCGGTCCTCGAGCGCGCCGGCCTCGTCTTCGTCGCCGTCGGGAGGCAGCACCCCCGCGCGCACCGCCTCTGCCACGATCGCCTGCGGTGTGCACGTGACGGCGACGCATCCCCGCGACCCGCAGGCGCACGCCGGGCCCTCCGGGTCGACGACGATGTGCCCGATCTCGCCGAAGTTCCCGATGCGGCCGCGCGTCACGTCGCCGTCGCGCGCCAGTGCCGCACCGAGCCCCGTGCCGAGGTACAGCAGCACGAACGAGTCATCGACCGGACCTCGGCGCGTCCAGAGCTCACCCACGGCCGCTGCGGCGGTGTCCTTCTCCAGCACCACCGCGAATCCGGTCGCCTCCGACAGAAGCGTGCGGAGAGGCACTCGGCGCCATCCGCGCAGCATCGGCGGGTCGACCACGGTCCCGTTCGCCTCGTCGAGAGGGCCGGGCGCGGCGAGTCCGATTCCGACGATCCGCGAGCGGTCGACACCGGCCTCGCCGATGACTGCCTCGATCGCCTGCGCCATCGCGTCGATGACCCGGGCGGGTTCCGGCGCGCCCACCGGGATCAGACGGCGCGCGACCGCCGTTCCCGCGAGGTCGAGGAGCACCACCGTCACGACGGCCGGGTCGAGGTGCACACCCACCGAGTACCGGCTCTCGGCGACGAGACGGAGCAGGACACGGGGCTTCCCGGGCCCGTTGATCGCGCGCCCGGCTTCGGCGATCAGTCCGTCGTCGAGGAGGCGACGGGTGATGTTCGTGAGCGTCTGCGCGGAGAGCCCCGTGGCCGCGGCGAGCTCGGTGCGGCTCAGCGCCTCACCCGCGCGGCGGATCGCCTCGACGACGACAGCCTGGTTGAAGTCGCCCATCCGGGGCAGGTTGGTTCCGCGCCGCGTGCTCATCCGGCCATCCTCCCGCATCCGCCGACCGTGTCCCCCAAAATACCTACAGACACGGGGGTTCCGCTCCGCGAAACTAATGGAGACGCTTCGCGTTCGATCGGTCTCTCTGTCCCAGGGTAGACAGACGGTGATCGATCATCAGCGGCTGGTTTTCGGGTAACTGAGCCGCATGGCGAGGGGCAGGCGGATACGCCGCCCCTCGCCCATTCTCTTCGCTTCTTCGACTCCGGCATCCCTCCCCCCAGCCGGAGCCGAAGAGGAGCGCCCTCGGAGGGCCACACTCGGGGGTTGCGCTCAGCGAGTTTCTGCGACCCGCGGGATCTCGTGCCACACGTCGACCGAGTCGTCGTCGCGGGAGGACCCCGACCCCACACGACCCACCACGGTCACCGCGGTGCGATCGTCCTTCGCGGAGCGGATGATGAGACGTCCTGCGTGCGCCTCGGCCAGCACCCCGGCCAACTCGTCGCGGATCTCCCGGCGTCGCGCCTCGTCGACCCCGTCGAGTCCCCCCTCGTCGAACACCGTCACCACCGCACCACGCCTGCGGGCGGACTCGATCGCGTCGCGCACCGCGTCGTTGAGCAGATCGGCGCCGCGCAGCTCGTCGCGCAACCGTCCCTCCGCGAGGCGGGCCTCGAGGCGTTCGTCCTCGGTCAACGCGCCCCGCGTGGCCACCGTGCGACTGAGCACGGGGCCCGCAACCGCCAGCGCGAATTGCGTGCGCACGCGTCGTTCGCGCTGACGCACGAGCTGTGTGGCGTGCCAGGCCGACACCGCCTGCTGGATCTCGGCGAGACGCTCGGTGTCGCGCACCGCTCGGTCCCAGAACCACACGAGGAGATTCGCGACGACGACCCACATGATCGAGCCGACCAGGCCGAAGTTGAGAAGGGACTCGCTGAACCCCAGGAAGGCCGACGATGTCACCCCCAGGAGCAGCAGCACCAGCCACCCCGTCAGGAAGCGCCGCCGCACGATGAGGACCACGCTGAGCAACCCCACGCCGCCGATGTACCAGGTGGCGAAGGGGGCCGTGCGTGCGGCCTCGTCCAGCGAGAACGTCACCGCGATCGGGATGATCACGCTGACGATCGCGGAGAGGACCGCAGACCACAACGGCAGCTTCACCGTCTCGGGCGACCCGAGGATCGACAGGTTGACGACGACGAGGTAGAGCGCGATCGCGAGCACCATCAGCAACGGCGCCGTCGGCTGAACGATCCACCACACGCCTCGAGCGGCGAAGTAGAGCGCGAAGCCGACAGCGAGAGAAGTCGCGACACTGCGGACGGTCCGGTTCATCCCGCGCTCCACCCCAATGTGACGGTCGTGCCGCGCGCATCCGAATCGATGTGGGCCGTTCCCGCGACGCCCGCCATCCGGGCCAGGATCGACGCGCGAATGCCGAGGCGATCCTCACCGATCGCCGCGATGTCGAAGCCCGCACCGGTATCGCTCACGATCACGCGGATGCCGTCGTCGCCCTGCGAATCGGCGATGATGTGGAGACCGCGTCCACCCGCGTGCGTCACCGCATTGCCGATCGCCTGTCGGGCCGCGAGCACGAGCGCCCGCGCCACACGACCGGGGATCGCTCCGGCCGTACCGGACTCCTCGACGATCGCGTCGACGCCCATCTCCGAGAGCGCTCGGCGCAGTTCCGACACGATCTGAACGCTGGCGACCGGTTCGTCGCTCCCCTCCTGGGCGACCGCCGCCTCGGTGTTGGCGAGGCGGGTGAGCGCCTCACGTGCCATCGCGACCGCGAGTTCCTTCGCTCGTTCGGTCTCGGCCCGCTCGGCGGCGATCAATGCCGCCAGCACGCTGTCGTGCATGAGCGCCGACATCGCGATGCGCTCCTCCTCCGCCGCGGCCGCCGCGGCGGCCGCGGCGTAGGAGGCGACTGCATGCCCCCGCGCATCATCGACGCCGGCGGCGACAGATCGGAACATCCACCCCAGCGAGATGATGACGAGACCGAGGATGAGCGTGAACGACACGTCGAACGCCGTCGTCACCCAGAATTCACGCGAGAACTCGCCCTGAACGAGTTGCACGTACCCGTAGACGAACGGCACGGCCACCGCCCAGGCGTATTGCACGCGGATGGGGAACGCCAACATCGCCGCCACTACGCCGACGTTGACGAAGAAGAAGATCCACGGCTGCTGGGCCGCCAGGCCGTCACCGACCGTCACGACGCTGGGCCAGGCGGCGAGCACGAGCACGTAGGTGACCGCGAAGATCCCGGAGGCGATACGCACCCCGCGGCCGATCAGGCAGCAGACCAGCATCACCGCGAACGGCACGTAGACGAGGAAGACGATAACGGCGTGGCCGACGTTCGCATCCGCGAGCGACGGGATGGCGAAGAACAGCGCCTGCACGCCGAGAGCCGTCGACCCGATCGCGACGACCGTGGCCAGGATGCGCTCCATGCGCTTGCCGGTGAACCGTTCGAACTCGGTCTCGGCCGCCCCGGGAGACGGAATCTGATTCCACGCCTCTCGGATGCTGAGGGACTCAGCGGCCACTCGACGCCCCGTCGGGTTCGACGATGCCGTCTTCCATCGCGCGTCGGAGCAGGTCGACCTTCGTCGGCGCCGGGCGACCGACCTCGACGTACTTCACGCGGATGCGCGTGATGTTCTCCTTGGCCGTGGAGTACGCGACACCGAGGCGCTCGGCGACCGCCTTCAGCGGCAACCCGGCGGCGTACAGGCGGAGCACCTCGCGCTCGCGGGTCGAGAGCTGCGCGTCGGCGAACTCGCGGTCGCCGTCGACCGCACTCGCCCATTCCACGTTGTTCAGGGCCTCGCCGTGGGCGACGGTGCGGATCGCGTCGAGCACATCGTCGAGGGCCGAGGACTTGCTGACCACGCCCGCGGCACCGGCGGCGAGCGCCTCGCGGACGGCGGCCGGACGGTCGGCGACGCTGTGGATGACCACGCTCGCGCCGTCGGCGACCAGCGAGGTGACGTTCTCGGTGACCGTCGTGCCGTCGCCGAGGGTGAGATCGAGCACGACCACGTCGGCGGGAGCGGCGCCGGACGCGGAGCGCCAGTCGAGGTAGGACACGACGGTGCTGCCCGAGAAGATGATGGTCTGCCCGTCGCGCGCGCACGCCGCTTCGAGGCCCAAGCGGACAGACTCGTGATCATCGATGAGGGCGACCGTGCTCATCCCCACAGCCTAGTCAGCGGGTGAGCAGAGCGACGACCTCGAAGTGGTGCGAGTGCGGGAACAGGTCGAACCCGCGCAGCCGATCGACGTTCCACCCGAGTCCCCGGAACGTGCCGAGGTCGCGTGCGAGGGCGACGGGGTCGCAGGCCACATAGGCGATCGCCTCCGGGGCGAGGGCGTGCACCGCCTCGACGACCTGCCGTCCGGCACCCGCGCGCGGCGGGTCGAGCACGACGGCACCGCTGCGACCGCCGCCACTGCGCGTGGCGAGGAACCGATCGACGCGCGCCGTCACGGCGTTCACCGTGAGCGGGGCGAGGTTCTCGGCGGCGTGCTGGGTCGCGCGGGCGCTCGACTCGACGGTCACGATGTCCTCTCCGCCGAGGTCGGCGAGCGTCGCGGCGAACAGCCCGACGCCGCCGTAGAGGTCGAAGTGGGTCGCCCGGTCGTCGACGTGCCCGTCGAGCAGACCGTAGACCGCAGCGTCCAGCACGGATGCCGCGCGCGGATGGACCTGCCAGAAACCGGTGGCGTCGACCGCGAACCGCCGGTCGTTCACGACCTCGTGGATCACCTCGGGCGCGGGACGTTTACGGAAGCCGCGAGCGACCTTCGCCGGGCGCTCGGTGGCGTCCCTCCGAATGATGCGCACCGCACCATCGGCCGGTTCGACCAGTTCGATTCGCCCCGGGGCCTCCCCGCGCAGCGCGAGCGCGGCCTCGGCGATGGCCGGGCGCGCGAGCGGGTGGGAGGTCACGGGGATCACGCGGTGGCTACGGGCGGCGTAAGGCCCGACCTGCCCCGCATCGTCGACGTGCACCGTCACTCGGGTGCGCCAGCCGCTTCCATCGCCCGATTCGACGGACTCGATCTCGGGAGCCTCGAGCCCCGCGCCCGCGAAGCGATCGAGAGCTTCGGTCAGCACCTGCCGCTTGAGCACGCGCTGGTGATCGAGGTCGATGTGCCCCAGATCGGCTCCGCCCGGACGCTCCGCGGGATCGCGGGTCACGTCGGCTTCCGCCCAGAGGTGCGGACGGCGGTGCTCCGACGCCTCGAGCACCTCGACGGTCTCGGCGCGCCAGAAGCTGCGCGTGGAGGCATCCGCTCCCTCGCCGGAGGCGATCAGTCGAGCCCGGACGCGCTCGCCCGGAATCGCGTCGGAGACGAAGACGACGCGTCCCTCGTGTCGGGCGATGAAGGTACCGCCGTGGGCGATCCCCGTGATGTCGAGGTCGAGCAGGTCCGCATCGGGGGAAGTCATCCTTCGAGGATACGGCGGTCCGCGGATTCGCCGGTCCACGGATACGGTGGTGCACATGCGCGTCTGCCTCGCTTCCACCTCCCCCGCCCGTCTGATGCTGCTGCGACAGGCGGGGATCGAGCCGCTCACGCTCTCCCCCGACGTCGACGAGGATGCCGTGGCCGCAGCCGCCGCGGCCGAACGCGGCGCGGAGCTGCCGCCCGAGGAGCTCGTGCTGCTGCTGGGGCGGGCGAAGGCCGCCGACGTCGCGCGACGCCTCTCGGCCGAGGATCCGACTTTCGACGGCATCGTGATCGGCGGCGACTCGATGTTCGAGCTCGGCGGACGCGTCTACGGCAAGCCCTACACGGCCGAGGAGGCGACGCGGCGCTGGCACGAGATGCGCGGCGCGACCGGGGTGCTGCACTCCGGCCACTCGGTCTTCCGCGTCTCGCCGGGAACGGAACCGGTCGAGGCGACGGCGACGGCCGCGGCATCCGTCACCTTCGCCGACGACCTCTCCGACGACGAGATCACGGCATACGTCGCATCCGGCGAGCCGCTGCTGGTCGCGGGCGCCTTCACGGTCGACAGCCTCGGTGGGGCGTTCATCACCCGCGTCGACGGCGATCCTTCGACCGTCGTGGGGATGTCGCTGTCGACCGTGCGGCGCCTCGCCGCCGAGCTCGGCGTCGTCTGGACGGACCTCTGGAACGCCCCCACCGGGTCGTAGACTCCCCTCCACGTTCTCGGCTCTTTCTTGTGGGGAGTCGTCAAATGGATCCCCCCGCTTCTCGCTAGGCTGGCAACCATGCCTGCTATCGCCAAGGTGCTCATCGCCAACCGCGGCGAGATCGCCGTCCGCATCATCCGCGCCGCCCGGGATTCCGGAATCGCCTCGGTCGCCGTCTACGCCGACCAGGACCGTGACGCACTGCACACGCGACTCGCCGACGAGGCCTACGCACTCGGAGGCGCGACGAGCGCCGAGACGTACCTCCAGATCGAGAAGATCCTCTCCGTCGCCCGGCGCGCCGGCGCCGACGCCGTGCACCCCGGCTACGGCTTCCTCGCCGAGAACGCCGAGTTCGCCCGTGCCGTGACCGGTGCGGGGCTGATCTGGATCGGCCCGTCACCCGAGGCCATCGAGGCCCTCGGCGACAAGGTCACCGCGCGCCACGTCGCCGAGAAGGTGGGCGCACCGCTCGCCCCCGGCACTCCGGGTCCGGTCGAGACCGCCGACGAGGTCGTCGCCTTCGCGAAAGAGTTCGGCCTGCCGATCGCCATCAAGGCCGCATACGGCGGCGGCGGACGCGGCCTCAAGGTCGCCCGTGAGCTCGAAGAGGTCGCCGAGCTGTTCGAGTCGGCGACGCGCGAGGCCGTCGCGGCCTTCGGTCGCGGCGAGTGCTTCGTCGAGAAGTACCTCGACAAGCCGCGCCACGTCGAGACCCAGTGCCTGGCGGATGCCGAGGGCAACGTCGTGGTGATCTCCACCCGCGACTGCTCGCTGCAGCGTCGCCACCAGAAGCTCGTCGAGGAGGCCCCCGCGCCGTTCCTGACCGACGAGCAGAACGCCCAGCTCTACGCGGCGTCGAAGGCCATCCTCAAGGAGGTCGGCTACGTCGGCGCCGGAACCTGCGAGTTCCTCATCGGCGCCGACGGCACGGTCTCGTTCCTCGAGGTCAACACGCGCCTCCAGGTCGAGCACCCGGTCTCCGAAGAGGTCACGGGCATCGATCTCGTCCGCGAGCAGTTCCGCATCGCCGCGGGCGGCACGATCGACTACGCCGACCCGGAGCCCCAGGGCCACTCCTTCGAATTCCGCATCAACGGCGAGGACCCGGGCCGCGGGTTCCTCCCCCAGCCCGGGCCCGTCCATGTCTTCAAGACGTTCGGCGGCCCCGGCATCCGTCTCGACTCGGGTGTGACCGCCGGCGACGCCGTGTCTGGCGCGTTCGACTCGCTGCTCGCGAAGATCATCGTCACCGGCAAGGACCGCGAGGAGGCGCTCGAGCGCTCGCGCCGCGCGCTCGACGAGTTCGAGGTCGCGGGTCTCCCCACCGTGCTCCCGTTCCACCGCAAGGTCGTTCGCGACCCCGCCTTCACCGCCGAGAACGGCGAGTTCGGCATCTTCACGCGCTGGATCGAGACCGAGTTCGTCAACGACATCCCCGCGTGGGACGGCGAGCTCGAGGCTCCGGCACCGGGTGCCGGTCGCCACACGGTGGTCGTCGAGGTCGCCGGCAAACGCCTCGAGGTCAGCCTCCCCGACCGCGTGGCCGTCGCCGCCGGCAGCGCCGGGCGCCCGGCCGCCGTGCCGCCGGCACGCCGCAGCCACGCCACCACCGCCAACGCTGGTGCCTCGGGCGACGCCGTGAAGTCGCCCATGCAGGCCACCGTCGTCAAGATCGCCGTCGAGGAGGGCCAGCAGGTCGTCAAGGGCGACCTCGTCGTGGTGCTCGAGGCCATGAAGATGGAACAGCCCCTGCAGGCCCACAAGGACGGCGTCGTCGGGAACATCAACGCGGATGCCGGTGCCACGGTCTCCGCCGGGCACCAGCTGCTCACGATCAGCTGACCCGTCGACAGGCTCAGGGCCCTTCGACAGGCTCAGGGACCCAAGTTCAGACGCGAAAGGCGCCCCACCTCGGTGGGGCGCCTTTCGCGTTGTCTCAGGAGATGTTGAACAGGTGCATCGCCCGGCTCGCGTCCGTGATGCTGCTGGACAGCGACGGGTAGGCGGCGAAGACGCGCGAGACCTGGTCGACCGTGAGGCGGCGTTCGACCGCGATCGCGATCGGGTAGATCAGCTCGGAGGCCTTCGGTGCGACGATGACACCGCCGATCACGGTGCCCGACCCCTTGCGGGCGATGAGCTTCACGAAGCCGTCCTTGATGCCCATCATCTTCGCGCGCGGGTTCGCGGCCAGCGGCAGCTTGTAGACCATGCCGTCGGCCACGCCGTCTTCGACGTCCTTCTCGGAGTACCCGACGGTCGCGATCTCGGGCGCGGTGAAGATGTTCGAGGTGATCTTGATCTGCTCGAGCGGGATGACGATGTCGCCGAGGGCGTGGAACACCGCGGTGCGCCCCTGCATCGAGGCGACGGAGGCGAGCGGGAAGAAGTTCGTGCAGTCGCCCACCGCGTAGATGTTGGGCACCGAGGTGCGTGCCACGCGGTTCACGCGGATGTGGCCCTGCTCGGTGAGCTCCACGCCCGCTTCGGCCAGGCCGATGTCGGCCGTGTTCGGGATCGAGCCGACCGCCATGAGGCAGTGGCTGCCGTCGACCGTGCGACCGTCGGAGAGGGTGACGGTGACGCCGTTTTTCGTCGTCTCGACCTTGTCGGCGCGCGCCTTCGAGAGCACGGTCATGCCACCGCGCTTGAAGACCTTCTCGAGCACGCGCGCGGCGTCCTGGTCCTCGCCGGGGAGCACCTGGTCGCGGCTGGAGACGAGCGTCACCTTCGCACCGAGGTTCATGTACGCGGAGGCGAACTCGGCGCCGGTGACTCCCGAGCCGACGACGATGAGGTGCTCGGGGAGCGCCTTCATGTCGTACAGCTGGGTCCACGTGAGGATCCGACGCCCGTCGGGCTTGGCGGAGTCCAGCTCGCGCGGAGCCGCGCCGACCGCGACGACGATGGTGTCGGCCTCGACGCGGTCGAAGTCGGTGCCGCCCTGGCCGGTCGAGACGACGATCGCGTCGGAACCCTCCAGGCGCCCGTGGCCGGAGAGGATGCGGACCCCCGCCTCGAGGAGAGTCGCGCGCATGTCCTCCGACTGCTGTCCGGCGAGCGCCATCAGACGCTTGTTGACGGCGGCGAGGTTGATCGCGATCTCGGGCTTGAGCGGCTTGCCCTTCTCGCCCTTCGCGTAGAACTGCACCCCGAGGTCGCTCGCCTCGGAGATCGCGACCGCGGCGTCGGCCGTCGCGATCAGGCTCTTCGACGGCACGACGTCGGTGAGGACGGCCGCGCCGCCCACGCCCACGCGCTCGACCAGGGTCACCTCGGCTCCGAGCTGGGCGGCAGCCAGGGCCGCCTCGTAACCGCCGGGACCGCCGCCGAGGACGGCGACGCGCTGAGTGCGCTCGAAAGGGGTGGAAGACATGAAAGCCATTCTTCCGCAATCTTGGCAGCCGAGCCGTCACCTTCCTAGAGTGGAGCCTATGTCCGAGACTCACAGCAACCCCCTGGACGACCCGAACGCCAACCCGTTCGAGGTCGCCGCCACCGCCGCCGCCGACATCGCCCGGCTGACCGGCGTCGAGAAGCACGACATCGCGCTGACGCTCGGTAGCGGCTGGGGCAAAGCCGCCGACATCATCGGCGAGACCGTCGCGACGATCCCCGCGACCGAGGTCACCGGGTTCTCGAAGCCCGCGCTCGAGGGACACGTCGGCACCCTGCGCAGCATCCGCACCCCCGATGGCAAGAACGTGCTCGTCATCGGCGCGCGCACCCACTACTACGAGGACCACGGCGTGCGCCGGGTCGTGCACAGCGTGCGCACGGCGGCGGCGACCGGCGCCAAGATCATGGTGCTCACCAACGGCGCCGGCGGCGTGCGCGAGACCTGGACGCCCGGCCAGCCGGTGCTCATCAGCGACCACATCAACCTCACCGCCGACTCGCCTCTCGAGGGCGCCACCTTCATCGACCTCACCGACCTCTACGCGAAGCGTCTGCGCGACATCGCCCGGAGCGTCGACCCGAGCCTCGACGAAGGCGTGTACACGCAGTTCCGCGGCCCGCACTACGAGACGCCGGCCGAGGTGCAGATGGCGAAGGCCATCGGCGGGCACATCGTCGGCATGTCGACCGCCCTCGAAGCGATCGCCGCCCGCGAGGCGGGCATGGAGGTCCTCGGCTTCTCGCTGATCACGAACCTCGCCGCCGGCATCCAGAAGACCCCCCTCAGCCACGCCGAGGTGATCGAGGCGGGGCGCGAGGCGGAGCCGGTGATCTCGGCCCTGCTCGCCCGAGTGGTCGAGGCGCTGTGAGCGAGGAACGGCTCGCCCAGGCTCGTGCCTGGATGCGCCAGGACCCCGACCACGAGACCCGCGACCAGCTCGCCGGGATCATCACACGCGCGGCGAGCGGCGAAGAAGCCGCGCTGGCCGAGCTGGACGACCGCTTCGGTGCCCGTCTGGCCTTCGGTACTGCGGGGCTGCGCGGCGAACTCGGCGCGGGCAGCAACCGGATGAACCGCGTGCTCGTGACGCAGGCGGCCGCGGGCTTCGCGGCCTACCTGCGCGAGCGCGCGGGCGGCGCGACGCCGACCGTGGTGATCGGGTACGACGGACGGCGCAACTCGCGCGTGTTCGCCACCGACTCCGCCGAGATCTTCGCGGGTGCGGGCCTCCGGGCCGTGTTGCTCCCCCGCCTGCTACCCACCCCGGTGCTCGCCTTCGCGGTGCGCCACCTGGGCGCGGATGCCGGTGTGATGGTGACCGCGAGCCACAACCCGCCGAACGACAACGGCTACAAGGTCTACCTCGGCGGATCCGACGAGGGATCGCAGATCGTCGCCCCGGCGGATGCCGAGATCGCGGCGTCCATCCAGCGCATCGCGGATGCCGGCAGCATCGCCGCTCTCCCCCGTTCGACCTCTTACGAGGTCGCGGGCGAGGACGTCGTCGACGCGTACGTCGCCGCGACGGCCGTGGTCGCCCCCGCGCCCGCGGGTGCGTCGGGCCTGCGGTGGGTCTACACGGCGATGCACGGCGTCGGGTGGGAGACGTTCGCTCGCATCGTGACGGCGGCGGGCTACCCCCGACCGAGCGTCGTCGGCGAGCAGCTCGCTCCCGACGCGACCTTCCGCACCGTCTCCTTCCCGAACCCGGAGGAGCCCGGCGCGATGGATCTCGCGTTCGCGCGCGCCCGCCGTTCGAACGCCGACTTCATCCTCGCGAACGACCCGGATGCCGACCGCCTCGCCGTGGCCATCCCCGACGACACGGCTCCCGAGGGCTGGCGCCGACTCACCGGCAACGAGGTCGGACTGCTCCTGGGTGCCCGTGCCGCGCGCGCCGCCGCCGGCACCCCCGGCGCCGCACTCGCGTGCTCGCTGGTATCGTCGCCGGGTCTCGGCGCGATCGCCGCGCACCACGGCCTCGACTTCCACGAGACGCTCACCGGGTTCAAGTGGATCTCCCGTGCACCCGGCATCGTGTTCGGCTTCGAGGAGGCGCTCGGCTACCTCGTGAACCCCGAGACGGTGCGCGACAAGGACGGCATCTCCGCGGCCGTCGCGATCCTCGGCCTCGCCGCCGAGGCCCGTGACCGTGGCGCGACGCTCGCGGATCTGCTCGCCGAGCTCGGCGACACGTACGGGCACTTCTCGAGCGGTCAGGTATCGATCCGCGTCGACGACCTGTCGATCATCGGACGCGTCATGCTCGCTCTGCGCACGCTGCCGCCGGTCCAGATCGCCGGCCGACCGGTCGCCTCCGTCGACGATCTCCTGCATGCCGCCGCGGGTCAGCCTTCGGGCGATGTGCTGCGCTACCGGCTGGACGACGGCTCCCGCGTGATCGTGCGCCCGAGCGGCACCGAGCCCAAGCTCAAGGTGTACATCGATGCCGCCGGCCCCTCGGCCGACGAAGCCCGCGCGGCGGTCTCCGAGATCGAGGCCGGAGTCCGGGACCTCCTCGACGAGCGCTCCTGACCCCTGCCGACGGCGCGTGGGCCCTCCGGCCGCGCGCCGTCGGCATACCCGGATACGATCGGATCATGCCGACCCGCCACGTCATCGTCAGCGCGCACAACGGTGTGCATGCCCGACCCGTCGCCGAGATCGTCCGTCTCGTGCAGGCCCACGACGATCCCGTCACCCTGCGCACTGCCGACGGGACGACCGTCGATCTGCGCAGCGTGCTCGCCGTGATGGACCTCGCGCTCGGCACCGGCGATGCCGTCGAACTGCAGACCGCGGCGGGGCCGGGCGCCGACGATCTCCTCGACACGCTCGCAGCCGTGCTCGCGCCGAGGAGCTGACGCCCCGCCTCGCGGACGCGCGACCGCTCAGCCGTCGATGACGGCGACGAACTCGTCGGAAGGAGAGGCTTGATTCGATGACATCGGATTGTGATCCGATATACCATCCGCATGATTGCCTACAATTCTGCCGGTTGATATCGTACCAATTGTCAAAGACGACGAAGCCCATTAGGGCAGTTTGGGAGGGAATGATGCGACATGATTCTGTCCGCACTCGCCGCGCGAAGTGGTCGACTTCGATCGCTCTTTCTGGCCTATTGGCCCTCGGTTCCACTCTTGGCGTGGCGACCTCAGCGCAAGCCGCGGAGTGGAAACAGGAGAGCACACGAAGCTATTGCAACGTCGTGAGCGGGTGGAAGGACTGCTATAAGGAGACAACTTATAAGCGAACATCCGCTTTCTGCGCAAAGCCAGCGGGAAATCTAACAGGCGGCCTGCTCGCCTGGTACTCCTACTGTTATAAGGCAGTCAAGGTGCGTACGTAACAAGCAGGTGTGTTTGCGAACGGGGTGCGGCAGCTCGCGAAAGCGACTGCAGCACCCCGTTCGTTGACTGCTCAGCCGTCGATGACGGCGACGAGCTCGTCGAGGAACGCCTCGAACGTCGTGCCGCGACGCACGATCCGCTGCACGCTCTCGCGCTCGCTGAAGACCTCGACGAGCTGCTCGAACACGGTCTGGAATGCCGCCCGGTCGCCCTCGCTGAAGGCGGCGAGCGCCACGACCTGCACGCGGCCGTCCGCCCATGCGGCCGATCCGTCGGCCACCCCGATCGCGATGGCGGTGCGCGTGGCCGTCATCTGCAGGGCGTGCGGCACGGCGAGCGCATCCGTGAATGCGGTCGACGACATCCGCTCGCGCACGATCGTGTTCTCGACGTAGTCGTCGCCGATCACCCCGGCGCCGACGAGCAATCCTCCGAGACGGCGGATGATCGCCTCCTCCCCCTCATCGGGGAGCGGGTGCACGAATGCCGAGGCGTCGAAGTACTGGGAGAGCTCTTCGCGAAGATGAGTGAGCCGACGGCCGCGACGGATGCGCCCGGCGGCCTGCTGCACGCGCTCCACGTCGGAGTCGGTGAAGAACGGATGGATGCGCACGAAACGATCGCCGGTGAGGGCGGGCTCGATCGTGCTGAGAACGAGGTCGGTGTCGAACGACGCCCAGTCGGGATCGACGCTGGTGACCACGCTCGTGACCTCGATCGCCGAACCGAGAGAGCGGTCGACGCTCGACCGCAGCAGCTCGTGCAGCTCGTAGTAGCCGGGGCAGACGATCGTGGCGGTCAGGATCGACGCCGCCTTGCGGCTGCGCTCGAGTCGTCCGCCGACGTGCATCGCGATGTAGGCGATTTCGTCGTCGTGGATCGGCGTGCCCAGCCGGTCGTGGAGTCCCGAGGCGATCGACACCGCGACCTCGAAGATCATGGGATAGGAGGTCTTGAGTGAGCGCGTGAGGGGGTTGCGGGCGAACGCCTGGCCCTGCGCCCGCCGCAGCAGGTTCTGCACGTGCAGCGAGAGCCGGAGCACGAACGAGTCCTCGACGAGGTCGACGTCGTACTCGGCGGCGGCCCGGGCGAGCTCGGTGCGCACCGCGTCTTCGACACCGGCTTCGACCCCGCTGCGGGCGACCTCGCGCGTCGTCTCCGCACCGGGCGCGACGACCCGGGTGAGCACGAGCGAGGCGAGGTGACGACTGTCGCCCTCCCCCAGCTCGACGCCGAAGTGCTCGGTCGCGAGGCGCGAGATCGTCTCGCCCACCCGCGGGATCTCGTCGTGCGCGCCCGTCGGGTCACCGGCGATCGCGTACCCCGCGGCCACGCGATCCGTCGCGATCGCGATGTGCAGGAGCACGTCCGAGATCGCGAGCTCGTTGACGAAGTACCCGAGCGTGCCGAGTTCGCGCACGAGCGCCGACTTGAACGGGCCGACCGCCTCGGCGGACATCCCCGTGCCGGCGAGCGCACGGCGGAAGGTCTCGGGGTGGAAGGACGCGGCGTCCATCTCGTCGTGGGCGAGACGCGAGATCAGACGGCGCTGCTCCTCCTCGGTGCCCTGCAGTCGCACGATCTCCCGATCGCGCTCGAGCACGAGATCCGTGCCGTCGAGCAGGCCGCGGACACGGGCGAGATCGGCCTCGAGGGTCGCCTCGCTCACGTGCATCCGTTCGGCTGTCGCGTAGATGTCGATGCCGTCCGGCTCGTCGAGGAGCATCCGCACCACCGCGTGCAGGCGGTCGCGCGGCGCGGACTCACTGCCCGATCGTGCACGCAGGGCGTCGCGCGCGGCGGAACCCGCGCGATACCCCGCGGGGCCGGACTCGACAGCGTCACCTCCGACGCGGGCGTTGAGGGCGGCAACGTAGGAGCGGATGCTGCGGGGGGTCACCCCGACCAGGTCGGCGAGGCTGGCAGCGGTCGCCCACGAGCCCCGGCGCAGCAGAGCGGTGAGGATCTGGTCCTGGCGCTGGCGCGACATGATCCTCCCTCTGCTCGTCGTACGTGCGCGACTTCCCTGTGCGCCGCCCTCCCATGATGTCAGGCCGAGGCCGGAGCGGGGGCCGGAAGCGGGGTTCCGCAGGGGCGGAAAGGTTCGTGTTGGCACCCGACCCCCGGCATTTCCCAGACTGTTCTCAGGAAGGTGGAATCGATGAGGATCCTCATTGTGTGCGGCGCCGGCGCGTCGAGCACGTTCGTCGCGCAGCGATTGCGGCGCGCAGCATCCGACGCGGGTCTCGACTGGGACGCCGTCGCCGGAGTGGAGTCCTCCGTCTTCCCCGGCGCACAGAATGCGCTCCTCGTCGGCCCGCACCTCGCGGACCGGGTGGACGCCCTGCGCGCGAGCGCCGGAGTTCCCGTCGCCCTCCTGCCCGCCGACATCTTCGCCGACCGCGACGGGGAACGGACGCTCGCTCTGGTGCGCGCGCTGCTCGCCGCGGAGACCACCCCGAAAGGAACACCATGACCGTTTCACGCACCGTTCGGATCGGCTCCTCCCACGGGCTGCACGCGCGCCCCGCGAAGCTCTTCGCGCAGGCCGCCAAGGAGGCGGGCATCCCCGTAACGATCGCCAAGGACTCCGGGAAGGCCGTGAACGCGGCCAGCATCCTCGGCGTCATCGCGCTCGCGATCGAGCACGGCGACTACGTCACCCTGACGGCCGACGGTGACGGCGCGGAGGGCGTGCTCGACACGCTCACCGAACTGCTGACCACCGACCACGACCAGGAATCCTGATGAGCGAGCTGCGCGGAGTCGGCATCGGGCTCGGCGTCGCGCAGGGCCCGGTCGTGCGCATGACCGAGGCGCTGCCCGCGCCCGACCAGACCCCCAGCGCCGTCGGCGCGGATGCCGAGCGCACCCGCGTGCGCGAGGCCGTGGCGGTCGTCGCCGCCGAACTCACCGCCCGCGGTGAGGCGGCCGGCGGATCGGCCCAGGAGGTGCTCGAGGCCCAGGCGATGATCGCCGAGGATCCGACGCTGCAGGACGAGGTCGACGAGCGCATCGACGCCGGCTCCACCGCCGAGTGGGCCGTGCACGATGCCTTCGCCGGGTTCAAGGCCACGCTCGAGGCCGTCGGCGGCTACCTCGGCGAGCGTGCTGCCGACCTCGACGACATCGCGCAGCGGGTGCTCGCGCGTCTGCGCGGCGTCGAGGCGCCCGGGGTACCGAACCCGGGGCATCCGTTCGTCCTGGTGGCGCGCGATCTCGCGCCCGCCGACACGGCTCTGCTCGATCTCGACCAGGTGCTCGCGCTCATCACGAGCGACGGCGGCCCCACCTCGCACACCGCGATCCTCGCGCGTGAGAAAGGCATCGTCGCGATCGTCGGCGCGACCGAGGCCACGGCCCTCGCGACAGGTACGACGGTGATCGTCGACGCCGCGGCCGGCATCGTGACCGCCGATCCCGCGCAGGAAGCCCTCGACCGCGCCGCCCAGCGCGCCGCGGAGCGCGACTCCGCCGATGCCGCTCCGGCGACTCCGGGGGCGCTGGCCGACGGCACCGCGATCCCGCTCCTGGCGAACCTCGGAAAGCCCGCGGATTCCGCGGACGCCGTCGAGCGCGGTGCCGAGGGCGTGGGACTCTTCCGTACCGAGTTCCTGTTCCTCTCGGCCACGCAGGCGCCGACCGTCGCGCAGCAGCGCGAGTCGTACCGGGAGCTGCTCGCCGCGTTCCCCGGCAAGAAGGTCGTCGTGCGCATGCTCGACGCGGGCGCCGACAAGCCGCTCGCGTTCCTCAACGACGCGCACGAGGAGAACCCGGCACTCGGGCTCCGTGGCTTGCGTTCCCTGCGCGCGAGCGAGGACATTCTGCGCGAGCAGCTCACGGCTCTCGCGGAGGCGGATGCCGAGACGTCCGCCGACCTCTGGGTCATGGCGCCGATGGTCGCGACCGTCGAGGAGACGCAGTACTTCACCTCGCTGGCCCGCGAGTACGGCCTGAAGACCGCGGGCGTCATGGTCGAGGTCCCCTCCAGCGCCCTGCTCGCCGACCGTGTGCTCGCGCACGCGGACTTCGCCTCGATCGGCACCAACGACCTCACGCAGTACACGATGGCCGCCGACCGACTCCTCGGATCGGTCGCCGGATTCCAGGACCCCTGGCACCCCGCCGTCCTGCGCCTCGTTCGCGAGGTCGGGGCCGCGGGATCTCGCCTGGGCAAGCCCGTCGGCATCTGCGGCGAGGCCGCCGCCGACCCCCTCCTCGCCGTCGTGCTCGTGGGCCTCGGCGCCACGAGCCTCTCGATGGCCCCCGCGGCGCTGGCGGACGTCCGCCACGCGCTCTCCGAACGCACGCTCGACGAGGCCCGTAACCTCGCCGAGCTCGCACTGGCGGCCGATGACGCCGCCGGTGCACGCCTGGCCGTGGCGGAAGCAGTCACGGCCCTCCCTCCTCACCAGAAAGAGACGACATCATGACGACGACGTCACCAGCCCCCGCAAAGGCGAGCGGGCTCCGAACGGGCGTGCAGCGTTTCGGCACGTTCCTCTCCGGCATGATCATGCCCAACATCGCGGCGTTCATCGCCTGGGGCTTCATCACCATGCTGTTCATCCCGGCCGGATTCTTCGGCGCTGACAGCCCCTTCAACTGGCATTGGGCACCGGTCGCCGAGATCATCGGCGGCGGCGGCGACTCCGCCGTGATCGGCTGGCAGGGTGCGATGACCGCGGTCGCCGAAGGCGCCGACGGCAACATCTTCGCCTACGTCGGCCTGGTCGGACCGATGGTGACCTACCTGCTGCCCCTTCTCATCGCGAACACCGCCGGCCGCATGGTCTACGGCGAGCGCGGTGGCGTCGTGGCGACGATCGCCACGATGGGTGTCATCGTCGGAACCAACATTCCGATGTTCCTCGGCGCCATGATCATGGGCCCGATCGCCGCGTGGATCACGAAGCAGATGGACAAGCTGTGGGATGGCAAGATCCGCCCCGGCTTCGAGATGCTCGTGAACAACTTCTCCGCCGGCATCCTCGGCATGATCCTCGCGATCGTCGGCTTCTTCGCCTTCGGTCCGGTCATGCTCGGCATCAGCGCCGTCCTCGGCGCGGCGGTCGACTGGCTCGTCTCGCTCAACCTGCTGCCCCTGGTCTCGATCATCGTCGAGCCCGCGAAGGTGCTGTTCCTCAACAACGCCATCAACCACGGTGTCTTCACCCCGCTCGGCATCGAACAGGCTGCGGAGACCGGCAAGTCGATCCTGTTCCTCATCGAGGCGAACCCCGGCCCCGGCCTCGGGCTCCTCCTCGCGTTCACGTTCTTCGGTGTCGGCGCAGCGAAGGCCTCGGCACCGGGCGCGGCCGTCATCCAGTTCTTCGGTGGCATCCACGAGATCTACTTCCCGTACGCGCTGAGCAAGCCGACCACGATCCTCGCGCTCATCGCGGGTGGCGCGGCCGGTGTCACGACGAACATGATCCTCGGCGGCGGGCTCGGCTTCCCGGCCGCACCGGGCAGCATCATCGCCGTCACCGCCGGAGCGATCGGATCGGGCGTCGGCAACCTCGTCGTCGTCTACCTGTCGGTGCTCATCGCCGCAGCCGTGACCTTCCTCATCACCGCCGTGATCCTGCGGGCATCCCGCAAGCGCGACCTCGAGGCCGAGGGCGACACCTTCGGCGCCGCGATCGCGCAGACCGAGGCGAACAAGGGCAAGTCGTCCGCCGCGATGGACGCTCTGCGCTCGTCGTCCGCCGGCGCCACCGCCGGCGGAACCGCCGTCGCTACCGACCGCCGCATCGAGAACGTCGTGTTCGCGTGCGACGCCGGCATGGGCTCCTCGGCGATGGGCGCGAGCGTCCTGCGCAACAAGTTCAAGAAGGCGGGCGTCGAGGGCGTCACGGTCACCAACCAGGCGATCGCGAACCTCGACGGAACGGCCGATCTCGTGATCACGCAGCAGCAGCTGACCGATCGCGCGAAGGCCCAGTCGCCGAACTCCCTGCACGTGTCGGTCGACAACTTCATGAATTCCCCGAAGTATGAAGAGGTCGTCGAGATGGTGCGCGCCCAGCGCGACACAGACGCGTGACACACCCCGGTGGGCGGATGCTGCGGCATCCGCCCACCGGACCATTCTCAGAAAGGAATCATCATGAGCGTTCTCACCCTCGAGCAGATCCGGATCCACCCGGGATCGGCGACGCAGGAGGAAGCCCTGCAGGAGGCGACCGACATCCTCGTCTCGGTGAACGCCGTGACCCCCGCCTACGTCGACGCGATGCGTCAGCGTGAGCAGACGGTCTCGACCTTCATGGGCAACGGACTCGCGATCCCGCACGGCACCAACGAGACCAAGGACGCGATCCTCGCCTCCGCCCTCTCGGTCGTGCGCTACGACGGCGGCGTGGACTGGGCGGGAGAGCCCGCGACGTTCGTGATCGGCATCGCCGGGCGCGGTGACGAGCACCTCGAGATCCTCTCGCAGATCGCGATCCTGTTCTCCGACGAGGACGACGTCGCGAAGCTCACGGCGGCGCAGACGCCCGAAGAGCTCTTCGCTCTGCTCTCGGCGGTGAACGAGGGATGAAGGCGGTCCAGTTCGGCGCCGGCAACATCGGGCGCGGCTTCGTGGGGCTGCTGCTCCACGAGGGCGGCTACGAGGTCGTCTTCTCGGACGTGGCGGATGCGCTCGTCGACGCGATCAACGCGGTCGACGCGTACACGGTGCACGAGGTCGGGCCGGGGGGCATCGATCGCACCGTGACCGGGTTCCGGGCTGTCAACAGCAAGACCGATCCGGATGCCGCCGCCGACGAGGTCGCGACGGCAGATGTCGTGACGTGCGCGGTCGGCCCGACGGTTCTGCGCTTCATCGCGCCGACGATCGTCGCGGGCCTCACGCGCCGCTCCCACGATGCTGCACCGCTGGTGATCATGGCGTGCGAGAACGCGATCGGCGCGACCGATCTGCTCCGCGCCGAGATCGAGAGCGCTGCGGGTGCCGATGCATCCGACCTGCTCGCCCGCGCCGTGTTCGCGAACACCGCCGTCGACCGCATCGTCCCGGCCCAGCCCGAGGGCGCGGGCGTCGACGTCACGGTCGAGCCGTACTTCGAGTGGACGATCGAGCAGGGTCCGTTCGGCGGCACGCTGCCGAACATCCCCGGCGCGCACTTCGTCGACGACCTCGCCCCGTACATCGAGCGCAAGCTGTTCACGGTCAACACCGGCCACGCGGCCACGGCCTACTTCGGTGCCCGCGCCGGCGTCGAGCGCATCTCCGACGCCCTCGCCGATCCGCAGATCGCGACGGCGGTCGGCGCGGCCCTCGAGGAGACCTCCGCGGTGCTCTCGGCGACCCATGGGCTCGACCCGGCGGACCTGGCCGAGTACCGCGCGACGATCCTGGAGCGCTTCCGCAATCCCGCGCTCGTCGACACCGTGCAGCGCGTCGGCCGCCAGCCGCTGCGCAAGATCTCCCGGCACGAGCGGTTCATCGGCCCGGCGGCCGCCGCGGCCGAGCACGGCCTGTCGACGGACGCGCTCGTCGCCGCCATCGCCGCGACGCTCGAGTTCGAGGATGCCGACGACACCCAGTCGGTCGAGCTGCGCCAGTTGCTCGGCACGCTGGATGCGCAGACGTTCACGACGCGCACGACGGGGTTGGAGCCGCAGCATCCGCTCTTCGCCGCCGTCGAGGCCGCCGTGACCGCCCGTCAGGACGCTCTCCGCGACGCCTGAACGATCGATCGCCAACGCCCCCGCACCCCGATACGATCGGGATGCGGGGGCGTTTTCGGTACACGGACGTGCGGGGGAAGCGTGGACACCCACAGGAACACCGACACCCACAGGGACACCTATGCCGTGATCGGCGCGGGCCCCTCGGGTCTGGCCGCCGTCCGCGCTCTGCAGAAGCGCGGTCTTCCCGTCGACGGGTACGAGGCGTCGCACGGTGTCGGCGGACTCTGGGACATCTCGAATCCGCGCAGCACGATGTACGAGTCGGCGCACCTCATCTCGTCGCGCACGACGACCGAGTTCCACGAGTTCCCGATGCGCTCCACGATCGACTATCCGGGGCATGCGGTGCTGCTCGAGTACTTCCGGGCGTATGCCGACCACTTCGGCCTCACCGCGCTCTTCCGCTTCGACACGCGCGTCATCCGACTCGAACCGCGAGACGGCGGCTGGGACCTGACGAGCATCGGTCCGGAAGGCGCGGAGACCCGCGGGTACCGAGGCGTCGTGCTCGCGAACGGCACTCTCGCCGAACCGAACGTCCCCACCTTCCCGGGCGAGTTCGCGGGCGAAGTGCTGCATACGAGCGCCTACTCCTCCCCCGCGCAGCTCGCGGGGCGCCGAGTGCTCATCATCGGCGCCGGCAATTCGGGCTGCGACATCGCGGTGGATGCCGTGCACCACGCCGACGCGATCGACATGAGCGTGCGACGGGGCTACTACTTCGTTCCGCGCTACCTCTTCGGTCGCCCCAGCGACACACTGAACCAGGGCCGCCCGCTCCCGGCCCGACTGAAGCAGGCTCTCGACTCCCGTGTGCTGCGCGCCTTCACCGGCGATCCCGTGCGGTTCGGCTTCCCGAAGCCGGACTACCGCATCTACGAGTCCCACCCGATCGTGAACACCATGGTGCTCAACCACCTCGGCCAGGGCGATCTGCGCGTCCGGCCCGACGTCGACCGCTTCGACGGCTCGACCGTGCACTTCCGCGACGGTTCGTCCGGCGAGTACGACCTGGTGCTCCTCGCGACCGGATACCGACTCGACTACCCGTTCGTCGCCCCCGCGCACCTGAACTGGCGCGGCGCCTCGCCCGAGCTCTTCCTGCACATCTTCCCCGCCTCGTTCAACGGGCTGTTCGTGATGGGCATGATCGAGGCATCCGGGATCGGCTGGCAGGGGCGCTACGAACAGGCCGAGTTGCTCGCCGCCTATCTCGACGCGGCCGAACGGGACCCCGCCCGCGCGGCGCGATTCCGCGCGCGGGTCACCGAGACGGCCTGGCCGGACCTCACCGGCGGCTATCGTTACCTCGCCCTCGACCGGATGGCCTACTACGTCAACAAGGACGCGTATCGCGGCGCAATGAAGCGGGAGCAGCACGCCCTCGCCCAGCCCGCGTGAGCGGGCCGCTCACAGCCGCGCCGCGTACCCTGGGAAGGTGCAGAAGAAGCGTGGCCGGCGCGTCCTGAAGTGGACGCTGTGGAGCATCCTGATCCTCGTCGTCCTCGGAGCCGGCGGCATCGTCGCCTGGAGCCAGATCGGGGTGATGGGCGCGGAGAAGGCGCCGCTCGCCGCCGTGCGCGAGAACCCCGCGATCACCGTCGACGACGCCGAGCAGGGCATCGTGCTCTCCCCCGCCGACGGCGATTCCGAGATCGGTCTCGTCTTCGTGCCCGGCGCGAAGGTCGACCCCTGGGCCTACGCCGCGATCCTGCAGGGCGTCGCCGAGGAGGGCGTCACGGTCGTGATCACGCGACCCTGGCTGAACCTCGCGTTCTTCGATCCTCGCCCCCTCGACTCCTTCACCTCCGCCGCCCCCGACGTCGAGATGTGGGCCGTCGGCGGGCACTCCCTCGGCGGCGTGCGGGCCTGCCAGCTGGCGGCGGATGCCGATGCCCTCGTGCTCTTCGGCTCGTACTGCGCGAACGATCTCTCGGACAGCGATCTTCCGGTGCTCAGCCTCGCCGGTTCCGAGGACGGGCTCTCAACGCCGACCAAGATCGCGGATGCGCGCGACAACCTGCCCGCCGATGCCGACCTGGTCGAGATCGACGGCGCCTCGCACGCCTCGTTCGGCGACTACGGCCCCCAGGCCGGAGACGGCACGCCGTCGATCTCCGATGACGAGATGCACGCGACGGTCACCGACCTCCTCGGCACGTTCCTCTCCGAGGACGCCCTGGCTGCCGCGGGCTGACCGATCGCGTCAGCCGATCCGCGAGATCAGCGACTCGAGGCCCATGCCGTAGTCGATGCGCACGACCGGGAGCGCCAGCTTGTCGGTGCCGATCTCGACGTAGCCCGGCTCGATCGTGCGGGCCATCTCGAAGCCGGCCTGCGTCACGCCCTGCTTCGCCGTGTCGTTGTAGTGACCGAACGGGTAGGCGATGACCTCGCGCACGCCGAGCACGTCACCGGAGGTGGTGAGGTCGGCGGCGATCTCGTCGGCGGTCCAGTTCTCCATCCGCCCGCGACCGTTGGCACCGGCCTGGTGCATGTCGTGCGTGTGCGAGCGCCGCAGCACGTACGGAGAGGGCGGCGGATCCTGCCGGTACGCCGTGATCATGAACGATGTCGAGAGCAGCTCGTACTTGTCGACGACCGGAACGGCGAGGTCGAACCAGGTCTGGTCGGCATCGTCGTCGGTGATGATGACCGACCGCGCGGGCAGCGACAGCCGGCCGTCGATGAACGCGCTCAGCTCATCCCACGTGGGCAGGTAGAACCCGGTCGTCGCGATGTGGTTCATGTGGGCGTCGAAGTCGCCGATGTAGGCGTAGTTGCCCCGTAGCCACCCGGACTCCCCCTCGGGGTTCGCGGTGAACTGGTGGTACATCAGGATCGGCACCTGCACATCGGCCGCAGCGTTCTCCTCCGGAGTCGTCCACGCGCCGAACAGCTCGACCTCGGCATCCGTGCACACGACCTTCTCCGCACCGTTGACGCGAGCCGCGACGTTCTGCGCCGCCGCGTCCTCGGCGGTGGCGTACCACCCCGCGAAGACGCGCCCGTCCCGCGTCGGGATCGGCAGGTACTGGTACAGCGTGCCCTGCGACTGCACCTGCATGTCGAGCGCGATGTCCTCGCCCGCGAACGACACGGCGCAGCCGTTCGGATCGCCGGAATCGGCGACGAGCTGCTGCGCCTCGGTCAACGGGCGCTCGATCGGCGTCGCCTCGACGCGCGGGATCGCGTCGGGTTCACGCGTCATCCACGCGAACGCTGCGGCGGTACCGCCCGCCACGACCACCACGGCGACGATCGCACCGATCCAGATCCCCCGGCGTCGGCGCCGTGCCCGTGAACGGCTCCCCCGAGTCGCCATGGTCAGGCGTCGAAGCCGTCGGCGATCATCTCCACGAGCTCCTCGCGCTCCTCGACCGGGAGGAAGGTCGCGGCAGCGGCGTTGAACTGGAAGGTCTCGAGATCATCGAGGTCGTACTCGAACGCCTCGACGAGCAGGGCGAGCTCCCGGGTGAGAGAGGTCGCGCTCATCGTGCGGTTGTCGACGTTCACGGTGACGGCGAACCCGAGCTGGTAGAGCAGATCGAACGGGTGGTCGGCGAGCTCCGACCCCCAGGCCGCGACCGCACCGGTCTGCAGGTTCGACGACGGCGACAGCTCGAGCGGGATCTCGCGGTCGCGCACCCAGCGCGCCACCTCACCGAACTGCACCTGCACCTCGTCGCCCTCGCGCGTGATGACCTCGAGGTCCTCGGCGATGCGCACGCCGTGGCCGAGGCGCAGCGCGCGTCCGTCGAGCAGGGCCGAGCGGATGGAGTCGAGCCCCGCCGCCTCACCGGCGTGCACCGTCACGGGGAAGAAGTTGTCGGCGAGGTAGTCGAAGGCCTCACGGTAGTTCGACGACGGGAAGCCGTCCTCGGGGCCGGCGGTGTCGAACCCGACCACGCCGCGTCCACGGAAATCGACCGCGAGCTCGGCGATCTCGCGGGCACGGTCGTGCTGGCGCATCGCCGAGAGCAGTTGCCCCACGCGGATGCTGTGGCCTGCGGCATCCGCGGCGTCCTCACCCTCCTCGATGCCCTGCTGCACGGCCTCGACGACCTGCTCGAGGCTGAGCCCGCCCGCCAGGTGCTGTTCGGGCGCCCAGCGCACCTCGCCGTAGATCACGCCGTCCTTCGCGAGGTCCTGCACGAACTCGCGGGCGACGCGCGTCAGCGCCTCCGGAGTCTGCATGACGGCGATCGTGAGATCGAAGGTCTTCAGGTACTCGACCAGCGAGCCCGAATCGCTCTGCTTCGCGAACCAGCGGCCGAGCGAGCGCGCGTCGTTCTGCGGCAGCGCGATGCCCGCGGCATCCGCCAGTTCGACGATCGTCGCCGGACGCAGCGCGCCGTCGAGATGGTCGTGCAACGACACCTTCGGCAGGCTGCGCAGGGAGATCCCCTGGACCTTGACGTCGCCGTTCATATCGATCGCCATGGGGATCCTCCAGTCGCAGAAAAGGGTGGCGGCGGTGACCGCCGTGTTCAGGGTAGCGGGCCGGAGGTCAGGCCGTGATGCGTTCGCGGACGATCGGTCCGCGCTCGGGAGCCTCCGAGCCGATCTGCCACGCTCCCTCGAGCGCCTCGATCGCCCGCGGGAAGCGCGCCTCGTCGGCGGCCGACAGTGTGAACAGCGGCTGTCCGGCGAAGACGCGGTCGCCCGGCTTCGCGTGCAGGTCGATCCCCGCCTCGAAGATCACGGGGTCCTCCGCGCGTGCGCGACCGGCGCCGAGGCGCCAGGCCGCGACGCCGAAGGGCAGGGCGTCCATGCGGCTGACCACGCCGTCGGTGGGCGCCGTGACGACATGGGTCTCGCGGGCGACGGGGAGCGCGGCATCCGGGTCGCCGTCCTGGGCGCGGATCATCGCCTTCCACTGGTCCATCGCGCGACCGTCGTCGAGCGCGGCTTCGACATCGGCATCCGGCTGACCGGCCAGAGCCAGCATCTCCTGGGCGAGCGCGATCGTGAGTTCGCGCACGTCGGCGGGGCCGCCGCCGGCGAGGATCTCGACCGACTCGCGCACCTCGTTGGCGTTGCCGATCGCGAAGCCGAGCGGCACGTTCATGTCGGTGAGCAGGGCGGTCGTCGCGACCCCCGAATCCGTGCCGAGCGCGACCATCGTGCGGGCGAGTTCGCGGGCACGATCGATGTCCTGCATGAAGGCTCCCGACCCGAACTTCACGTCGAGCACGAGGGCATCGGTGCCCTCCGCGATCTTCTTCGACATGATGCTCGACGCGATCAGCGGGATCGCCTCCACCGTTCCGGTGACATCGCGCAGCGCGTAGAGCTTCTTGTCGGCGGGAGCGAGACCGGAGCCGGCCGCGCAGATGACGGCGCCCACGTCGCCCTGCATCTGGGCGAACATCTCCTCGTTGCTGAGCGCAGCGCGCCAGCCGGGGATCGACTCGAGCTTGTCGAGCGTGCCCCCCGTGTGGCCGAGGCCGCGGCCGCTGAGCTGCGGCACGGCGACGCCGAACACGGCGACCAGCGGGGCCAGCGGCAGCGTGATCTTGTCACCCACACCGCCCGTGGAGTGCTTGTCGACCGTCTTCTTGCCGAGGGAGGCGAAGCTCATCCGCTCCCCCGACGCGATCATCGCGTCGGTGAGCACCCGGATCTCGTCGCGCTCCATGCCGCGCTGGAAGATCGCCATCGCGAACGAGGCCATCTGCGCGTCCGAGACGTAGCCGCGCGTGTACGCGTCGACCATCCAGCGCAGCGCCGGCTCGGGGACGACGCCGCCATCGCGCTTCGCGCGGATGACGTCGACCGCGTCGTAGGGCTCTACCGTGCTCATCGTGCGTCCTCCAGGTCGCGGGGGCCGAACGCATCCGGCAGTATTTCGTCGATCGTGCGGATGCCGGAGACGGTCTCGAGCAGCATCCCGGGCATGGCGTGCTCGAACAGCAACTGGCGGCAGCGTCCGCACGGCATGATCGTCTGCCCGTCGTTGTTCACGCACACGAAGGCGACGAGCTGGCCACCGCCCGACATGTGCAGATCGCCGACGAGCGCGCACTCGGCGCACAGCGTCACGCCGTAGGACGCGTTCTCGACGTTGCAGCCGGCGACGATCCGCCCGTCGCCCACCAGTGCCGCAGCCCCCACGCGGTAGCGCGAGTACGGGGCGTAGGCCTTCTCCATGGCGGACGTGGCGACCTGGCGCAGCTCGTCCCAGTCGATGTCTGTCATGTCACTCCTAGGACTTGATGTACGGTTCGCCGTCGGCCGCGGGAGCCCGCGACTTCCCGACGAGGCCGGCGACGGCGAAGATCGTCACGACGTACGGCAGCATGAGCATGAACTGGCTCGGCACCGGCGATCCGATGACGCTGAGCACACCCTGCAGGTTGGTGGCGAAGCCGAAGAGCAGCGCCGCGAGGGTGGCCTTGATCGGATCCCACTTACCGAAGATCACCGCCGCGAGGGCGATGAATCCCGCGCCCGCCGTCATCTCCTGGTTGAAGCGCGGCACCGAGACGAGCGTGTAGAACGCACCGCCCATACCGGCGACGGCACCCGCGAGCAGGATCGCCCGGTAGCGGGTCGCGAGCACCTTGATGCCGACGGTGTCGGCCGCCTGCGGGTGCTCGCCGACGGCGCGCAGACGCAGGCCCCAACGGGTGCGGTAGAGGCCGAACCAGACGAGCGCGACGACGATGTACATCAGGTAGACGATGAACGACTGCCGGAACAGGATCGGGCCGATGATCGGGATCTCGCTCAGCACGGGGATCGACACGGTGTCGAAGGTGGCCGGGCTGTTGAGGGTCTCGGTGTTCGGGGCCAGGACCACGCGGAAGAGGAACGTCGTCAGACCGATCACGAGCACGTTGAGCACGACACCGACGATGACCTGGTCGACGTAGTACGTGATCGTGAAGACGCCGAGTACGAGCGAGACGAGCATGCCCGCGCCCATCGCGGCGACCAGCCCCGCCCACGGCGAACCGGTGAGCGACGAGGCGATCGCGGCGGAGAACGCACCTGCGAGCAGCTGCGCCTCGATCGCGATGTTCACGACACCGGCTCGCTCGCCGATCACGCCGCCCAGGGCGCCGAAGATCAGCGGCGTGGCCAGGGCCAGCGCTCCGCCGAGCAGGCTGATCATGCGCAGCGTCTCACCGGCGGCGGCCCAGGCGAGGAAGCCCAGGAGGAGAGCGGCGACGTAGACGATCACGAGCCACAGCGGGATGCTGCGCCGTGCGGACGCCCGCACGAACGCGAACACGGTGACCGCGGCGAGCACCACGACGGCGATCCACGCGGTCGCGTTCGCGGGCAGGATCACATCCGGGATCGCGAAGAACGCGTCACCCGAGGCCAGACGGAACGTCGTCTCACCGTCGCGCGGTGCCAGCAGCGGCAGCAGGGCGAACAGGACCGTGAAGATCCCGAAGATGATCGGCGCCTTCCACGAGGCGACGGCGACGGCGCGCGGTTCCTCGATCGCGACGGCGGCATTCGTGACGGCGCTCATGCCGACACCTCCTGCTTCTGCGACTTCTTGGCCGCTCGGGTCTTCTTGCGTGAGGGACGCCCGGGCTGCGGGAGACCGAACATCGCGCGCACCAGCGGAGGCGCGGCGATGAAGAGCACGATCAGCGACTGCACGACGAGCACGATCTCGATCGGGATGCCCTGCGAGGACTGCATCGTGAAGCCACCGGTCTTGAACGCGCCGAACAGGAGGCCGGCTCCGAGGATGCCGATCGGCGAAGAGCGCCCGAGCAGCGCGACCGTGATGGCGTCGAAACCGATGCCGGCATCGATCGACCCGCCGAAGCCGCTCGTCTCGGTACCGAGGATCTGGCTGATGCCCGCGATGCCCACCAGCGCACCGGCGATCAGCATCACGACGAAGTACATCTTGCCCACGTTGATGCCGGCCACCTTCGCCGCCGCGGGGTTCTCCCCCACGGCCCGGAAGCGGAAGCCGAGCGACGAACGCTCGAGCAGCCACCAGGTGAAGGCGACGGCGGCGAGGGCGACGACGAAGCCCCAGTGCAGCTTGTACGTGTCGCCGAGAAGCAGCGGGAGCACCGCCGAGTCGGGCATCGGGGCCGTCTTCGGGTTGCTGGACCCTGGTGCCTGCAGGATTCCCTGCGTCGCGAGCATCCAGGCCAGCAGGTAGAAGGCGATGTGGTTGAGCATGATCGTCGTGATCACCTCGTGCGCACCCGTGCGCGCCTTGAGGAATCCGGCGATACCCGCCCAGAGGGCCGCGGCGGCCATACCGGCGATGACCGCGGCGATCAGGTGCAGCGGGAACGGCATGTCGATCTGCGTCGCGACGTATCCGCCGGCCGCGGCTGCCATGAGCATCTGCCCCTGGCCACCGATGTTGAACAGGCCGGCGCGGAAGGCGAGGCCGACGCCGAGTCCAGCCGCGATCAGCGGCGTCGCGAACTTGAGCGTCTCGGTCAGCGGACGGATGCCGGTGGCGAAGTCGTCGGCGTTGAAGTTGTAGATCGCGCCACGGAACAGCGCGGCGTACGCGCCGCTGACGGCCTGCCAGACGGCGGCGATCATGTCACCGGGGCGGGCGAAGAAGTACCCCGCCGTCTCCTGGACCTCTTCGTTCGTGGCCGCGATCATGATCGAGCCGACGACGACGGCGATCAGGACGGCGAGCACCGAGATGATCGCGTTCCCCGAGACGATCTGCTGGAACGCGACGCGCCAGCGCGAGGGGGCGACGACGGTCTCCGGCTCGGCGAGCGGTCCCTTGGTCTCTGCGACGCTCATGCGTTCTCTCCGTTCATGCCCGCCATCATCAGACCGAGCTGATCGCGGGGGGTGTCGCCGGGCACGATGCCGACGACGCGGCCGCGGTACATGACGAGGATCCGGTCGGCGAGGGCGGCGACCTCGTCGAGCTCGGTCGAGATCACGATCACCGGAACACCGGCATCGCGCGTGTCGATGATGCGCTTGTGGATGAACTCGATCGATCCGACGTCGACGCCACGGGTCGGCTGCGCGGCGACGAACAGCGCGAGATCGCGGCTGAGTTCGCGGGCGAGCACGACCTTCTGCTGGTTTCCCCCCGAGAGACGACCGGCGGCCTGCGTCGGGCCCTGCGTGCGGATGTCGAACTCGGCGATCTTCGCGCGGGCGAACTCGTCGAGGGCACCACGGCGCACCGTACCGGCCGAGACGAACTCCCCACCGAAGGAGCGGTCGAGCATGAGGTTCTCCGAGATCGAGAACTCCTTGACGAGACCGTCGACGCTGCGGTCCTCGGGGACGAAGCCGACACCGGCGTCGAGGATCTGCCGCACGGTGCGACCCACGAGTTCCTCGCCGTCGAGGCGGATGCTGCCGCGCACGTGATCCTGCAGGCCGAGGATCGCCTCGGTGAGTTCGGTCTGGCCGTTGCCCTGCACTCCGGCGATCGCGAGGACCTCTCCCCCGCGCACCTCGAAGCTCGCATCGTCGACGAGGACGATGCCGGAGCGGTCGGTGACGGTGAGGCCCTGCACGCTCAGTCCGTTGTCGTGCAGCGTCGGCGCATCCTTCTGCACCGTGAGCTCGACCGCGCGACCGACCATGAGCGAGGCGAGCTCCTCGTTCGACGCCGTGGGCGACGCCTCGCCGACGACCTTGCCGAGGCGGATCACGGTGATGCGGTCGGCGACCTCGCGGACCTCACGGAGCTTGTGGGTGATGAAGACGATCGAGGTGCCCTGCGCTTTGAGCTGGCGCATCGTCGCCATCAGCTCGTCGGTCTCCTGGGGCGTGAGCACGGCGGTCGGCTCGTCGAACACGAGCACCTTCGCCTCGCGCGAGAGGGCCTTGATGATCTCGACGCGCTGCTGCACGCCGACGGGGAGGTCTTCGACGAGCGCGTCGGGGTCGACCGCGAATCCGAACCGGTCCGAGATCTCGCGCACCTTCGCGCGAGCGGCCGCGAGGTCGAGACGACCTCCGAATCGGGTCTGCTCATGGCCGAGCATGACGTTCTCGGCGACGGTGAAGACGGGGATGAGCATGAAGTGCTGGTGCACCATGCCGATGCCGGCCGCCATGGCGTCGCCGGGTCCGTCGAAGTGCTGGACGACGTCGTCCAGCAGGATGTCGCCCTCGTCGGCCTGGTACAGGCCGTAGAGAACGTTCATCAGCGTCGACTTCCCGGCGCCGTTCTCACCGAGAAGGCAGTGGATCTCACCCTCTTCGACGGTGAGATCGATGTGGTCGTTGGCTGTCAGCGCCCCGAATCTCTTCGTGATGCCGCGCAGTTCAAGCTTCATGTATTCGATCCTATTCAGCAGACCGGAGCGTCGGGAATGCCTCCCGACAGGACGGAACGGGGAGGCCGACGAGCGTCGGCCTCCCCGTTCTCAGTGAATCACTCGCTCAGGTAGGAGTTGACGGTGACGGTGCCGTCGACGATGTCCTGCTGCAGCTGGGCGACCTCGTCCTGCAGGGCCGAGTCGACCTTGTCGGCGAAGTTGTGGAGGTCGGCGATGCCGACGCCCTCGTTCTCCAGGGTGCCGATGTAGGTCTCGGGGTCGAACTCACCCTTGCCGCTGGCGAGCACGGCCTCGTAGGTCGAGAGGTCCATGGCCTTGAGGACCGAGGTGAGGACGACATCCGCCGTGCTCGGGTCGGTCTCGAACAGGTCGGCGTCGGCGCCGATCAGCGCGACGTCCTTACCGGACTCCTTGATGGCCTGCTGAGCCGACTGGTAGATCGGTCCGCCGACGGGGAAGATGACGTCGACGTCCTGGTCGAGGACGTTGACCGCGACCTGCTTGGCGTCCTGGTTGGCCTCGAAGCCGCCCGTGAACGAACCGGTCTTGCCGTCCCAGCCCACGACCTGGACGTCGGTGCCCTTGACCTCGTTGTAGTGGTCGACGCCCTGCTTGAAGCCGTCCATGAAGATCGTGACGGTCGGGAACTCCATACCGCCGAAGGTGCCGACCTTGCCGGTCTTCGAGTAGCCGGCCGACAGGTAGCCAGCGAGGAACGCGGCCTGTGCGGTGTCGTAGAGGAGCGGCTTGATGTTGTCCGCGTCCTTGGTTCCGTCGAGATCGTTGTCGGCGGCGTCGTCGACGAGGATGAAGTCGACGTCCTCGTTGGCCGTGGCGGCCTCGACGGTCGCAGCCGAGAGGGCGAAGCCGACGGCGACGATCGCGTTGCAGCCCTCGTCGACGAGGTTGGTGATGTTGGGGCCGTACTCGGTCTCGGCGTTGGACTGGACGTCCTTCAGGTCGACGCCGAGCTCATCGGCGGCCTTCGTGGCACCCTCGAACGAAAGCTGGTTGAACGACTTGTCGTCGAAGCCGCCCATGTCGGAGACGATGCAGGGCAGGAAGTCGGGGGTGTCGCCACCCGCGTCGCCGCCCGACTCGGCCGGTGCCTGGCCGCAACCGGCGAGAGCGAAGATGACGCTCGCGGCGACGGTCGCGCCGAGAAGCTTCTTGGTGGTGGAGATGGTCAACTCAGTGCCTCCCTGAACGGAACCGCGTCCCTCGCGGATCGATCAAAGTTACCTACTGTTTCAGCGTTTGCGTATACCGGCGCCCCTCGCTCCGGTGAATCTTTACAAACTCGAAACCTGGAGCGCCGATGAGCACGAACCGGTGCTCATCAGAGCACATCGCCCCGTCCCGTGACTTTGAGCGACTCCACGACACCCTTCACCCGCTGCGCGTTCTCGACCGTCGTGACCAGCAGCGCATCGGGGGTGTCGACCACCACGATGTCCTGCACGCCGACGAGGCTGATCACCCGCGAGGTCTGGCTGACGAGGATTCCGCTCGCGGCATCCGAGAGCACCCGGGCATGCGGTCCGAGCACCGCGAGGTCGTTCTTGCGACCGTTGGTGATGAGCTTCGTGAGCGAGGCGAAGTCCCCCACGTCGTCCCAGTCGAAGTGCCCGGGCACCACGGCAAGGCGACCGCGGCGCGCGGCCGGCTCTGCGACCGCATAGTCGATGGCGATCTTCTTCAGGCGCGGCCAGATCCGGTCGACCGCGGGACCGCGCGTCTCGCGGTCGTCCCAGGCCCCGGCCAGCTCCTGAAGCCCGGCGTGCAACTCGGGCTCGTTCGCCGCGAGCTCGTCGAGCAGCACACTCGCCTTCGCGATGAACATGCCCGCGTTCCAGAGGTACCCGCGGTCGGCGAGGTAGCTCTTGGCGGTCTCGAGGTCGGGCTTCTCGACGAAGGTGTCGACGAGCGCCGCCTCGCGCGCACCGTCGACCACGAGCTCGGAACCCATCTTGATGTAGCCGAAACCGACGGCCGGCTCCGTGGGCGAGATGCCGATCGTGCAGATGTACCCCTCGCGGGCGACCTCCACGGCATCCCGAACCGCGAACTCGAAGACGCGCGTTCCGCGGATCACGTGGTCGGCGCTGAACGAGCCGATGATCACATCGGGGTCGCGCCGGTGAAGGATCGCGGCGGCGAGGCCGATCGCCGCCGCGGACTCCCGCGGCTCGGACTCGAGGAAGACGTTGAGGTCGGCGATCCCCGGCAACTGCTCCTCGACCGCGGCGCGGTGCGCACGCCCCGTGACCACCGCGATGCGGTCGGGACCGGCGAGCGGAACGAGCCGGTCCCAGGTGTCGCGCAGCAGGGAGTGGCCGGACCCGGTGAGGTCGTGCAGGAACTTCGGCGCGTCCGCGCGCGACAGCGGCCACAGCCGGCTGCCGATTCCGCCGGCGGGGATCACGGCGTAGAAGTCTTGGATTGGTTCCGTCATCCCGCCAGGGTATCCCGGTGGCATCCGAGACTCCGGGTGTCCCTCAAGAACTCCTCAAGGTCCGCCGGAGTTAGGTTCCCCTTCGTCGCCCCTCCGCCCACGACGGGAATAGGATGGACCCCGATCGGGCGTGCCTGTCGGCATGCGACCGACGCACATCGATCCAGGGAGGACGACCGTGTCCACGAGCGCTCGCTTGACACCGTCGATTTCGGAAACCACGTCCAAGACCCCCCGCGGCACCCTCTATCGGGGTCGCGAAGGCATGTGGTCGTGGGTGCTTCACCGCATCACCGGAGTCGCCATCTTCTTCTTCCTATTGGTGCACGTGCTCGACACGGCGCTGATCAGGGTCTCGCCAGAGGCGTACAACGCCGTCATCGGCACGTACAAGAACCCGATCATGGCCATCGGTGAGGTCGTGCTGGTCGCGGGCATCGTGTTCCACGCGATGAACGGCCTGCGCATCATCGCCGTCGACTTCTGGTCGAAGGGTGCCAAGTACCAGCGCCAGCTCTTCTGGGGCGTGCTGCTGGTGTGGGGCATCATCATGGCCGGCTTCGTGCCGCGGCACCTCATGCTCGCCTTCGCCGGATTCACGGGAGGTGGACACTGATGTCCGCTCAGACCATCGCAGCCCCGGCGCGTCGTCGCCGCGGATTCAACCTCGAGAAGTGGGGCTGGATCTTCATGCGCGCCTCGGGCGTCGTGCTCGTCGTGCTGATCTTCGGCCACCTCTTCATCAACCTCATGGTCGGCGAGGGCATCCACGCCCTGGACTTCGCGTTCATCGCCGGCAAGTTCGCGACCCCGTTCTGGCAGTGGTGGGACGTGCTGATGCTGTGGCTCGCACTGATCCACGGCGCGAACGGCATGCGCACGATCGTGAACGACTACGTCACGAACAACACCGCCCGCAAGGCGCTGATCTGGGCGCTCGGCCTCGCCGCCGGTCTCCTGATCCTGCTCGGCACCCTCGTCGTGTTCACGTTCGACCCCTGCTTGGGCGTGACCGAGTCGAGCACGCTGTGGGATTCGTGCCAGTCGCTGGGCAACTAAAGAAGAAGGCATACGAGAAGTGACTACCGAGACGCAGGATTCCGTCGTCCGTGACGGCGTGCACTACCACCAGTTCGACATCGTCATCGTGGGCGCCGGTGGCGCCGGAATGCGCGCGGCGATCGAGGCGGGCCCCGGTGCGAAGACCGCGGTGATCTCGAAGCTGTACCCGACCCGCTCGCACACGGGCGCGGCGCAGGGCGGCATGGCCGCGGCGCTCGCCAACGTCGAGGAGGACTCCTGGGAGTGGCACACCTTCGACACGGTCAAGGGCGGCGACTACCTCGTCGACCAGGACGCGGCGGAGATCCTCGCGAAGGAGGCCATCGACGCGGTCATCGACCTCGAGAACATGGGTCTCCCCTTCAACCGCACCCCCGAGGGCAAGATCGACCAGCGCCGCTTCGGCGGTCACACGGCCGAGCACGGCAAGTCGCCGGTGCGTCGCGCCTGCTACGCGGCCGACCGCACCGGGCACATGATCCTGCAGACGCTGTTCCAGAACTGCGTCAAGCTCGGCATCAACTTCTTCAATGAGTTCTACGTGCTCGATCTGCTGACGGTGAAGGATGCCGACGGTAAGACGCAGGTCTCCGGCGTCGTCGCCTACGACCTGTCCACGGGTGAGCTCCACGTCTTCCAGGCGAAGGCCGTGATCTTCGCCACGGGCGGGTTCGGCAAGATCTTCAAGACCACCTCCAACGCGCATACCCTCACGGGCGACGGAGTCGGGATCGTCTGGCGCAAGGGCCTCCCCCTCGAGGATCTCGAGTTCTTCCAGTTCCACCCGACCGGTCTCGCCGGCCTCGGCATCCTTCTCACCGAGGGTGCCCGCGGTGAGGGTGCGATCCTGCGGAACGCCTCGGGCGAGCGCTTCATGGAGCGCTACGCCCCGACCATCAAGGACCTCGCTCCCCGCGACATCGTCGCGCGCTGCATGGTGCAGGAGGTCGCGGAGGGCCGCGGTGCCGGTCCGCACAAGGACTACGTGCTGCTGGACTGCACGCATCTGGGTGCCGAGGTCCTCGAGACCAAGCTCCCCGACATCACCGAGTTCGCCCGCACCTACCTGGGCGTCGACCCGGTCGTCGAGCCGGTGCCCGTGATGCCGACCGCGCACTACGCGATGGGCGGCATCCCCACGAACAACAACGGCGAGGTGCTCGCCGACAACGACACGGTCGTTCCCGGCCTCTACGCCGCGGGCGAGTGCGCGTGCGTCTCGGTGCACGGCGCCAACCGCCTCGGAACCAACTCGCTGCTCGACATCAACGTCTTCGGCAAGCGCTCGGGCCGCAACGCGGTCGAGTACGTCAAGACCGCCGAGTTCGTGCCGCTCCCCGAGAACCCGGCCGGGTTCGTGTCGGACATGCTCGAGGGGCTGCGCAACAACCAGGGCACCGAGCGCATCGCCGTGCTGCGCAAGACGCTGCAGGACGAGATGGACAAGGGCGCGCAGGTGTTCCGTACGCACGAGTCGCTGCAGCACGTGCTGGGCGTCATCGCCGAGCTCCGTGAGCGCTACAAGAACGTGCACGTCGACGACAAGGGTCACCGCTTCAACACCGACCTCCTCGAGGCCGTCGAGCTGGGCTTCCTGCTCGACATCGCCGAGGTCGTCGTGTACGCCGCGCAGAACCGCGAGGAGAGCCGCGGCGGCCACATGCGCGACGACTTCCCGAAGCGCGACGACGAGAACTACATGCAGCACACGATGGCGTACCTCACCGGTGACGCGCACTCGTCCGACCCGGGCGACCACATCAAGCTCGACTGGAAGCCCGTCGTCTTCACCAAGAACGAGCAGGGCGAGTTGAACTACCCGCCGATGGAGAGGAAGTACTGAGCATGTCGAACGCCATCGCCGAGGCCCCCGCAGAGACGACCGAAGACACCGGCATCCAGTCCTTCATCGTCACATTCAACATCCGCCGCTTCGACCCCGAAGTCGACTCCGAGCCGCACTGGGTCGACTACGACGTGGAGCTCTATTCCACCGACCGCGTGCTCGACGCGCTCCACAAGATCAAGTGGGAGGTCGACGGGTCGCTGACCTTCCGCCGCTCCTGCGCACACGGCATCTGCGGGTCGGATGCCATGCGCATCAACGGCCGCAACCGCCTCGCCTGCAAGACGCTGATCAAGGACCTCGACATCTCGAAGCCGATCTACGTCGAGGCCATCAAGGGTCTCCCCCTCGAGAAGGACCTCGTGGTCGACATGGAGCCGTTCTTCGCCTCCTACCGCGAGGTGCAGCCGTTCCTGGTCGCCAACTCGGTCCCCGAGAAGGGCAAGGAGCGCACGCAGTCGATCGCCGACCGCGAGATCTTCGACGACACCACGAAGTGCATCCTGTGCGCCGCGTGCACCTCGTCGTGCCCCGTGTTCTGGACCGACGGCCAGTACTTCGGCCCGGCCGCGATCGTCAACGCGCACCGCTTCATCTTCGACTCGCGCGACGACAACGCCGCCGTGCGCCTCGACGTCCTCAACGACAAGGAGGGCGTCTGGCGCTGCCGCACGACCTTCAACTGCTCCGAGGCGTGCCCCCGTGGCATCGAGGTCACCAAGGCGATCGCCGAGGTCAAGCAGGCCGTGCTTCGCGGTCGCCCCTGACCCGCATCCATCGGTCGTTCGAGAACAGGCGGTTCCCTCGAGGAGCCGCCTGTTCTCGCGTTTCGGCCCGTTCTCACAGGTCGATAGTGTGGGGGCATGTCCGCTCCCCGCCCTCTTCGCGCGCGGCTCGAGGCACCTCTCGAGCGGGTGACGGAGTTGAAGGACCGCACCCTCGCCGCATTCCCCGTGCGCGTCTGGCGGAACTTCTCGTTCAGCAACGGCTTCCTGCTGTCGGCGGGCATGAGCTACTACGTGCTCTTCGCACTGTTCGCGCTGCTGTACGTCGCGTTCGCGGGCGCGGGTCTCTGGCTCGGCGCGAGCAGTCTCGCGATCACCGCCCTCGTGCGCCTCGTCAACACGTACATCCCCGGATTGATCGGGCCCGACGGCGTCTTCACGGTCGACAACGTCACCGAGATCGCGCAGAACGCGACCGGCGTGCTCGGGGTCACCGGAGCCATCGCCGTCGGCGTGGCCCTGTGGACGGCGGTGAGCGCGGTGACCTTCACCCGGCGCGCGGTGCGCGATCTGTTCGGTCTGCCGTTCGACGCTCGCCCGTACTGGCTGCTCAAGGTGCGGGACTTCTTCGCCGCGACCGTGTTCGGTGGGGCGATGCTCATCGGTGCGGTCCTCATCTCGCTCACGGTGTGGGCGCTCGAGCAGATGTTCCTGCTCTTCGACTGGAGCACCGGCACCTGGTTCTTCTCCTTCGGCGCGCAGACCGTGTCGGTGATCGTGGCGTTCGCTCTCGATGCGGCCGCGCTGGCCATGCTCGTGCGCTTCCTCACCGGTACGCAGCTGCACTGGCGGTGCATCTGGCCCGGGGCGATGCTCGGCGGCGGTGCGATGGTGGTGCTGCAACTCGGTGCCGGCGTGTTGCTCTCGCACGTTCCCAGCAATCCCCTGCTCGCGTCGTTCACGGTGATCATCGGTCTGCTGCTGTGGTGCCGCTGGCTGGCGATCGTCGTATTGATGGCTTCGTCGTGGATCGCAGTGGCCGCCGAGGACAAGGATCAGCCGCTCGAGCGCGAGGACGCGGAGACCGCCCGTCGCGCGGAGGTGCAGGCGCTGCTGCTCGCCGCGCGCGTCGAGGTGCGTCGCGCGCAGGAGGCCGCCGACGCGGCCCCGTGGTACCGGCGTCCCGCCGCACGGCGGTCCCTGAAAGCGGCGCAGGAGAGGCTGACCGACGCGCGAGCGGATGCTGAGGCGGATGCCGTGACGACCGGCAATGTCCGACCCCGCCCCTAGGCTGGATCCCATGCCTCATCTGCGTATCGCCTCGGTCAACGTCAACGGGATCCGGGCGGCCGCCCGGAACGGAATGAGCGGATGGCTCGACGCCGCCGATGTCGACGTGCTGACCCTCCAGGAGGTCCGCGGGCAGGATGAGCACCTCGAGGCCGCCCTGCCCGGGTGGTCTTTCGTGCACGACGAGGCGACCGCCAAAGGCCGCGCCGGCGTCGCGATCGCCAGCCGCGTGCCCGCGCTCGCATCGCGCACGGCGTTCGGCGCCGACGACTTCGACTCGAAGGGCCGCTGGCTCGAGGCCGACTTCCTGCTGGGTGATCGTCCGCTCACGGTGGTGAGCGCGTACGTGCACTCCGGTGAGGCCGACACCCCCAAGCAGGACGAGAAGTGGAAGTTCCTCGACGCGTTCGGTCCTCGCCTGAGCGAGCTCGGCGCCGACGACGCGCTGGCCCTGGTGACCGGTGACCTCAACGTTGGCCATCGCGAGCTCGACATCAAGAACTGGCGCGGCAACCGCAAGAAGGCCGGCTTCCTCCCCCGTGAGCGCGCATACTTCGACCGCTTCCTCGGCGCTGCGGGTGCCGAGGTCACGGGGGTCGACGGCACGGTCGGCACGGGCCTGGGCTGGGTCGACATCGGTCGCCGGTTCCACGGCGAGGTCGAGGGCCCCTACACGTGGTGGTCGATGCGCGGACAGGCCTTCGACAACGACTCCGGCTGGCGCATCGACTATCACCTGGCGACCCCCGCCCTCGCCGAGCGCGCCACCGGGTATCATGTGGCCCGCGCCGCCGCCTACGACCAGCGCTGGAGCGATCACGCCCCGGTCGTCGTCGACTACACCTTCTGACCCGGCTCTCGGGTCTTCCGCCGCCCCATAGGATTGAACGCGTGACCAAGCCTCGCCTCTACTCCGGAATGCAGCCCTCCGCCGACTCCCTCCAGATCGGCAACTACATCGGGGCGCTCCTCCAGTGGCGTGACCTGCAGAGTTCGTACGACGCGTACTTCTCGGTCGTCGACCTGCACGCTCTCACCGTCGCTCAGGAACCCGCGGTTCTGCGCGAGAAGACGCGCCGAACCGCGGCGCAGTACATCGCCGCGGGCATCGAGCCGTCGCAGTCGACCCTCTACGTGCAGTCGCACGTGCGGGCACACGCCGAACTCGCCTGGATCCTCAGCACCATCACCGGCTTCGGCGAAGCCGGGCGCATGACGCAGTTCAAGGACAAGTCGGCGCGGTACGGCACGGATGCCACGAGCGTCGGGCTGTTCACGTATCCGGTGCTGATGGCCGCAGACATCCTGCTGTACCAGACCGACGTGGTGCCCGTCGGCGATGACCAGAAGCAGCACGTCGAGCTCACCCGTGACCTCGCCGAGCGCTTCAACTCACGTTTCGGCGAGACCTTCACGGTGCCGATGCCGGTGATCCAGAAGGACACCGCCCGCATCTACGATTTGCAGAACCCGACGTCGAAGATGTCGAAGTCGGCCGAGAGCGACGCCGGCGTGCTGTGGATGCTCGACGACCCGGCCAAGTCCGCGAAGAAGATCATGCGCGCCGTGACCGACAACGAGGGCACGGTGCGATTCGACCGCGAGAACAAGCCCGGCGTCTCGAACCTGCTGACGATCTACGCCGCCCTCTCCGGCCGCCAGGTCGCGTCGATCGAAGACGAGTACGCCGGACGCGGCTACGGCGACTTCAAGAAGGGTCTCGCCGAGGTCGTCGTGTCGGAGTTCGAGCCCGTGCGTGCCCGCGCACTCGAGCTTCTCGACGACCCCGCCGAGCTCGACCGCATTCTGGCCGAGAACGCCGGGCGGGCCGATGCCGTCGCCGATGCGACTCTCGCGCAGGTGTACGACCGCGTCGGACTGCTCCGCCGCGTCTGACGCTCACCCTAGGATGACTTCGTGACCGATCCCCAGCTGCCCCCGCCCTACGGCGCTGTTCCGCCGCCCGCTGCGCCTCCCGCCCCCTCCGTGCCGCCGGGCCCGGCCGGCACGGTTCCGCCCGTTCCCCGGGCTCCGGGATTCGCGGCACCCGGGTACGCGACACCCGGGTATACGACACCCGGACAGGCCGCTCCCGATTACACGGCCCCTCCCGGCGCCTACCAGGTTCCGGTCGGAGGGTATTCGACGCCGGGCGGCGCCTACGCCGTTCCCGAGACCGCCCCGCAGCCGTCGAAGCTGACGGGCGTGCTGTCGCTCGTGTTCGCGCTCGTCGCCACGGTCGTGACCCCGATCGTGGCCGCGTTCGCCTCCTATGAGGTCGGCCGCCGCGTGCCGGAGGCGATCGTGCGCCTCAACAGCGACGACCTCTCGTCGTTGTCCGTCCTCTCCCCGGCCCGCGATCAGGTGCTGTGGGCGGAGATCTCGTTCTGGGCGGGTACGATCCTCGGCATCGCCGCGATCGTGTTCGGCATCATCGCCATCGCGCGCAAGCGGGGTCGTGGCCAGGGAATCGGTGCGCTCGTCGTCGCCGTGGTGGGCCCGGCGATCTTCCTCTTCGTCGCCGGCGTCGCTCTCGGCGCCGGAGCAGCCGCCGGAGGCGTCGGCCTCTACAGCTGACGCTCGTTTCACGCCCGGGTCTCGCGAAGCGGGGCAGGGCGTTCCGGAGCAACCGCCGCTCAGCGCGGCGCGTGATGCTTCTGCTGGGCGGCGAGGAGGCCCTCGCCGATGAGGAGCTCGACCGCGTCCGCGGCATCCGACACGAGGATCGGCAGGTTCGGCTTCTCGTCCTTGCCGAACGGCGAGAGCACCCAGTCCGCCGGATCCTGACGGCCGACCGGCCGTCCGATCCCGACCCGCACGCGCGGGAAGTCCGGGGTGGTGATGGCCCGGGCGATGTCGCGCACGCCGTTGTGTCCGCCGTGCCCTCCCCCGGTCTTCAGCTTGACGGTGTCGAAGGGGATGTCGAGCTCGTCGTGCACGACGATGATCTGCTCCGCCGGCACCGAGTAGAAGCGTGCGAGGGCCGCGACGGGCGTGCCCGAGACGTTCATGAAGGTGTTGGGCTTCGCGAGCACGATCTTGTCGCCGCCGGGACGGAGCCAGGTCTCCACGACGCGGGCGCCGCCTTTGTGCTCGCGGAAGCTCTCGTTGCGTCGCGCGGCGAGTTCGTCGACCACCATCTGTCCGATGTTGTGACGGGTCGCCTCGTAGCGCGGGCCCGGGTTGCCGAGTCCGACCACCAGCCAGGGGGAAGTCATGTCCTCATCCTCTCGCATGGGCGCACGACGGCAGCCCGGTCAGGGTACGAAAGAGGGGACGCGATCGAATCAATCGCGCCCCCTCCGTCGGTGGATCAGCCGGAAATCACTCCGCGGCGGCCTCTTCGCCCTCGGCGGCAGCCTCGTCACCCTCGGCCGGAGCCTCGTCCTCTTCGACCTCGAGGACCGGGATCGAGATCGCGACGACCAGGGTCTCGGCGTCGGTCAGCAGCGTCGAGCCCTTCGGGAGCTTCACGTCGGCGGCGGTGATGTGCGTGCCGTCTTCGAGACCCTCGACCGAGACCTCGACGTTCTGCGGGATGTGCGTGGCCTCGGCCTCGATCGACAGCGTGGTCGCGTCGAGGTTGGCGATCGTGCCGGGAGCGGACTCGCCGGTGACGACGATCGGCACGTCGATGGCGACCTTCTCGCCCTTCTTCACGACCAGCAGGTCGATGTGCTCGATGATCTGGTGCACCGGGTCCTTCTGGACGTCCTTGACCAGGGCGAGCTGCTCCTTGCCGTCGATGTCGAGCTCGAGGAGAGCGTTGGCGCGACGGATGATCAGCGACACCTGGTGGCCGGGCAGTGCGACGTGCACGGGCTCGGTGCCGTGACCGTAGATGACGGCCGGGATCTTGCCTGCGGCGCGCAGACGGCGGGCGAAGCCCTTGCCGAAGCTGTCGCGCAGCTCGGCCTGGACCTTGGTGTCTTCAGACATGAGGTTCTCCTTCGGGGCACGCAGCGATTGCGCCGCGCGGTGGTCTGTGTGTTGTCGTGTTCTCGACATGGACACGTGAGGAAAGCCACCGGGGACTCGCATCGCCGCGTCGATAACGGACGTCCGCGCACGCGCGGAAGCGTCCCTCGCCGAGGTACTCGATCAATGGTACCGGATCACCCGATAGGCTGGGGACACCGATCCCTCTCGCAGAACACGGAGACCCCTCATGCTCGACGGAGCCTTCTTCTCGCACGTCATTCTCTGGGTCATCGGTGCGATGACCGTCTGCGCCACGCTCGCCAGCTTCGGCGCGCTCTTCGCGATGGGCCGCTCCGGGTACCGCAAGGACTGATTCCTCACTCGGCGTCAGTAGAACTCGACCGTGTCGACGACCGCGCGCAACGGTCGTCCGTCGAGCAGGCGGGAAGCGTTGTCGGCGAAGCGGCAGGCGATGCGCTCCTCCTCGTTCGCGTTGATCGCCGCCGTGTGCGGGCTCACGAGCACGCGCGGATGACTCCACAACGGTGACTCCTCGGCGAGCGGCTCCTGCTCGAAGACGTCCAGGCCGGCGAAGGCGACGCGTCCGTCGTCGAGGGCGGTCAGGAGCGCGGCCTCGTCGACGACGGTGCCGCGACCGACGTTGGTGAGGATCAGCCCGGGCTTCACGACCGCGAGCACCTCTTCGCCGATCAGGTGGTGGGTCTGCTCGGTACCCGGGAGGGTCACGACGATCGCGTCCACGTGGGCGACGGCATCCGTCAACTCGGACAGCGGGACCAGACGGTCGACGCCCTCCACCGGCTCGCCCGAACGGGTCGTGCCCCACACGGTCGCTCCGAGCGCATGGAAACGACGCGCGCACTCCGCACCGATGCCGCCGAGGCCGACGACCAGCACGGTCATCTCATCGAGCTGACGCATCTGCCAGCGGTCCGGCCAGGTGCGGGTGCGCTGGTCAGCGAGGAGCCGTGGCAGCCCCTTCGCCCCGGCGAGGACCGCGAACACCGAGAACTCGGCCAGCGTTCCACCGTGCACACCGGCGCTCGTCGTGAAGATCACGCGGTCGAGCTCGGCGCGGTCGAGGTCTGCGGCCTTCACCGAGGATCCTCCGCCCGCGGCCGTCGTCATGACCCAGCGCAGATCGGGGTTGGCGCGCACGGTGCGGGCGAGGGCTGTGGCATCCACATCGGGGATGCCGAAGAGCACGTCGGCGGAGTCGACCATCGCGTCGAACGCCGCCTGCTGCTCGGGCGTGCGGACGTGCGCGGGATCCCCCGACCAGTCGGCGGGCCAGCGGGCCGGATGCACGAGGGAGTGATCGCGCACGACCTCGACCCGCGGCTCGAGCTCCTCGATCAGTCGGCACTGCTCTTCAGGCAACGGCACCGTTACCACCGCTCGCAGTCTGGTTCCGCTGTGCACCACGCTGATTCCTCCTCGAAGACGCCGTCTGCATCCAGCGTAGAGGCCCGGGGACACGCATCCGCTCGCGCGCCGACGCACAGCGAGACACACGCGCGCAGGCCCCCGGCGACAGCGATACGCTGAGAGCAACCCTTCTTCACGATCGAGGAGCCTTCTGTGCCCGAAGCATCAGCCAACATCGGAGTCGTCGGACTCGCCGTCATGGGGTCGAACCTCGCCCGTAACCTCGCCAGCCGCGAGGGAAACACGGTGGCGATCTTCAACCGCAGCTACGAGAAGACCCAGAGCCTTCTCGACGCGCACCCCGAGGCCGGTTTCATCCCGGCGCAGTCCTACCAGGAGTTCGCCGACTCGCTGCAGAAGCCGCGCACCGCGATCATCATGGTCAAGGCCGGCGGACCGACGGATGCCGTCATCGACTCCCTCGTCGAGGTCTTCGAGCCCGGCGACATCATCGTCGACGGTGGCAACGCGTACTTCCCCGACACGATCCGTCGCGAGAAGGCCGTGCGCGAGACCGGCATCAACTTCGTCGGCGCCGGCATCTCCGGTGGCGAGGAGGGCGCCCTCACCGGCCCCTCGATCATGCCCGGCGGCTCGGACGAGTCGTGGGTCACCCTCGGGCCGATCCTGAAGTCGATCGCCGCGATCGCCGAGGGCGAGCCCTGCGTGACGCACGTCGGCCACGACGGCGCCGGCCACTTCGTGAAGATGGTCCACAACGGCATCGAGTACGCCGACATGCAGCTCATCGCCGAGGCCTACGACCTCATCCGTCGCGGCACGGGCAAGAGCCCCGCCGAGATCGCCGACATCTTCGCCGAGTGGAACAAGGGCGAGCTCGAGTCGTACCTGATCGAGATCACTGCCGAGGTGCTGCGCCAGGTCGACGCTGAGACCGGCAAGCCGCTCGTCGACGTCATCCTCGACCAGGCGGGCGCCAAGGGCACCGGAGCATGGACCGTGCAGACGGCCCTCTCGCTCGGCGTCCCGGTCTCGGGCATCGCCGAGGCCACCTTCGCGCGCTCGCTCTCGTCGCACCCCGAGCAGCGTGCCGTCGCCGGCGCCCTTCCGGGTCCCGACGAGGAGTTCACGGTCGCCGAGGGCGATGTCGACGCGTTCATCGAGGACGTGCGCCTCGCGCTCTACGCGTCGAAGATCGTCGCCTACTCGCAGGGCTTCGACGAGATCCGCGCCGGTGCCGCCGAGTATGGCTGGAACATCGACCTCGGTGCGATCAGCAAGATCTGGCGCGGCGGCTGCATCATCCGCGCGCAGTTCCTGAACCGCATCGCCGACGCCTATGCCGAGACCCCCGAGTTGCCGGTGCTCATGACCGCGCCGTACTTCGCCGAGGCGCTCACCCGCGGACAGGCCGCCTGGCGCCGGGTCGTCGTGACCGCCGCGCAGGCCGGCATCCCGGCCCCCGCCTTCTCGTCGTCGCTGTCGTACTACGACGGTATCCGCGCCGACCGCCTGCCCGCCGCCCTCGTGCAGGGGCAGCGCGACTTCTTCGGTGCGCACACCTACAAGCGCATCGACAAGGAAGGCACCTTCCACACCCAGTGGTCGGGCGACCGCACCGAGATCGAGGCCGAGGACACGCACTGATCTCGCGGTGACGCACACGAAGGGCCCCGGCATCGCGCCGGGGCCCTTCGTGTGCGTCCTACCTACTTCGTGATGTCGTGCACCGTGCCCTTCGAGAGCCGCAGCCGACGGGTGGCCCGACGGGCGACAGCCGAGTCGTGCGTGACGACGATCATCGTGATGCCCTCGGCGCAGAGCCCCTCGAGCACGGCGAGGATCTCATCACGCATGCTCTCGTCGAGATTTCCCGTCGGTTCGTCGGCCAGCAGCACGCGCGGGCGCTTCACGATCGCCCGTGCGATCGCGACACGTTGCTGCTGTCCGCCCGAGAGCTCCGACGGCAGGTGATCACCGCGATCGGCGAGGCCCACGTGCGCGAGCGCCTCGGTCACGCGACGACGCCGCTCCCCCTTGTCGAGCGCGGTCGATTCGAGCGCCATGTCGACGTTCTCGGCGGCCGTGAGCGTGGGGATCAGGTTGAACCCCTGGAACACGAATCCGATCTCCTCGGCGCGGATGCGGCTGAGCTCCTTCGGCGAGGCCGAGGCGAGCTCCGTGCCCCCGAGGGTCAGTGATCCGGATGACGGACGATCGAGCGCGCCGAGCAACTGGAGCAGGGTGGATTTCCCTCCGCCCGTCGGCCCCTGGATCGTGACGAACTCGCCCGTCCCGATCTCCAGATCGACGCCGGTGAGCGCCTTCACGGTGCGGCCCTTCTGCGCGTAGGTGCGTGTGACGCCGGTGGCGCGGTACAGCGGGGCCGCGGCATCCGTCTCCGAGGCGGTGGCAGTGGTGTCGGTGATGGTCATCTTCTTCTCCTGGTCTGTCGTGGGTGTCGGGAGCTCTGCGATCACGCGACGGACCGCAGCGCTTCGGCCGGGCTGAGGCGGGCGGCGCGCCAGCCGCCGAACGCACCGGCGACGAGGCCGCCGAGCACCGCGAGGCCGACCGCGGCGACGAGCACCCACGGGGTGAACGGAGCCTGCAGCACGATGTCGGCGGCCTGGGTGGTCTGGAACATTCCTCCCCCGCCGGTGGGGCCTCCGCCCATGCCACCCGGGCCGCCCTGTGCGCCCTCGGCGGCTGCGGAGCCCGCGGCGACGGTCGGGCGGACGAGGTTGATCACGACGATCCCGGCGATGCCGATCACGAGGCCGACCGCTCCGCCGATGAGGCCCTGCACCATCGACTCGCCGGCCACCTGGCGCACGACGCGGCCGTTGGACCACCCGATCGCCTTGAGGGTGCCGAATTCGCGGGTGCGACGCCCGACACCCGAGAGCGTCAGCAGCACCGACAGGAGCACGGCGACCGCCAGAACGATGATCGAGAGCCAGGTACCGAGGTTGGTGATGAGCGAGGTCGCGCTCGACAGCGAACCCGAGACGCTCGACGCGAGCTCGGCCTGGGAGGTGACGGTCGCGTCGGGCAGCTCGTCGGTCAGTGACGCCTGCACGGCGTCGATCGACGACGCCGAATCCGCCTGCACGTACACGGTCGAGATCACGTCGCCGGCGCCCGAGAGATCCTGTGCGGTGTCGAGGGGCAGATAGACGTTCGCTGCGGTGTCGGCGGCATCCGACGATGAGGTGAGGATGCCGACCACCTCGACGTCCGAACCCGCCACATCGATCGTGTCGCCGACCGCGATGTCGTTCGTGGTCGCATAGGTGCTGTCGACGAGGGCGACGAGCGCGCCGCTGTCGTCGGCGGCGAACGCGCGCCCGTCGCTGACCTCGACCGATGCGAGCGGCCCGATCGCCGTCGCCGCCGGGTCGATGCCGAGCACCGTGAAGGAGTCGACGCCGAACGCGCCGCCGCCCGCGCCGTCGGAGCCGCCCTGCGGCGGAGCCTGGCCCTCGGCGGGCATCTGCCCCTGCTCGCCCTGCGACGTGCCGTCCTGCGGCCCGAAGCCGCCGCTCGGGAGCTCACCGGAGAACGTGGAGTTGGTGAGGCTCAGCGCGCCGGTCGCGGCCGAGACGCCCTCGGTCGAGGAGACCGTGTCGAGCACCGAGGCCTCCAGCGTGCCGCGCATGAAATCGGTGCTCAGCGTGGACTGGGCGAGGGTGGTCGTGTCGCCGTCGGTCTGTCCCGAGTCGGCGTCGAACTCGAAGCGCGGGCCACCGCCCTCCCCCGGTTCGGCAGCAGCTCCCGTGACGGTCAGATCGGTACCGACGCCGTACACGGATTCGAGGGCCTGCGCCTGCGCGTCGCGCACACCCGCCGTGAGCGCGTTGACGATGATCACGAGACCGATCGCGATCGCGAGGCCGATCGCGACGATCGTGGTCTGCTTCTTGCGGCCCGCGAGTTCGCGCCGCAGATATGTTCCGTACATCTCTCTCCTTCTGCCGCGGAGGTCGCGGTGCCAGAGACGACGTTAGGAACGCGGTCTATGCGGATTCGAGGGTGAGGTGATGAAGAACCTATGGATGACGGCATCCCATGTTCGCTGACGATCTCACAGGACACGCATAGCTCTCTCCATAGAAACCCCATAGGAGTTTCCGCAGAATGAGTGCATGACCAGTGATCTCCCCGACCTGCGCCGCCCCGACGGCTCCCCGCTGCGCATCCTCGCGGTGGACGACGAGCAGATGCTCACCGACCTGCTCGCAATGGCCCTGCGCATGGAGGGCTGGGAGGTGCGCACCGCATCCTCCGGCATGGAGGCGCTTCAGGTCGCCCGCGAGTTCGAGCCGGACGCCCTCGTGCTCGACATCATGATGCCCGACCTCGACGGGATGGCCGTGCTGCGGCGCCTGCGCGAGTCCGGCAGCCTGGTGCCCGTGCTCTTCCTCACCGCGAAGGATGCCGTCGGCGACCGGGTCGCGGGCCTCACCGCCGGCGGCGACGACTACGTGACGAAACCCTTCAGCCTCGAAGAGGTCATCGCCCGCCTGCGCGCCATCATCCGACGCACCGGCCACGCGATGGCCGACGACGGGCAGTCGATCCTGCGGGTCGCCGACCTCACCCTCAACGAGGACAGCCACGAGGTCGTGCGCGACGGCACCGAGATCGAGCTCACCGCCACCGAGTTCGAACTGCTGCGCTACCTCATGCGCAACGAGCGCCGCGTGCTCTCGAAAGCGCAGATCCTCGATCGCGTGTGGAGTTACGACTTCGGCGGGAAGTCCTCCGTTGTCGAGCTCTACATCTCGTACCTGCGCAAGAAGATCGATGCCGGACGCACCCCGCTGCTGCACACCGTGCGCGGCGTCGGCTACATGATCAAGGCCCCGCAGTGAGTCACACGAGGATGACGCGTCGGCCGATGAGCCTGCAGACGCGGCTGATGACCGCCGTCATCGGGTTCGTCTCGCTCATCCTCGTGATCGTCGCCGTGATCACCAGCGCGACGCTGGGGAAGACGCTCGAAGACCAACTGAGCGAGCGGATCTACGGCTACGCGGATTCGGTGTCGCGCATCATCAAGCAGGTCTCTCCCGATCTCGTCACCGCCCAGAACATCATCGGGCGCGGTGGCGGCGAACCCGGGCTCCTGGTCGCGATCCAGAACCCGGCGACGGGAATCGACGGCGTGGTGGTGCCGAGTTCGACCGATGATTTCGAGGGGGGCACGGATGCCCTCACCTCGGCGCAGCTCGTGCAGATCGCCGATGCCCTGAACGGCCAGCACGTCGCGAACGTCACGATCGAGGGCCTCGGGTCGTACCGCGTGACCGCATCGACGGGCCCCTCGGGCGTCGTGGTCGTGACCGGTCTCCCCCGCGAGGCGATCCAGAATCAACTCACCGCGCTGCTCACGGTGATCGCGCTCGCGACCATCGGTGGGCTCATCCTGCTCGCCCTCACCACGGCGATCACGATCCGAGTGGGTCTGCGCCCCCTGCGAGCCGTCGCCGCGACCGCGACCCGCGTCGCAAATCAGCCCCTCGACCGCGGAGAGGTCTCGATCACCGAGCGGATCCCCGCGGCTCAGGCCGATCCGCGCACCGAGGCGGGTCTCGTCGGAGCGTCCCTGAACAAGCTGCTCGACCACGTCGATACCTCTCTCGCCGCGCGGCAGAAAAACGAGGAGCGGATGCGGCGCTTCGTCGCTGACGCCAGCCACGAGCTGCGCACTCCCCTCGCCTCGATCCGCGGATACTCCGAGCTGTCGCTGCGCGCGCTCGGGCAGGCCCATGGCCCCGAGGCGATCGAGGGCACGACCACGTCGTTGGAGCGCATCCAGGCGCAGTCGCTCCGTATGACGCGTCTGGTAGAGGACCTGCTGCTGCTGGCGCGCCTCGATGAGGGACGCGAGCTCGTCTACGGCACCGTCGATCTCACGCAGCTCGCGCTCGAGAGTCTGGCCGATGCCCGGCCGACCGCCGTCGATCACCACTGGAACATCGAGGCGCCCGACGAGCCCGTGGTGATCGTCGGCGACAGCGGACGCATGCACCAGGTCGTCGCGAACCTGCTCGCGAACGCACGCACGCACACCCCCGCGGGCACGACGATCACGCTGTCGGTCGTGCAGGAGGACGACGAGGCGGTGCTGCGCGTGCACGACGACGGTCCCGGCATCGATCCGGTCGTGCGCGATGAACTCTTCGCCCGCTTCGCGCGGGGCGACAGCTCGCGCGCCCGCCAGACCGGCGGCACGGGCCTGGGGTTGGCGATCGCCAAGGCCATCGTCGAGGGGCACGGGGGTTTCATCTCCGTCGCCAGCGAACCCGGGGACACGACGTTCACGGTGCGCTTGCCCCGCAACCCCGCCGGTGGGGCGACCGAGGGAGCTGCGGAGGGCGACGCGTAACTCACGGACGGTGGTCCGGGTCTGCGCGGCCATTCGCAGGGACGGATGACACGTGCAGGGAGAATCCGTCAGTTTCTCCCTGCACGTGTCACTAGTCCCTGCTGGTGATGGGTGACCACTTCTTCTGCACGTACGGCGGTCTCAGCCGATCTCTGCGTCATGAGACGAAAACGGGCGCGCGGCATGCACGCGACGGGTCAAGATCGTCGGATGCTTCCACCCGCGCATGTCATCGAACATCTGGGCGGGGTCGTCCGCGGCTCCCTCCTCCAGCGCTACGGAGTGCCCCGACAAGCCCTGGCCGATGCGGTGAACGCTGGACGTATCGTTCGTGTGAGACAGGGTGTCTTCGCCACCGCCCAGACACCCGACGCCATCGTCACCGCAGCCGCGCACGGCGGAGCCGTGACCTGCACCACCGCATTGCGGCTGCACGGGGTGTGGTGTCTGGACGACGATCCGACGATTCATGTCTGGCTCGGCGCGAAAGGACGCGTGCATCACGTCGCGTGTGAGTGCGTGAGCCACTGGCACGCCGGAACCACCGTCTTCGGCGTCGCTCCGGTCGACGATGTCCTTCTGCATCTCTACCGTTGCCGCGGCGACGAGGCGTTCTTCACCGCACTCGAATCCGCGCTGCGTCTGCGCAAGGTCGCCTCACTCGTCCGCCTGCGATCGAGGCTCCCCGCATCTGCGCGGTGGCTGATCGACCTCGCGCGGACAGACGCGGACAGCGGTCTGGAATCCCTGCTTCGTCTTCGGCTGCACATCCTCGGCATCCGTTTGGAGTGCCAGGTGTCCATCACCGGCGTCGGCAGAGTCGATCTCGTGATCGATGGCCGGCTGATCCTCGAAGCGGACGGTGCCGAGTATCACGATGGGCGTACCGCGCGGCATCGCGACCTTCGCCGTGACGCCGTGGCATCGACGCTCGGCTACGAGTCTCTGCGGTTCGACTACGCCATGATCGTGCACGAATGGCCTGTCGTGTCCGCCGCGATCATCAGCGCGCTCGTCCGCGCAGGTGGCGTGCGATGAAACGCGGACGGCCACGTGCACACGAGGCTCGCCGTGTGCAGGGAAAAGAGGACGAACGCAGGGAGAAAACCGGCGGTTCTCCCTGCAGATGTCGGAGCTCCTTGCACGTGCGCTGCCAAAGCGAGGCGCGCAGCGAACGCGCGGGGTCAGTAGCCGGCGAAGGCGTCGGTCGTCAGGGCGCGGGCGCGCTGGAGCGCGGGTGCGAGGTCCGCGATTAGCCGGGGCGGACCCGAGATGAACGCATGACGGGTGGCGATGTCGGGCACGAAGCGGTCGAGACCGTCGGCGTCGAGGCGGATACCGTGCGCCCACGTCCAGTGCGACGGGAGGTTCTGCGGCTGATCGCGGGTGAAGACCACGACGCGGGCACCGGTCGCGGCGAGTTCATCACGGAAGGCGAGCTCGGAGGCGTCCGCCGCGACGTACACGAGCACGATGTCGCGCTCGGCGCCCTCCGCCTGCAGCTGCCGGAGCTGCGAGATGAACGGCGTGACCCCGATGCCGGCGGCCACCATCAGCACGGGGCTCCCGTCACGCGGCAGCAGGAAGTCGCCCCACGTGCCGGTGACCGCGAGCGTCGTCCCCTCCTCGGCCGCCGCGAGGGCCCGCTTGTACGACGACGGATGCTGCTGGTCACCGTTCTTGTACGCGATGCGGAGCGTCGGGAGATCGGCCGGCGCGGAGACGATGCTGAACTCCCGGCGGGTTCCCCGCGCGTCCGGGCGATGATGCGGAACGTCGAGCTCGAGGTACTGGCCCGGCAGGAACGAGACCTTGCCCTTCGCGCGAAACGTCAGCTCCTGCGCGGTCGGCGTGATTGACCGGCGCTTCTCGAGCACCAGGCGCACGGAACCGCGCACCGCGAACGCGAAGGCCACGAGGTTGCCGATGAGGAGCGCGCGCTCCTGTCCGAGCGTGAACAGCCCGGCGATCGAGATCGGCCAGCCGGCGAGCACGCCCACGACCGCCGCGACGGTGAACTGCTGCCAGCGACGCGGCGGCAGGGTCAGAGGCTCGGAGAGCATGAACGCCCCGAGGAACAGGAACGGCGACTGCAACAGTGCGAACGAAAGGGCGGTGCCGAGATCCGCGTCGAGGCCCGCCTGCTGCGCCTGCACGAACTGGCGCAGCACCGACGTGGCGAGCGCGATCACGAGGAAGAGCAGAACGATCCGCACCTTCTCGGTGCGCCACAGGACGGCGAGGCCGAGCAGCACGACGGGAATCGTGAGCGAGGGGGTGCCGACCCACCAGGATGCCGAGGTGCCGAGCCACGAGAACGCGCCGAACGATCCGACGATCGACACGACGGCGGCACCGAAGGCGGCGGGGTTGAGGATGTGGCGTCCGCGCCACGCGATGAGGTACTTCGACAGGCTGGCCACGGCGCCCGCGATCGCGAGGCCGAGGATCACCTGCACCTCGACGCCCGGCCGCAGGACGAAGAGCAGGATGAGCGCGGTCACGAGCGACGATTCGATGCGCCACGGCAGGCGGAGCAGGCGCTGCACGAGCGCATCCACACCCGAGATCACCACGGCGAGCACGAGGAACGACACCAGGATCTCGATCGGCGTCGGCGAGACGATGATCCCGAGCGCCGAGAGGGCGAGCGCGATGACCGCGAGGGCGACGAGCGCGAACAGCACCAGTCGGTACATCGACAGCGCCCCGAGCAGGGCGAGCACGCGCTGCCGGGCGGCGGTGAAGGAACGGTTCATGGAGGCTTCCCTCTCAGGGGGTGCGGGTGGGGGTGAAGATCTCGACGGGGCATCCGACCGAGCGCTGCGCGCGTCCGTCGGTGCTCATGCGCACCCACTCGACGCCCCAGCGGGCGGCGAGCTCGGGCCCGCCGTCGAAGAACAGTGCGGTGGCGGCGGCATCCGCGGTCATGGTGTCGGGCGCGATCGCCCAGGTCGCCGCCCAGGTGCGCACGGGAAGCCCGGTTCGAGCATCGAGCACGTGGTGGAGGCCGTCTCCCCAGACACGGCGATTGATGGCCGAGGCGCACAGCGCCCGGTCGCGGATGGTGGCGACGCCGATCGCGCGCGTCGGATCGAACGGATGCTCCAGACCGATGCGCACACCCGCCCCATCCGCACCGGCACCGCGCACCGCGAGGTCGCCGCCGGCGTCGACGATCAGGTCACCGGGTACGTCGCTCAACGCCTCGCGTACGAGGTCGACGAGGCGTCCCTTCCCGAGGGCTCCGACGTCGATCAGCGCCGGGTGCGCGACGGCGGCTGTGCCCGTCGTCCAGCGCAGCCGCTCGGTCCAGTCGCTCGGGGCGACCACCGGATCTCCGGCGGTGAGCGAGTACCCCGCGTCATACCCGAGGGCTTCGAGGCTCACCCCGACGAGCGGATTGACCGCCCCCGCGGTCGCGTCCGACAGCTCGCGGTACGCATCGAGCATCGCCCCCGCGTCACGGGAGGCGAGCATTCCCCCCTCGCGCGCGAGGCGCGTGACATCCGAATCGGGGCGGAACCGCGACCACTCCCGGTCGAAACGCTCGATCACGGCCCCGACAGCGGCGCGGGAGTCGGCCGACAGCTCATCGGCCGACTCGATCTCCCAGCGCGTGCCGATCGCCTCGAATCGCCAGATCGCCATGGTCGGGTCAGGCGGCGGCCTGCTCCTTGATGTCCTCGACCGCCGCGTTGAATCCGCCGCTGGTCAGCGAGGAGCCGGCGACGCGACTGACATTCAGCTCGTCGATCGCCTTGCCCTCGACCTCTTCGGCGATTCCGTCGATGAACGCGCCCTGGTACTGCTCTGTCTCGCGCGCCTGCGGGTCGCCGGTCACCTCGACGTCGGTGACGACGCCATCGGCGAGGGTGATGGTCACCGAGATCGTCTCGACCGACTCGGGGGTCTGGTACGAGCCCTCCGCGGTGTAGGTGCCGTCGGCGTACGACGACGATGCGTCAGCGCCGGACGACTCCGAGCTCGTGCTGCTGTCGGATCCCGAGGTGTTCTCGGTGGCGGTCTGGTCGTCGCTGTCGGTGGGCGCGGTCGCGCACCCGGCCAGGACGAGGAGTCCGGCGATGCCCACGAGGGCGGAACCCTTTCGGACGGAAGTCGGTACGGTCGTGCGGATCATGGTGGTCCTCCCGGCTCGGTGTCGTCGACTCTCCCGCGAATGCGGTGTCGATGATCCGAGCGTAGGAAGGGCGGCTATGTTCCCGCTGTGCCGCGCCGAAGCGGCGGCTATGAGGCCCCTGCTACGAGACCCCGGCTACGAGGAGGGTACTCAGGCGTCTCCGCCGAACATGCTCGTGACGGATCCGTCTTCGAAGACCTCGTGGATCGCGCGCGCCAGCAGCGGAGCGATCGGAAGGATCGTCAGCTTGTCCCAGCGACGCGACTCCGTCAGCGGGATCGTGTCGGTGATGACGACCTCGTCGATCGAGGAGTCCTGCAGACGGTCGGATGCCGGGTCGCTGAAGATCGCGTGGGTCGCGGCGACGATGACACGGTGCGCTCCGGCCGCTTTGAGGGCCTGAGCGGCCTTGACGATCGTCCCACCGGTGTCGATCATGTCGTCGACGAGCAGGCAGGTGCGGCCGTCGACCGTGCCGACGATCTCGTGGACCGAGACCTGGTTCGCGACCTTCGGGTCGCGGCGCTTGTGGATGATCGCGAGCGGTGCGCCGAGGCTGTCGGACCACGTGTCGGCGACGCGGACGCGGCCCATGTCGGGCGAGACGACCGTGAGGATCTCGCGGTCTTCGGCCGACAGGGTGCGCTCGAAGTAGTCGAGCAGCACGGGCTTGGCGAAGAGGTGGTCGACGGGACCGTCGAAGAAGCCCTGGATCTGAGCGGCGTGCAGGTCGACGCTCATCACGCGGTCGGCGCCGGCGGTCTTGAGCAGGTCGGCGACGAGACGGGCGCTGATCGGCTCGCGACCGCGGCCCTTCTTGTCCTGACGCGAATACGGATAGTAGGGGGCGACGACCGTGATGCGCTTGGCCGAGGCGCGCTTGGCGGCGTCGATCATGATGAGCGTCTCCATGAGCCACTCGTTGACCGGTTCGCCGAAGGTCTGCACGAGGAAGAGATCGACACCGCGGATCGACACCTCGAAGCGCGCGTAGATCTCACCGGAGGCGAAGGTGCGGTGCTCGATCGGGGCGATCTCGGTGCCGAGGGCCTCGGCGACAGCCGCCGTGAGCTCGGGGTGCGAGCGCCCGCCCGCGACGACGAGACGCTTCTTGGTCTTCGCGATGATGCCGGGGGCTACCCCGTTGTCGCGATCCAGATCGACCGTCTTCTTCTTCCGGGCCATGGCCTGCCTATTCCGCCGCTCGCTCGCGGGCCACGGCATCCGCCGCGCCCGTCCCTGCTCTGTTCTTCTCGACCCAGCCCTCGATGTTGCGCTGGGGTGCGACGGTCATGGCCAGTGCACCGGCCGGAACATCCTTGCGGACGACCGCGCCGGCGCCGGTCTTCGCGCCTGCACCCAGCCTAACGGGCGCAACGAGCACCGTGTGCGACCCGGTGTGCACCTCGTCGCCGATCTCCGTTCGATGTTTGTTCACGTCGTCGTAGTTCGCCGTGATCGTGCTCGCGCCGAGATTCACTCCGCGGCCGATCGTGGCGTCTCCCACGTACGACAGGTGCGGCACCTTGCTGCCCTCGCCGATCTCGGCGTTCTTCGTCTCGACATAGGCCCCGATCTTGCCCTTCGCGCCGAGCACGGTGCCCGGGCGCAGGAACGAGAACGGCCCGACGGTGGCCTCGGCGCCGATCACGGCGAGGGTGGCGTCGGTGCGGCGCACGATCGCGGCCTCGCCGACCTCGCAGTCCACGAGGGTCGTGTCCGGACCGATGATCGCGCCCTCGGCGATGGTCGTCGCGCGCAGGATGTGCGTGTTCGGGAGGACCGTGACATCGGGTGCGAGCACCGCGTCGTCGTCGATCCAGGTGGTCGCCGGGTCGACGACGGTGACGCCCTCGAGCTGCCAGCGGCGCACGATGCGCTCGTTCAGCAGGCGTCCGACGAGCGCAAGCTGCGCGCGGTCGTTGACCCCGTAGGTCACGGTGACGTCGGAGACCACGGATGCCGCGACGCGGTCTCCGTCGCGGCGGAGCAGCCCCGGCACGTCGGTGAGGTACATCTCGCCCTGGGCATTGTCGACGCCGATCTCGGGCAGGTACCGGCGCAGCGTCGCGGCACGGAAGACGTACATGCCGGCATTGATCTCGCGGACAGCGGCTTCGTCGGCACTCGCGTCCTTCTGCTCGACGATGCGGTCGACGCTCCCGTCCGCATCGCGGATGACGCGGCCGTAACCGGTGGGATCGTCGACGACGGCGGTCATGAGGGTCGCCGGCGTTCCCGCCGCGCGGTGGGCGGCGAGGAAGCCACTGAGTGTGTCGGCGTCGGCGAGCGGGCAATCCCCCGACAGCACGAGCACGTCGCCGGCGAAGTCGCTCGGGAGGGCGTCGATCGCGACCTGCACGGCGCGGCCGGTGCCCGGCACGTCGTCCTGGTCGACGAACACGGCATCCGGGTAGTCCTCCGCGAGGGCTGCGACGACCTGGTCGCGCTCGTGACGCACGACGACCTCGACGTGCGCGGCGCCCAGCCGGGCGGCGGTCGTCAGCACGTGCCCGACGAGCGGGCGACCGCCGATCGGATGCAGCACCTTCGGCAGCCGGGACTTCATGCGCGTGCCCTGCCCTGCGGCGAGGACGACGATCGCGAGGTTGTTCTCCGTCATGCTCCGCCGCCAGGACTCGAACCTAGACCTCACAGCTCCAAAGGCTGTCGTGCTGCCATTACACCACGGCGGACCGCGGCCCCCACGAGGAAAGGCCGCCCGCTCATTCTGCCACGCCGACATCGGCGCGAAACACGACTCTGGGATGCTTCGACCATGAGCATCCTGATCGATCGCGTCCTGGGCCCCACCCCCGGTCTCGCCGCGTTCCTCCTCGCGCACCACGACGACATGGCCGGCACCGCACCGCCCGAGAGCCAGCACGCGCTCTCACTCGACCGGCTCCTCGCCCCGGGCGTCCGGCTGTTCGTCGCCCGCGACGGCGACGATCTCGTCGCCACGGGAGCGCTCGCGCCGCTCGCCGAGGGGCACGAGGAACTCAAGTCGATGCGCACCGAGCCCGCTCGCCGGGGGCAGGGTCTCGGGCGCGCGATGCTCGACGCCCTGTTCGCGGATGCCCGGCGCCGGGGCATCCGCAGGATCTCGCTCGAGACCGGCAGCGCGGAGTTCTTCCGGCCGGCGCACGCGCTGTACGCGCGGGCCGGATTCGTGGAGTGCCCGCCGTTCGGCGACTACCTGCCCGACCCGCACAGCACGTTCCTCACCGCGGAGCTCGGCGAGGAACCGCGCTCGGCCCCGCTCGCGCGATAATGGAGGAATGAGCGAGGCGGACGAGGTCGATCGGATCGTCGGCGCGTGGAACACCCAGCGCCCCGACCTCGACTTCTCACCCCTCGAAGTCCTCTCCCGCATGGACCGGCTCTCGCGCCACCTCGATCGCGCGCGCCGTGACGTGTTCCGTCGCAGCGACCTCGAGCCCTGGGAGTGGGACGTCCTCTCGGCCCTGCGCCGTGCGGGAGCACCGTTCCAGCTCTCCCCCAAGCAGTTGCTGCAGCAGACGCTCGTCTCGAGCGGCACGATGACGAACCGCATCGACCGCCTGGTCGAGCGCCGCCTGGTGCGGCGCGAGGCCGACCCGGGCGACGGCCGCAGCATCCTGGTCACACTGTCCGACGACGGACGCATGCGGGTGGATGCCGCGATCACGCGTCTCGTCGACGTCGAGGCCGATCTGCTGCAGGCGCTGTCGCGGAGCGATCGTGATCGACTGGCCGGCCTGCTGCGCAAGCTCAGCCTGAGCTTCGACGCGTGAGCGGGGTGAGCTGATGGGCATGCCCTCTCCCCTACCCGTGCGCGACGGCGTCGGCGCGACGCGGCTGCACGTGCCGCTCGCCGGTCCCTGGCCCACCATCGCGGACTACATGATCGAACGGTTCTTCCACCTCGATCCGGAACGGCTGCGCGTGCGCTTCGACCGCGGCGAGATCGTCGACATCGACGGCGGCGCGGTACCGCGCGACGCGCCCCTCGGCAGCGTGGAGTTCGTCTGGTACTACCGCGAACCCCCGGTCGAGGCCGTCATCCCGTTCGAGATCGACGTGCTGCACCGCGACGACGACCTCGTCGTGGTCGACAAGCCGCACTTCCTCCCCACGACCCCCGGCGGCAAGTTCCTGCAGAACTCGGCTCTCGTGCGGCTGCGCAACCTCTTCGACAACCCCGACCTCGCCCCGATCCACCGCCTCGATCGCGCGACCGCGGGCCTGCTGATGTTCTCCGCGCGTCCCGCGACGCGCGGAGCGTACCAGTTCCTCTTCGAGACCCGCCGGGTGCAGAAGACCTACGAGGCCGTCTCGGCCCTCCCCGAGGACTGGGATCCCGAGCGACCGGCCCTGGCGGGGCATCCGCTCCCCCTCGTCTACCGCAACCACATCGACAAGCAACGCGGCGAACTGCGGGTGCGGGTCGACGACGTGCGGGAGCCGAACTCCGAGACCCTCATCGATCTGATCGACGCCGACGACCGAGTCGTGCACACGCTGCTGCGCCCTCACAGCGGCAAGATGCACCAGTTGCGCGTGCACCTCGCGGCGCTCGGCGCCGGCATCCTGAACGACCCGTTCTATCCCGTGCTGCATCCGGAAGCGCCCGATGACTTCGCGCGGCCCATGCAGCTGCTCGCCCGCGAGCTGCGCTTCACCGACCCGCTCTCGGGCGAGGAGCGCGTGTTCACGACGCGTCGTCGCCTACAGGAGGCGCCCGGCGGCGCTCCTGCAGACGACTGACGTTCTCGCGACGCCGCTCAGCGACGCATGATCTTGCGCGCCAGGCGCGTGCCCAGCATCTGCACGAGGTGCACGAACACGACGATCAGGGCGATCGCCGCCCACATCACGACCGGCTCGAACTGGCGGAAGCCGTAGATCTGCGCGAAGGCACCGAGACCGCCGCCGCCGATCAGACCGGCCATCGCCGTCATGTCGATGAGCGCGACCACGATGAACGTGTAGCCGAGGATGAGCGGGCCGAGCGACTCGGGGATCGCGACGGTGAAGAGGATGCGGAGGGGGCCGGCGCCCATCGCCCGCGCCGCCTCGATCACGCCGGGCGAGACCGAGACGAGGTGCTGCTCGACGATGCGTCCGATCGCGAACGAGGCCGCGAGGGCGATGATGAACGCACCGGCGGTGGTGCCGATGCCCACGCCCACCACGACGCGCGCGAACGGCTGCGCGACCGCCATGAAGATCACGAACGGGATCGGACGGAAGATGTTCACCGCGAGGTTCGCGAGCAGTGACACCGCACGGTTGGGCAGCAGACCACCCGGGCGGGTGACGTAGAGGATGACGCCGATGAGGAGTCCGAGCACGCCGCCGAGGACGAGCGCGAACGACGTCATGTACAGCGTCTCGAGCGCCGCGGCCCAGAACTCGGGCATCAGTTCCTGCAGACGATCCATCAGCGGGCCTCCTCTCGTGCGATCTCGGTGACTTCGACGCGTTCGGCGATGGCCGCGAGCGTGCGGTCGATGGCCGCGCTCTCACCGCGGATCGCGAGCGTCAGGTGGCCGAAGGCGCGCCCACGGATGTCGTTGATGCCGCCGTAGACGAGCTCGAAGTCGAGACCGGCCGCGGCGAGGTCGAGGAAGACCTGGGCCTGCGACGAGTCACCGTCGCGGAACGAGAAGGTGACGAGGCGCCCGCGGTGCCGCTCGCGCAGCACCGACAACTCGGCCGGCGACGGGACGCCCTTGACCACCGTGCCGACGAAGCGCTGCGACGCGGGGTTCTGCGGGGCCGAGAAGACGTCGAAGACGTCGCCCTGCTCGATCACGCGCCCGTTCTCCATGACGGCGACCTTCGTGGCGATCGTCTGGATGACGTCCATCTCGTGGGTGATGACGACGATCGTGACGCCCTGCTCCTGATTGACGCGCTTCAGCAGATCGAGCACCTCGTGCGTGGTCTGCGGGTCGAGTGCGCTGGTCGCCTCGTCGGCGAGCAGGATCGCGGGCCCTGTGGCGAGGGCGCGGGCGATGCCGACGCGCTGCTTCTGCCCGCCGGACAGCTGCTCGGGGTAGGCCTTGGCCTTGTCGGACAGTCCGACGAACGACAACAGTTCGGTCACGCGCGCGTCGATGTCTGCCTTCGTCCAGCCCGCGAGCTTGAGCGGGTAGGCGACGTTCGCGCGCACGGTGCGCGAGGAGAACAGGTTGAACTGCTGGAAGATCATGCCGATGCCGCCGCGGACCTTGCGCAGCGCGCTCTCCGAGAGGGAGGTGATGTCGACACCGCCCACGAGGATCTCGCCACTGGTCGCGGGCTCGAGGGCGTTGATCAGGCGCACGAGCGTCGACTTTCCGGCCCCGGAGTATCCGATGATTCCGAACACGTCGCCCTTCTCGATCGACAGGGTGACGTCGTCGACGGCGATGATCTCGGCGTCTCCCGGCACGCGGGAGGGATACGCCTTCGACACGTTGGTCAGGCTCACGATCGGCATGGAAGCTCCGGTGGGTGGGATGTCGGGAAACGACGAATCGGGTGACGCACGAGGCGCCACCCGATTCTCTCGCATCAGGCGGGGTGTCCCCGCCGTGATCACTTGTTCGCTGCGGTGTCCTTCTGGACCTTCTCGAGCGAAGCGACGAGGTCGGCGACCGGCGTCTGCAGCGGCACGGCGGTGTCGCCCGACGACTCGAGGAGCCCGGCCTGGACGGCCTCGTTGGTCTGGAAGATCTCGACGAGCTTGAGGTACGTCTCGTTGTCGGCGTCTTCGGCGCGGGCCGCGAAGATGTTCACGTACGGCAGCGCGTTGGGGTCCTCCGGGTCGTCCTGCGCGATCGCGTCGCTGAAGGTGAGACCGGCGTCCTCGACAAAGTCGTTGTTGATGATCGCCGCTGCGACATCGGGCAGCGACGTCGGGATGAGGGCGGCCTCGAGCGCGGTGACCTTGACCTTGGAGGAGTCGGTGTCGACGTCGGCGAGGTCGGAGAAGATCGTGCCGCCGCTCTTGAGCTCGACGAGGCCGGCCGACTGGAGCACGAGCAGGGCGCGCGCCTGGTTCGAGGCATCGTCCGGAACGGCGACGGTCTCGCCCTCGGGGATGTCGTCGACGTCGTCGTACTTCTTCGAGTAGAGGCCCAGCGGGTAGATCGCGGTGGAGCCGATCGGCGTGAGGTCGGAGCCCGAGTCCTCGTTGTAGCCGGCGAGGTACACGATGTGCTGGAACTGGTTGAGGTCGATCTCGCCCTCGGTCAGCGCGGGGTTCGGCTGCTCGTACGAGCCGAAGTCGACGAGCTCGACCGTGATGCCCTCTTCCTCAGCGGCCTCGACGAAGGCGGGCCACTGCGGGTCGCCCTTGCCGACGACGCCGATCTTGACGACCTCGTTCTCGGAGCCCGAGCCGGAGTCGGCGTCGGTGGACGTGGCGCATCCGGCGAGCGCGACGAAGAGCGGCACCGCGGCGAGCGCGGCGATGATGGGCGTGGTACGACGGGACATGATGTGTGCGGGTTCCTCTCTCAGGGACTCCCCTACGCTAGGCAGGCGCTGCCCCGGGCGCGGAATCGACCGTCACACAGCGTCACCCTGCCCTCCGCCCGCGCGTGTCGGGAGAGTCTCGGGCGCGCTGGGACCGGGTCAGTCGAACTCCTCGATCCCCTGCAGGCGCACCTGCTCGAGATCGAGGCGGGCCGCGATGCGGCGCACGACGATGTCGTCGACGGTGCCGGAGCGGCGCAGGCCGATCAGCACCTCGCGCTTGCGGTCGAGGAGGGCAAGCTTGAGACGGGTGTGCTCCTCGTGGCGCACGAGCGGCGAGCGTTGCAGCACGTCGACGTCGGTGGACGTCGCGATCATCTGCAGGGTCGTTCCGTCGACGGCATCCGTCACTCCCCCGACGCCGAGGGCATCGTCGACGACGTCGGATGCCGTGGGATCGGATGCCGTGGTGTCGGGGCTGTCGAGCAGGGCGTCGAGCTCGCGCGCCTCGGCGTCGACGAGCGCCTGTTCGCGGGCCAGGGCCTTCGCGTTGGCGAGTTCGAGCATCTGGTACCCCTCGGAGCGCACGCGATCGCGCACCTCCTGTCCGACGCCGTGCTCGGCGGCGAGATCGTCGAGTGCCGACAGCGCGGCTCCCGAGATCGCGCGTTCGGCGAGCTCGTACTCCTCCTGCTCGGCGTGGTCGACGGGCATCCGCGCCCAACGGACGACCGCGGGCAGGAGCGGGCCCTGCACGAGAAGGCTGAGCAGGATGACCCCGGCGGTCACGAACACGACCTCGTCGCGCCCGGCCGATCCTTCGGCGAGACTCGTCGGCACCGACAGGGCGATCGCGAGAGAGACGGCGCCGCGCATGCCGGCGACGGTCGAGACGACACGGGACCGCGCGCGCAGGCCGCGCGGGGGCCGGGTGGCCGGTCGTTGGAAGAATCCGGTGAAGAACTGGAAGAGGTAGCGCACGACCACGAGCGTCGCCCAGACGGCGATCGAGGTGAGCACCAGCCAGCCGATCATCGCGGCGGAGATCTCGTGCACTACGTACTGCACCTCGAGTCCGATGAGGATGAACAGGGCGCCATTGAGCAGGAAGACGCCGAACGGCCAGACCGCGTCGGATTGGCGTCGGGAGGATGCGGTCGTGACGCGCGGCGAGACGTAGGAGGCGATGAGCCCGGCCACGACCACGGCGAGCACTCCGGATGCGTGGATGAGCTCCGCCACGAGGAACGCCGAGAACGGGATGAGCAGCATCGTGACGTTGATCACGGCGGTGCGGTCGGAGCGCTGCAGGAGCAGCACTCCCAGCAGCGCGACGACGACGCCCGCCGCGATGCCGCCGATGTAGGAGACGAGCACGGTCCAGGTGACCGACCACGGTGTGACCTGGCCGCCGACGGCGAGCGAGACGGCGATGGCGTAAAGCACGAGCGCGGTGCCGTCGTTGGTGAGGCTCTCGGCCTTCAGCTTCATGAACATGCGCCGCGGCAACAGGCGCCCGAGAGCGGCGACCGCCGTCGCGTCCGGCGGGGCGACGGCTGCCCCGAGGATGAGGGCGATCTCCCACGGCATCCCGAACAGCACTCCGACGCCGGCGACGGCGAACGCGGAGGCGACGACGAGGAGCGTGCTCATCGGGAGGATGTAGCGGAAGTCACGCCGGATGGACCGCAGCGACGTCGTCAGGCTCTCCCAGAACAGCATGACGGGCAGGAACAGCAGCAGGACGGTCTCGGGCGGCAGCTGCACCTCGCGCAGCGCCGGCACGAAGCCGAGCAGGAGCCCGAACACGACGAGCACGAGCGGCAGCGCCAGTCTCACGCGGGGCGCGATCAGAGTGCCGACGAGGATCGTGAGTCCGAGCAGGACGGTGACCTCGAGTCCTTCCATGTGTACCTCCCGGTGCCGCAGAATCGTGCTGTGCGACACCGACCGGCGTCAGACCCCGCCCAGAGCACAGCGCGTCGCAAGGCAAAGGTATTCCCGTGGTCGCGAGATCGCCAGGTACTGCTGGTCCCTGGGTCGGGCGTTCGTCGGCGGCGCGGGGTGCGCCGGGGTCAGCCGATCTGCTCGCTGAGCTCGAACCAGCGCAGCTCGAGCTCTTCGATCTCGGCCTCCTGCGCGCTGATCTTCGCCATCTTCTCGCCGAGGCCCGCGTAGTCGGACTGGTCGTGCTCGGCGAGCGCGTGCTTGGCGGCATCCACCTGCTGCGTGAGCTTCTGGATGCGCCGTTCGAGGGACGAGACCTCCTTCTGCGCGGTGCGCAGGGCGGCGCCGTCGAGACCTGCGGGCGTGGCGGCCGCCGCCTCCGTCGCCGCCTTCACGGCCTGGCCCTTCTCGGCGTTCGCGGTCTGCAGGTGGCGCAGACGCAGGTACTCGTCGACGCCACCAGGCAGGTGACGCAGGTGTCCGTCGAGGATCGCGAACTGCTGGTCGGTGACGCGCTCGAGGAAGTACCTGTCGTGGCTCACGACGAGCAGGGTGCCCGACCAGGAGTCGAGGAGGTCCTCGATCGCGGCGAGCATGTCGGTGTCGAGGTCGTTGGTGGGCTCGTCGAGGATCAGCACGTTCGGCTGGTCGAGGAGCACGAGCAGGAGCTGCAGGCGGCGCTGCTGCCCACCCGAGAGATCCTTGACCGGAGTCGAGAGCTGGGCGGAGGAGAACCCGAGGCGTTCGAGGAGCTGGCCCGGGGTGAGGTCCTGGGCCTTCGAGCCCGCGCCCAGCGTGTAGGAGGTGCGCAGACCCGAGATGATCACGCGGACCGGATCGTTCCAGTACTGATCGAGCTCGTCGAGGCGCTGCGTGAGCGTCTGCACCTTCACGGTCGTGCCGCGCTTGACCCGGCCGGTCGTGGGCTCGACGGTCCCCGAGATGAGGCCGAGCAGTGTGGACTTTCCGGCGCCGTTGACACCCAGGATGCCGGTGCGCTCGCCCGGCGCGATACGCCACTCGACGTCGCGCAGCACCGTCTTCTCCCCGCCGTCGGCGGCGGGATACGTCACGCTCACGTCGAGGAGGTCGACGACGTCCTTGCCGAGGCGCGAGACGGCGAGCGACTGCAGCGACACCTTGTCGCGGATCTCGGGCACGTCGGCGATGAGTTCGTTGGCGGCATCGATGCGGAACTTCGGCTTGCTCGTGCGCGCGGGGGCTCCGCGGCGGAGCCATGCGAGCTCCTTGCGGGCGAGGTTCTGGCGCTTCGCCTCGGTGGCGGCGGCCATGCGGTCGCGCTCGACGCGCTGCAGGATGTACGCCGCGTACCCACCCTCGAACGGTTCGACGATGCGGTCGTGCACCTCCCAGGTCTCGGTGCAGACCTCGTCGAGGAACCAACGGTCGTGGGTCACGACCATGAGCGCTCCGGCGTTCGCGGCCCAGCGCTTCTTGAGGTGACCGGCAAGCCACGTGATCGCCTCGACGTCGAGGTGGTTGGTGGGCTCGTCGAGAGCGATGACGTCCCAGTCGCCCGCGAGCAGTCGGGCGAGCGAGACGCGGCGGCGCTGACCGCCGCTGAGCGAGCCGATCTCGGCGTCCCACGGCAGGTCGGTCAGCAGGCCTTCGATGACGTCGCGCGTGCGCGCATCGCCGGCCCACTCGTACTCGGGGGTGTCGCCGACGACGGCCTGGCTGATCGTGAGGTCGTCGGGCAGCGTGTCGGCCTGGTCGAGCACGCCGATCGTCGTGCCGCCGCGCACCGTGACGCGGCCGGAGTTCGGTTCCTTGATGCCCGCGAGCATGCCGAGGAGGCTCGACTTGCCGTCGCCGTTGCGGCCGACGATGCCGATGCGATCCCCCTCCTCGATGCCGAGCGTCACGGAGTCGAAGACGACCCTCGTCGGATATTCGAGGTGCAGGGCCTCGGCCCCCAGAAGATGTGCCATGTCACTGTCCAGGGTAGCCGGGTGGGCGGACACCGAAGACCTCGGGGAGCGCAGCGACGAACTCGTCGAGGTGGCCGTACCAGGGCGTGTGCGCGGCGCCGGGGATGCGGCGTACGTCGATGTCGGCGTTCTGCCACCCGGTCGCTGCGGCTCCCGTGACGAAGCGGCTGGGTTCGGCGATGACGGCGATCGAACCGGGCGGCGGATGCTCGTCGATGTCAGCCCCGCAGGAGATCGACGCCGAGGTCGCGGGGTCGAAGAGCTGTGCTGCCCGCGCTTCGCGCTCGGCGGCGGCGACGGAGTATCCGGGGCGTGCACGCAACGCGTCGACGGTGCGGGCCGCGGCATCCTCGGCGTACTGCCTTGTCAGCGTCGCGCGATCGGACCCTCCGGTGAATCCGAGTGCGGCCTCGACGAACACCGCGAGACCCGGATCGAGGGCAGCAGCCCCTGCGGCGAGGACGGTGCCGCCATAAGAGTGGCCCATCGCCGCCGCGGGTGGGCGGTCCAGGTGCGTCTGCACGGTTCGCACGGCGGATGCCGCGGCGCGCGCGACCGTCAGCTCGGGGTCGCGCGGCGAGCGGCCGTGGCCGGGGAGATCGATCGCCAGGACCCGCCACCCGTTCGCGGCGAGGCGCGGGACGAGGTCGTGCCAGCTCTCGGTCGATCCCATCAGACCGTGGAGCAGCACGATGCTGTCGGCATCCTGCTCGCTCGCGCCGTCAGCCGTGCGGCCCGTCGGCGGCGTGATCTCGGCGTGGAGAAGCATCCGTCGAGTCAATCACGCCGACGGGCGATCACATCGTCGTCTCCGCCTCCCGGCGCCGCCGCGTGAACAGCACGGCTGTTCCCCCGAGGAGCACGGCCAGGCTCGCGACGATGGCGAGGGCCGCGACGGTCTCGGCATCCGTCCCCGTGTCCGCGAGGTTGCCGCCGGGAGCTGTCGCCCCGCCCGACGGAGCGGCGACGATCTCGACCGGCGCCCACCCGATGAGGGCGCCGTCCGCGGCGTAGACGGCGACGCGGTGCGCCCCGAGCGCGGCATCCGTCGGGATCACCGCCCGCACGACGCCCGTCGACGATGCGGTGAGCGTGCCGAGGTGGGTGGGTTCGGAGAAGAGGTAGACCTCGACCGTCGCGCCGGCGAGGTCTGACCCGATCGAGAGATCAATGGGCGCACCCTGGGCCACCGTGGCCGGAGCGGTGACGGATCCGCGGTTGTCGTCGGTGAGGTCGTCGGCCGACGGGGCCGCGGGCTCCTCGGATGCGGGCGTCACGGTGAGGGTGGCCGGCTCGGTCGCGGTCTCGCCGACGGAGTTCGTGAAGACCGCGCGATAGCGGGTGCCCGTGGCGGATGCCGGGACGGCGTCGAGCGTGAGAGTGGAGGCGACGGCATCCGGGATCGTCACCCAGTCGCCGGCATCCGGGAGCTGCGTCTGCCAGATCACGGTGGGCTCGGGGGTTCCCGTCGCCGTGGCGGTGAAGGCCGCCGTCGCTCCCTCGCCGACCTCGGCATCCGACGGCTGTATGACGATCTGCGGAGCGACGTCCTGCGCCTCCGGAAGGGTGGTTCCCGGGACCTCGGTGCCGGGAGCGGCGTAGATGAATCGCAGGCCGCGGCTGAACGCTGCGCCGATCACCGAGAGGTGGGTCTCGTCCGGGAACACCGTCGCGCCCAGTTCGAGCCCGTCGTAGGCGCGGCTCTGGAGCGTGCGGGCGAAGTTCGTCATGTCGCTGGTCATCGGGAATCCCGAAGTGGTCTCCTCGAGCTCGCCGACCGAGAGGAAGACGCGGGCGTCGAGGGCATCGTTCGCGTCGGAGTAGGCCGCCTCCATATCGAGGATCGTGCGGTCGTCCCACCAGATCGACGGGCTCGCGATGACGAAGCGATCGAAGAGGCCGTCGTTGTGGAGCAGGGCGTAGGTGGCGAAGAGACCGCCGAAGGAGTGACCCATGAGCGCGCGGTCGTCGGGGTCGGCGTGGAACTCGCTCTCGATGTGCGGGACGAGCTTGGAGCGCAGGAAATCGAGGAATTCGGGGGCGCCTCCGGTCGGCACGTCGGCCGTGATCTCGGTCGGGGTGAGGTCGAGGGTGCGGCGCACCCCGGAGGCCGCGAAGCCCTGGCCGGGATCGTCGTAGCCGATGCCGACGACCATGGTTCCGGGCGCGTTGAGACGGGCGGTCTCGACGGCGATCCCGAATTCGGCGTTCGCGTCGGTGACGTAGAGCACGCGGTAGGCGGCGCCGGATTCGTCGTAGTTCGCCGGGAGCGCGACCGAGATCTTGTAGTCGCGGCCGGCATCGGACGTGGTGGTCCAGGTCTGGACGTCGCGGATGAAGTCGTCGGGGGCGTCGGCAGGCGCTGCGGCGGACGCCTCGGCCGGGGCGGCGGCGGGGATGGCCGGTGGCGAAGACGTCGCGGACGTGTCGTTCGCGCCGGCGAGCGCGAGCGTCGCGCCGGCCGTGAGCGCGATCACGGTCGGGAGGGCGAGCACGTTGCGGAAGTGGTGTCTCATGTCGGTTTCTCCTTCATCGGATGCCGCGTCGGATACCGCTGGTGGAAAGCCACGGTAGAGCGGGCACACCGCGCCGCCCATGTGGTGCGGACCCAGCACTGGCATGCGGTGATGTGCCGAGCACCCGGTCGAGCGCCGTCCGAGAATCGTTCATATGTTCGAATGTCGGTGGTGGGTGATGGAGTGTTCTCATGACGGAACTGCTCGATGCGACGGACTCACAGACGGCGATGCTCGCCGACCTCGTCGACTCCGTGCGGGCGGTCGAGGAGACGATCGCCCGACTGTCCGCGGTGCGCGACGGGATGCTCGCCATCGCGTCCCGGATCGCCGTGGATGTGGCTCGCCAAGCCTCGCACCCCGACCAGGGCGATATGGCGGTGCGCTCGGTGGCGGCGGAGATCGGGGCGGCGGTGCGGGCGAGCGACCGCACGATCGAGAGGCGGATGGATGCCGCATCCTGGCTCGTAGAGGCGTTCCCCGCCGTGTGGGCTGCACAGGGAGCCGGGAGGATCAGCGCCGCGCACGCTCAGGTGATCGCCGACGCGGGCGCGCATCTCGACCACGCGCTCCATCGCGAGGCTTATGCGGCGCGTGCGGTGGAAGCGGCCTCGGTCGAGTCGCCGAATCGGCTGCGCAGGATCGCTCGGCGGATCGCCGAGCAGTTCCAGCCCCGCACGGTCACCGAACGTCATCGCGATGCCCGAGAACTGCGGCGGGTGTGGGTGAAGGATCTCGATGACGGAATGGCCGAACTCGGGATGCTCGGGCCGGCCGTGCTCGTGCACGGCATGCACGATCGACTCACGCGGATGGCGCGGACGATCACCCTCGAGAACGCCCAGGCAACGAAAGCATCGACGGAGGAGACGGGCGAGCCCGACACTCGCACGACCGACCAGTTGCGCGCGGATCTCCTGGCGGATCTCGTCCTCACCGGGTCGCCGGTCGGTCACGACTCCCAGACGGGAGTTCTCGGCAAGATACATGCACGGGTCGAGATCACGGTGCCGGTGCTGACGCTCATGGACGACGATCCAGGTGCTTCCGGCTCACCACCGGCGGAACTCGACGGTCGCTTCCCGATCGACACCGATACGGCCCGGTTGCTCGCCGGTGGCGTGACGGGCTGGGAACGGGTGCTGACGCATCCGATCACCGGTGCGCTCCTCGCTGTCGATCGATATCGACCCTCCGATCAGCTCTCCCGCCATCTGCGTGCGCGCGATCAACGCTGCCGGTTCCCCGGGTGCGGAATCGCCGCCCGCAAGTGCGACGTCGATCACACGCATGCCGCCTCGCACGGCGGCGAGACCTGCGCCGACAACCTCGCCCATCTCTGCCGGCGACATCACATGCTCAAACACCACTCGCCCTGGCACGTCCGACACCGCCGCGTCGGCGACGATCGCGGCGAACACGAGAACGACGACACGAACGCGGGGCGCGCCGGCGACCTCATCTGGACCAGCCCCACCGGGACGACCTACATCGACCGACCACCACAACAGAATGCGGTCACCTTCACCGAGGACAACCCACCATGAGGAGCTCGAGACGACAACCCGCCCGAGGCGACAGCACGCCCAGGAGACGGCAACATGCCCAGGAGACGGCAACATGCCCAGGAGACGACAACATGCCCAGGAGACGGCAACATGCCCAGGAGACGACAACATGCCCAGGAGATGACAGCACGCCCCGCTCCGGCGTGGGCTTCTCCAGGTCGCCCTGCGATGCGCTTGGTTTCGGCCCGCGTCGGTGTTCGGTGACCGCGCACGGCACCCGTCACGCGCGCTGCACCGTCACGCGCGCTGCGCGACCTCCACGATGGTGTCGATCCCGCGCGCGGCGAGAGCGCCGGCATCCTGCGCGGTGCGCGAGGTGACCACGGTCACGGGGTCGCCCTGTTCGCGCAACTCGTGCCAGCGCTCGAACACGCGTCCGCCGGGGGCGAGATCGGTGCGCGAGAGCGGCAGATCGTCGCCGTCCACATCGATGACGACGCCCACGGTCCGCGGCACCGCCCGCGATGCATCGGCATCTGCAGCATCCGCCCGCGCATCCGCCCGCGCGTCCGCGACCAGCTCTGCGAACCGGCGGCCCAGCGGCTTCACGACGTTCTCCGTGTCGAGCAGTCCGAGCGAGTATTCGAGGTCCTTGTAGTCCCCCAGCGACCGCGAGACGTCGTGCGAACACCACCACGTGATGCCGTAGAGGCCCTCCGTGGTCAGCGCTGCCTCAACCGTGCGCGTGGCGAACTCGGGCATCTCGTCCTCGGCGAGGTTCATGGACGGCGCCCCGACCTCCTGCAACCACACCTTGCGCTGCGGATCCGTGGCGAACGCCTTCGAGAGCTCGATCATCCACTCGGCGTGCCGCACCGACGGCGACGACAGCCCGCCGTAGCGCGCGGCCGTGCCGTTGAAGATCCAGGAGTGCACCGTCGTGACGTCGCCGAGACGGGACGCGTGCTCAGGGAGGAAGGGATGCCCGTCCCGGTACCAGAGGTGGTCGTTCTCACTGTGCGTGATGAGGTGGCGCGGATCCCGATCGCGCGGCGCCTGCAGCAGGCTCTCGAGCCAGTGCGTGATCTGCGCACTCTCGGCGGGCATCGCGGCGGGGTTCGGCAGCTGGAACTGGTTGAGCTCGTTGCCGAGCGTCAACCCGATGAGGTTCGGCTTCTCGCGCACCGCGTCGTAGACCGCCGAGACGAGCGCCGCCTGCGCCTGGATCGCCTTCTCATCGGTGAACATGTTGCCGTCGTGCCAGTTGACCAGCCACGCCGGCACGAAGTCGAAGCCCGACATGTGCCCCTGGATGACGTCGACAGCGATATCGAGGTCGAACTCGGCGGCGATGTCGGCGACGAGGGCGATGTCGTCGAGCGCCTTGCGGCGGATGAGCGTCCGATTCGGTTGCAGCACCGGCCACAGCGGGAACACCCGCACGTGGTCGAGCCCGAGCCCGGCGAGCGCCGCGAAGTCCCGGCGCACGACATCGGCGTCGATCCCCATCCACTGGAACATCCAGTCCTGGGAGGGGGTGTAGTTCGCGCCGAAACGGGGTGCGTCGAAATGCCGGGCACCGAAGCGGGGAGTCTGGTCAGTCACTGATCTGTGGTCCTTCTCGATCGTGGTCAGGAGGTCGTGGTCAGGAGGTCGTGGTCAGGAGGTCGTGGTCAGGAGGTCGTGGTCATCACGGCAGGGGCGCCGGGCCGCTCGACTCGCGCACGATCAGGCGCCGCGACGACACGGTCTGCGACACGGCATCCTCGCCGCTCACGATCCGTGCGAGCAGTGCCACGGCGGTACGGGCGCTCTCCTCGACGGGAGCGTCGAGCGCGGTGAGCCGTGGGCGCACCAGGCTCGACACCCAGGAGTCCTCCCACGCGATCACCGACAACCGCTCGGGCACGCGCACACCGATCTCGGGCGCGTGCGCGACGATCTCCGCCGCCAGGGCCTCGCTGTCGACGAGCAGGGCAGTCGTCGATCCGGCGCGCGCCAACAGATCGGCCACCGGATCGGATGCTTCCCCCTCCCAGCGCAGAACGAGCGACGTCATGCCGCGCTTCTCGGCGGCATCCACGAATCGGCGATCACGATCGCGGGCGTGCACGAGGCCGGGCGAATCGCTCACCCGCGCCACGGCACGATGACCGAGGCCGTGCAGATGCGAGAGCACCTCCTCGTACGCGGCGTCGTCGTGCACGGTCACCGCCGGCACGACGTCGTCGACCGGCGCTCCGAGCAGCACCGCGGGAGCGCCGAGCTCGCGCACGAGTCCGGTGCGGGGGTCGTCGTCACGGAGATCGACGAGCAGGAACGCGTCCACCCGCTGCTCGCTCCACCACTCGCGGTAGACGCGCTCCTCGTCCTCCGCGCGCACGAGGGTGAGTGAGAGCGACCAACCGATCTCGGCCAGCGGTTCGGTGAGACCCGCGATGAGTCGCATGAAGAAGGGATCGCGCTCGAACGTGTCGCCCGAGCGGGCGATCACCAGGCCGAGACTGCGTCCGCCCTGACCGCTCACCTTGCGGCTCGCGTAGTTCGGACGCCAGTGCAGCTCATCGGCCGCCTGACGGATGCGCGCGGCCGTCGCCGCCGACACGTTCGGACGCCCGTTGAACACGTGCGACACGGCAGAGGGCGACACCCCGGCACGCGCGGCGACCGCGGCGATCGTCGCACGGGCGGGCTTCTTCCCGTTCGCCGCGTTCCCGTTCGCCGCGTTCCCGTTCGACGCGTTCTCGCTCGACACCTTCTCGCTCACACCACCGAGATTAGGGTGTTGACCGTCCGTTGTAAAGCGGTATACATTAATCGCACGTTGACGTGTACCGCTTTACAAGCACACCTTGAAGAGCGCACCGTGACGGCATCCATCCGTAGCACTGCAGCTCTCAGGAGGGCTCATGACCGAAGGCATCAGCAGGCGCACCTTTCTCGGGGCGGTGATCGGGGGCGGCGTGATGATCCCTCTGCTCACCGGATGCGGCCCCCTCATGCCGGCATCCAGCACGGCGGGATCGATCTCCGTACACACCCAGCTCAGCGGGGCCGTCTCCGGTGCCCAGGTGTTCTCGGATGTCGTGGCCGCGTACTCGCGGGCAGGTGACCGGCCCGTCGCCCTCCTCAAGAACGGATCCGACCTGCCGATCGTCTTCGAGACCAGCTCGCTGGCGGGCAAGGAGGCCGACATCGCGATGGTCAACCTCCAGGGCCGCACGCTCTCCTGGACCCGACTCGGCGCCACCATCCCCGTGCAGCACCTGCTCGACGAGTGGGGCCTGCGCGACAAGATCATCCCGGAGGCCCTCGAGGAATGGACGGATGCCGAGGGCAACCTGCGCGCGTTCCCCTTCACCCGCACCAACTGGCCGGTCTCGTTCAACACCGGACTCCTCGAGGAGGCCGGTGTCGGCATCCCGACGACTTCCGACGAGTTGATCGCCGCGGCCGACGCGCTGCGCTCGAAGGGCATCGGCCCGGTGACCGTCGGCGGCTCCGACTGGAGCGGCCAGAAAATGTTCCTGCAGATCCTGCAGGGCTTCCTCACCCGCGACGAGGCGAGCAAGGCGTTCTCCTCCGGGAAGCTGTCGGAGTTCCCGGGCGCCGTGGCCGGCGTCGAGCACTTCGTCGAGCTGCGCGACGCCGGTGTCTTCGTCGACAACGTGCAGGGCTACACGTCCGACTCCGAACTCACCCAGTTCAACACCCGCAAGGCCGCGATCGTCCCGGCGATGTCGTCGGCCCTCGCCCTCGTCCCCGCCGAGCGGGCGGCCGAGGTCACGGTCGGCGGCTGGCCGAAGCCGTCGAGCGGCGGCGTGGTCGCGCACCCCACGGTCATCCAGAGCTTCAACGGCCACGGCATCTGGATCAGCGCGAACGGCGCCGAGAAGCTCGACCTCCTGAAGCCCTTCATCCAGAACCTCTACACGCCCGAGGTCACGAGCGAGTTCATTCTCGGCTCCGGCCGCGACATGAGCCGGATCACCGATGTCGTCAGCCGCGACTTCCCATTGGTCGCGCAGGCTTCGCAGCTCACGACCGATCAGGTCACCCCGGTGATGCTGCCCGACCTGCTCATCCCCGACGCCGTCTTCGAGCCGATGATCCGCGCGACCGCGATGGCCTACGGCCGGGCCTCGGCCGATCAGATCATCGACACGTTCGAGAAGGCCTACGACGCGGCCTGAGGGCCCGAGAGGACACCATGACCGCGCTCGCTCCTGCCCCCACCACCGAACAGCTCGTCACCGCCATGCCCCCGAACGGGCGTCCCCGACGCTCACCGCTGCGCGAGCGATTCCCCGGCCTCGCCCTCCCGGCCCTCATCTGGTACGCCGTGTTCATGATCGGCCCGGTCATCGCGATCTTCGTGATCTCGTTCCTGGACTGGCCCGGGATGCTCGAGACGCCGACCTTCGCCGGCTGGGACAACTTCCGCGCGGTGTTCTCCGACCCGACCTTCTGGGCCGCGCTGGGCAACTCCGCCATCCAGATCGTCGTCGGCCTGCCGATCATGATCATCCTGGCGTTCCTGCTCGCGTTCTACGTCGTGCAGAAACCCCGCGGCCACCGCGTGCTGCGCTACCTGCTCTTCATCCCCGCCCTGATCTCCGCCCCGGCGACGGCGATGGTCTTCTACGCCATGCTCAACCCCGACGGCCTGGTCAACGGCATCCTCGCTCCCCTGGGCCTGAGCGGGAACGCCTGGCTGGCCGACCCGAGCACGGCGCTCGGCGCGATCATCGCGGTCGAACTGTGGAGCGGCATCGGGTACTCGGCCGTGCTGATCGCCGCCCGCCTCGACGGCGTCGACACCGAGATCGTGCAGGCCGCCCGAGTCGACGGCGCAGGCGACTGGCGCGTGGCGTGGCGCATGTACTGGCCGATCGCGCAGGACTTCATCGGGGTCGTGACGATGCTGCAGTTCCTGTCGCTGCTGTTCAACTCCGCGCAGACGGTGCTGCTGCTCACCCAGGGTGGTCCCGGCACCTCGACCATGACGCTGTCGTACCTGATCTACAGCAAGGCGTTCGTCGAGACGAACCTCGGCTACAGCCAGGCCGTCGGCGTCATCCTGTTCATCCTCGGACTGCTCGGCATGTGGCTGATCCGCCGCACGCTGCGCGCGACCCACTGACCGGACGAAGGAGCATCCCATGGCATCACGCACCGTCCTCCCCCTCCGCGACCGGGTCGGATCCCTCACGAGTGGAACCCTCGCCTGGCTGTACGCGGCGATCCTGATCATCCCCTTCTACTACTTCATCGCGTCGTCGTTCAAGACGAACGAGGAGATCTTCGAGTCGCCCCTCGCGCTCCCCACGAGCTGGGACTTCTCGAACTTCACGACCGCCCTCCGCCAGGCCGATCTGGGCCTCGCCGTCGCGAACTCCGCTCTGACGACGGTGGCGGCGCTGATCCTCACGCTGCTCCTCGCCCTCCCCGCCGCATTCGCCCTCGCCCGCGCCACGGGTCGGGTGGGCCGCATCATCGAGACCGTCTTCAGCCTCGGCTTCCTGATCCCCTCGTTCGCGGCACTCTTCCCGACGTTCCTGCTGGCGGCGACCCTCGGCCTGTTCCACACGCGGACGTTCGTGGTGCTGCTGCTGCCGGCGACCGCCCTCCCGCTGTCGATCGTCATCCTCACCGCGTTCATGCGCACGATCCCGCGCGAGCTCGAGGAGGCCGCATCGATGGACGGTGCGACCACACTGCAGGTCCTCCGCCAGGTCTACCTGCCGATCTGCATCCCCGGCATCGCGACCGTGCTGCTGCTGAACTTCCTCTCCTTCTGGAACGCCTACCTGTATCCGCTCATCCTCATCGGCCCCGACACCTCCCAGCGCACGATCCAGGTGGCGCTGCCGACCCTCAAGGTCGACGCGGGAACCGACTACGGTGTGCTGATGGCCGGAACCCTCCTGACCCTGCTGCCCGTCTACCTCGTCTACACGATCCTGCAGAAGCAGATGCAGAAGGCGCTGGTCTCCGGGGCGATCAAGGGATGACGGGCGAACACGGGATGACCACCTCCGCGTCCCTCCCCCTGCGCGAGCGCGTCGGCCAGATCAATCAGCGGCTCAAGGGCTGGGAGGCGGTGCACTGGGTCGACGGCGCACCCCGCATCACCGATGTCCTGCGTCGGGAGGTCGATCGTTGGGGCGGCATCGGCGCGATCTACGGCGTGCTGCGCGCCGACCCCTGGTCGCAGGTGCGGTGGAGCAACGGCATCCCGCCCGAGCGCAGCGCCGAGGCGTACGCGGCTGTGCAGGAGTACGTCGTCACACACGGGGCGGGCCTGCCGACGCTGTTCGTCGAGGAGGTGCCGCACGGCCTCATGGCTCTCGGCGGCACGACCCTGCCCGTCAACCTGGCGCTCGGTGCGGGCATGGATACCGACCTCACCCGGGAGCTCGCGGCGCACGTCGCCGCCGAGACACGCGCACGCGGCACGCACGTCGCGCTGGTCTCGGGACTCGACGTGCTGCGCGACCCGCGCTGGGGGCGGGCCGAGGAGTGCTTCGGCGAGGATCCAGCGCTGGCCGCCCTCCTCGTCGAGGCGACGGTGCGCGGGATGCAGGGGACGGATGCTGACACCGCAGCGTCGATGATCGCCGCCGATCGAGTCGCCGTCGTCGCGAAGCACCTGGCCGCACAGGGCGCCGGGATCGGCGGTCGCAACGGCTCCGGCGCTCCGATCGGACGCCGGGAACTCGGCGAGATCCATCTGCGCCCGGCCTACGCCGCCGCGCGCGCGGGAGTCGCCGGCTTCATGTCGGCGTACAACGACATCGACGGCATCCCCTGCACGGCGAATCGCGAGTTGCTCACCGGCACGCTGCGCGAGGACTGGGGCTGGGACGGCCTCGTGATGGCCGACGGCACCGCGATCGATCGCCTGCGCGACAGCTCCCCCGATCCGGCGACGGCTGCGGCGATCGCCCTCGACGCGGGAGTCGATCTCAGCCTCTGGGACGAGGCCTTCACGCACGTCGAAGAGGCCGTCGAGCGCGGCATCCTCGACGAGAGCGTCGTGACGCGCGCCGCCGACCGCGTGCTCGCACTCAAGCACCGGGTCGGTCTGGTCGAGCTGACCGGTCTGACCGGTGAGCCGGGTCCGCTCGGTCGAGCCGACGTGCCGGCCGCGCGTCCCAGCGAACCCGAGCGCGAGCGCGCGTTCCTCGTCCTGGCCGAACGGGCCGCCGCGCAGTCCGTCGTCGTCGTGCACGATGCGGGGGCACTCCCGCTTCCGGCGATCGACTCCGCCGCGGATACCGCCCCGGCTGCCGGCCCGGTGTTCGCGCTCCTCGGACCGAACGCGGCGGACCTCGACGCCCAGCTCGGCGACTACACCCCTCCGCGCCCGAGCCCCGACCCGACGGCCTCGACCGTGCACTCGGCGCTCGTCGCCCGATACGGCACGGAACGGGTGCGCGTCGCGCCGGGCTCCCGCCACCGCGGCGAACTCGACGATCCCCGCGCCGCCCGGGCTTCCGTGAGCGCCGCCCTCGACGACGCCGACATCGCCCTCGTCGTGCTCGGCGGAACGAGCCGCCGCAGCTACGACGACGAGTTCGCCGACAACGGCGCGGTCGACGGGCCGGCCCCCGACACGACCAACGGCGAGGGAGTCGACCTCTCGCAGCTCGCCCTGCCCGACGCGCAACTCGCACTGCTCCGCGCAGCGCGCGCATCGGATGCCGTGCGGGTGGTCACGGTCGTGATCGACGGTCGCCCGCGTCCGCTCGACGACGTGATCGCGCTCTCGGATGCTGTGATCCTCGCTCCCTTCCCCGGCCCCGCCGGCGGAGAGGCGATCGTCCGCGCCCTCACGTCCGGCGTGGGCGGAGGCCTGCTGCCGACCACGCTCCCCTCCGCCGACGGAGTGCTCCCGGTCGCCCACGACGAGCGTCGCGAGACCGCGCGCGGCTACCTCGATGCGCGACACCCCGCCGGAACGCTCTTCGGAACGGGCACACCGCCCGCGATCGAGGTCGTCGTGCGCCCCGACCCGTCCGCCGCATCCCTGACCATCTCCACAGCCGCACTCGGAGCGGGCGGGAGGCTCACGATCGAGGTCGAGGTCGCGAACTCCTCGGCATCCGAGATCTCCGTCGCCGTCCCGCTGTACGGGCGCCGACACGAGCGCGGCATCCGTCCCCGCCGCCGCACACTGCTGGCGGTCGCCCGGGTGACCGTCGCCGCCGGGTCCCACACCACCGCCTCTCGCACCACCGCCTCTCTCAAGCTCGGGCTCGACGCCCTCGGCTCCTGGGCGACCGGGCGTCCGGAGGCCCGGCCCGCCGAGATCGTCGTGTGGACGGGATCCGCGCACGACCCGACCGACGACGCGATCACGATCCGCGTCACCGATGAGAAGGGCCGCACGGAATGGGCGAGCTGACCGCTTTCGCACCCGATGACCGCACGCGCACCCTGATCGCGGATGCCGCCGACGGAGTGCGCCGCACGACCGGCGAACGCATCGGCGACCTCGTCGAGGCGGCCTTGCTACGCACCCTCACCGACACCGTGGGGATCGACCCGGACGGCCGCGTCTTCATCATCACCGGCGACATCCCGGCGATGTGGCTGCGCGATTCGACGACGCAGCTCACCCCGTACCTGCGCTTCCTCGACGAGAGCCCGCAGCTCGCCGACCTGGTCGAGGGCGTGGTGCGCCGGCAGTTCGGTTTCCTCGCGCACGACTCCTACGCGAACGCCTTCAACAACGGCCCGACCGGCGCGCACTACGACCCCGACGACGTCTGCGACGACCCGGAGATCTGGGAGCAGAAGTACGAGGTCGACAGCCTCTGCTACCCGGTCTCCCTCGCGCACGCCCTCTGGCGTCGCACCGGGCGCACGTCGGTCTTCGACGACGACGTGCACGCCGTCCTTCGCACGATCGTCGACCAGCTGCGCACCGAGCAGCACCACGAGGACTCCGCGTACCGGTTCGAACGCACCACCGCTATCCCCACCGAGACGCTCCCCCGCGGCGGCCGCGGTTCGGCGGTCGCCCGCACGGGGATGACGTGGAGCGGATTCCGTCCCTCCGACGACGCCTGCACCTACGGGTACAACATTCCGGCGAACCTGTTCGCCGCCCAGGCGCTGCGCGCCCTCGCCGAAATCGCCCGCGACGTGCTCGCCGACGACGCACTCGCGACGGACGCGCTGGCGCTCTCCGAGGAACTGCGGGCCGGGGTGCGCGCGCACGGCATCGTCGACGGCCCCGCCGGGGAGCCGATCTACGCCTACGAGGTCGACGGCCTCGGCGCGGCGCTCGTCATGGACGACGCGAACACGCCATCGCTGCTGTCGCTCCCGCTGATCGCCGCCGACGTGATCGATCGCGAGGTCTGGGAGAACACGCGCCGGGTCGTGTTGAGCCCCGCGAACCCGTACTGGTTCGCGGGCACCGCGTTGCGCGGCATCGGCAGCCCCCACACCCGCGAGGGCCGCGTCTGGCCGATCGCCCTCGCCGTGGAGGGTCTCGTCGGCACTCCGGACGACCGCATCCGCCTGCTGCGCATGATCGCCGAGACGGATGCCGGCACGGCGCACGTGCACGAGAGCATCGACGTCGACGACCCCGCCGTCTTCAGTCGCCCCTGGTTCTCGTGGGCGGAGTCGATGTTCTGCGAACTCGCGCTCACCGTCGCCGCGGACTGACCGCAGACGCACGAACCGCCCGGGTCGAAGGACCCGGGCGGTTCGCTTTGAGCTGATGATGCTTACTGGTACGACTGGACGATCTCGAGCAGGCTCGGAACGTTCGCGTACGCCTCGGCGGCGTTCTCCTTGGTGACGATCAGCGGCTCGAGGAGGTACGCCGGAACGACCTTCGCGCCGTTGTCGTACTGCTCGGTGTCGTTGACGTCGACCTCTTCGCCCTTCTGGAGCTGCTCGACCATCTTGATGGTCTGCTCGACGAGGAGCGTGGTGTCCTTGTTGATCGTGGAGTACTGGATGCCCTCCATGATCGACTTGACGGACTCGACCTCGGAGTCCTGACCCGTGACGACCGGAACCGGCTTGCCGGCCTGCTGCACCGAGGTGATGATGGCGCGAGCGAGGGTGTCGTTCGGGGACAGGACGCCGTCGAGGACGGTGTCACCGCTGTACGAACCGGTCAGGAGCGTGTCCATGCGGTTCTGGGCGTTCTCCGCGAGCCAGCCCTCGGTCGCGGTCTGGGCGATCGCGGTCTGACCCGAGACCACGTTCAGCGTGCCGTCGTCGATCTTCGGCTGCAGGACGTCCATCGCACCGTTGAAGAACACGGCCGAGTTGGCGTCATCCGGCGAACCCGAGAACAGCTCGATGTTGTACGGCGCCTCGTGACCGGCGCGCTCGGCGAGGCCGTCGAGCAGAGCCTGGCCCTGGAGCTGGCCGACCTTGAAGTTGTCGAACGCGACGTAGTAGTCGACGGCCTCGGTGTTCTCGATGAGACGGTCGTACGCGATCACGTAGGCACCGGCATCCTGAGCCGCCTGCACCTGCGTGGCCAGCTGCTTGCCGTCCTTCGCGCCGATGATGATGACCTTGGCACCGTTCGTGACCATGGCCTGAATCTGGTTCTGCTGCTCGGCGACCGTGTTGCTTGCCGGGGCGTACTGCACGTCGGCCTTGAAGCCGGCGGCCTCGAGTCCGTCCGTGAACAGCTTGCCGGCGAGGACCCAGTTCTCCGACGTCTTGTCGGGGAGCGCGACACCGATCGTCGAGCCCGCCTCGAAGCCGCTGGTGGTCTCCTCGCCGCTGCCGGATCCGGTGTCACCGCCGCGCTCCGATGAGCAGCCGGTGAGGGCGAAGGCGCCCGCGACGACAAGCGCTGTCGCCGTAACAAGGATCTTCTTCATGTGATCTCTTTCTCTGGTGTGTGAAGGCCTGAACGCGCGTGGGCCACGCGATCGGACCCCTACTTTCCGCTCGTCTTGTCGACGGGTGGGGCTTGGTAGGTCTTGTTGGGCTCGAAGGTCTCGGTGGCGGGATCCACCTGACGGCCGAAGCGGCGCGTCATGAAACCGATGAGCGAGGGGCGGCCCTGCTGCTTGTTCCAGACGTCGATGCCGACCGCGAACAGGAGCACGATGCCCTTGATCATCGAGACGACGTCGGCGCCCTGACCGAGGAGCGCAAGGCCGTTGTTGAGGAACGCCATCACGAGACCACCGATGATCGATCCGATCACGGTGCCGATACCGCCGGCGACGGCCGCGCCACCGATGAAGACCGAGGCGATCGCGTCGAGCTCCCAACCGGTGCCGTCGTTCGGGCCGGAGGCCTGCGAACGGGCGACGAAGATCATTCCGGCGAGGGCAGCGAGCATCGACATGTTCATCATGACGAAGAAGTCGACCCAGCGGTCCTTCACCCCCGACAGGCGGGCGGCCTGACGGTTGCCGCCGACGGCGTAGATGTGACGACCGAACACGGTCTTGCTGGTGACGAAGGTGTAGAGGATGACGAGGGCCAGCAGGATGATGCCGGGCACGGGGAAGCTGGTGCCCGGGCGGCCGGTCGCGAACATCCAGGCGGCGACGAGTACGACGACCGAGATCAGCACGACCTTGGTGACACTCACCCAGAGGGGTGCACTGTCGGAACCCATCTTGCGCTGCACGCGACGGGTGCGGATCTCGAAGAAGATGAGCCAGGCCACACCGAGCAGCGCGAGGAGCATGGTCGGGATGTTGAACGGCAGCGGCAGGCCGATCTCGGGCAGGTATCCGGTACCGATGATCTGGAAGCCCTTGGGCACCGGGATCGTCTGTGCGTCACCGATCCACTGCTGCGCGCCGCGGAAGAAGAGCATTCCGGCCAGCGTCACGATGAACGCGGGGACTCCGACATACGCGACCCAGAAGCCCTGCCAGGCGCCGACCGCGGCACCCACGGCGAGGCCGAGCAGGATCGCGAGCGGCCAGGGCAGGCTCCAGTCCTGCATGGACTTCGCGACGATGATGCCGGTGAAGGCGGCCACGGATCCGACCGACAGGTCGATGTGCCCCATGATGATGACCATCACCATGCCGATCGCGAGGATCAGGATGAACGAGTATTGGTTGATGACGTTGATCAGGTTGCCCGAGGTCAGCGTCGCACCGTTGGGGCCGTTGCGGATGAGCGTCAGGATCTCGAACAGCACGATGATGACGATCAGGCTGCCGAGGATTCCGAACTGGCGCAGCGTCGACGTTCCGCCGCCTCCGAACATCTTGGTGATGTCCTTGAAGTGGAAACCGCGCTTCGCGGTCGTGGTCTCGGTGGTCATGCGGATGCTTTCTGGGTCGCGGAGGTCATGCTGCGCATGAGGGCCTCGGGTGTCGCCTGGTCGGCCGGGATGCAGTCGGTGACCCGACCTTCGAAGACGGTGTAAATGCGGTCGGAGATGCCGAGCAGCTCGGGCAGCTCGCTGGAGATCACGATGACACCCTTCCCCTGCGCCGCGAGCTCGTTGATGATCGCGTAGATCTCGTACTTCGCTCCGACATCGATGCCGCGGGTGGGCTCGTCGAGGATCAGCAGGTCGGGGTCGGTGAACATCCAGCGAGCCAGGACGACCTTCTGCTGGTTGCCGCCCGACAGCTTGCCGACGCCCTCTTCGACCGAGGGGGTCTTGATGCGCAGCGCCTTGCGGTACTGCTCGGCGACCGCGAACTCCGCACGGTCGTCGACGACGCCGCGCTTGGTGATCTTCGAGAGCTTGGCGGCGACGACCGATCGCTTGATCGTGTCGAGCAGGTTTAGCCCGAGCACCTTGCGATCCTCGCTCACGTAGGCGAGACCGTGCTTGATGGCCGACGCGACGTCGGGCAGCGAGATCTCGCGGCCGTCCTTGACCATGGTGCCGCCGAGGTAGGTGCCGTAGGAGCGGCCGAAGATGCTCATCGCGAATTCGGTGCGCCCCGCGCCCATGAGGCCGGCGATGCCGACGACCTCGCCACGGCGCACGTTGAGGCTGGAGCCCTTCACGACCATGCGCTCGGAGACGGTCGGATGCTGCACCCACCAGTCCTTGACCTCGAAGAACACCTCGCCGATCTCGGGCGTGCGGTCGGGGTAACGGCTCTCGAGCGAGCGGCCGACCATGCCGCGGATGATGCGGTCCTCGTTGATCTCACCGCGCGAGATGTCGAGCGTCTCGACCGTGCGACCGTCGCGGATGATGGTGATCTCGTCGGCGATCTGCTCGATCTCGTTGAGCTTGTGACTGATGATGATCGACGCGATCCCCTTGGCCTTGAGGCCGAGGATCAGGTCGAGCAGGTGCTGCGAGTCGTTCTCGTTGAGCGCGGCGGTCGGCTCGTCGAGGATGAGCAGCTTGACGTCCTTGTTGAGCGCCTTCGCGATCTCGATGAGCTGCTGCTTGCCGACGCCGAGTGTCTTGATCGCGACGTCGGGGTCCTCGTTGAGGCCGACGCGGGCGAGCAGCTCGGTGGCGCGCTGCGTCTGGGCCTGCCAGTCGATCGTGCCGAAGCGGCGGATCTCGTTGCCGAGGAAGATGTTCTCGGTGACCGAGAGCTCGGGGATGAGCGCGAGCTCCTGGTGGATGATCGCGATGCCGGCGGCCTCGCTCGCCGCGATGTCCTTGTAGCGCTGCTCCTCGCCGTAGAGCAGGATCTCTCCGTCGTAGGTGCCGTACGGGTACACCCCCGACAGCACCTTCATGAGCGTCGACTTCCCGGCACCGTTCTCGCCGCAGATCGCGTGGATCTCACCGGCGCGGACAGTGATCGAGACGTCGGCGAGAGCCTTGACCCCCGGGAACTCCTTGGTGATGTTCTTCATCTCCAGGATGGGGCCAGACACGGTAGGCAACGTTGCTGTGGTGCTCACGGATCTTCCTCGCGACGTGCGGTCACCTTCGATGTGACCGTTCACATTGGTACATACAACTCCGGCATACCGGACCTGTCAAGTCCGACACGGATTTTCGTGTCGCTACCGTGACATGCGTCGGACGTGGGGCCCGGCGGACTCGCGATCGCGCACGGTCGTCTGGATCGGACCGAACTCCGGAGCCTGCTCCCCCCGGATCTGCGCGAGCAGGATCCTCACCGCGCGACGCCCCAGCTCGGGGAAGTCCTGATGCACGGTGGTGAGGGTCGGCGCGACGTGCGCGGCCACCGGCACGTCGTCGAAACCGACGACGCTGATGTCATCGGGCACCCGCACCCCGGCGTCGCGGAACCCGTGCATGAGCCCGATCGCCATGAGGTCGTTCGCCGCGAACACGGCCGTGAAGTCGCGCCGACGCGACAGCTCCTGCCCCGCGAAGTAACCGAAGTCCGCGGTCCAGTCGCCACGGATGGGCGGGAACGTCGGCAGGTCGGCCTCGCGGAGGCCGTCGAGATAGCCACGCATGCGCGACTCCGCCTCGATCCAGTCCTGCGGGCCGGCCAGGTGCAGGATGTCGCTGTGCCCCAGGCGGATGAGGTGCTCGGTCGCCGCCCTCGCCCCGGCGACCTGATCCGCCGACAGGCTCACCCCGTCCGATCCCGACGCGGTCTGCAGCGTCACGAACGGGAAGTCGACCGCCATCCCCCGCAGCACGTGGAACACGCGCACCTGCGGGGCGAGCACCACGATGCCGTCGACCTGTTCGCGCGCGAGCTGGCGCACGGCGCTGCCGATGGCCTCGGGCGTGGTCGCCGCGAGGTTGAGCGTGGAGACCGAGTACCCCTCCTCGCGCGCGGCATCCTCGATGCTCGCGATCGACGACGTCGGCCCGAATTCGCCGATCGTGGCCGACAGCACGCCGAGCATGTTCGACTTGCTCGTGACGAGCGCGCGGGCGGCGAGGTTGGGGCGGTAGTCGAGCACCGAGATCGCGTCGAGCACCTTCGCCTTCGTCTCGGGGCGGATGCTCGGATGATCGTTGAGCACGCGCGAGACGGTCTGGTGCGAGACCCCGGCGAGGCGGGCGACGTCGCGGATGCTGGGCATCCGGGCGCGCTCGGAGGCAGTGGACATCACGGCCTCCTTGCATGTGCACCTTCATGTGCACGGTCACATCGTACGTACATTATGACCCTCGGCGCGCGAAAGCGCCTAGCGGGAGTGCCGCGAAGGGATCAGACGAGGATGCGCGCGCCCGGCACGGGGCCGTGCACGTGGAGCGCGTCGCGACCGTCCTGCTGCAGCGAGGTCTGCACCGCCTGAGCGGACTCCGGATCGCCGCACAGCAGGGCGACCGTGGGCCCGGAACCCGACACGAGGCCGTGCAGCGCACCCGCGCGGATGCCGCGACGGATCGTCTCCTCGAGATCGGGACGCAGGTTCGCCGCCGCCGCCTGCAGGTCGTTGTGCAGGCTCGCCGCGAGCTGCACCGCGTCGCCCGAGCGGAGCGCCTGCAGCACGGGGATCGGCACGTCGAGGCTCAGCGGCGGGTCGTCGGCGAGCGCGCCCTCCTCCTCGCGGAGCCGGTCGAGCTGCTCGTACACGACGGGGGTCGAGAGGCCCTCGTCGCTCGTGACGAGCACCCAGTCGAACCGGCCACGGGCGAGCGCGGGGTTGAGCTGATCGCCGCGCCCGGTGCCCACGGCGGTACCCCCGTGCAGGGCGAAGGGCACGTCGGCTCCGAGTCGCGCGGCCAACTCGTGCAGCCGCGCGAGCGAGAACCCGGTGCCCCACAGCGCATCGCACGCGACGAGGGCGGCCGCGGCATCCGCCGATCCCCCACCCATGCCGCCGGCGACCGGGACGCTTTTGCGGATCTCGAGCGCGACACCGCCGTGGTAGTCGGCGGCGGCCGCGAGGAGCTTCGCCGCACGCATCGCGAGGTTGCGGTCGTCGAGCGGCACGGCATCCGCGTCGCGGACGTCGGCCCCTTCCACGCCCCTGACCGTCACCGAGAATTCGTCCGCCGCGCGTGCGATCACGTCCTCGTACAGCGAGACCGCCTGGAAGACGGTCGCGAGGGCGTGATACCCGTCGTCGTGGCGCCCGCCGACCCCGAGGAAGACGTTGATCTTCCCCGGGGCGCGGACGTGCACCCGATCGACGGACGCGGCAGAGCTCATCGGCTCACAGCTCCGAGGACTTGGCCCACAGGTTGACGTCGACCTTGCCCGAGAGGGCGTCGATGCGGTCGAGCTGTTCGGAGGTGAACTCCGGACCGTTCACCGCGGCGATGTTCTCGTCGAGCTGCGAGACGCGCGAGGCGCCGATCAGTGCCGAAGCGACGACCGGGTTGCGCAGCGTCCACTGCAGGGCGAGCTGGGCGAGCGACTGCCCGCGCTCCTTCGCCACCTCGTTCAGGTCGCGCAGCGTCTGCACGGCCTCGTCGCTGAGGCGCCCCTCGGGCAGCGATCCGCGCTTCTGCGCACGATCGGCGGTGCCATCGCCGAGGTACTTGTCGGTGAGCAGCCCCTGGGCGAGCGGCGTGAACGCGATCGCGCCGAGGCCGTTCTCGGTGAGGGTGTCGTTCAGCCCGTCCTCGACCCAGCGGTTGAGGATCGAGTACGCGGGCTGGTGGATGACGAGAGGCGTACCGAGTTCCTTCGCCACGGCGACCGCCTCGGCCGTGCGCTCGGCGCTGTACGACGAGATGCCCACGTAGAGCGCCTTGCCCTGACGGACGAGGGTGTCGAGAGCCGCCACCGTCTCGGTGATCGGGGTGACCGGGTCGACGCGGTGCGAGTAGAAGATGTCGACGTAGTCGAGACCCATGCGGGTCAGCGACTGCTCGGCGCTGGCGAGGATGTACTTGCGGCTCGCGAAGTCGCCGTAGGGCCCGGGCCACATGTCCCAGCCGGCCTTCGACGAGATGATGAGCTCGTCGCGGTACGGGCGGAAGTCCTCGGCGAAGATGCGGCCGAAGTTCTTCTCGGCCGAGCCGTACGGCGGGCCGTAGTTGTTGGCGAGGTCGAAGTGCGTGATGCCGCGGTCGAACGCGTGGCGCAGCAGTGCGCGCTGGTTGTCGAGCGGGATGTTGTCGCCGAAGTTCCACCACAGGCCGAGGGAGATCGGCGGGAGGTAGAGGCCGGACGACCCGACCTGGCGATAGGCGAACTCGCTGTAGCGGCCTTCGGCGGCGGCGTACGGGCGGTGCAGTTCGGGGACGTTCGGGCTGAAGCGGGGGGAGTCGGTCACGGTGCCAGATTAGTCGTTGCGGCCTGCGCGGCGATCTTCTGGTAGTCATCGACCGTAAGATCCTCGCCCCGGGCGGTCGGCGCGACGCCGGCGGCGGTCAGGACCTCGGATGCCGCGGCCGAGCTACCGAAGATGCCCGACAGCGCCTGGCGCAGCATCTTGCGCCGCTGGTTGAACGCGGCATCCACGATCTCGAAAGTGCGACGGCGCTCGTCCTCGCTCCCCCGCTCCCCCTCGGAACGATCGAAACCGACCAGCAGGCTGTCGACGTTCGGGACCGGCCAGAAGACCTGGCGCGAGACGTTGCCGCACAGCTTCCACTCGCCGTACCAAGCGGCCTTCACGCTCGGGGAGCCGTAGATCTTCGACCCCGGTTTCGCGGCGAGACGTTCGGCGACCTCGGCCTGCACCATCACGACACCCCGCTTCAGGTACGCGAAGTTCTCGAGGAAGTGCAGCAGCACCGGCACCGAGACGTTGTAGGGAAGGTTGGCGACGAGCACGGTCGGCTCACCGGGCAGCTCGGTGATGCGCAGCGCGTCGGCGTCCACGACGGTCAGCATGCCCTCGGGCACGCCGCGCTCCGCGGCGGTCTGCGGCAGGCGGGCAGCGAGGCGGTGGTCGATCTCGACGGCGGTGACGGATGCTCCGGCCTCGAGGATCGCGAGGGTCAGGGAACCGAGGCCGGGCCCGACCTCCACGACCCGCTCCCCCGGCTGCACGCGGGCGGCGTGCACGATCTTGCGCACCGTGTTGGCGTCGACCACGAAGTTCTGGCCGAGCTTCTTGGTCGGGGTGACGTCGAGCTCGGCGGCGAGTCGGCGGATGTCGGTGGCGCCGAGCAGGGAGACGGTCATGGCTCCATTGTCCCCCACCCTGAGTAATGTCATGACGTGCCCACCCTCGGAGAACTCGTCGCCCCACGCCGCATGGGGCGTGATTTCCGGTGGCTGCTGGCCTCGTCGTGGACGAGCAACGTCGGCGACGGCGTCGCTCTCGCCGCCGCTCCCCTGCTGATCGCCTCGATGACGTCCTCCCCGATCCTCGTCGCGGCCGGCGCCATTCTGCAGTTCCTCCCGTGGCTGCTGTTCGGCCTGCACGCGGGCGCGATCGCCGACCGCTTCGACCGCCGCCGCCTGGTGATGCTCGCGAACGCCGCCCGCGCCGTCGTGCTCGCCGCCCTCTGCGTGTTCCTCGTGACCGGCACCGCGAACATCTGGATCGTGCTGGCGGTCGCCTTCCTCTACGGCACCGCCGAGGTGTTCGTCGACACCGCCGGCAGCACGCTGCTGCCGATGCTCGTGCAGCCCGCCGATCTGGGCATCGGCAACGCGCGGCTCCAGGCGGGCTACCTCGTCGCCAACCAGTTCGCCGGTCCACCGCTCGGCGCTTTCCTCTTCGCGGCAGGAAGCGCCTGGCCGTTCCTCGTCGAGATCGTGTGCGTGCTCGCGGCCGTCGTGCTCATCTCGCGGATGGCGCGCACCCCGGTGCCGCCGCGTGGGAGCGCCGACGGCGACGCGATCGCCCACCCGCCGGTGCACACCGACATCGCCGAGGGACTGCGCTGGCTCTGGCGCAATCCCCCGGTGCGGATGCTGGTGCTCATCATCCTGCTCTTCAACGTCACCTGGGCCGCGCCCTGGGGAGTGCTCGTTCTCTACGCGACCGAGCACCTGCAGATGGGCGCCGTGGGGTACGGCGCGCTCACCACGGCGTCGGCGCTCGGCGGCATCCTCGCGACGGTCAGCTTCGGCTGGCTGGAGCGGCACGTCTCGTTCGCGAGCCTCATGCGCATCGTGCTGACGCTCGAGGTGCTGATGCACCTGGCCTTCGCCCTGACCACCGTGGGCTGGGTCGCGCTGGTGATCATGTTCTTCTTCGGTGCCTACGCCTTCGTCTGGGGCACGATCTCGACCACCGTGCGCCAACGGCTCGTGCCCGCCGAACTGCAGGGCCGCGTCGCGTCGGTGAACATGGTCGGCGTCTTCGGGGGCATGGTGATCGGGCAGGCCCTCGGCGGCGTGATCGCCGAGATCTGGGGGCTCACCGCACCCTGGTGGTTCGCGTTCGCCGGAGCGGCGCTGACCCTGCTGTTCGTCTGGAAGCCGATCAGCGCGATCGTTCAGGCGAAGCTTCCGTAGACCCGCTGCGTGTTCGCGGCGATGCGGGCGCAGAGCTCGTCGACCTCGAGATCGAGTTCGGCCGCCATGAAGCGCACCGTGATCGGCACGAGGTACGGCGCGTTCGGTCGCCCGCGCAGCGGCACGGGGGTGAGGAACGGGGCATCCGTCTCGACCAGGATGCGGTCGAGCGGCGTCACCGCCAGCGCGTCGCGAAGGTTCTGCGCGTTCTTGAACGTCACGTTGCCGGCGAACGACAGGTAGTACCCGGCATCCGCGCAGACGCGGGCCATCGCATCGTCACCCGAGAAGCAGTGGAACACGGTCGTGTCGGGCGCCCCGACTCGCGTGAGCGTCTCGAGCACCGCGTCGTGCGCGTCGCGATCGTGGATCTGCATCGCGATGCCGTGCTTCTTCGCGATCGCGATGTGCGCCTCGAAGGACTCGTGCTGCGGACCGCGACGCTCGGGCTCGGTCCGGAAGAAATCCAGGCCCGTCTCGCCGACGGCCCGCGTGCGCGGGTGCGCGGCGAGCTCGTCGATCACCGTGATCGCCTCGTCGAGGCGCCCCTCTTCCGCGTAGGTCGGGGCATCGTTCGGATGGATCGCCACCGCCGCGAGCACGCGGGAATCGGATGCCGCAGCCTCCACCGCCCAGCGCGACGACTCGATGTCGCCCGAGGACTGCACGACGCCGGCGATGCCGACCGCCTGGGCCCGGTCGAGCTGCTCGACGAGCGTCAGCGGCTCGTCGCCGTCGACGATGTCGAGGTGCGCGTGGTTGTCGTACACCGGCACCGCGAGCGGCTCGGGGGCAGCCGGATACCGGAGATCCTTGCGGCCCTCGCCGTCGCGCTGCTGCACGTAGGTCATGACGCGAAGCGGCTCAGACCGCGGATTCCACGCGCGGGAACAGCGGCGCGAGACCGTTGACGCTCGTACCCGGGGCGAGCTTGCCCCAGGCGCCGGCCTCGCGGATCGGCTGATCCTGCAGTCGGCCGAGGTCGTCTCCGGCGCCGAGCGCCTCCCACAGCTTCTCGGTCGACTGCGGCATCACCGGCGACAGCAGCACGGCCAGCGCACGCAGGCCCTCGGCGCACGTGTACAGAACCGTGCCCAGGCGACCGCGCTGCTCCTCGTCGCGGGCCAGCGCCCACGGCTCGTTCTCGGTGATGTAGCCGTTGAGCGCGTCGACGACGGTCCAGATCGACGAGATCGCCTCGTCGATGCGGAAGTTCTCGATCGCGGCATCCGCGTTCGTCGCGGCATCCGCCACAATCTTCTGGATCGCGAGATCCTTCTCGGTGTACTCGCCCGCCGGCGGCACGATCCCCTCGAAGTACTTCTCGATCATCGCGGTCGTGCGTGAGGCGAGGTTGCCGAAGCCGTTCGCTAGCTCGGCCTGGTAGCGCGCCGCGAGGTCCTCCCACGAGAACGAACCGTCCTGGCCGAAGGCGATCGCCGACAGGAAGTAGAAGCGGTACGCGTCGGACCCGAAGACGTCGGTGATCTCGGTCGGCGCGATGCCGGTGAGCTTCGACTTCGACATCTTCTCGCCGCCGACCAGCAGCCAGCCGTGCGCGAACACGCCCTTCGGCACATCCACGCCCGCGGCCATCAGCATCGCCGGCCAGATGACGGCGTGGAAGCGCAGGATGTCCTTGCCGACCACGTGGTACGCGGGCCAGCGACGCTCGAACTCGGTCTGGGTCCCTGGGGCCTGTCCTGAGCCTGTCGAAGGGCCTGTCGAAGGGTCGCCGTATCCGACGGCGGTGGCGTAGTTGAGCAGGGCGTCGACCCACACGTAGATGACGTGCGCGTCGTCCCACGGCACCTCGATGCCCCAGTCGAACGCCGAGCGCGAGATCGAGAGGTCCTTGAGACCCTGGCGCACGAACGAGACGACCTCGTTGCGTGCCGACTCGGGGCGGATGAAGTCGGGGCGCTCCTTGTAGAGCTCGAGCAGGCGGTCCTGGAACTCGCTGAGCTTGAAGAAGTAGTTCTTCTCCTGCAGCAGTTCGAGGGGCTTGGAGTGGATCGCGCAGACCTTCAGGCCTTCGAAGGGCCCGGTGCCGTCGAGGATCTCGGACTCGGGCTTGAACTCCTCACAGCCCACACAGTAGAGAGCCTCGTACTCGCCCGCGTAGATGTAGCCGCGATCGTAGATCGCCTGCACGAACTTCTTCACGCGGTCCTCGTGACGCTCCTGCGTCGTGCGGATGAAGTCGTCGTTGGCGACGTCGAGCGTCTTCAGCAGAGGGAACCACGCCTCGCTGACGAGCTTGTCGACCCACTCCTGCGGAGTGACGTTGTTCGCCGCCGCCGCACGCAGCATCTTCTGGCCGTGCTCATCGGTGCCCGTGAGCATCCAGGTGTCATCGCCCGCCTGGCGGTGCCAGCGCGCGAGCGTGTCGACCGCCACCGAGGTGTACCCGTGGCCGATGTGGGGCACATCGGAGGGGTAGTAGATGGGCGTGGTGATGTAGAACGATTCGCCTGCGGGCATGGAGACAATTCTAGGTGCCCCCGTGCCCGCGGTTACGCGATCAGAGCCCGTTGCGCCGTGCGACCTCTCCGAGCCACGCGAGCGAGGGCTTCGGGGTGCGCTCGAACGTCTCGTGGTCGAAGGCGATCAGGCCGAACGTCGGGGCGAAGCCGCTCGCCCACTCGTAGTTGTCGAGCGCGCTCCAGTGCTGGTAGCCGCGCACCTCGATGCCGTCGGAGATCGCCCGGTGCAGCCCTTCCAACGCGCCCTGCGTGTAGGCGATGCGGCGGGTGTCGTCGGCGGTCGCGATGCCGTTCTCGGTCACGATCACCGGCACCCCGCCGCTGCGCTCCCACGCGCTGCGCACACCCAGCTCGAGGGCATCGGGGAAGAACTCCCATCCCGTGAGCGTCGTCTCGACGTCGGGTGAGACCGGCAGCGGCCCCTCGGGGCCGATGAAGGTGCGGGTGTACGCCTGCACGCCCACGAAGTCGTCGCCCGCGGACTGCTCGAGGTACCAGTGGTCGCGAGGATCGCCGTACTGCGCGAGCATCTCATCGGCGCCCGGCTCGCCGGTCGAGTGGAACGCCTGCGTGGCGATCGTCCACCCCGCCTGCGCGCCCGAGACCGAGTGCACGATCTCGGAGGCCCGCCGGTGCGCGTCGAGCAGTGTGTCGGCGACCGCGAGGTCGGGGTTCGGCAGACCGTAGGCCACGAGGTTCGCGGCGTCCTCGCCACCCGCGAGCATCGCCGCGATGTTCGGCTCGTTGATCGTGCACACGTACCGCACGCCGTCGAGGATCGGCAGCACGGTCTCGACGTAGCGCGAGAAGAGGTCGACCGCGTCGTCCGCACGCCAGAACCCGTCGCGCTGGAACCACTCCGGCACCGTGAAGTGCATCAGGGTGACCGTGGGGTCGAGCCCGTTCTCGCGTGCCGTGTCGATCATGCGCCGGTAGTGTTCGAGCATCGCGCGCGAGACGAAGCCGCGCTCGGGCTCGATCCGCGCCCACTCCAGCGAGAACCGGTACGAGTTGAGCCCGGCGTCCGCGAGCAACCGCATGTCCTCCGGATAGCGGTGCAGGTGGTCGGCGGCGTCGCCCGACGGCTCCACCATCGTCGTGTCCGGCGCATGCTCCATGCGCCACCAGTTGCTGGTCGTGTTGTTGCCCTCGACCTGGTGGGCGGCGGTCGCGGCGCCCCAGAGGAAGCCGTCGGGGAATGCGAGCACGAATGCTCCTTTCGTGAGGGGTCTGGTGGTTTCTCAGCGCGAACGCGCGGGATTGGGCACGGCGTCGAGCAGCTCGACCGTGTACGGATCCTCGGGATGCTGCAGCACGTGCGAGGTCTCGCCGCGCTCGACGACCCGGCCGCGGTTGAGCACGAGGATGTTCTCGGTCACGAGGCGCGCACTGAGCAGATCGTGCGTGATGTAGAGCATGCTGATGCCCCAGCGCTCGCGCAGATCCTCGAGCAGGGCGAGCACCCCGGCACGCAGCGAGACGTCGAGCATCGACACCGGCTCATCGGCGATCAGCACCTGCGGATCGCTCGCGAGCGCCCGCGCGATCACGACGCGCTGCCGCTGTCCACCCGAGAGCTGGTGCGGCAACTTGGCGGCGAACTGCTCGACCGGGGTGAGACCGACCGTGTCGAGCAGCTCCAGCATCCGGGCACGCGCCTCCGCCCCGCGCAGCGGTGTGTAGTTGCGGATCGGCCGGCTCAACGCGTACTCGACCGTGTGCAGCGGGTTGAGCGCGGCGTACGGATCCTGGAAGACCATCTGCACGTCCTTGCGCAGATCCCGCAGACCGCGACGGCGCAGAGAAGCGACGTCGGTCTCGCCGAACCGGACCGTTCCCGAGCTCGGCTTCTCGACGCCCGTCAGCAGCTTCGCGATCGTCGACTTGCCCGATCCCGAAGCGCCCACGAGCGCCAGGGCCTCCCCCGGCTCCAGGCGGAACGAGACGTCGTCGACCGCCGTGACGGCATCCTGACCCCGGCGCGGAGCGGGGTACCGCTTGCTCACGCCGTCGACGACGATCGCGGCATCCGCCCGTCGCGTGTCGCGCTGCGACACCGTCGGCAGCGTCTCGGTGACGTCGGTGCGCGAGCGCCCCTCGCGACGCCGCGTGCCGGCGTCGACGAACCCCGGGATCTCGATCGTCTTCGCGCGCGGATCGGCGTAGTGACTCAGCAGCATGCGCGTGTAGTCGTCCTCCGGGGAGTGCAGGATGCTGGCGCTCGCCGAGTCCTCGACGATGCGCCCCTCGTGCATCACCATGACGCGGTCGGTCGCCTCGAGCACGATGCCGAGGTCGTGGCTGATGAGGATCGCCGTGAACCCCTCGGCGCGCTGCAGATCGCGGATCGTGTCCATCACCGCGTGTTGCACGAGCACGTCGAGCGCGGTGGTCGGCTCGTCGAACACCATCAGCTGCGGTTCGAGCGAGAGGGCGAGGGCGATCGACGCGCGCTGGCGCATGCCGCCCGAAAGCTCGCCGGGGTAGCGCGCGAGCACGGCGGGGTCGAGGCCGACCTTCGCGACGAGCTCGCGCGCCCGGGCCGCCCGCGACTCGCGCGGCACGTGACCGTGCGCGGCGAAGATGTCGTCGAAGTGGTGCCCGACGGTGCGCACCGGGTTCAGCGCGTTCATCCCCGACTGCAGCACCATCGCGAAGCCGCCCTGGCGCTGACGGCGCAGGCCCTCGGCGTCGAGGTCGCGGATGTCCTTCCCGTCGAACAGGATCCGCCCTCCGCTGATGCGCGCCGGAGGCTTCTGCAGCCGGGTCAGCGCGAACCCGAGGGTCGACTTGCCCGACCCGGACTCGCCGACGAGTCCGACGAACTCCCCCTGCCGCAGCGTGAACGACACGTCGTGCACGGCCTGCACCGGCTCGGCGCCCGGGGAGGCGTACTCGACCGACAGCTGCTCGACCTCGAGGAGGATCGGGGTCTCGGTCGTCTCGGAAACCGTGGTCATGGCGGTCATCGCCCCTTCCCTTCCCGCAGGCGCGGATTGGAGATGCCGTCCACGCCGAAGTTGATGAGTGTGAGGCTCAGCGCGAGCAGCGCGATGCACAGACCGGGGGCGAACAGCAGCAACCACTGGCCCGTGAGCAGGGAGTTGGAGTTCTGCGCCCAGTAGAGCATGGTGCCCCAGCTGACGATGCTCGAGTCGCCGAGGCCCAGGAACTCCAGGCCCGCTTCGGCGAGGATCGCCGCGGTGGCCGCCCCGAAGAGCGTTCCGGCGATGATCGAGGTCATGTTCGGCAGGATCTCGCGGAACACGATGCGCGCCGGGCTGTCGCCCGAGAACTGCGCGGAGGCCACGAAGTCGTTGCCGCGCAGCGACTGCGTCTGACTGCGCAGCACGCGCGCCCCCCACGCCCAGCCGGTGATCACGATCACCGCGATGATCATCAGGATGCCGCCGTTCTGGAGGTACGCGGCGATCACGATCATGAGCGGCAGGCCGGGGATCACGAGGAACAGGTTGACGACGAATCCGACGACCTCGCCCGAGAACCCGCGCATGTAGCCCCAGCTCAGACCGATCAGCACGGCGACCACGGTCGAGAGGATGCCGGCGGCGAAGCCGACGAGCAGGCTGACCTGCGCCCCGTAGATGAGCTGGCTCAGCACGTCCTCCCCCGCCGCGGTGGTGCCCAGCCAGTGTGCGGCCGAGGCATCCGCGTTGCGTTCGAAGCCGTTCTCCTTCGCACCGTACGGAGCGAGGAGCGGGGCGAAGACCGCGACCAGCACGAAGAAGGCGAGCAGGCACAGCCCGATGCGGGCCTTGCCGTTCGACCACAGCGTGCCGACCATGCGGCCCACCGAGCGCCAGCGGCTCGGCTGGGCGATGCGGTCGGAGGGGATCTTGACGTTCATCGTGGAGGTC
>NZ_JBIBHO010000002.1:0-420376 GCF_042957055.1 Microbacterium sp. NPDC008134 | reverse complement strand
GTCATCGGCGGGTCCTTGGATCCAGCACAGCGATTCGTTCGGCGGGGGCTATGTCTGTCGAGAGAATGGTCATCGGCGGGTCCTTGGATCCAGCACAGCGATTCGTTCGGCGGGGGCTATGTCTGTCGAGAGAATGGTCATCGGCGGGTCCTTGGATCCAGCACGCCGTACAGGATGTCGACGAGGAAGTTGGCGATGAGCACGCTCACGGTGATCATCAGGAAGAGCGCCTGCATGAGCGGGTAGTCCTGCCCGATCACGGCGTTGAAGAGCAGATATCCGATGCCGGGGTAGCCGAAGACCTGCTCGACGAGGATCGATCCGCCCACCACGCCGCCGAGCGTGAGCCCGAAGCCGGTGAGGTTGGGGAGGATCGCGTTGCGCGCCGCGTAGCGCACGGCGATCGTGCGCCCACGGAGGCCGTTCGCCTCGGCGAAGGTGATGTAGTCCTCGCCGAGCGTGTTGATCATGGCGTTGCGCATGCCGATGATCCAGCCGCCCAGCGACGTGAGCAGGATCGTCAGCGCGGGCAGCACCGCGTGCCGGGCGAGGTCACCGATGAACTCCCAGGTGAACCCCGGAGTCGTCGTCGCCGAGTAGGCGCCGGTCGTCGGGAACCAGTGCAGCACGTAGCCGAGGAAGAACAGCAGCAGCAGTGCCGTCCAGAAGTAGGGGAACGTGCTGAGGAACGAGCCCGTCAGCGTCGGCAGCGAATCCAGCCAGGTGCCGCGGCGCCACGCGGCCGCGACGCCGATGAGCGTGCCGATCACGAACGCGAGGATCGTGACGATCCCGACGAGCCCGATCGTGTACGGCAGCGCCGTGGAGACCATGCTCGCCACCGACTGCGGATAGAAGGTGTACGAGACGCCGAAGTCGAGCGTCGCGACCCGGCCCAGGTAGGCCACGTACTGGTCCCACAGCGATCCGCCCGGCACGCCGAGCTGCGCCTCGATGGCGGCCCGGGTCGCGTCGGACACCGGCCCGTTCTGCGAGAGCTTCGCGATCGCCGCATCGGCGGGAGATCCGGGCATGAGCCGCGGCAGGAAGAAGTTCAGGGTGATCGCGGCCCACAGCGTGAGCACGAACAGGCCGAGCTTCTGCAGGAGGTACTTCATCGGTCGTCCTCCTTCACCGGCTTCAGCTTCGTGAAGAGGTCCACCATCGGGTACTTCATCGGTCATCCCCCTTCACCGGCTTCAGCTTCGTGAAGATCATGAGGGGCGCCGAGTCGTAGTTCTGCGGGATCATGTACGGGTCGTCGGCGGTGGGCCACCCGGTGAACTTCGCATCGTTGAAGAGGCCCCAGATGCCGCCGTAGTAGAGGCCGATCACGGGCATCTCGTCGTAGACGATGTTCTGCAGTTCGCTCACGATCTCGGCCTGCCGGTCGGGATCGACCGTCTCGCGGTACTCGAGCAGCAGGGCGTCCGCCTCGTCCGAGCGGTAGCGCTCGAAGTTGTTGGCGGTGGCCTCTCCGGAGGGCACGTAGAACTCGCTCGAGAGCAGGTTGTTGTACGCCTGGTAGACGTCGCCGTTGCCCATGCCGCCGATCGCCATCTCGAAGTCGCCGTTGCTGATGGCGCTCTGGTAACCGGCCGGCTGCGGCAGCTTCAGGGTGACCTTCACGCCCACCGCCGCGAGTTGGCTCTGCACGCTCTGAGCCGCGCGGGTCCAGTCGGTGAAACCGTTCGCTGTCGTGAGAGCGAACTCGAGCTGCGTGCCATCGGGGCCGACGAGACGGTCGCCGTCGAGCGTGTACCCGGCTTCCTCGAACGCCGCGAGTGCGGCATCGGTGTCCTGCGTGATCATGCCGGAGTCGGGGATCGACGGGTCGAGGTACTCCTCCTGGTTGGGCAGGATGAGGCCGGTCTGACCGGCGGGCTCCATGTAGCCCTCGGATGCCGTCTCGGCGATCTCCTCGCGATCGAGGGAGAGGGCGATGCCGCGCCGCACGTTCACGTCATCGAAGGGCGCGACCTCGAGGTTCGGCATCAGGGCGATCACCCCACCCGGCGGGAACCACCAGGAGTTGTGCTCGCTCGCCGCGCCCCACGTGCCCTCGACGTCGGAGATGAACGCGTAGGCCCAGTCGTAGCCGCGGCTGACCGTGTCGAGCTGGTTGTTCGTGGCGGGCAGGACGATGTGCTCGATCTCGATCGAGTCGGCCTGCCAGTAGTCGGGGTTGCGATCCATCGAGTACTGCTGGTCGTTGTAGTTGCCGAGCACGAACGGACCGGTGCCGACCGGTTCCTCGTTGCGATAGGTGCCCGGGTTCTCGACGTCTGACCACAGGTGCTCGGGCACGATCATCGTGAGACCGATGATCGACAGCGACGGGGCATCCTCGCTCAGCAGGTGGAAGACGACGTCGTCGCCCTGCGTCTCGATGCTCTCGATGTGCTGCCAGGCGCCCTTGATGTCGAGCGTGGGCTCGTCCTTCAGCAACTGGAACGTGAACGCGACGTCATCCGGGGTGAGCGGCTCTCCGTCGCTCCACTCGACGCCGTCGCGGATCGTCATGACGATCGTCTTCGCGTCGGGCTGCGACCATTCGGTCGCCAGCCACGGGTTGAGTTCGCCGTCGAGCGGGTTCACCAGGATGAGCGGCTCGTAGATCCAGCGCGACGCCGTGCGCGTGTTCGTCAGGTACGGATTGAAGTTCCGGGTGAAGAACGGGTTCCCGTGGTCGGCGTTGATGAGCATCGTGTCGTCGCCGATCGTGGGATCGGGCTGGGATGTGATCTGGATGCTGCATCCGCTCAGCGCCACGGCCGCCGCCGCGAGAGCGACCACCGCCGTCCGGCGCCAGCGTCGGAGCATGTGCGTCTTCGCCACGCGTCCACCTCATGTCGTCGTCGTCATGGAGGGGCCGGGTGGCCCCTCGACAAGCCACTGTAAGCGCATACATTTCTGGAACGCAAGGGGTTGACACGATCACCGCGCCCGGTTCGGCGGGGTCAGGACGAACGCTGAGAGCTCTCCCGGAGCAGGATCTGCAGGGGCAGGCGCACCACCGCCGGCGGGGCGTCCGGATGCTCCAACCGACGCGCGAGCACCTGCACCGCCGCGCGTCCGAGGTCGATCATCGGCTGCCGGATCGTGGTCAGCGCGGGCCGCGCGAGCGCCGCCGCCTCGATGCCGTCGAACCCGGTCACGAGCACGTTCTCCGGAACCCGGAGCCCGGTGTCGCGGAGCACGTCGATCGCGCCCAGAGCCATCTGGTCGTTGGCCGCGACCAGGGCGTCCGGCGCTCCCCCGGACAGCAGATCCTCGGCCGCCCGACGCCCGGACTCCCGCGTGAAGTCGCCGCGCACCACTGTCACGGCATCCGGCTCGATGCCCGCCTCGCGCGCCGCGCGCGAGAAGCCCTCCCAGCGCTCACCACCGTCGGGCGAGTTCTCGGGGCCGGCGAGGAACGCCACGCGAGCCCCCGCCGGAACCTGCGCGAGCACGTGACGGGTGACCTCGGCCATCGCCTCGCTGTTGCTCACCGTCACGTGATCGTAGTCGTCGCCCCGCGGCGGTCCGGAGAGCACGACCACCGGAATGCGCCGCGAGAGCCGCGCGAGCACGTCATCGGGCACGCTCTGCGCGAGCACGACCAGCCCGTCGACGCGCCCGGCCATGTCGCGCACGGTCGAGCGGTCGGGATCGTCGCGTCCGACGCCGATCATGAGCACGAATCCCCGCTTCCACGCCTCGAGCTCGGCGCCGCGCAGCACCTCGTCGAGGAAGAGCGAGGTGGGCGGCGCGGTGTCGTCGTCGTGCGCCAGGGTGAACGGCGGGACGGATGCCGGATCCTCGGCGAACACGTCGAGATCCGGCGCCTCCTCGGCCGCATCGAAGCCCGGGAAGTAGAGCCCCAGCACCCCGGTGCGCCGCTCGGCGAGCCCACGCGCACTGCCGCTGGGCACGTAGCCGAGTTCGGCGACCGCCTCGCGCACCCGCTCACGCGTGGTCGCGCGGACGGCATCCGGCGAGCGCAGCACCCGCGAGACCGTGGCGATCGAGACGCCCGCGCGTGCGGCGACGTCGTACACGGTCACGGACCTGCTCACGATGGGTGTCGTCCTCTCCGGCTCGGGATGGCGTCGGGCCAGAGTATCCATCGGCGTACGTCGAACCGCGGTCAGCGCACCGTGCGGTCGCGAACTCGCCTCGCCCGGTCGGCGCTCACGGCGCTCGGCGGAGGTCACGGTGAACCCGGCGTCGGCGAGCAGCGTGCCGAGGGCATCGGCCGACCAGAAGTACGCGGTCGCGACCCGGTGCGCGAACGCCTCGCGCGGCGCGCCGTCGAAATAGCCGATCAACAGGCTCCCGCCGGGCCGGAGCGCCCGCGCGAACTCCGCCAGCACGGCGGGAATCTCGACGGGTGGCGTGTGGATCAGCGAGTACCAGGAGAGGATGCCGCCGAGCGAGGCATCCGCTGCGGGGATCTCCCGGAACGATCCGACCTCGAAGGCGACCTCCGGGAAGCGGATGCGCGCCGAGGCGACGAACGCCTCGGTGGCGTCGAGGCCCCACGCGTCGCGCTGACCGCCGCCGCGGCCGTCACCCTGGCCGAGGAACCGCGTCCACAGGCCCGGCCCGCTGCCGGCGTCCAGCAGCGTTCCCGTCGTGGAGTCGCGCCAGGCGGCGATGCTCGCGCGGTCCGCGGCATCCATCTGCTCGATGTCACCCAGCAGGCGCACGTACTCCTCGGCGCGGGCGGAGTAGGCAGCGGCGATCGTGCTGTCCGACCCGACGGCATCCGACATCGGCACGGCTAGCCCTGCTTCGCGGCGAGCGCCGCCTGGTACAGGCCGCGCGACGACAGCCCCGTGAGTGCGGCGACCTCCGAGGCGGCCTCCTTCAAGCGGATGCCGTCGGCGACGAGCCGCTGCACCTGGGCGAGCGCGTCGTCCGGCGAGGCCTCGCGACGCGGCGCCCCCTCGACGACCACGACGATCTCGCCCTTGACACCGCCCTCGGCCCACTCGACGAGCTCGGCGGCCGTGCCCCGACGCACCTCCTCGTAGAACTTGGTGAGCTCGCGGCAGACCGCGATGCGCCGGACGTCGCCGAAGGCTTCGCCCATGTCGGCGAGCGCCGAGGCGAGACGGGCCGGCGACTCGAAGAACACCATCGTGCGCGGCTCGGCCGCGAGCACCCGCAGGGTCGAGCGGCGCTCGCCGGGCTTGCGGGGCAGGAACCCCTCGAACGTGAAGCGGTCGGTGGGAAGGCCCGAGATCGCGAGCGCCATCAACGGCGCGCTCGGCCCCGGGATCGCGGTGACCGTCACGCCCTGTGCGACCGCCTCGGCGACGAGCCCGTAGCCGGGGTCGCTCACCGTCGGCATACCCGCATCGCTCACCACCACGACATCGGCCTCGATCGCGAGGGTCGCGAGCTCGGCGGCCTTCTGCTTCTCGTTGTGGTCGTGCAGCGCGATCAGGCGCGGGCGGTTGTCGATCTCGAGCGCCTTCAACAGCTTCTGCGTGGTGCGGGTGTCCTCCGCAACGACGACCTCGGCGTTCTCGAGCACCTCGATGAGCCGGCGCGAGGCGTCGCCGAGATTTCCGATCGGGGTCGCAGCGAGGATGATCACCCGCCCAGCCTAGGCTGTACCCGTGACCTCGCCCGTGCCCCTGCCGCTGCCACCGGAGCACCGACCCGCGCACGCGGAGCGCACGACCTGGTGGGGTCGCACCCGCGACCGCCTGCTCCTCGACCCGGAGTGGAACGGCATCCTGAACTGGCTCGCTCCGTTCACCGTCACCCTGCTCGCCGCATTCCTGCGGCTGGTGAACGTCGGCCACCCGCACGAGCTCGCCTTCGACGAGACCTACTACGTCAAGGACGCCTGGTCGCTGTGGACCCTCGGCTACGAGGGCACCTGGGGCGACGGCGCGAACGAGTCCTTCGTCGCGAACCAGGACCTGCCGCTGTCTGAGAAGGGCTCCTTCATCGTCCATCCGCCGTTGGGCAAGTGGCTGATCGCCCTGGGCATGGCCGCCGGTGGCCCCGCCGACAGCCTGGGTTGGCGCCTCGCCACCGGCATCCTCGGCACCGCCTCGGTGCTGCTGGTCTACCTGATCGCCCGCGTGCTCACCGGGTCGACCGTCGTCGCGACCGTCGCCGGTCTCCTGCTCGCGATCGACGGCCTGAGCGTCGTGCTCAGCCGCATCGCCCTGCTCGACGGCCCCCTCACCTTCTTCGTGCTCCTCGGAGTTCTCTTCGTGCTGCTCGACCGACGGCGCACGATCCCTGTGCTCGAACGAGGCGATCCCGACAGACCCGAACCGCTGTGGGGTCCGATCCTCTGGCGGCGCCCCTGGTTGATCGCGGCGGGTGTCGCCCTCGGCGCCGCGTCCGCCGTGAAGTGGTCGGGCCTGTACGCGCTCGCGGGCTTCGGCCTGTACGTCGTGGTGACGGATGCCCTCGCCCGCCGCCGTGCGGGCGTCGTGGTGTGGCCGTCCGACGCGGTCTTCCGGCAGGGCCCCGTGTCGTTCGTTCTTCTGGTCTTCCCGGCGCTCGCGACCTATCTCGTCAGCTGGACCGGATGGTTGGTCACCGCGGGGGGCTACGACCGGCAGAGCGACCCGAACCCGCTGATCGCGCTGTGGAACTACCACCAGTCCATGCTCGGGTTCCACGTCGGGCTGACCCGCGGGCACCCCTATGCGAGCCCCGCGTGGGAGTGGCCGTTCCTCCTGCGCCCCACCGCCGTGTGGGTCGACAGCGATCCGGGTCCCTGCGGCACCGACCACTGCATCGCGGTGATCTCCTCGATCCCCAATCCGCTGATCTGGTACGCGGGGGTCGCGGCAGCCGTGTACCTGCTCTACCGGCTCGTGCGGGGCTGGGTGCGGCGGCAGCCGGTCGGCTTCGAGGTCGGCATCCCTCTCGTCGGACTCGCGGTGACGTACGTGCCGTGGCTGATGTTCCCCGAGCGCACGATCTTCCAGTTCTACACGGTCGTGATGATGCCGTTCCTCGTGATCGCGCTCGCCCTGACGCTGCGCACGATCGCCGGTCGACGCGACGATCCGCTGTACCGACGGCAGTCCGGCGAGCGCACCGTGATCCTCTTCCTGGTGTTCGCGGTGCTGGTGTCGATCTTCTTCCTGCCGTCGTGGGTCGGGATGAGCGTGCCGTACCCGTTCTGGCTCGTGCACAACTGGCTGCCAGGCTGGGTCTGATCACACCTCGGTGCGCGGTCGCGTCAGACGGGACACGACGACGAGCACCAGGGTCAGACCCGCCGTCAGCAGCAGTTGCAGGCGCGCCGCCTGGTCGAACGCCGCGAGCACGACGACGCCGGCGATCAGGGCGACGCACAGCCACGACAGCCAGGGGAACCCCCACATGCGGATCGGCAGCTCCGTGCCCGTGCGCTCGGCACGGCGGCGAAGGATGATCTGCGACACCGCGACGGCCGACCATGTCACCAGCAGCGTCGAGCCGACCACGTTCAGCAGCACGGGGAGCACGACGTCGGGGAACGCCCAGTTCAACCCCACGGCCACGAAACCGAAGGCGACCGAGGCGACCACCGCGACCCGGGGAACGCCCGTCGGTGTGGTGCGCGTGAGCGCGCGCGGGGCGAGGCCGCGCTCCCCCAGCGAGAACACCATGCGCGAGGCGCCGTAGATGTTGGCGTTCATGGCCGACAGCAGCGCCACCACGACGATGATCGACATCACCAGGTCGACGCCCGGAAGGCGCAGGGTCGCGAGCACCGCCGAGAACGGCCCGTCGAGCACGGCGGGGGTGTTCCAGGGCAGCACGGCGACGATCACGAAGATCGACCCGAGGTAGAAGACGAGGATGCGCACGAGCACCTGACGCACGATCCGGCGGATGCTGCGACCGGGGTCCGCCGACTCCGCCGCGGCGATCGCGACGAGCTCGGTGCCGCCGAACGCGAACACGACGATGAGCAGGGCTGCGGCGATGCCGGCTGCACCGTTCGGGGCGAAGCCGCCCTCGTCGAAGAGATGCGCGATCCCGGTCGCCGGAACCCCGGGGAACAGCCCGAGGATCGCGCACACCCCGATCACGAGGAACACGATGATCGCGGTGACCTTGATCGCCGCGAACCAGAACTCGAAACGCCCGTAGCCGCTCACCGCGAACAGGTTGATGGTCGTGAACGCGGCGACGAACACCAGAACCCACACCCAAGCGGGAACGGCGGGTACCCAGCCTGCGACGATCCCCGCGGCACCCGTCGCCTCGGCGGCGATGACGACCACGAGTTGGATCCAGTACATCCAGCCGACCGCGCTGCCGGCACTGCGCCCCATCGCATCCTGCGCGTACGAGCTGAAGGCGCCGGAGTTGGGGCGCGCCGCCACCATCTCGGCCAGCATCGCCATCACCAGCACGACGATGGACCCCGCCACGAGGTACGAGATCAGCACCGCAGGACCGGCGAGGCCGATCGCCTGACCGGAGCCGACGAAGAGGCCCGCGCCGATCGCGCTGCCGAGGCCCATCATCGAGATCTGACCGCGCGTCAGGCCCGGCTTCAACGACGTCGAGGCGGTGGAGGCAGTGTCGGGGGCGGAGTCGGTCACCGCGCCACCTTAGACGTCCCCGCGCTCGCGCGACAATTCGTCGGGGTCGCTCACCGGCAGGCGGCACGCGAATCCGCGGCAGTCGTAGGCGAGGCCCGTGGCGCCCGCGCGCCCGTCGAACAACTCGAACCCGGCCGCGGCGAAGGCCTCGGCCTGCGCCGGTGACACGACGGCGATGACGTCGGCATCCGCGCGATGGGCGGCTCGGGCGAGGGCACCGCCCGGCTCGTCGGTGACGACGACGATCTGACGCGGGGGGTCGACAAGGTCGGCCGCGACCCGCAGCAGGCTGCCGTGCGCGAACGGCTGGGACAGAGCGGATGCTGCATACGCGTGCACCACGGATACCGCCGCGTCGCGGTAGCGCGCCCCCGCGCCGAGACGCCACGCGGTGAGCGCTGCCTGGGCGAGGGCGGCAGGGCCGGACGGGAGATCTCCGTCGGTCTGATCGGGCGACGAAGCGATGCCCTGCGCGCTCAGAAGCGGATCGCCGGCGATCCCGTCGAGCGCCTGATCGACGATGCTCAGAGCCGTGCTCGCCCAGGCCGCCTCGCCCGTCGCGACCGAGAGGGCGAAGAGCCCGTCGGCGAGGAGACCGAGGTCGGACGGGGTGGCGACGGCCGCGGAGGCCGCGCCGTCGAGCGAGGCGCGGACGAGCGCATCGCGGGCGTCACGGTTGGCCGTGAGCACGGCATCCGCGGCCCGCCGGGCGGCACCGACCCAGGATGCCTCGCCGAGGCGGGCACCCGCACGAGCGAGAGCTGCGATCGCGAGGCCGTTCCATCCCGTGATCACCTTGCCGTCGACGGCCGGTGGTTCGAGGCCCCGGCGCCCTGCGGGGTCTCGGAGGTAGTAGCCGCCCTCGCTGCGCTCGCCGTCGATCCACGACTCCGAGTCCTGGGCGGCGCCGAATCCGCCGCCCTCCCGTCCGAGGACGTCGGTGAGGAACCCGGCGATCCCGCGCGCAGTGGGCTCGTCGCGCTCATCCAGCGCGACATCGAGCAGTTGCGCGTTGTCGGTCAGCATCCGCTCGTAGTGGGGCACCGTCCAGTCCCGCTGCGTCGCGTATCGGAAGAACCCGCCCTCGACGCCGTCGCGCAGATCGCTCGCGGCCATCGCGGCGAGCGCCCGCCGTCCCGCCGCCGCGGCCGCCGCGTTCTCGCGCCGCACGAGCGGAGCCTGCAGGAATCGCAACACCGTCGCGACGGGGAACTTCGGCGCACCCCCGAAGCCGCCGTGCTCGCGGTCCTCGCGGTCGGCGATCGCGGACGCGGCGCCCGCGAGCGCCGCGGTATCGGGCAGGTCGGAGGGCGTGGTCTCGGCGGCGCGTGCGAGTGCCTCGGTGACGGCATCCGCCGACTCCTCGGCCTGCGCCCGTCGATGCGTCCACGCCTCCTGCACCGCCGCGAGGACCTCGCGGAACGATGGCATCGGCGGGCGGGACTCCGGCGGCCAGTAGGTGCCCGCGAAGAACGTGCGCCCGCGCGGAGTCGCGAAGACGGTGAGCGGCCACCCGAGGTTCTGGGTGAAGGCGGATGCCGCGGCCATGTACACGCCGTCGACCTCGGGATGCTCCTCGCGGTCGACCTTCGCCGCCACGAAGTCGCGGTTCACGATCGCCGCGGTCTCGGGGTCGGCGAACGACTCGCGCGCCATCACGTGGCACCAGTGGCACGTCGAGTACCCGATCGAGATCATCAACGGCACATCACGGCGCTGCGCCTCGGCGAACGCCTCCTCGCCCCACGGATACCAGTCGACGGGGTTCTCCGCGTGCGCGCGGAGGTACGGGCTGAGCGTGTCGGCGAGCCGGTTGGTCATGCCTTCACGCTACGCGCCCGGGCCGATGGCGTGGCCGGATTCCCGTTGGAACGGCGGTCAGATCGCGAGAGCCGCGAGGGGCTGCGACGCCGCGTAGTTGACGAGCGGCAGTGCACGATCGGCGGCGAGGTCGATGCGCGAGCGCAGCACGTCGGAGTTGATCTCGTAGCCGTCGAAGTCGGTGTTGCTCGCGTACACGCCGAGCGGCAGCGTCAGGGCCTGGAAGAACGCGAACAACGGACGCAGCTGGTGCTCGATGATGAGGGCGTGGCGCTCGCCGCCGCCCGTGGCCGCCAGCAGCACCGGCTTGCCGACGAGCTCGTACTGCCCCACGAAGTCGAACAGGTGCTTGAACAGCCCTGTGAACGACGCGCGGTAGACGGGGCTGCCGACGATCAGCAGATCGGCCTGCTCGATCGCGACGAGCTTCTCCTCGACGCGGGCCGGGAGTTGATCGCGGTTCAGGGCGCCCGCGAGATCGGGGCCGATGTCGGTGAGCTCGATGACCTCGATCTCGACCGGGGTGCGCTCGGCCACCGCTGCCGCGATCGCGCGGATGAGGGCGGTCGTCTTGCTGGGCTCGTGGAGCGAGCCGGACACGGCGACGACACGGTAGGGAGCTGTCATGTCCTCGACGGTACTCACGAAGACGCCCCGTGTCGCGGAGTGGCGACACGGGGCGTCATGTGACGAAGAACGTCAGTTCACGTCGTTCGGGTGCGATCCCACGCGGCCCGAGCCGTCGAGCGGGTCGAGGGCGTCGATCGCGGCGATCTCGGCATCCGTCAGCTCGAATCCGAAGACGTCGAGGTTCTCGCGCAGGCGCTCGGCGCGCACCGACTTCGGGAACACGATGATGCCCTTCTGCAGGTGCCAGCGCAGCACCGCCTGTGCGGGGGTGACGCCGTGCGCCGCAGCGGCATCGGCGACCGCCGGGGTGCCGAAAAGGTCGTACTTGCCCTGGCCGAGCGGGCCCCAGGCCTCGATCTTGATGTCGTGCTGGTCGGCCCACGCGACGACGTCGCGCTGCTGGTAGGCCGGGTGCAGCTCGATCTGGTTCACCGCCGGGGTGACGCCGGTCTCGGAGACCACGCGCTCGAGGTGCGGCACGAGGAAGTTCGAGACGCCGATGCTGCGGGTCAGGCCCGCCTCACGCAGCTCGATGAGCTTCGCGAACGCATGCACGTAGTCGTCCTTCGCGGGGGTCGGCCAGTGCACGAGGTACAGGTCGACGTTGTCGAGCCCGAGCTTGTCGAGGCTCTCGCCGATCGCGGCGCGCGGCTCCTCGTCGTGGTGGCGGTCGTTCCAGAGCTTGGTGGTGATGTAGAGCTCGTCGCGGGCGATGCCGGAGGCGGCGATCGCGGCGCCGACGCCCTCTTCGTTGCCGTAGATCGCGGCGGTGTCGATGTGGCGGTAACCGATCTCGAGCGCTTCGCTCACGGCGCGCTCGGTCTCGTCGGCCGGCACCTTGAAGACGCCGTAGCCGAGCTGGGGGATGGACGTGCCGTCGTTGAGTTCGAGGGAGGGAATCGTCATGCGTCCAGCCTAGGACGCGTGATGTCGGGCCGGGCCGGAACCGCCGCCATTCTGCGCGCGGCGAACCCGACGAGTCGCTCGAGCGGACCCCGCCCGAGGAAGATCGACCAGACCGTGGTGACCAGCAGCATCCCGATCGCGAGCACGGTCCAGAAGACGTTGCTCGTGTAGTAGCCGCCGGGACCGGTGATCAGCGCGATCGCCAGCACGTGACCGCTGTATGCCGACAGCGGCATGGAGCCGAGCGCGCCCAGCGGCAACAGCGGCCAGCGCAGCGGACGGCTGAGCAGCAGGCACAGCGCGATCACGGCGAGCGCGAAACCGCCCGAGCCCAGGATCTCGGCGGTGCCGCCACTGTGCGCCTCGACCGCGAAGATCGCGTGCAGGACAGACCCCAGCGGATCGGCCTGGGCGAGAGCATCGGCGTATCCGGGCCATCCGGATGCCGGCGGCTCGTCGAACGACGACCCAGACTCGAAGCCGCGCACGACATCACCCCCGGCGGCGCCGAGACCGTACCCGACGACCGCCAGCAGGATGCCGGTGGCCAGGGCGATCACCGCGGTGCGCACCGTCGCGACGTGCAATCGCCCGAGCGCCATGCCGCCGAGCACGAACGCCATCCACACCGTGATCGGATAGCTGCCGTAGAGCACGAATCCGATGCCCGCCCCGAACGGGTTCAGCGTGACGGCACCGAGGAGCGCCAACAGCGCGGGACCCAGAAGCGCGAGGACGCCGGCGCCGAGGAGCAGCTGCCACGGCTTCCACCGCAGGAACGGGATGACGGCCACATAGAGGAGCCCGTAGAGAGTGAGGATCACCGCGATCGGGGTGTTCAGGAACTCGAGCGCGAGACCGATGAGGAAGATCACGGCACCACGGCCGACGAGGCTCAGCCGGATGCTCGGCAGCCGGGCGGGGTCGGGCAGCGCGCTGCGGCCCGTCATGAGGGCGATCGAGACGCCGGCGAGCACGGCGAAGAGGATCGATGAGCGGCCGTGCACGAGGTCGGTCCAGGTCGAGGGGTCTCCCCAGTCGAACGTCGACGTCTCGCCGATGTGCGCCCCGGCCATGCCGAGGATCGCGAGGCCGCGGGCGATGTCGAGCCCGAGGATGCGCGGCGGGCGCCCGAAATCGTGGAACCAGCGCACGGGAGCGCTGAGGGACGGCGGAGCGGTGGTCACCCGATGCATCGTAGGGGGTCGAGGTCGGCATACGATGAAGGGCTATGTCCTCTCCCGTGATCTCCTTCCCCCCGGAGCTGCCCGTCAGCGCGGCCCGGGCCGAGATCGCCGACGCCATCCGCGACCACCAGGTCGTGATCGTCGCGGGTGCCACCGGTTCGGGCAAGACGACGCAGCTCCCCAAGATCGCCCTCGAGCTCGGGCGCGAACGGATCGCGCACACGCAGCCGCGCCGCCTCGCCGCTCGCACGATCGCCGAGCGCGTCGCCGAGGAGCTTCAGGTCGAGCTGGGCACCCTCGTCGGTTACAAGGTGCGCTTCACCGACAAGGTGTCCGACGACACCCGAATCGCGCTGATGACCGACGGCATCCTGCTCAACGAGATCCATCGCGATCGGTTGCTCACCCGCTACGACACGATCATCATCGACGAGGCGCACGAGCGCTCCCTCAACGTCGACTTCCTCCTCGGCTACCTCGCGCGCATCCTGCCCGAACGCCCCGATCTCAAGGTGATCATCACCTCCGCGACGATCGACCCCGAGAGTTTCGCGAAGCACTTCGCTCCGTCGGTTGCTGAGCGAGCGCAGCGAGACGAAGTACCCGCGCCGATCATCGAGGTCTCCGGTCGCACGTACCCGGTCGAGATCCGCTACCGCCCGTTGGTCGCCGACGGCGACGACGAGACGGATGCCGCGCCCGCGGTTCGTGAACCCGTTGACGGGCCGGAGGACGAGGTCTCCGCGATCGTCGCCGCCCTGCGCGAGCTCGATCGCGAGGCTCCGGGCGACGTGCTGGTGTTCCTCCCCGGCGAGGCCGAGATCCGCGACGCCGCCGATGCCGTGCGGGGCGCCTACTCGAAGGATCGCTCCCCCACCGAGGTTCTCCCCCTTTACGGTCGCCTCTCCGCCGCCGAGCAGCACCGCGTCTTCGAGCGCAGCAAGGTCGCGGGGGTGCGCCGCCGAGTGATCCTCGCGACGAACGTCGCCGAGACGAGCCTCACGGTCCCCGGCATCCGCTATGTGATCGACACCGGCACCGCCCGCATCTCGCGGTACAGCAATCGATCGAAGGTGCAGCGTCTGCCGATCGAGGCGATCTCGCAGGCATCCGCGAACCAGCGCTCCGGTCGCGCCGGCCGCACGAGCGACGGCATCGCGATCCGCCTGTACTCCGAGGAGGACTTCGCCAAGCGGCCGGAGTTCACCGAACCCGAGATCCTGCGCACGTCGCTCGCCTCCGTCATCCTGCAGATGCTGTCGCTCGGATTCGGCGACATCTCGGACTTCCCCTTCCTCACGCCGCCCGACTCGCGCGGGGTGAAGGCGGCGTTCGACCTGCTCACCGAGTTGAGCGCCGTGGAGCCGTCGCGTCGCGACGGGTCACCGCACCTCACGCGCATCGGCCGCGACATCTCGCGCATGCCGATCGACCCGCGCTTCGCGCGCATGCTGATCGAGGCCGGGCGCCACGGCGTCACGCACGATCTGCTGCCGATCGTGTCGGGCATGACGATCCAAGACGTCCGGGAGCGGCCGGAGGAGCGACGCGAGGAAGCCGATCGGCTGCACGCGCGCTTCGTCGACCCGACGAGCGACTTCCTCACCCTGCTGAATCTCTGGAACCACCTGCGCGAGCAGCAGCGGGAGCTCGGATCGAGCGCGTTCCGCCGCCTCTGCCGCGCCGAGCACCTCAACTACGTGCGGGTGCGGGAGTGGTTCGACGTGCACCGTCAGCTCAAGACGCTCGTGAAGAGCGCGGAGCCGAAGGGCGACGGCAGCAGCGATCCCGACTCGATCCACCGGGCGATCCTCTCGGGGCTCCTTTCGCAGATCGGCTTGCTCGACGAGCGCACGGCGCCGGCGGGCAAGGGCCACTCCCCCGCGAAGGACAAAGGCCGTCGCGTCGCCGAGTACCGCGGCGCGCGCGGCATCCGCTTCTCGATCTTCCCCGGGTCCGGCCTGCGCAAGAAGAGTCCGCGTGCGGTGATCGCCGCAGAGATCGTCGAGACCTCGCGCACCTTCGCCCGCACGGTCGCGGCGATCGACCCGGCGTGGGCCGAGCCGCTCGCCGGCGACCTCGCCAAGCGCCAGGTCACCGAGCCGCACTGGTCGAAGGACGCCGGCGCCGCCGTCGCGTACGAGAAGGTGACGCTGTTCGGGCTGGAGATCATCCCGCGGCGCCGCGTGCAATTCGCCCGCATCGACCGCGCCGCCTCGCGCGAACTTTTCGTGCGGCACGCGCTCGTCGAGGGCGAGTGGGACCCGAGCCGCATCGACAAGCGGGTGAGCGCGTTCTGGCGCAGCAACGCCGAACTGCGCAAGCGCCTGGAGAAGCTCGAGGAACGCGAGCGCCGTCGCGACATCCTCGCGGGCGACGAGGCCGTGTTCCGCTTCTACGACGAACGCATCCCCGCCGAGGTCTTCGACGTTCGATCGTTCGAGAAATGGTGGCGCGAGGCGCTGGCATCGACGCCGAAGCTGCTCGTCATGCGCGAGGCAGACCTGATCGACGACGACGGGCGGGCCTCGCAGAGCGAGTTCCCCACCCGCTGGACGCAGGGCGATCAGGTGCTCGGCCTCGCCTACCGCTTCGAACCGGGCGCCGCCGACGACGGAGTGAGCGTGGTCGTGCCGCTCGCGCTGCTCGCCCAGATCGACGACACGGGCTTCGACTGGCAGGTGCCGGGTCTGCGCGCCGAACTCATCACGGGCCTGCTGCGCGCGTTGCCCAAGGCGATCCGGCGCCACGTCGTGCCCGCCGCGGACTGGGCCGAGAAGTTCGGTGCCGAGCTTGCGGGCCAGGGCCCCGAGGATCACGACGGCCGTCCGGCGCGGTCGTTGAAGGAGGCGCTCGCGCGGCTGATCCAGCCGCTCGCGAATCAGCTCGTCTCCGCCGCGGACTTCGAGGACAAGCGCGTACCCGCGCACCTGCGCATGAACTTCCGCGCGGTCGACGAGCGTGGGCGCGTGGCCGGCTCGAGCCGCGATCTCTCGACCCTGCAGGCGGATCTGTCGGATCGCGCGCGCAGCAGCGTCGCGCGTTCGATCGCGAAGCCGTCGCGAGGGCCCCACCCGCGCGGTGGTGGTTCCGAGGCGGTGGCGGCGGCATCCGCTCGGGGTCCGATCGAGCAGTCGGGCCTCGTCGCCTGGACGTTCGGCGACCTGCCCGAGGTGCTCGACACGCGCGTCGCCGGCGGCGTCGTGCGCGGCTACCCGGCGATCGTCGACGAGGGCAAGACCGTCGCGGTGCGCGTGGAGTCATCGGCGGATGCCGCGGCCGACGCCACCCGCGACGGCGTGCTGCGCCTCATGCTGCTGGCTGTGCCGTCACCCTCGTCGTACGTGCAGCAGCACCTGACCAGCCAGGAGAAGCTCGCGCTCGCGGCATCGCCGTACCCGTCGGCGGCTGCGTTGATCGAGGACTGCCGGGCGGCGGTGGCGCGGAAGGTCATTCAGGGGATCGTGCCCGACGGCGTCGTGCGCACAGAAGCCGAATACACGCGGGTGCGGGATGCCGTGTCGACGGCGCTCGTCGACGAACTGTTCGCGTGCGTGTCGCTCGTCGCCCGCATCCTCACCCAGTCGCGCGAGGTGGAGCGCGGCATCAAGTCGCAGAACTCCCTCGCCCTCCTGGGGCCGCTGAACGACATCCGCACGCAGCTGTCGGGGCTGCTGCATCCGGGGTTCGTGTCGGCCGCCGGCGTCGACAGGATCGCGCACTTCCCCCGGTACCTCGGCGGCATGGTCGACCGGTTGAAGACGCTCGCGTCGGAGCCCGGCAAGGATCGCACGCGCATGAGCGAGTACGAGCGGATGGCGAAGGCCTACGAGGATGCCGGGGGCACGATCCCCCTCCCCCGCGGCGCCGCGCCCGCGCTCGTCGAGACCCGCTGGCTGCTCGAGGAATACCGCGTGAGCGTGTTCGCCCAGCGCCTCGGCACCGCGCAGCCGGTGTCGCCGCAGCGCATCATGAAGGCCCTCGCCGGGAAGTAGCGCCGGTAGCCTGAAGGCATGGCTCGCGCGATCGTCTACACCGAAATCGGCTCCCCCGACGTCCTCCACCTCACCGAGGTGCCCGATCCGATCGCCGGTCCCGGCGAGATCGTGGTGCGCATCGAGGCGGCGGGCGTCAACCCGATCGACGCGAAGGTGCGCGGCGGACGCCGCCCCTCGCCGCCCATCACCGAGCCCCGCCCGGTCGGCTTCGACGGCGCGGGTGTGGTCGATCAGGTCGGCGAGGGTGTCGAGGGATTCGCGGTCGGCGACCGGGTCGCGATCCGCGATGCCCACGGCACCTACGCGTCGGCGCTGCTCGTGCGCCCCGAGAACCTCGCCCTCCTGCCGGACTCGGTGACCGCCGCGGAGGGCGCGGGCATCGGCATCCCCGCCGGCACCGCGTACCAGGTGCTGCGCTCGCTCGCCGTGGGCCCCGACGACGTGCTGCTCGTGCACGCAGGGTCGGGTGCCGTCGGTCAGGCGGCCGTGCAGTTCGCCGTCGCGTGGGGCACGACCGTGATCGCGACCGCCAGCCCGTCGCGCCACGCGCAGCTGCGCGAACTCGGCGCGATCCCCGTGGCCTACGGCGACGGCCTGCTCGAGCGCGTCCGCGAGGCCGCGCCGTCGCCCGTCACCGTGGTGTTCGACGGCGCCGGCACCGACGAGGCCATCGAGGTGTCCCTCGCACTCGTCGCCGACCGGGACCGCATCGGCACGATCGTCCGCGGACCGGACGCGGCGTCGTTCGGCATCCGCGCCTTCTCGGGCGGCTCGCCGATCCCGCTCACCGACGAGGAGCAGGCCTGGCGCGCCGAGGCGCTGCCGAAGACCATCGAACTCCTCGCCAGCGGCGACTTCGTGATCGAGCTCGGACCCGAGCTGCCCCTCGCCGAGGCAGCCCGGGCCCATGAGCTCGTCGAGGAGCACGTCGCGGGCAAGATCGTGCTGGTGCCGTAGGACTGGTTCCCTCAGACGAGCGACACTCAGTCCGTCGGCGCCACCGCCCGGCCGATCGACAGCATCAGGCGGTTCGCCCAGTTGAAGAACGCCGCGCCGTGGATGACGTCGGCGATCTCGAGGTCGTCGAGCCCCGCCGCACGCAGGCGATCGACCTCGGCCGCGCCGAACGCGGTGGGGGTCTCGGTCAGCGCCACGGATGCCGCGACGATCGCGTTCCACCGCTCCCCGAGATCGACCCCCACACCCTCGTCGAGCAGCAGGTCGACGTCGTCGGGACGCTTGCCGTGGTGCGCCGCGAAGCGGGAGTGCACCGAGGCGCAGAACACGCACCCGTTGCGACGCGACGCAGCCGTCGCCGCGAGCTCGCGATCCGCGCGCGGCAACCCCTCCGCGACGTTGTAGAAGATGTCGTTGTCGACGAGGGTGCGCGCCTTCAGCACCTCGGGGTCACGCGCGAGCAGCCGGAAGTAGTCGTTCTTCGCGCGCGCCCCATCGACCAGACCCTCGTAGTGGCGATCGGTCAGCTCCTCGACCGCGAGCGGGGCGAGATGCGGCGTCCACCCGACGTTCGCGCGGGTGAACGCGTGCGGGTGCGGCGAATCGGCGTGCCGCAGCGGACCGGCCGTACGGGCGTCGAGGGAGGTGGGAGACGTCATGCGAGAACCTTCAATCCGGTGACGACGCGCTGCTGGAACGCGAGGAACGAGACGAGTTGCGAGAGAGTGATGATGCCGTCGGCCGACCACCCGGACTCGACGAGACGACCCAGGTCGTCCCCCGACGCCTCGCGCGGACGCAGCACGAGCAGGTGCGCGTGCGCGAGGGCCGCCGCGAGGCGCTCCCCGAGGGCGGCGACCGCGGCGTCCGAGGGCGTGTAGCGCGCGCCGTCGGTGTTCTCGGACTGCAGACCCAGCTCGGTGTACGCGCCGAAGGGACCGGAGGCCGCCGACCGCGCAGCCTCGTCCAGCGCGATGCGGCCCTGCTCGGGATCGGCGGCGAGCGCCCGCGCGGCATAGAACCGCGCCGTCGGGTCGTCCGCCCCGGCGAGCGCTGTCGTGAACGCCGCGACGATCTCGCGCTCGGCCTGCGACACCTCGGCATCCGAGACGGGGGCGAACAGTGCATCGAAGCTCGCCTGCAGTTGCTCGCGGGTGACCGGGCGACGGTTCCGCAGCGCATCCAGCTCCGGCGTCACCCCCACGATCCGGTCGACGACGTCCTGGGTCATTTCTTCTCCTCGAGAGTGGGGTGGATGGCGTAGCCGAGAGCCGGGGCGACCCGCTCGGCGAACAGTTCGATCGAGCGCAGCACGTGCTCGTGCGGAGCATCGACCGAGTGCACCTGGAAGGCGACCTCGGTCGCGCGGGCCAGCGTGGTGTCGGCGGCGAGCGATTCGGCGACCTGCTCGGGCGTGCCGAGGTGGGTGTCGAGCGCGACGATCAGCTCATCGAGGCTGTCGCCCGTGATCGTCTGCCCCTGCGCCCGGAACCCCTCGGCGGCGCGGCGCAGGCCGACCTCGGCGAAGCGCAGCGCTTCGGCCCGATCGTCGGCGACGAACACCGTGCGTGACGCCGTGATGCGCGGGGCGACACCGTCGGGCAGCGCCGCCAGATAGGTGTCGATGATCGGATCCTGCAGCGCCGACAGCGGCGCGTGCGGCGCCTCCGTCGGGCGGGGCTGCGTGCGTGACAGCAGCAGACCATGCCCGCGGATGCCGGCGCGATGACCACCGGGAGCTGAGAAGGTCGCCTGCCACACCCGTTCGGCGAGGGTCGAGGTGTCGGGGTAGATCGCGTTGCCCGCACCGACGTCTCGCCCCTCCAGCGCGTCGACCAGCACCTGGAGCTTGCGGTCATAGGTGGCGGCCTTCGCGCGCACGTCCTCCCCGAAGGGCACGAACGACGACGGGGTGCCGCCGCTGCCGAGACCGAGATCGATCCGCCCGCCCGAGAGCAGATCGGCGACCGCGGCATCCTCGGCCACGCGCACCGGATCCTCCAACGGCAGCGTCACCACCCCGGTTCCGAGGCGGATGCGCGAGGTCCGCGCGGCCACGTGCGCGAGGAGCACGAGCGGCGAGGGCAGCCCGCCCTCCGCGGCATGGAAGTGATGCTGGGCCACCCAGGCGCGGCCGATCCCGTGCCGCTCGGCATGCTGGATCTGCGCGGTCGCGAGCGCATACCGTTCGGCCGGCGACGCATCGTCGAGCAGACGCGTGAAGAAGGCGACGGTGGGAGCGGATGCCGTCATACGGGCACCTCCGTTCTGCCCGGGACCGCGGCGAGCAGTTCCCGGGTGTAGTCGTGCTGGGGGTCGTGGAAGAGTTCTTCGGTCGCGCCGTCCTCGACGATGCGACCGTGCCGCATCACCGACACCGTGTGACTGATGCGGCGCACCACCGCGAGGTCGTGCGAGATGAAGAGATAGGTGAGTCCGAGCTCGCTCTGCAACGACGAGAGAAGCTCCAGGATGCGGGCCTGCACCGTCACGTCGAGCGCCGAGACCGCCTCGTCGAGCACGACGATCTCGGGATCGATCGCGAGCGCCCGGGCTATCGCGACGCGCTGTCGCTGGCCGCCCGACAGCTCGCTCGGTCGGCGCTGCGCGAGGTCCTGCGGCAACGCGACCCGATCGAGCAGGGCGAGCGATCGCTCCCGCCGCTCGGTACGCGTACCGACGCGGAAGCTCTGCAGGGGCTCGGCGACGATGTCGACCACGCGCTGCCGCGGATCGAGCGAGGCGAACGGATTCTGGTAGACGAGCTGGATGCGACGCCGCAGCGCGCGCAGGCGCTCCCGCGCGGCATCCGTCACATCCTCGCCGTCGACCTCGATCGTCCCGGCATCCGGTTGCAGGAACCGCGTGACCAGGCGCGCGGTCGTCGTCTTGCCCGAACCGGACTCCCCCACCAGCGCGTGCGTGGTGCCTGTGCGCACCCGGAAAGACACGTCGTCGACGGCACGAAAGCGCTCGCGCCCCGCCACCCGGAACTCCTTCACCAGGTTCGAGGCTTCGATCGCATAGGGCTTCTCGGCCGCGACCGTCGCCGCATCCCGCAGGAAGGGCGGCGCCTCCGGCCGCCGGAAACCCGTCGTGAAGGCGGGCGCGTCGGCGAGGAGCTGGCGGGTGTAGGCATCCGTCGGCGCCTCCAGAACGCTCCCGCTCTCGCCCTGTTCGACGATGCGACCGTCCTTGAGCACCACGATCCGCTGCGCGCGGTCGGCCGCGACGCCGAGATCGTGGGTGACGAGCAGGATGCTGGTGCCCTCCTCCTCGCGCAGCTCGTCGAGCAGGTCGAGCACCCGGCGCTGCACCGTGGCATCCAGCGCACTGGTCGGCTCGTCGGCGATCAGCAGCCGCGGGCGCAGCGCGATCGCCGTCGCGATCAGCACGCGCTGGCGCATCCCGCCGGAGAGCTCGTGCGGATACTGCTGGGCGCGCAACGCCGGATCGTCGATGCCGACCCGATCGAGGAGTTCGATCACTCGCTCGCGACGGGCGCGGCGCTCACGGTGGCCGTGCAGCCGCAGGATCTCCTCGACCTGCGCACCGATCGGCCGCACCGGATCGAGCGAGGTCACCGGGTCCTGCGGTACGAGACCGATCTCCGGACCGCGGATGCCGCGGAGGGCGCGGTCGCTCCACCCGGCGATCTCGAGTTCACCGAGACGCACGCTGCCGCCGCCGACCCGGCCGCCCGCGGGGAGCAGACCCAGGATCGCGTGCGCGGTCGTCGACTTGCCCGACCCCGATTCGCCGACGAGCGCGAGCGTCTCCCCCTCGGCGAGTTCGAACGAGACCCCGTGGACGACCTCGCGGATGCCGTACGAGACCGTCAGATCCTGCACGGAGAGAACGGTGGATGCGCTCATCGGACATTCCTTCCCAGACGGTGACTGATCCTGTTGGCGCTGAGCACGACGGCCACTACCACGAGGCCGGGGAGCGCGGTGAGCCACCAGGCGGTCGCGACGTAGTTGCGGCCCTCGGCGATCAGCAGACCCCACTCGGGGGTGGGCGGCGGCGCGCCGTAGCCGAGGAAGCCGAGCGTGGAGATCGCGAGGATCGCGGTGCCGAACTGCAGCGCGGCGAGCGCGGCGATCGGGGTGAGCGAGTTGGGCAGCACGTGCCGCCGCAGCACGGTGATGAAGGTGCCTCCACTGCCGTAGGCCGCCTCGACGTATTCCGTGCGGCGCACCCGGGCGACCTCGGCGCGCATGAGCCGCGCGAACGCCGCCACGCTGCCGAGACCCACGGCGATCGCCGCGTTCACGGTGCCGAACCCGAGCAGGATGATCACCGACAGCGAGAGCAGCAGGCCGGGGATCGCGAGGAGCACGTCGACGATCCGCATGAGGATGTCGTCGATCACGCCGCCCAGCGCCCCCGCGACCGCACCGATGAGGGTGCCGAGGGCGAGGCCGACGGTCACCGCGATCAGGGCACCCGAGAGCGAGTGGACGGCCCCGTGCACGACGCGGCCGAACAGGTCGCGACCGAGGGTGTCGGTGCCGAACCAGTGCGCCGCGCTCGGCGGCAGCAGCTTGTCGGCCGGCACCGCGTCGATCGGGCTGCCCGGTGCGAAGACCCCGGGCACCAGGGCCCAGAGCACGGCGAGTGCGACGACGAGGACGGAGAGGTACAGGCCCCAGGGGCGAGTGGGGAGTGCCCGGCGCGGGTTTCGGGGCGAGGAGGCGGAGGGCGAGGCATCCGTGTTCTCGGTGACGCCACCGGCGGTGTTCTCGGCGGCGGGTACGGGGGCGATGACGGTCATGCCGGGACCTCCTGAGCGTGCGGCGACGGGGCGGTCGAGACGTCCGATGCGCGTCGCGCCCTCGTGCGGCTCGTCCGCCGCTGTCGCGGATCGATGAGCGGCGTGACGAGGTCGACCGCGAAGCTGATGATGACGAACCCGAGCGCCGACAACAGCACGACGCCCTGCAGCACGGGGATGTCCTGGTTCGCGACCGCCTGCTCGGTGAGGCGACCGATGCCCGCGCGTCCGAACACCGTCTCGGTCACCACCGCCCCGCCGACCAGCTCGCCGAACAGCACGCCCGCGATCGTGAGCACGGGCACCGCGGCGTTCCGGGCGACCGAGCGCGTGAGCACCCACACCGGCGGCGCGCCCTTGGCGCGCACCACCGTGATGAAGGGCTGCGCCTGCACCTGATCGATCGCCCGCACGAGCACCTGCGCCAGCGGAGCGGAGATCGGCACCGCGAGCGTCAGTACCGGCAGGATCAGACCGCTCACCGGATCCGCACCCACGACCGGCACCCAGCCGAGCCCGAACGAGAACACCTGGATGAGCAGGATGCCGAGCCAGAACACCGGCACCGCGACGAAGAGGCCCGGCACCTGCCGCAGACCGTCGCGCAGCCATGCGAACGGCGACAGCGACGACAGGCCGGCGACGAGCACCGCGATCAGCAGCGCGAGCACGAGGCCCAAGCAGGCGAGCAGCAGCGTCTGCGGCAGCGCCTCGGCGAGCATCGTCAGCACCGGGGTGCCGAACTGGGTCGAGTAACCGAAGTCCCCCGCGAGGAACCCGAGTCCCGCGTGCAGGTACTGCTCCCACCAGGGCAGGTCCGCCCCGTAGGTGGCTCGGATGCTGTCGAGCTGCGCGGGAGAGAGCCCGAGGCTCGGGTCCGAGAACTTGATCAGGATCGCATCGCCCGGCAGCAGTTGCAGCAGGAAGAAGGTGGCCGTGAAGGCCGCGATCAGAACGATCGCGGCCTGCCCGGCTCGTCGGAGGACGAAGGTCATCAGTGCTCCTGCAGCCAGACGCCCGAGAACGTCGGACGCGCGACGGATTCGAAGTCCACACCCTGCACGTAGGTCGCGGCGCCGTAGACCTGCGGCTCCTCGAACAGCGGGATCACGTACGCCTGCTCGGCGATGTAGTCCTGCGCGGCCTCGGTGGCGGCGACGCGCTTGTCGGCATCCGGCTCGGAGGCGATCGCGAGCAGCAGCGCGTCGAGCTCGGCGTCCTGCGAGATCAGCACGTCGCGGTTCTTCGTGAAGTACTGGCTCTTGATCACGTCGAGATCCGCGCGGCCGACCATCGAGTGGTAGAAGCCGGTCTTCAGTGGATCGCGGGTGTCCTCGGCATAGGTGCCGGCGTCACCGGGCTTGACCGTGAGTTCGACGCCGATCTTCGCGAGCTGCTGTCCCACCAGTTCGAGCGACTGCTTCGACAGCGGCTGCGGCTTCGCCTCGTAGACCGTGATCGACAGGCGCTCGCCGTCCTTCTCGCGGACGCCGTCGGCTCCGGGCTCCCATCCGGCCTCGTCGAGCAGCTCCTCCGCCTTCTCGGGGTCGTAGGCGTAGTGCTCGGACTCGTCCTTGTACCCCAGCGCCTGCGAGGAGAGCACGGACGTCGCCACCGGATAGTTCTCGGTGAAGAGGGTGTCGACGACCTCCTGCGCGTTGACGCCGGCGATGATCGCCTGCCGCACGCGGATGTCTCCGAGCAGCGGGTTCTCGGGGCGCAGCGCGATCGAGTTGTTCACGCCGCGGGTCTGCGGGGCGTAGAGCGTGAAGCCCGCCGCCTCGACCCGATCCTCGTCGAACGCCTGCACGTAGCGGACGTAGTCGGCCTGGCCCGAGAGCAGCGAGCCGATGCGCACGGAGTCCTCGGGGGTGATGAGCACGTGCACCGCGTCGAGGTAGGGGCGGCCCTGATTCTCGGCGCTCTCCGGCGCCCACGCGTAGTCCTCGCGCGCGGCGAGTGTGTACTCGGTGCCGAGCTTCTCGTCCGAGACGGTGAAGGGGCCCGCCCCGATGATCTCGGCGGCGTTGCCCGCACCGAAGTCCTCGATCGTGCCGTCGAGGGTGTCGGACGACAGCAGTCCCGAGTTGATCGTCGAGGTCGCCTGGAGGAATCCGGGCGACGGCGCCGTGAAGCGGAACGTCACGGTGTCGTCGTCGACGACCTCGCTGCTGGCGTAGTTGTTGATCGCCTCGGAGATCGTGAGTCCGCGGGCGGCGTCGCCGAGACCGTAGGTGTCGAAGTTCTTCGCCACGACGGCTGCGTCGACGGGGGTGCCGTCCGAGAACGTCACGTCGGGCTTGAGGTCGAACGTGTACTCGGTGGCGTCGTCGTTCACGGTCCAGTCGGCGGCGATCCACGGCTCGATCTCGAGCGTCTCGGGGTTCTGCCACGTGAGGCGGGCGGCGATGTTGTTGACGATCCCGCCGTTCGGGTAGAACCCGGCCTGCGGCGGGTAGAGGTTCGTGTACGCCTGGTGCTCGAGATACGTGAGCGTGCCGCCCTCGACGGGGTCGCCCGCCTCGGTGGGCACGTCGGACGGCGCCTGGGATGAGGAGCAGGCGACGAGGCTCGCCGCGAGGGCGAACGGGAGTGCGAGGGCGGCGACGCGGGTGATGCGACGTGTCATGCGAGGGTCCTCCGGAGGGGTGTGCGGTGCGGGATGGGGATCACGTTAGGCAGAGCGATCGGTGCCGTGCGGTGGCGGGGTCACGCGTCGACACCGCTCGACACGAGACGACTCGACCCGACTCGCGCGGTAACACTCAGGCGCTCCCGGAGGTTCGCTCCCTCGCGTCCGAGCAGTCCGCGACGGCGCAGTTCGGGGGCCGCGAGAGCGGTGAACGCCTCGAACTGCGCGGGTTGGAAGGCAGAGAGCACGTTGAAGCCGTCGGCCGCACCGGCATCGCGCCAGGTCTCGAAGTGATCGGCGACGGATGCCGCGCTCCCCACCACGAACGCGCCGGGCACGGCGTGAGCGGCGACCAGGTGCCGCCACGTGAGCGGGGTGCCATGACGAGCCCCGTCGACCGTGAGCCCCGCGATGCGGGCGAGGCGCTCGATCAGCGCCGTTCCCCCCGCACCCAGACGCTCCGCCTCCGCCGCGGTCACCGGGGCATCGAACGCCGCGGTGCGGAGCGGGTCGTCGGTCGCGACGCCGAGCGCATCCGCGAGCGCCGCGACCGTGCGGTTCGCAGGGAAAGCGGTGCGGTCGCGCTGATGCTCCTCGGCGAGGGGGACGAGCGAGAGCAGCCGGACCACGATGGCCTGCGCCTCGGCATCCGTCTCCCCCACCACCGGCAGCACCGGGGCGATGACCCGCACCGCCTCCGGTGAGCGCCCCGCCTCGGCGGCGAGCAGCCGGAGGCCCGTGCGCGTGGCCACGGCGTCGGCCAGGGTCGGCGCCGCGATGAGCGCGAGATCGGCCTCCGTCGCGGCGAGCGCGCGCGACCGCGGCGACGTGCCCGCGTGCACGATCGGCAGGCGGCCCTGCGGGGGCCGCGCGACGTTGAGCGGACCGGTCACGCGCACGTGCGCACCTTCGATCCCGGCGGCACGGAGCCCCTCCGGTTCGATGAGCACGCCGCGGTCGGCATCCGCGATCCAGGCGTCCGCGCTCCACGAATCCCACAAGCGGTCGAGCGCGGTGACGAACTCCTCGGCGCGGTCGTAACGGTTCTCGTTGTCGGCGTGCGCGTCGCGGCCGTGGTTGCCGGCGGCCCGCGGCTCGACCCCGGTCACGAGGTTCACCCCGGCACGACCCCCGGTGAGCACATCGAGCGACGCGAGCGCCCTGGCCGTCGCGTAGGGGTCGGCGTAGGTCGTGTTCACCGTGGCGATCAGCCCGATCCGCGACGTGACCCCGGCGAGGAAGAGCACCGCGCTCAGCGGATCGATGCGGGCGAGCAGGTAGGGGTCGCGGAACTCCAGATCGGGTCCGGTCGCGAGCCAGTCCCCGAAGAAGAGGTAGTCGAGGCCCGCCTCCTCCCCGAGTTCGGCGATGCGCCGGAGCACCGCGGCGTCTCCCGCGGGATCGCGATGGGCGCCGGGGTGGCGCCAACCGGAGGGGTAGGCGCCGAGGGTGCGCACCATGGCGCCGATGATCAGTGGTTCGGTCATGCCCGCCACGGTAGGAGCGCGGATCGCTCGGTGCTCGACCCGTGAAGCCGCAGGTCACGCGGCGCAACAGATCGACATACGCCCCGGCGACCGCGGTGTCGCCGGCACCCTCTACGCTGGGGGCATGACTGGTCTTCGATGGGGAATCCTCGCCACCGGCGGTATCGCCGGCTCGTTCGCTTCCGACCTGCGCGTCGCGGGTCTCGACCTGGTGGCCGTGGGGTCGCGCTCGCAGGAGTCGGCGGATGCCTTCGCCGCCCGCTTCGACATCCCCCACGCGCACGCGTCGTACGAGGCGCTCGTCGCCGATCCCGACGTCGACATCATCTACGTCTCCACGCCCCACCCGCTGCACCACGCGAACGCCCGCCTCGCGCTCGAGGCCGGCAAGCACGTGCTGATCGAGAAGGCCTTCACCCTCAACCGGAGCGAGGCCGAAGACCTGCAGCGACTCGCCACGGAGCGCGGTTTGCTCGCGACCGAGGCGATGTGGACCCGCTACCTGCCGCACATGATCCGGGCCCGCGAGATCCTCGCCGCGGGCACGCTGGGCGAGGTGCGCTCGGTCACCGCCGACCACACCCAGCTCCTCCCCTCCGATCCCACCCACCGCCTCAACGCGCTCGAGCTCGGCGGCGGAGCGCTCCTCGACCTCGCCATCTACCCGATCTCCTTCGTCTGGGACATCCTGGGTGCCCCGACCACCACGCACGCCGTCGCCCGTCTCATCGAGACCGGTGCCGACGCCGAGGTCGCGACCGTCATGACGCACGAGGGCGGTGCCGTGTCGACCACCCTTTCGTCGTCGCGGACGGCCGGACCGAACCGGGCCACGATCCTCGGCACGAAGGCGCGCATCGAGATCGATCGCTTCTTCTGGGCGCCCTCGGTGCTGCGCGTGATCGACCCCGAGGGCACGATGCTCGAGGAGTTCGACGGGCGCCTCGACCCCGAGACCGGCGGTCGCGGCATGCAGTTCGAGGCTCTCGCCGCCGAACGGCTCGTTCGCGAGGGCAACCTCGCCGGCGACATCCTGCCGCTCGCCGAGTCGGTCGCCATCATGGGCACTCTCGACGAGATCCGCCGCCAGATCGGCGTGACCTACCCCGGCGAGACGACCGGAGCGCAGGACTGATCATGGCCGAGACGACGGATGCCCGCGTCGCGGTCTATCTCGACTTCGACAACATCGTCATCTCCTGGTACGACCGCGTGCACGGTCGCAACGCCTACGGCAAGGACCGTCAGCGCATCAGCGAGAACCCGAACGACCCCGAGGTCGCCGAGCGCCTGAGCCTCGCGATGATCGAGGTCGGGGCGATCATCGACTACGCCGCGTCGTTCGGCACGCTCGTGCTCACCCGCGCCTACGCGGACTGGTCGTCACCGGTGAACGCGGTGTACCGCTCGCAGCTCGTCGCGCGCGCGGTCGACCTGGTCCAGCTCTTCCCCGCCGCCGCCTACGCGAAGAACGGCGCCGACATCCGTCTCGCCGTCGATGCCGTCGAAGACATGTTCCGCCTGCCCGACCTCACGCACGTGGTGATCGTCGCCGGTGACAGCGACTACGTGCCGCTCGCCCAGCGCTGCAAGCGCCTCGGCCGCTACGTGATCGGTGTGGGCGTGGCGGGCTCGACCGCCAAATCCCTCGCGGCGGCCTGCGACGAGTTCGAGGCATACGACTCGCTCTCGGGCGTCACGCGACCGGTGAAGACGACCGCTCCCGCCGTGGTGGCGGCACCGGTCGAGGCAGCGGATGCCACGACGGATGCCCCGACCGAGACATCCAAGAAGACCACCCGATCCCGGCGCGCGAAGTCGTCGGGCACCGCGACCGCCGAGGCCGTGGTCGACCCGCAGCAGGAGGCCACCGCTCTGCTCGAGCGCGCTCTGCGCCTCGGACAAGACAAGGCCGACGCCGACGAGTGGCTGCACAGCTCGGCGGTGAAGACGCACATGCGCCGCATGGACCCGTCGTTCAGCGAGAAGGGCCTGGGCTACCGGTCGTTCTCGGACTTCCTCAAGTCGCGCGACGAGATGGCCGAGCTCGAAGAGACCGGTCACGAGCGCCTGGTCAGACTCCGCGACCGCTGATCCGGTCGTCACCCGGGTCACCGCTCGGGTTATGACGGCCGAGGGCGCGCCACGAGAGCAGGGCCACGACCACCGTCACCGCCCCGACCGCCGCGTAGGCGAAGCGGGGATCGGTGACCTGCGCGAGCGCACCCACGAGCACACCGGTCACGACCGTCGATCCGGGGAGCGCCATCGCCCAGATCCCCATCACGCGACCACGGATCGGTGTCGGGGTCGACAGCATGACGAGCGCGTTGGCACGCGCGATGAACCACATCACGATCGCCCCGACCACGGCGAGACCGATGAACAGCAGCGGCAGCACGGGGGCCGCCGCCGACAGGAGAACCGCCAGACCCATCAGCGCCGCCAGCATCCGCACCTCGCCGCCTCGCGGTGTCGTGGGCCCGGTGGCCGAGAAGAACGCACCGGGCAGAGCGCCGAGCCCGAAGGCGACGGCGAGCAACCCGTAGGTGCCGCCGTCGGCGCGGAAGACGTTCGCGACGATCAGCGGGATCACGACCGCGATGTTGTATCCGGCCGCCGCGCACACGGCGAGCAGGAGGGTCTGCCGCACCGGCGGCGTGTGCGCCACGAACCGCCAGGCGCCCGTCGACGGCGGGTCGGGCGCGGCCGACTCCTCGACCGACGGCGCCGGGGTCGGGCGCGAGCGCAACCGAAGCGACAGCAGCACGATGATCGACGGCACGAACACCAGGGCGTTCACGACGAAGCACCACGCGGCATCCGCGAACACGAGCAGCAGTCCCGCCACCGCCGGCCCCAGCACGCGAGCGCCGTTGATGATCACCTCGTTCATGCTCACCGCGCTCGTGACGCGCTCGCGCCCGACGAGGTCGAGCACCAGCAGCTGCCGTGCCGGGTTGTCGGCCGCGAACGCGAGGCCGTGAGCGAGCGAGAGCGCCATCAGCATCCAGATCTCGAGCGCTCCGCCGAACGCCAGGGCCGCGAGCGCGGCGGCCACCGCCATCTGCGCGAACGCCGTGACGAGAAGCACCGATCGCCGCGAGTAGCGGTCGACGAGCACCCCGATGAAGGGTCCGAGGGCGAGCGTCGGCACCATCATGCACGCGGTCACGACTCCGAGGGCGACCCCGTCTCCCCCGAGCTCGACCACGAGCCAGGCGATCGCGATCTGCGACGCCGCACCGCCCGCCGACGACAGCAGCTGCGCGATGCTCCAGCGGCGGTACTCGCGGACGCGCAGTGCGGCGAACGACCGGGTGAGGGATTCGCGCGTGAAGCGATCGCGCCAGGAACTCATGCCCGCGCGTTCATGCCGAGAAGCTGATGTTCGCGTAGCGATCGAACGCCGCCCGACTGCGCGCGACCGATTCCAGCTCGTCGAGTGCGCTGTGATCCTGCTCCAGGAGCAGGAATCGGAACGCGGGCAGGGCGTCCAGCGCGTCGATGATGTCCTGGATCGGAAGGATGCCGGTGCCGATCTCGGTGAACGCGGCCTCGTTCTTCACCTCCTCGAACAGATCCATGTCGATCACGGCATCCTTCGCCACGACGCCCTCGTACAGGTTCAGCGGCTCGTCGAGCCCCGCCGGGAAGTCCTTCTGGTGCGAGAGGATCACCCGGTCTCCGTATCGCCGGATCCACTCGAGCGGATCCTGCCCCGCGCGATACATCCAGAACGTGTCCATCTCGATCTTGACGAGCGCGGGGTCGGTGTTCTCGAGCACGTGCTCGTACACGGTGGCGCCCCCGAACTCCTGGAATTCCTGGAAGTGGTTGTGATACGCGAAGACCATCCCTCGCTCGGCGCACATCTCGCCCACGCGCGTGAACACGTCGGCGCGGCGTCTGACGTAGTCGAGGTCCCCGTACGGGTAGAACTCGATGTCGCATGCGATGGCCGGATTGCCGATGCTCGCGTGGAAGTCGAGCACCGGGCCGAGGATCTCGGGATCGAGGGGGTTGATGTGCGAGCCGACGAGCTGGAGGCCGTTGCGATCGAGCGCGGTGCGCAGGCGTTCGGCCGTGATGCCGAAGCCGATGCCCGGGTCGGTGAGCGCCTGGTGGTTGGCGCCCTCGATGCGCGTGAACCCGAGCTCGGCGAGCCGCGCGAGAGTGCCCTCCGGATCGCGCGCGAGGGAGTCCCGCACCGAGTAGAGCTGGATGCCGATCTGAACCGTCATCGCGTGCGCCCGCTCACTGGTTGCTGAACGCGGCGTCGAAGGAGGCCGTGGGCTTCGGCCACAGCAGCGATCGCACGTACTCGACGGCCTGAGCGGCACCGTGCAGACGGTCCATGCCGGCGTCCTCCCACTCGATCGAGATGGGTCCGGTGTACCCGATCGCGTCGAGAGCGCGGAAGGAGTCCTCCCATGGCACGTCGCCGTGCCCTGTCGAGACGAAGTCCCACCCGCGCCGCGGGTCGCCCCACGGCAGGTGCGAGCCGAGCACCCCGGCGCGACCGTTCTGCGGACGCATCCGCGTGTCCTTGCAGTCGACGTGGTAGATCCGGTCGGCGAAGTCGACGATGAAGCCCACCGGGTCGATGTTCTGCCACATCATGTGCGAGGGGTCCCAGTTGAACCCGAACGCCTCTCGGTGGTCGATCGCCTCGAGCGCCCGCACGGACGACCAGTAGTCGTAGGCGATCTCGCTCGGGTGCACCTCGTGTGCGAACCGCACGCCCTCGGCGTCGAAGACGTCGAGGATCGGGTTCCAGCGCTCGGCGAAGTCCTCGAAACCGCCATCGATGACGGATGCCGGCACCGGAGGGAACATCGCGACGTAGGGCCAGATCGATGAGCCGGTGAACCCGACGACGGTGTCGACGCCGAGCTTGCGGGCCACGCGCGCCGCGCGCTTCATGTCGTCGGCGGCGCGCTGCCGCACACCCTCCGCCTCGCCGTCGCCCCACACGTAGTCCCGGAGGATCGCCTGGTGGCGGAAGTCGATCGGCGCATCGCACACCGCCTGGCCGGCGAGGTGATTCGAGATCGCGAAGACCTGCAGTCCGTGGCGCTCGAGGATCTCGAGACGGGATGCCGCGTAGGCGTCGTCCTCGTCGGCGCGCTTCAGGTCGAGGTGGTCTCCGGATGCCGCGATCTCCAGCCCGTCGTACCCCCACTCCGCGGCGAGCCGGGCCACCTCCTCGAACGGCAGATCGGCCCACTGGCCGGTGAACAGGGTGACGGGATGCGTGCTCATCGATGTGCCTCCGTTGGCGCGGGGTAGTTCTCGGCGATCCACGCCCAGCTGGTCTTCGCGCTCTCGAACGGTTCCATGCTGGGCTTGTCGACCTCGATCAGAACCGTACCGTCGAAATCGTCCGGCAGTTCGGCCAGCGCCTCGCGGATCGGTACATCGCCGAGACCCGGTTCGAGGAAGAAGCGCTGGGCCATGACGTCGAAGTACGGGGTGAGCTTCTCGCGCGCGCTCTTCGCGAGGGCGAGGTCCAGGTCCTTCACGTGCAGATCCGAGATGCGGTCCGCGTGCGCGGCCACCCAGGCCACGACATCCGTTCCCGTCCAGGCCAGGTGCCCGATGTCGGGACCCGCGGCCAGCAGCGACGGCGAGATCGCGTCGAGCACGTGATCGTATTCGGCCTCGGTCTCGATCCAGGTGCCGACGTGGTTGTGCAGCGCGGGCGTCACGCCCTCGGCGACCAGCACCTCGGCCGCCTGACCGATGATGTCGGTCACCCGGTCGAGGCGGGTCGCGTCGAACGCGTGGCCCACCGCGGCGGCCTCGTCGATGCGCGGCCTCCCCGGCGCCATGTCGGCGGCGAGGAACACGCGGTCGAGACCCAGGTACAGCGACTCCTCGGCGCGGCGGCGGATGCCGTCGAACCACCGGAACCGAGCCTCGGCGTCACCCGTGTGGTCGCGCCCGAACTCCTCCGGGAGCCCGATGTGCACGTAGCCCGGGGTGACCTTCAGACCGGAGTCCGCGACGACCCGCGCGTAGGACTGGAGCGTCTGGGTCGGCAGCACCTCCAGCATCACCGACGAGAAGCCGGCGTCGCGTACCTGTCCGAGCACGATCGGCTGGCGGGCGAGGAAGCTCGGGCGGTCGAACTCCCATCCGACGTGTCCCGGATCCCCCGTCGATTCTCCGAGCGACACGGTGATCCACTGCAGGGTGTTGAGCGAGAAGTGATCCCTGGTGAGCGTCATGCTCTCACTCCGTGATTTCCGCGACCCAGCGAGCCGTGTGGTGGGCGCTGGCGACCGGGTCCATGCTGGCGCGATCGACTTCGATGATCACCCAGCCGTCCCAGCCCTCGGGCAGCTGCTCGAGGGTGCCGCGCAGGTCGACCTGTCCGAGCCCCGGCTCGAGGTACAGCCCGAGATCCGTGGCCCGCTCGTAGCTGAGGCCTTCCTCCCGGCTGCGCCGCGCGAGCTCGAGGTCGAGGTCCTTCAGGTGCAGATCCTGCACGCGATCCGCCCAGCGCCCGATGGTCTCCTTCGCGCTGATCCCGGCCCACTCGAGGTGACCGATGTCGAAGGCAGCGCCGAGGCGCTGCGCGTCGATCGCGTTCAGCACGTGCTCGTACTCGTGCTGCGTCTCGATCCAGGTGCCGACGTGGTTGTGCAGCCCGGGCTTCACGCCCTCGGCGTTCAGCACGTCCACGGCTTCGTCGATCAGGTCGGTGAGCTCGTCGAGACGATCCTGCGAGAAGTCGGCGCCGATCGCCGGCTTCTGCCAGCGGATCGCCGTCTGGTCGACCTCGGCGGCGAGGAAGATCGTGCCGATCCCGAAGTAGGTCGATTCCTCGGCCTTGCGGCGCACCGCATCGAACCAGTGGATGCGCTCGAAGGTGCCGCGCTCGAGCCGGCCGCCGTGATCACTCGCGAGCGGCACCTGCACATAGCCCGGTGCCAGGGTCAGACCCGAGTCCTTCACCATCGCGGCGTAGTTCTGCAGGGTCTGCGTGTCGAGAACCTCCATCATGGTGGCCTCGAACCCGGCATCCCGGATCGCGCGGAGCACGTCGGGGTACTCGGCGACGAACGACGGGTCCGCGAAGCGCCACAGGCTCGCGCTCTCGAGGTCTTCGGGGTCCTCCTTCACGTTGATCCACTGGATCGCGTTGAGAGCGAACTTCAGGTCCTTCACAGCCATGGGAGGGGTCCTTTCAGAGAGCGGCAGGGGGCACTTCAGGCGGTCACTTCAAACCCGTGGCGGCGACGCCCTGGATGAAGTACTTCTGCAGGAAGAGGAACAGGATGAGGATCGGCAGCAGCACCACCATGGCACCCGCCAGCAGCAGGCCGAACGAGATGGTGTTCGACGCCTGCGATGCGACCGAGAGACCGACCGGCGCGGTGTAGGTGTCCTGCGACTGGGCCACGACGAGCGGCCAGAGGAAGTTGTTCCACGAGGTGAGGAACGAAAGGATCGCGACGGTCGCGAGACCGGGACCGGTGAGCGGCAGGAAGACCCGGAAGAAGATCCGGCCCTCCCCCGCGCCGTCCAGACGGGCGGCCTCCATGAGCTCGAACGGCACACCGTGCGCGAACTGGCGCATGATGAACACGCACAGCGGCAGCACGAGCACCGGCAGGATGATCGCGATCAGCGAGTTCACGAGGCCCATCTGCACGACGATCACGAACTGGGGCACGAAGAGCGCCACGTACGGCACGATCATCGAGGCGATCACGAGCGGGAACACGAGCCCGCGTCCGCGGAAGCGCAGCTTCGCCAGCGCGTAACCGGCCATCGCGCTGAAGAGCACGTTGCCCACGATCGCGACGCTTGAGACCACGATGCTGTTGAGCATGTAGGTGCCGAAGCCCCGGTCGGCGAACAGCTGGATGTAGTTCTGGATCTGGAAGGACTCCGGGAACCACGCTCCCGGGTTGCCGAGGAACTCGGCCTGCGTCTTGAACGATCCGAAGAACACCCAGACGAAGGGCAGGAGCATGAAGACGGTGATGACGGTGAGCGCCGTGTAGTTCAGCGCCTGACGCGTCGGAGACAGAGTTTTCAATGTTTCGGCCTCAGGATTCTGAACTGGACGATCGCGACGATTCCGACGAGCACGAGCAGCAGCACCGAGCCCGCCATCGAGGCGGAGACATTGCCGAACCCGAACTGCTCGTACACCCAGACCGCGATCGACTTGGTGGACCCGAGCGGACCGCCCTTGGTGAGCAGGTACGGCTCTTCGAAGATGTTGAGGAACGAGACCGTCTGCAGCACCGTGACGAGCAGGGTCGTCGGGCGCAGCAGCGGCAGAGTGATCGACCAGAGCCGACGCCACGCGTCTGCTCCATCGGTGGCCGCGGCCTCGTAGATCTCCTCCGGCACGGCCTGGAGGCCGGCGAGGAAGAGGATCATGCAGGTTCCGGTGGTGCGCCAGACGCCCATCATCACGACCGTGGTTATGGCCCAGCCCGGCTCGCCGAGCCAGTTCGGCGCTCCGAGCCCCAGATCCGTGAGGGTCGTGTTCACCGGCCCCGTGATCGAGAACGCGTACTGCCAAATCACGGCGGCGGCGACGATGTTGGTGATCACCGGCACGTAGGCGGCGGCGCGGAAGAAGTTGCGCAGACGTCGGATGCCGTTGTTGAGCATGAGCGCCAGGGCGAGGCCGAGGGCCATGCTGATCGGCACGCAGATCACCACGAACATCACGGTGTTCAGAAAGGCGCTCTGGAATCCGGGGTTGCCGATGATGTCGATGAAGCCCTGGAATCCGGTGAAGTTCACGTTGAACGGATCGCGGATGTCACGGGCGCTAATGTCGGTCAGGCTCGCCCCGATCGCGAGCACGGCGGGGATGCCGGTGAAGAGCAGGAAGATCGCGAGGAACGGGGTGAGGAACAACCACGCGGTGGTGGCTTCGGCCCGCGATCCCTCGTGCACCTTCCTGATCCGTCGAGGACCGGTCCCCCGGGGGCGCCTGGAGGACGCCCCCGAGGTGACCATGGTGCGGGTCGCAGTGGTGGACATGATCGGAGTCAGTTGCCCATCCCGATGGACTCGGCCTGCGCCTGAGCCTCGTCGAGAGCATCCTGCGCCGACACTCCGCCGCGGACGACCTTCTCCATCTGCTCGCCGATCACGGTGCCGACCTGGCTCCAGGTCGAAACCTTCGGCAGGGTGACACCGGTCTCGAGGCCGGCCTCGACCGTCTGCAGCAGACGGTCGTCGGCGAGGGTCGGGTCCTCCCAGGCCGACTTCACGGCCGGCATGTTCTTGAAGATCTCGAACCACTTGACCTGGCTCTCCGGCTCCGACATGAAGCGGGCGAACTTCCACGCCGCGTCTTTGTTCTCGGAGTCCGAGGGAACGAACCAGCTGCCACCGCCGACCGTGGTCGCGGCGTCACCGTCGGGACCCACCGGCATCGTGGCGAGCGAGAGGTGCTCGTCGGCCCAGCCCTCGCCGTTCGCGTCGTCGAACCAACCGACGAACCACGGGCCGCCGTCGATGATCGCGGCGTTCTTGCCGGTGGTCGACCACGACACGGTGTCGAGGAACGCCGGACCGTCGGGCGAAGCGAGGCCGTCGGCCATCAGGCCCGCCCAGTACTCCAGCGCCTCGACGTTCTCGGGCGAGTTGATGGTCCACGTCGACAGGTCGTCGGAGATGAACCCTCCGCCGTTCTGCTTCGCGAAGGTCAGCAGCTGACGGGCGGTGTACGAGTCGTAGGCCGCGTAGAGCGCGAGCGGCCATTCGACGCCGGAGGCCTTGAGGTCCTCACCGAAGGTACGCAGGCTGTCCCAGTCGGTGGGAGCCTCGGCACCCGCGGCCTCGGCCAGGTCGGTGCGGTAGATCACCATGTCGGCGTACGCGTACCACGGCACACCGTAGGCGACGTCGTCGTAGACCGAGTTGTCCCAGATGACCTCGAAGAAGTCGTCGGGGTCGACGAGGCCGTCGGGCACGGCGTCGAATCCGCCGGTCGAGATCAGCGACGACTGCGTCTCGGTGAACGCGTAGATCAGGTCGGGGACGGTGCCCGCGGTGATCGCCGCAGTCATCTTCGACGCGAACTCCGCCTCCGGGATCTGCGTCATGTTGATCTCGACGTCGGGGTTGTCCTTCTTGAACTCCTCGAACATCTGGGGCAGCTCGGCGCCGTCGGCACCCTGCGTCCAGATCTCGAGCGTTCCGGTCGCGGGCTTGTCGTCGATCTTGGTGGACGCGCCGGCGTCGCCGCCGCCGCTGTCGCCGCCGCGGCCGCAGCCGGTGAGCAGCAGGGCGCCGGACGTGACCAGCGCGATTCCGAGCATCGTCGCCCGGCGTCGCGAAGTGGTGTGGAAGTGCATCGCGATCATCTCCTTGGTGGGTAGGGGTACTGCAGGGTCAGAGGGAAGAGGCGACAGCGCGGGCGATGCGCACCGAGAGCGTGGCTCCGGTGAGCGTCGAGTTGCACGTCAGCGCGGTCGGGATCACGCCGTTGCCGGCGAGATACAGGTTGTCGAAGCCCCAGACACGACCGTTCGTGTCGACGACGCTCGTGCCGTCGTCGTCGGGCCCCATCCGGACGGTGCCGGTGTAGTGCAGGGATGCCCCGGGGGGCTGCACCTCGCGGTCCTCGGTCGGGAAGTTCCCGATCACGGCCGCGGCCGTCCGCTGCACCTCCTGGGTGCGGCGGATCTCCTGGAGGTCGGCGTCGGAGTACGAGAAGTGCACGGTCATGTGCGGCATGCCGAGGGCATCCGTGAGCTCGTCGGAGAACTCGATCCGGTTCTCGGCACGGATCTCGGTGGCGCAGTACCAACCGACGCTGAGCTTGTGGCGCCCCTCGAACTCGCGCTCCATGAGCTGGCCGTGCGCGGGGCGGGCTGCCCCGATCGACGGGCTCCAGAACGAGCCGATGAAGGGCTCGCCCGCGGGCGGCTGGATGATGTCGGCGTCCGTTAGGCCGAAGCGGGAGGCGTCGATGTCGACCTCGCCGTCGATCGTCGCGTGCTCGTTGAGGTAGGCGCCGAGGGCGGTGGGGCGGATGCCGGAGGCCCACAGCAGTTGCGGGGTGCGCAGGGCGTCGCCCGCGATCATCACCTGCGCTCCGTGCGCGGTCGACTCCTCGCCCGTGACGAGGTCGCGGTAGGCGAGTCCCGTGACCCGTGAGCCGTCGTGCTCGATGCGGTGCACCAGCACGCCGCTGCGGAGGGTGACGTTCGGCTCGCTCCCGTCGAACACGAAGGGCGCGATGTCGCGCGGGCCGGTGCGGGCGAACGGCTCGCCTTGGCGGGGAACGCCGCCCATCGGCATGTAGCCGAACTCGCGTGCGGGATCGGGGCTCGGCACGGCCTCGCGGAGCGCGGCGAACAGCGGCTGCTCGAACGGGTTGTGCACGCCGGCGACGAGGGGACCGACGTAGGTGCGCAGCAGACCGCGCGCGGTCTCGAGGTCGGCGTCCCACTCGTCGCGCGGCAGGAACGCGGGGATCTCCTCGGCGTAGGGCCAGGGGGTGGCGGCCGTCCAGTGCACGCCCATCCCGCCGATGTTCCAGGCGACGGATGCCCCGGGGAAGGCCGCGAAGTTGTGGCCGAAGAACGCGGCGGGGAACACGCCCGACGACTCGGGGTCCCAGCCGTCGCCCTCGATCGCACTCATCGAGACCGCGTCCTTGACGTACTCGATCTGGCGCGCGCGGCGCATGAGGTCGTCGTACGAGGCGTTCATCGCGCTCTCATCCGCTTCGACGAGATGCTCGCCCGGCACGGAGGTGATCTCGCGCCCCGCCTCGAGCACGAGGATCGTCGCCTCGGGCGCCTGCTGATGCACCTGGTTGGCGATGATCGCACCGTTCGGGCCGGTGCCGACGATCACGAGGTCGTAGTTGTCCGTCATTGGATTTCGTTCCTTCTGTCTTCGTCGATCAGGAAGTTGTTCGGAGTGCATCCGCGGGTCGGATGCCGTGCGGATCAGACCGGGGTGTCCACCCAGCGTTGGTCGGCCGCCGCCAGGAGCACGGCCTCGGTGAGCTGCGCCGCGCGTACTCCGTCGGCGAAGGTGGGCAGGCCGTCGGGCTGTGCACCGCGCGTCGCGGCGTAGGCGTCGGCGACGAAGCCGTTGAACGCGTCCTGGTAGCCCTGGGCATGCCCCGCGGGCACCGTCGAGAACCGGGCGACACCGGGGTGCGCGGTCAGCGGGTCACGGAACAGGTGTCGGCTGCCCTCGCGCTCGCCCACCCAGAGCTCGTCCGGACGTTCCTGGTCGAAGCGGATGCTGGCCTGCGCACCGTGGAGTTCGAGCGTGAGGGAGTTCTTGCGGCCGGCGGCCATCTGCGAGATCAGCAGGGTGCCGATCGCGCCGGACTCCATCTCGACGAGGATCGACACCGCGTCCTCGTTGGTGACGGCGCGTCCGCCGCGCTCGTCGTAGACGCGACGGGTGCGGGCGGTGAGGCGGACGATCCGCTCCCCCGCGACGAACTCGAGCAGATCGCACAGGTGCGAGCCGATGTCGGCGAAGGCGCGCGACGGGCCGCCGTCGGCCGAAGTCACCCGCCAGTCGTCGTCGCCGGGCAGCAGCATCCAGTCCTGCAGATAGCCGCAGTCGACCGTGAGCAGGTCGCCGATCTCGCCGGCCGCCACGCGTGCGCGGGCCTCGCGCACCATCGGGTGGTACCGGTAGACGAAGGGCACCGCCGCCACCACGCCGCGGTCGGCGGCCGCGGCCGCGAGTGCGCGGGCGTCGTCGACGTGCGTGGCGAGCGGCTTCTCGCAGATCACGTGGCGGCCGGCGCTGATGACGGCAAGGGCGAGCGCGGCATGGGTTGCGTTCGGGGTGCACACGTGGACGATGTCGATGTCTTCGGCGAGGAGGGCGTCGATGTCGGCCGCCGCGCGGTCGATGCCGAGGTCCTCGGCCGCGGCCTGCGCCCGCTCGAGCGAGGAGCTCGCGAGAACCGCGGGAGTGGCGCCGGCTGCGCGAGCCGCTCTGCTGTGAACCTGGGCCATGAAGCCGCCGCCGAGGAATCCGGATCGGATCGTCCCGACGCCGGTTGTGGTGACGTCCGTTGTCATGTCGATGATTCTGACACAGGTCAACGTACTTTTGCTAGATTTTCGTCAAAAGAATTTCTTCGGCCACCAGATGAGTTACGCCACGGAGCGAAAGTCCTGTGATTTACTGACCCCTATGAGCGACGCCGAACGCCCCTTCTCCAGCGCCTCGACCGGCGCCGGCGACATGTTCCAGCTCTTTCTGGACGGCCAGGCGCGCACCAAGGCCGACCTCGTGCACCTCACCGGCCTCGCCCGGTCCACGGTGTCGGCGCGCGTCGACGCCCTGCTCGCGGCGGGGCTGCTGATGGCCGCCGGGGAAGCGGCCTCGACCGGCGGACGGCCGCCCTTGCGCGTGGCCTTCAACCCCCGCGCGGGGCTCGTGATCGCCGTGGACCTCGGCGCCTCGCACGCCACCGTCGCGATCGCGGACCTCGGCGGACGCATCCTCGCCTCGACGACGCATCCGCTCGACATCGCCAGCGGCCCCGAGCCGGTCCTCGACCGCATGCTCGTCGAGGCCCAGGGCCTTCTCGAGGACCTCTCGACCGGGCGCGGCACGATCGTCGGCGTCGGCATCGGCGTCCCCGGCCCGGTCGAGCACTCCACGGGCCGCCCCTACAACCCGCCGATCATGCCGGGGTGGGACCGCTTCGACATCCCGGGGTACGTGCAGCGCACCTTCGACGTCCCCGTACTCGTCGACAACGACGTGAACGTCCTCGCCCTCGGCGAGCAGACCACGAGCTTCCCCGACACCACCGATCTCATCTTCGTCAAGGTGGCCACCGGTATCGGCGCCGGCATCATCGCGGGCGGTCAGCTGCAGCGGGGCGCGCAGGGATCGGCCGGCGACATGGGGCACGTGCGCGTGCCCCACTCCGCCGAATCCACGCACCCGGCCGACGAAGAGCGCGACCTCGAAGACCTCGCGAGCGGCAGCGCGATCGCCGCGTCGCTGCGCGCCCAGGGCATCGACGCCGAGACGAGCCGCGACGTGACCGAGTTGGTGCGGGCGGGCAACACCGCGGCGATCGAGGCACTGCGTCAGGCCGGTCGCGACGTCGGCGAGGTGCTCGCCACCGTGGTGAACCTGCTCAACCCGTCGATCGTCGTGCTCGGCGGCAGCATCGCCCGAGCCGGGGAGCACCTGCTGGCGGGGGTCCGCGAGGTCGTCTACCGCCGATCGATCCCCCTCGCCACGCAGCACCTCGCCATCGTGCAGTCGCCGACCGGGGAGCGCGCCGCCGTGCTCGGGGCCGCGATCATGGTCGCCCGCGAGGTGCTCTCCCCCGTGAACGTCGAACGATACGTGTCGGTGAGGTCCCGATGACCTCGCCCTACGAGCGTGCGCTCGGCGATCGCATCTCCGAGCTCCATCCGAAGACCGAGTGGTACTTCCGCACGATCCCCGAGGGGCACGTCGGCGTCGGCCGCGGCGTGTTCACGACCGCGGGTTCGCGGTACCGGTGGCTGCGGCCCCTGTTCCGGATCGCCGAAGCACTGGGCGTCGCGTTCGCCGGCTGGGAGCGCGACGTGCCCTTCCGCATCGAGAACCGCACGATCGGCGGCGCGGCCGTGGCCGTGCGGCACTTCGAACTCCCCGGACGCACCTGGGTCATGCCCGACATCGTGACCCTCGGGTCGAACCGGATCCTGCGCAACGAGATCGGCCCGCGCCGCACCGTCGTGACGACGTTCGACATCGACGTCGTCGACGGCGCGGTCGAGCTCCGCATCCGGCAGGTCGGGATGCGATTCGGGCGTCTGCGCATCGCCGCGCCGCGCCTGCTGCGCCCGAGCATCGGACTCATCGAGCGCTGGGACGAGGAGCGTCAGCAGCATCACGTGAACATGACGATCGACGCGCCGCTGCTCGGCCGCGTCTACGAGTACACCGGCTACTTCGACTACGCGATCGAGAGCGAGACCCCGTGACGGATGCCACTCCCCTGCCCGCAGGACCGGTCGTGATCGGCGGCTCCTCCGGATTCATGGGCCGGTATCTCGTTCCTCGCCTGCGATCCGCCGGACGCGAGGTCATCACGATCTCCCGCTCGGGCGCCGACATCACCTGGGACGACCAGCACGCCATCGATCGTGCGGTCGACGGCGCCTCGCTCGTGATCGGGCTGGCCGGCAAGAGCGTGAACTGCCGGTACACCCCCGAGAACCGGGCGGAGATCTTCCGTTCGAGACTCGACACGACCGCGGCGCTGAGCGCGGCGATCGCTGCGGCGACGAACCCGCCGCCGCTGTGGGTCAACTCCTCGACCGCGACGATCTACCGTCATGCCGAGGACCGCCCCATGACCGAAACCTCGGGAGACCTCGGCGCCGGATTCTCCGTGGAGGTGGCGAAGGCCTGGGAAGGCGCCCTCTTCGCCGACGCACTGCCCCACACCCGCCGGGTCGCACTGCGCAGCGCGATCGTGCTCGGCCACGGCGGAGTCCTCGGTCCGCTCGAGCGTCTCGCGCGCCTCGGACTGGGCGGCGCGCAGCACGACGGACGCTGGCCGGTCGGCCGCGCGCGACGCGCCGCCGGCACCGGGCACTTCCCCGGGGCGCTCCGCGGTACGCAGCGGTTCAGTTGGGTGCACGTCGACGACATCGCCCGCATCATCGACTTCCTCGAGGTCACGCCGTCGCTCGACGGTCCGGTGAACGCGGCATCCCCGAACCCCTCGGACAACGCCGGGTTCATGGCCACCGTTCGCCGCGTGCTCGGCGTCGGGTTCGGACCGCCGCTCCCCCGCTGGATGCTCGAACTCGGCGCCATCGGCATCCGCACCGAGACCGAACTGGTCCTGAAGAGCCGGTGGGTCATCCCGGAGAGACTCACAGCCGCGGGGTTCGAGTTCGCCTACCCCGAGCTCGAAGGCGCGGTCCGCGAATCCTTCTCGCGCACGTCGCGCAGCGCCGGCTCCAGTTCCGGGAATGCGAAGGAGTAGCCCGCTTCCTCGAGCACCCCCGGAGCCACCCATCGACTGTTGAGCACGAGATCGGGCTCGGCGCGCAGCACCCACATCGCGGGTTCCAGCATGAACCGCCACGCGGGGAGTCCGATCGGCATCCCGACGACGCGGCGCAGCGCCCGCATCAGTCCGCGGTTCTCCACCACACCCGGCGCCGACATGTTGACCGGCCCCGAGATGCGTGCATCATCGCGGATGAACCGCACGGCGCCCACGAGGTCGTCGATGTGGATCCAGCTGAAGCGCTGATGCCCGCGCGATCGCCGTCCGAGCGGATGCCGCGGCTCGGTCGGGTGCGGACCGACGCCGCGATAGCGGCGGTGCGGGAACCACCACCCGTCGAACTGCGGTCCGCCGAGACCGAAGCGGGCGAGGCGGAAGAGCAGGGCGGGCGCGGGCCCGTCGCCGAGCACGAAGGTGATCCGCAGCGCGACGCGCCGCGTCGACGGCAGCTCACCCCGGAACAGCTCTTGCTCCCAGGCGCGCGTCACGTCGGGAAGGAAGCCGGTGTCTCGGTCGGTGTCCGCCTCGGTCTGCGCGCGGTCGAGGGCGTAGCGGTAGACGGCGGCGCTCGACGCGTTCATCCAGACGGCGGGCGGATGCTCGGCTCGCGCGATGGCCTCGTGCAGGGCACGGGTCGTCTCGAGGCGCGACCGGAGGATCTCCTCGCGGTTGCGATCGGTGAACCGCGCGTTGATGCTCTTGCCGGCGAGACCGATGACGAGATCGGCGCCATCGACGGCCCTCCGGACGGACGCGGGATCGTCCCAACGAGCGTCCGGGCCGTGACGACCGATCACGCTCACGGCATAGCCGTCGGCTTCGAGCGCTTGCTTCAGCGCCGTACCGACGAAACCGCTGCCGCCGCCGATCACGGCCCGCCGGGTCGCCCCTGTGCTCGCCATGTCAGGATCCGCTCTCGTCGTGCTCGCCCGGCTGCCGTTTACGTTTCTCGATCTCCTCGCGCAGGCGCCACTCCTCGATCTCGCGATCGAGATCGGCGATCTGCTGCTCGGTCGTGCGAGTGTCGCGCGGCGGCGCCGGGGGTGCGGCGGGGCCCGCCGACGGAGCCGCCCGCGGCGTCCGCCGGAGGCGCGGGATCGCGATCCCGGCATCGCCGTACTCGCGGCCGAGGCCGAACCAGAGCAGCGCTCCGAGCAGGGGCAGCAGGATCACCACGATCAGCCACGCGAGACGGGGCAGGAAGCGCACCTGCGAGTCCTCACGCCGCACGATGTCGATCACCGCGCCGATCGTCAGCGCGAGGGTGATGATCGTGAACAGGAACGGCATGAACTCAGAGTAGATCAGGGAAGCAGGTGCCCGGCAGCCCGGAAGAGCTCGTACCACTCCTCGCGGGCGAGTTTGACGTCGGCGCCGGCCGCGGCATCCGTCACCCGTTCGGGCGTCGTCGTACCGAGCACGACCTGCATCTGCGCCGGATGACGCACGATCCACGCCGTCGCGATCGCGATCGGCGTCACCCCGTGCGCGGCGGCGAGCCGATCGATCACCGCGTTCAACTCGGCGTACTGAGGGTTGCCGAGGAAGACCCCGGTGAAGAATCCGCCCTGGAACGGCGACCACGCCTGGATCGTGATGCCGTTGAGGCGGCAGTACTCGACGATCCCTCCGCCGTCGCGCACGATGCTCTGGTCCTCGGCGGCCATGTTCATCGCGATCGGCTGGGCGATGATCGGCGCGTGCGTGATCGAGAGCTGCAGCTGGCTCGCGACGAGGGGCTGGCGCACCGCGGTGCGCAGCAGGTCGATCTGGCGGGGCGTGTGATTCGACACCCCGAAGGCCCTCACCTTGCCCGCGGCCTCGAGCTCGTCGAACGCGCGGGCGACCTCCTCGGGTTCGACCAGCGCGTCCGGGCGGTGCAGCAGCAGCACGTCGAGACGGTCGGTACGCAGGGCCCGCAGGGAGCCTTCGACCTGAGTGACGATGTGCTCGTACGAGAAGTCGAACATCCCCTTGTCGGGCACGATGCCGCACTTGGTCTGCAGTACGATCTCGTCGCGCTCGGCGGCGGTGAGTCGCAGGGCGGCCGCGAAACGGGACTCGCAGTGGTGCATCCGCCCGCCGTAGATGTCCGCATGGTCGAAGAAATCGATCCCGGCGGCGCGCGCCGTGTCGTACAACCCGCGGATGTGGGCGTCGTCCTTGTCGTCGATGCGCATCATCCCGGCGACGACGGCGGGAGCGGTGGTGGTTCCGAAAGGCACGGTCTTCATGGCGCCACGATATCGCGGCCCCGGGACCGTGTCAGCGCTCGCCCGCGCCCGTCCTCAGGTCGGGGAGCAGGGATGCCGGCGAGCGGTCGAGCGCCTGGGCGATCCGCGCGAGGTCGACGACGCTGATATCCACCTGGGCATCGAGCTTGCGACGTAGGGTGGAGTACGCGATGCCGGACTGCGCGGCGAGCCACTTCTTCGACCGATGGGCCTCACGCAGAGCGGAGAGGATCGCATCGGCCACCATCTGTCGATCATCTGCCGTCACACGTAGACAGTATCTCCCCGCATGTCGACATGCAAGACGGGAAGTATCCGATATGACAGCATATTGAACTCGCCGCGGTGCTATCGTGACTCGGGTGAAGACATCAGCCGACTTGTTCAACGCTGCCGTCGGCCGTCAGTTGCGGGCCGAGATCGCGGCGGCGGGAAGCAGTATCGCCGCGATGGCGCGCGCAGCGGGAGTGGCCCGCAGCGCCCTCGACAACTACGTCACGGGAAAGCGATCCATTCCGGTTCCCCTCGTCTACAGCGTCTGCTCGATCATCAACGTCGCGCCGCACCTCGTGCTGGCCCGTGCGGAGGAGCGTCTGAACGCCGACATCGCGAGTGCCCCGGCGCCGGTCACTCCCCTGCGCGCTCGCCCCGATGTCGCACCCCTCGGCGATGATGTTCCCGAAGTCGCCTTCGGCTCCACCCTTCCGCACGATCGCGACACCGACGACCTCTATCCGTAGGAACGACATGGACCCGCAGCTCCTCCGCCTCGCCGAGGAGCGCGGGCTGCACGTCGTCGAGAGACCCGGCCCCACACGGGGCGGTTTCGATCCGGCGGGGCGCGTCATCCGGGTGTCTCCCGGCATGAGCGCTCGTACGACGCGCAGCGTCCTCGCGCACGAACTCGGGCACGCCGCCCTCCGGCACGCGCCGACGACGCACGCACGACTGCGCGCTCGCCAGGAGCATCAGGCCGATGCCTGGGCGGCGAGCCTGCTTATCTCGCCGCAGGCGTACGCCGCTGCCGAGCGACTCCGCGGGCCGCATCCGGCGAGCCTGGCGTTCGAGCTCGACGTCACGGTCGAGTTGATCGCCGCCTACCAGGCGCTCCTGCGTCGCGCGGGGTGAGCGGCGGCATCCGCTGGTTGAATGGCCACGTGACCTTTCTCGTTCCGCCCACCGCCGTCACCCTCACCGGTCGCCTCGTCGAGCTGCGACCGCTCGATCCCTCGTACCGCGACGCGTTGATCGAGGCCGTCGAGGAAGGCGGCCTCTGGCAGTCGGCCTGGTACACCTCCGTTCCCGCGCCCGACGGGGTCGCCGCGGAGATCGACCGCCGGATCGCGCTGTACGAGAAGGGCGAGATGATCCCCTTCGTCACGGTCGACACGACCGGACGCGTGCTCGGCATGACGTCGTACTACGACATCGTGGCCGAGGTCCCCCGCCTGCACATCGGGTACACCTGGAACCGCCCGTCCGCCCACGGCACCGGCACGAACGCCGAGTCGAAGCTGCTGCTCCTGCGCCACGCGTTCGAGACGCTCGGAGTTTTCCGCGTCGGGCTCACGACCCAGTGGGTCAACTTCCAGTCCCGTGCGGCGATCGAGCGCCTCGGAGCCAAGCAGGACGGCGTGATGCGCGCGATGGCGCGCTACCGCAACGGCGCTCTCCGCGACAGCGTCGAGTACTCGATCATCGAGCCGGAGTGGCCGGCCGTGCGCGCGAACCTCGAGATGCGACTGTCGCGCCGGGCCTGACCCGCGGAGGTCACTCGGTCGAAGGGCCCGACCAGTTCTTCGTGCGACGCGTGGCGGTGCCGCGCTCGCGCATCATGAAGGCGAGCGACAGCATCGTGACCAGGAGACCCGCGACGAAGAGGATCGCCTGGTAGTCCTCGGCGGTCTGCGCGAAGGCCATGAGGTAGATCCCTCCGAGGAAGAGGATCAGGAAGAAGATGAAGCTGAGGATCACGGGATCTCCTGTCGTAGCGGCCGCCCCTCCAGCCTACCGCGCGTAGCGCAGGGCGCAGATTCGCGGAACCCCCTTCGCGTCCACGGCATCCGCTGGTCTACTCGACGATATGGACACCACGCTCACCGCCCTCGCCATCTCCTGCACCCTCAAGCCCTCCCCCGCCGCGTCGAGTTCCGACCTGCTCGCGACCCAGATCCTCGACGCCCTCGCCGACCACGGCGTCACGGGCGATCTCGTGCGTGCGGTCGATCTCGCGGTGAAGCCGGGCGTCGAGACCGACATGGGCGACGGAGACGAGTGGCCGGCCATCCGCGAGAAGGTGCTCGCCGCCGACATCCTGGTGTTCGTGACCCCGACGTGGATGGGACAGCACTCGAGCGTCGCCCAGCGCGTGCTGGAGCGTCTCGACGCCGAACTCGCCGAAACCGACGAGCAGGGTCGGCCGATCCTGTTCGACAAGGTCGCGATCGCCGGCATCGTCGGCAACGAGGACGGCGCGCACCACATCGCCGCGATCCTCTTCCAGTCCCTGAACGATGTCGGCTACACCGTGCCCGCGCAGTCCTCGGTGTACTGGAACGGCGAGGCGATGCAGGGCGTCGACTACAAGGACCTGGACGAGACGCCGGAGAAGGTCGTCGAGACGATCACGACCGCGACGCGGAACGCCGCGCACCTCGCGCGGGCTCTGAAGGCGAGCGCGTACCCGGCCGAGTGAACACGACCACGTCGTCGCGACGCGTCCGCTCGACCGCGAGACCGGCGAGTTCCAGGCGACGGAACACGCGCTTCGGCACCGCGGGCAGCCCGCCCTCCACGCCGCGCGGCGGCTTCACGATGCCGACCAGCAGTGACAGGTCGACCCCGGGCGCGCGCACCTCGACGCGCGCGTAGTCGCTGCGCGCACGCCAGAGCAGACGCTCCAGATCGCGATAGGCGACGACATACCTCTCGGCGCCGACCGCGAGGCGGAACTCGTCGTCGCCGAACGCGAGCGTGCACGACACCGCCCGACGGCGCGCGAGCGCGGTGAACACGAAGTACACCGGCAACCCGATGAGCAAGCCCAGGGCGATGATCACGATCCGCGGGCCCAGTCGCATCGCCAGGTCATCGAACGCGATCATCAGCACGAAGGCGACGAGTCCAGCCGGAACGACCATTCCGACGATCGCGAGGGTGAGCGCGCGCATCCGCATCTGCACCGCCCGGACACGCACTTCCGAGCCGTCCCCGTTCGCCGCGCGCTCCCAGGTGCGGGGCACCGGCGCCGGCCGCTTCGCGGCATCGCGTCGCGCGATCGCCGACGTCACGCGCGAGATCAGGCCGAGCCAGATCCATCCCGCGGCCGGGAGCGCGGCCATCTGCAGCACGAGCAGAACGGCTCGCGCGCCCTGCGGGAGCGTCGCGAGCCATGGCCCGGCGAACTCGACCACGACCACGATCAGGGCCGCCAGCACGACGGCGGCACCGATGTGCAGCGGCATGCCGATGCGTGCCGGCATCCGCAACGTCGATCCGACGAACGAGTACCCGAAGCACCATCCCCCGACCAGCATCAGGAGGAACGGGAAGAAGCTGAGGTCGTCACCCGCCAGCGTCACCACGACGGCGACAGCGAGGAGGGCGGTTCCCCAGAAGATCGGACGGCGCAGCACGGGACAAGCTTAGGATCAAGCCCGCCCCGTGCCGCGCCCGATGTCAGCTGCGGCGTGCGCGGCGCAGAGCGATCGTCGCGGCTCCCGCGAGCAACAGCATCAGACCGAACCCGGCGGCGTACCAGGGCAGGTCGCCACCTGTGATCGCCAGCCCGGCACCGACCGGGCCCGCCGCGTTCCCGCCGATGACGGCCGCGGTCGGCACCGTGACGGTCGCGGCAGCGGATGCCGATCCGGTCAGCACGTTCTCACCGGGGTCCACCGCAGAACCGGTGGCGCCGTTCGTGAGCGTGCCGACATCGGCGGCGCGCACCTCGTACGACACGGTGCAGGTGAGCACCGCGCCGGGGGCGAGCCGCACGGGGGCCGTCTTGTCGCAGGTGAGGTCGCCGAGCGGAGCCGAACCCGAGAAGTCCGCCTCGCTCAGCCGCACGTCCGAAAGGGTCACCGAGCCGGTGTTCGTCGCCGTGAGGGTGTAGAGCACGTCGTCGCCGACCTCGGCGGTCGAGCTCGACGCCGTCTTCGCCACGGCGAGAGCGGACTCGCTGTCGACAGCGAGGAGCGCCGTCGACTCGGCGGATGCCGACGAGACGGTCGTGCCGGCGATCAGCGTCGTCGCGACCGCTTCGTTGCTCACACCGCCCGCGTCGACATCGGCCTGCGTGATCACGTACGGCGCCTGGCAGGTCGTCGACTCACCGACGGCGAGGTCGGTGACGGGGCAGACGATCTCGCCGAGTTCGCCCGTGCCCGAGAACGCGGTCTCGTCGATCACGAGGCCCTCGACCGGGAGGTCGCCGTCGTTCGTGACGGCGAAGTCGTAGACGACGGTGTCGCCCGCCGCGGCGGTGGTCGGCGTGACGGACTTCACGAGTCCGAGCGATGCCGCCTTCGCGGTGTTCGTGACGGTGCAGCTGACGGCGTCGCCGGCGACCAGGTCGAGCTGCTGGCTCGCCTCAGCGCCGGTCGGCAGAACCGTCGTGCTGGCCTCGTTCGCGTTCGTGCACGCCCAGTCGGCGTCGTAGTAGTCCACTGGGCTGGGGGCGTCTTCGGAAGATGCCTCCGAGAGCGTGAGCGGGCCGCTCGGAATGACCGGGATGACGTCGGTGGTCGCGGTGTCGGCGTCGCCGGTGGTCGCCGAGGCGAGGAGCGGCCCCTCGCTCGATGCGACGTTGATGTCGAAGGAGTCCGCGGGGTCGACACGGCTGTCGATCTGCTTGTCGACCGAGACGGCGGCGGTGCGGATGCCGAAGGCGAGGCCTTCGCGCTCACCACGGTTGTTCATGTAAAGCGATCCCGAGATCGTCGTCGCGGACGGGGCGGCGAAGATCGAGCCGTACAGACCGGGGGCCGCTGCCGACCCCGGGTAGCACCAGACATTGGTCGCCGCGCCGACGGGCGGCTGGCATCCGCCGTTCTCCGCCTGCCAGTTGTAGTCGATGAGCGACATCGGCGCGTCCGAATTCCAGAAGATCCACTCGCCTGCGCTGCCCGCAGCAGCGTCCTGCGTCTCGGGAGCGGCAGCGATGAGGTCGTACCCGGTGACCGGGGTGCCGTCCAGCGAGACTTCGAAGTCCGAGATCACGATCTGCACTCCCCCAGCGGGCAGACCAGCCGAAGCATAGAGGAACGGGTCACCCGGAATGCCGTTGTAGTAGCCGGGGATACCCATGATGAACGGTGGGTTCGTGGCCGGCACTGCGACGACCGGACGGAGGTTCCAACCGCTGATGGCCCGCTCCGTCACGGTGTACGACACGTCATACGCGCCGAGCGACATCTCGAACTGCTGGCCTTCGGCAGTCAGTCCGATGCCGGAGTCGTAATCCGCGAAGTCGAGCCAACAGATGGAGTCGGCGAACTTTCCGCCCCCGTCCGGGTTGGCATACCCGCAATTCGTCGCGACCGGTGCGGCGGAAGCCGGAGCCGCCGCAACGCCCGTGAGCAACATGGCCAACAGTGCTGCTGCGCCGGCGAAGGCCGACAACTTCTTGACGCTCACAAGCGCTCTCCCCTGGGTGAAAGTGGACAGCGTCCCATACGCCTTCCGAAGAGGAAGACGTTGCAGCCACCCGATCGTGACACGCATCTGTCGGATACCGCGCGTACCACCGGGACATCGCGTTTCTTACTCGCCCGCGATATACCGGTCAGCTCACCTGAATTTATCTTGAACAATCGTTCAGTCTACGATGTTGGGGCCGACATACGACAAGGACCCCTCCCCGCCGCAGCGGAGAGGGGTCCTTGAGGAGGTGTACTCAGTCGGCTCAGAGGCTCAGAAGTCCCAGTCGTCGTCTTCCGTCGCCTCGGCCTTGCCGATGACGTACGACGAGCCGGAGCCCGAGAAGAAGTCGTGGTTCTCGTCGGCGTTCGGCGACAGGGCCGACAGGATCGCCGGGTTCACGTTCGTGACCGTCGACGGGAACATCGCTTCGTAGCCGAGGTTCATCAGCGCCTTGTTCGCGTTGTAGTGCAGGAACTTCTTGACGTCTTCGGTCAGGCCGACGCCGTCGTAGAGGTCCTGCGTGTACTGCACCTCGTTGTCGTAGAGCTCGTAGAGGAGCGAGAAGGTGTAGTCCTTCAGCTCGTCGCGACGCTCCTGCGTCTCGTTCTCGAGACCCTTCTGAAACTTGTAGCCGATGTAGTAGCCGTGCACGGCCTCGTCACGGATGATGAGGCGGATGAGGTCGGCCGTGTTCGTCAGCTTCGCCTTCGACGACCAGTAGATCGGCAGGTAGAAGCCCGAGTAGAAGAGGAACGACTCGAGCAGGGTCGACGCGACCTTGCGCTTGAGCGGGTCGTCGCCCTGGTAGTAGTCCATGATGATCTGAGCCTTCTTCTGAAGGTTCGGATTCTCGGTCGACCACCGGAACGCCTCATCGATCTCCTTCGTCGACGCGAGCGTCGAGAAGATCGAGGAGTAGCTCTTCGCGTGCACCGACTCCATGAAGGCGATGTTGGTGTACACGGCCTCCTCGTGCGGAGTGATCGAGTCGGGGATGAGAGACACGGCACCCACGGTGCCCTGGATCGTGTCGAGCAGCGTCAGGCCGGTGAAAACGCGCATCGTCAGCAGCTGCTCTTCGGGGGTGAGCGTGTTCCACGACTGGATGTCGTTCGACAGCGGCACCTTCTCGGGCAGCCAGAAGTTGTTCACCAGACGGTTCCAGACCTCGAGGTCCTTGTCGTCTTCGATGCGGTTCCAGTTGATCGCCTGCACGCTGTCGACCAGCTTGAGCGGGGGGTGAGGAGTCATGTTCGTCGTTTCTCGTTTATCAGTGACGGACGGGTCAGAGCATGCAGGAGACGCACTCGGTCATGTCGGTGCCCTCGAGCGCCATCTGACGCAGACGGATGTAGTAGATCGTCTTGATGCCCTTGCGCCATGCGTAGATCTGCGCCTTGTTGATGTCGCGCGTCGTGGCGGTGTCCTTGAAGAACAGCGTCAGCGACAGCCCCTGGTCGACGTGCTGCGTCGCCGCGGCGTACGTGTCGATGACCTTCTCGTAGCCGATCTCGTACGCGTCCTGGTAGTACTCCAGGTTGTCGTTCGTCATGAACGCCGCCGGGTAGTAGACGCGACCGAGCTTGCCTTCCTTGCGGATCTCGATCTTCGACGCGATCGGGTGGATCGACGACGTCGAGTTGTTGATGTACGAGATCGAGCCGGTCGGCGGCACCGCCTGCAGGTTCTGGTTGTAGATGCCGTGCTCCTGGATGGAGGACTTCAGCGCCACCCAGTCGGCCTGCGTCGGGATGTGCTTGCCGGCGAACAGCTCCTTGACCTTCTCGGTCGCGGGCACCCACTCCTGGTCGATGTACTTGTCGAAGAACGTGCCCGACGCGTACGTCGAGTCCTCGAAGCCGTCGAACGCCTGCTTGCGCTCGATCGCGAGGTTGTTCGACGCGCGCAGCGCGTGGAACAGCACCGTGTAGAAGTAGATGTTCGTGAAGTCGATGCCCTCTTCGGAGCCGTAGTAGACGTGCTCGCGAGCGAGGTAGCCGTGCAGGTTCATCTGGCCGAGGCCGATGGCGTGCGAGCGGTCGTTGCCGTCCTCGATCGACCGCACCGAGCGGATGTGGCTCTGGTCGCTCACCGCCGTGAGCGCGCGGATCGCCGTCTCGACGGTCTGACCGAGGTCGTCGGCATCCATCGACAGCGCGATGTTCATCGAGCCGAGGTTGCAGGAGATGTCCTTGCCGATCTGGTCGTACGACAGGTCGTCGTTGTACGTGGTCGGCGTGTTCACCTGCAGGATCTCGCTGCAGAGGTTCGACATGTTGATCCGACCCTTGATCGGGTTGGCCTTGTTCACCGTGTCCTCGAACATGATGTACGGGTAGCCCGACTCGAACTGGATCTCGGCGACGGTCTGGAAGAACTCGCGGGCGTTGATCTTGGTCTTCTTGATGCGCGAGTCGTCGACCATCTCGCGGTACTTCTCGGTGACCGAGATGTCGCCGAAGGGCACGCCGTAGACCTTCTCGACGTCGTACGGCGAGAAGAGGTACATGTCCTCGCCGTTCTTGGCGAGCTCGAACGTGATGTCGGGAACGACGACACCCAGCGAGAGCGTCTTGATGCGGATCTTCTCGTCGGCGTTCTCGCGCTTGGTGTCGAGGAACCGCATGATGTCGGGGTGGTGCGCGTTGAGGTACACCGCACCCGCACCCTGACGGGCACCGAGCTGGTTGGCGTAGCTGAAGCTGTCTTCGAGGAGCTTCATCACGGGGATGATGCCCGAGGACTGGTTCTCGATCTGCTTGATCGGCGCGCCGGCCTCGCGGATGTTCGAGAGCAGCAGCGCCACCCCGCCGCCACGCTTGGAGAGCTGCAGAGCCGAGTTGATGCCGCGGGCGATCGACTCCATGTTGTCTTCGATGCGCAGCAGGAAGCAGCTGACGAGCTCGCCCCGCTGCGCCTTGCCCGCGTTGAGGAAGGTCGGCGTGGCCGGCTGGAAACGACCGGAGATGATCTCCTCGACCAGCGCGACGGCGAGCTTCTCGTCACCGTCGGCGAGACCGAGAGCGGTCATGACGACGCGGTCCTCGAAGCGCTCGAGGTAGCGCTTTCCGTCGAAGGTCTTGAGCGTGTAGCTCGTGTAGTACTTGAACGCGCCGAGGAAGGTCTCGAAGCGGAACTTCTTGCCGTAGGCGAGGTCGTTGAGCTTCTGGATGAACTCGAGCGAGTACTGCTCGATGACGGCCGGCTCGTAGTACTCCTTCTCGACGAGGTAGTCGAGGCGCTCCTTGAGGGAGTGGAAGAAGACCGTGTTCTGGTTGACGTGCTGCAGGAAGTACTCCCGCGCCGCACGCTTATCGGCGTCGAACTGGATCTTCCCGTTCGCGTCGTAGAGGTTCAGCATCGCGTTGAGGGCGTGGTAGTCCAGCCCCTCGTACGCCTGGTTCATCTTGAACGCCGCCTGCTGTGTCACGGTCTGCTCGTCCACTGCGCTGCCCACACTCGTTCCAATCCGTCGCTGACGCGATCCACGTCGTCTTGTGTGCCGAAGATCTCTAGCCGGTACAAGTGAGGCACGTGGCACTTGCGGCTGATGATGTCACCGGCGAGGCAGAAGGCCTCGCCGAAGTTGGTGTTGCCTGCGGAGATCACCCCGCGGATGTGACGACGGTTGCGCTCGTCGTTGAGGAACCGGATCACCTGCTTGGGCACGGCACCCCGCTCGACGCCGCGCCCCTGGCCCCCGCCGTAGGTCGGGGTGACCAGAACGAAGGGTTCGTCGATGACGAGTTCTCCGTCGTTCCGGTGGAGCGGGATGCGTCGGGCGGGAAGGCCCAGTTTCTCGATGAAACGTGCGGTGTTGCCCGACACGCTCGAGAAGTAGACGAGGAGCGGTGCGGCGGTCGCGATGGCATTCATGCGTCGATTCGCTCTCACCCCGCGTCGCGGTCGCGTCTCAGGCCAGACGCGACGCGAGCTCGTCGATCTTGTCGGGACGGAAGCCCGACCAGTGGTCCTCGTCGGTGACGACGACCGGCGCCTGCATGTAGCCCAGCGACTTGACGTGCTCCAGCGCCGTCGGGTCCTCCGACAGGTCCTGGATCTCGTACTCGATGCCCTTGGCATCCAGGGCGCGGTAGGTCGCGTTGCACTGGACGCAGGAAGGCTTGGTGTAGACCGTGATCGACATCTGTTTCCCCTCAGAATCGTTGTGTGGCCGGCAGTCCTCCGCCGGGAGTTCAATACTACATATAGGGACGGACACTCGGAGTGACCACAAGGGGTAGTAGTTACATTCGTGTAGTTTTTCCACCGCTCTCCCCAGATACAACACAGGTTCTCCACCGTTTCTTCCACAGGCGGAGGGGCGGTCGCAGGGCTCCCGAACCGCGGGAAATCGCGGCTGGGAGGCACCTGTGAGAGATCCATCCACAGATCGCACGCTACGCCGGGCATCCGACATTCGGATTCCTGTGGAAAGTACTCCTCGGCGTGTCGTCGGCGTGTCGCCGACGCCTCGGCATCCGACCGTTCCCGCAGCGTCGGTGGCTGCCGGTACCGTTGTCTGGTGGCGGGATACCAGGACCTTCTTCGCACGCCCGGAGTGGCGCGCATGATCGCAGCTCAGCTGACGGCGCGATTCCCCAACGGCATGTCCTCTCTCGCGATCCTGCTGCACGTGGAGCAGCAGACCGGGTCCTACGGCGCCGCGGGCCTCGTCCTCGCCGCGACGAGCGTCGGGCAGGCCGTCGCCGGCCCCGTGACCAGCCGGTGGATGGGCGCCTGGGGCATGCGTCGCGTCCTCACCCTCACCCTCTCGGTCTGCGTCCTCGCCGTGCTCTGCCTGGCACTCCTCCCCCTGAGCCTGCCGGGCTACATGGCGCTCGGCCTGATCGCCGGCCTCTCGACACCGCCCGTGCAGTCGGCGGTGCGCACGATCTACCCCAAGCTCGTCAACTCCAAGCAGCTCACGCCCCTCTTCTCCCTCGACGCCTCGCTGCAGGAGATCATCTGGATCCTCGCGCCGGTGGTCATCACGCTCGTCTCGACGCAGGTCGGCACGACCCAGGGCCTCCTCCTCGTCGCGGTGTTCCTCGTCGGCGGCGGTTCGTGGTTCATCCTCTCCCCCGAGGTCGGGCGCGTGCGCATCCCGCCCAGTCGCAGTGCGCTCGGCAAGGTGGTGCTCAAGCCCCCGGTGCTGATGGCCACCATGATCGGGTTCCTTCTCATCGGGGCGTGCTCCGCGGTCGAGGTCGGCGTGGTCGCGACCTTCGAGCACGGCAGTCTCGAAGCCGGACTCGTGCTCGCGGTCTTCGCGGTGGGAAGCCTCGCCGGCGGCCTGTCGTTCGGGCACATCCCGATCGGGCCGTGGGCGATGGCCCGCCGCCTCACGATCGTGACGGTCGGCCTCGCGCTCACCATGGTCTCCCTCAACGTCTTCTGGCTCGGCGGCACCCTCATCCTGGCGGGTATCGGCATCGCGCCCGCCCTCGCAGTGCTGTTCGCGATCACTACGGCCAGCGTCAAGTTCAGTGAGACCGCCGAGGCCTTCGGCTGGGCGGGCACCGGCCAGCTCATCGGAGCCGCGGCCGGATCCGCGGTGGCCGGATTCCTCGTCGACGCCACCGACGCGCGCGGCGCCTACCTCGCCGCCGTCCTCTTCGCCGCACTCGGTCTGATCGTCTCGATCGTCTTCGTGCGCGCCCTCCCCGACCTGCGTCATCGCGACCCGAGCCCGTACCCCGACACCGAACCCCTGGCGGTCACCCCCTCATGAGCATTCCCCCCTCCTCCCCCTCCGTTCCCGAAGTCGTCTGCGTCGGCGAGTCCATGGGTCTCGTCACAGCACTGCATGCACCGCTGGCCGAGACCGAGACGGCAGCGCTCGGGATCGCCGGCGCCGAGGGCAACGTCGCGGTCGGTCTGGTCGCCGCGGGGCACCGGGCCGCGTGGGCCTCCCGCCTCGGCGACGATCCCATCGGCGAGCGCATCACCTCGGAGCTCGGACGACGCGGTGTCGAGATCTGGGCCGAGACCGACGCGGATGCCCCGACCGGCGTCATGTTCAAGGACCCGGGTGTCGAGTCCTCGTCGGTCTACTACTACCGCAGCGGCTCCGCCGCCTCCCGCATGGATGCCGGATCCCTCGCCGTGGATCGGCTGCGCGGCGTGCGGATCGTGCACACCACGGGCATCACGCCCGCCCTCTCCCCTTCGTGCCGCACCATGGTCGACGGCCTCTACACCGATGCCCGCGACGCAGGAGCCCTCGTCTCGTTCGACGTGAACGACCGTCGCGCCCTCTGGTCGATGGACGATGCGCAGGCCACGCTGACCCGCCTGGCCGATGCCGCCGACATCGCGTTCGTGGGCCGCGACGAGGCCGAGCGCCTGTGGGGCACCGCGACCGCCGCCGATGTGCGCGCCCATCTGCCGAACTGCGCCCTGCTGATCGTCAAGGACGGCGACGTCGGCGCGACCGCCTTCGCCGCGGGCGAGGAGCCGGTGTTCGTCCCCGCCCCGCGCGTCGACGTGGTCGAACCCGTCGGGGCCGGTGACGCCTTCGCCGCGGGCTTCCTCGCCGCGACGCTCGACGGCGCCGACCTCGCGGACCGTCTCTCGGCCGGACACGCCGCCGCCGCGCGCGTGCTGCGCACCCACGGAGACCTGCCGCCTCTCGGATGACGGCGAGAGGCGCGCGACGGAGACACCCTTCCGTCGCGGTTCTAGGCTGAGGGCATGGCCGCACCGCTCACCCTTCCCCGCCTCTCCTGGGGCGATCCGACCGCCGACCGCCAGGCCCTCCTCGTGCACGGACTCGGCTCGTCCGGCGCCCTGATGTGGCGACTCGGCGAGGCCCTCGCCGAGAGCGGGTGGCACGCGGTCGCCGTCGACCTGCGCGGGCACGGCGACGCGCCACGGGCGCTGGACTACACCGTCGCCGCATACGCCGCGGACCTCGGCATCGCGCGACCGCAGAGCGGTGGCGCCTGGGACGCCGTCGTCGGTCACTCGCTCGGCGGCGCATCGAGCACCGTTGCCGCGGCATCCGACCCGGCGTGGACCCGCCGTCTGATCCTGCTCGATCCCGCGATCTTCGTGGCGGGCCGCGACGCGAAGATCGTGCGCAAGAGCCAGGAACGCGCGTTCGCGGATCAACGGATCGAGGTCGTGCAGCAGGAGCATCCGCACTGGCATCCGCAGGATCACGAGCTCAAGGTCGATGCGGTCCGCCGGGCGAGCGCCTGGGCGGTCGAGCAGACCAGCGTGCAGAACACTCCCTGGGACGTCCGGGCGGATGCCGCGCGCCTCGCCGTCCCGACGCACATCATCGCCTCCGACCCTGCGGTCTACAGCATCTTCACCGGCGAGACCGCGACCGACGTGCTGAACGCGAATCCGCTCGTGACGATGTCGATCGTCGAGGGCGCCGGGCACTCGCTGCACCGCGACAAGCCGGAGGAGTCGATCCGACAGCTCGGGGAGGCCCTGGCATGAGCGCGTTCGACCCGGCCGTCTTCCTGCCCGACGATCTGCTCGAACGGATCCGAGAGCGCGCCCCGATCCACGATCGCGAGAACACCTTCCCCCAGCAGGATCTCGACGAGCTGCGCGCGGCCGGATACCTCTCGATCCTCGTCCCGACCGATCGCGGAGGCGCGGGACTCGGTCTCGCAGAGGCGGCCGTCCTGCAGCAGCGTCTCGCCTCAGCCGCCCCCGCCACGGCGCTGGCGATCAACATGCACCTCGTCTGGACGGGCGTCGCGAAGGTGTTCTCCGACCGCGGCGTCGCGGGGCTCGAGTTCGTGCAGGATGGCGCGGCTGCGGGCGAGGTCTTCGCGTTCGGGATCAGCGAGGGCGGCAACGACCTCGTGCTCTTCGGCAGCGATACGGATGCCGTCCCCACCGCCGACGGCGGCTACGCGTTCACCGGCACGAAGATCTTCACCTCACTCGCCCCCGTGTGGACGAAGCTCGGTCTCCACGGACTCGACACCACCAGCGCCGATGCCCCGAAGCTCGTGTTCGCGTTCGTGGAGCGCACGGACGCCGTGGTCACCGGCGACGACTGGGACACGCTCGGCATGCGCGCCACCCAGAGCCGCACCACTCGCCTGTCGAGCGCCCCGGCTGCGGCGGAGCACGTCGTACGCCGTATCGATCCGGGACCGAACCCGGACCCGATCGTGTTCGGCATCTTCAGCGTCTTCGAGATCCTGCTGGCATCGGTTTACACCGGCCTCGCCCGCCGGGCGCTCGATCTCGCGGTCGAGACGGCGCACCGGCGACGTTCGAAGAGCACCGGTGCGGCGTACAGCCAGGATCCCGACATCCGGTGGCGGATCGCCGACATGGGTCTCGCCTACGACGCTCTCCCGCCGCAGATCCAGGCCCTCGCGCGCGACGTCGACGAGCGGGTCGATCACGGTGCCCGTTGGTTCACCCTGCTCTCCGGGCTCAAGCACCGTGCGATCACCACGGCGAAGCGGATCGTCGATGAGGCGATGCTCGTCGCCGGCGGCGGCTCCTACTTCTCGAGCAACGAGCTGTCCCGGCTCTACCGCGACGTGCTCGCCGGCGCATTCCACCCCTCCGACCCCGAATCCGCGCACGCGACCGCGGCGAGCGCCTGGCTCGGCCCGCGCGAAACTTGACACTTCCTGCCGAATTCGCAGATTGAATGGAGCGATCCTGCGAAATCGGTTGAAATGACCGATCTCGGGTGCGAGGATCGCACCATGGTCTCCTCGAAGAAGCAGTCCCCCCTCGATGCCGTCTCCAAGACGATCATCGAGCTGCTCCAGGATGACGGGCGTCGCTCGTACTCCGATATCGGCCGCGTGGTCGGGCTCAGCGAGGCGGCGGTCCGCCAACGCGTGCAGCGTCTGACCGAGTCCGGGGTCATGCAGATCGTGGCCGTCACCGACCCCATGCAGCTCGGGTTCCACCGCCAGGCGATGATCGGCATCCGCGTCTCCGGCGATGCCCGCCGTGTCGCCGAGGCCGTCGCCGAGATCGAGGCGATCGACTACGTCGTCATCACGGTCGGGGCCTTCGACGTGCTCGCCGAGGTCGTCTGCGAGGACGACGAGGACCTGCTCTCGCTGATCAACGACGTGATCCGTCCGATCGACGGTGTGCTGTCGACCGAGACCTTCATCTACGCCAAGCTGCAGAAGCAGCTCTACAACTGGGGGACCAGATGAGCACCGCATTCCCACCCGACGCCGAGGCCGCACTCCAGGCGAAGGCCAAGGATCACCTCTGGATGCACTTCACCCGGCAGTCGACCATGGCCGAGTCGGGCGTGCCGATCATCGTGAAGGGCGACGGCCATCGCATCTGGGACGCGAAGGGCAAGGAGTACTTCGACGGACTCGCGGGCCTCTTCGTCGTGAACGCCGGCCACGGGCGACGGCGTCTGGCCGAGGCCGCCGCGAAGCAGGCATCCGAGCTCGCCTTCTTCCCGCTGTGGTCGTACGCGCACCCCGCCGCGATCGAACTCGCCGACCGTCTCGCCGATGAGGCCCCCGGCGACCTCAACCGCGTCTTCTTCTCGACCGGCGGCGGCGAAGCGGTCGAGACCGCTCTCAAGCTCGCGAAGCACTACTGGAAGCTCCAGGGCAAGCCCACCAAGCACAAGGTCATCTCACGTTCGGTCGCCTACCACGGCACCCCGCACGGCGCCCTGGCGATCACCGGCATCCCGGCGATGAAGGCGATGTTCGAACCGGTCGCCCCGGGCGGTTTCCGCGTGCCGAACACCAACTTCTACCGCGCCGCCGAGATGGGTGCGCCCGCCGACGACCTCGAGGCGTTCGGACGCTGGGCCGCCGACCGCATCGAGGAGATGATCCTCTTCGAGGGCGCCGATACGGTCGCCGCGGTCTTCCTCGAGCCGGTGCAGAACTCCGGCGGATGCTTCCCGCCCCCTCCGGGCTACTTCCAGCGTGTGCGCGAGATCTGCGACCGCCATGACGTGCTGCTCGTCTCCGACGAGGTCATCTGCGCGTTCGGACGCCTCGGTCACACCTTCGCGTGCACTGGCCTCGGCTACGAACCCGACATGATCACGTGCGCGAAGGGCATGACGAGCGGCTATTCGCCGATCGGCGCGACCATCGTGAGCGACCGCATCTACGAGCCGTTCGCGACGGGCGACCTGTCGTTCCCGCACGGGTACACGTTCGGTGGCCATCCTGTCTCTGCTGCGGTCGCGCTCGAGAACCTCGCGATCTTCGACGAGGAAGGGCTCAACGCGCACGTGCGCGAGAACTCGCCGCTCTTCCGCGCCGAGCTCGAGAAGCTCAGCGAGCTGCCGATCGTCGGCGATGTGCGCGGCGACGGCTACTTCTTCGGCATCGAACTGGTGAAGGACAAGGCGACGCGTGAGACGTTCGACGACGCCGAGTCCGAGCGCCTGCTGCGCGGCTTCCTCTCCCCGGCCCTGTTCGAGGCCGGGCTGTACTGCCGTGCCGACGATCGCGGCGACCCCGTCATCCAGCTCGCACCGCCGCTCACGGTCGGCCCCACCGAGTTCCGCGAGATCGAGCAGATCCTGCGCGACGTCCTCACGCGCGCGCAGAGCGTGCTCTGACCGCCATCCCCCTTTCCCTCCCTCACACACCCTCAGGAGCACTGTGGACGTCGTCCGTCATGTCATCAACGGCTCGGAGATCGCCGAGGCGGCCCGCACCGGCCGGATCTTCAACCCCGCGACCGGCCAGGTGACCAAGGAGGTCGCGTTCGCGTCGACCGCCGAGGTCGACAGCGCCATCGCCGCGGCATCCGCCGCTGCTCGCGCCTGGCGCGAGACCAGCCTCATCAGGCGTGCCGACGTGTTCTTCCGTCTGCGTCAGATCCTCAAGGACCGCACGCCCGAGCTCGCCGCGATCGTCACGTCCGAGCACGGCAAGGTCCTGTCGGATGCCGCGGGCGAGGTCTCGCGCGGCATCGAGAACGTCGAGTTCGCCGCCGGTCTCGTGCACCTGCTCAAGGGCGAGCGCAGCGAGCAGGTCGCCCGCGGCGTCGACGTGCACTCGGTCAAGCAGCCGGTGGGCGTGGTCGCGGCGATCACCCCGTTCAACTTCCCCGTGATGGTGCCGCTGTGGATGGTCGCCTCGGCGATCGCCTGCGGCAACACGGTCGTGCTGAAGCCCAGCGAGAAGGATCCCTCGGCCGCTGTGTGGCTGGCGAAGGCGTTCCAGGAAGCGGGGCTCCCCGACGGCGTGCTCAACGTCGTGCACGGCGACAAAGAGGCCGTCGATGCGCTGCTCGACTCCCCGCGGGTCGCCGCGGTGAGTTTCGTGGGTTCCACCCCGATCGCCCGCTCGATCTACCAGCGAGCCTCGGCCGCGGGCAAGCGCGTGCAGGCTCTCGGCGGCGCGAAGAACCACATGGTCGTGATGCCGGATGCCGACATCGATGCGGCCGCGGATGCCGCCGTCTCCGCTGCCTACGGATCGGCCGGCGAGCGCTGCATGGCCGTCTCGGTGCTCGTCGCCGTGGGCGACGTCGCCGACGAGCTGGTCGCGGCGATCGCCTTGCGCATCGACGGACTGACGATCGGCGACGGCACGGATGCCGCGAGCGAGATGGGCCCGCTCATCACCCGCGAGCACCGTGACAAGGTCGCGTCCTACGTCACCGGGGCATCCGCCGAGGGAGCCGAGGTAGTCGTCGACGGCACCGCGAAGACCTTCGACTCCGACGGCTTCTTCCTCGGTGTGAGTCTGCTCGACCACGTGACCCCGGGCATGAACGCCTACGACGACGAGATCTTCGGCCCGGTGCTGTCGGTCGTACGGGTCGACAGCTACGCGGATGCCGTGGCGCTCGTCAACGCGAATGCCTACGGCAACGGCACTGCGATCTTCACCCGCGACGGCGGCACCGCCCGGCAGTACGAGTTCGACATCGAGGTCGGGATGGTCGGCGTGAACGTGCCGATCCCCGTGCCGATCGGCGCATACTCGTTCGGCGGGTGGAAGGACTCGCTGTTCGGCGACTCGCACATCTACGGTCCCGAATCCGTGCACTTCTACACGCGTTCCAAGGTCGTGACGACCAGGTGGCCCGACCACACGCCGTCGCAGATCGACCTCGGCTTCCCGAGCAACCACTGATCCCGGAGCGCCACCGATGACGAACTTCACCGACCGCCACGGCGCGAGCCACGCACTGCCCGCACCCGAGGCCGACGCGCAGGTGCGAGCCGACGACCGCGGCCACGTGTTCCACTCGTGGAGCGCGCAGGCCCTGATCGATCCGTTGCCCGTCGCCGCGGGTGAGGGGTCGACTTTCTGGGACTACGACGGCAACGCCTACCTCGATTTTTCGAGCCAGCTCGTGAACCTCAACCTCGGCCACCAGCATCCGGATCTGGTGTCCGCGATCCAGCAGCAGGCCGGCCGCCTCGCGACCATCCAGCCGTCGATGGCGAACGACGTGCGCGGCGAGCTCGCCCGCCTGATCTCCGAAGTCGCGCCCGCGGGCATGCAGAAGGTCTTCTTCACGAACGGCGGCGCCGAGGCGAACGAGTACGCGGTGCGGATGGCGCGCCAGTTCACCGGTCGCCGCAAGGTGCTCTCGATGTACCGCAGCTATCACGGGTCGACCTCCACCGCGATCTCGCTCACCGGCGACCCGCGCCGCTGGGCGAACGACGGCGTCGACAACGGCACGGTGCGCTTCTTCGGACCCTACCTGTACCGGTCGCCCTTCCATTCGGAAACGCCAGAGCAGGAGACCGAGCGCGCTCTCGCGCACCTCGAGCAGACGATCCAGCTCGAGGGCCCGGCCACGATCGCGGCGATCATCATCGAGACGGTCGTGGGCACCAACGGCGTGCTGGTACCGCCGCCCGGATACCTGCCCGGCGTGCGCGAACTCTGCGATCGCTACGGCATCGTCTACATCGCCGACGAGGTGATGGTCGGGTTCGGCCGCCTGGGCGAGTGGTTCGGCATCGACGCGTTCGACGCGACGCCCGACCTGATCAGCTTCGCGAAGGGCGTGAACTCCGGGTACGTGCCGCTGGGCGGCGTGGTGATCTCGGATCGCATCTCCGCGGCCTTCGACGAGATGCCGTTCGCGGGCGGACTCACCTATTCCGGGCATCCGCTCGCGTGCGCGGCAGGTGTCGCGACCTTCGAGGTCTTCCGCCGTGACGGCATCCTCGAGCGCGTGCGCGATCTGGGCGAACGCGTCGTCGAGCCGACTCTGCGCACCTGGGTGGACACCCATCCGAGCGTCGGAGAGGTGCGCGGGCGCGGACTCTTCTGGGCGATCGAACTGGTGCGCGATCGCGCGACGCGCGAACCGCTGGTGCCGTTCAACGCGATGGGAGCGGATGCCGCCCCGATGGGTGTCTTCGCCGCGGCGGCGAAGAAGGGCGGGGTCTGGCCGTTCGTGCACTTCAACCGCGTGCACGTGGCGCCGCCGCTGATCATCTCGGAGGACGACCTGGTGCGCGGGCTGACCGTGATCGACGAGGCGCTGACGCTCGCCGATGCGGCGGCCGTGCGCTGAGCTCTTCGGTCCGGAGGGCTACTTCGAGTCGAAGTCGAACGCCTTGAGCAGCTCGGCGACCGCCTGGTCGCGCTCCTCTCCTCCGGCCTCGAACATGTGCGTCACGTGCGTGCGCAGATGGTTCTCGAGCAGGAGGCGGTTGAGGGACTCGAGCGACTTCTGGATCGCGCGGGACTGGGTGATGATGTCCATGCAGTAGTCCTCGTTCTCGATCATCCGCGCGACTCCGCGCAGCTGTCCCTCGAGGATCGCGGTGCGGTGCAGTGCGCGCTTCTTGATGTCTTCGATCACGCATCGAGGTTACCCGTCGAAGGGATCGATCACCGAGAGTCCGGGGACGTCGAAGTCCTTCACGTTGCGGGTCACGAGCGTGAGTCCGTGGTGCAGGGCGGTCGCCGCGATCAGCGCGTCGCCGAGAGGACGCCGGTCGGGCACCTGGATGGCCGCTGTCAGACGTGCGATCGCGCCGGTCACGTCGAGTGGTGGAGCGGGAAGCCCCCGGAGAACGGAACGCAGCCATCGGTCGAGTGCCACCGCGGCGATGGTATCCCGGCGCTGCACGAGCAGAACGCCGCGTTCCAGTTCGAGCTCGGTGATGACGCTGATGCGCTGCGACCGCACCGGCACCGACGCGAACCAGCGGGCGACGCCGGGGTCAGGGCGCGGTCGGCGGGTCTCCGAGATGACGTTCGTGTCGAGCAGGAAGCCCGTCATAACTCGGCCTCTCGACCGAAATCGCGCGATCTCTCCGCCGCGATCTCGTCCATGATCCGTCCGAAGGCGTCATCGGGGTCCGCGTCGTCCGGCACAGGCTCGATCACGTCGAGTAGCGACCGGCCGTCGCCGCCCGGCGCCTCCGACCGCAGCCGCTCGTACTCTGCAATGTTCAGCAGCACGTAGGCCGGCTCGCCACGTCGGGTGACGAGCACCGGCTCGTCGTCGGCAAGTCGTTGCGCGCGCGCGACGGACTGGTTGAACTCTCGAGCGGACATGCGGAACACGATGCACCTCGTTTTCTGATGTAGTGAGGGTACTACACAGATGCGACGTGAAAGGATGCCTTCATGCCGCGCACACCGATGGCGATGCTCTCGCCCGCCGATCAGGTCCGCCTCCGCGCGCTGCGCCGCATGAAGGCGGTCGCCCTGGGCGCGCTGATCTTCATGTCCGTCGTCTTCGTGTTCGCCTTCGCATTCCAGGAGCGGATGAGCTGGCTCGGCTACGTGCGCGCCGCGGCCGAGGGCGGGATGGTCGGTGCCCTCGCCGACTGGTTCGCGGTGACCGCGCTCTTCCGCCGCCCGCTGGGCCTGCCGATCCCGCACACCGCGATCATCCCGAATCGCAAGGACGAGATCGGGCGCAGCCTGGGTGAGTTCGTCGAGACGAACTTCCTCGCCGCGAGCGTCGTGCGCACGAAGCTGTCGTCCACCGCGATCGCGCAGCGCGCGGGCGAGTGGCTGCGCGAGTCGGAGCACGCCGAGCGGGTCGGCGCCGAGGGCGCGACGATCGCCACAGCCATCCTCAACGGCCTCAGTGACGACGACGTCCGCGACCTCATCTCCGATCTCGCCCGCGAGCACCTCGTCTCTCCCGAGTGGGGCCCGCCCGCGGGGGCCTGGCTCGAGAAGATCGTGGAGGCCGACGCCCATCGCGGCGCCGTCGACCTCGCCGTCGACAACATCGGTCGGTGGCTCGACGCCAACGGCGAGTATTTCCGGGGCCTCGTCTCCCAACGTCTGCCGTCGTGGGTGCCGCGACTCGCGCACCGCTTCGTCGACGACACCGTTTACAACGAGGCGGTGAAGTTCGTGCACGCGGTGCAGGCCGACCCCCGGCATCCGGCCCGTCTGGCGATCGACGGCTACCTCGGCCGCCTCGCCGACAACCTGCAGAACGATCCCGCCACGCGCGCCAAGCTCGAGAACGCGAAGGCGTCGCTGTTCGACAGTCCTCGCGTCGGTGCCCTCGCCGCGGAGGCTTGGAACACCGCGAAGAACGGCCTGCTCGCGGCCCTCGCCGATCCCGAGAGCGGACTGCGCCGCCGGGCGGTGCAGGCTCTGCAGGAGGTGGGCGAGCGACTGACGACGGATGCCGCGCTGCAGCGCCGCGTCGACACCTGGGTGTCGGATGCCGCGGTCTTCCTCGTCGACCGCTACCGCCATGACATCGCCTCGATCATCACCGACACGGTCGAGCGCTGGGACCCGGCCGAGACGACCGAGAAGATCGAACTCATGGTCGGTCGCGACCTGCAGTACATCCGCCTGAACGGCACGTTCGTCGGCGCCCTCGCGGGCCTCGCCATCTTCTCGATCGCCCACGCCCTGATCCCCGGAGTCTGATATGGCCCTCTCGCACGATCCGCTCTGGCCCCGCGCCGGCGGTTGGCCCTCCCCCGACACCATCGATGATGCGGATGCCGTGCTTCTGGGCGTTCCCGTCTGGCGCACGTCGCTCTCGCCCACGGGCGCGGGCGCGACGCCCGCCGCGACCCGCGACGCGCTCCCGCGCTACGGAACCGCGCTGATGGGCCCGCCGGCCGTAGACCTGAACGACATCCTGCGCATCGCCGACGCCGGCGACGTGCACGAGCCCGACGGCGATGAGGGCGAGGCATCCGTCATCGCCCGCGTGCGCGAGCTGTCGGAGTCGTTCGTCATCGCGCTCGGTGGTGACAACTCCCTCACCTACCCCGTGGCCCTCGGTGCGCGAGCGACCGGGCTCATCACCTTCGATGCGCACTTCGATCTGCGCGACGGAATCTCGAACGGCACCCCGGTGCGTCGACTCGTCGAAGACACCCCGGCGCTCTCGGCGCTCGACACCGCGCGCATCGACCCGACGCGGATCGTGCAGATCGGCATCGCCGACTTCGCGAACTCGCTCGCCTACGCCCAGCGCGCGGCGGACTGGGGCATCCGCGTCATCACGCTCGACGAGGTGCGCCGCCGTGGCATCGACGACGTCGTGGCCGAGGCGCTCGAGATCGCGGGCGCGGGCGCGCACTCCCGCGTCCACCTCGACATCGACGTCGACGTCTGCGATCGTTCGGTCGCCCCCGGGTGCCCCGCGAGTGTGCCCGGCGGACTGCAGGCCTGGGAGTTGCGCGCGCTCACCCGCGCCGTCGCATCCGATGCCCGCGTCGTCAGCGCCGACCTCGCCGAGGTCGATGCGACAGCGGATGCCGACGACGCCCGCACCGTGCGCCTCGCCGCCCTCTGTGTGCTGGAGTTGCTCGCCGGCCTTGCCGCGCGCTGAGCCCCGCGCACGCACGCACGCACGCACGCACGCCGAGGAAAGCACAAACCCCGGGCATCTGCCCGGGGTTTCGTGTGGTGGTGGACCTAAGGGGATTCGAACCCCTGACCTCCTCGATGCGAACGAGGCGCGCTACCAACTGCGCCATAGGCCCTTACGAGGATCAACATTATCACGATGCCGACCCCTGTTCAGACGCCGGGTCAGCCGGCGGCGCGACGGGCGAGCATGTCGCGCACGTGCGCCTCGATCTCGGCGTCGTCGACGAAGCCCATCTTCGCGTAGGGCGAGGCCTCAGCGGCGGGGGCGACGCGCGGCGCGGGCATCGGCACGGGCGCCGGGGCCTGCTCGGCGGCGATCTGCTCGGCGCGGGCACGGAGCTCCGCGAGACGGGCGGCCTTGCGCAGTTGCTCCTGCGCATCGATCTCGGCGCGGGCGGTCTGCGCGCGCGATCCGGTGACCGTGACGAGCGGCTCGGGCAGCGGACGCGGTGTCCAGGTCGCGCGACCCTGGTCGTGGATCTCGGGGGCGACGCGCTCGCGCGGAGCCTCGGCGACCACATGGCTCGCCCGCGCCACGCGACCGGCGACCGCGGCCATCCGCTGCAGCGCGACCGCGCCGAGAAGCGCGAGCGCACCGCCGACCCACAGCAGGGTCGACGCTCCGGTCGCGAGCAGCTGCCACACACCGAGCCCCGCGAGCACGACTCCGACGAGCGCGGCGACGGTCGAGAGCATCCGCACCCGGCGGCGTGCTCGCGCCTGACGGATCACCGGATCGGCCCGTGTCGCCGCGAGCTCGGCACGCAGCTTCTCGAGCTCGGCGGACTCGCGCTCCGACTGCACGCGCTTGGCGAGCTTCTGTTGCGCCAGCGCGGTGCGAGCGGTCAGCTCGACGCGCACCTCTTCCGGGGTCTCACTCGTCTCGGCGAGAATCCGCAGCGCCTGATTGAGTCGCACGGCGTTGCGCTCTGCCGCGTTGTACTGGAAGCGTCCGCGCCACGAGGGCAGCAGATAGAGCATCCACAGGAGCACGGCGACGAGCACGATCACTCCCCCGCTCAGCACCGGCCCGTCCATATCGATAACGGTAAGGGAACAACCGGGTCACGGCCGCGAGCCGGGCGCGTGTCGCGGCCAGACATCTCGCCGAAGACGGCGTGTCGTCAGACCGGGAGCCGATCCGACGGAGGGATCGTCGCGGCATCCGGTGGCACCTGACCGCTCAGCCAGCGCGCCAGCACCCCCTGCGGGACGTCTTCCTTCGACAGCGCGAACGCATAGTGATCGCGCCAGTCGCCATCGATGTGGATGTACCGCCGGCGCAATCCCTCGTAGCGGAAACCGAGCTTCTGCACCACGCGTAGGCTCGCCGCGTTCTCGGGGCGGATGCAGATCTCCATCCGGTGCAGGCCGTACTCGACGAAGCATGCGTCCGTCGCCAGCGCGACGGCGGTGGGTGTGATGCCCTTGCCGGCGAACTTCTCACTCACCCAGTACCCGATCGTCGCCGAGCACAGCGACCCGCGCGAGACACCCCACACGTTGAGCTGCCCGGCGACCTCGCCGTCGTACTCCATGACGAACGGATACCCGCCGCCGTCGCGATACTGCTGCAGCAGACGGCGGATGCTCAGGCGCATGTCGAACGACACCGAGCCGTAGGGCACGGTGGCCTCCCACGGCTGCAACCAGGACCGGTTCGCGAGCAGCTCCTGCTGGAGCACGCGGGCATCCTTCGTGCGCACGAGGCGCAGCTCGATCGGTCCGTGTCGCATGCCCGCCATGAGATCCATCATCTCGCGCCCGACCCGCCGGAGGCCTAGAGGCGCTCGGCGAATTCCTTCAACCACGGGCGCAGCTCGGCGCCGAGGTCGTCGCGGTCGGAAGCCAACTGCACGATCGCCTTGATGTACTCGACCCGATCGCCGGTGTCATAGCGACGACCGCCGAAGATCACGCCCACGACGCCCGGGCCCGAGGGGTCGGCCGCCATCTCCTGCAGCGCGTCCGTCAGCTGGATCTCGCCGCCCTTGCCGGGTTCGGTGTGCTCGAGGATGTCGAAGATCGAGGCGGGGAGCACGTAGCGCCCGATGACCGCGAGGTTCGACGGGGCATCCTCGCGGGCGGGCTTCTCGACCAGTCCGGTGACGCGCACGGCGTCCGACCCCTCGATGTCCTCGACGGCGGCCGTGCCGTAGAGGTGGATGTTCGCGGGGTCGACCTCCATGAGGGCGATCACGGCGGCGCCGGAGCGCTCGTGCTCTGCGAGCATCTCGGTGAGGAGCGGATCGCGCTCATCGATGAGGTCGTCGCCCAGGAGGACGGCGAAGGAGCTGTCGCCGACGTGGGCGCGGGCGCGCAGCACGGCGTGGCCCAGGCCCTTCGGCTCGCCCTGGCGGACGAAGTGGATGTCGGCGAGGTCGCTCGAGCGCACGACGCGCTCGAGCCGGCCGTGGTCGCCCTTCTCCATGAGCTTCACCTCGAGCTCGGGCACGGAGTCGAAGTGGTTGGAGATCGCGTTCTTGTTGCGTCCGATGATGACGAGGATGTCGTCGATCCCGGCGTCCGCAGCCTCTTCGACGACGTACTGGATGGCCGGCTTGTCGACCACTGGCAGCATCTCCTTCGGCATGGCCTTCGTCGCCGGCAGGAAGCGCGTCCCCAGCCCTGCCGCAGGAATGACCGCCTTGAACTTCTGTGTACCCATCCCGACAGCCTACCGGTGGGCGCCGCGTAGACTCTGAGCCATGTCGAACGAGGTCGAGCACGCCAAGCGCGCACTGCGCGCCGAGCTCCGTGAACGCCGGGCGCTCCTCTCCGAAGCGCAGCGGGAGTCCGCGGCCGCCTCGATCGGCGAACGCCTCGACGAGCTCGTCGACCGCCTCGGTGCGCAGTCCATCTCCTGCTACCTCTCGGCGACGGCCGAGCCGGGCACGCGCGAGTTCGTCACCCGTGCGGTGCGCCGCGGCATCCGCGTCCTCCTCCCCGTCACCCGCGCCGACGGACTGCTCGACTGGGCCGTCGCGAACGACGACGACGACGTCGCCGAGGGCCTCTTCGGCATGCCCGAGCCGACCGGCGAGGTGCTCGGCCCGATCGCGGTGAACGACGTCGACCTGATGATCGTGCCCGCCGCCGCCGTCGACCGTTCCGGCATGCGCATGGGCTGGGGCCGCGGCTACTTCGACAAGACCATCGGGTCGATGGAGAAGTGCCCGCCCGTGTACGCGGTCATCTATGATTCCGAGATACTCGACTCCCTGCCGCGCGAGGTGCACGACCAGCCGGTCGACGGCATCGTGACCCCGACGCAGACCCTCTCCCTGTCGCCGACGCGACGCTGACCCCCGAGGACGCCATGCCCACCTACGCCTATGCCTGCACGTCGTGCGGCCACCGCTTCGATGCCGTGCAGAGCTTCGCCGACGCCTCGCTCACCGTCTGCCCCGAGTGCGGCGGCGCACTGCGCAAGCAGTACGGTTCGATCGGCGTGACGTTCAACGGCTCCGGCTTCTATCGCACGGACTCGCGGGCCAAGTCTGGCGGATCATCGGATGCTTCGACATCATCGAAGAAGGAATCGACCACGAAGAGCGCCCCCGCGCCGGCGTCGAGCCCTGCCTCATCCTGATTCCCCACCACTCGGAGGTTCGCATGCTCAAAGGATTCAAGGACTTCATCCTCCGCGGCAACGTCATCGACCTGGCGGTCGCCGTCGTCATCGGCTCGGCATTCACCGCGATCGTCAATGCGGTCGTCTCCAGCGTCATCAACCCGCTCGTCGCCCTCTTCTTCAAGGCCGACGCGATGGGCGGCTTCGGCCCGCAGGTCACCAACATCTACGGCGACACGGTCACGTTCCCGCTCGGCGACCTGATCTCGGCCATCATCAGCTTCCTCGCGGTGGCGCTCGTCGTGTACTTCGTCTTCGTCCTGCCGATGAACACCTTCAAGGCGCACGTCGAGGCCCGCAAGGGAACCGCCGCCGAGCAGCCTGAAGAGGAGCCGGCGGCCGCGACCGAGGCCGAACTGCTCGTCGAGATCCGCGACCTGCTCGCGAAGAACGCCGCGCGCGACTGACGGGTTACGCCCCACTGCTTTCAGTAGTGGGGCGGGACGTCCTGCATCATGCGGTCGTCGTTCGGTCCCGCGGGTCCGTTCGGGCGCCGCTTCCGGTCCCTCCCGACCGACTCCGGACCGCTCTCGGGATCAGGGTCGCTCCCCGCCACCGGCGTCAGACGCGCGCGTCGGGAGCCCGGCACGCGCTCCACACGTTGCCGCGGGACGTTCGGGGCCGTCTCGCCGGGCGAGGTGTTCTCGGGCATCCGCCCGGTCAGCCGTTCGCGCCGTCGTCGAGGTCGAGCGGCTGCGTGTCGTTCTCGGCACGCGCCGCCGACGGCGAGATGCCGAGCACCGACGCGATCCGCGTCGCCGCCGTCGCCGGGTCGCTGTAGAGATCGAACGCGTGTACGCGTACGTAGTGCCAGCCGAGCCGACGCAGCACGTGCGGACGCAGACGCAGGGTCTCACGCAGCGAGTCCCCGCGCGATTCCGGGTCGCACTCGATCACGACGGCCTTGCCGCCGTGCTGCGCGACCAGCGGCAGCAGTCCGCGGTAGTCCACATCGACGGATGCTCCGAGCCGACGCAGCTCGCGGGCGAGCGCGAGGGTCAACGGGTCGGCGAGATCCTCGAGACGCGCGTCTCGGGCACGGGCGGCCAGGCCGCCGAGGATCGACATGAGCGTCGCGGCGCCGTGCTCGAGACGCCCGTCGTCGAACGAGGACGGGCGGATCGACGAGACGATCACCATCGAACGACGAGCGCGGGTCATTCCGACCGTCAGCAACCGCTCCCCATCGGGCGTCGAGAGATCGCCGAAGTCGCTGAGCACGCGACCGTGCTTGGTCAGGCCGAAACCGAGTGAGAAGATCACGCGGTCGCGGCTCTCGGCCACCGACTGCTCGAGGGTGAGGACGGCGAAGGGCTCGGCGGTGTCGCGGCCCACGAAGTCGGCGACGTCGGAGCGTCCGGCGAATGCGGCCGTGACGGCGGCGCGCACGCGCTCGGCGTGGCGTGCGCTGGCGGTCACGACCATGAGCGACTCGGACGGACGGTTCACGGCGTGCTCGACGACGAGCGTCACCACGCGGGCGACCTCGGCGTCAGGGCTCTCGACCGCGCCCGAGATCGGGTCGGGGGTTCCCGTGCCTCCCTCGACGTAGTCGACCGTGAGGCTGCCGCGACCGAGGTACGACCCGGCCCAGGGCAGCGACACGATCTCGCCGCCGTAGAAGGCGTCGTTGATGAGCTCGGCGAGGTCTTCTCCCCCGGCACGGTAGCTACGGGTCAGGGTCATCACCGGCAGCAGCTCCGAGAGCCGCTCGAACACCGACGTCTCGTCGAACTCGACCTCGGGCTCCCAGAGATCGTCGGGGTCGACCGCGATCTGGAACGGCGAGGGGCGCTGAGTGACCGGATCGCCGAACGCCACGACCTGGCGAGCGCGACGGATCGCCGGCGCGGCCTCCGCGAGATTGATCGCGGCGGCATCCACCAGCAGCACGGCATCGAACTCGACCGAATCCGGGATCTCCGGCACGAGGTACGGCGACGAGATCCAGACAGGGGCGAGCGTGGAGACGAGCGTCGGCGCGGCGCTCACGACCTCGGCGGAGGTCGTCGTGCTCTGGGTGAGCGCGCGCCGCAGATTCGCGGACTCCTGCGGCTCGTCGACGATCGCGATCTTCCACTGATTGGCGAGTTGCCAGGCCAGCAGGGGTCCGGCCATCGCGGCGTGCGCCTCGTCGACGAGACGGAAGTCGCGTTCGAGTCGATCGACGACCGCGGTGTTCGCCCCGAGGAGCGCGCGGTTGTCTTGCAGTGCGCGCTCGAGGAGCGACTGCCACCACGCGAACTCGAGTTCGTCGCCGACGCGCGCCTCCGAGACGTGGCGTACCGAGAGGTCGGTGAGCAGCGGCTCGAGGCCGAGGAGGGCGAGCTCGTCGCGCAGCTCCGCGCGCTCGACGAGGTTCTCGAAGACGTCCGACTTCGTCGCAAGACCGGCGAGAGTGCGCACCAGACGCGCGACGGGCAGGGTCGCCAGCGGTTCGCGCCGACCGAGTGCGGCATCGAGTTCGGCGAGCTCGGCCTCGACGCGCTGCCAGGCGGCCGCGACCTCGCCGAGACCCAGCGGGATCTCGGGGGCGACGCCGGCGTCGACACAGCGCTGCCACTGCGTTCGCTGGGTCTGGATGCGCAGGAGCGCCTCGTGCATCTCGGTGACGTGCACGCCCGGTCGCACGTACTCCTTCGCCAGACGTCGCAGTCGACGGCGGTTCGCCGACGACATCCCCGGCGCATCGCGACGCGAGCCGTGCGCCTGGATCAACTCGCCGAGCGGGCGTTCGAAGACGGTCGGGCTGAAGCGGTCGAGGGAGTCGCGGATGCCCTCGAGCAGTCGCAGGTAGTCGCCGAGCTCGTCGATGGTCGAGAACGGGCGCATGTGCGTCTGGGCGATGAGTTCGTAGCCGCGCTCGAGCAGTGCGGGAACACTGTCGGAGTGCAGGCGCCCCGCCAGATCGTGCGCTGCGCGCGCGGCCTCGGTGGTCGAGAAGGTGACTCCGTACCAGGGCGAATCGTCGGGACCGAACCGGAACTCGCCGAGGCGCGCGGCCTGCGCGAGTGCAGCGGCGGCGGGTCCGCGATCACCGGCGAGCCGGCGCAGGGACTCGTTGCTGAGCCTCGCCGTGGTCGACGGCGGGGTCGGCAGCGAAGCGAGGCGGGTGAGGTGACGGGTCGCCTCGAGCACGGAAGCATCCATCCCGGGAACGGGAGAGGTCAGCGCGTGGCGGTAGTCGCGGAGCACCGTGCGCAGCCGCACGAGCGCATCGTCGACCTCGCCGACCTTGGGCGCGGTCGCCTTCTCGTTGCGGCCGATGGCGCGCACGAGGTCGCGACGCACGCTCGCCGGCGAGATCGCGAGGCTGTCGAGGCCGATCCCGGTGAGGCGGTGACGCACGCCGTCGAGCGTGGAACGTCGAGCCGAGACGACGAGCACACGGCGGCCCGCACGCACGAGCTCGCCCAGCGCGTTGATGACGGTCTGGGTGCCACCGGTGCCGGGGAGCGTGGCGACGGTCAGCGAGTGGCCGGCCGCGATCCGCGACAGCACGGCCTCCTGCTCGGCATCCGCATCGAGCAGCAGGGTGTCGGATGCCGGTGCGCGATCGTCCGGCCCCGTGAAGTGCGGCGTGGCCCGCGGCGCCCTGACCTGCTCGCGATCGCCGACGTGGCCGGCGAGCGCATTGAGGATCTGGTGGTCGAGTGTGCGGGTGTCGCGCGACATGGAGCCGGCGACATCGGCGAAGGTCGACACCACCAGGCGCGGCTCGACCGAGAACGTGTCGATCGTGCGGGTGATCGCGCGCAGGCTGTCGATCACCGGTTGCGGCTTGAAGATGCCACCGTCGTAGGCGAGGGACGCCAGGGTCGATGCGTCGATCGAGATGCCGAAGTGCTCGCGCGCGATACGGACGAGCTCCGGATTGACCTCGAACGCCCCCTGCAGCTTCAGCTCGTAGTCGGAGTGGTGACGGCGGATCGCGAGGGGACGCAGCAGCACGGGAGCCGCGAAGACCGCTCCCCCGATGCGCCAACGGGCGACGCCGACGGCGAGGTGCACGGCCTCGATGCCGCGCACGGTGCGCAACTCGGTGTTCTTCGCGGTGATGCGCTCGGCGGCGAGACGCGCCGTGCGCAGGCCCACCTCGTCGCGGAAGAGATTCGACAGCAGCGTCGACTTGCCGGTGATGAACTGGGGAAGGCTGCCCGGATGCGCCTTGGAGATGTCGATGCCGGACTCCGCCGCGTCGCGGAAGCTGGTGAGGGGCGAGGGGCCGCCCAGGTCGGCGGCTTCGCCCCGCAGTCGCGAGCGCTCGCCCTCGGCGGCGTGGGTCACGACGACACCGGTCGACGAGGCCCGGAGGTCACCGAGGGTCACGGCGAGCGCCGCTCCCGCGTCTTCTACCGTCTTGCCTTCCCGTCGCCACACAACTCACACCCTAAGCGCGCCGAACGCGAGGCCCGGTATCCCGGGCGGGTTTCGCGGAATTCCGGTCAAGGATGCCGCGTCGGACTCCTCCTGCACCGCCACGCTCCGAGCGTCGACTCTCCCCCGCCCATGGATCGATCCACCCGGTCGATGATTCCCCGGGGCCAGGATGGGTGCATGACCTTCCGCTACGACTTCGCCCCCACGCCCTTCGGCGATGCGCTCGCGGTGTTCTCCGACGAGGGCATCGTGCGCTTCGACCTCTCCGAATCCGAAGACCCCTCGGTCCCGTGGCTCCTCGAGAACGTCACGCGGGAGCTGCGAGCGATGCCCGAGCACGACCCGGGCGCGGCCGACGAGGTGGCCGACCTGCTCGGCCGCTACTTCGACGGCACTCCGATCCGGTTCGACGAGCACCTCGCGCTCGACTGGCGCCTGGTCGACGGCTTCCATCGTCGGGCCCTCGAGGCGATCTGCACGATCGGGTGGGGCGAGACCCTAAGCTACGGCGAGGTCGCCGTCCTCGCCGGGCACCCCGGTGCGGCCCGCGCCGTGGGCACCGCCTGCCGCGTCACTCCGTTCTCGATCATCGTTCCGGTGCACCGGGTCATCCGCTCCGACGGCTCCGCCGGGCACTACGGAGCGCACCCCGAACGCAAACGGTTCCTCCTCGATCTCGAGTCGGGTGTGCGCAGCACCTGACACCCGCATGGGCGGTGGTAATCTCGCGGCGTGGCGGGAACGGCCCCGTCCTTCGGAAGGCAGGTGGGCGTGAGCACTCCGACCGGAGCCGAGTCCGACGCCGAGCTCATCGCCCGCGCCGTGCGGGAGCTCGCCCGGCGCACCCGGTTTCCCGTCGCCTTCGGCGGACTCCTCGACGACGGGGTCGTGCACGTGACGACGATCGTCGGCAACCGGACTCGCAGCCTCGACGGCCTCCGCGTCCGTCCCGAACGCGGTCTCGGCGGGCGGGCCATGATGGAGCTCCGGCCGCGCATGACCAGCGACTACGGCTCCTCGCAGCAGATCACGCACGACTACGACCTCTTCGTGCTGGGCGAGGGTCTGCGCACACTCCTGGCCGTCCCGATCGTCGTCGCGGGGCGATCCCGCGGGGTTCTCTACGCCGGCGCCTGGGACGACGAACAGATCGGCGGGGTCACGACCGCCCCGGCGATGCAGGTCGCGCAATCGGTCGCCGACGAACTGCGCATCCGCGAGGAGGTCGAGCGCCGACTGCACGCAGGCGCCCCGGCATCCGCCGCGCTCCCGGCCGATCAGCAGGAGCAGGTGCGCGAGACCTTCGCCGATCTCCGGAGCATCTCCTCCTCGATCGACGACGATGAGCTTCGCGCCCGACTCGCCCGCGTCGAGGAACGCCTGCTCGCCCTCTCGGGTGGGCAGGTACCGACGGCGACAGGCGCCGCCCCCGTGATCCGACTCTCTCCGCGCGAGACCGACGTGCTCGCGTGCGCTGCGCTCGGATCGACGAACGCGGAGATCGCGGCGCAGCTCGGTCTCCGCGAAGGAACGGTCAAGGCGTACCTCGGCACCGCCATGTCGAAACTCGACGCATCGACCCGCCACTCCGCGGTGGCCCGAGCTCGGCGCGCCGGCCTGCTCCCCTGATCGGCTCCCGGTTACGAAATCACACCGGAATTCCGATTGCATTCATCACTGTATGCACCGGGAAACACCGCCGAATTGTTTGCTCGAATTCGATACGTCGAGTAATGTCCAGGGCATGGCGAGACGAATTGTGCATCAACTGGTCGACGATATCGACGGCAGCGTCCTCGAGGTCGGTGAAGGAGAGACCGTGCATTTCTCCCTCAACGGCACCGCGTGGGAGATCGATCTGAACTCCGCGCACGCCGCAAAACTCCGCGCGGCCCTCGAGCCCTACATCTCCGCCGGACGTCGCGCCGGTTCCGCAGGATCCCCGCGCAGTTCCTCGGGATCCGCACGAAAGCGCCCCGCGCGCAACCCCGAGGTCGCCGCCATCCGCGCATGGGCGAATGACAACGGTTACTCCCTTTCGGAGCGTGGACGCATTCCCGCCCCCGTTATCGAGGCATATAACAAAGCGCACTGATCGCGCATGACGACGAATGAAGGCTCTCCTCCGGGGGAGCCTTCATTCGTCGTCGTCGGTCACCCAGGCCTCATCGGGCAGGGCGATCTCCTGCGTCATGTCCTCGAGGAATCTGATGACGACTGCGCGCTCGTCGCGCGTGAGCCTGGCCGCGGCGTAGAAGCGCTTCGCCTGCTGGCGCCCCACGGTCTGCATCGCCGCGTGACGCGTGTCCTCGGTGATCGTGATCGCGAGCGCCCGACGATCCGTCGGATGCGGCGAGCGCACGATGTGACCGCCCTTCTCGAGGCGGTCCAGCAGCTTCGTGGTCGACGCGGTCGAGATCGCCAGATGCTGGGCGATGCCTCCCGGCGTCGCGATGGCGTGCCGGTTGGCGCACACGATGAGGTAGTGCAGCGCGCGCATGTCGGTCTCGTTGAGCTGCATGTAGCGACGCGAGGCGCGCGACAGCTTCTGCTCCGCCTCGCGCAGCTCGCCGAGCGCGCCCATCACGAGCGCGATCTGCTGCAGATCCTCCGACGCGACCCCCGTGCGGTCGATGAGCGCACTGCGCGGGTCGCTCGCCTCGACGTCGTAGATCGCGGCGTGGCTCAGCCCATCGGCCGGCGCCCCCGTTCTCGGGGTAGTGCCGGGTGCAGTGTCCATGCGATCATGTTACACAACGATCTATTTCATGCTAAGTTAATTACTCGCCAAGCTAGTGAAATGACCTGCAGAGGACACCATGGACGACGTGACCCTTCTCGATGAAGACGGGACCGCGATCGGTTCCCTGCCGAAGAGCGAGGTCCACACCACCGACACTCCTCTTCACCTGGCGTTCTCCTGCCACCTCCTGAACGAGCACGGGCAACTGCTCCTCACCCGTCGCGCGCTCTCGAAGAAGACCTGGCCCGGCGTGTGGACGAACAGCTTCTGCGGACACCCCCGCCCCGGCGAGGCCATCGTGGATGCCGTGCACCGCCGAGCGCGCGAGGAACTCGGTGCGAGCGTCGTCGGCCTCCGCCCCGCGCTCCCCGACTACCGGTACCGCGCCGTCGACGCGAGCGGCATCGTCGAGAACGAGGTGTGCCCCGTTTATGTGGCCCGACTCGACGGTGACCTCTCACCCGGTGCCGACGAGGTCGCGGAGTGGGCATGGGCGGATGCCGCCGATGCCGCCGCCGCCGTCGCCGGAACCCCCTTCGCCTTCAGCCCCTGGCTCGTCGAGCAGCTCCCCCTGCTCCGAGAGAGCGGCGCGCTCTGATCATGGCGTCCGTCGCGACTCAGGACGAACTCGGCATCCGCGTCGAGGAGGCGCTGCGGCGGCGATTCGCCGAGCGCAGTGCCGCGGCGGAGACCTACGGGGAGCCGTTCGCCGCGCTATGGCGCGCCGCTGCCGCGCACGCGATGGGCGGAAAGATGATCCGCCCGCGCCTGCTCCTCGACGCGCACCGGGCCCTGTCGGCATCCGACTCGGTCATCGACCAGACCGCCGCCATCGAGGTCGCCGCGGAGGTGGAACTCCTCCACTACGCCTTCCTCCTCCATGACGACGTGATCGACGGCGATCTCGTCCGTCGCCGTCGGCCGAACCTCATCGGCACCCTCGCCACCGCGGCAGGACGGGGACGCGAGGATTCCGACCTCCACTGGGCCCGCTCGAGCGCCATCCTGATGGGCGACCTGCTCCTGGCGACCTCGGTCCTCGGGTTCGCGCGCGCCCGCGTCTCGACCGCCGCGCGCCTGCGCCTGCTCGATCTGATCGAGCACACCATCGTCGAGACCGTCGCCGGGGAGCACATCGACGTCGGCCTCGGAGACGGGGTCATCGCGCCGGATCTCCGCACGATCCTCGAGATGAGCACCTACAAGACGGCGACCTACTCGTTCGCTCTGCCCCTGCGCGCCGCGGCGATCCTTGCCGGGGTCTCGCTCGAACTCGAAGACGACCTCGCGACGATCGGCCGGCATCTCGGACTCGCCTTCCAGCTGCAGGACGACCTGCTCTGCGTGTTCGGCGACCACGAAGTGCACGGCAAGGACGCCTTCTCCGACCTGCGGGAGGGCAAGGAGACCGCCATCATCGCCTATGCGCGGATGACGACCGCGTGGCCCCACATCCGGCAGCACTTCGGCTCCGCGATGCTCGACGAGCACGAGGCCGCACGCATCCGCGAACACCTCCGCGACTGCGGCGCGGAACGGTTCGTGCAGGGGCTCGTCGCCGACGAGCTCGCCGCGGCATCCGCCGTCGCCGTCGACATCGAGTCCGCGCACATCGTCTCGGGTGACGTCATCGACAGCATCCGCTCCCTGATCGCACGCATCGAGGGGCGGGCATCGTGACCGCGGCGCCCGCGCCCGGCAACGACGAGTCCCTGCGCCGGTTCAGCCGGACAGCCGAGATCGCCACGACCGGGGTCATCCGCGCGTACTCCACCTCGTTCGGCATGGCCACCACCCTGCTCGGCCCCCGCCACCGTCAGCACATCCGCAACATCTACGCGATGGTGCGGATCGCGGACGAGATCGTCGACGGTGTGGCCGCCGAGGCGGGGCTCGACGCCGGAGCGCAGTCCGACGCCCTGGCGTCGTACATCGCCGAGACCCACCGCTCCCTGCGCACGGGATACAGCAGTGACCTCATCCTGCACGCCTTCTCGCAGACGGCGCGCGCGTGCGGCATCGGCGAGGACCTCACGCAACCGTTCTTCGACTCGATGCGCGCCGACATCCCGACAGCGGGTGCCGCGGCCGCGTACGACGCCGATGCCCACGCGCGGTACGTCTTCGGCTCCGCGGAGGTCGTGGGTCTGATGTGTCTTCGGGTGTTCCTCCAGGGCGCCGAGCGCACGCCCGCGCAGCGCGAGACGCTCGAGCACGGCGCGCGTCAGCTCGGCGCCGCCTTCCAGAACGTGAACTTCCTGCGCGATCTCGCCGATGACACCGACCGGCTGCGCCGGAGCTATCTGGGAACCGCCGAGCGCCTCACCGACGCCGACCGCGACGCCTGGGTCGCGACGGTCGAGACGCAACTCGACGACGCCCGCGCCTCGATCCCCCTGCTCCCGAAGGACGCGCGCGCCGCCGTGCGCAGCGCGCTCGCCCTGTTCGCCGCGCTCACCCGACGCGTCGCCAAGACCCCCGTCGACGACCTCTACCGTCGGCGCGTGCGGGTGCCCGACCCCTTCAAGGCGCTGCTCGCCGCGCGCTCCGTGCTCGTCACCGCGGTGGAGCCGCGATGAGCCGGGTGGTGGTGATCGGTGCCGGTGTCGCAGGCCTCGCGACGGCGGGCCTGCTCGCGCGCGACGGGCACGAGGTGGTCGTCCTCGAGAAGAACCCGCAGGTCGGCGGACGGGCGGGAAGCATCGAGCGCGACGGCTTCCGGTTCGACACCGGGCCCTCGTGGTACCTGATGCCGGGCGTCTTCGACCACTGGTTCGCGATGATGGGCACCTCGGCGGCCGAGCAGCTCGACCTCGTCCCACTCGACCCCGGCTATCGCGTGTTCCGGCAACCCCACGACGACACAGCGGTCTCGGAGGTCACGGTGCCGGCGGGCCGCGACGCCGTCGCCCGGCTGTTCGAATCCCGCGAGCCGGGTGCGGCGAGCGCCCTGGCCGCCTACCTCGACTCCGCGCATCATGCGACGTCGATGGCCGAGAAGTACTTCCTCTACAACCCCTTCACCCGACTGACGACACTCACGACGGGCGAAGTGCTGCGCGCGGCACCGCGGCTGTTCTCGCTCCTGGGCACGCGCCTGCAGGCCTTCGCGGGCCGGCGGTTCCGCGACCCGTTGCTCCGACAGATCCTCGGCTATCCGGCGGTCTTCCTCGGCACCGATCCGCGCAGCGCTCCCGCGATGTACCACCTCATGAGCGCGCTCGACCTCGACGAGGGCGTCAGCTACCCGCAGGGCGGCTTCTGGGGCGTCGTCGAGCGCATCGAAGCGCTGGCCCGCGACGAGGGCGTGCGCATCGTGACGGACGCACAGGTCACCGGCATCCGCACGACCGGCCGCGGCCGTGCCACCCGCGCGACCGGCGTGGAGTGGACGGATGCCGCGGGCGAACGCCATGTCGAGGACGCAGACATCGTGGTGTCCGGCGCCGACCTGCATCACACCGAGACGGCCCTCCTGCCCACCGAGCAGCGCAGCTATCCCGCGTCGTGGTGGAAGCGTCGCACGAGCGGCCCCGGCGCCGTGCTCGTCATGCTCGGCGTACGCGGCGCGCTACCCGAGCTGCCGCACCATTCCCTGTTCTTCACGGACGACTGGGACGAGAACTTCGATGCGATCTTCGGATCCGACCGGCACATCCCCTCCCCCGCCTCGACCTATGTCTGCCGCCCCAGCGCGACCGATGACGCGGTGGCACCGGCCGGGCACGAGAACCTCTTCATCCTCGTGCCGATCCCGGCCGACCCCGACCTCGGTCACGGCGGCTCCGACGGCGCGGGTTCGGAGACGATCGAGCGGGCGGCCGACGCGGCGATCGATCTCGTGTCGACGTGGGCGGGAATCCCCGATCTCCGCGAACGGATCGTGGTGCGCGAGACCAAAGGCCCCGCCGACTTCCGCGATGACTACCACTCCTGGAGCGGTGGGATGCTGGGGCCGGCCCACATCCTGTCGCAGAGCGCGATGTTCCGTGCACAGAACGCCTCGAAGCGCGTGCGCGGCCTCTACTACGCCGGGGCGACCACGGCTCCGGGCGTCGGCGTTCCGATGTGCCTGATCAGCGCCGAGATCGTGCTCAAGCGCATCCGCGGTGATCACAGTGCCGGCCCCCTGCCGACGCCCGCGCGTACTCCCCGCGAATCGGCGGGGCGCTGATGGGATTCGTCTATCTGGCGGCCCTGCTGATCTCGACGGGGTGCATGCTGCTGCTCGACCGGCGCTTCCGCCTGTTCTTCTGGCGCGATGCGGTCGCGGCATCCGTCGTGACGATCGCGGGTGTGGCGTTCTTCCTCGTCTGGGACGTCTTCGGCATCGTCACCGGCATCTTCTATCGGGGCGAGGGGGCGATCGCGACCGGGATCGTTCTCGCCCCCGAGATGCCGCTCGAGGAACCGGTGTTCCTGACGTTCCTGGTGATCTGCACCATGGTCGTCTACACCGGCGCGGCGCGTGTGCTCACCCGTGGTCGACGGCCGGTGCGACGGGAGGAGGCTCGATGACGTACCTGCAGCTCTCGGCCTGGTTCCTCGGTGCCGCCGTCGTGATCGCGATCGGTCTGGGCCTCCTGGCCCGCGGCCGGAGACCGCATCCGGGCGCCGTGGCGTTGACGGTCCTCGTGATGCTCACGCTGACCGCGGTCTTCGACACGATCATGATCGCGAGCGAGCTCTTCCACTACGCCGGTCCTCAGCTGCTCGGCGTGCACATCGGCCTCGCGCCGGTCGAGGACTTCGCGTATCCGCTCGCGGGTGCGCTGCTGCTCCCGGCGCTGTGGGCCGCGCTCCGTGCGCGACGCGGCACACCCCGCACCGCGCCGAGCGATCAGGAGGCAGGCGCATGAGCGCCCCCGCCGCCCGCCCCTCCCTCGCCCGTGATCTCGGGCAGATCCTGCTCTCCTCGCGTCCGATCAGCTGGATCAACACCGCGTTCCCCTTCGCCGCCGGGTACCTGCTCACGACACGCGAGTTCGACCTCACGCTCGTGATCGGATTCCTGTACTTCCTCATCCCATACAACCTCGCGATGTACGGGATCAACGACGTCTTCGACTACGCCTCCGACCTCGCGAACCCCCGCAAGGGCGGCATCGAGGGTGCGCTCCTCGCCCCGCGGATGCACCGCCCGACCCTGTGGGCCGCCGCCGTGTCGAACTTCCCTTTCCTCGTCTATCTCGTCGCGGTGGGCAACGCCGCATCGACCGTCTGGCTCGCGGTGAGCGTGTTCGCGGTCATCGCATACTCGGCACCGCACCTCCGGTTCAAGGAGCGCGCGTTCCTCGACTCGGTGACATCGAGCCTGCACTTCGTGACCCCCGCGATCGTCGGACTAGCCATCGCAGGAGCCGGCGTCACGCGCGACATGGTGCTCGTGCTCGTCGCCTTCTTCCTCTGGGGCATGGCGGCGCATGCGTTCGGCGCGGTGCAGGACGTCGGACCCGATCGCGAAGCCGGTATCGGCTCGGTGGCGACGGTGATCGGGGCGGCGGCGACCGTGCGCCTCTCGCTGGGGCTGTGGACCCTCGCCGGCGTCCTGATGCTGTTGACGGCCTGGCCGGGGCCGCTCGGCGCCCTCCTCGCCGCTCCCTACCTGGTCAACGCCGCGCCCTGGTGGCGCGTGAGCGACGACGACTCCGGCGCGACCAACCGCGCCTGGCGCCGCTTCATCTTCCTGAACTACTTCGCCGGCTTCCTCGCCACCATGATCCTCATCCTCGCCTGGGTCTCCTGACCCGAACTCTCGTAGCCCCCGCAGCACCTGCACCATCCGAAAGGCCCGACCATGCCCCGCTCCGACCGCGCCACGACGCCGCCCCTCCGTGAACGCTCACGCCGTCACTCCTGGGTGCGGGTGTTCCTGCCGGTGGCGCTCATCCTGGTCTGGCTCGCGGGCGCTTCATTCGGCGGGCCACTGTTCGGCAAGGTCGACGAGGTCTCGTCCAACGACCAGACGACCTATCTCCCCGAGTCGGCGGACGCCACCCAGGTGCAGGAGCTACTGGGCGAGTTCCGCGACAGCGACGAGATCCCCGCGATCGCGGTGTTCACGTCCGAGACGGAACTGACGGATGCCGAGATCGCGGCGATCACGGATGCCGTCGCCGACACCCCGTCGCTCGACGGCATCGGCGAGGATGTCTCCCCCGCGCTCGTCTCCGACGACGGGCTCGCGGTGCAGGCGTTCATCCCGATCAGCGGGGACGCCGAGGTGAAAGACGTCACCGTCGAACTGGGTGACGAACTACGAGCCGCCGCGCCCGACGGGGTGAGCGTCTACATCACGGGACCCGCCGGTTTCACGGCCGATCTCGCCGCCGGCTTCGCGGGCATCGACGGACTCCTCCTCGGGGTCGCCCTGCTCGCCGTGCTCGTCATCCTCGTGCTCGTCTACCGCTCGCTCCTGCTGCCGCTCGTGGTGCTCTCGACCAGCCTCTTCGCGCTCTGCGTCGCCCTGCTGGTGGTGTGGTGGCTCGCGAAGTTCGAGATCCTGCTCCTCAGCGGCCAGACCCAGGGAATCCTGTTCATCCTGGTGATCGGCGCCGCGACGGACTACGCCCTGCTGTTCGTCGCGCGCTTCCGCGAGGAGCTGCGCATCGCGGAAGACAAGGGCACGGCCGTCATGGCGGCATGGAAGGGATCCTTCGAACCGATCGTCGCCTCCGGCGGAACGGTGATCGCGGGGCTGCTGTGTCTGCTGCTGAGCGACCTCAAGTCGAACAGCACGCTCGGACCGGTCGCGGCGATCGGCATCGTGTTCGCGATGCTCGCGGCGCTCAGCCTGCTGCCGACGCTCCTGCTGCTCTTCGGTCGCGCGGTGTTCTGGCCGCGGCGCCCGCGGTTCGAACCGGAGGTCGTCGCCGAGGAGCACGGTATGCGCACGACGGGTCTCTGGGCGCGTCTCGCGCGGCTCATCACCCGTCGTCCCCGCGTGATCTGGATCGTCACGACGCTCGTGCTGCTCGCCGGCGCCGCGGGCGTCACGCAGCTGAACGCGGTGGGCGTACCGCAGTCGGATCTCGTCCTCGGCGCGTCCGAGGCGCGTGACGGCCAGGCGGCGCTCGGCGAGCACTACCCCGGCGGCTCGGGGAGTCCGGCGTACGTGATCGTCGCCGAGGACTCGCTGCAGGATGCCGCCGAGGTCCTGCTCGCGAACGATGGCGTCGACAGCGTCGCGGTGACGGCATCCGATTCCCCCAGCGGAAGCGCGAACGTGACGAGCGACGGCATCGTCGCGGTCGGCCCTCCCGGAACGCCCGCCCCCGACCCGACCGTCGTCGACGGAGACGTGCTGCTGCAGGCGACGCTCTCCGATGCCGCCGATTCGGATGCCGCGGCCGAGACGGTGCGCTCCCTGCGCACCGAGCTCACGGACGTCGATGCCCTGGTCGGCGGCGTGACGGCGACCGCGATCGACACGAACGACGCGTCGATTCACGACCGCAACCTGATCATCCCGGTGATCCTCGTCGTCATCATGCTGATACTGATGCTGCTGCTGCGATCGATCCTCGCGCCGGTGCTCCTGATCCTCACGACGGTGCTGTCGTTCGGTACCGCGATGGGCGTCTCGGCGCTGGTGTTCAACGGGATCTTCGATTTCCCCGGCGCGGATCCCGCAGTGCCGCTGTACGGTTTCGTGTTCCTCGTCGCGCTCGGCATCGACTACAACATCTTCCTGATGACCCGTGTGCGCGAGGAATCGATGGAGCACGGCACGCGCGAAGGTGTGCTGCGCGGCCTGTCGATCACGGGCGGCGTCATCACCTCCGCCGGTCTCGTGCTGGCCGCGACGTTCGCCGCGCTCTCGGTGATCCCGATCCTGTTCCTGGTACAGCTGGCGTTCATCGTCGCGTTCGGGGTGCTGCTCGACACCTTCGTGGTGCGCTCGCTGCTCGTTCCCGCCCTCGCCTACGACATCGGCAAGAGGATCTGGTGGCCGTCGAAACTCTGGCGGCGCGGCTCGGACTGACGTCCCGGGGGTCTGCGGCATCCGGTCGCCTAGACTGGACCCCAGGCCCCCGTAGCTCAGCAGGATAGAGCAGCCCTCTCCTAAAGGGCAGGTCGCAGGTTCGAATCCTGTCGAGGGCACACTGATCATCCGACGACGAGTGGGGACACGACGATGACCGATCCGACGCGCGATCCGTACGCGCCACCGCCCGTGCCGGGAGCGGGTGCGCCGCCCGTCCCTCCCGTCCCGCCGGCGGTGCCGCCCGTTCCCCCGGCGCCCACCGCGAACCCGCTCGGCTATCAGCCACCGCCCGCGCCGCAGCAGCAGAAGGTGACGCCCTACGGATACTCCGCACCGGCTCCTGCCCCGGCGCCGGTTCCCTCCCCCGCCGGGCGGAAGCAGACGTCACCGAAGACCAGCAGCATCATCTCGATCATCGCGGGCGCCGTGTCGATCGTCATCCTGCCGTGGGTCGCGGGATTCCTCGGGATAGGAATGGGCGTCTACACGCTCCGCGCGCAGGCCACGGCACGCCGTCACGGCGTCCCATCGAGCGGCGCCCACACGTCGATGGCGATCATCGGGATCGTTCTCGGCTCGATCGGCATCCTCGCGAAGCTCGCGCTCGACTACTTCCTCTGAGAGGCGCGCTCAGGCCGCGAGTGCGAGGTACGGCTCCCATCGGGGATCGCTGCGCTCGGTACCGCGCACGGTCCACGCGGTTCCGTGCGGCGGGCGGGGAACGAATCGCAGCTCCCAGCGCATCTCCTGCGGCGTGCGATTGCTCTTGACATTGTTGCAGCGCAGACAGCAGGCCACGAGGTTCTCCCACGAGTCCGCTCCGCCCCGTGAACGCGGCAGGACATGGTCGATCGTCGACGCCGCCTTGCCGCAGTAGCCGCAACGGTGATTGTCGCGGCGTAGCACGCCGCGACGGGTGACCGGCACCCGTCTGCTGTTCGGCACGCGCACGTAGCGCGAGAGGATGATCACCGCCGGACGGTCGTAGGCGCCGCGGCTCCCCCAGACGGGGTCCCCCTCGATGCGTTCGATCACGGAGGCTTTGTCGTTCATCACGAGCACGAGGGCTCTCTTGAACGACACGATCGCCAGGGGCTCGTAGCCGGCGTTCAGGACAAGTGTGCGCATTCGTCATCCTCTCGATCCGCCGGGACGGCTTCCCGGCACTCTCGACTCACACGACGTCGTGCTGGCGGAGGAATGATCGCAGAGACGAAAAAAGACGCTGTCTAGAGACAGCGCCTTTTGCACGCGGAGGAACCGCGGCGTCCCTGCGGGCAATGCCGGAGGACGTGGCGACCGAGGGCATCCATGGTGCGGATACTCGGCTTCGTGTCCATCGGCTTCTCCCGTCAGTTCGACGACGGGTTCAGGCTAACCCATCGTGAGCCGTAGGGGGCGAAACGGCCGGTGAACGTTCGGGCGTGTTCGTCCGGTACGTGCGGTCGCGGAGCGATGCGCCGGGCGGCGATCAGCCGGCGTTGGCGCCGAGCCAGGCCATGGGCTCGACGAGTCCGCCGTTGACCCAGACCTCGAAGTGGAGGTGGTTCGCGGTCGATCGGCCGGTGCTACCGACATAACCGATGAGCTGGCCGGCCTCGACGGTCTGCCCCTGCTGCACCTGGCGCGAGCCGTAGATCATGTGACCGTAGGTGGTCTGGACCCGCTGACCGCCGATCACGCTGTCGAGCATGACGCAGACGCCGTATCCGCCGATGCTCTCGGCCGAGGCCCGCACGACGCCCGCGGCGGCGGCGTAGATCGGAGTGCCCGCGGGAGCGAGCATGTCGGCTCCGTTGTGGCCGCCGCCGACGGTGCGGCTGACGTTCCAGGAACCGAGGGGAAGCGGGTAACGCACCTCGCCCGACCCGGGCGCGACGAGCGCATAGCCCGCGGTGTTGAAGTTGCTGGTGGCTGCGGCGGCCTTCGCGGCCTCGGCGGCGCGCGCTGCTGCCGCCTCTTCGGCCTTCTTCTTCTCGATCTCCTCCGGCGTGGTGGCCGTGAAGGTTCCGCGATCGAGCGGGGCGGCGGTGGCCTCGGATGCCACGACGAGCGACTGCGCGTCGACGGCGGCGAGCTGCTGGACGGTGGTGGCCGCCTCGGCCGGCTTGGTGGCGGCGTACGCGGGCAGGGCGACGGCGGCGACCAGAGCACCGACTGCCCCGAAGATGGCGACCGAGCGGATCGGCTTCGCGATGGAGCGGGTGCCGGTCTTCCCACCGGTGCGGCGGGCGATCGTGCGGTCTTCAGATTTCTTCACGGGCGAATCGTTGTCTGCGACCAAAACATCCTCCAGCGCCTGCGCGCTCGGGTAGCGCTGGCTCGTCGGCACTCTGCTCTCGTGGCACGTGTGTATCTCGGGTACGTTGTGCGTTTCTCACCGTGTCGACGACGAGCCTGGGAGGCGACCGACGCGGTTCATCGTCTGCGGGCTTCACCGACGACTCGACCGAGGTTACCGGAAGATAACGATCATGTCACCCTGTGAACCTGACAATCCTCGGAGAGCCAGCTCAGGAGGCATTTTTCAGGCGGGCTCCCCCACGAGGAAGATGTGCGAGGCGAGCTCGACGGGGAGCTCGAGTCCGTCGTCCTTGCCCTCCATCTGGATGAGGACGTAGCCCTCGTTGAAGCGGAAGTCGCCGCGAGCACCGGGCATGACGCCCGCGTCGCGCAGCTGTTCGAGCAGCTCGGGGTCGACCTGCGCGGGCTCGGCGAGGCGGCGGACGGTGCCGTCGATCGGCTCGCCCGCGGCATTGAGCTTCTGGACGAGGCCGATGACGCCCTCGTCGAAGGTGCGCGCCGGGAGGTCGCCGAGCTGGTCGAGGCCGGGGATCGGGTTGCCGTACGGCGACTCGGTCGGGTGGCCGAGGAGCTCGACGAGTCGACGCTCGACCTGCTCGCTCATGACGTGCTCCCACCGGCATGCCTCTTCGTGCACGAACGCCCAGTCGAGCCCGATCACATCGGACAGGAGGCGCTCGGCGAGACGGTGCTTGCGCATGACGTCGACGGCCTTGCGGCGGCCGGCGTCGGTGAGTTCGAGCGTGCGATCCTCGGAGACGATCACGAGGCCGTCGCGCTCCATGCGGCCGACGGTCTGCGAGACCGTGGGACCCGAGTGGCCGAGCCGCTCGGAGATGCGCGCACGCAGGGGAACGATGTTCTCCTCCTCGAGTTCGAGGATGGTGCGGAGGTACATCTCCGTGGTGTCGATCAGATCCGTCATGTTCTGGCCCTCCGAGGTTCTTAGGCAAGCCTACATTCCCGCGCGGACATCGGGTCCGCGCGCGGTGAAACACGTCACGCGCGCCCCCGTAGAATCTACCCATGGCGATCGAGATTCCGCGTGACCTCCTGCCCGTCGACGGCCGTTTCGGCTGCGGACCCTCGAAGGTGCGCCCCGCGCAGCTCGAGGCTCTGGTGACCGCGGGAGCGTCGATCCTCGGCACCTCGCACCGCCAGGCCCCGGTGAAGAACCTCGTGGGGAGCGTGCGCGAGCAGCTCGCCTCTCTGTTCCGCGTGCCGGAGGGATACGAGATCCTCGTCGGCAACGGAGGATCCACGGCGTTCTGGGACGCCGCCACCTTCGGTCTCATCGAGCGCCGCAGCCAGAACCTCGTCTTCGGTGAGTTCGGCGGCAAGTTCGCCGCGGCCGCCGGCGCGCCGTGGCTCGAGGCACCCGACGTGCGCAAGGCCGAGCCGGGGGCGGCGACGACCGCCGAGATCGTCGACGGCGTCGATGTCTACGCCTGGCCGCACAACGAGACATCCACAGGTGTGGCCGTGCCCGTCCAGCGCGTGGCCGCCGAGGGCGCACTGACCGTCATCGACGCGACCAGCGCCGCCGGCGGCATCGACTTCGACGCCGCCCAGGCCGACCTCTACTACTTCGCCCCGCAGAAGAACCTCGGCTCCGACGGTGGACTCTGGTTCGCGGTCGCGTCGCCCGCGGCGATCGAGCGGATCGAGCGGATCGCGGCATCCGATCGCTACATCCCCGAGTTCCTGAGCCTGAAGAACGCGCTCGACAACTCTCGCCTCGACCAGACGCTCAACACTCCGGCGCTGACCACCCTGCACCTGCTCGACAGCCAGCTGCGATGGATCCTCGACAACGGCGGCCTGGGCTGGGCCGCCGCGCGCACCGCCGAATCCTCCGGCGTTCTGTACGACTGGGCCGAGGCCTCGCAGGTCGCGACGCCGTTCGTCACCGATACCGCCCACCGCTCACCCGTCGTCGTCACGATCGACTTCGACGACAGCATCGACGCGGCGGCGATCGCGAAGACGCTCCGGGCGAACGGGATCGTCGACACCGAGCCGTACCGCAAGCTCGGACGCAATCAGCTGCGCGTGGCGACCTTCGTCTCCATCGAGCCGGACGACGTGCGCCAGCTCACCCGCGCGATCGACTTCGTTCTCGCGAACACCGCGTCCTGAGGTTCGGGCGCGGGCCCTGCGCCCGCGCCCCTTCCCGGATGCCGGGGAGGATCACTCCTCGTCGTCGGAGTCCTCGTCGGAATCGTCGCCGTCGGAGCCGTCATCCTCGGACTCCTCGTCGTCGTCGGAGTCATCCGACTCGTCGTCGAGCTCGTCGATGTCGACGCCGTCCAGGTCGCCGGCGTGGAGGATGTCCGGCTCGTCGTCCTCGAGATCGTCGTCGTCGAGCTCCTCATCGCTCGCATCGATCTCGTCGTCGGCGTCGTCCGCAGAATCATCGGGATCGTCACCGTCGGAGGCCGCCTGCTCGGCGAGCTCCGCCTGGTGCGCCCGGTAGTCGGCGAGGCGCTCCGCCCACGGCACCCATTCCGGCGCGAGGAGCGCGCCGTCGCCGGGCAGCAGCTCGACCTCGAGCACGGTCGGATCCTCGTCGTCGACGCGCGCGACCGTCACCGTCCAATACCAGCCGGGGTAGCCGGCGAGACGGTTCTCGAAACGCAGCGAGACCGAGCCGTCCTCCTCGGGGAGGAACCCTGCGGCGGGGCCGATGGTGTTCGCCGGGGTGATCTCACGCAGCGCGGCGAGCGCCAGATCGTGGGCTCCGACGAGACGCTCGTCGGCGTCAGGCTTCGAGGTCATCAGCGACCTTGCGCAGGACGGCCGCGATCTTGCGGCCGTGGGAAGAAGACGGGTAGCGGCCGCGACGCAGGTCGCCGCCGATGCCGTCGAGCAGCTTCACGAGATCCTCGACGATGATCGCCATGTCGTCGGCCGGCTTGCGCTTGGCCTTCGCGAGGCTGACGGGGGCTTCGAGCACTCGGACCGACAGCGCCTGCAGACCGCGCTTGCCGTCGGCGACGCCGAACTCGACGCGGGCGCCCGCCTTGACGGCGGTGCCGGCGGGCATCGCCGACGCATGCAGGAAGACGTCCTGGCCGTCATCGGATGCGATGAAGCCGAAGCCCTTGTCTTCGTCGTAGAACCTGACCTTGCCGGTGGGCATGGGAGAACCTCGCTGAATCGGTGCAGAACAAGACAGCCGCGCACGTGCGCGACCCCCTCCAGCCTACCGGTCGCCGACCGCGAGATCTCGAAGGCCCCGGTGCGGGTAGTGTGAGACCGATGAGCACGCAGAACTCCCAGCCGGATGTTCCGATCCGCCGAGTGGATCGGATCCTGGCCTTCACGGCGCTCGGCATCGCCGCGGCATCCGTCATCTGCTTCTTCGCGATCATCATCGGCACCGCACTCGGCATGGACCAGAAAGCCTTCGGCGACGGCGTCTGGCCCGTCATCGCCTTCATCCCCTACTGGGGACTCCCGCTCGCCTTCGCGATGATCATCACACTCCTGATCATGAGCTTCATCCGGAAGGGTCGCGCATCGCGACCCTGAGAGCGGCCTCGTCATGAGCACGCACGCACGACCGCTGGCCGATCGACTGGCCGCGGCGGGCGACGACGACCTCACCCGGCTCTTCGCCGCGCGCGGTGTGCGCGCCGACCCCGGATGGCAGGACTTCTTCGATGCGGCCGAGGCGCTGCTCGACCCGAACTCGCTGGCCAAGGCGCTCCCCCGCCTCACGTCCGAGGAGGCGGCGGCTCTGTTGCGCGCCCACGACGCGGGCGATGCCGGCGATCACCGCGCCGCCCTCGACGCGCTCGCACTGCTCGCCGCCGACGGCTCGACTTGGCCGGAACTCGCCACGGCACTGGAGGGCCACCGGGCCCCCGCGCCCCTCGACGCCGCGGCACCACGCCCGTCCGACGCCGCTGCAGCGGCGCACGCCGCCGAGCGCGCGTTCACCACGGTCGCCATCCTCGCCGACCTGCTGATGATCACTCGCGATGCCCCGTTCTCGCTCCTCGCGAGCGGTATCGTGAGCGCCGCCGAGAAGCGCCAGCTCGCCGATGCGGGCATCGCGGTCGACCTCGTGGACCCCCTCGTCTCCATCGCGGTCGATGCAGGACTCGCCGTCGCGACGGATCGCCGCCTGCGCGTGACGGCGGACGGCGACGCCTGGCTGCGCTCATCGGCATCCGATCGCTGGACCAGGCTCGCGACGTCGTTCCGTGACGCACTCCCTCGCGGGGTGCGCACCCCGGACGGCGGATGGGTCGCCACCGATGCCTGGCCCGACGCCCACCCGTGGGATCCCGCCTGGGCCGACCGCAGCCGCGCACTCCGGGAGACGGCCCGCCTGCTCGGGCTGGTCGCCGAGGACGGCAGCGAACCCGCGTGGACGACCCCGCTGCGCGAGGGATCTCCCGCGGACACCTCGGCCTTGAGTGCTCTGCTCCCGGCCGAGGTCGATCGCATCTTCCTCCAGAACGACCTCACGGCCATCGCCCCCGGGCCCCTCGCTCCCGCGCTCGACGTGCGGCTGCGCACGATCGCCGCCCGCGAATCCGCTGCGCAGGCATCCTCGTACCGCTTCACGGCCGAGTCGATCGCCCATGCCTTCGTCGTCGGCGAGACCGAGCAGAGCATCCTCGATTTCCTCGGCGGCCTCTCCTTGACCGGCCTCCCCCAGCCTCTCGCCTACCTCATCGCCCAGACCGCCGGACGCCACGGCCTCGTGCGCGTCTCGACCGACGAGGAGACCGGTCGCACGCGCATCGAGAGCGACGACCCGCATCTGATCGGCGCGATGGCCGTCGACCAGAGCCTGCGCCCGCTCGGCCTGACCGCGCACGTCGCCTCCCTCACCACCAAGGTCGGCCGCGACACCGTCTACTGGGCGCTCACCGATGCGCGGTACCCGGCCACGCTGATCGGCGCCGACGGCACGCCTCTCGTCGGCGACCGGCATCCGCCCCGGACGGCGGCCGGACCGGCCACGACAGCCGTCGACTACGCGCCGCTGATCGCCCGTCTGCGTTCCCGACAGGGACCAGATGCGGATGCCGCCTGGCTCGACCGGGAGCTCGAGGCCGCCGTTCGCGCGCGCGCCGTGCTCAGCGTGACCGTCGGCATGCCGGACGGCTCGACGAGGGACCTCGTCCTCGAAGCGACCGGCCTCGGCGGCGGACGCCTGCGCGGACGCGACCGCGCGGCCGACGTCGAGCGCACCCTGCCGGTGTCCAGCATCCGCAGCGCGACGATCGTCGCCCCGTAGGCGCCCGCACAGCCGGGCGCGGGTAGGATTGTCTGCTATGTCCGATGGCCCCCTGATCGTCCAGAGCGATCGCACCGTGCTGCTCGAGGTCGCCCACGCGGATGCCGAGAGCGCGCGCCACGAACTCGCGATCTTCGCCGAGCTCGAGCGCGCCCCCGAGCACATCCACACGTACCGCATCACGCGCCTCGGACTGTGGAACGCGCGCGCGGCCGGGCACACCGCCGACGACATGCTCGAGACCCTCGACCGGTGGTCGCGGTTCCCCGTACCGCCGTCGGTAGCGGTCGACCTGAAGGAGACGGTCAACCGCTACGGGCGACTGGTCATCGAGCGCGACGACGAGGGCGTGCTGATCCTGCGATCGTCCGACCCCGCCGTGCTGTCGCAGGTCGCGCACAACAAGCGCATCCAGCCGTTGCTGATCGGCCACCCGACGCCCGAGACCTTCGTGGTCGATGCCTGGGCCCGCGGCCAGATCAAGCAGGAGCTTCTCAAGATCGGCTGGCCGGCCGAGGACCTCGCCGGGTACACGCCCGGCACGCCGCACGAGATCGACCTCGCCGAGAGTTCGTGGAAGATCCGCCCCTATCAGCAGGATGCCGTGAACGCCTTCGCGAAGGACGGCTCGGGGGTCGTGGTGCTCCCCTGCGGCGCGGGGAAGACGATCGTCGGCGCCGGCGCCATGGCCGCCACCAAGACGACCACGCTGATCCTCGTCACCAACACGGTGTCGGCGCGCCAGTGGCGCGACGAGCTCCTCAAGCGCACGAGCCTCACCCCCGAGGAGATCGGCGAGTACTCCGGGCAGTCGAAGGAGGTCAAGCCGGTCACGATCGCGACCTACCAGATCCTCACGGCCAAGCGGAAGGGCGAGTACGCCCACCTCGCTCTCCTCGATGCGCTCGACTGGGGCCTGATCGTCTACGACGAGGTGCACCTGCTGCCCGCGCCGGTGTTCAAGCTCACAGCCGACCTGCAGGCGCGTCGACGGATCGGCCTGACGGCCACGCTCGTTCGCGAGGACGGTCGCGAGGGCGACGTCTTCAGCCTGATCGGCCCCAAGCGCTTCGATGCGCCGTGGAAGCAGATCGAGGCGCAGGGGTTCATCTCCCCCGCCGCGTGCTACGAGGTGCGCGTGGACCTCCCGCCGGACGATCGTCTCGAGTACGCCGCCGCCACCGACGACGAGCGCTACCGCCTCGCCGCCTCGGCCCCGGCGAAGATCGACGCCGTGCGCGAGCTCATCGCGAAGCATCCGGGAGAGCAGATCCTCGTGATCGGGCAGTACCTCGACCAGCTCGAGACGCTGTCCGAGGCGCTGAACGCGCCGCAGATCACGGGCGCGACGCCGGTCGACGAGCGCGAGGAGCTGTACCGCCAGTTCCGCGAGGGCGAGATCCAGTTGCTCGTGGTGTCGAAGGTCGCGAACTTCTCGATCGATCTGCCCGAGGCATCCGTCGCCATCCAGGTCTCGGGATCGTTCGGTTCGCGGCAGGAAGAGGCCCAGCGACTCGGCCGTCTGCTGCGCCCGAAGCAGTCGGGCCACACCGCCAGCTTCTACACGCTGATCGCCCGCGACACGATCGACCAGGACTACGCGCAGAACCGTCAGCGCTTCCTCGCCGAGCAGGGTTACAGCTACACGATCCTCGACGCCCACGACCTCGAGGCTTCGTTCGCTGACCGCTGATCGACGGGGCGCACCGGCAGATAATCAGCCAGAGCATCGGCGGAGTCACCATAATGGGGTCATGACTGCTGCGCGCATCCTTGTCGTCGACGACGAGCCGAACATCCGTGACCTGCTCTCCACGGGCCTCAGCTTCGCGGGGTTCCAGGTGAAGACGGTCGCCAACGGCGCCGCCACCATCTCGGCCGTGCTCGAGGAGGAACCGGACCTCATCATCCTCGATGTGATGCTGCCCGACATGAACGGCTTCAGCGTCACGAAGCGCCTGCGCGGCGCCGGGTTCACCGCACCGATCCTCTTCCTCACGGCGAAGGACGGCACCGACGACAAGATCGAGGGGCTCAACGCCGGGGGCGACGACTACGTCACGAAGCCGTTCAGCCTCGACGAGATCGTCGCGCGCGCCCAGGCGATCCTGCGCCGCACGATGCAGGCCGACGAGGAGTCGATCATCCGCGCCGGTGAGCTCGCGATGGATCAGGACACGCACGACGTGCACGTGGGCAAGGAGCCGATCGAACTCAGCCCGACGGAGTTCAAGCTCCTTCGCTACCTCATGCTCAACCCGAACCGCGTGCTGTCGAAGGCCCAGATCCTCGACCACGTGTGGGAGTACGACTTCAACGGCGACGCGGGAATCGTCGAGAGCTACATCTCGTACCTGCGCCGCAAGATCGACCCGCACACCGAGGAATCCCTCATCCAGACCAAGCGAGGCTTCGGCTACATGCTCAAGGTCGGCAAGTCCGCCTGACCCGCATCCGCTCGACCAGCATCACGCCGCACCGGGAGGACCGCATGGCGCACAAGCCCGACGCGGTCACCTCGTGGTGGCGGCGGATCAGCCTGCGCGCCAAGGTCACGGGCGTCACGGTCGCGATCCTCGCGCTCGGACTGCTCGTGGCGGGCGTCGGAACCGTTCCGGTGCTGCGCAACGCGCTCGTGCTGAACATCGATGCGCAGTTGCCGGCCCTCGTGTCGAGCAACCTCGCCGACCGCTACTTCGTGCTCGCCGACGACGGCGAGACGCTGACGCCGCGCGACACACCGCGCGACTTCGCCGTCGCCATCTACAACGCCGACGGAGATCTGCTCGCGTCGTCCGGGGCGATGCCGCTCGAGTCCGCACCGCTCTTCCCCGCGTCCTACTCGCCGCAGGATGCCGCGGCGAACGAGGACGAGGTGGCCGACCTCCTCGGCAAGGACGGCAGCGTCTACCGCAGTGCCGTCGCGATCATCCCGGCCGATGGAGGCGCCCTGCGCATCCAGCTCGTCGCGATGCCGCTCGACGAGGCCGACCGGATCATCTCGCAGTACTTCGGCATCTACATCACGATCGCCCTGATCACGATCCTGATCGCCGCACTCGCCACCCGTGGACTCGTGACCCTGACCTTCCGCCGCCTGGGTCAGGTCGAAGCGACCGCGATGTCGATCGCCGCGGGCGACTTCAGCCAAAGACTCACCGATCTGGAGCCGACGACCGAGGTCGGCCGGCTCAACACCGCGATCAACACGATGCTCGATCGCATCGATCGTTCGCTCGCCCAACGCGAGCGCACCGTGCGGCACATGCGCCGGTTCATCGGCGACGCGAGCCACGAGCTGCGCACGCCGCTGGTGAGCGTTCGCGGATATGCCGAGCTATACCGAATGGGCGCGATCCAGGGCGACGAGGACACCGCGCGCGCCATGGAGCGCATCGAGAAGGAAGCGATCCGAATGGGCGTGCTCGTCGAGGACCTCCTCGCCCTCGCCCGCCTCGACGAGGAGCGCGAGCCCGAGATCGCCGCGCTCGATCTGCGGCCGGTGGCCCGGGATGCCGCCTTGGATCTGCGCGCCGCCGCTCCCGGCCGCGTCGTGACCGTCATCGACCGCACGGCCGAGACGAGCGACACCGCGAGCGTGCGCATCGCCTCGGTTCCGGCGCCCCCGCCGCCGCCTCGCGGTCTCTCACGCGGCACGCTCGCCCGGCTGCGCCGCCGCCCGCGCAACACGCCCACCCCCACCGAGCAGATCCCCGCGATCGACTTCTCGGAGACCCCCGACACCCCGGTGAGGACTCCCCCGATCGTGCTCGGGGAGGAGAACAAGGTGCGCCAGGTCGTCACGAACCTGCTCGGCAACGCCCGCCGTTTCTCTCCCGAGGACGGCCCCATCGAGATCATCGTCGACGCGAACCGGGTGAAGGGCACGGGCAGCATCGCGATCGTCGACCACGGTGAGGGCATCCCGCCGCAGATCCGCGAGCAGATCTTCGAGCGATTCTGGCGCGCCGACACGTCGCGCGCACGGGAGACCGGTGGCTCGGGCCTGGGTCTGGCGATCGTCGCGTCGATCATGAAAGCACTGCACGGCAGCGTCGCCGTCTCGGAGACCCCGGGCGGCGGTGCGACCTTCACGGTGACGCTGCCGCTGGCCCCGTCGCGCGCGACGCCGGCGCACCTGCTCGAGGACACGCAGCCGCTCGAGCCGCTCGACCTCTGAACGCGCCCACGGGTCCGCACTCGTCCTGCACACGCGCACGTTCGGGCGGGTTGTCCGGCACCCCCGTCGAGGACGCGGGGCACGGAATCGCGCGGATGGATGCCGGGCCTACTCTCGGAACTCCATTCACGAAGGAGAATCCAGATGTCCGTCTTCACCGTCGACACCGAAGCAGTCCAGGCAGCGAACAGCGCCGCCCGCGCCACCATGGAGCGCCTGCAGTCCGAATCGACCACCCTCATGGCTCAGCTCACGCAGCTGCAGTCGTCGTGGGTGGGCAGCGCCTCGACCGCCTTCCAGGGGTGTGCGGAGCAGTGGCGCACGGCGGCCCTGCAGGTCGAGCAGGTGCTCGACTCGATCGGCACCTCTCTCGGCTCGGCCGCGACGCAGTACAGCGACGCCGACCAGTACTCCGCGAGCCTGTTCCGCTGACCCGCTGAGCGTCCTGGGACGGCGGTTCCTCCCCGCCCGCCCCCAGGAACGCAGAACGCCCCCGGCCGAAGCCGGGGGCGTTCTGTCATGCGCGATGGATCAGAAGTCCATGCCACCCGACGGGTCGCCGACCGGAGCGGCGGCCTTCTCGGGCTTGTCGGCCACGACGGCCTCGGTGGTGAGGAACAGCGCGGCGATCGACGCGGCGTTCTGCAGCGCGGAACGCGTCACCTTGGCGGGGTCGATGATGCCGGCGCCGAACATGTCGACGTACTCGGCGGTGGCGGCGTTGAGTCCCTGGCCCGCGGGGAGCTCGGCGACCTTGTTCGCCACGACACCCGGCTCAAGACCGGCGTTCAGCGCGATCTGCTTGAGCGGAGCCTCGATGGCCACGCGGACGATGTTCGCACCGGTCGCCTCGTCACCCGAGAGCGACAGACCGTCGAGCGCCTTGGTGCCCGACTGGATCAGCGCGACGCCACCACCGGGGACGATGCCCTCCTCGACGGCTGCCTTCGCGTTGCGGACGGCGTCCTCAATGCGGTGCTTGCGCTCCTTGAGCTCGACCTCGGTGGCCGCGCCCGCCTTGATGACGGCGACGCCACCGGCGAGCTTCGCCAGGCGCTCCTGCAGCTTCTCGCGGTCGTAGTCGCTGTCGGTGTTCTCGATCTCGCGGCGGATCTGGGTCACGCGACCCTCGATCTGCTCGGCCTCGCCGGCGCCCTCGACGATCGTGGTCTCGTCCTTGGTGACGATGACCTTGCGGGCACGACCCAGCAGGTCGAGCGTGGCGTTCTCGAGCTTCAGGCCGACCTCTTCGGTGATGACCTGGCCACCGGTGAGGATCGCGATGTCCTGCAGCTGCGCCTTGCGGCGGTCGCCGAAGCCGGGGGCCTTGACGGCGACCGACTTGAAGATGCCCTTGAGCTTGTTGAGCACGAGAGTCGCGAGAGCCTCGCCCTCGACGTCCTCGGCGATGATGACGAGCTCCTTGCCGTCCTGGATCACCTTGTCGACGATGGGCAGGAGGTCCTTGATGTTGGAGACCTTCTGGTTCGCGATGAGGATGTACGGGTCCTCGAAGACGGCTTCCTGGCGGTCGGGGTCCGTGACGAAGTACGGGTTCAGGTACCCCTTGTCGAAGCGCATGCCCTCGGTGAGCTCGAGCTCGGTACCGAAGGTCTGCGACTCCTCGACGGTGACCACACCCTCCTTGCCGACCTTGTCGATCGCCTCGGCGATGAGTTCGCCGATCGCGGGGTCAGCGGCGGAGATGGATGCCGTGGCGGCGATCTGCTCCTTCGACTCGATCTCCTTGGCGCTGGAGAGCAGCTCCTCGGTGATCGCGGCGACGGCCTTCTCGATGCCGCGCTTGAGCGAGATCGGGTCGGCGCCGGCCGCGACGTTGCGCAGACCCTCGCGGACCAGAGCCTGAGCCAGGACCGTGGCGGTGGTGGTTCCGTCACCGGCGACGTCGTCGGTCTTCTTGGCGACCTCCTTGACGAGCTCCGCGCCGATCTTCTCGTACGGGTCGTCCAGCTCGATCTCCTTGGCGATGGACACACCGTCGTTCGTGATCGTGGGGGCGCCCCACTTCTTCTCGAGCACGACGTTGCGACCACGCGGGCCGAGGGTCACCTTGACCGCGTCGGCGAGGATGTTGAGGCCGCGCTCGAGGCCGCGGCGGGCCTCCTCATCGAAAGCAATGATCTTTGCCATGAGTTTTTTCGTCCCTCCTGGACGTAGACGTTGGGTTTAGCACTCAGAGTGAGAGAGTGCTAACGCCATTCTGGCACTCGACCCCTACGAGTGCAAGCCGCGGGAGGAGGGCGTCGGACGCGCCTCAGGGCGCGGGCGTCTCGTCCGAAGTCTCGGGAGCGCCGGCAACGCGATCGAGGCCGACGACGATCGTCATCTGCTTCGCCTCGCCGTCGTTGAGGTCGGCGTAGAAGTCGCTCTGCTCGACCTCCGCTCCTCCGATAAGGTCGGCCACGCCGAGTGCGGCCGGGCGATCGGCCTCGTCGACGTAGTACACCGTGGTGGTCTCGAAGTCCTGGCTGCCGCTGTCGCTCGCGTACACCGTTGTGAATCCGGCGTTGAGCAGGGTGTCGCGCATCTGCTCGTCGAGGCCCTCATCGGGCGTCGCGTTGAGGATCGTGACCTCGAACGACGTGTCGAGCACACCGGTCTCGACCGGAGTCGGCTCGGCGGTGGGCACGGCCTCCGGGAAGAGGTCGATCCGGCCCATCACGACCAGCGAACCGAAGATGCCGACGATGATGAGCACGAGCGCCGCGACGAACGACCACAGCAGCACCACCCACCCGTTCATCCCCGGGGCTTCGGCGCGGTGCGCCCCGACGCGGCCGGATGAGCGGGGGACGTCGTCGAAACGATCACGGGTGGGCTTGGACACCCCACGATGCTATCCGAGAGCGCGGTCAGCCCACGAAACCGGGCGTGCGCGCCGAGCGGCGGACGACACGCGCGTCGCGCAGACGGCGCAACCGGCGGATCAGCATCGGATCGAACTCGAGCGCGGCATCCGACTCGATCAGACGACCGAGGAGCTGGTAGTAACGTGCGGCACTCATCCCCAGCTGCGCCCGGATCGCCTCCTCCTTCGCCCCGCTGTGGCGGGGCCAGACCGTCTCCAGCGCGAGGATCGCGCGGTCGCGCTCCGAGAGGTCACCGATCATGTGCCCAGGTTAGGGCGCGTGCGGCCCGTCGGCCGCGCGCCACTCCCACCACGCGCCGAGCGGATCGGCCGCGGCGCGCACCCGACCGTCGAGCGCGACCACGAAGCCGGGCCAGTCCGCGGCGTCGATCGGCGGATCCCAGACGTCGAGCAGCGCGGGCGGATCGATCGTGATCCACCGCGCTGGGAGCGCACGGATTCGCGCCACCAGCGCCGACCGCGCCGCCCGCGGGAGGTGCACGAGCACCCCGGGCGTGGTGATCACGAGCGTCGCGCCGGGGGGCGCCGCGGCGACGAGAGCCTCGAGGCGGTCGAGCGCGTCGCCGGCGACGAGCAGCGGTGGATCGGCGGCCGCGATGTCGAGTGCCGCCGCGATCCGCTGCTCCCGACCGGTCTCCCCCGGCCAGACGAGACCCTGCAGCCACCGGCGATCATCGACATCGCGGGCATCGAGCGGGGCGAGATCGATCCCCGCACGCCACACGATCTCGGGAAGCCGGAGCGCGGGCAGCTCGCCGTCGACCCGACTTTCGAGCACGACCGGCGAGACACCGTCCTGCGGATCGAGCGACAGTCGCACCGCGCCGCCGCCATCGGTGAAACGGTAGGAGTAGCGATCCGGATACAGGCAGAGTCCGGCGGATGCCCCGACCTCCAGCAGCGCGATCGGCCCGCCGATCTCGGACAGCGACGGAAGGAGCGCCGCGAGCCGGAGCGGCTCGTTCGTCTGCAGCGAGCGCGCGGAGCACTCGGCGACGACGGCATCCGCATTCCGCAGCACGAACTCGCGCCACCCCGGGAACCCGTCGAGCGCGGCGCCGAGCAGTCGGGTCACCGCGAAGACGAGCGGCGGCTGCCGCCGGGTCTCCGGGATGCGGGCGAGCACGCGCTGCACGGCGGGGTCGCCGGCGACGCCGGCCGCCCACTCGGCGTACAGCGCGCTGCGGCCCGGGGCCTCCTTCTCGGCGAAGCGCGCGTAGCGCTCGCGGACAGCATCCGTCATCCCTCCATTGTGGACGCACGCACCCCGACGCCCCGCGACGGGGGAGAATGGAGACGACCCCAGGAGGACTCATGTCGTACAGCGTGGAAAAGACCGAAGACGAGTGGCGCAAGGAGCTCGGCGACGACCAGTACGCGGTGCTGCGCCAGGCGGCCACCGAGCGCGCCTGGACGGGCGAGCTGCTCGATGAGGCGCGCGCCGGCCTCTACACCTGCGGCGCGTGCGGTGCCGAGCTCTTCAAGAGCGGAACCAAGTTCGACTCCGGATGCGGATGGCCGAGCTTCTACGAGTCGATCCGCCCCGAGGCCGTCGAGCTGATCGAGGACAGCTCGCTCGGCATGGTGCGCACCGAGGTGCGGTGCGCCAACTGCGGCTCGCACCTGGGCCATGTCTTCCCCGACGGCTTCGGCACCCCGACCGGCGACCGCTATTGCATGAACTCGCTGGCTCTGAACTTCACCCCCGAGGCCCCCGAGGCGTGAGCGCGCTCAACGCCGTCAGGTCCCGGCAGTCCTGGTCGAAGGTCACGGAGGATGCCCCCTCCCGCGAGGAGCTCCTCCCGCTGATCGCGGCGGCCGGGCGCGTGGCGGACCACTCGTCGTTGCGTCCCTGGCGGCTGATCGAGTTGCGCGGCGACGACCGGATCGCCCTGGGAGCCGCGATCGCGAAGGCCGAGGGAGACAAGAAGCCGTCGACCAAGCCGCTGCGCGCCTCGTTGCTGATCGCGGTGGTCGGCAGCTACCGCACGAATCACAAGGTGCCGGTGTGGGAGCAGGAGGCGGTCGCCTCCGGCGTCGCGCACACCCTGAGCCTCCTGCTCGACGAGGCCGGCTGGGGCGTGTTCTGGCGCACCGGCGCCTACACGCGGTCGAAGGCCGTCGCGAAGGCGCACGGGCTCGCGAAGAACGAGGTGCTGCTGGGCTGGCTCTACGTCGGCGGCAAGCCGGCGAAGTCGCCGGGTCGCCGCAAGCCCGTGGAGGCCGAGGCTCTGCTGACACGGATGCCGGCGGGCGGAGCGGAGAAGGCCGAGAAGATCGCGAAGGCCGAGAAGAAGAAAGAGAAGTAGTCAGCGTCGTCGGCGCACGACCGCCACGAGCACGGATGCCGCGGCGATGACGACCATCGTGATGATCTGCCAGATCGCCGGTCCCGCCTCGGTGGGCCAGATCAGGTCGATCGCGACGGCGGCGACGAGCTGCCCGAGGACCGAGCCGAGCCCGAGGAGAAGCACGCCGGTGTGCGCCACGAGGAACGCGCCGAGGAAGATGTAGACGACGCCGAGGAACCCGCCGATGTACAGCCACGGTTCGGCGGGCAGAGCGTGCGGGGCGCCCTGCGACGCGACGCTGATCGCGGCGGCGATGGCGAGCACCAGGGTGCCCGCGATGAAGCTCGTCATGGTCGCGGCCATGGGCGACGCCACGCGCTGCGCCAGTCGCCCGTTGACGGCCTGCTGCCAGGCGATGCCCACACCGGCGGCGAACGGCAGCACGAGCATCCACAACGGGGCGGTGCGCAGCACGTCTCCACCCAGCGAGACGCCGACGGCCAGCAGTGCGAGGGCAGCACCGGCGACCCGACCCATCGTCACAGCCACGACGCCCGCCGGACCGAAGCCGATCCGGTCGAGCACGAGTCCGTGCAGGGTCTGCCCGGCGACCACGCCCACGGTGAACAGCGAGACCCCGAGCACGGCGGCGGTGAGCCCCTGGGTCGAGACGGTCAGTGCACCGCACGCGCCACCGAGGAGCATCCACGGCGGGATCGTCCGGCCGCGGATGCCGCGGGCGAGACGGCCCATCCCGGCGCGCCCGGACGGAAGCGCGGCGACGATGACGGCCAGCACCGCGGTGCCGACGACGAACGACACGAGTCCGGCGACGACTCCGTCGCCCAGACGGATGCCGAGAACCCCGTTGATACGCGCCTGGATCGCGGTCAGGACGCCGATCGCCACGGCACCGCCGATCGCAAGAGGAGCGGGGAGCGATCGGGTCGGAGTCACTCGTTTCACGGTACCGGATACGCCGCCCCGCCCCTGCCGGATGTCGGTGGCCCGGACTAGCCTGTGGGCATGTGCGCGAGCTACGGACTGGATCCCCGCTTCACCGACGCCGAGCTGTTGGCCGAGGCCGACGCCGACGTGCTCGACGGCCTGCGCCAGTGGGCGCGGCAGAACGCGGGTGAGACCCTGCGCCCGACGGGCAAGAATCTCCGTAACCTCAATCCCGTGGTCGTCGACGCCGACGGTGAGACCGCTCTGGAGCCCGCGTGGTGGGGCTTCCTCGTGAACGGCGAGCCTGCGAAGTTCCCCTCGATCAACACCCGGTCCGAGCGCCTGCAGGAGCGCCCCGGGTCGCTGAAGACCCGCGCGCTGGTGCCTGCGACGGGCTGGTTCGAGATGAAGAAGCCCGAACGTGTGTGGCACGAGTTCGGCATCGGCGAAGGCATCCTGTTCGGCATGGCCGCCGTCACGCAGCGCGGCCGCACCGCCGACGGTGAATGGTTCACCTGCTACTCGATCGTGATGCGCCCGGCACCCGCCCACCTCGCAGACGTGCACGACCGCATGCCCGTGCTCATCCCGACGGACTTCGCCCGAGAGTGGCTCACCGCCCAGGGAGACCGCGAGCTGATCGACGAAGCGCTGCGCGCCGCGGCATCCCTCGACGATCGCGTCGCCGTCGCGCCGCGAGCCGACGACAAGGGCACGGACCGGCTGTTCTGACGATGGATGCCGATGCCCTCACCTCTACGGCCGCCGAGCGCGCCGAAGAACTGCCCGGTGCCGAGCTGACGAACCCCTTCGGCCCGGAGTGGGACGTCTACAAGGTGCGCGGGCGGGTCTTCCTCCTGCTCCCCCTCGACGGCACGGGCCGGGTGACGGTCAAGTCGCACCCCGACGACGCGGTCGCGCTGCGGGAGACGTTCGCCGACATCGTGCCGGGGTACCACATGAACAAGAAGCACTGGATCTCGCTGCGGCCGGGCCCGTCGCTCGAGCCGGGGCTCGTGACCGAACTCGTCACCGAGTCGTACCTGCTCGTCGTCGAGAAGCTGCCGCGCGCGCAGCGCCCCGTCGATCCCGACCTCTTCGGGAAGCCAACTCCCTAGATCCACCCTTTGTCGCGGGCGATGCGCGCCGCCTGCGTGCGGTTCTCGGTCGCCGTCTTGCCGATCGCCGACGACAGATGGTTGCGCACCGTCCCGGCCGAGAGGAACACCTCGGCCGCGATCTGCGCGATCGCACGGCCGTCGGCCGACAATCGCAGCACCTGCTGCTCGCGCTCGCTCAGCGGGTTGGCCCCCTCGAACAGCGAGGCCTCGGCGAGCGCGGGATCGACGACCCGCAGCCCCTGGTGCACACGGCGCACGGCGTGCGCGAGCTGCGTCGCCGGGGTGTCCTTGGCGATGAATCCGCTCGCGCCCGCGTCGAGGGCCTGCCGCAGATACCCGGGGCGTGCGAAGGTCGTCACGATCAACACGCGCGTCGCAGGGCTCACCTCGCGCACGGCACGCGTCGCAGCCACCCCGTCGACGCCCGGCATCTGAATGTCCATCAGGCACACATCGGGCCCTACCTCCGCGGCCCGCTCCGTCGCTTCGGTACCGTCGGCGGCTTCGGCGACGACGGCCAGATCGTCCTCGAGCTCGAGCAGGGCCCCCATCGCTCCGCGGACGAGCGCCTGATCGTCGACGAGCAGCAGCCGGATCGGATCGGTCACCAGGTCACGCTCACTCTCGTCCCACCCGTCGGGGCATCCTCCACGGCCAGCACGGCACCCGCTGCCGCCGCTCGCTCGGCCATCCCGCGCAGGCCGTTGCCGACCGGCCCTCTCGCGCCGCGTCCGTCGTCCTCGACGGCGACGATGCCGGGGGCCATCGTGATCCGCACCCGTCGGGCCTCCGCATGGCGCAGGATGTTCGTGGTCGACTCCCGCACGATCCACCCGGCGGGCAGGGCCTGCGCGGGTGACAGCGCGGCCGGATCACCCTCGACGTCGACGTGCAGTCCCGCCGACTCGAGCGCGACGCAGCTCGCCTCGATCTGCTCCGCCAGGGCGACGCTGCGGATGCCGGTGACGGTGCTTCGCACGCCGGCGATCGCCTCGCCGGTGAGGTGCACGATCTGCGCGAGTTCGGCCTTGGCACGCGCAGGGTCCTGATCGACGAGGCGTTCGGCGAGTTCGGCCTTGAGCTTCACCGCCGTGAGGGTGTGTCCGAGCAGGTCGTGCACGTCGCGGGCGATGGAGGTGCGCTCCTCACTGGTCGCGAGCTCCATCCGCACCCGGTCGGAGTCGACCGAACGCCCGATCAGCCAGGTGTTCACGGTGTTCACCACCGCGATGAGGAGCACGATGACGAGGATCTGGAAGTGATCGTCGAATCTCCCCGTCAGGAGCACGGCGCCCGCAGCGATCGCGATGCCCGCAGCGGTCGTCACCCAGTGCCAGACGCCCCGCAGGCCGTAACTGGCATACGACATGAGGTACGGCAGGAAGCTGAGGGCGTTGGTCTCGATCGCCGGGATCGTCGCGAGCGCGCATACGATCTGCGCCCAGAAGAGCGTCCGCACGATCGGGCGGGGTCGCCCCCAGGAGGACCGCATCCCGATGACGAATCCGACCACGTACACGGTGGCGAAGGCGACCAGGCCCGCCCATCCCAGCACGACCCAGCCAACCGCGGCATCCGAGGCCAGCAGGGCCAACACCGGGTAGACGAGGAACACCATCCAGACCACGGCCATCAGCCACCCCCAGCGCTCCCAGGGGCCGGAGGGAGCCCTGTTAGCGGCGGTCTCGGTGGTCATCGGCCCAGCCTAACGACGGCGGCGCGAGCGCAGCACGCCGAGCCGCACGAGTCCGGCGAACAGCACGGCCCAGACCACGACGTTCAGCAGCACGGCCCACAGCGGGTCGGCGCCACCCGCGACGAGGGTGCCGTCGGTGGCCGGCCAGCGCACGAGCGCCACGTAGCCGTACATCGGCGTCCACTTCGCGATGTCGAGCATCACGCCGTCGAGCGGGATGAAGACGTTGCCGAAGAAGCCGAAGAACGTGATCGAGATGGAGGCGAGCGCGGCGGCCGAGTCGGAGTTGAAGGCGAGGCCGACGCCGAGTCCGAACAGTCCGTAGATCAGCCCGAGGCCCAGAGTGATCCCGGCCGCGGCGAACCAGCGCCAGGTGTCGGATGCCTCGGCCCCCGTCGCGAGGCCGGCGCCGTAGACGAAGAGCACCGCGAGGGCTGCGAACGACACCGCGGCGAGCACCTTCGTCACCGCGTACCCCGCGGTCGAGAGCGGGGTGAGCGCAAGCTGACGCCCCCATCCCTGCCCGACCTCGGAGGCGGCGAGCGAGCACAGCGAGCTCATCGCGGTCGCCGTACCGTACGCGCCCATCGACACCATGACGTAGAACGAGACGTTCGCCTGGCCCACGCTCTGCGAGGCGTACGACATGCTCGCCCCGAAGAGCAGGTACATGGCCACCGGCATCGCCAGCGTGAAGGCGAGCGTGTAGGGGTTGCGGATCTGCCGCACGAGTTCGGTGCGGTACAGCGCGGGGGCGACGAGGGTGGTCATGACTTGTCCTCCGTGAGCGAGGTGAAGGCGGATTCGAGCGTGGGTGCGGTGATCTCCAGATCGCTGGCGCCGAGCGACAACAGCCGTCCCGCGAGGAGATCGGATGCCTCGGTGCGCACCGTGAGCCGATCGGCGTCGGTCGACACCTCGGCGACCGCGGCGTCGGTGCGGAGCTCCGCGGCGAGCGCGTCGATGCCGTCGGGAATCGTCGCCGAGACGGTGCGGCCGCCCAGCGATGCGCGCAGCCGGGCGGTCGCACCGTCGGCGACCACTCGGCCGTGGTTCATCACGATCGTGCGGCGAGCGAACTGCTCCGCCTCCTCGAGGTAGTGAGTGGCGAACACGATCGTCCGGCCGGCGTCGGCATCCGCCCGCATCGCCTCCCAGAACCGGCGACGGGCGGTGACGTCCATGCCCGCGGTCGGCTCGTCGAGCACCAGCACGTCCGGGTCGGGCAGCAGCGCGAGCGCGAACTTCACCCGCTGCTTCTCACCTCCCGAGCATTTGCCGACCCGGCGTCGCGCGATCGCGGCGAGGTCGGCGCGCTCGATGACCTCGCCGACGCGCCCGGAGGCTCCGTGGAGCCCGGCGATGACGGAGACCGTCTCACGCACCGTCAGATCGGCGAGCAGTCCGCCCGTCTGCAGCACGGCGGACAGCCGCCCCGCGGCGACGGCGCGATGCGGCCGGGCGCCGAGCACCCGCGCCGTGCCCTCGTCGGGTTCGGAGAGCCCGAGGAGCACGTCGATCGTGGTGGTCTTTCCGGCACCGTTGGGTCCGAGCAGGGCGACGACCTCACCGCGTTCGATGCGCATGTCGACATGGTCGACGGCGACGACGCGGTTCGTGCCGTGTCCGAAGCGACGGACGATGCCCGAGAGATCGATGGCGGGATCGGAGGCAGCGGGTGATCGGTCGGCGGGAACGACGAGTGGTTGGCTCATGGTTCCAGTGAAGCGCCGCGAGCACGACCGCACCGGATGCCGATGTCACGCAGTGCGGATGACATCCGTCATGCCGATGCGCTGTTCGTCTGTCGTTCACCCGGGCGTCGGCATCCGTTCGTCCGCTTCCGTTTGTGTCGGACTCACCCGACCCCCGACCGGAGGTACTCGCCGTGCCCGTTCCCCGCTCCCTCTCCTTCGGCCTCGCCGCGCTCGTCGCGGCCGGCGCCGTGATCGTCGCCCCGCAGGCGGCCGTCGCAGCCGACGCCCCCACCGATCAGCTCGCCGTCTCCGTCGTCGGCGACGGGACGACGACGGGCAACGACGCCGTGCCGGTGTCGATCCAGCTCCTCGACGGTCAGGGCGAGCTCGGCGACACGATCGCGCTGCCGACGTCGGCAGCCGGCGACCAGCACGCGTTCACCCTCGGCGCGAACCGCGACCAGCAGGGTGCGCTGCAGCAGTCCGCCGACCACCGCTACGTGACGCTCGGCGGATACGATGCGGCCCCGGGGTCCGGGTCTCTCAACGACACGGCCGCCCCCGACACCCTGCGCGTGATCGCGCGGGTCGGATCGGAGGGCGATGTCGACACCGTAACGACGCTCGCCGGCGGGTTCTCGCTGCGCCACATCCGCGGCACCGCCACGGTCGACGGCACCCGCTACTGGGCGGGCGGGCACGGCGGCGATTCGACGGATCCCGCCGGCGGTGTGCTGACGGTCGAGGCCGGCGGTTCCACCCCCACCGCCGTCGTCTCCGGCAGCAGCAACCTCAACAACGGACGCGTGGTCGACATCCACGACGGACAGTTGTACCTCACGAGCGACCGGAGCGGCTTCTCGGGCCTGAACACGGTCGGCACCGGCATCCCGACAGCGGCAGGAGCGCCGCTCACGCTCGTGGCCGCGACCCCCGCCGGAGCCTCGGTCGCCCACGACTTCGCGTTCGCCGGAGATCACCTCTACGTCGGCTACACCGAGGGTGCGAACGAGGGCATCGCCAAGTACCGCCAGACCGGCGCGACCTGGACCTGGGTGGAGACCCTGCCGGGTGACTTCTGGGGCCTCGAAGCACGTCAGGCGGGCGACGGCTCGGTGCTCTACGCCGTGCGCGGCCTCAACCAGGGCAACGAGATCGTGCGCATCGTCGACTCGGGCGACGACTCGGCCTTCACCGCGCAGACCGACGTTCTCGCGACGGCCGCACCGCAGACCGCGTTCCGCGGCGTCGCCTTCGCTCCCGGGTTCGAACCGGGAACGGATGCCGTCGGCCCCATCCTCGCGAAGCCCACGCTGTCGTGGGACGTGCGCGTTCCCGGCGGTGCGGGCAGTGCCCTCGCCGCGGTGCTCGGACAGGACACCAACCCGGTCGCGACGGGCATGATCGCCGATCCCGCCGGCGAGGTCGTCTCGGCGAGCGTGACCAGCAGCAATCCCGCCGTCGTGCCCGATGAGGCGCTCCGCCTCGACGTCGCCGCGGACGGCACGTTCCGCCTCGCCGCGTCGCCCGCGGCCACCGGCACCGCGGTGCTCACGGTCAACCTGCGCACCGCCGACGGGCGTACTGCGATCTCGCAGCTCCCCTACCGTGTCGCCCCGGCCTTCGCCGACGAGAACGCGCGCGGGCACTTCGGGATGTCGGATGCCTCGGCCGCGATCGACGCGGGCGAGGGCTACTTCTTCGCCGCCGACGACGACTCGAACGCCATCCGCCTGTTCTCGGAGCAGGGCGGCGAGGCCGTCGCGGCATTCGACTTCAGCGACCGCATCGAGTTCGAGCGCGCGGGCGAGGCGCACGACTTCGAAGCCGTCGCGCAGGTCGGCGACCAGGTCTTCTGGATCGGATCGACCGGCAACACCCGCAGCGGCAACGTGCGACTCGACCGCAACATCGTGCTGCAGACGCAGGTCTCGGGCACCGGCGCCGAGGCGACGCTGAGCTTCGTCGGGTACCGCAACGTGCTGCGCGACGCGCTGGTCGCCTGGGACCACGAGGACCAGCACGGCCTGGGCGCCGACCGCTTCGGGTTCCTCGCGGCCACCCAGCCCGGCGTCTCCGCCGAAGGCCCGAACTCGCTCAACGTCGAGGGCGCCGCGATCGCCCCCGACGGCACCACGCTCTGGATCGGCTTCCGCTCGCCCGAGGTGGGCGACGACGCCGACGCCCTCATCGTGCCCGTCGCCGACATCGCCGATGTCGTGGCCGGAGCGGATGCCGTCGTCGGCGACCCGATCCTGCTCGACCTGGGCGGGCGCGCGATCCGCGACATGGCCCGCGCCGAGTCCGGGGACTACCTGATCGTCGCCGGCAGCGCCGACGACACCGGCCGCTTCGCCCTCTACGGATGGTCCGGCTCGCTCGACGACGCCCCGGTGGCGGCATCCGGCACCCTCGGCATCGAGAACTGGCCGGGCTCCTACGAGGGCATCGCGGGCGTGCGCGACCTCGCCGACGGGACGTCGGTTCGTCTGCTGCTCGACTCGGGCACGGTCGACATCTACGGCGACGGCACCGAGGCACAGGACCTCTCCCCCGTCGAGTTCAAGCTCTTCCCCTCGCAGACCGTCGAGCTGTCGTTCGGAGCTGCGTTCACCGAGAAGCGGATCGCTGTCGCAGACGCGGCGCTGCGCATCGGCACGCCCTCCGAGGTCAGCGTCTCGGGCTTCGCGGAGGGCGAGCGGATCGAGCTCGTGCTGAACTCCGACCCCGTGCGACTCGCGACCCTCACCGCGGGCGCCGACGGCACCGCACGCGCGGTCGTGACCGTGCCGGCATCCGTCGATCCCGGCGCGCACACGCTGACCGCCACGGCCGACTCGGGCTCCGCCGAGCTCGCGGTCACGGTGCTCTCCGCGATCGCGGACGGCGGCTCGGGTGGCGGCGACCAGGGCGGGGCAGGATCGGGATCGGATGCCGATGGCACCCTCGCCACCACGGGATCGGACTTCCCCGCGGGACATGTCGCGCTCGGCGCACTCGCCCTTCTCGCCCTCGGTGCGCTGGCGCTGCGTCGCAGGGGTGTCGCTTCGGAGTGACCCGTTCTCGTCGGCTACTCTGCATCGGGTGACCGTGCAGAGTACCGACGAAGAACAGCACCTCCGGCGAGCGCTGAGCAACCGCCACATCCAGCTCCTGGCGATCGGCGGCGCGATCGGCACCGGGCTCTTCATGGGCAGCGGTAAGACCATCTCGGTGGCCGGTCCCTCGGTGATCTTCGTCTACATGATCATCGGTTTCATGCTCTTCTTCGTGATGCGCGCGATGGGCGAGCTACTGCTCTCGAACCTCAAGTACAAGTCGTTCAGCGACTTCGCCAGCGATCTGCTGGGGCCGTGGGCCGGCTTCTTCACGGGCTGGACCTACTGGTTCTGCTGGGTGGTGACCGGGGTCGCCGATGTCATCGCGATCGCCGGGTACACGAACACGCTCATTCCCGGCATCCCCCTCTGGATCCCCGGTGTCGCGGTCGTCGCCATCCTGCTCGCGCTCAACCTCCCCACCGTCGCGGCTTTCGGCGAGATGGAGTTCTGGTTCGCGCTGATCAAGATCGTGGCGATCGTCGCACTCATCGTCACCGGCCTCGTGATGATCTTCACCGGCTTCACGCACGACGCCGGCACCGCGTCGTTCGCGAACCTCTGGAGCCACGGCGGCATGTTCCCGCACGGGTTCATGGGATTCGTCGCCGGTTTCCAGATCGCGGTCTTCGCATTCGTCGGGATCGAGCTGGTCGGCACCGCGGCCGCCGAGACGAAGGACCCGAAGCGGAATCTGCCCAAGGCGATCAACGCGATCCCCATCCGCATCCTGCTCTTCTACGTCGGCGCACTGGTCGTGCTCATGGCCGTGACCCCGTGGACCGAGTACGTCGCGGGCGAGAGCCCCTTCATCGCGATGTTCGCCCTGGCCGGCCTCGGCATCGCGGCTACCGTCGTGAACCTGGTCGTGCTCACCTCGGCGATGTCGAGCGCCAATTCCGGCATCTACTCCACGTCGCGCATGGTCTTCGGACTCGCGCAGGACGGCGACGCCCCGAAGATCTTCGGTCGGCTGTCGAAGCGCCGCGTGCCGCAGAACGCCCTCTTCCTCTCATGCATCCTGCTGCTCTCGGGCGTCGTCCTGCTCTACGCGGGTAAGGACATCGGCACCGCCTTCGACATGGTGACGACCGTCTCGGCGCTGTGCTTCATGTTCGTGTGGACGATCTTCCTGCTCAGCTACGTCGTCTACCGCCGTCGCCGTCCGCAGAAGGCGCAGACCTCGGCGTTCCGGATGCCCGGCGGGGTGTTCATGGTCTACGTCGTGCTGGCGTTCTTCGTCTTCATCCTGTGGGCGCTGACCACGCAGCCCGATACCCTCACCGCCCTGCTCGTGACGCCGATCTGGTTCGCACTGCTCGTCGTCGCCTGGCTGTTCGTGCGGCGCTCACCGAACCATCTGCAGCGGCATGCGGCGCACATCGCGCACCTGCGCAGCGATGACGAGGACGACGAGTCAGCGTCGTAGCTCCCCGCGGATCGCCCAGCGCCCCGTCGCCTGGTGGAACTGCAGTTGCGCCAGCAGCGGAGTGGCGTCGTACCGGCGGATGTTGAGGCTCAGCCGCACCCCGCGCACCGTGCGGACGGTGAGCATCGGCCCCTGGTCCGAGCGGCGCACCGAGTACTCGGCGATGTCGGAGTACCGGAAGCTGCGCGTGACGCCCGCGAGCGTGCGGAACGTCACGTCCTCCTCCCCGAAGACGACGTACCAGTTGCGGTACATCACGAGGAACAGGATGCCACCGCCGAGGATCGCGAACGAGGCGATCGCCATGCCGACGCGATCGTCGTCGCGCGATGCGTCGGAGAGCAGGATCATCGGGATGCTGAGGACGAGGAGCGTCCATCCGACGATCGGCAGGATCTTCATCAGTCGGAGGCGGCGGGGGTCACGGCGGTCGCGATTCGGGTGCTTCCGGGCGTAGTGCGCGGCCTCGACGGCCAGCCACCCCGCGATCGCCCCGACCGCGACGTGCACGACGACCGTCAGCATCCGGATCCCCTTTCCTCGCACGACCCCGCTTCATTGACGAGCTGCGCCCAGGAATCTGGCGGACGGGCGCGCTATCCTGGCCTGGTGCGCTGCGCACGTTGCGACCGGGACGACCCGACTCGCGTCATCATCCGGGGACGGCCCCGTGAAGGATTCAGATGATGACCTCCCTCACTTCTGTGAAGCAGTACGTCGGACGCACCGACATCGTCCGCATCGCCTTGGGCTGGGGCGCCTACGTCCTGGTGCTCCTCGCGCATCCGTTGCTCGCCGCTCCGGTCGCCGCTCCCCTGTTGATCGTCGCGCTCGGCGTCATCATCGGGGTGATCCTGGTGTGCGCGTTCGGCGTGGTGAAACAGGCCGAAGCCCTCGCCCACCGTCTGGGCGACCCCTACGGCTCCCTCGTCCTCACCCTGTCGATCGTGCTGATCGAGGTGATCCTCATCTCCGCCGTGATGCTCGGGCCCGGAGAGCACGCCACCATCGCCCGCGATTCGGTGATGGCCGTGTCGATGATCATCCTGAACCTCGTCATCGGTCTCGCCCTCCTCCTCGGCGGTCTCCGCCACCGCGGCATGGCGCACAACCGCACGGGCACCTCGGCCTACCTGGCGATGCTCGTGGTGCTCGTCGCGCTCGCGTTCGCCCTCCCTGCTCTCATCGGCCGTGACGGGTCGTACACGCTCGGTCAGGAGATTCCGATCGTGATCCTCACGCTCGGGATCTACGCGTTCTTCCTGTTCCGTCAGATGGGTGCGCAGGCGGGCGACTTCACCGAGGTCGACGAGCGCCTGCGGCGACGGACGGATGCCGCGGACGCGTCACCGCGCACCGGCATCCGCGAGACTCTCGCCGTGCACCGCACCGAGGTGCTCGTGCGCCTCGCGCTGCTCGTGGTCACGGTCGTGCCGATCGTGCTGCTCTCGCACGACATGGCGGCGCTCCTCGACGACGGCCTCGGCCGACTCGGTGCTCCGGCCGCGCTGGCGGGTGTGCTGATCGCGGCGATCGTCTTCCTGCCGGAGTCCCTCACCGCGGTGCGCGCGGCCCTCGGGGGTGAGGCGCAGCGAGTGGTGAACCTCTGTCACGGTGCGCTGGTATCGACGGTCGGCCTCACGATCCCGGCCGTGCTGATCATCGGCATGCTCACCGGTCAGACCGTGGTGCTGGCGGAATCGCCGGCGAACCTCCTGATGCTGGGTGTGACGCTGCTGCTCTCGGTGACGACCTTCGCGGCGAAGCGGGTGACGGCGATGCACGGTGCCGCACACCTCGCGGTCTTCGCGGTGTACGTGATCGTGCTGTTCAGCTGACCGACGCGTTCCCTAGTTCGCTTTCTCCGTAATTTCGAACTTTTGCTACGCTCGGAACCATGGAGAAGCAGACAGATCCGGATCTCGTGGAGCGCATCGACGCTCTCGAACGGGAGGTGACGAGCCTGCGCGAGCGGTTCGACGCACTCGCGCAGCGCGCCGCGGCAGAACCCGCGGTACCCGAAGCCGGCGATACCGCCACCGGCGATACCTCCGCCGATCCGCTCTGGTTCGTCAACGAGCTCGGCCGCCGCGCTCCGGGAGCGGTGATGATGGCGGGCGCGGTCGAGGTGCCCGCGGGCCCCATCCGCTGGCAGTACGGCCTCTATGCGGAGGAGCTCATGGGCAAGGACTGGGGCGAGCTCGCGCGCCCGCTCGAAGCGCTCGGCCACCCGGTGCGCCTCGAGCTCGTCCGCATCATCCTCGCCGGCACGCAGACCACCGCCGAGCTGCTCGAGCTCGAGCAGTTCGCGTCGTCGGGTCAGCTCTACCACCACCTGCGCCAGCTCGTCAGCGCGGGATGGCTGACGTCACCCCGTCGTGGCGTCTACGAAGTGCCCGGCGCACGGATCGTCCCCCTCCTCGTCCTGACCATGATCGCCTCGAGCTGAGGAGCAGCACCACCGTGACCTCCCCCACCCCCACCGTCACCGAGCCCTCTCCCACCCCGATGCCACCCCGCGTGGCGCGACTCTCACCCGCGCCCGTGCTCGGCATCCTGGCGGGTGCCGCCGTCGCCGCCATAGCGCTCGGTGCCACCGCCGGGCCGCAGCTCCAGACCGTGAGCTCGGTCTGGAGCGGCGACGAGACCCTGGCCGAGAGCATCCTCACTCTGCCGGGCGGTCTCGACGGATTCCGCTCGCTGTCGGTCGCGGAGATCGGCCCGGACGGTGCCGTCTTCGCCGGCCTCGGCGATGCCGACCCCGCACACCCGGGAGCACCCGGTCCCGACACCGTCTTCGAACTCGGTTCGATCACGAAGACGTTCACCGGAGCGCTCTTCGCCGACGCCATCGAACGCGGCGAGGTCACGGCCGACGACCGTCTCGCGCAGCATCTGCCGGAACTCGAAGGCACCGCGGCGGGCGACGTCACGCTCGCGTCGCTGTCGCAGCACTCGTCCGGCCTTCCCGGCCTCGGCGCCACCGCCTCGGAGGGCGCGGTGTCGAGCCTGCTCCTGAACGAGAACGCGTACGCCGCATCGACCACGGCGCAGCTCGTCGCCGATGCGGCGATCGCGCCGGTCGACCCCGACCAGGGCGTCGTCTACTCGAACTTCGCCGTCTCGCTCCTCGGCACCGCTCTCGCCGAGGCTGCCGGCGCCGACGACTATGCCGCCCTGCTCAGTGCACGCCTGACCGAACCGCTCGGCATGGAGCACACCGTGATCGCCGCCACCGCCGAGGAGGTGCCATCCGACGCCGTCCCGGGGTTCCTCCTCAACGGCACCCCGGCACCGCGCTGGTGGGGCGAGGGCTATCTTCCGGCCGGATCGTCGACCTTCACCACGGCATCCGATCTGGTGATCTGGGCGCAGGCCAACCTCGACGGCACGGCCCCCGGGGCGGCCGCGCTCGATCCCACCGCCGGCATGGGGCCCGAGGGTGAGATCGGGTGGGGCTGGATCACCTCGCCGTCGTTCGACGGCGCCGGCACGCAGACCTGGCACAACGGAGGCACGGCGGGGTTCCGCACGATCCTCACGATGGATCGTGAGGCCGGCACGGCGTTCATCGCCCTCTCGAACACGGTCGCGACCGTCGACTACGTCGCCGTGTCGTACATCGCGGGAGTGCCGATCCCCGGTCCGGCGGAGCCGTACCTTCTGCTGGGATGGGGAGTGTTCGGAATCGCCGTGCTGCTCGGAGCCGGCGCACTGGTCCGCGCCCTCCGCGCGAAGGCGCTGCTCCCCTCGATCAGCGACCTCGTCTGGGCGCTGGCCGCACTGCTCCTGCTCTGGCACAGCGGGCCGTGGTTCGCGGTCAGTGGGTGGCTGTGGGGCATCGCGCTCGCGCCGTCGCTCGCGGCGGTGGGACTCTTGGCCCTGCGCGGACGCTCGCTCCCGTTCCTCCCCGCCCGACGACGCTGGCTGTGGTGGCCGACCGCGGCCATCGGCCTCGTGGCCGCGGTCGGCGTCGTCTTCCTCTGGTGAGGACGGTTCCTGCTCGCGGCGTCAGGCCTGAGCGGGAGTCCACTCCGAGACGCGGTTCAGCGTCTGCACCTCGTCGGCGCTCAGTTCGAGGCGGGCGCCGGCGAGGAGGTCGGGAACCTGCTCGACCGTGCGCGCGCTGGCGATCGGGGCGACCACGGTCGGCTGCGCGCGCAACCAGGCCAACGAGGTGGCGGCGACCGAGGCGCCGTGCGCCGAGCCGATCTCTTCGAGGGCGTCGATGACCTTCAGCCCGGCGGGGGTCGCGTACTTCGCCGCGCCCTCGGCGCGCGGCGACGACTGCCCCGCGGTCTCCGTCGAGCGGTACTTGCCGGTGAGGAAGCCGCTCGCCAGCGAGTAGTACGGGACGAGCCCGAGGCCGAACTCCTCGGCCACCGGGATGATCTCGCTCTCGACGTCGTTGCGGTGCACGAGGTTGTAGTGCGGCTGGACGGCCACGGGCAGGGCGGCGCCCGTGCGCTGGGCGATCTCGATCCACTCGCGGATGCGGTCGGCGGAATAGTTCGAGACGGCGACGTGGCGCACGAGGCCGTCGGTCACGAGCTGGCCGAACGCCCCGACGGTCTCCTCGAGGGGCACGCTCTCGTCATCGAAGTGGGCGTAGTAGAGGTCGATCGTGTCGACGCCGAGGCGCGCGAGCGATGCCTCGGCGGCCGAGCGGATGTTCGCCGCTGCGAGGCCCCGGAACTCCGGATGCGTGCTCACCTTCGTGGCGACCGTGACGCCCTGAGGCTTGCGCGACGCCAGCCACTCGCCGATGATCGTCTCGCTCTCGCCACCGGAGTTGCCCGGCACCCAGGCGCTGTAGCCGTCCGCGGTGTCGATGAAATCGCCGCCGCCCTCGACGAAGGCGTCGAGCACGGCGAACGACGTGTCGCGGTCGGCCGTCCAGCCGAACACGTTGCCGCCGAGCGAGAGCGGGAAGACATCCAGGTCACTGTTTCCGATACGAGTCATACTCGTCGCAACCGACGAATCCCGTCGCGTATTTCCGATTCGGTGACTCTCGCGCCGATCACCTGATTCGGGTGCACGCTCGCATAGCATTCAGGAATGCGCCGCACTGCCGTCATCCCCCTGATCGCTCTCGTCGCGCTGCTCGCCGGCTGCACGGGAACGCCGATCCCCGCGTCCTCGGCGACGCCCGCACCGACGCGATCGGCGACCACCGCCCCCACGTCCACGGCCACGCCTGCACCGTCGCCCACCCCGTCCACGGCACCCGAGCCGTCGTCACCGCCGGCCGCTGCCGACCCCACTGACGGCGAGCTCGTGACGATGTGCGTCGAGAAGGTCGACGCCTACGCGGGCGGCGCGACCTACGCCAGCGACCGGGGAACCGTCGAGTGGCTGGCCGAGCAGACGACCTGGTTCGTCGTCGTTCCCACGGATCGCGATGGCACCGAGGGGGCGGCCGTCTGCGGCATCGAGAAGACCTCCGCCGGCCCCGATGTCACCACCTACGGCGAGACGATCCCGAGCGGCGTCGACGACCAGCGTGCCGAACTGCTGCGCGGGGAGCATCCGCACGAGTGAGGCGGGGATCCGGCTAATCGAGACGCCGGGTCATGGTGGCCGGCACTCCTCCCGCGACGGTGTGTGGGGCCACATCCGTCGTCACGATGGATCCGGCGGCGACGACCGCACCCTCACCGACCGTCACACCACCGAGCACCGTCGACGACGCGCCGATCCACGCCCCGTCACCGATGCGAATGGGATCGTGGCGGAACCGACCCGCGCGACGGGACGCCGATCCGATGTCGTGGGTATCGGTGATGAGTCGGACGAAAGGGCCGAGATTCACGTTGTCGCCGATGACGGTGCCGGGTCGAATGTACGCGTCGCGATTGATGAACACGCGATCACCGATCGAGACGGGGCCCGCAACCTCGCTTCCGCGATAGATCTTCGCCTCGTCGCCGATCGAGATCGCCGCCTGATCATGGTGCATCAGTCGAACGCCGTCCGAGATCTAGTGGTCCTTGCCGATGTCAAGCATGCACTCACGCTACAGGCGGCGATATACCAACGGCTGTGACTTTCACCGATATCGAAGAGCCGACTACGGGACTCGAACCCGTAACCCCCGTATTACAAGTACGGTGCGCTACCAATTGCGCCAAGTCGGCGGGTGCCACCAGCTTAGCGATGGTGACGGGGATCTCCCGACCTACTCGGCCGGAGCGTCGCTCGTCGTGGGTGTCGGCGTGGGCGTCGCGGTCGCCTGGTAGTACGCGTCGCTGGCGACGGTGAGCACGAACTGAGAGAACTCGGCCGGATCATCTAGCGCGCCCACGTAGGCCTCGCCGTTGGCGACGATCATCGGGGTCGACGCGAGTGCGAGGTCGTCGGAGCCGGGCAGTGGCCCCTCGAGTGCACGGTTGGTCGCTTCCTTGGCCCAGGTGAGGTAGTCGCCGTCCTGGATGCAGCTGCGCACCGTCTTGGTGTTGTCGACGCCGACGGCACCGGCGAGATCCGCGAGCTCGGTGTCGGACAGGCCGTCGGTGTTCACCTCGGGCTGGTCATCGAGCAGGTCGTGGTTGAAGGCGTAGAACTGATCCGGCGAGTGCGTCGCGACACAGGCGGCCGCGGCCGCGGCGCGCAGGGAGTACTTGGTGCCGTTGGAGCTCGCGGTGAGCAGGGCGACCGGGTGGTAGGTGACGGTGACCGCACCCTCGCTGATCCAGTTGGTGAGCTGGCGGGCGTTGGCGCGCTCGAACTCGCCCGCATCGTCCGACAGGTAGTCGACGTAGATGTGGATGTCGACTTTCTGAGCCGCGGTGGGCTCGGCGGTCGGCTCGGTGGGGGCCTCGGCCTCGGAGGGATCGGGAGTGGGTGTGGCCGTGCCGACATCGGATGCCGACGCCGAGAGCTCGGAGACGACGACGCCGTCTCCGTCCATGCCGGTCGGCGAGAGCTGGGGCTTCGAGACCTGCGAGGAGACGGCGAGCGTCACGGCGGTGCCGATCGCGCCGACAGCGACCACCGCGAGCGTCCCGATGATGATCCGTCGCATGATGCGCGCACGGGACTGCTTCGCATGCACTCGCTGGGCCTTCTCCCGCACAGCCTCGCGGGAGTTGCGAGGGGTGGGGACGTTCGGCGTTTCGTCGCTCGACATCGTTCCTCTTGAAAAAATTTCGCTGGGGGCAGGGTGGCCCCGATCATCGGATATCGGATAGGCGACGATCGCCGCGTTGCACGGCCGGATTCGATGTTAATCATCGCACCTGAGAAATACCCAGATGCCGCGGTCCATGTCATACTGAACGCGACCCAATGAGGGGTCACGGCGGGTCGACCGCCGCATCCATCACTACGGATCGTCCGGCACGTACCTGCCGGTGAAGGAGAAACACAATGGCATCTGTGACTTTCGACGAGGCCACCCGCCTCTACCCGGGCGGAACCCGTCCGGCCGTCGACAAGCTCGACCTCCAGGTCGCCGACGGCGAGTTCCTCGTCCTGGTCGGACCCTCGGGTTGCGGTAAGTCCACGTCGCTCCGCATGCTCGCCGGCCTCGAAGAGGTCAACGCCGGCCGCATCCTCATCGGCGACCGCGACGTCACCGACGTCCCGCCGAAGGACCGCGACATCGCGATGGTCTTCCAGAACTACGCGCTGTACCCGCACATGACCGTCGCCGAGAACATGGGCTTCGCGCTCAAGATCGCCGGCGTCGGCAAGGAAGAGCGCGCCACCCGCGTTCTCGAGGCCGCCAAGCTGCTCGACCTCGAGGAGTACCTGACCCGCAAGCCGAAGGCCCTCTCGGGTGGCCAGCGTCAGCGTGTCGCCATGGGCCGCGCGATCGTGCGTCAGCCCCAGGTCTTCCTCATGGACGAGCCGCTGTCGAACCTCGACGCCAAGCTCCGCGTCCAGACGCGTACGCAGATCGCGTCGCTGCAGCGTCGTCTCGGCGTCACCACGGTCTACGTCACGCACGACCAGACCGAGGCCCTCACCATGGGTGACCGCATCGCGGTGCTCAAGGACGGTCTGCTGCAGCAGGTCGGCTCGCCGCGCGACCTGTACGAGAAGCCGAACAACGTGTTCGTCGCCGGCTTCATCGGCTCGCCCGCGATGAACCTCTTCACGGCAGACCTCGCCGACGGCGGCGTCCGCTTCGGCACCGAGGTCGTCCCGCTCGAGCGCGACGCGGTCGCCGGCGCCACCGGCACCCAGGTCACGGTCGGCGTGCGCCCCGAGGACATCACGGTCGGACCGGCCGACGGCAAGGGCCTCTCGGTCGTCGTCGACCTCGTCGAGGAGCTCGGCGCCGACGGTTACCTCTACGGCCACACCGACATCAACGGCAAGCGCACCGACCTGGTCGCTCGCGTCGACGGCCGCAACCACCCGAACGCCGGCGAGACGGTCACCCTGGCCGCCAACCCGGGCCACGTGCACGCGTTCGACCTCGAGTCGGGCGACCGCCTGAACAAGGCTCCGGTCATCTCGGCCTGATCGCACACACCACTCGCGGCGCGGGTCGACTTCGGTCGCCCGCGCCGCGTCTGCGTCCACCCCCACTTCCAGGAGCGCCATGCAGGAATCACTGCGCATCACCGCCAGCACCGTCGACCCCGGCCTTCTCGGCCTCCCCTGGTCGACGTCACTGGCGAAGTGGCCCTCCGAGCACATCGTCTCGCTCCCGAAGGGCCTGTCGCGGCACCTGGTGCGCTTCGCCGACCTCTCCGGCCGCGTCGTCGCGGTAAAGGAGACCACCGAGGAGATGGCGCGCCGCGAGTATGAGATGCTCGGCAACCTCGCACGCCTCGACGTGCCCTGCGTCGATCGTGTCGCCGTCATCGCCGGGCGAACGGATGCCGACGGCGAACCGCTCCCCGCCGCCCTGGTGACCTCGCACCTGCGCTTCTCGATGCCGTACCGCGCGCTCTTCACGCGAGTACTGCGCCCCGACACCGCCACCCGGCTCGTCGACGCCCTCGCCCTGCTGCTCGTGCGTCTGCACAACGTCGGCTTCTACTGGGGCGACGTGTCGCTGTCGAACACGCTCTTCCGCCGTGATGCCGGCGCATTCGCCGCGTACCTCGTCGACGCCGAGACCGGCGAGCTGCACGAGGAGGGGTTGACCGAAGGCCAGCGCGCCTACGACCTCGACCTCGCCCGCACGAACATCGCCGGGGAGATCATGGATCTCGCCGCCGGCGGGCGGCTCGAGAACGGTGTGGATGCGGTCGCCATCGCCGATGGCATCGTGTCGTCGTACCGCTCGTTGTGGGCCGAGCTGACCGCGCAGGACTCGTTCTCGGCATCCGAGACGTGGCGCATCACCGAGCGCGTCGAGCGCCTGAACGCCCTCGGCTTCGACATCGATGAGATGTCGATGACGACCACGGCCGACGGCGCGGTCGTCGAGATCCAGCCGAAGGTCGTCGACGCCGGCCACCACCAGCGGCGACTCATCCGCCTCACCGGTCTCGATGTCGAGGAGAACCAGGCCCGTCGCCTGCTCAACGACCTCGACCAGTTCCGCGCCCGCTCGACGAAGCAGTGGGCCGATGAGGAGATGTACGCCCACGAGTGGCTCACCCGCGTGTTCGAGCCCGTCGTGCGCGCGATCCCCTACGACCTGCGCGCGAAGCTCGAGCCGGCCGAGGTGTTCCACCAGGTGCTCGAGCACCGCTGGTACCTCTCACAGGCGCAGGGACGCCCGGTGCCGCTCGCCGAGGTGCTGACGAGCTACATCAACGAGGTGCTGCGCCACCGTCGCGACGAGGCGACCATCATGGGCCCGCCCACCGAGACGATGAGCCTTCCCGTCGTCACCGGCGCCACGCGCACGACCGACGACGACGAGGACGGCGACATCGACTGGCGCGACCTGGTCTGAGCGAAGGGTCGCGCAAAGGCGAGATCAGTAGCCGACGGTGAACCGCTCGCGGTGGTGGTTGCCCTGTTCGATCTCGTCGACGACCGCGACCGCGAAGTCCGCTCCCGAGATGTACGAGGTGCCGTCGGCATCGCGCACGAGCACGTCGCCGCCGTCGCGGTAGTGCCCGGTGCGCTCGCCCTCGGCCCACGGTCCGAACACCTCGGCCGGGTGCACGAAGAACCAGTCGAGCCCGGCATCCGTGCTCTCGAGGAACGCGAGCGAGTCGATGCCGACCTGCGCCTCGTGCTTGTACTCCTCTGGGAAGCCCTGATCGAACAGGCGCGGGCCGCCCGGGGCGACCAGGCTGCCACCCGCTCCCCCGACCACGCCGAGGCGCGTGCGGGTGCCGCTGAGTTGGCGTGCGACGCCCTCGAGGGCGTCGAGCACGCGATCCTCCATGTCGCCGCGCGGCGAGAGGGCCGAGACGACGGCATCCGCTCCGGCGAACGCGCCGGCGAGCGGGGCGAGGTCCAGGGCCGAGCCCTGGATGTACGCCGCACCCTCCACGGCATCCGCCGGGACCGAACGCGAGACCGCGACGACCTCGTGTCCGCGGCTCACCGCCTCGGCGACGATGTGACGACCGGCGTACCCGGTCCCTCCGAGGACGACGATGCGGCTCATGCGGACTCTTCCCTTCGTATCTGCGGCGACTACTTCGTGGAGCGGATGGTCGCGACCTGGTAGAGCGCGACGGAGGTGGCGATGCCGACGTTCAGCGATTCGGTGGCCGTGGAGATCGGGATCGAGACGATCTGGTCGCAGGTCTCGCGGACCAGACGCGAGAGCCCCTTGCCTTCGGCGCCGGCGACGATGACGACCGGTCGGTCGGCGAGCTGGAGCGCAGGCAGGTCGACGTCGCCGTCGCCGGCGAGGCCGAGGATGAACACGCCCTGCTTCTTGAACTCCTTGAGCTGCGTGGTCAGGTTCGTGGCGAGCGCGACGGGAAGTCGCGCGGCCGCCCCGGCGCTCGTCTTCCAGGCGGCGGAGTTCACGCCCGCCGAGCGACGCTGCGGCAGGATCACGCCGTGGCTGCCGAACGCGGCGGCCGAACGGATGATCGCTCCGAGGTTGCGCGAGTCGGTGATGCCGTCGAGCGCGACGAACAGCGGGGTCTGCCCCTTGTCGATCGCCTTCTCGAGCAGGTCCTGCGGGTGCGCGTACTCGTAGGGCGGCACCTTGATGGCCACGCCCTGGTGCACGCCATCGAAACCGGCCATGCGGTCGAGCTCCTGGCGTGTGACCTCGAGCACCGGGATGCCGCGGTGAGTCGCGATCGACAGCATCTCCTTGACGCGGTCGTCCATCTCGACGCGCTGGGCGATGTAGAACGCCGTCGCCGGGATCTTCGCGCGCAGCGCCTCGAGCACGGAGTTGCGGCCAGTGACGACCTCGGTGTCGGTCGTGTTGTCCTTGGCGCGCGCGGAACGGTTCGGGTTGCCACCAGCGGTCTGACGCTGGCCGGGCTTGCCCTTGCCCCCGGAGGCGGCATAGCGCTCCGCCGCGGCCTTGCGCTTCCCGGCGGGATGCCAGGCGCGGTCCTCGGCCTTCGGCGTGGGTCCGCGTCCCTCGAGCGCCTTGCGCCCGAGACCACCGGTGCCCTTGGTGGGGCCCTTCTTGTTGCCCTTGCTCGCGCCGGGGCGCCCTGGCTTAGCCATCGATACTCCAATGAGTTCCGGCCGGAGTGTCCTCCAGCGTGATTCCTGCGGCTGCGATCGCGTCACGGATGCGATCGGCTGCCGCCCAGTCCTTGTCGGCACGCGCCTGTGCGCGCTGCGTGATCATCGTCTGAACGAGTGCGTCCAGTGCGGCGGCCTCGGCTCCCCCGCCGGTGCCGTTCCACTGCGAAGAGTGCGGATTGATCCCCAGGACGAGCGTCATCTGAATGACGTCCATCACGTCCTGCTTCGCCTCATCGTACTTGCCCGCGTCGAGGAGCGCATTTCCGGAGCGGATGCTGGTGTGGATCGCGGCGAGCGCCCGGGGCACCGAGAGGTCGTCGTCCATGGCCTCGACGAACTCCTGCGGCAGTCCCTCCTTCGCCTGGCCCCACCCCGGCTTCGCGAGCCGCTCTCCCCGTTCGAGGAAGGTGCGGATGCGCCCGAGTGCAGTCTCCGCCTCGGCCCACGACGACTCCGTGAGGTCGAGGCTCGAGCGGTAGTGGGCCGCGGCGAGCGCATACCGCACGACGAGCGGGTCGCGGTCTGCGAGCACGTCGGCCGCGAGGGTGAAGTTGCCGAGGGACTTCGACATCTTCTGCCCGTTCACGGTGACCAGGCCGTTGTGCACCCAGTACCGCGCGAACGCGTCGCCCGCGGCCGTCGATTGCGCCAGCTCGTTCTCGTGGTGGGGGAAGCGCAGGTCGAGGCCTCCGCCGTGGATGTCGAACTCCGCCCCGAGATAGCGCTTCGCCATCGCCGAGCATTCGATGTGCCATCCCGGGCGCCCCTCGCCCCAGGGGGAGGACCATCGGGCGTCCGCGGGCTCGCCGGTCTTCGAGCCCTTCCAGAGCGCGAAGTCCTGAGGGTTGCGCTTGCCGCGGGGATCGGCGTCCTCGGCCGCCTCCATCGCGTCGATCGATTGGTGCGTGAGCGCGCCGTACTCCGCCCACGAACGCACGTCGAAGTAGACGTCGCCCGAACCGTCAGAGGCCGGGTACGCGTGACCGCGCTCGATGAGCAGCCCGATGAGCTCCTGCATCTGCGGAACGGATGCCGTCGCGCGCGGCTCGTACGTCGGGGGCAGGATGCCGATGCCGGCGTATGCCGCGGCGAACTCCTGCTCGATCCGGTACGCGAGTGCCCACCAGGGCTCGTCGTCAGTGGCGTTCGCGAGCACCTTGTCGTCGATGTCGGTCACGTTGCGCACGAAGGTGACGCGCCCGTGCCGCTTCTCGAGCCACCGACGCAGCAGGTCGAAGCTGAGTGCCGCGCGCACGTGCCCGATGTGCGGGCCGGATTGCACGGTCGGACCGCACACGTACATCGTGACGTTTCCGGGGTCGAGCGGCACGAAGTCGCGCAGGTTCTGCGCACGGGTGTCGTAGAGGCGGAGAGTCACCGCTCAAGCCTACTCGGCCCGCCTCGCCGCGCCCCGAGCGTGTCGCGGGTCGTCGCGGTCGGCGCGTCAGTGCGCCGAGCCGGGGAAGACCAGCGCGACGGCGGTGACGGAGATCCCCTCCCCGCGGCCCGGGAACCCGAGCGCATCGGTGGTCGTCGCCGTCACCGACACGGGAGCCCCGCCGAGCGCCTCCGAGAGAACCCGCTCGGCCTCGGCGCGGCGCGCGCTGAAGCGGGGACGGTTGCCCTGGAACTGCGCCGAGACGTTGCCGATCACGAAGCCCGCCTCGCCGAGAAGCTCGCGGGTGCGGGCGAGGAAGACCGCCGCATGCGCACCGGCGTACTCGGGGTGCGCGGTGCCGAAGTGCTCGCCGATGTCGCCGAGACCGGCTGCTCCGAGCAGCGCATCGACGATCGCGTGCGCGACCGCGTCGCCGTCGGAGTGTCCGGACAGGGCCGACTCGCCCGGCCACCGGAGACCGGCCAACCACAGGTCACCCTCTCCGCCGAACGCGTGCACGTCGGTGCCGAGACCGACCCGGGGCAGGTTCGGGGCGGATGCCGGAACGTGCAGGGGCACCGCCGGTCCCTCGGCGAGCAACCGGCGTGCCCTGTCGAGGTCGTCGGGCGTGGTGATCTTGAAGGCGCGGGCGTCGCCGGGAATGTGCCGGACGGCGTGTCCGGCGGCGGCGAAGAGCGCCGCATCGTCGGTGTACTCGACGCCCGAGGCGCGCGCAGCGTCGTACGCCGCCTCGAGCGCCGCGCGCGGAAAACCCTGCGGCGTCTGCGCTGCGGCGAGTTCGGAACGGTCGACCGGAGCGACGATGCTGTCACCGTCGACCTTCTTGAGCGTGTCGACGACCGGGAGCGCGGGGATGACGCCGATGCCGTCGGTGACAGCAGCGGCGACGGCGTCGACCTGGTCCGGCGGGGTCAGCGCGCGCGCAGCGTCGTGCACGAGGACCGTACGCACGTCACCCCAGAGCGCGGCGAGGCCGGCGGCGACGGACTCCTGGCGCGTGCGACCTCCGACGACGACGCGGGCGAGGTCGAGGCGATCCCCCGCCGCCTCGCGCACCTCGGTCTCGGCGTCGCCCTCGAGCCCCGCGGGAGCGACCACGATCACCTGTGCGGGAGCGGCGGCGAACACGCCGTCGAGGGCGTGGCGGAGGATCGAACGACCGTCGATGCCGACGAACGCCTTCGGTGCTCCCGCCTCGAGGCGGGTTCCGGATCCAGCGGCGACGACGATGACCGCGACGTGCGGCACGGGGAGCAGGGTCACGCCTTCACGCTACCGCCTGCCGGGAACGACGGAGGGGGCGGATGCCGAAGCATCCGCCCCCTCCGGGAAACTCGGATCAGGACGCGAGGACCTCGTCGAGCATCGCGCCCGCCTTGTCCTCGTCGGTCTTCTCCGCGAGCGCCAGCTCGGAGATGAGGATCTGGCGAGCCTTCGCCAGCATCCGCTTCTCACCGGCGGACAGTCCGCGGTCCTGGTCACGGCGCCAGAGATCGCGCACGACCTCGCTCACCTTGATCACATCGCCGGAGGCGAGCTTCTCGAGGTTCGCCTTGTAGCGGCGCGACCAGTTGGTGGGCTCCTCGGTGAACGGAGCACGCAACACCTCGAACACGTGGTCGAGGCCCTCCTTGCCGATCACGTCGCGCACACCGACCAGGTCGACGTTCTCGGCGGGAACCTCGATGATCAGGTCGCCCTGCGTCACATTGAGCTTCAGGTACTTCTTCGCCTCACCCTTGATGATGCGCTCCTTGACCTCGATGATGGTCGCAGCGCCATGGTGCGGATAGACGACGGTCTCGCCAACCTCAAAAAGCATAAAAACGTGTCCTTTCGGCAACCTCAAGGATACCACAGGGGTTTTGCGCTAAGGTTTGCGCCCCCTGGTCCCGGAGCGCGGCCCGCGTACCCGTAGAATGGATGCGGATATCCCGTCGTACCCCAGGAGGACCCGTGAAATCGCGCCTTGTTGCGTCTGCTGCCCTCAGCGCCGTCGTTCTTCTCGGCGCGACCGGTTGCACGTTCATCTCGCCGCAGGCGACGAAGATCGAGTATTCCGCCTCGGACGGCGTGAACGTCTCCGACGCCGACGGCCCGATCGACGCGCGCAACGTCTTCATCGTCGCGAACGAGGACGGCAGCGTGGGCAACCTCATCGGCGCCTTCGTGAACCCGACCGATGAGCGGGCGACGATCACGATCGCCTTCGCCGACAGCGATGCGTTCACCATCACCGTCCCGGCGGGCGACACCATCAGCCTCGGCGCCGACGCCGAGCCGCTGCGCATCGTCGGACTCGACTCGATCCCCGGCTCGACGGTCGAGATCCACTTCCAGTCCGGTGACTCCACCGGCGTGAAGACGGCCATCCCGGTGCTCGACGGCGGACTCCCCTACTACGCGGATCTCGTTCCCGAAGAGAACTGATCCACATGAACACAGAGAAGGGGGGGGGGCGGGGGGGGGGGCGGGGGCGGGGGGGGGGGGGGGGGGGGGGGGGGGGGGCGGGGGGCGGGCGGGGGGGGGGGGGGGGGGGCCGCGGGCGGTGGGGGGCGGGGCCCCCCCCCCCCCCCCCCCCGGCCCCCCCCCCCCCCCCCCCCCCCCCCCCCACCCCCGCCCCACCCCCCCCCGCCCCCCCCCCCCCCCCCCCCCCCCCCCCTTCTCTGCGTGTGGCTGCGTGTGCAGTGTGCGCAGCTTCTCAGGCCTCGAAGCGGTAGCCGAGGCCGCGAACGGTGACGAGCATGACCGGCTCGCTGGGATTGACCTCGATGCGCGAACGGATGCGCTTGATGTGCACATCGAGCGTCTTGGTGTCGCCGAAGTAGTCGCTGCCCCAGACCCGGTCGATGAGCTGACCGCGGGTGAGCACACGACCCGCATTGCGCATCAGCACCTCCAGCAGCTCGAACTCCTTCAGCGGCATGTTGATCAGCTGGCCGGCCACCGATACCGTGTGGCGGTCGATGTCGAGCGACACGCGCCCGCCGTCGAGCACGCGCTCGTCGAGCTCGCTGTCGGCCTGCACGACCCGACGCAGCACCGCCCGCATGCGCGCGAGCAGCTCACGCGAAGAGTACGGCTTGGTGATGTAGTCGTCGGCCCCGAGCTCGAGCCCCACGACGATGTCGACCTCGGAGTCCTTCGCCGTGAGCATGATGATCGGCACCGCCGACGACGAACGGATCTGACGGCACACCTCGGTTCCCGGCATCCCGGGGAGCATCAGGTCGAGCAGCACGATGTCGGCGCCGCGTTCACGGAACGCGGCCAGAGCGGTCGGGCCGTCCTCCGCGATCTCGACCTCGTAGCCCTCCCGGCGGAGCAGGTACGCCAGCGGGTCGGCGAGATCGGGTTCGTCTTCGACGAGGAGGATACGGGTCATGCGCGGTCACCTTTCCTGACGCGAGAGGCTGCGGCCTTCGTGGCCTTGCGCTCGCGTTTCTTCTTGCTCTTCTTGCCGGTATCCGCCTTCGGCGGTGCATCGATCAGGGGAAGCCTCATCGTGAACGTCGAGCCGCGCCCCGGACGGGACCACAGACGCACCTCTCCGCCGTGCCGCTGCGTGGCGTGCTTGACGATCGACAGGCCGAGGCCGGTTCCGCCGGTGCGGCGGGAGCGCGCCTCGTCCGCGCGGTAGAACCGCTCGAAGATGCGCTCACGATCGGTCTCGGCGATACCGATGCCCTGGTCGGACACCGCGATCTCCACGACGCCGTCCTCGGCGCGCACGCCGACGCCCACCCGCGATCCGCTCGGCGAGTAGACGATCGCGTTCACGATGAGGTTGCCGACGGCCTCGACGAGGATCTGCGCGTCGCCGCGCACCCAGATTCCGCGGTCGCCGCCGCGCGTGATCTCGACGCCCGCCGCATCGGCCTGCACGACGTGGGCCTCGATCGACTTCGCGATGACCTCGTCGATCGCGACGGGGGTGACGTCACCGAGGCCGTCGTCGGCCTGAAGACGCGAGAGGCTCATGATGCGACCGGTGAGCTGGGCGAGACGTCCGGCCTCCGCCGAGATGCGGGACGCGAAGATGCGCACCTGCGCCGGGTCGTCAGCGGCCGACTCGATCGCCTCCGCGAGCAGCGTCACCGCGCCGACGGGGGTCTTGAGCTCATGGCTGGTGTTCGCGACGAAATCGCGGCGCATCTGGTCGAGGCGCTCCTGCTCCGTGACGTCGCGGATGATCAGCAGGGTCAGGCGCGGTCCGAGGACGCTCGCACGCGCCGCGACCAGACGGGGATCGAGGCTCAGTCCCCCACGGGTGATCCGCATCGACTCCGTCGCGGTGCCGCCGTCGACGCGCACGCGGCGCACGAGCAGTCGCAGCTCGGGGTTGTCGAGGGTCGAGCCCACGTCGATCCCGAACCGCGAGGCGGCGGCCGATGAGGCGAGCACGAGCCCGGAGGTGTCGACCACGCACGCGGCGTCGTCCATGCTCGCCAGCACGTCGACGATCCCCTCCGGAACGGCGTTCGAGGTCTCCTCGGCGACACGGGCACGGGCACGGTAGGCCCAGGCGAGGAGGAGCGAGAGTCCGATGCCGATCGCGAGGCCGACGGCCAGGGCGATCAAGGCGATCTGCGTCTCGGTCATGTCTCCAGAGTAGAGTGCGTTCACCCGCTCTCCGGCGGGTTTCCGGCCCTCAGCGGTAACGAGAGAAGTACTATTCACTCGCTGGGCACCGTTCGTTAACCTTCGGAGAACACAATCTCTTCGGGCCCGCGCGGGTGCGCGGTCCTGCCCCTATGCGGACGACCCGCCGTCTCGCGCTGACACGCAGTCGAGATCCCTATGAAAGGTTGCGCCCCACCATGCGCGAAGTCTTCCACCAGTCCCTCGAGGACCTGCAGTCCCGCCTCGTGGAGATCGCCGACCTCGTCACGGTCTCGATCGACAAGGCGACCCGTGCGTTCGCGACGAGCGACGTCGCCCTGGCAGAAGAGGTCATCGCCGACGACGCGAAGATCGACGAGCTCGCCGTCGCCCTCGACGAGCAGGCCATCGAGATCCTCGCCCGCCAGCAGCCGGTCGCCCGCGACCTGCGCATCGTCGTCACGGCGCTGCGCGTGAGCGCATCGCTCGAGCGCATGGGCGACATGTCCGAGCACATCGCCCAGCTCGCCCGCCTCCGTTTCCCCGAGCGCGCCATCCCGAAGGGCCTCAAGGGCACCTTCGTGAAGATGGGCGAACTCGACGTCGAGGTCGCGCGCACGCTCGCCGAGCTGCTGCGCACGCAGGACCTCCGCTTCGCCGACGCGATCCGCAACGCGGACGACGACGTCGACGAGCTGCACGCCACCGTCTTCGAGAAGGTCCTCAGCGACAACTGGAAGGGCGAGGCGACGGCGACGGTCGACGCCACGCTCGCCAGCCGCTACCACGAGCGCTTCGCCGACCACGCGGTCGCGGTCGCGAAGAAGTACGTCTACCTGTCGACCGGCGACTGGGCCGTCGCCGAAGACGACATCGCCCTCGCCGTCGAGCAGCAGCAGGAGCTCGGCCACGCCTGACCCGCAGCATCCGCAACACGACGAAGCCCCCGGCGCCTGAGCACCGGGGGCTTCGTCGTGTCGTGCGGGGAGCTTACTTCTTACCCTGCGCGGCGACCGCGGCGGCACCGGCGGCGGCGGCCTCGGGGTCGAGGTAGCGGCCGGGACCGGTGGGAGAGTTGTTCTCGTCGAGCTCGTAGACGAGCGGGATGCCGGTCGGGATGTTGAGCTCCGCGATGTCCTCGTCGCTGATGCCCTCGAGGTGCTTCACGAGACCGCGCAGCGAGTTGCCGTGCGCGGTGACGAGGACGGTCTTGCCCGCTTCGAGGTCAGGGACGATCGCGCTCTCCCAGTACGGGAGGAGACGATCGATGACGAGCTTGAGCGACTCGGTGCGGGGCACCTCTCCGTCGATGCCCGCGTAGCGGACGTCGTGCACCTGGCTGAACTCGCTGTCGTCGTCGAGCACGGGCGGCGGCACGTCGAACGAACGACGCCACAGCTGGAACTGCTCGGGACCGAACTCCTCGAGCGTCTGCGCCTTGTCCTTGCCCTGGAGCGCGCCGTAGTGGCGCTCGTTCAGGCGCCACGAGCGCGTCACCGGGATCCACAGGCGATCGGCGGCGTCGAGGGCGATGTTCGCGGTCTGGATCGCGCGGCTCAGCAGCGAGGTGTGCAGCACGTCGGGCAGGATGCCGGACTCGGCGAGCAGCTCGCCGCCGCGGCGTGCCTCCTTCTGCCCCTGCTCGTTCAGGCGGACGTCCACCCAGCCGGTGAAGAGGTTCAGTTCGTTCCACTCGCTCCGGCCGTGACGGAGCAGGATGAGGGTGCGCTTCGCAGTCATGTCGCCAGTTTATCCGCCCGGGCGGTGCGACCGAACTGGATGCTGGGAGGATGGAGACATGGCGTCATCTCCCCTCGGCAGGCCCACGCGCGGCACCACCGGGACCAACCGGTTGCGGCGCAACGACCGTTGGATCGCCGCGAGCGACGCCCTACGGAAGGCATCCGATCCCCTCGTCGTCGACCTCGGTTACGGAGCGAGCGGAGTCACCGCGTTCGAACTCGCGACGCGGCTCGTGCGGGTGCGGTCGGACGTCGAGGTGCGCGGGCTCGAGATCGACCCGGCGCGCGTCGCCACCGCCGACGCCCAGCTCGCGGACGTGCGCGCAGGTCGCACGTTTTTCGCCGCCGATCTGCCGGTGTCGTTCGCGCGCGGCGGGTTCGAGGTGCCGCTGCCCGACGGGCGCCGCGCGGCCGTCATCCGGGCGATGAACGTCCTCCGCCAGTACGACGAACAGGACGTCCCGGATGCCTGGGCGCGCATGACCTCGCGCCTGTCGCCCGGGGGCCTGCTGTTCGAGGGCACGTGCGACGAGATCGGGCGCATCGCGAGCTGGATCGACGTCGCCCCCGACGCCACTCCCCTGCGGTTCACCCTCTCGCTCCGTCTCGCCGACCTCGATCGTCCGAGCATCGTCGCCGAACGCCTCCCGAAGGCATTGATCCACCGCAACGTACCCGGCGAGCGCATCCACGCGCTCCTGGTCGATCTCGACCGGGAGTGGGATCGGGCGGCCGGCCTATCGACCTTCGGGGCGACCCAGCGATTCCTCGCCGTAGCGAGCGCACTGCGCGCGCAGGGGTGGCCCGTGCTCGGCGGGCGGACGCGATGGCGACTCGGCGAGCTCACACTGCCGTGGTCGGCGGTCGAGCCCGCCGTCTGAGGGCTTATACCTGCGTGCGGGGGTCCGGCGCCGACGGGCGACGGGACAGCCGGGTGAGGCGCGGGATGTCGGCGGTCGCGCCGGCATCCGCGGGGACGATGACCTGCTGCGACGCCGCGATCTCGAGACCGTCCGCGCGCACGACCAGGTCGCCGACCGGTGCACGGCGGCTGAGGATCGCGAGCGCGATCGGGCCGTCCTCGAAGTGCCGGGCGACCGAGGTCAGATGCCCGACCTCGTCATCGCCCGCGAAGACGGATGCCCCGGCCTCGGGCAGCACCGCGTCGCTGCCGTCGAGGTGCAACGCCGCCAGACGCCGCGGCGGGTGCCCGAGGTTGTGCACCTTGGCGACCGTCTCCTGACCGCGGTAGCACCCCTTGTTCAGGTGCACGGCGCTGCGGATCCAATCGGACTCGTGGGGCAGGGAGCGTTCGTCGACCTCGGTCGCCCAGCGCGGCCGCCAGGCGGCCACGCGCAGCGCCTCGGCGGCGAGGACACCGGCGAGCGCGTCACGATCGGCCGAGCTCGCGAGAGCATCCGCGCCCTCCGCCGTCAGCAGCGCGACCCGCCACGCGTAGTCGGCGGCGGGATGCTCGGCGACCTCGGCGTACTGGTGACCGCCGGCGGCGACGTGCTGCCACGGGTCCGACCAGATCAGTGGCGCACCGTTCGTCGCGGCAGCTGCGGAGACCGCGGGCGCGATCGCGCCGCCGTCCATGAAACCGACCGGAACGAGATCCGGACGGATGTCGATGGTCGCCTGCGCCCGGAACCTCATGCGGGTGAGCCAGCCGGCGAGCGCCTCGGCGTCACCGGCATCCGCCAGCAACCACGCCGACGCCCCGTCGTCGAGGATTCCGGCCGCGTGCTCGACGCGGCCCTGCGGGTCGAGGATCAGCAACTCGGTGCTCTCGCCCGGGGCGAGGCGTCCGACCGCCTGCGAGGTGATGGAGTCGAGCCAGCTCAGTCGCTCCGGCCCCGCCACCTCGATCACGGTCCGGTCGCCGAGCGGCACGAAGGCGGCTGCCTCGGCGAGGCGGCGCTGCTCGCGGAACGCGTCTCCGAAGTGCGCGATCACCGCTCCGTCGGAAACGGCTCCGTCGATGTCGGCGAATCCACCCACGTCAGACCTTGGCCAGCCGCGCGGAGGCGTGCGAGCGCAGCGGCGTGCCGAGTGCGGCGATGTCCCACGCCCACAACAGGTGACCGTCGACCAGCCCGTACATACGGGAGGAGGCGGTGTGCACCTTGGCGCCGGCGCTGCGTACCACGGCATCCGTGGCGATGTCGATGCGCGGGCCGTTGATCTCGCCCAGGTACAGCTCGAGCGCGCCGTCGGCGTGCGCGAGCGAGACCTCGATCGGGAAGCCGCCGCTCTCCGCGCGCAGTTCCTCGACGTCGTCGACCGTGCGGGCGGCGACGTCGGCGGTCGGGGGCAGCAGTGCCGGGCCGGCATCCCCATCCGTCGCCGGGCGAGCGAGACGCCAGAAGCCGGTCTCGGCCAGCAGAGCGGATGCCGGGGAGCCCTCCTCCGTGAGGAAGGTGGCGGTGGCCGAATAGTTCAGGAACGGGCCGCCGTCGTGACTGAAGCTCACGCGGTGCGTGAACTCGCCCTGCAGCCGCTCGTCACCGACCGGATAGTCGATGACCCCGGTCCCCTCCCAGACGCCGATCAGCCACGAGAGCGGAGCGAGGTCGGCCGGAAGGTCGGTGGGAAGTTCGAGCACGATCGGCTCAGCGCTGGCCGCGGAAGAGGTTGCGCAGCACGACCGCCGAGACGAAGACGATCGCGAGGCTCGCCAGACCCAGCAGGCCGATGAAGAAGAGTTCGAGCGCCATGAGATCCATGGCTCCTACACTACCGCGCGCGACGCGCGAGACCACCGCGCGCGGTAGGAGCCGTCAGGCGGCGACGTCAGACGGCGGCGGATGCGAGGGCGGCGAGCCCGAACCCGACCGAGATCACGCCCATGAGCAGCAGCGCACCGACCACACTGCCGGCCACCCGGAAGATGAATCCCTCGGTGCGGCCGTACCAGAGCTGCACGGCGAACGAGAGGAGCACGGCACCGCCGAAGGCCACCAGCATCCAGGGGATGCGCCACTCCTCGCCGACCAGGATGCCGATCGCCACGGCGCCCAGCAGAGCGACGGCCCAGACGGCGACCACGCCGACGAGCGGGCTGCGCGGAGCGAGTGCGGGTTGCGTCATGCGTCCATTGTCACTCATCGGCCCCGGTATTATTGCCGCACGGCGCATACCCGCGCGCCGGTGAAGGAGTGCGCGTGCCCCAGATCCTGGTCTTGACGAATGCTCCTGCCGAGGAGTCGGTCCTGCCCGCGCTGGAGCTGCTCAGCCACACCGTCCGCCAGATCCCGGCAGAACCCGCGCGGCTCGTGAGCGCCCCCGAGTACGACATCGTGATCGTCGACGCCCGCACAGACCTCGCGGGCGCCAAGTCGCTGTGCCGTCTGCTCCGCGCGACCGGTCAGGAGGCGCCGCTGCTCCTCATCGTCACCGAGGGCGGCATGAGCGCGGTCTCCGGCGACTGGGGCATCGACGACGTGCTGCTCTCGACCGCGGGCCCGGCCGAGACCGACGCCCGACTGCGACTCGCGATCGCGCGCCGCGACGACGCCGCGGCTCCGACGCGCGTGCAGGCCTCCGGCGTCACCATCGACGAGCAGTCCTACTCCGCCAAGCTCCACGGCAAGCCGCTCGACCTCACCTACAAGGAGTTCCAGCTCCTGCACTTCCTCGCCACGCACCCGTCCCGGGTGTTCACGCGCGAGCAGCTGCTCAGCGAGGTGTGGGGTTACGACTACTTCGGGGGAACGCGCACGGTCGACGTGCACGTCCGGCGTCTGCGCGCCAAGCTCGGGGATGCCGATCAGATCATCGGAACGGTCCGCAACGTGGGCTACCGCTTCAACGTCTACGAGGACGACACCCTGGTCGCCTCGCGGTAACCGAAGGCATCCGTTCACGCACGTGTCACCTCTCGGTGCTTAGATGTACCCCATGATGGATCCCGCTCTCGCCGACGCAGGTCTCGGCGACGCCGAAGACGACGACTTCGATGCCGTCGAGGCCCCCGACTCGCTCCTGCCGGACCACCGGTACCTCGATCGCGAGCTGAGCTGGCTCGCGTTCAACCAGCGCGTGCTCGAGCTGGCCGAGGATCCCTCGCTCCCCGAACTCGAGCGCGCGAACTTCCTGGCCATCTTCGCCAGCAACCTCGACGAGTTCTTCATGGTGCGCGTCGCCGGGCTCAAGCGACGCATCGTCACCGGGCTCGCCGTGCCGACGAACATCGGCCGCTCCCCCTCCGACGCGCTCGCCGACATCTCGCGTGAGGCGCACGCGCTGCAACTGCGCCACGCGGATGCCTGGACCTCGCTCGTGCGCCCGGCCCTCGCCGACGCCGGCGTCGAGATCACCGAGTGGGACGACCTGACCGACGACGAGCGCGCCGGGCTCTCGGAGTACTTCCAGGCCCAGGTGTTCCCCGTGCTGATGCCCCTGGCGGTCGACCCTGCGCACCCGTTCCCGTACATCTCGGGCCTGTCGCTCAACCTCGCGATCCGCATCCGCAACGCGCGTACGGGCCGACAGGAGTTCGCCCGCCTGAAGGTGCCGCCCATGCTGCCCCGCTTCGTCGAGGTGCCCGGCGGCAGCGAGATCGCCCGCTATCTCCGCCTCGAGGAGCTCATCGCCAACCACCTCGACGACCTCTTCCCCGGCATGGAGGTGCTCGACCACCACGCCTTCCGCCTCACGCGCAACGAAGACGTCGAGATCGAGGAGGACGAGAGCGAGAACCTCATCCAGGCGCTCGAGGCCGAGCTGCTGCGCCGCCGTTTCGGGCCGCCGATCCGCCTCGAGATCACCGACGACATGGACGATGTGACGCTCGAGCTGCTCGTGAAGGAGCTCGACATCACCGACCAGGAGGTCTACCGCCTCCCCGGTCCGCTCGACCTGCGCGGGCTGTTCGGTCTCTCGCGCATCGAACGACCCGACCTGCGCTATCCGCCGCACGTGCCGACCACCGCGGTCGCCTTCCAGCCCGGCGACAGCAACACGCGCGCCGACATCTTCAAGGCGATCCGCAAGTCCGACGTTCTCGTGCACCACCCGTACGAGTCGTTCACCACGAGCGTGCAGGCGTTCCTCGAGCAGGCCGCCCGCGACCCGCACGTGCTCGCGATCAAGCAGACGCTGTACCGCACCTCGGGCGACAGCCCCGTCGTGCAGGCGCTGATCGATGCGGCCGAGGCCGGCAAGCAGGTGCTCGCCCTGGTCGAGGTCAAGGCCCGCTTCGACGAGGCGAACAACATCGTCTGGGCGCGCAAGCTCGAGAAGGCCGGCGTGCACGTCGTGTACGGACTGGTCGGACTCAAGACGCACTGCAAGCTCGCCCTTGTGATCCGCGAGGAGGACGGCAAGCTCCAGCACTACTCGCACGTCGGCACGGGAAACTACAACCCCAAGACCAGCCGCATCTACGAGGACTTCGGTCTCTTCACCGCCGACGCGCAGGTCGGGAAGGACCTCACCCGCCTCTTCAACGAGCTGAGCGGCTACGCGATCGAGAAGAAGTTCAAGCGGCTGCTCGTCGCTCCCCTGCACCTGCGCAAGGGACTCGTGCGCCAGATCGACAACGAGCGCGCCCACGCGGTGGCCGGCAAGCCCGCGCACATCCGCATCAAGGTCAACTCGATGGTCGACGAAGAGATCATCGACGCGCTGTATCGCGCCAGCGAGGCTGGAGTGAAGGTCGACGTGTGGGTGCGCGGCATCTGCAGCCTCCGCACCGACCTCGAGGGCATCAGCGACAACATCACCGTGCGCAGCATCCTGGGTCGCTATCTGGAGCACTCGCGGATCTTCGCGTTCGAGAACGACGGCGATCCGCAGATCTACATCGGCAGCGCCGACATGATGCACCGCAACCTCGATCGTCGCGTCGAGGCGCTCGTGCGCGTCACGGAGCCCGCGCATCTGAAGGAGCTCCTGGCGTTCTTCGACCTCGCGATGGATCCGGGCACGAGTTCCTGGCACCTCGGCGCGGCCGGAGTGTGGGAGCGCCACGCCGCGGATGCCGACGGCAAGCCGCTGATCGACCTGCAGGATAAGACCATGGGTCAGATTCAGCGACGTCGGCGTGCGCGGGCGGTTCGATGACGGTCGGTCAGACCTTCGCCGAGCGATCGAAGTGGACGGACAAGGCCGTCTACGCGGCCGGTGCCGTCGTCTGGCGCATCGTCGACGGCAAGCTGCGCATCCTCCTGATCCACCGCACCAAGTACCGCGACGTCACTCTCCCCAAGGGCAAGGTCGACCCCGGCGAGATGCTCGCCGAGACCGCCGTGCGCGAGGTGCAGGAGGAGACCGGCATCCGAGTCTCGCTCGGCGTGCCCGTCGGCGTCAGCCGCTACAACCTCGCGTCGATGAAGCAGAAGGTCGTGCACTACTGGGCCGCCGAGGCGACCGAGGAGGCGATCCGCGCGTCGACGTTCGTCCCCAACCGTGAGATCGCGGCGATCGAGTGGGCCAGTGTGAAGAAGGCCCGAGAACGCCTCAGTTACCCGGTCGACCTCGAGATCCTCGATTTCTTCGCGCGCCTGGTGGATGACGGTGCACTGCGTACCTTCCCCCTGATCGTGCTCCGGCACGCGAAGGCGCTGTCCCGTTCCGAATGGGACGGTGCGGATGCCGCACGCCCCCTCGCCGATCGCGGACGCCGCCAGGCAAAGTCGATCGTCGGGCCGCTGCGCGCCTTCGGCGTGCGCAGGATCGTGACCAGCGATGCCGTGCGCTGCGTCGAGACCGTGAAACCGCTCGCCAAATCGCTCGACCGCAAGGCCGTGCGCACCGGGCTCATCAGCCAGGACGCCTGGGAGGACGGCACCAGCGACCTGCGATCGGTCGTCGGCAAGCGCGTGCGCTCCGGCAAGGCGGCCGTGCTCTGCAGCCACGGCCCCGTCATCCCCGGAATCCTCTCCGAGATCGCTCTCGCCACCGGCACGATCCAGGGCTCCTACCTCGGCAGTGCGGCCGACCTCGAGCCGGCGGCGTTCTCGGTGGTGCATCTATCGGCCACGAACCCCGGATCCGGCATCATCTCGATCGAGACGCACGTTCCGAAGGTCTGACCAGGCCCGGAATCCCGGGGCTCACGCCCCAGAGAGTCGTCTGCCGTTCACCTTCCGTTCACCCGGGCGGGAGAGTCTCGTTAACCGCCGCGCTTAGCGTCACTGTGTGCCCTGCACCGGGCCTCAACCCCATCCACGATCGAACGGATCCACAGTGAAGATCTCCCGAATCGCTCGCATCGGCGCCATCGGCGCCGTCGCTGCTCTCGCCCTGGCCGGTTGCGCCGCGAACGAAGGCGGCACCGGCGGCTCGTCCGACGCCCCCTCCGAGTCCACCCTCTCGGGCACCATCGACGCCACCGGCGCCTCGTCGCAGACCGCTGCGCAGGAGGCCTGGGTCGCCGCGTTCCAGACCGCGAACCCCGACGTCACCGTCAACTACGAGCCCACCGGCTCGGGCACCGGCCGCGAGAACTTCCTCGAGGGCGGCAGCAACTTCATCGGCTCCGACCGCGCGTTCAACGACGAGGAGATCGCCGCCGGCGGCTTCGGCGCCTGCGTGACCGACGACATCGTCGAGGTCCCGCTCTACATCTCCCCCGTCGCCGTCGCGTTCAACATCGAGGGCATCGACACCCTCAACCTCGACGCCGCGACGATCGCGGGCATCTTCGCCGGCACGATCACCAACTGGAACGCTCCCGAGATCGCTGCGCTGAACGACGGCGTCGAGCTGCCCGACCTGGCGATCTCGCCGGTCCACCGCTCCGACCCCTCGGGCACGCAGGAGACCTTCACGAAGTACCTCGAGGCGACCGCGCCCGACGTCTGGACCTACGAGGCGGCCGACGTGTGGCCGATCGAGGGTGGCGAAGCCGCTCAGGGCACCTCGGGTGTCGTCCAGGCCATCACCGCGGGCAACGGTGCGATCGGCTTCGCCGACGCGTCGCAGGTCGGCGACCTCGGCCAGGTGCACGTCGGAGTCGGCGGCGAGTTCGTCGCGTACTCCGCCGAGGCCGCCGCTCAGCTCGTCGAGGGCTCGCCCCTCGTCGAGGGCCGCGGCGAGGGCGACCTCGTCTTCGACGTCGACCCGGCATCCGCTGCCGCCGGCTCGTACCCGATCGCCCTGGTCAGCTACCTGATCGCGTGCGAGCAGTATGAGGACACCAACGTCGCCGAGCTCGTCAAGGAGTACCTCACCTACATCGCCAGCGCTGAGGGCCAGGACGCCGCCGCGGACAACGCCGGCAGCGCCCCGATCTCGGACTCGCTGCGCGAGCAGGTCCAGGCCGCGATCGACCTGATCCAGGTCGGCTGATCCAGCCGATCGACTGATGGCGGTGCCCCCGCGTCCCGATCGGACGCGGGGGCTCCGCCCGGTCAGCCCCGTTCCATCCCGCCCCGAAACAGGGAGACCATGAGCACGACCGCGCAGGCGCCCGCAGCGCCGCACGCACCGATCAAGGCCAAGCAGCGTCTCGGCGACCGGGTGTTTTCCGGCACCGCTCTCGGAGCGGGGATCATCATCCTCGTCGTCCTCGCGCTCGTCGCCGCGTTCCTCATCATCCAGAGCATCCCGGCTTTCGAGCTCGACACCAGCGGCAACCACATCCTCAAGGGCGAGTCCTTCTGGGTGTACGTCTGGCCCCTCGTCTTCGGAACCCTCTGGGCCTCGTTCATCGCGCTGCTCATCGCCGCACCGATCTCGATCGGCATCGCGCTCTTCATCTCGCACTACGCGCACCGACGCCTCGCCGCCTTCCTGGGCTACGTGATCGACCTGCTCGCCGCGGTCCCCTCCGTCGTCTTCGGCCTCTGGGGCGGCCTCGTGCTCGCCCCCCTTCTCCAGCCCGTCTACGCCTGGCTGAACGCCAACGCCGCCTGGGTGCCGTTCTTCGGCGGCCAGGTGTCGTCGACGGGGAAGACGATCCTCACGGCATCCCTCGTGCTCGCCGTGATGTGCATCCCGATCATGACCGCCATCTGCCGCGAGGTCTTCCTGCAGACGCCGAAGCTCCACGAGGAGGCGGCGCTCGCCCTCGGCTCCACCCGCTGGGAGATGGTGCGGATGGCCGTTCTCCCCTTCGCCCGCGGCGGTATGGTCTCGGCGGCGATGCTCGCCCTCGGCCGCGCCCTCGGCGAGACCATGGCCGTGACCATGGTGCTCTCGCCCTCGGCCGTCGTCAGCTTCCTCGTGCTCACCGCGACGAACCCGACGCCGATCCCGGCCAACATCGCGCTGGCCTTCCCCGAGGCGCACGGCACCGGGGTCAACACGCTCATCGCGACCGGCCTCATCCTCTTCATCGTGACCTTCGCGGTCAACGCGCTGGCGCGATGGATCGTCGCCCGCCGCGCCGAGTTCTCGGGAGCGAACTGACATGACCGTGCTCACCCCCACCCCGACCGCCATCGCCTCGGCACCGGCTGCGTCGCTCACCGCGGGCAAGCTCCCCCGGTGGGCCCCCTGGGCACTGCTCGGCGGATCGCTCGCCGTCAGCGCCGCCGTCTTCGGCGTCGCCGCCATCGGCACCAGCCTCGCCGACTTCAACATCGCCGGCACCGTGATCGTCGGCCTGCTGCTCTACATGGTGATCATCACGGTCATCTCCTCGATCGTCGAGAGCCGCCGCAAGGCCGTCGACCGCCTCATGACGGCGCTCGTCGCGACCGCGTTCCTCATCGCGCTGCTCCCGCTGATCTCGCTGCTGTGGACGGTCGTCTCCAACGGCATCGAGCGCTTCGACGCCGAGTTCTTCAGCTACTCGATGCGCAACGTGATCGGTGACGGCGGCGGTATCGTCCACGCGATCTGGGGCACGCTGCTCATCACGCTCACGGCGACGATCATCTCGGTGCCCGTGGGACTGATGACCTCGATCTACCTCGTCGAGTACGGGCGCGGCAAGATCGCGAAGGCCATCACGTTCTTCGTCGACGTCATGACCGGCATCCCCTCGATCGTCGCGGGTCTGTTCATCTACGCGGTCTTCGCGCTGATCTTCCGGCCCGGCATCTCGATGGGCATCATGGGCGCCCTCGCCCTCGCCGTGCTGATGACCCCGGTCGTCGTGCGCGGCAGCGAGGAACTGCTCAAAATCGTTCCGAACGAGCTCCGCGAGGCGTCGTACGCGCTCGGAGTGCCGAAATGGCTGACGATCCTCAAGGTCGTGCTCCCCACGTCGATCGCCGGCATCACGACCTCCGTCATGCTCGCGATCTCCCGCGTGATCGGCGAGACCGCCCCGCTGCTGCTCACCGCCGGGTTCACGCAGAGCCTGAACACCAACATCTTCAACGGTCAGATGATGACCCTGCCGGTGTTCGCCTACAACCAGTACATGAACCAGGGCACGAACCCGGACGCCTCGCTCGCCCGGGCGTGGGCCGCTGCTCTCACCCTCATCCTCATCGTCATGGTGCTGAACCTCCTGGCGCGTCTCGTCGCCAAGGTCTTCGCCCCCAAGGTCACCGGCCGCTGAGCGCCCGAACACTCAGAACAGGAATCCACTCGTGTCCAAGAGCATCGAAGTCAACGACCTCAACGTCTACTACGGCAACTTCCTCGCCGTCGAGGGTGTCTCCCTCGACATCCAGCCCCGCAGCGTGACCGCATTCATCGGCCCCTCGGGCTGCGGCAAGTCCACGTTCCTCCGCACCCTCAACCGCATGCACGAGGTCATCCCCGGCGCTCGCGTCGAGGGCGAGGTGCTCCTCGACGGCAAGGACCTCTACGGCCCCGGCGTCGACCCGGTGCTCGTGCGCCGCCAGGTGGGCATGGTCTTCCAGCGACCGAACCCGTTCCCCACGATGTCGATCAAGGAGAACGTGCTGGCGGGCGTCAAGCTCAACAACAGCCGTATGTCGAAGAGCGACCAGGACGACCTCGTCGAGAAGTCGCTCACCGGTGCGAACCTGTGGAACGAGGTCAAGGACCGCCTCGACCGCCCGGGCTCCGGCCTCTCGGGTGGCCAGCAGCAGCGTCTCTGCATCGCTCGCGCGATCGCCGTCTCGCCCGAGGTACTGCTGATGGACGAGCCCTGCTCGGCCCTCGACCCGATCTCGACCTACGCGATCGAGGAGCTGATCGGCGAGCTCAAGAACGAGTTCACGATCGTCATCGTCACGCACAACATGCAGCAGGCATCCCGCGTGTCCGACAAGACCGCGTTCTTCAACATCGCCGGCACCGGCAAGCCCGGCAAGCTGATCGAGTACGACGACACCACGTCGATCTTCACCACCCCGTCGGTGCAGGCCACCGAGGACTACGTCTCCGGCCGCTTCGGATGATCTGAGGCTCGTCCTGCAGAAGGGCCCGGTGACTTCGGTCGCCGGGCCCTTCTCTGTCATTCTACCCTCCCCTGCGAGGACTGCGCCTCAGTCGCGGGGCGACAGCAAGTAGGCGTTCAGCTCGTCGGTGAGCGCCCGGTCGACGGGCAGCTCTACGCCGTCGACGGCGGTGATGGCCGCGGCGAGGCGCACGCTCGAGACGAGCCAGGCGGCATCCGCGCGGGGAAGATCGGATGCCGGGATCCGGTCGTATCCGACGACGAAGCCGCGCGCGGCGAGGTGCTCGTAGACGCTCAGTTGGGTGGTGCCGTGCAGGATGCCGCCGTTCGGAGCCGGAGTGACGAAGCGGTCGCCGAACCGGAGGATCAGCGAGGCGGTCGGCGCTTCGAGCACGAACCCGTCGCTGGAGAGGAAGATCGCGTCGTCTGCGTCCCGCCGGTGCGCCTCGCGCAGCGCCGCCATGTTCACGGCGTACGACAGCGTCTTGGCGCCGAGCAGCAGCCACGGCGCCCGCTCGGCGGCACCGAGGTCGTAGCCGCGGTCGAGCGTCACCACGCGCACCCCCTTCTCGCGCACGACGCGGAAGTCCGCCGCGGGGGCCGCGGTCGCCCACGCCGTCGGCGTCGGCCCGTGCTCCACTCCCCGGCTGAGGATGAGCTTGATGACCGCCTCTCCGTCGCCGCACTCGGCGGCGGCTCGATCGATCGCCTGGCGCCATTGGGCGAGATTCGGCGCGGGAAGGTCGCACAGGCGCGCGGAGTGCGCGAGACGCTCGAGGTGCGGCACGACCTCCTGCGCGTGCCCGTCGACCACACCGATCGACTCGAACACCCCGTCGCCGCGCTGCGTACTCAGCTCGCCCACGCTGAGGGCGGGCGCCGCGGCGTCCACCCGGGTGAGCGTGTCTGCGTAATCGGAGCGCTGCTCGTCGGCGGGGACGGAATCGATCATGAGTGCGAAACGCCGGTTCATGATCCGAGCCTAGATGCCCGGGAATACCTTCGCTCGTCTCGCGTTACACTGGTACAGGCCGGGCCGCATAACCCCGGGCTCCATTTTTCGCCGCTGCGAGCGGCCTTCCGCCGAGAGGCGTTCTTGCGGCCCGGTCTTTTCATGCCCGGGCGCCGCTCGCCGGCGTGAGCGCCTCCACTCAGGCGAGAGCGCCCGACCGCCACAGCACGCTCGCCGCCGAGAGGTCCTGCGCATAGCTGCTCAGACGCAGGGCGCGGGTCGTGAGCTCGCTGGCTCGCCCCGGCTCGGTCGCCTCGTAGTCGTCGGCGGTGTGCGTCGCCCCGGAGGCCTGCACACGACAGAAAGCCGCCGCGCGCTCGAGCGCCACGGCGAAGTCTCCGCGGAACGCCCCCCGGAGGATCGTGTCGACCAGCGCGACGATTTCCTCAGGGCTCGCTGGAACCGGGGCACCCGCGATCGCGGCGTCGATCGACGGCAACTCGACTCGACCGCGTTCGTACAGCAGCGCCGAGGTCTGCGGATCGGTGTGGATAGCAAGCTGCAGAAGGTACAGCCGCCAGAGCGCGCCGGGCAGCGTGCGCGAGGGCGCCTTCGACCACAGCTCGGCGATCTCGTCGATGCCATGTTCGGCCGTGAACGCCACGAGGCGATCGGCGCTCACACCGCTCTCATCGGCGCGCACCCGCGCCAGCAGGGCGGATGCCGTAGCGTGCGCGATGCGCGTCTCCTCGGCGGGATCGTGCGCTCCGACGAGGTTGTCGAAGGAGGCGGAGGGACGTCGCACGGGGCGGTGGTGCTGCTCGGGCATCCCACCAGGGTACGCGCGATCGGTGACGCTCAGGCCGTGGGGATCGCGATGATCGGATCGGTCGTGGGCAGTCCGCTCGGTGAGCCGCCTTCTTGCTCGACCGTGACCGCGATGACATCGCCCGCGTGCATGTCGCCGTCGAGCACCGCCGTCGCCGTGGTGCCGTCGGCGTCGAACACACCGGCCGAGACCGGCGTCTCCCCCCGCACGAACCACATCTCATACGTCTTTCCGTCGGCCGGGGCCGCGAGGCCGTCGGTCACGAGCACGGCAGAGCCGAGCGATGCCGACCAGTGCGCCGTGGCCGTCGTGCCGTCGTCGAGCGTGACGCTCGCCTGCGCGGCATCCGACGATCCCTCGATCTGCTCGAGGGCGACGACGCTGGCCGGGCGATTGAGGTAGTCGTTCAGCGCGACGGCGCCGACGCCCACACCCACCAGGAGCGCGAGGCACGCGGCGAGCGCGAAGATCGCCCTCGACCAGCGGCGGGGCGGGCGGATGCTGTCAACGGTCGAGGACTCGGATCCCTCCGGCCTCGAGGTGAACACGAGGCGCTCGTCGTCGCCCTGCGGCGTCTGAGCGATCTGAGCGAGCAACGCGGCGCGGATGTCGGGGCGGGGCACCTCGTCGGTGAACGGCGCCGACAGCTGAGCGGCGGTCGCCGCATCCGCAGCGACGATGTGCTCCCACTCGGGGTGCTCGGCGAGGGTACGACGGAATCGCGCCTCGTCCTCTGAGGAAAGCGCGTGCAGCGCAGCCCCTGCTGCAAGCTCTGCGAAATCCTTCTCGTTCATGCCGTCACCCCCAATGCGGTGCGCAGACGGGTGAGTCCGTCCCGCATCCGTGTCTTGATCGTTCCCAATGGTGCCCCCAGAAGCACTGAAATCTCGTTCTGACTGTAACCGCCGTAATAGGCGAGCACGATGGCTTCGCGCTGCGCATCCGGCAGTCCCGAGAGAGCAGTGGTGACGCGTTCACCCTCGATGCTCAACTCGACCTGCTCGGCCACGCTGTCGTGGGCCACTCCGATGTCCCGCAGACCCGCCCGAACATCACGATCGGTGCTGGACTGCGAGGATCGAACGCGGTCCACCGCTCGGCGGTGTGCAATCGTCATCACCCATGTTCTCCCTTGGCCCTTGTTCGGAGCGAAGCGAGAAGCGGATTGCCAGATCTCGAGGAAGACTTCCTGAAGGACTTCCTCGCTTTGGGAACGGTTCACCAGCACGCGCAGGATGAGGCCGAAGACACGTTGCGAAAGGGTGTCGTACAGTTTCGCGAAGGCGGCCTGATCTCCGGAGGAGACAGCGAGGAGGAGGTCGGCGACGGCGTCGTGCGCCGAGCCGTCCTCGGGAACATCCATCCCGTCGATGACCATCCTCCCCAGCATGCCGCATGGCGACCTTCTTCGGCGAACGGCGCGGCGGACATTGCTCTTAAGGGCGAAGAGCGATAGGGCGTCTTGCGGCGACGTCGAACACGGTGCGCCACGGCATCCGAATCGCCGTTTCTCCCGCGGAATCACGCGGATCCCGAGATTTTCTCGATTTCTTCCCATCCGATCGCGCAGGGGTTCCGAACCACTGTCAACGCCACGGAGAGGCCGCGGCGAGAATGTCTGAAGGAGCTTGAAATGTTCAGCACCAAGAAGAAGGTCACCGCAGCACTGACGCTCACGGTGGCGAGCGCGTTCCTGCTCTCCGCGTGTTCGATGGGCAGCAGCGACACCACCACCGAGTCCGAGGAGCCGATGGCCCCCGAGAGCTCGCAGTCGTCCGAGCCCATGGAGATGGACCCGGCGGCCAACCTCGTCGGCCCCGGTTGCGCGGCATACGCCGAGCAGGTTCCGGACGGCGCAGGCTCCGTCGCAGGCATGGCTGAGGACCCGGTAGCGGTCGCGGCCTCGAACAACCCGATCCTGACCACCCTCACCGCAGCGGTCAGCGGTCAGCTCAACCCCGACGTCGACCTCGTCGACACGCTCAACGGTGATGAGTTCACGGTCTTCGCTCCGGTCGACGACGCCTTCGCCAAGATCGACCCCGCCACGATCGACGCTCTCAAGACCGACAGCGCCACGCTGAGCTCGATCCTGACGTACCACGTCGTCCCCGGCCAGATCGAGCCGGCCGACATCGTCGGCACGCACACCACCGTCAACGGCGCCGACCTCGAGGTCACCGGCAGCGGCGACGAGCTGATGGTCAACGGAGCCAACGTCATCTGCGGTGGCGTCCAGACCGCCAATGCGACCGTGTACCTCATCGACACGGTTCTGATGCCCCCGGCTCAGTAAGAGCGGGAGAGTGCCGACTGGACCCCGGCACGCCGCCTCCGTCATCCGGGGAGGGATGACCTGAGGCATCAACAGAGGGCCGTTGACGATGGCTGTGTCGTCAACGGCCCTCTTTCTGCGCCCTAGACTGGGAGCACGGGCCTCTAGCTCAGTTGGCAGAGCATCGGACTTTTAATCCGCGGGTCGTGGGTTCGAGCCCCACGGGGCCCACCGCATTCCCCTCACCGTCAGCGGTCGACGCCGTCCGGCGCGTCGATGCCGTCTCGTGATCCCACGATCTCGGCCGCGGGCACGGCATCCGACAGCTCCCGCCGCACCTCATCGGTCAGCACCAGGCCTGCCGCTGCCGCGTTCTCCTCGAGGCGCTCGCGGCGACGTGTGCCGGGAATCGGCACGACGCCCTCGGCGAGCACCCACGCGAGAGCCACCTGCGCGACCGTGGCGTCGAGACGCCGCGCGATCTGCTCGACCCGGGTGACGAGCATCCGATTCGCGGCCAAGGCCTCGGGCGCGAACCGTGGCAGGCGTCGACGCGCGTCGTCGGGGGCGAGATCGTCGAGACTGCGGATGGCGTCGCCCAGCACTCCGCGGCCGAGTGGCGAGAACGCCACGAACCCGATCCCCAGTTCGTCGGCCGTAGCCTTCTCTCCGTTGCGCAGCACGTCGCGGGAGAAAAGTGAGAACTCCGATTGGATCGCGGCGATCGGATGCACCGCGTGCGCGCGGCGCATCGTCGAGGCGGAGACTTCCGAGAGACCGAGGTACCGCACCTTCCCTTCGTTCACGAGCTCGGCCATCGCTCCGACGCTGTCCTCGATGGGGACGTTCGGATCCGCACGGTGCAGGTAGTAGAGATCGATGGCATCGGTGCCGAGGTGCTTCAGCGAGCGCTCGCATGCACGACGGATGTATGCCGGGCTGCCGTTGCGCCCGTGGACAGTGCCGTCGTCGTCGGTCGCGGACGATGCCTTCGTCGCGAGCGTGATCTCGTCGCGGCGCCGGCCCAGCGCCCTCCCGATCAGCTGCTCATTCGTGAACGGTCCGTAGGCCTCGGCGGTGTCGATGAACGTGACCCCGAGATCGACGGCACGCTGCAGTGTGGCGATCGATTCCGCCTCATCGCTCGGCCCGTAGAACGCGTTCATCCCCATGGCTCCGAGGCCGATCGACGAGACGGTGAGCCCGTCGCCGAGGGTGTGCTGCTTCATGATTCGTCCTCCTCCTCGACCACCGCGCGATAGGCGGCGATCTTCTGTTCGATCGCGGCGAGATGCCGCCGCGTGCGCGCGAGCTCGCTCTGGACCTGTCGGCGGTGCGCCTCGAAGAACGCGAGGCGCTCCCCCTCGGTCCCCGGAGTGCGGCTGAGCGCCGCGATCTCACGGATGCCGCCGACCCCCATGCCCGTTTCCCGCAGCATGATCACCCCGGCGATCCATTCCAGATCCGAGCGACCGTACCGGCGTTGACCGCCCGCGTTGCGCGGCGTCTCGTCCCGCAGCAGACCTGCGCGGCCCCAGTAGCGCAGCGTCTCCATCGGGATTCCGAGGGCCGCCGCGGCCTCCCCGATCGTGAAGCCGCCGTCGGGAACGTCGATGGCGATGTCGGGCATCAGCTTCTCGGTCATGTGCCCATCGTGCACCCCGGAGCGCGCTCCGGGTCGAGCGCGGCCTCGACCCGCTATCACCCCCGTCGCGCACTGGCCACCCCCTTCCCGGCATCCGCCGGTCGACGGCAGAGTCGGAGCATCCACTTCCCCTCCTGAAAGGACGACGACCATGGCGACTCTCACCGGAAACCGCGTGGCATTCCTGGCGACCGACGGCTTCGAGGACAGCGAACTGACCAGCCCGTGGGAGGCGGTCACCGCTGCCGGCGCGAGCGCCACGTTGATCGCCCCGGCCGCAGGAAGCATCACCGGGAAGAACGGCCACGAGCAGACCGTCGACCTCATCTCCGGAGACACGAGCGCGGACGAGTTCGAGGCCCTCGTTCTCCCCGGCGGGGTCGTGAACGCGGATCATCTGCGGCTCGACGAGGCATCCGTCGCCCTGGCGAAGGAGTTCTTCGCCCAGCACAAGCCCGTCGGCGTCATCTGCCACGGCGCCTGGATCCTCATCGAAGCCGGGGTCGTCGACGGGCGCACGCTCACCAGCTACCCGAGCCTGAAGACCGACCTGCGCAATGCGGGCGCGACCTGGGTCGACGAAGAAGTCGTCGTCGACGCGGGCCTCGTCTCGAGCCGCACCCCCGATGACCTTCCGGCGTTCAACGCGAAGGTCGTCGAGGAGATCGGCGAAGGACGCCACGAGGGCCAGACCGCCTGACTCCGCTCACCATCGCGCCCGAGGCGGGATCAGGCACCTCCCCGGGCGCGATGCCGCCGCACGGCGGCTCGGTTCGCGCAGCGCACCGAGCAGAAGCGTTGGCGCCCGTTGCGAGTGACGTCGGCGACGACGTTCGTGCAGGGGGATGCCGCGCACCGGCCGAGCCTGCCCATCCCGCGGGTGACCAAGTGGAGCGACGTGCCGAGATTGATGATCGCGCGCAACACGTACGGTAGCGAGGGCACGTCGTCGCGGTAGTGCAGGTGCCACCCTTCTCCGTCGTGGTTCGTGAGCCGCGGGTACGCCGCCGCTTTCGCGAGCTGCGTGTTGAGGAGTTCTGCGCGCGCATCGGGGTCGGCTTCGTCGACGATCCGCAGCCAGTCGTCGATGACGTCGCGCACCCGAGCGTGGTCGTCGTCGGCGGGCGGGAACGTCATCGTCATGCCCATCTCGATCGTGCGCTCCTCGATCCCGGCGCGGTCCACCGGCCAGTCGTTCGCGAGCGACGTCGCCAGGAGGACCGCGTACTCGCCGTAAGGGTTGAGATGCATAAGGCCATTACATCACGCTGTTCTCATGACCTCCACGAACACCCTCCCCATCCCCCGCCCGACCATCGCCGCGGCACCGCACGAGCACTCCTGGCTCACCGAGTCCCGGCACGCGACGAGCGAAGGCGTCGTCGTCTACGTGCGATGCGGACGGTGCACCGCACGTCGTGTCGATCTGCATCCGACGACCGCGGCGCCGTCGACCACTCTGTCGTCGACCACTCTGCCGCCGGTCGCGCTGAGCCGCAGCCTCGGAGAATCGCGGATCGTCACTCCGTGAGCTCGGCGAGCTTCATCACGGTGCGCAGGTTCCGCGCCGTACCGGCGACCCCGAGCGCGCGATCGAGAACGGCTTTCGTGAGCTTCGTGGCGTGCACTCCCGACTCCCCGTAGGAGATCCAGAGATCGTTCTCGACGAGGGCGATCTCCTCCCCCGGCACCAGACGCTCGCGCAGCTTCTCGACGGCGCCCTTCTGCGGAGCCCCCCCCAGGAACATCGCATGCAGGAGCTTCTCGACCGGATCGACGAACGGCTGAGATGCGAGGGCCCGCACCAGGGCGTCGTGCGTGCGCAGGATCACCGGAGTATCGACGCCGAACTCGTCGTGGATGAGCGACCGCACGCGCGCACAGGCCGCGACCGGATCGGACGGATGCCGGCACACGATGTTTCCGCTCGCGATGTACGTCGACACGTCCTCGAGCACCCCGACATCGGTCAACGCGCCGCGTAGCTCGGCCATCGGAACGCGGTTGCGGCCGCTGACGTTCACGGCCCGCAACAGCAGGACGCTGCGGCTCACGCCTCCGCGCTCGCGACGAGCTCGGCGCCCGCGTGGGCGAGCTCGATCAGCGCCGCCTCGCTCGACTCGGCTCCGACACCGGCGACCAGGTCGGTGAGCACCCGCACGCGCACCCCGTGGGCGATGGCGTCGAGAGCGGATGCCCGGACGCAGTGATCCGTGGCGATCCCCACCACATCCGCGCCGATCACCCCGGCCGCGGTCAGCACGGCTCCGACAGTTTCACCCGAGTCCGTGACACCTTCGAACATCGAGTAGGCGGGCAGCCCCTGCCCCTTGCGCACGTGGTGGGTGACGGCAGCCGTCACCAGGAGTGGGTCGTACTCGGCGCCGGGGGTTCCCGCCACGCAGTGCACCGGCCAGGAGCCGACGTAGTCGGGACTCTCGGCGAAGTGCCCGCCGTTGTCCCCCTCGGCGTCGTGCCAGTCGCGCGAGGCCACGATCACGTCGTAGTCGCCGGCGTGAGCCGCGAGGTATGCCGTGACCGCAGTGGCGACGGCATCGCCGCCCGCGACCGCAAGTGCACCGCCCTCGGTGAAATCGTTCTGGACATCGACGATGAGAAGCGCTCTGCTCATGAGTCGAGCGTACGACGCCGGGCACGGGAAAGCCCCCGTGATGTTTTGCATCACGGGGGCTGTCTGAGCCGCTTGTCAGAATCGAACTGACGACCTTTTCATTACGAGTGAAACGGTGCGTCGCGCTCTACACTCCACAAACCCTTGAATTCTCGCCAGTCTACCTCGCGACCTGCGCCGGATGACACACAGAAGTGCACACATGCCGTCGCGTGGCCTGCACGGGGCGTTCACGGACTCGGCGAGCGGTGAGGGGGTCAGCCGCGATGCCTGCGGCCGACGACGCGGCGCGGTTGAGCAGTTGGTAGTACCTCGCGGGATGCAGTCCGAGCTCGTGCTGGATAGCGCTCGTCTTGGTGGGCGTGTGGGCCGGATGAGCGGCCTCGAAGGCGAGAAGGTCAGAGGGCGTCATGGAGTCATGATGCGCTGGGGGTCGGACATTCCAATCAACAAAGTATTCCGCGTGATTCCGGGGGCCATGGTTGCTGTGGGCGTTCGTAGTCAAATACCAGTCAACAAAATGTCTGACCTCGGCTGTACGTTCGCCGCATGGCCGAGTTATCCCCCGCCGTGAAGCTCAGCGTCGAGGTGGACGCAATCTGCTCTCGCAACCGGTACACGAGTGAGCCCGGCCCCGTGATCGACGAACTCCGCGCCGCCACCGCGCACCGCCCCGATGTGCTCGCGGAGGCCGCCGGCACCTGGCTCGGTTACTTCGAGGACGAGTACACCGCTACGCTCTGCGCCGCATTGCGCTCGATCCCTGGCGTTGAGCCGTGGATCGAGGTGGGTCGATTCCGGCGGTCGCTGCCGGCCCCGAGCACTCCGGAGATCCTCGGTCACGGGATGGCGGTCGACATGCCGCTCTACGTCACGACCGACCCCGTCGTTCTCGACGCTCCCGGCCCTCCGCCGAGCCGTAGGCTGGCCTGATGCTCGTCGCCGTCATCCGCCCTCTCGAATCCCACACCGTAGAGCTCACGGGCAAGTCGCTCGAGGACGTGCACGTCCAGCTCACCGAGCACGCGCCCGCCGGCTTCGACCTGGTGTCCGCGCCGGCGCGGATGTTGAAGGGAGCGCAGGGCATCGAGACGACGGCGCGCTTCGACCGCCGCGACGGCACCCGCGAGATCGAGGCGGAGGACATGGACACGCTCCTCGGCATGGTGCCCGACGGGTGGCAGATGCTCTCTGTCCGGCGAGCCTGATACCCGGTACGCTCTCCGGCATGACCTACGACGAGATTCAGCAGCACCTTGACGGCCTGGAAGAGTTCGACCTTTCGCTTGGCAACGTGACCGTCCAGGTGCGGCGCGACAGCCCCGAGTCCTGGCTGGTGGCCCGCGACGGGCGGACGATTGGCTCCTTCGTGCGGCACCAGCAAGGTCGCGCGACGTACTACGAGTCGCAGATTGCGAGTGAACCGGGTGAGACGAACTGGGTCAGCGACGACGTGACGACCCTCGCCAGCAGGATGGTCACTCTCGAGAGCTGATCCTCCAACAACGAAAGACCCCCACCGGGCCGAAGCCAGGTGGGGGTCTTGTGCACAGAGGTCAGGCGCGCTCGCGACGCGATCGTCGCGTCTCATGCACGACGACGACGTTCGGATCGGCGGCGCGCTCGACTGCGGTCGCGGTGTCTCGAGTGACGAGAGCGTACGACGCATTCACGATGACGATCGCGAGGAGCGCGAACACCCACCAGTCCGTGATCTTGTCGCCGGTGATCTGGTAGTAAAACAGGACGACGGCCGCGGCGAGCACGAGCGAGACGATGATCGAGACGATCTTCTTCTGCCACGGCGTCTTCACGAAGGGCAGGATGCCGTTGAGCGCGGCGATCGCATACGGCGCGAAGAAACCGAGCAGGGTGAGCACGCCGAGCGGCGCGACGGGGATAGCGATATCCATGATGAGTGACCTCCTGGTCAGTGAGTGGTCTGGGTGTCTTCGAGGTCGCCGAGGCCGAGTTCATCGGCCAGCTCGGCGTGCGTCGGGCCGAGGATGTCGGAGACCGTGAGCGCGAGGCCCGCACGCAGTTTCGCGGCGGCCCGCTCCGCTCGCCGCTCGAGTACGGTGATCTGGTCGTCTTTCCGCTCGGCGAGAGATTCCAGTGCGGCGATCCGCTCGCGCTTCGTCGTCCCGTCGCGCTCGAGGTCGCGGATCGTCTCGCGAAGCTCCTTACGCTCCTCGCGAGCCTCCTTGAGCAGGCCCGTCAGGAACTCGTTTCCGATCCGGGTCGTCTCGTTGGTCGACTCCGGGGTGGTGTCCTGGCGGGCTTTCCGCCTCTGCTTTTCGGCGAGGATGAGGAACGTGCCAGTCACGGCAAGGCCGAGGAACGTGAGCAGAGGGCCGGCGCTCTGGACGAGGGCGTTGATCTGATCTGGGGTCACAGTTCAACCCCCGACGCTGCCGCCCTCTTGATCGCCTTCTGTCGACGGCGCAGCGCCGAGACGATACGACCGAGCACCATCGACGTCACGAACATGGCGAAGAAGACGAGCGCTACCCGCTGGTCGCCATCAGGGCCGAAAGTGAGCGCGAACTGCGAACCCGCGTAGAGCAGCAGCGCGATCACCATGAGCATCAGCCCGAGCGCCTCGATCAGCAGCCCTCGCACCGCGGCCGGCAGAGTCGCGACGAGCGCACCAGGTGCACGCGCCGCCACGATCAGACCGAACGCCGAGGTCAGTGCTCCGAGGAGCATCAGCGAGCAGAGCACGACGAGCATCGTGGAGCCGACGGCGTCGCCGAACGTGCGAGGCGTGATGACGAACAGCGCGACCGGCCAGGCGGCGCCCCACGCTTTCGCGTGGAGCTGCGCCCAGTCGACGGCGTTCAGTGGCGCGAACACCCGCCGGAGGCTCGTGAGCGCTCGCGCCGCGCTCCTGAGCATCGCCCTCACTTGGGCGGCTCGACCTTCGGCTCCGGCTCCGGCTTCATCCGCGCGATCCAGAGCATCGCGGTCTTGAACTGTGTCTCGGTGAGCAGCTCTTCGCCGTTCACCGAGGCGCTCTTCGGGTTGTACGGGGCATCGAGAACGTGCGCGGTCGCCTGGATGTAGCGCCGCATGAGGTCGACGTCGGGCTGCGTGGGCAGGTGGACGCGCCCGCCGGGGCCGGTGAGGTACATGTGCGGGCCCGGCGAGGTCTTCGGCCCCTTCACGCCGACGATCTTGTATGCGCCGGCGCGCGAGTACTGCTTCACCGCCTTCTCCGTGATCGCCTTGCTCGCCGTGAGAGCCTTGTTCACTTCGTCCGCGACGACTGCGCGGATCTGGGCTTCGGTTGCCATCTCGTCCCACTCCTTGTCCGGCGCGATGCGCCACGTTCCGTTGTCGTTGATGAGCTCGACCACCTCGTGACGGTGGTTATCGAGGTGCGCGAAGTACTCGCCGTGCCACGGTTCGTCCTTCGCGGTCGGTCGGCCGTTGCCGTCGAAGTAGCGGGCCGTCTGCTTCCATCCGTTGTCTCGCCAGATAGCCGCGGCGGCGGCGTTGTACCAGTCGTCGGAGTCGGCTGCGCCGCCCCAACAGTGGACGGATTCGTCGGCGCCGAGCGCGAAGGGTGCTTTGGGAGCCCACGGCCCTCCGTTGAGGTACGCCGAGTAGGCGAGCCACTTTCGCCGGTTCTCATTCGCCTGCTCGGGAGAGCGGCCGGCTTCGTTGATGTCGGCGAGCCTCCCGAGCTGTCGGTCGATCCGCGCGATCGACTTGGCGGGCTCCGGCGCAGCCCAGCCGCGGCCGTGGCCGAGTTCGACCTTGACCAGCGCGCCGCCCACCTCAGGCTCCGCTCGGGGCGGCGGGGAGCACGACCGCGATCGCCGCGGCGAGCTGCGCGTCGGTCACCGCGCCGAGGTTCGCGCCCGGGCGGGGCGGAGTCGCGGCGATGTGCTGCTCGCGGATGTCGTGCGCATAGGCGTGCACGTCGGCGACGGACTGGCCGTCGGCGACGTCGATGGTGACGAGTCGCCCCATGTTGGCCTGCACCCACCGCGAGGCGTCATCGACGTGCGCCTGCTCGGCGGCCGCGATGAACCGGTCGAGTAGGTCAGGGTCGTTGCGGGCGTTGATGTGCTGGGTCGTGGTTGCGGACATGGGCATGGTCCCCTCTCAGAGCGCCTTGATGATGTGGTTGAGCACGAGATACGGCTGCAGGATCGAAACCGTCTCGTTGTAGGTCGACGTCTCACGCACGTTTCCTGTCGCAGACGTCGCCGCCCAGTTCGAGCGACCGGTCTGTCGGATGCGCGTGCGCGGCAGGTCGGCCGTCTGCGCGGCGAACTGCGAGGTGGGGTCGCCACCGTTCGCAGTCCAGTGGTTATGGGTGTTGGTCTTCTCGCCGCCGCTCTCGCCGAGCACGTCGAACTCCGTCTGGCCTGTGTCTCGTCCGACAGGAACTCGCCCTCGGAGGTCGGGCAGGTTAAAGGTCGATGTGCCGTTGCCGATGCCGTAGGCCGTGCCGATCGCGGCAAACAGTGCGGCGTAGATCGTGCGCGAGACCGCGGAGCCGTCGCACAGCAACCATCCGGTCGGCGCGGTCGCGCCAGCGTAGGCGGTGACGATGCCCACGGGTTCGACGAGCGAGTCTCCGCGGTGGCGAACTTCGCCGGCGATATAGGCGTCACCCGCGACGTCGAGCGTGCCGCGCTCGTGCACCTTGCCGACGCCGACCTTCGTACCGTTGAGGTCAAGAGCGACAGCCGCGGTGGAGACCACAGTGTCGGCGAGATACGCGCCGAACTTGTCCTGCACCTGCACGCGGACGTCGTACGACGACGTCGGGAGGAACGCTTCGCCACCGGACAGGAGGAACCACGAGTTGTAGGTGAGTCCCTCGGGCGTGATGACGTTACGTGCTGTCCATGCCGTTGTTCCGCGTGGCTTGGTGAACGCCCTGATGGTGAGAGCGTTGCGCTCGGTCCCGTTGACGAGGCTCGAGACGGCGGCGGTGAGGTCGACGCGAAGGTGAGTGCCGTCGTCGACGACAGAGCCGATCGCGTCGCACCGACGCACCTGGTAGGCGGTCGCGGCGGGCGGGGCGTACGGCAGGACGTTGAGGGTGCCGGGCGCGCTTCCTGTGCGACCGCGCGAGTCGGTTACGCGTCCTGTGACGGGGACGGCACCGGCGACCGTCGTGAGGACGTCGGAACCCGCCGGGATGGCGGTTCCCTGGTATGTGACCTGGCTCGACTTGATCGTGGAGCCGTAGACGCCCGCGCCGGCGACGGTGAACTTGGCGCGCGATAGCCCCTGAACGAATGCCTCGACGATCGACGCGACGTCAGGGTTGTTGTCGACGACGCTGATCCCGGTGACGGTAGGAACTACGGATGCGGGAGCACGGAGGGTGAAAGCGGTGGTCGTCGTGCCGACGACGGTGGAGCCGCTCTTGGTGATGACCCGGATCGCTCCCGTGCCGGATGTGGCGGTCGAGATCTGATTGAGCAACGAGAGAGGCGGCGTCCACGACGTTCCCGCGCCGACCCCGTTCGCGACGGTGCCGGTGAGCGTTCCGAAAGACCAGGTGATGTCGTGAGTGAAGCTGCCGGAAGCGCGGTTGGTGTTGATGCCGACCGCAGAGCCCGCCTCGAACGAAGCCCCACCGTTGAAGGTCGCGGTGGATGCCCGTGCGATCGTCGGGAGGTTCATGTATCCCGAGTACGAGGTGTCCTGGACGTTTCCGTAGCTGATGACCTGCGCGAATCGGATCGGCGGGTGTGACCCGTCAGCGTTGTGGTCGATTCGTACGTCGTACGGGCCGTGTCGCCAACGCAACGCACCGTTGGGGACACCGGACGGAAGGAACGGGTTGCCCTCCCAGTGGGCGAACCGCGTGATCCCGTCGATGTGGCCGTCGTGGTAGCCGAACCCGTTGTACTGAGAGCCGCTGGATGAACCGGGGCCGTTGATCGCCTTGATGTAGCAGCGAACGACGGAGTAGTTCCCGGCTACGTTCTGGGAGATGAGGTCACCCTCGACGAAAAAGCTCGTGTTCGGCGTCGACTTGAAGACGGAGATCTGATCGGTCACCGGTGTACCCCCGAACGCAAAGTGCCCCGCTCGAGGCGGGGCGGAAGACTGCGGGCGGGCCGCGAGAATGCGACCCGCCCGTGGCGGCTCAGAGCGGGCGGACGATCGTCCGGCCCGGTCCGTAGGCCATGAACTGGTGGTTGCCGATCTGCGCCGAGTTCAGGCGCGCCTCGTCGGCGACGAAGACCCCGCCCTCCCAGTACGAGACGACGACGCTGTTCTGCGTCATCTCGATCCGCTCGGGCTTCAACCTCAGTTCGGAGGTGGAGCCGGGGTCTCCGATGGCGAGGCCGTCGACACCGAACCGGTAGTAGGTCTGGTGCTGGTCGAGCCGTTGCCCGACGTCGGAGGCTGTCGCGGCGGCATCCGCTGCGGTCTCGGCGGCGCCGTCCGCAGTGGCCTGCGCGTCGCCGGCGGCGTTCGCTGCGGCCGCCGCGGTGCTCTGCGCGGCGTCGACCCCCTCGCCGAGGTCAGCGATCTGCGCGGCCTGCGCATCCTGCCTGCCCACGACGATCGTGACGCTCTCGTTGGCCGAGAGGTTCAGGTCGTTGCCGAACGATGGCGTGACGTGGTTGACACCGATCGAACCGGCCTCGATGTGATTCGCGGTGATCGCGTTCGCTTCGATGTCCGGCCCGGTGACACCTTCAACGAGGATCGAGGCGGGCGTGGATGTGCCGCCTGAGCGGCCGAGGGTGTCGCTGCTGCGCAGGCGCACCCAGACGGTGTCGCCGACCACGCCCTTGATGTTGGCGCCGCCCGCGCCGCTGAGTGGCGTCCCGATCGGTGCCCACGGCCCGTCTTCGTCGGCGGCGGTTTCCATATAGACGAAACCGAACCCCGCCGGCAGTGGGCCGGTGATGAGAGCGCCGTCCCAGCGCGCCGCCACCTGTCCGAGGCCGGTGAGGAGCACCGGTGGGGTCGGAGCGGCGACGGTAGCGGTCGGCGCAGCACCGGTCACGTCGAGCGGCTCGGAGGGGTCACCCCAGAAGCCCAGACTCGAGCGTGCACGCACTGTCACGGCAGCGGTCTCGGCGGTCGGGAGCGAGAAGGATGCGGACGTGCCGACGGCGCGGAACGCGGTCAGTCCGACGTGGACCTCGTACTCGGCGATTGTGACGAGTTGGTCGTCGACCGAGAACTCCACCGGCTCCCACCCGATGGTGACGTTCGCGAGCGCGGTGCCGTCCGCCTGGAAAACGCCGATGTTCGAAACCACCTCGACGCCCGCGACGGGGCGCGGGACGACCGATCCAGGGACGGCAGGAACTACGGCGATCTCTGGTGAGAGGTCAGACCACCTTCCGGCAACAGAGCGCACGCGAACACTGACGTACCGCGGCTCTCCGGGTGTCCAGGAGTCGATGGTGACGCTGAGGCCTTTCGTGGACGCGTTGTCGAAGACCGCCGCCTCGTTCCCACGCCGCGACCACACCTGGTAGTAGTCGACGTCGAGCGGGTTGCCGTCGATGTCGGTGTTGACCTCATCCCACGCGACCTGCACGGCAGAGATCGCCTTGCCGTCATCGCCCCAAGTGCCTACGTTCGACGCGATGCGAAGCGCGTTGGGGGTCGCGGGCTGCAGCGGAGCAGGGCCGGGAGAGGAAGGGAACGAGGCTCCGGAACCCCCGATGATGGTCCCCTGTGCGATCGCGCCAATGCGCTTCGCCATCTTGGCTTGCAGGCCGACGAGCTTCGACCCGACGATGGCCCGCACTGTGACTGCGCCGCCTCGCTTCGAAGCCTGGATACCGACGACGCGGAGCGGCTGCTTTCCGGACTTCCTTCGCACCATGACGGTGTCGCCGATCGTGAAGTCTCGCCACGGGATCGGGCCGCCTGCGTCTGGTGCCCAGTCGTAGGAGAGCTCGAGCTTCTTGGCGCGGTTCTCGGACATCACGGGCTGAGCCTGTCGCACCGCTGTCGCACGGTTGTCGACGCCCGAGAGGGACATCGACGTCTCGAGCGAGCCGAAGCGCTTGTCCGCGCCGGGGTTGAACGCGTGCGTCGCGTTCGTCTTGTCCGGGATGAGCACGATGGTGGAGAACGTGCCCTTGAAGTCGGTCTTGGCTGGCGCCGACGAGAACGCCGGGCCGCCGAGCACAAGGTAATCGGAGCGGTTCGTGCCGGAGCCGACGCGCGCGATCCGAAGCCGCATTCCCTCCGCCCACCACTCAAAGTGTCCCTGCTCGACCCACATCTGGATGAAGGATGAATAGGGCCGCCAGAGGTCGAGCGTCATCTTGATCCGGTCGGCGGCCTGCCATGCCTGCCCGAGCGAGTCCTGCGTGTTCGTGAAGTCGTGGAGCAGCGTGGGTGCCCAGCCGCGATCGACGCCCGAAGTTGTGCCCTGTGCTTCGGCGAGCAGCGTGCGCACCATCTGGCCCGGCGTCAGGTCGAACGCCCGCGTGCGGTTGTCCTTCGACGCGCTCGTCCACCAGAGGATCGCCTGCGAGAGGAGCCACCCGATGTACGACTGAGCGGTGAACTGCATGACGTCGGTCTGATCCGCGGCGTTCTCCGCGTCCTCGAGCACGATGAACAGGTCGTTGCGGGGACGACCCCACGAAACACCCTGCGTGAACTCGACGCCGACGACGAAGGGAGCCTCAAGGCGGTCGGCGACGAGCGACGAAGTCGTGAACGTCATCGTCGCCGTAGCCGACTCCGCATCGGTCATGTCGATGTCGATCGTCGGCACCACTCGGCTCTTCACGCCCTCCGGGGTGTACTGGCGCACTCGGATGTCGAACATGAAGCCCCCTGGCCTAGATGGTGCGAGCCGATCGGCCGCGCACGGCGATTTGTGTGCCGGCGCGGGTCGCCGAGGTGACAGTGAGCCGCGCTGTCCGTGCCGATGGATCGCCGGCGCTGAGCACAGGCGTGATCTCGAAGTTTCCTCGTGGGCCTCCGAAATCGACGAGCCCGGACACTTCGGTGCCATTCGCCCACACGTCGGAAGCGGTGCGGAAGCACCGCCCCGTTCGCGAGTCGAATCGCATCCACTGCCCGGCGGTGGTGTCGGGCAACGCGAGCCAGGCGCCGGATGGGTCCGTCACCCGGACACCTGTCGCCGGCCCCTGGACGCGCACGAGAGCGTCACCGACGGAGCCGGAGATTCCAGGGAACGCCTCGAGCGTCACCGACGCCGCGGTGAGCTGGGTGACGAAGTTCTCGACGGTCTTGCTGCGCCAGTAGACCTCCGTCAGTTCGACGAGGAAGGTCGCGTCGATCCACTCGTTCCGCGCGAAGATGCGGTCGGGGCTCGCTCCCTTCAACCGCGCGCTCACCTGCACCTCCGGCTCGTCGTCGCGCGTGAGCACGAGCGAACGGGAGGAGAAGAGCGCGAGGAGCGCTTCCCAGCCGGACGGCGGGGTGTTGATGACGAGCGGTATCACCGGCGCGCTCAGGGTGACGGGCGTGGAGACGAAGCCGTCTCGTCCCGCCACCCTGAGTTCGTCGCTGGATGCCTCGAGTGCCGCGTAGGGCACAGACCGGGGCCGGAAGACCCAGCCAAGCTCGGGGTTGTCCAGTGGAATCCCGTTGACGCGGATCATACGTTCACCGCCCCTACGAGCTGCGCCGCCTCCCACGCCTCGGACTTGAGGTCGCGCACGACGGGGTTGTGGATGTGGAGGTTGACACCGTTGCGGGTCGACCCGCTCGCGCCGTCGGCGTTCATCGACGGGCCGGTGCCGGTAACGCCGGAGAAGTCGATGGCGCTTTCCATGGACCTACGGACGCCTGCGGCTCCCGACTCGATACCGACGGCGATGCCCTGAACGAGCGGCAGACCGATCTCGCGGTTGGTGCGGCGCGACGGCGAGTGGATGTCGCCGGCGGCGCGCGCGGCGCTGACGGCCCGGTTGACCGCCGCGGCCGCGGCGCGGGACACGCCGCCGCTGTTGTCAGCGATTCCTCGGGCGATGCCGTGCATGAGCGAGGCGCCGACCCCGTAGAACCAGCCGCCTGCGCCGGCGAGTACACCGCCGATCGCGCCCTGCAGTCCAGTGAAGGCACCGACGACGCCGCCGCGTGCGGAGTCTGCGCCGACGCGCATGCCGTCCATGGTGGCCGCGCCCGTGGGGATGAGCCAGGAACCGGCCGATGCCATCGCGCCGGACAGAACCCCGCCCATGCCTGCCATCTGCGCGGTGATCGTCGGGGTGTACCCGTCGATCCCTGCTTTCAGGCCGCCCATGATCGCGGTCCCGCTCGGAATGAGCCACGTCTCGGAGCCCGCCATGCCTCGCTCAACGGTGCCCTTCATCGAGCGCATCGACATGTCGAGGTCGCCTAGTCCGAGGTCGATGCCCTGAGCGAGCTGACGTGAGAAGCCACCGCCACCGCCGTTGCGCCGGTCGCTGATGTCGAGCGCTTCCCTGGCTTCATCGGCGAGACCGCCGAGCTCGTCCATGATCTTCTGGCGGGTCGGGAGGTCGACCGCGAAGAAGTCGTCCGCCCACGCCTTGTCCTTGCTCCCGTCCTCCAGCGCCTTCCGGATGCGGTCGGCGATGCGCGTCGCTTCGGCGGACACCACCTCGGCGGAGTCCGGGTCGAAGGTCGGGTTGGGAATCTTGATGTCGGCGTCGCGGAGGATGTCCTCCGCCCACTTCCGCATGTTCTCGGTGTTCCCCGACTGGTTGAACGCGTTCGGGGTGGTGACCTGCTCCCACATCGCGGCCGCACCGTCGGCGCCGCCGGTCTTGAACGCGTCCTTGACCTTCGAGACGACCTCGTCGAGGTACTGCTGCTCGACGGTGGTGAGGTCGGGAAGCGCGAACCCCATCCGGAGCTGCTCGTTGATCTTCGAGATCACCTCGGGCGGGAGACCCTCGATGTTCCGGAAGCCCTCGACGAGCTTGTCCGCGGCATCCTGCCCCTCGGTCGCGAGCACGCTCTCGTACTCCTCCATGAAGACGTTCGCGATCTCGCGAGCCTTCTCGGACGAGGTGAGGCGGTTGTCGTTCCAGTACCGCTCGAAGTCGAACTTGACGGGCACCGTGAATGGGTCGCCGTCGTCTTCGGGCATGAACTTGCCGAGCTTGCCGAGATCCTTGAGCGCTTCCGAAGAGTTCTTGTCCCAGCCCATGAACTCGCGCACGCCATCGAAGAACTCACCGTTCTTGTCCGACCACTCGCCGAGGGCCGCGATCCACTCGCCGATCGTGTCGATCAGGGCAGTGAGCACGGGAGCGATGTCGACGAGTGCGTCAGCGAGTCCGATGAACGCGTCGATGAGCACGGGGCCGACGGCATCCGCGAAGTCCGCGAGGGACGGTCCGAGCTGCTCGGCGATGTCCATGACGGCGTCGCCGAGCTTCTCGAGCACGCCGGAGTCGCGGATCGAGGAGATGAGGCTGTCGATCGTCGGCATGAGCTCTGCGAGCACGCCGGCCGCGGTGGGCAGGAGCGTGCCCGCGAGGTCGCCAAGCAGGCCGAGGAAGCCGCCGAAGGTGTTCGCGATCGCGGGGAGGTGAGGGAGCACGCCCTCGAGCGCTCGGACGAGCCCGTCGGACAGGTCGAGCAGCCCCTTGTCGACGGACGGCTGGTTGAGCGCGTTTGCGGCACCCTCGATGAGGCCACCGAAGAACTTGCCCGCCGAGCCGATGAACTTCTCGATCGAGGTGTCGAGTCCGAGGATCATGCGGCCGATGGCACGCACGGCGTCTCCGAACGCGCCCATCGCGACGCTCGAGCCGCGGAAGATCGCCGTGAGGCCACGCTGGAAGTCCGCGCCGTTGACGACGCGATCCCACTCCTGCATCATGTCGGCGAAGCCCGCGAGACCCTTCGAGCCTGCGGAGTCCGCGGCGCGCCACAGTCCCTCGAACACGCCGGCGATGCCGGTAGTCGCGTCCCAGAGGTCGTACATCGACTTGATCGCGTTCTCCATCCAGCCGTCGAGACGTCCATCGGTGGAGACTGCTTCGAGCCAGTTGTCGAACGTGTTCGCCTGACGGACGAACCACTGGGCGAGGCGAGGCGTGTACTTCGCGGCGACCTGCGACAGCGAGGTCATCGCGCCGGCGAACGCGGGCGCGCCGGTGGAGAGGATGCGCCATCCCTCGGCGATGCCGCTGAAAATCGACTCGAGGCCGCCGTTGCCGAGTTCGTCACCGAACGCCTTCGCGAGTTCTCCCGTGAACTGGCCGATGCCGGTCGAGAGCTCGGCGAACGAAGTGCGGAGCTGCGGCATGAGGCCGTTGACGAGGTCGAGGATGGGCTGACGAGCCTGGCCCCAGAACGCGTCGTTGATGATGCCGCCCAGCTCGGACATGTCGTCGGAGAGTTCGCCGAGTTCGGTCTTCGAGTTGCGGAGGGCGACGATGAGCGCGGTGACCGAGCCGACGCCGTTGAGGATGAGGCCCGGGAGTACGAGGAAGGCCGGGAGAATCGAGAAGAGTCCCTGGCCGATGCCGACGAGCCCACTGGTGGCGGAGAAGATCGCGCCGACGAGCGAGGTGATGCCGGTGGTCCAGCCGACGAGCGCTGGCAGGGACTTGTCGAGGTTCTTCATCGACGTCGCGAGGTCGTCGATCCACTTCCACGACAGCCGCGCGCCGGAGAGCGCCGACAGGGTCGTGAGGGCCGCGACGACCGACGTCTTGGAGACGTTCGCGATGATCTCGACCGTGCGCGGGCGGGTGAGCCACGCGAGGCGCGCGGATGCCCACGCCGTGAACGGGTTGGCGTCGATCCGCGTCTCGCGATCGCGCGCGACGTGGTCGATGTGGTCCTTGATGTCGTTCAGCCGGTGGCGGAGCTTCTCGGCGTCCTCCGGCGACAGGATGTCGTGCGCGAGCCGGCCGGACACCTCGTGGAACTCGCGGCTCAGCGCGTCGAGCTGCTGGCGCACGGCACGGTCTTCGACCGTGGGCGTCATCTTGACTTCGATGTCGCGGAGCGTGCGGTCGATGTCCTTCCGGAGCCGGTCGATCGTGATCCGATCCATCGTGAGGCGCACGGGCGCGACGACGTCTTTGAGGCCTTCGACGTCGGCCTTCGCCTTGAACCGGACAGCGCCCTCGAGGTCGCGGATGCTTCCGAGCTGGCGGCGGATGTCCTCCTTGATCCGGTTACTGTCGAGCTTCGCTCGGGTGACGCGGACCGTCATCGACGTCGTCTTCTCGATCATGTCGAGACGGCGCTTGAGGTCGCGCCGGAACTCGTTGGTGTTCGGGATGACGCGAATGGACAGGCGGCCCGCGTTGCGCCCCGGGTTGATTCCAGCCATTCGCGCCACCCCTACTCAGTCATGAAGTTGTCGAGCGCCCCCGCCAGAAGCTCCGCGATGGTCTTCGGCTGCAGGGTCGTCTCGTGTGTCTCGCGCCCCGGCCAGTCGATGAACATGCCGGGGTCTTTCTGCCCGGCGAGCCCTTGGAGGAGCGAAGCGAGGAGATTGTGGGTGCGGACGGCGACGACAGTCGCGGCGTCCCACCCTTGAAGCTCTGGCGAGCCGCCCCTGATCGCGTAGACACGCGAGTGGGGATTGAGCACGAGGTGCTCGGTCAGGATGATGACGTGGTGGGCGGGGACTTTACCCGCCCACACGTCGTCGATGTTCAGCCCGCTATAGAACTGGGCGAGGTCTGCGCGCAGCGCTCCTTGGGTGTCGAGTTCGTCGATCAGCTCGCGGAGCTGCGCGATTTTCCCAGTTCGTCCCGGTAGTAGATGAAGAGCGCCATGAAGTGCTCTTCCGTCTTCCCGACGGCCCACTCGGCGTAGGCGTCTTTGTCGTCGGCGATGGACTCCGCCCATGCGTCGATCGAGACGACGAAGGCCTTGAACTTCTGGAAGCGCTCGATGTCCTCGGGCTTCGACGTGTCGAACTCGAGCATCCCGTCGCCGTCACCGTTGCCATCGAAGGCACCGGACTTCGCCGCGTCGAGCGTGAGGTTCTCGAAGTCGTTGCGGTGCCCGAGGCGGAAGCGGTTCGGGGCGCGGAGCGGGGGCATGTCGCCGAGCAGCTCCTCGCGCAGCGCGGCGGCCTCCTGCTCGGCGTCGACCACATCGGAGGGCTTCGGCGCCTTCGAACGGGCCGGCGCCTTGCGATCCTGCGGCTTGGAGGGAGTGGTAGTCATGGCAGACCTCTTTCATGCGATGCAGACCGGTGAGGGAAAAGTCCCCCTGGGCGGGTCTGCGGCACTGCACCCAGGGGGACGGCTTGAGGACTACGGCGTTGCCGTGAGCCCGGTCTTGAAGATCTGGAAGATGCCGGCGCGGCCGCTGACCGCGGGGATCGCGTCGTTGGATGCCGACAGGATCGACACGGAGAGCGGCAGCTCGAGGAACTGCGCCGTGTCGACCGACGGAGCGTCGCCGAGGGAGATCTCGGTGTTCGGAATCCAGAAACCGACGGAGCCGGTCGTGTCCTGGAAGTACAGGAACAGCGCCGCCGAGAGTGGAGCCGAGGTTGCGACCGTGTACCCGCCGGTGGCGGGGTCGAACTCACCGTTGAAGGCGAGGTCGAGGGTGTTGTGGTCGAACTGCAGCGCGGCGACCGTGAGCCCCCAGGTGACGGAGCTCGTGGTCGTGCGGACGGCATCGGCGAGGAAGGTGTCGATCGACTCCTTCTCACCGCCCTCCTTCGTGAAGGCGATGGTGTTCTGCTTCGACGTGTGGCCGAGGTTCTTCCACGGCGACGGGCCATCGGCCTGCAGGTTGAACGCCGTGAGCGGGTTCTCCGGCGGGGCGGTGTTGACGGGGGCGTGGAAAGCAGTTCCGTGCCCGGGGATAACGAGTTTGGTTGCGTCGACAGACACGGTTCCTCCTGGGGTGTTGGGTTGCAGACCCGCCCCGAGGGGCGCAGAAGGACTAGAACTTTCGGACGGCGAGTTGCCACGACCCGGTGAGCTGGATCGCGGACTTGGCTTCCATCTGCGCTTCTCCGCCGACCCGGGAGAATGCAGAAATCTCGTTGAGGATGGCCTCAACGCCACCGACGTCGGGGACGACGCCGGCCATGGGGAGTTCGTCCCACGCGTGCACGCCGGTGTAGAGCGTGTCCGCGAGGGCGAATGCGGTGTGCGGGTCGTCGAAGATGCTGAGCGTGAGCGTCACCGTCCACAGGCCGCGCCCGTTGCCGTCCTGCGACGCGAGCGAGAAGTGCGTGACGAACGGGAGCTCGGCGAACGTGCCGACGTCGAGGTCGGCGGCGACGCCGACGTGCGGCGGTGCCATCTCGCGCATGAGCGTCTGGAACAGGAGGTCGTTGTCGAGGAGCAGTCCCATCAGCCCACCGCCCGCACTGCTTGGCCCATGATGTGCTGGCCGGGCACGAACTTCACTCGACGCGAGTTCTTGAAGCGCACCAGGTGGCCGTATTCGATCGACACCGCGGCCTTGTCGTCGGCGACGATGAGGCGGTCGTCAATCGGGCCGACCTTCGACGGCTCGAGCGAAGGCACTGTGACGACGTACGTCTTGCTGATGTACTCGCCGGTGAGGCGGTGCGCCGCGGCGATCGATCGCACGGCGCTGAGGCCGCGGTTCGCGACGACGTCCATCTCGCCGCTCTGGCCGGCTATCTGTGCCGCCATCGAGCCTGCGCGGGGGTCGACGTAGGACATGCGGGCCTCCTACAGGTCGCGGAGCCACTTGATCGTGACTCGGTGGTGCCCCGTGCGTCTCGAGACGGAGTGGCTCTGGGGCGCGCCGACCGTCTCGTACTCCGCGCCGTTGAAGAGGACGTAGGAGTTAATGTCGCCCGGCCATTCACGCGATCGGACGATGGCGAGGTCGACGACCTGTAGGCCGAGAGTCTCGACCTCTTCGGATGACGACCAGTCGCGCACCGGTTCGACCATGCAACGCACGGTGACCGGGGTGCCGTCGGGGACGTACTCTCGGTTGCCGCGCGCGTCGCGAACCATCGTGCGCTTCTGGACTTGGACGGTGTGCGGTGCTCGTCGACCGAGGAGGGACATCAGGGCCAGCCCTTCTGCCGGCTGAGCAACGCAGTGCCGGCGCGGCCGCCGCGCTTCGGGGCGACGCGGCCTGTGAGGTCGCGCTCGTCGATGTCGCTGAACCAGATGTAGCCGGATGCCGCGAGGGACTCGCGCTGGAAGCCGTACTGGCCCTCGTGCTCCTCCTTGTACCCCTCTTCGTTGCCGAAGACACGCGCGGCGACGCGCACGACGACGGCGTTGTAGAGGCGAGTGGTGAGGATGCCGGATTCCAGCCGGGAGGCGACGACGCTCCCCCATCGACTCTTGATCGAGTCGACGACCTCGCCGAGCTTGCCCTCAAGGTAGTCGTTGGTGAGGTCGGAGACGTCCACCGTCGAGTGCTTGGGAATCTCGTCGGGCGAGACTTCGGGGAGCGTCGTCATCGGATCACTCCTCCTCGGACTCGATCGCGGCGCTGAGCTCGTCGTCGGTGAGGTCACCGGCGTCTTCGATGCCGAGCGCCGTGGCCTTCGCGACGAGAGCGTCGCGGTCGCCGGTGTCACCGTCGTTGGACTCCTCGGCGTCGCCGGCGGGCTTCGCCTCGGCGCGCTTCGCACGGATGCGGGCGGCGATCTCCGTCTTCTTGCCGCTCTTGGCGACTCCCGCCTCGACGGCGAGCGCGCGGAGGTCTTCGATGCCGAGGTCGGAAAGGTCGTCCTTCTCCTCGTCGGGCTTCGCGGCCTTCGGCGCCGTCTTGGTGGGCGGCGTCTGGGCCGCAGGCGCGGGGGCGCTCGACTCCGCCTCGTCGGCGATGATGTTGGGGTTGGTCACCCAGTCCGGCGCGGCATCGCCAGGGCCGGCGGTGACGAGCACGCCGCCGACGATGCGGGCGACGTGGCCGGTGAGGATTCGCTTCTTGTTGCTCATGGCAGGCTCTTCTCCTGTTCGGGAGTGGGGCGACCCCGAAGGGCCGCCCCACCTTGACCGGTTGCGGCTACGCGACCTTGAGGGACGCGGTGTTGTCGGGTGCCTGCAGGACAGGCAGACCGATCGCGGAGACGAGCACGTTGAACCCCTCGGGGTCGTGCGTGTGGGTCGCTCCGGAGAACAGGCCGGCGGCTTCCTTGCGGTTGATGCCGTTGTCCTGGTTCAGCGACTCCGCGGTGATGCCGGTGAGCGTCGAGCCGAACTGCGAGCCCGACAGCATGGAGATGCGGTCGGTCGGGAAGAGCGGCTGCTCGACGCCGGCGCGGTTCACGATGGTCTGCTCGTTGACGCGGATCTCGCCGTAGCCCCACTCGCGGAGGAGCGAGCGGACGTCCGTCTCGCTGACGCGGGTGGGCAGGTTGTCGCCGCGCTGGACGACGCCCTTGATGATCTCCTCGTTGGTCTGCAGGAGCGAGAGGATCGCTCGCGGCATGACGATCGAGGTGATGCCCTTGCCCATGACGGCACGCATGCCGTCGAGGTCGGAGATCGGGTCGGCTCCCGCTGCGTTCCACAGCGTGGGCGCCTCGCCGGTCTGGGCCGCCTTGCGACCGAAGTCGATGACGACACTCAGACCGCGCTCCTGGATCGTCACCTTGCCGGTGACGAGAGCCTCGACCTGGCCGAGCACGAAGCGCGACCCGACAGCCTGCGCGTTGCGGAGCGCTCGCTTCTCGAATGCCTCACCGATCGCATCGTCCATGTTCATCAGCACGAGCTGCTGGTGCTCATCGACGGGCGTCCGGATGGAGATCGGAGGCAGCTTGCCGTCGGCGGTCTGGCCGCCCTCGAGCGTGCCGACCTCGGACTCGGTGCCCCAGCTGCGGAACGAAGCCGCGGCCGGCAGCACCGACTGGCCGATGTTGACCGAGTAGGTGAGGGTCGGGGACGCCTCGAGAGGCAGCATGGCGGCCGTCTCGAAGGACTCGACGTGGAGGCGGAACGCAGCGCGGGCGAACCCGGTGAGCTGCGCAGGGGTACGGTGCTTCTTGGTGAACGCCATGCGTCAGTCCTCCACGTAGGTGATCGAGACGGTCGTCTTCGCCGTCTGGACGGTCGCCCGCTGGGAGGCGATGGGGAGCAGCGACGGCTTGACGATGCCGTGCACGAGGCGGGCGAACGTCGGCTTGGCCGTTGCGGGGTCGTCACCGAGGGACACGCCCTCGTTGTCGTTGATGTAGCCGGCGAGCGTGCGACGCGGGTCGCTGTCGTCGGCTCCGGCGGTCGCGCTGTACGGGCCGTAGAGGCCGTTGGCGAGCTTCGCGACCGCGACCCCCGAGGGGATCACGTTCTTGTCCTGGCCGGGGATGTTGTAGTGCGTTCCCGAGGTGAACGCGGACACGTCGAGCTGTCCGGGTCGCGCAGCGTCTTCACCGTGCGACGACGTGCGCCAGCGGGTGTCCTGCTTCGCGCCGGTCGCACGAGACTTGATCTGGAAATCAGACATCAGTGCCTCCTTAGGCGGTGGTCTTGGGCTTCATGGCGTCGTAGGCGGCCTGCTCGATCGACGCGACCGAACCGGTCGCACCAGGTGCAGGGGGGACGCGATCCGCGTGGTCGCTGTGGAATCGCTGTCCCCATGCCGCTTCCGACTGGGTGCCGTCGCTGTCCACCGAACCGATGGACTGCGCGAACGTCTGGACCTTTGCGGCGTCCAGTTCTCCGTCGTCACCGAGGAACTTCGTGAGGTCGGCGAAGCCGATCGCTGCGTTCACTCGGGCGGTCGCATCCTCGAAGGACTCGGCCGCGTTCTTGGTGAGGGCGAGCAGCATGCCCGTCACTCCGGACACGAGGTGCTTCGTCGCGCTCTGGGCAACGCCCTCAGCACGGCCAGCGGCCTTCGCTTCCTCGATCGCGCGCTCGTTGTCGCCGAGCGCGTCGAGCCGAGCCCGTTCGGTGGCGTCGCGCGCCGCCTGGAGCTCTTCGGGGGTGCCGAAGACCTCGTAGGCCTTCTTCCCGCGCTCTGCGGTCTCGCGCGCCGTCTGCTGCACCTTGGACTGGTTCTTCCAGTACGCGGCCTGCTGTTCGGGCGTCATCTGTTCGACCGGCGTCTCCTTGGGGAACCCGAGGTCGACGTCGCCGTCCTTCTTCCCGTCGTTGTTCGCGCCTTCGCCGCCGTCGACCGGTGCGAAGTAGCGGAACCACGGGCGGTGCCAGGCCGGAGCGAACTGCGGGCCGAGAACACGGATGGGCTGGTGGGTGAGCATGGTGATGAGTCCTCCGGATCGGAAGGTGGAACCCGCCCCGGATCGGGGTGGGGGGTCTGGTCAGCCGAGGTTGGACTCGGCGCGGGCGATCAGCGAGCGATACCAGGCGATCGCCTTGTCGATGTCCTTCACTGGGATCGGGGTCTCGCCCCTGCCCGTGATGTCGACGAGGTTGGTGCCGTTGTCCCGCGCCTCGAGGAGGATGCGGAGGCCGCTCTCGGATGTCGCGAGCTGCGACTCCCACATGTGCCGCTGGGAGTCGGCGGTCATGCGCTCGTACGGGGTGAACTCCTTCCGCTTCGAGTCGCGGTTGACCTTGGCGAGACTGCGGAACGCGTCGCCCTTGCGGGTGAGGATCGGGCCGAGTTCGCCGTGCTCGCGCACCTGCACGGTGATCCGCTTGAGGTCGTCGGCGTAGTTGGAGCCGGCGGCCTCGTAGATGCGCGCGAGGTCGGCGTCGTTCAGCCGGAGGCCGAGGTCGCGATCCTTCGTGAGCGGCGAAATCGTGCACTTGCAGAGGTCGTGGAGGGGCATGAGCTCGGACTTCGAGTAGAAGCGCGAGGCGGCGACGATGCAGAGGCCGCAGGTGCCCGTCTTTGAGAACTCCGGGTGGATCACGCGGCGGTAGCCGATGACCTTCGGCGACGCGGCCATGACCTTCTGTGCTTCGTCGCGGGCGACCGCGGCGATGTCGTCGTTGACGATCGACGTGAGGCGATCCTCGAACGTCTTCCAGACCTCGTCCGGAACGCGGTCAGGCCAGTCGACCGTGTCCGTGTCCGGGTTGCGGAAGCGTTCGCGGATGCGGTGCTCGAGCTGGCGCGCGGGCCGCTTGTAGACCTCGACGATCGACGTGCCGCCGCGCTCGTACATGTCCTCGATGGGCGGGAGGTCGTCGGGGAGAGCATCGACGAGTTCGAGCTGGCGGAGGATGAAGGCGCGCGCGTTGCGGCGGGCCCGTCGAGTGGCGGAGTCGACGTGGACGGCGGATGCCGCGGCCGCGGCGTTCACCATGTCCGGTCGACCCCACCACAGGAACGGGAGCCATATCTGCAGGAGCGCCCTCAGGAGCGCTTCGACGAGGGTTTCCTGCTGGGCGGCGTACGTGGTGACGAGGTGCTCGTACTTGAGATCCTCATTCGCCATCGTTCGCTCCTGTCGTGTTCACCACCTGCCGGGAAGCCGGCGCGAGCGCGAGGGCCGCGTTGAACGCCTCGTCGGCGCGGTCGGTCTCTGCCTGCCGTCGCTGCTGGGGCGTCATCTCGAACACCTCGGCGTCGATGTACGCCTGGGTGGCACCGCCGCCCTTGAACTTCGGAGCGGCTTCGGCCTTCTCAGCGAGGGTGGCGGGGTTGACCTTCGCCCACTCGACCGCGATCTGCGTGAACTCGGAGCGCGTCTCCTGGCCCTCGATGCGGAGGGACTGCGACATCGCCTGCGCGAGCGAGACGCCCGCGACGCGGTTCATGCGGTTGACGGCGTTGACGAGCGGCTGATGGCTGATCTGCGACCCGAGCGCCGACTGGTTCGCGTTCGACGAGTCGAACAGGCTCATCGGCGTGCGGGTGATGGTGCAGAGGTCTTTCAGCTCGTCCTTGCGTGCCTCGTAGATCGGGCGCACGTCGGTCGCGGCGGATTCCCACATCTTCGCGGACGCCGGGAGCGTCCACAGGGCCGCGGGGCCGGTGCGGAACACGTCGTCGTAGTCGATCTCCTGCCCCGCCTTGGGGTGGTCTTCCGGGTAGACCTCGTCGAGGTCGGCCATCACCGCGCGCTGGCGGAAGGACTGCATGACGATCAGGGTGAGTGCGTTGAGGGTGATCTCGTTGATGCGGTCGAGGGTGTCGAGGTGCTTCTCGTAGATGCCGGCACCGTCGGGGGTGGCGAGCTGCGTGACGATGCTCTCGTCGATCGACCCGGTGCGGATCGGGTCGGACACCCACGTCCAGTCGGAGGTGACCGTCCACGTCGTGCCGTCGGCCGGCAGGGTGGGGACGTTCGTCGACCGGTACGCGACGCGGTAGTAGCCCGGGCGGAAGAGCGTTACCTCTTCTGTGCGGAGGATGGCGTTGTAGCCGACCGTGATGGCCGCTCGGGTGACCCACGGGAATCGCGTGTCCTGCTCGCTGATCGTCGTCCACTCGTTCTCGATCTGCCACAGCGCCTTCCCTCGCGGGTCGGGGGTGGTGATGATGTACGCGCGGCCGAAGTCGCCGAGGTCGTTGAAGAGCGGGACGGACTGCATCGCCATGCGCGAGCGATCCCAGATGGCCTGCGCGATCAGGTCGCCGTTCTCGTCGCCGGCGGCGGACGTGCGGAACGCGATCACCTCCTGACGGTCGGTGCGCGCGTCCCGCAGCGTCTCAGCGACGTGGAGCCGCGATCGCCGCATGAAGCGGAGGTACTGCTCGCTCGTCGCGGCGTCCCAGGTGTCCGCCGGGAGGAGGGCGTCGCCGTCGCGGTATGAGCGCAGCTTCTCCATCCGAGGGAGGCCGTTGCCGAGGCGATTCGCCAGGCGCATGAGCCACCAGTCGTCGGTGTCCGGGATGTTCGCTTCGGTGAGCACTATCCACCTCGTTTCCCCGGGGTTACCGGACTCGGCGAGCCGTGCCCGTCCGCTTCTTGAACTGCTTCTTGTACCGTGCGCGGCCTTCGACCGCGAGACACATGCCGACGGCGGCATCCATCTTCTTCGTCGACCCCTTGCGGTCCTTGCCGATGACGTCGCCGGACGAGCGCTTCCACCGGCTCGCGTTGAGGACGTGCCGGGTGAGCACCTTGTGGTTGCCGTGGCGGAGCTCGCCGGACTTGATCGCGGTCTCCGTGCGCTCGACGACCTTCGCCATGACGGTGTGCTGGTTCGTCTCGAACGTGATCGGCTTCGCCTCGGAGGCGCGCACGAGCAGGTCGGGGCCGTACTTCGTCTCCCACCGGTCGACGTAGTCGCGCCAGTGGGGCGGGTCAGCGAGGAACGCGACAACCTTGAACTTCTTGAAGGTCGCGTCGAGCACGGCTTCGACCTCTTGGTGGTCGACCTGCCAGCGCTTCGCTTCCTTCGAGTCCGGTGCCTCCCAGATGCCGATCGGGAAGACGTAGCCGTCGTCGATTCGACACGCGATGAGCACGGTGGCGTCGGAGTTGAGCGACCCGTCGAAGCCGAGCGCGATCTTGTCGCCGCGCGCTGGCGGACGGAAGCCGAGCTTGTTGCCGTGCTCACGCGCGTCGGCGAGCAGCGCGTGCAGGCCGATCTTCGTCCAGTCGACGAGCTTCAACCACGAGTGCTTGCCGGCGACGACCGCGTTGAAGAAGTACCGGATGGTGTCTTCTTCGGATCGGCGCGGGTCGAACAGGTCGTCGAGCATGCCCTCGGGGTCGTTCCACGCGATCGCGTCGCCGAAGGATTCGTAGAACGCCTCGGTGAGCCGGGCGATGTACTCTTCCTCGGTTTCGAGGCGTCGTCCGCCACGTTTCGTGTCGTCCGGCACCTTGATCTTGTCGAGCGACTCGACATCCGCCCAGCGGTGGTCGAAGAGCAGTCGCGGCCGCCGAGCCTTCTTCTCGTCGATCTGATCGGCGAGGAAGTAGGTGTCCTCGGCGACCGACTCGGCGCCGGGCTCGTACATCGTCGTGGTCTCGATGAACCACGTGCCCTCGGCGCGGCGCTTCGACAGGTTGCGCACGACTGTGTCGTACATCTGGCGGAGCGTCGGCGTCTCGTAGAGGTGCGTCTCGTCGAAGACCGCGAAGGTCTCGAGGCCACCGTCCTTCGAGGCCGCGCCGGCGGTCGACGGTGTGATCGTGCCGCCGTTGTGCGGGATCAGCACGCGGGTCTTCCCCGCGTCGACCCCGTACGCCGCCTTGAGCGCGTAGAGCGGAGCGTTCTCGTCGGTCAGGTTGTAGTAGACGTTGTCGAAGACGTTGCCGGTCTGGCCCTCTTCGGTCGCCATGATCTTGATCGTGGGCGCTTTGACGCCCTTGCCCATCGGCTCGCCCTTGGCGTAGACGTAGGTCTGACCGAGGAACTCGTAGGTCTCGCCGCCCTTCGCCCAACCGGCGAACCGTGCCGGCCCGAATGCTTCGAACAGCACGAGCGCCGCGGCGAGGCCCGACTTGTCGGTGCCCTTCGGGCGCGAGAAGAATGCGGAGTTGTAGAAGCGTTTCCCGGCGGCGTCGTGCGCGTAGCAGTCGACGATGAACCCGGTGTACTCGTCCCCGTACTGGATGCGCATGCCCTGCGCACCGCCGCGTCCGTGGACGACGAACGTCTCGATCCACCACGTGGCGATCCAGCCCAGCGACCGCATCCTGTCGTGCCCCGGGCTGACGATGAGACGCCGGGGCATCGCCTACACCTTGCCGATGCGGTTGCGTCGGTCGTCGATGCTCGTGACGTTCGCGCTGACGTTGCCGGCCGGGTACTCCTCGGGAACCTCGACCTCGAGGCGCAGCCGGAGCCGGTCAGCCGGCGTCGCGCCGAACGCGGCGACGCGGATGCGGATCTCCGCGAACCGATCGCTGTTCCGACCGCCCGACGACCACGCGATGTGATGCATGAGCGCCGTGTCGAGCAGGTAGTCCCAGTCGGGATTTGTCATCATCCGCGTGGCCTGCGGAGACGACCGCCAGTTCTCCCAGAAGCGCACCGTCTGCGGGTGCCACTCCTCACGGATGCCGGTTTCTTCGTCGATCGGGAGGACGTCGTCGGGGAGCGGGAAGCCGCCGAGCTTGCCGTCGGACTTGATGATGTCGCGTGTGGGGGTGTCGCGTGCGCGTGAACGCTTCGCGGACGGAGCGGGGCCGTTGCCTGCCATGGTGGTGCCTCTCCCGAAACGGAAGCCGCGACCGAATCGGTCTGCGGACGGTGATGCTGTGCTCCCGGAGCAGGGATCGAACCTGCGCGCATCCGATCAACAGTCGGCCGCTCTGCCTCTGAGCTACCCGGGAATGGAGGTGGGTCAGGCCGATGGGCCTGTGGCGAAGATCGCGCGGTTCGCGCGCATCTGGACGTCCTCGAGCGCCGTCAGCGCGAGCGACTGATTCCGCGATCGCGGCGTGAGTTCCTCGATCGCGGCGGCGAGCTCGACGACGACGTTGCCGATGACGCGGACGGCCTCACGCTGCTCCTCGGTCGGCGGCTGTCCGCCGCTCGCGGTGATGAAGCGCGCGCGGGCGCGGTCTTCGGCGGTGGTCTCGGGAAGCGTGGACTCTGCCATGCTCGTCTCCTTCTATCGGTGGATCAGGTCGAAGCGATACAGGGCGGCGATGACTTCGGACGTCAGGTCGCCGATCATGTAGGCGAGCGGCTCATGGTTGCCGACGAGGTACGGGCGCGCCCTGCTGTCCCATCCGGGGATGCAGTCCATGAAGAAGAATGCGGCCGCGGCGTGCGTTGACTCGTGCGCGACGGTGCGCGTGGTGAGCTGCCCCGTCCACAGGCGCATCACGACGATCGGTGTCCGGTCGGGCCGGGGCCAGGGGAAGCCGCCCATCGCGACGCCGCCGGCGATGTCGGCCGCCGGGTCGTACTCCTGGCCGCGGTGCGCCTGGTGCGCTTTCGCCATCTCCTCGCGGTCTTCGTAGACGTGCACCCAGACCTGACGGCGGATACCGCTCGCTCGAGTCGCGACACGGAACCGGATGAAGGTCACTCGTCCTCATCCTCGTCGGCGAAGTAGCCGTCACGGATGTCGTCGAGCGCGTCGACCAGCAACCCCTTCACGATGTAGGACGGCATCGCATCGCGTGACGAGATCATCCCCGTCCCACCGTCGGCCGGAGTGCTGCCGACGGTCGCCGCGACGAGCGTCCAGTCCGTGACGAGCGCCCCGGGCTCCCACTCGTCGGCCGCATGCGCTCGGATCGCGGCGTCGATCGCCTCGCGGGTCTGGGCGCTCATCGTCGATTCCCTCGTTTCGGGGCCGGGCTCGAACCCCCCAGACCCGCGCGCACCGCGAGAGGCAGAACGCTTGCGGGCGGGGAGAAGCGGGGGGCGGGGGGTGGTGGCCCCGGGGTGTCGTGTCGCTTGACGGTCGGCGGGTGTCGGGCGCGCGGTGTGCGTGCGCGGGTGTCAAGTGAGGCGACAGTGTGCGTGTGTCCGTGTGTGCGGGCGTGGGCTGTGGGTGTACGGGCGGCGCGTGCCGGCGCGGTGCGTGCGTGAGTGCGCGGTGGGTACGGCTGCCTGTCTCGAGTGCTGCACTCACCCTGTGCGGGCGCGTGCGGGCGGGCATGGCGCATCCGTCTTGCATTACGTGTTGACAACACACACGGCCGTGTGTATTGTCATGAGTGTCGGAAGTGAAACACCGACACCAACCGAAGACACAGCCGCGCGAGCGGCTACCCACACAGGAGACAGGAACCATGTCCCAGCGCATCACCAAAGCAGACATCGACGTACAGGCCGCGATCCTCGCCGCTTACTCGCAGGCCGCAGGCATCATGCAGGCGGGCGATCGGCTCGTGGTCGATCGTGGGCAGAGCTCCCACGCGCTGCACATCATCCCCGCGGGCGGTTCGAACCGTGCGAGCTACCCGGGAACGAAGATGTTCGGGAACGTCGGCGCAACGGCGCGTGAGGCGTTCCACACGCTCAACGTCATGCAAGAGACGATGCGGGCGACGCTCGACGCGCTCGGCGTTGCGTTCACCTATCCGGCGGATGCCGTTGCAGCTATCCGCGGGGAGCGTTGAGCATGAGCACCTACGCCGCTTCCATGGCCGTCCGTGACAAGGTGACCGCCGACGGACTCACCGCCGAGCAGGTCGCGGGTGTCTACGATGCGTTGCCGAAGCGCTCCGAGCGGAGCGAAGACGAAAGCGCGGTTGCATTCGGTCTGTCACTTGCGCACGGTGCGCTGCGCCGCACGGAGTGGGCAGAGACGGCGACGCCCGACCTGCTCGACATCCTCGACACTCTCACCGATGAGAACGGAACCTACGTAGACGGCGGCGAGGGGCTGGCATCGTCGAGTTCCGATGCCATCGACACGATCCTGTCGGCGCGCTACGGCGTAGACGTCTGGGAGGAGTGGGAGATTCACCCGACGTACGTAGAGACGCAGCACCCCGAATGCGGGCAGCGCTTCCGACGCTTTCAGCGTTGGTACTGGGAGGGGCGAGACCGCGGCGACGTGATGCGGCGCGCGAGGGTCGAAGCTCCGGAGCTGTATGCGCGATTCGAGGCCGGAGCGATCAGCTCCCGGAAGCTGCAGCGCCTTTTCCATACCCGTTGAGACTCCCCCGCGTATCGCGTAGGCGACGCCCGTTCACGACGGGAACGCGGGACAACCCCGGGAAGTGAAGCACCCGGGCAACCGAAGGGAACGACCATGACCACGTGGAATGTCATCACGATTGAGAACCCCGGCGCACTGACTGTTGCAGCGCTGCCGGAAGCGCTCACGAGCGAGGGAGAAATCTGGGAGGGGTACAGCGCCGACGACACGCGCGACGCGGTAGAGCCGCGCGAGATTGCGCCGGATCTCGTCGCGCCGGGCCGCGCGGGCGATCCGAACGGCTGCATCATCATCGAAGGTCACAGCAAGTGGGAAGCGGAGGAGGCGATTGCAGCTCTCGTGCAGCTCACCCGTGACGCCCCTGAAATGAAGGTCACGCACTTCCAGGAATGGGATTACGACGGAGTCGGATCGGAGAGCGCCGTCTATCGGGGCGGCGAGATCGTCCGCGCTGAGAGCAAGGTGAGCCAGCTCGTGCCGGTCGACCTCGACAAGCTCGCCGAGACGCTTCGCGAAGCGCTCGGAAAGCGCGGGTACGACCGAAACACCATGCCCGCTGTCCGTGCCGCTGCGCAGGCGCTCGTGGACGCGCTCGCCTGAGACCGACCGAACCACCGGAGGGACAAGCATCATGCGTAGGAACAGCCTCACGCCCGCCGTGGTCGTCTACGACCTGCGGGGCGCTGTTGCAGCGGTGACCGCGGATCAGCGCGAGGGTGATCCGGACGTGACCGCGGCGGATGCCGTGGCGCACGTGCGCGACACGCTCATCTTGCAGGGCGCTCCGGCTGTTGCAGGTGCGATGCACCTCGACGGCGACGACACCGAACCGGCTTACCGGGCGTACGTCGCCGTGCTCTCGGCGTCCGACGATGACATCGCCGCGGCGATTGCGGGCGGTGCACTGTGAGCGTCTACCGGGACGACTTCGCCGCGTGGGCGGAGTACGTGCGCGGGGAGCTCGCGAAGTTCTACGACCACACGGGCGGCGTGACGTACCTGTTCCTCAACACGCCGCGCGCGAACACGTGGATTTCACGAGCGGCGGCGCGGGGACTCTCGACGGAACAGGCGGCGTTCTACGGCGCGGCGCACATGGTGCGCGGCATCGTGACGTCTGAGTTCCGTCAATGGTGGGAGGAGCACTGGGGTACGGAGCGGGTGACGTTCTCTGAGTGGCGGGAGCGCGCGGCCGCGGAGCGCGAGGAGGTTGCGTGGGAGGACTCGGCAGAGCGGGCGCTCGATCAGCTCGACATGTTGCGTCGCCTCACGTTGGAGCGGGACGCGATCATCCTCGACGCGGCGTCGAAGGGTGCAACGAAGGTCGCGATTGCGCGAGCGGTCGGCCTCTCGCGTCAGCAGGTGCACACGATCATTGCGAACGCGACGGCACCCGATGTTGCGCCGTTCGCCGAGTGGGAGCAGGACGCTCCCGCGGTGGTTGAGAGCGACGCGGAAACCGTGTGGGGCGAGGTCTTCTAGTTGCAGGTTCGCGCGTCCGCGTAGGCGGCATCCGGTGTCACGGCCGGGACGCGCACGGGGAGCAGGTTGCTCCCGAAGTCTCCGCAGGGGACGTGACACAGGGAGTTGCACCGATGAGCGAATTGCTGACTGGGGAGTTCAGCGTCGCGGCCGCGCCGACGGGCGTACGGCACACGGTTGCGGCTCTGGTGTTGCGGCGGAGCGCGCGGGAGCGCCGTGGGGGCGCTCCCGCGCTGCACACAGGGATTCGAAGGGAAGTTGCGCGGTGAGAAGAAGGATTGCGGTGCCCGCTGTTGCGGGGGTGACGTCGGCGGTAACGGTCGAGCGGGTGAATCCGTTGCTCGAGCCGCGGGAGCCGGTGCCGGTGTACGACCGGAAGTTGCGTCCGCTCGCCGGCGTGAGGTGGCCGCGTCCGGCGCCGCCGGAGCCGCAGGCGTGGGAAGTTGCGTTGTTCGACGTGACCGACCCGGGCGAATTGCAGTACTGGTAACACGAAGATGCCCCGGCTCGACCTCCGATGGAGGGTGAAACAGAGCCGGGGCTTGGAATCCAACCGAAGGGAAGGAACCATGGCCGATTCTACAGCTCATGGGACAATTGCAGGCATGACCGTTCAGTACCTCGGGCCCGCCGAAGTGGCAGCGCGCTTCGGTCTTGCACCTGGCACGGTGCGCGGCTACGCGGCGCAGGGCCAGATGCCGGAACCGGACGTGCGCATCGGCGCTGTCGGTGGCTGGTCGGAGGAGACGGTCGACGCGTGGTGGGCGAATCGTCCCGGCTCTGGCCGCTGGCGCTCGGCGTAGTTGCAGCTACGGGAGCAGTCCGGGGTGGCGGCGTTTCTTTGCGGCTTTGCGTCTCGCTGACGCAGCCCGCCCACCCTCGGATGAGCTCTTCACGCTGTGGTGATACTCGCAGAGTGATTGCAGGTTCGACGGGGAGTGATCCCACGATCGGGACTGATCCTTGTGATCGACCTGATTTGCGTATTGCAGGCACTTGCGTTCCGTGTCGACGCGGACGTGCTGGCATCGGTGGCCGTCGCGGGTGAGCACGAACTTGCAGAGTTGCGGCCAGTCGGGGGGAAGTTGCGACTTACGGTTGCTCGTCGACCACGCCACAGCGTCAGTGCCTCTCGCGTCGAGCCTGCCGAGCCTCGGCGGCGTCGAGGATCTCGCACTCGTCGGCGGCGGACTTCGACGTCCAGATTGCACCGCAGTCGCGGCACGGGTGGACGGGCGTCGGCTCGGTGTCGGGGTGCAGGGCCGCGGCGACCTTGTCGTTCGCGCCCATCAGTGGGCCGGGCGGGCGAGGATGCGCGCCATGATCTCGGGGCCGGTGATGAGGCCGATGCCCTTGGGGTCGCGGTAGCGGGCGGCGGTCGGCTTCTTGCGCGCCTTCGTGTACCGGATGCCGGCGCGCTTGCGCGCCTTCCGAGCTGCGTTGCTCACGGGGACTCCTGTGCGTCGAAGGGAAGAGCGCCCCGATATCTACCGTCGGGGCAAGCGCGTGTTCTGTTGTCCGCCCTGGTCGGCGCGGTGCGCCGCTCGCTGTGCGGCTTCCCTCGACCAGTCCAGCCGGGACGCGTGGTCGACCGACTTGCCGGGAGGGGGTGGTTCGGGAGGTGCCCTGGAACCACGAAACCCTCCGAGCTGGGGGCTGGGAGGGTGTTGGGGTACGAGAGTTTCGACCCTAGAACAAGGTATCAGACTTATCGGAAGTATCAGCGAGGATGCCAGCGCGTCGGATGGCGTTCCGTCGAAGGGATATCCCCATAGCGGATCGCCATGACCGGGCGACCCTTCCCGGTCTGCACGGGGTGCTCGAACGTGGCGATCGCGTCGGCCGCGATCCAGTCGCGGATGGTGCGGTCGCTCACGTTGAACAGCCTCGGCAGGTCACTGACGCGAACCGCCGCGTCCTGCAGCTCGTCCGATCGGATGAAGTCGCTCTGGCGGTCAGGCGTCATTGTCGAGGAACTTCCCGTCGTCTTCGTAGATCTCCTTGCACGTGGGGCAGATGGGGTACTTCTCCGGGTCGGAGGATGGCACCCACGTCTTCCCGCAGATGGCGCGCGCGGGCACGCCGTTGATCTGCGCCTCGAGGATCTTCTCCTTCCGCACGTAGTGCGAGAACTTGTCGTGCTCGCCGTTGTCGGTGATGGTCGTGGTGTCCTGCTGCTCGAGCGTGTCAGTGCTCATCGGTACCTCGTTTCCTCGTATCGGTTCGGTTGCCCCAGCCGGAGCCTCTGCAGCTCGGCGTATCGGAGCTGGTTGTGGTGGATGGCGCGTTGCTCGTCGATCGACTTCGGAATGACGTTGACGTGCGCGCCGGCGACGACGACCGATGACGGGGCGGGAGTGAACCGTTCGTCGCCGGGGAGATCAGGGTCGGTGGTCACCGGTCGCTCCACAGGTGCATGTGCTCGCGCTGCCCACAGAGGGTCGCGTCGGTGCCGTCCGATCGGTGAGCGCACTCTGGGTCGTCGGGGTGCCCGGCGACGCTAGTGTGCCGATGATCGACGATCATCTTCCGGTATCGCACGAGGAAGGCCAGTGCGGACTTCTGCTCGTCGTTCTGGTCAGCCGGGTCGATACTCGCCATCCATCCGACGTCGGTTGCCCACTCTTCGTAGGTGTCCTCCCCGATGCCCTCGTCGCCGTAGTCGCCGACCCACTTGAAAACGAACGGGGCGGCGGTCTCGCACTCGGCGCAGTTCACCCAGTCGTAGATGCGGCCGTCGAAGACGAGCGTCGTGCGCTCGTACTCCTGGCCGGGTTCGACGGCGACGTTGTGGCACGTCATGCACGAATGCGGCTTGCGCGCGCGGACGGTCTTCCTGCTGAGTACGTCAGGCATGGTTGTTCTCTCCTTCGGTTCGGGTGGTTCGATTCGCGCGGGCGTCTTCGAGGAGCCGGGTGATGTCGCGCGCGAACCGTGCTTCGTTCTCCGCGCGGGCATTCTCGACGAGGGCTTCGCGTTGCTGTTGCTTCTCGGCCCGCCGCTTCTCCTGTTGCGCGCGGACGACCTTCGCGCATTCCGGGCAGAACGTGAGGACGACATCGACATCGTCGCGGTCGTTCTCTTCGGCGCCGTACATGACGAGCCAGCCCGAGCGCTTCTGCCCTACTCGGGCGAGCTTTCGGGTGATGGTGAGTGTCTCCCCGCATCCGAACGAGGTGGGCATTCCGTCGCAGAGGTACTCGTACCCGCCGGGCACCTTGTCGCCGATGCTGTCGAACCCGTGCCATCCGTTCTTCCGGGCGAGCTCACTCACCGCCTTCGACCTCCTGCTCGTGGTTGTGGCCGCTAGTCCCGAGCGTCTCCGGCGCTACTCGGGGTTCGTCGCGGTCGGCGTTCTTCTTGCCGCACGCGATGCACTGTCCGGCGACGGCACCGTACATATCGCGGTCTTCGTCGGAGCCGTCCGAAAGCACGTGCCCACGGATGGTGTCCTCGCACGCGATCCACTCGAATGTCATGGTGCGCGTGCGACGGTGCTGGTCGTACGCTTCGGGCTTCACGCCGAACCCGGCGAGGTCGGCGTCTCGCCAATCCGCCCACCGGTGCCGGGGCCATTCCTCAGTCAGTTCGGGGGTCTCGTATCCCTCGACGATCCCGCAGAGCACGATGCGCCCCTGCTTGATGCTGGTCGGCGTCTCGCCGCAGTTCAGGCACGCGCGCTCAGCCATGGTTTTGTTCCTCTCGGTTCTCGGGTGGGGTGGCGGCATCTGAGATCATGGCTTGCGCCACTTGCCACGCCTCGTCGGCGTCGAGCGCCACGCCCTGCGGCGCGTAGAGCCACACCATCCCGTCGCTCGCTCGACGGTGAATCGTCACGGTCTGTTCAAGCACGTCAGTGACGATGACTCGTTTCTGATCCGCGCTCATCGGTTCTCTCCCTGCTCGGTGACGGCCTGGCCCTCATCCCAGGTGGCTCGCGGCAAGTTCGCGATCGAGGTGGTCTTTCCGCATCCGTTGCACTTCGGAAACCCGTACGTCGGGGCTTCGAGTCGGTGGTCTTCCTGCGCGTCGAAGTCCGCGTGGAATAGGCCTCCGACTACCACCCCATCTAGCCTGTCGATGCGATCGGAACCCGCATCCCGGAGGCGGACATCCACGCACGGCGTGCCGAAGTACTGCGCGGCCACCTCCCGCGCTGTCTTCAAGATCTCGGCTCGGTTCCCACCGTTCGCTCCGCCCTTGAGTATCTCGGCGCTCATCGGCTCTCTCCCTGCTCAGCCGACAGCACGATCTTCGCGTTGTGATCGCTGATCGCGTGCTCGTTGAATGCGGCCTGCGCGTCGGTCTTCTGGTCGCGTGTGAACTGGCGCCCGCAGGCGCTACACGTCCACGTCCACATGCCGTCACTCATCAGCGTCTGTCCTTCCGCACGATCGGCACCACGCGCCGTCTTCCCAGTTCCAATACGTCTCCGTCGATCCACACGATGTGCACGGATCGCCGGGCTGCCATTCACCGCTCATTGGTTCTCTCCCTGCTCGGTGACGGCGGCGAGCGAGGCGTCCAGCGCCGCGCTCGCGAGGGCATTCGCGATCTCGCGCCCGTAGACCATCCGGTGCACGTCGAGGCCGCTGCGAGCCATTTCGGCGCGCACGGCGTTGCCCGCGGCGACGTGCTGCGCTGGCTTCGGATAGATCGCGTCCCGGAGACGGCGGAGAAGGCCCACCGTGTACATGCGGTCACTGGTGTCCGTGAGTGCGTGGGGGCCGTGCGAGGCGACGGAGTTGAGCATCATGTTCACCTCGTGCACGAGACGTTTCGGCGCGTCGGACGGTTCGCCCTGCGGCTCCGAACCGGCGACGATCTGGCTCACCATGCCGTGCAGAACGCAGTAGTCCGAGTAGTTGATCCGACCGCCTTCCGCATTCATCTCATCGAGCAGCTCGTGTATCTGACCCGCCAGGACATTCGGCTCCGGCACCACGGAACGACGGAGCCGGCGAACCTCCGCGACGAGCCGAATGACCCACTGGCCTAGGTCGGCCACCTGGAACCTGCTCGCCTTCCCTGCCACGACCGTGCTGCGGTAGATCGGCGTCGCCTTCGCTTCGAAGCGCTCGAGGTCGACATCCGTCACGAACTGCTCGCCGTCGGCACCGCCCGACGCCGCCTGCGCCTCTTCCGTGCGCCGCAGCGTCCTGATGAGCCGGGCGACGAACGCGTCGAGCTCATCGTTGGTCCGCTGTCGGACGGGCACCCAGTCGGGAGACGGGATGCGCTCGGCGTACAGGTCGCCGATCTGGTTGACGATGTTCCGCGCGACGGCGATCTCATCATCGCTCGGGGCGGCCGCGGCGGTCAGTGCGTGCAGCGCGTCCCTGAGGCGCTGGACGGCACGCACGCTCATCGGGTGCAGGCTGTCTCCCGGGCTCTGCCGCACAGTGAGGTCGGCGTGGAGCGCGCCGCGCGCATCTTCGAGGATTCGATCAGTGGTCATCGGTCTTCCCTTCTTCGGGGTTGGCGATCGCCAACAGGACGTCGGCATGGCAGGGCTGGTCGAGCGGGCACCAGCACGCGAGGTTCTTCCCCGCGAGTTCGCGCTTCACGTCGTCGATGGTGATGCGGATGAGTCGCCCTTCCTCGAGGGCGGCGCGGAAGCCGAGCACCGCCCACTCCCGACCCCACTTCGCCACGGAGTACGGGTTCCCCCAGCGCGAGGGCCGCGCGACGACGACGGTGTTCTCTGGCTTTCGCCATCCGCGCCGGCGCGAGAGTTGGATACGCTCAGGCATCGGTCACTCCCCCTCGGGGTTGCGGAGGCTCCCCGCGGCCGCCCGGAGGTCGCTCTCCGCCTCGTTGAGCGCCTGCCCCCAGCCCTCGGAGTGAGGGTCGCCCGACAGGTCGGTGCGGTGATCTTTCGCGTGCAGGATGTCCGCTGCACGGTCGAACGCCGCCGCGGCCGCCGTGCGTGTCGCCCGGAGCTCGGCGATCAGCGCGAGCACCACGGCGGGGTGCGCCGCGGCGATGTACGTCGCGTCGGGGTGCCGGATACCGGACACGTCTGCGCGGTACACGTCTGGGTCTTCGCGGCTGAGAGCGTTCGGCGCGACCTCGTAGATCGCGAGGTCGCGGGCGTTGACCATCATCAGGTCAGTGCCGAACTCGAGGCGCGCGTCGCGCCGCGGCATCCCGAAGCTGTCGACGGCCCAGTCGTGCACGATGTGTTCGATGTCCGCGACGTCGTAGCCGCAGTCGGCGAGGCTCGCCCTCATGTCATCGGCGGCGCGGCCGGTTTCCGACCGGTCGTCATGTCCGATGGCGAGCACCTGGCATCGGCCCGCGCCGTCGATCCAGGTGGCGAGGTACGGCTCGCCGGTGTCCGTGTTGCCAGCCCAGTGCCAGGGGCCGGTGGTCGCGGCGTTCGCGAGCGCCTCGAGGGCGTCGAGGTCGATCTGGTCAGGCATCGCGCTTCTCCTTCTCTGCCGCTTTCGCGCGGCGCTTCATGTCGTTCTCGATCGCGGCGAACGCGGGCGCGTACTGCTTCACCCACGAGTCCCACGACATCCGGTATCCGCACTCGGGCGTGCCGCACACGACGCGCAGCTCGTCGCCGACACGCTCGGGTGCGGCGCGCCACAGGTGCGGGTGCCCGCAGTTCGGGCACTGCAAGTACGGGATCGCGCGGAACTGGGCTTCGCTGTCCGGCCAGCGCCGCAGCGCGACGTCCATCCGCTTGAGGAGCACGACGGCCTGCGTCGCTCCCTCGATCGTGCTCGCCCAGTCGTCGATGTCGATCGCGACCGCTGCGTGCGCGAGGCGGATGGCCTCGTCGATTGACGCGGTCGACGGAATCTGCCGGGAGCCGAGCGCGACCATGAGTTCGTCCGCGGCGATCCACGGGTCGGGCATGAGGATAGACTTCTCCATCGACGTGTCGACGCGCTCTCCGATCGCCTGCGCGGGCTTCTCGATCGACCGGAGGTGTGCGATCAGCCAGCCGAGCCGGCCGAGCGCGTCGACCACGCGCCGGTAGCAGACGGGGCAGAGGTATCCGTGCGTCGCAGAGCGCGGCACGCACCCCCGGCACGCGTCGTTCTCGCACGACGCGTAGTGCTGGTCGCGCCGCCGGCATGGGAAGGGGCGATCCGCTCGGTGGATCGCCCCCATGGACTCGTGGTTGGTGATGCAGACGTGATCGTCAGCCATCGTGCTCCTTCATGACGTTGAGTCGGCGCGCGAGCGCGTCGCCTTCGAACTTGGTGGCGAGGTCAGCGCAGTGGGCAGCACGCCAAGGCGAGAGCCGCACGCTGGTCACGCGGCCTGAGAACCGGAGGTCTTCGAGGTTCAGCGCCAGCCGTACCGCGTGGCGGCGACGCTTGAAGTCACCGTGAGCGAACCGGCGGATCGTGCGCTCGTACTTCGATGTGACGTCTCCGCCCCCGATGTGCATGTGCTCGAGCATCGGCCGGTACTGATCGGCCGCCGGCCCCCACTCCTTGACCGGCGAGAACAGCGCCTCGACGGACTGATGAGAGCCCGACGTCGCTAGGTCGAGGAAGTGCCAGAGCCCCACGCGCACGCGGTCGTTGCCGTCGTCGTCGATCGTCTGGCGCGTCTTGATCGACCGCGAGAGGTCGACCGTGAAGGTGTCGAAGTCCGACGCCTCGTGCGCGAATCCGTACAGGCGCGAGCCGTGAACGGTGGTGAACACCACGTCGTCAGCCATCGGTGCCTCCCTTCGGCGGCAGGTTCATGCGCTCCGCGATGTACTCGAGCGCGCGGTCGTTGCCGAGCCGCTCAAGTCGGAGCGTGGTCTTCGTGACGGCACGCGCGAACGTCGCCTGCAAGTCGCGGGGCATCGGCTCGACGGCCTCGTTCCGCGGTGCACGGGCGACGATGCGCGCCGAGCCGCCGGACGCCGCGATGAGTCCCCACCCGTCGGGGAGCTCGCCGACGCGCACGATGCTGACGTCGGAGACGACGAGCCACCAGTAGTCGCAGTAGCGGCGGAACGCCTCGGCCTTCTCCGGCTCCCGGAGTTCGGTGAGCCAGTCGGATCGGGAGACCTTCACCTCGTGGCCGTGGAGCATCGGGCCCGTGCGGTTCCGCCCCATACCGCCGGGCCAAAGGTCGAGCGCCATGTAGTCGCAGGTGCGGCGCGCATCGAAGCCGGCGGTGACGCGGACGTGCTCGGCGCGCGCGTATCGGAAGCCGTTGCCGTTGAAGCTTCCGTAGCGGGCGTTCAGCCGGTCGAGCATGTCGCGCTCGGTCATCTTCGCTGGCGCGTCGTCGGAGATGAGCAGGCTCTCGAGGTCACTCATCGACGGAGTCCCTGCGGAACGTCATCAGCACGGTCTTCCGGTAGGCGTGACCGAAGCCGTTGGCGACGGTCTCCTTCTCGGCGTCCATGAACTCGGCGTCTGCCGGCACCTCACCGAGCGCGACGATCAACGAGTCGCGATCGGCGGCCGAGGTGACGGTGAGGATCTCGTGCTTCGTGACGGTCACCAGACGCCCTCGCTCTCGTCATCGTCGTGGATGCCGAACCGGGCGACCTCGGCGTGCTCGCTTTCCGAGAGCGCGGGAGCGAGCGGATGCATCGGGTCGAGCGGCACGCGCCGCACTTCGCGGCCCATCAGTCGAGGCTCTCGGTCGTGATGGTGACGTCGGCAGGCTGCAGCTCCTCGCCAGGCTTGAACTCGATCTCGACGTACGGCATCGCCTCATCGAAGAAGCCGGCAGGGACGGTGATCTTCGCCTTCACGATCACCGTGCCGGGTTCGACTTGGGCGTCCTGGCTCTTCGCTACCTTCGAGACGATGAGGTCGCGGGCGTAGCGGCCAGGGTTCAGGTGCAGGTAGACCACCTGCGAACGGGGGAAACCGTTGACGGTCATGACTTTCCTTTCAGAGTGCGGGTGAGTCCGGCGAGGTGGTTCTTCGGGAGCTCGATGATCGGGGTGCCTGCGAGGACGGATGCTCCGACGGCGATCCACACGGCGTCGGCCTCGTTGTTGTTCTGGACGGCGGCCTCGGGGATGCGTCTCTCCGCGGCGAGCAGCACCTCGTCCTTGCCCGCGCTCCCGGAGCCGGTGGCGACCTTCTTGACGCTCGACGGGGCGAGCACCCACGGCGCTTCGTGGTGGTCGCGGAGCGCCTTCATGGTGAGCCACCAGCCGCCGAACATCCGGTCGACGGCCGCGCCCTTCGCTCCGAGCGACGGGCCTTCGATGGCCCAGACGTCGCCGTCGGCGGGATTCGCCCAGCTCGTGATCTTCCCGACGATGTGGTCGACGCGATCGAGGAAGCCCTCGGGCGTGCCGTCGTCGGGCTTCGTCTTGATCGTCATGCGATCCCACTCGCCCTCGACGTATGCGGCGACGCCGCACGCGGTGAGTGACCAGTCGATGCCGATGATGGTGGTCATGGTGTTGCCTCCCAGATGGTTCGGGTGATGTTGGTCGGGCCCGCTTCGGCGCGCGGTCGCGACGGCATGTTCCACCCACCTCGCGGCGGGCGCTGAGCGAGCACGCGAAAGCCCGCCGCTCGCAAGCTGGCCCCGGTCTCGCCCTCCTGCGTGTAGGTGATGAGACGCTCGTAGCCGAGACCGAACGCCACGCGCTTGCATGCGCCGTAGAGCATGCTGTTCGCGTTCCGGGTGCCGTCCGTCGCCGTCCGCTTCACCTCGAGCGTGTAGCCCCAGTTCGCTTGAATCACACGCGACGTCGGACGGCCGAGGATCGCGACGCCGACAAGAACGTCGCCGCGAGCTACGCCGAGGCTGATCTTGTGCCCCTTTGGCGCAGAGTGATGACGGTGGTGTGCGGTCACGAACTCCTGAGCGTGTTTCAGGTCGACCGGCACGATGCGCAGATCCCCGGTCACCCGTCGACCTCCCCGTGCCAGAGGAAGTCGCCGAGAGGACGGTTCGACCACACGACCTCGACGACGTCTCGATCAACGGCATTGTCCGACCGTGCAGCGATCTGGACCTGGTGCCAGTCCGCGAACAGTTCGTCGTACAGCTCAGAGGCGTATCCGGAGAGCATCACGGTCGCTCGGCACGCCTGCAGCGCAGCGGCCATGTCCCGATGGTCGGCTTCGGTCATTTCGTGCGTGTATCGGGCGCCGCGGCGCGTGGAGTGTACGTACGGCGGGTCGACATACAGGAGGTTGTCGGGGTGTGCGCCGTACTTCTCGATCAACTCGAGCGCCGGTCGGCTCTCGAGAGACACGTTCTGCAGGCGCTCGGCCGCGGGAGCCAGTCGATTCCGGTATGCCTTCATGTACGTCGAGAACGACGCCGACGTACCGCGCGGGTCGGCGTAGAAACGCCACCCAGTTCGCTTCATCGTGCGTGAACGCCCCTGAGTGAGAAGCACCCACACCTGACGGGCGAGTTCGAGATCGGTGTCGCCGTCGAGGGCTGCAGCTCGTTCGAGCTCTTCCCGTGAGTGCGGGGTGAACTCCGCGACGCGGAGCAGCTCTTCCGGCCGATCTCTCAGCACCCGCCAGAACGTCACGAGTCGGTGGTCGAGATCGTTGACGACCTCGATCTTCGACGCAGGCTTGGCGAGCAACACCGACAGCGACCCGGCGTACGGTTCGACGTATCCCATGTGCGACGGCATCAACGCGACGAGCTGCTCCGCGATCTGCTGCTTCGCCCCGAAGTATTGGATCGGGGACTTGAGCACGCTCATGCTGCAGCGCCCATCAGGAACTCCGCGATGGCGAATCCGAGGTCGCGTGCGACTGGCGGCGTCACCGCGTTTCCCGCCTGCTTCACCTTCGCGCGCTTCGATCCGAGCAAGTGGTAGTCGCGAGCGAATCCCATCCCCGCCTGGATCTCGTGCGGCTCGAGCATTCGGAATCCGGCGTCGTCCACGTCGAGACTGATCGGCTCCGAGGGTTCGATGACCGACTGGTGCCCGCCCGTCGTGAGCGTGCGCATCGGTTCGTGCACGGGCGTCGACATCTCCGCACCTCCGAGGTTGTTCCGCATGAGCAGCGCGTGGTGATTCCCCTCGGCGCTGACGGTGTCGATCGGGGCCGATACCGGCTTCGCGACGCCGTGGTTCCGAAGCGGCACGACGAGCCCTGCGCTGTCGACGGTCGTCAAGGTCGCGAGCGGGTCGCTGGTAGCCCGCGCGGTGCCCTTGGAGTAGTAGGGCACCAGGAGGCCCGTCTCGTTGCGAGTGGACTGCGTGCGCAGCGGGTCGGCCGCGGATGCCGCGCTCTTCCCGTCGCGCCCCTCCACGGGCACGAGCTGCGCGAGGAACATCGACCCGGATGCCGTCAGCGCGCCGAGCGGATCACCGATCGGCTTCGCCGGCACAGTGTTCCCCTCGCCTCGGACGACGAGCGCATGGTTCGCGCCGTCGGCGACGACCGTTGGCAGCGCCCCGTCGAGGGTCTGCGTGCGCTCGCGCTCACGGAACTGCGCGAGGAACGGCGGGAGCGCGAGGCCGTGCTCGGCGGTGCCCGTCTGGCTCGGGATCGGTTCGTCGAGTTCGCTCACCCGGAGGTAGTTCCCCGGCTTCCCGGACGCGGAGTCGTAGGTGTTCCCCGCGGCCTTCGCGATGATCGGCTCCCAGTAGCGCTCGATGCCGCGTCGGATGCGCTCGCGCGTCTTCTCGGCGAGCGGCTTCTCACGGTCGCCGATGCGCGGCGCCGGGATCGACCAGTCGATGATCGACGCTGCAGGGAGCCATCCCGGTTCGACGACGGCGAAGCACTCCGGGCACCGGTAGAGGTACTGGGCCCGGTAGCGGCCCCACGGCTCCTTCTTCTTGAACGCCTGGGTGGCGCGCACGAGACCGTGCTCGAGGCAGACAGCCTCGGGGCGCGTCCATCGGCCGATCGCCGGCGCGGGCCGATCCTTCGACGCGATGTCGGAGCGCCAGAAGACGATGTACATGCGGTCGCGGGACTGCGGGGCGGGGAGCCCGCCCGCCTGCGCGTGCATGCTGTTCAGCCACACGATCTGATGCCGGTAGCCGAGCAGCTCCATCGCCTGCAGCCACGCCGGGAACATGACCCACTTCGCGGCATCGACGACGTTCTCGATGATGATCGCCTTGTACCGGTGGTGCTCGGCGAACCGGGGCACGTCCCACATCGTCGCGCGCGAGCGGTTCGCGGCCTCGTCGACCAGCGGCCGGGTGCCGTCGAGCTCGAACAGCGCCTCGTTCATCGCGCGCTGGCGCTTCACGCCCTTCGCGATCGAGTGATTTGTGCACTCCGGAGACGCCCAGAGCACGTCGGTGCGCGGAAAGTACCGCGGGTCAACCTGGCTGATGTCCGCCTGCGAGTGATCGGTGTCCGGGTGGTTCACCTGGTGCGATGCGATCGCGAGATCCCAGTGGTTCGCCGCGATGATGACCTTGTACCCGGCCTCGACGAGTCCGGACGACGACCCACCGGCGCCGCAGAACAGGTCTGTGACGGTGAGGCCGTTCCACGGCACGGAGGGCTGGACATATCCCTTCGTCTTCGAGGTGTGGTGTCCGGCGACGAACGCGCCGGTGAGGGCGAGGTCGTGCTCGGCGTCGAGGGTGGTGGCTGACGGTGTCATCGTGCTCCTAGGACGAAGAAACCCCCGCCGAGGCGAGGGTTGAGGGTCGAACCGGGTTGACCGGGAGGCCGAGCGATTTTCGGGCGGCGGATGCCTGGTCTCGGGTCTTGCCGAGTGCTTCGGCCACCTGCGCATCCGTGTATCGGCGGACGGTGACGAGTTCCTTCACCTTCGCCTGGTACGGGCTGGCCGGGACGGGGAGACCGTCCGGGCCGAGCGTGCGCCGCTTCCTGGTGCCACGCGGGGCCGGGGCCGGCCGCGTCGTGCTCGGTGCCGCGGCCTGCTCGCGCTCGACGACCTGAACGGGCGTCATACCGCCGTCGACAGCACGGCGGAAGCCGTAGTCGCCTGCGTAGCGGAAGTGCACGTCACGGCACGCGATCCGTGCAGGGCAGTTCGCGCCCTTGCAACCTCGGGAGTACCCCGCGGTGGAGCCGTGCGGGAAATCGGGATCGGACAGGATGTCAGCACTCATGCGAGCCACTTCTCTCGTTCGGCGGCGAGGTAGCGCCGCAGTTGTTCGGTCTTCTCTTGGAAGGCGACGGCCAGCGCGTCCTTCACGGGCAGCGCGAAGATGCGCTCCCTGCGAAGACGCCGCCGACGCCGAGGGGACTCCTCGAGTTCGCGCACGAAGTCGGCGAACCACTCGTCGGACAGCCCCCAGTCGTACGTCGGCGACGTCATCACTCCGCCAGCGAGTCGCGAAGGGCGCGCACCCATGCGTTCTGGGCCGCGACGCGCTCCCGCTCTTCGGCTAGGCGCTGGACGTCGCGTCCGTGCTCTTTCGTCAGCCGGGCGATCTCCTGCTGGGCGTAGAGGTCAGCCGACACCCGCTCGGGCACTTGCGGGGTGTAGTGACCGCAGTCGAATCGGATCGACGACTCGATCTGCTCGATCATGAATGTCTTGAGGCCGAAGTGCTCGGGCGTCGGCGGCACCCATGCCTGCACCTCCGTAAGCATTCCCCTGTACCGCGCTTCCATCGCGGCCCGATCGGCGACGTACTTATCGCGGTGAGCGGCGGCCTCAACGATCGTCTGATCCTGCAGCTCCTCCCACTCAGAAGCCGAGCGGTCGATCGCCTCCTGCAACTGGGCGGCCGACTTCGAGACGTGGTCGAGGTAGTAGACGTCGAGGGTGCGCTCACGGATCTCGACGTCGGGCGACTCGTCGCGCTGCGTGATCGCGGCGCCCATCGCTCGAGAGCACTTGAGCACGAACTGCTGGAACGTGATCGGCTTGCCGTCGTGAAGATCGGCGGTGTAACCAGTGGGCATGACTTCCTCCTGAGACGAGAAAGGCCACCGTCCCGAATGGGAGGTGGCCAGTTGATGGTGTGGGCTCAGCCGAGCCCGGATTCGTGGATGTACTGCTCCACCTCGGCCGGTGACCGGGTGATGGCGGCGAGCACGTACTTCGTGGGTGCTCGAGGTGGCGTCTTGATCTTGTTCAGAATCCAGATGGATACGTTGACGGCGTCCGGTGGCTCGAGTGTGATTCCGAGCCTGTCGATTATGTGCGCTCTGACGCGCAGTACGTCGATCCCGTGCTGGCTTGCCAGCGTGCTTCGGTAGGGCTCAGATTGATCGTCCGTCGCGCCGCTCGCGCGTGTATCTCGTGACGGACTCTCTGAAAGGTGAGTAGAAGTCTGGTGACTCTGACTCTGACTCTGACTGTGCTTCTCGTTGCCAGAGTCGGCCTTACCGTTGCTAGCACTTGCTTGGGCCTTGGCAAGCCCGCCCTTACGCCCCGCCTCGGCCCGCTTGCTGGACAGCGCCTCTCGATCCGCCTTGGTCTGCTGATGCTTCGAGTACTCCCGAATCACGTAGTCGGTGCCGTCGCGCAGCACGAGCGGCCGCGTCGGATGCGAGCCGATGAGAGCGTCGAGAATCTCCGCGGGCCAGAGGAACTCGGCGTCCTCTGCGCTGAATCTGCCGTCGTTGTCTGCGATGCGCGCCTCGCCGTTCATCTCCACGAATGCCCACTTGACCTCCGCCGGCTGGTTGCGCAGCTTCGGGTGCCGGTGAAAGTCGTTCGGGAAGGTCATGTAGAGGCGCTCATCCTTCGCCATAGCGATCCCTCCCGAAGAGCATGTCCCAGAGCTCGTCGCTCATCGTGTTCTCGACCTTGAACTGCAACGAGAACGTCGGCTCAGGTGTGGGCGGCTCTGCGGGGCGCAGCACCATGTGTGGCCGCTCGTCGGGAACGGGGCGCCCCCATCCGTCGGTGACGCTGTCGATCTCGAGGCGCTGACATCCCGGTCGCCACTCGGTGATGACGTCCGCTCGAGCAGAGTGCCCGTCGTCGGCGATCGTCACGGCCACATGCGGGAAGACCGTGCGGTGCCTCAGGCGTCCCGCGGACTTCGCCTTGTTCCGCCATCCGCGCACCTTCATCCGGGGGAAGTGCACGGGCGTGCGTGGTTTCTGAGCCATCACGGCTCCTTTCGGTACTGCGCCAGCTCGGACTCGAGTTCTGCGACTCGCGACTCCGCCGCCGCGGCTTTGTCGGCCGGCGTGAGGCCGTCGACTCGCTGCATGGTGAACACGAACTCTGGCTCGGCGCCGCCGTCGACCGCGAGCTTCGTCTCGACGTAGTTCACGCCGCCTACGGCCTCGAACCATTGGCGCGCGATCTCCGAGACGAGGAGGACGGTGTACTGGGTGTCCTCCACAGTGAGCGCGACCTTTCCGTCTGCGAGCGAGAGGTACTTGAGTCGCAGTTGGTCGTTGGACGTGGACGGCAGAACGCCGCGGCCGCGCTTTCGCGGCCCCCAACCGTCTTCGGGCTCGACGATCTGCATCTGATCTCCCTGGGGAGCGATTCGAACGTCTCCCGTTCCGTAGACGCGCTCGATGCATTCGTGGATGGTCTGCATCGCGTCGAGGGGGATCGGGAGCGAGAACGCCGCTCCCGACTTCCGTCGGATATCCATCGGGTGTTCTCCTCTCAGTCGTCGTCGCACCGGCAGGGCTTCACGAGCCAGCAGTCGGGGCAGACGATCTCTTTCGGTGCGAGGGTCGTCGGGTCGGGCTCCGAGACGCAGTCGACGTGGCGGTACTGGCCGTCGTCGTCCTTCTCGATCTCGTCGCCCTCGTGGATTCGGTGGCCGCACGCTGCGGCGCACGTGCCGTTGTACTGGGCCTTGAAGCTCACGTCGCCTCCTCTTTCAGTCCGTCCAGCGCCTCGGCGACCGTGCGGATCGTCGTCGCGGCCATCTCGCCGAGACTGGCGAGTGCCTCGCCGAACGCGACAGCCAGCGCCGTCATCGACTCGATGTAGGACGCGAGCGCTTCGGCGTCGGGGTCGACCCCGATGCGGATCAGCGCGGCGCGGGCGTCCCGGTCGATCTGTCGCTGAACGCGTCGGTTCGCGGCCGCGATCTCCTTCTCGACGTCCATGGTCATGTCGTGGCTCCGATCTGTCGGGTGATGGCGAGCACCGTCTCGGGGTCGCGGGTCGCGAGGTCGCGGAGGCCGAGCGCTCCCGTGTATGGAATCGGCTCGGCGAGCGCGCGAGGCTTCGCGAGCACGAGGTGATAGCCGCCCGGGCTCGGGAACTCCTGCGCCCAGCCGGGTGAGCAGACATGGCCGACGCGGGTGTACGGGTCGAAGCACACGGGCTGACCGGCATGGGTGTTCGAGGTGCTCGGCTTGCTGAGGTGCACGTCGACCAAGTCGACAACCCCGATGATCGCCCCGTGCACGTTCCATGCGGATCGCGGGTCTGGTGCGTCGATGTCCCAGAGGTATCCGCCGGGGAACACTTCGGCGCCGGCCGCTATGGCGGCCTCGTCCTGTGCAGCTCTGAGCGCACGCGATCGGACATGCGAGTCCGTGTCGTAAGCGAGTCCCGCGTGGATGGCGACGGGGCCGCGATAGCCACCGGCAATGTTCCGCGGCCGGTTCTCGACGTCCTTGCCGCCGTGGATGATCGCCCATGCCCACGGCTGGCGAACGGTGAGGATTCTCATCGACGATCCTTTCGAGGGAGCGGATGGACAAGAGGCGGTTCGGGCATCCGCCCATCGGGTGTGTAGCGCGCGAAAGTAGCGCGAATCGCGTCCTCGGAGACGTGCCCGCCACGCGCTTCGTTACGGGCCAGCGCGAGGTCGAGCGACACCGGGAAGTCGACGAACGAGAACGGATAGCCGAGGCTGAGCCAGGGCCTGACGTACTCGGGGCGGAGGTTCATGCCGTCGATGATGACGTCTCGACCAGAGCGAAGCGCGGCGAGGGCGGTACTGCGCTCGATGCGGCTGACGAGTCGCTCGAGGTCTCGAGAGAGCAGCGTCTTCGGCCCGCCGGAGATCATGTGCCGGATGTCGTCGCGGTTGACGCGCACGCGGTTCTCCGGGTCAGCCGCGGCCCATGCCTTCGCGAACTTCGACTTGCCCGACGCCTGGATGCCGCGGACGAGGATGAGGGTGGGCATTACGTGTCCTTCTGGTTGCGGTGGTCTGCGAGGCTGACGATGCCTGCGATGTTCTGTGGTGGTTTCGGCTCGGGCGTCTTCGTGCCGCGTGTGTAGTACGAATCGACCCATGCGTAGAGCTCTTCGAGCCCTCTCGGGAAGTAGCGCAACAGGCGTCCCCCGCTGTTCGCTTTCGGTTCCGGGGAACCGTTGTCCTCCCACGCCTGGCGAGCGGCGCGCAGAGTGGCGTTCGTCTGCGCCTGGTGGCGTTCGTCCTTGCACGCCCCGACCTGCGTGCGCTCGCCCGTCATCGGGTTCACGAGCATCGTGCGCATCCGCACCTCACGAGTGCATGGCGCGCCTGCGGGTCGGAGCATGGTGCCGAGACACCGCGGCCGCGCATTCATGTCAGGTCGATACTTCGGCACGTCGTCGTAGAGCAGATGCCGGAGGCCAGGCGTGAGTTCTTCGATGGTGCCCGTGCGACCCATCAGCCGCAGCGTCCTGTACGTCCAGTTCTCGCGCCGGAACTCCTTGACTGCCTTCCGTTCGGGCTGCGTCTCCCACAGATGGAGTGCGGCGAGAGCAAAAAGCCGCAGCGATTCGGGGAGGTCGGGATCGCTGAATATGCTCTCCCGGATCTCTTTCGCTTCGAGAGTGCGCTTGATATCGACCATGGGGGCGCCCCGTTCTCCGGGGCACCCCCGGTCAGTCGTTCGGGGCAGGCTCGAGCGTGCCCTCGGGTGTGCGGATGACGCGGCGTCCGTCCCACAGCGTCATGGGTGTCGTCGCGGGGTTCTGTGTCTGTCGAATCCGGAAGCCGCGCTGCTCGGCTTCCTTCGGATGGGACTCGATGTAGCCGTGGCAGCCGGTCGTGCCGGTGCCGTGCACGAGAACGCCGTTCTGCGCCTTCCCGGTATCGGCGAGACGCGAGCCGCCCATGCCGCGGGCCCGGACGTGCTGCAGGCTGTACTCCCCCGGCTCGATGCGCACGGGACGCCCGCACCACTGGCAGGTGGGCGTCCCGTGCTCGTCGGAGTCGCGGCGGATGATGATCCATCGGATGCGCGGCGTGAACGCGCTCGTCACGCGGGCTCCATGATCTTCGCGGCGAGCGCCGCGGCGAATGCCTCCGGGAGGGTGTCGTAGCCGCCCCACGCCGTGCCCGGGTACAGGGTGGCGTCGTCTCGCGAGACGTCCACATACCAGTACCCGTCGGCGCGCGAGCGGCGCACGAACGGCCTCACGTCGACAGCCCGAGTCGGATCAGCTCCCGGAGGTGCTGGGACTCGTTGAAGCGCAGCGGCCGCTTCCCCTTCTCGACGTTGTAGACCGTCGCCTGGGACCAGCGGAAGCCGCGCTCGGCCATCGCCGCGGCGAGGTCAGCCTGCGAGAGCCCGGCGGCCTCGCGCGCTCCCATGACGTCGCGCCCGATGGCGGCGTCCGTCTGCGGTTCGAGCGTTGCCGTCTGCTCGTCCGGCTCATTCGGCTTCGGTGCCGTCGCGAGGATGCCGAGGTTCCGGATCGCGCGGGAGATCGCCGAGGTCTCGGCCGTCTCCTGCGCGTACCGTCGCACGTACTCGTCCTCGTCGCGCTCGCTCCGCGTGGCGTGGGCGACGACATCGGCACGCTCCGAGCTGGCGTCCTTTCGGACGTACGCGCGGGCGGTGTAGCTCCGATAAGGGATGCCGTCGGCGTCGGCGAGAGTCTCGATTTCGACCTCGGGGAGGATCGAGCCGTCCGGATGCTTCTCCCAGAAGGCCTCGATGCGGTCAGCGGCCCGAATGACGTCGTCGGGCGTCTCGGCGCGCGGAGGGCGGTTGATCCGGGACTGTCGGTCGTCGATCGGGAAGTGGATGTCGTCTTCGGTGATGCTCATGCTGCTGATCCTTCGAAATCGTCGATGTACTGGTTCACGTGCCACACGGGCGCGCGGAGGATGCCGATCGGGCTGTCGCCGCGGTTTCGGTAACCCGGCCACTTCCCCGTCTCGAGACCGCGTGCGTAGCGCTCGCGCGCCTCGCGAGCACGACGTCGCGCCATCAGCAACTCGTCGTCGCCGAGGCGGAACACGTTGGTGAGGAAGGGCGCGGACGACTCGACCACGACCCAGAGGTACGGCAGGGTCTCGCCGGTGATGAGGTGGTAGAGGTGCTCGTAGTGGGCGAGCTGGACGTCGTACCCCAGGCGGAAGATCGCCTTGCCGAACGCCTCCTCCGAAGCGTCGTCGCCGGTCGTCTTGAGATCGAGGATCATCCGGCCGAGCCAGTCGAGCCGGCCGCGGTTCAGCGTCCCGGTAGCGGGGTCGGTCGCGAACATCGACACCTCGGGCGCGCCCGTCTCGAGGAGCTTCTTCGCGGTCGGGTTCGCGAGCACCGACTCGACCATCCGGTCGACGGTGAGCGTCGTCGCGCGCTTCACGGGGATGAGTCCACGTTCGCGGGCGTCCGCCTCGAACGCCTTCGCGGCCTTCGTGCTCGCCGCGCCGTTCGAGCCGAGCACGTTGTCGAGCTCTTTCTCCTCGAACTCGAACGTCTCGTCGCCGGTGCCGTCCGGGTAGATCGCGGTGTACGCGCCGACGCCGAGCACCTTCGAGTGCACCGCGGAGCCGAGGTCGAACTCTGCGCGCGGCTCCTCAGGGTGCGTCGCGTAGTGGTGGAAGTGCGCGGGCGACCGGAGGATGCGCTTCGCGCCGGTCGAGCTGAGGCCGGGGAGACGGTGGTAGGTCGCTTCGTCGAGGCCGTGGACGAGGCCGTCGTATTCGATGTCGGTCATGCTTCCTCGTTCTGTCGGTACTTCGGCCACTCGACGACTCCGTTGAGCCAGTCGACGTCCTCGGGCTCCCAGGGGAATCGGCTTACGATCCACGGCCCTCCCGGCTCGTCCTGGTACTCGATCACTGCGGTGGTCTCCTTCGATGCGGTCGACGCGCTCACGGGGCACCCGCGATCAGGTAGGCCGAGCCCATGCCGACGATCGCCAGCGAGGCGGCGGCGATCGCGAGCGTCGCGCCCATGGCGGCCCGCGAGACGCGTGTGCGCCCCATCGGGAGCGGGGTGCTGTCGGTGCGCGGTGCGTTCACGGGCGGCGATACTTCGATCGCTGTGTCGGTCATCGCTTCTCCCCCTCAGGACGGTGGACGATGATGTTGTACTCGCCGCGTGCGGTTCGACCGCGCTTCACGCTGCGGACGATCATGATGATGAGCGCGGCGAGGAACGCGATGACGGCGAGCGAGGCGATGGCGATGACGACGGCGAGCGCCCAGAGCATGATGTCGAACGGGGTCACGATTCTTCCCAGGTGATTCGGGCGCCGGAGGGCGCGGTGATGGTGGTGCCGTTGGCGAGGTAGTAGATGCTGTTCGGGCCGTCGTGGACGATCCGGGCGATGCGCTCGGCCGGCGAGAACTCGATGGCGAGGCCGAGCGACTGCATCGACTGGACGCGATCGTTCTCGGCGGGTTGAGCGACCGAGCGCGCGCCTACCCAGCCCGTGCGCACGGTGCGCTCCCGGAAGCGGGAGGGGCGACGTGGCGCGGTCATGTGTCGTCACCCTGCATGTGCGCGGTGATGCGCGCGTGGGCGCTGAGTGGCTCGGCGGCGAGTTCGATTCGCTCCGCTCCGCCCCACCGGATGCCGGTGCCGCGGAGGACCCCGATGTGCTTCTTCATCTGCGAGGCCCGCTTGTGCACGCTGTAGAACGCGACGATCGGCCAGTCGTTCTTCGCTCGACGGGACTGGTAGACGTGCTCGAGTTCGGCGGGCGTCTGCGGGCCGAGCTCCTCGAGGAGGTCGACGATCGCGTGCATCACCTTCTCGGTGTTCGTGCCGGTGAGGCTGATCGCCGCGGTGCGGGAGACATCGGGGTCGTCCGAGTGGACGAGTGCGTTGGTCTTCATCACTGCTCCTGTTCTTCGGTCTTCGAGGTGAGGTAGCGGCCGCTGAGTGCGCTCCGGCGCGCACCGGTGACGCGGTAGGTGCCGCCGCCGAGGTCTTGGAATGCGGTCGGGGCCGCCCGAACGCCGGTGCCGCCGCAGTCGAGGCAGTCGCGCTCCTCGTCGGGGTCTTTCGAGACGGAGTAGAAGCCCCACCCCTGACACATCGGGCAGGGATTCTCGACGCCGGGCCGCGGGGCGCTCACACCCCCCCGCTTCGCTCTGGGCGCGGGTTCTGCTCCCAGAGATCGCTCGTGGCCCACATGATCGTGCGGATCACGTTGATCCCCTGGTCCGTCTCGGCGACCGCGACGATGACGCGCCCGCGCACCCACATCCACGACTCGTGCGTCGGCGACCAGAGCACCTGCTCGGGAAACCTCAGCGCGTCGCCGATCTCTCGGCGATCGAGGCGCGCCTGCGTCGCCATGAGTTCGAACCGGTCGTTGGCGTGCCGGGACATGGCGATCGTGTCGGCGTTGATGTCGGGCGCGCCATCGCGCTTCATCGCCGAGCGCAGCGGGTCGTCCTTCGGCCGGATGTCACGCGTCGCGTATCGCTCCTGGACGGAGACGAGAATCGCGCGGGCGCGGCCGGGCATGACGTCGGCCGGCACATACTGGACGCCCCCGTCGGGGAAGATGTAGCGCGTGCCGCCGGGGCTTCGATCGAGGCGACGACCGCCGAGCGCACGGAACTCGCGATCAAGACGCTTCGTCGGCTGACGGAAGAACTCACTGCCCATCGGACGCCGCCCATGCGCGGCCGAGCGCGTTCCCTGCGGGCACCGTGGCTACGGGCTGGCAGAACACGATGCGACCGTCGAGGTACAGGGTGACTTTCGGCTTCCGCTGACGCGTCTTACCGACCTTCCATGTGCGCATCGGCACTCCTCTCATAGAAAGGCCCGGGCGGTTTCACCTCGCCCGGGCCTGATTCCTCGGTTGGCGATCCGTTCGACGGAGGATCAGTCCGACCAGTCGCGGCGATGCCGTTCCTGGGTTTCGTGCCCATGGGCGATCTGCGAGCGCACGCACGGGCTGAGTGAGTCAGAGGGACTCGAGCAGGGCGACCGTTGACTCAGCACGGCGAAGCTGGTTCGCGTAGTAGTCGTCCTCGCCCTTGCCGTACTGCTCGATGAACTCGGCACGCTCCTGCAGGTGGCTCTTGGCTCGTGCGACAGCTTCCGAGCGCTCGCTCTCGGTGAGAACGTCCCAGAGAGGCGGCTTGACGATGTCTCCGTCCCCGTAGACGAGGTGGAGGGCGATGTCGCTACCGACATACTTCACGTGCATGTTCGCCCAGCGGTCGTAGTACGCGGCCTTGTAGCCGATGCTCACGCGCTCGACGCCACGCTCGTCCTTGATGACCGAGTACATCGAGTGATCGGTGGGTTCCTTCGTCCAGCCGTCCGGTATGGTCGCGTACACGAACAGGTCGTCGCCGGGTACTGGGTCGCCCTTGGTGAACCCGAGCGCGGTGAGCGCATCCCAGTCGGCTTCGGTCGGGAGCTGCTCGCTCGCGACGACCTGCGCCTGACCGCGCGCCTCTTGAGCCTCGACGAATCCGCCGGGATTCCCCAGCGCCTCAGCGAAGAGGATCAACGGATCGGTCGCGCTGGTGTTCTCGATACCGGTCACGACGCGCTCGCTTCGTTGCCGGTCTCCTTCGTGACCGAATCCCAGCGCCCGGGCGCGAAGATGGCGACGATCGGCGATGCGAACGTTCCACCATCTTCGGCGACGTGCAGTTCGCCGTTCTCGGTATAGATCGCCGCGCCATCCACCTTGACGGTTTCCGTCGGGGTCTCGACGATCCACTTGTTCTGCGTATCTGACATGCGGTTCCTCCTGGGTTGCGGTGATGGAAGTGCCCGCCGTGGACTGGCCCACGGTGTACTGCCTGGTTCGGGCGCCGGCGATATCTCGTCGCCGGTCGGAAATCAGTGGGCTTCCCTTCGATGAGTCACCCGCGTCCTGTTCAGCGCTTCGCGCGTCACGGTCGCTGCGGGGCGTCGGCGCGACATAGCGTCTCCCCCGCTCGAGCGCACCTTCTCGGCTTGACCTTCGGCGCGCGTTCCCCCCGCACAGTCGTCCTCCGCATCGTCTCGGGCCTGCCACGGCCCGCCGAAGCGAGTGCATGAGGGGTCGCAGCATCGTGGCGTCGACTGGCCCCTCGTATCCCTGTGCGGGATTCGGTCTGTGTGGAGTTGAGTTGGTGCACGTGCTGATCCCCTCGCGGAGAGCGCACTAAGTACCGGCCCTGTCGCATGCGGCAGGGATCGCGGCGACCCGGTTTAGCGACGCGGGCGGTCAGAGGTGGCGCGGAAAGCGCGGATCAGGCGGAAGGAGAGGTCGGCCCAGAGCACGACACCGAGCGGGAGCCAGAACCAGACCGGGAGGGTGTCGGGCGACATCAGCGGCCCTCGGCGTCCCGCTCGGGGAGCGAATCGACGTAGCGGTCGAGTTCGGCCTTGGTGAACTTCACCCGCTTCCCGTCGCCGACGGGGATGAGTTCCCCCTTCGCACGGAGGTCGTCGAGCTCGCGGAGCGAGACGGAGAGGTAGAAGGCGCCGAGCTCGCGGGTGAACAGCGCCGGCGGGAATTCGATGCGCTGGACGACGCCGGCGCTCATGCCGCTGCTCCGACCGGGGCTTCGACGACAGCGGCGTCGTGGACGATCTCGAACGCTTCGCCCATGCCGAGGCCGAAGGCGACGCAGAAGCTCGCGATGAACGCGCCGGACGGCTGCGATCCTCGCTGGACGCGGCGGAGGGTCGTGCGATCGGTGCCGATCAGACGAGCCATGGCTTCCTCGGAGGGAAGATTACGGGCCTCGCGGAGGCGGTCGATGAGACCGTCTCGGATTCGGATGGAGACTGACATCTCACTCCCTTCGTGTTGCATTCCTGCCTTGTGATGAGGCAACTCTGCCACACAATTTCAGTTAAGCAAGTCATATCCGCACCACTTGGGCGAAGGTGTGTCGCGCATCCGCTCCATTACGAGGATGTTCGGGTTGCATGTGATGCAAAAGTGCATCAAACTGAGTTCATGCCAGTGAACATCAGCGACTACTTCCTGCGAGCTACCGGATCGCGGAGCGTGCGCGCGATCGCCCTGCGGGCAGGACTCGAGCCGTCAACGCTGAACCGTCAGCTCACGGGGTCGACGAACCTCCCGGTGGAGACTGTCGTCTCGATCTGTCGGGCGTTCGACCTCGACCTCGCGGACGCCTTCGTCGCCGCTGGCTACATCACCGACGAAGAGGCGAATCGCCTGGGCGCGCGAGTCGCGCTCTCCGCCTTCGACGACCTCGAGCTGGCGCGCGAGATCGTCGTGCGCATCGAGAACGCCACGGCGACCGAAGACCTCACGGGCGACCTGCCGATTCCGATCGGTGTCCGTGGCCCCGTGCAAGATGACCTTCGAGCGGTCGCGTCCGAGAGGGAGGACGCCGACGAAACGGACGAGGGGTACGAGGGATGAGGGGAAAGCTCGAGGACATGGCGGCGAGCCTGGGGGTCACGATCGAGTATGTCGACCTGGCGACCCGCGACGGCGAGTACCGCCACGACTTGAAGCGCATCCGCCTGCGCAACGGCATGACCCTACGCAAGGAGATCTGCGCGCTCGCGCACGAGCTCTGTCACGCGGTGTGGGGCGATGTGCCCTCGAAGTTCGGCCCCGTGCACGCGAAGCAGGAGCGCCGCGCCGATGAGTGGGCGGCGATGCTCCTCATCACGCCGGAGCGCTACCGCGCCGCGGAGGAGCGCTGGGACGCGCACGTCGGCGCGATCGCGTACGACCTCGGCGTGACTACGAAGATCGTCCTCGCGTTCCAGCGTCTCCTCGCGCGCATCGGGGACGACGTCTACGTCGACCCGCGCATGGGACTCGGCCAGTGGGCCGAGAAGGTGCCGGCAGGCTGACCCGCCGCCCTCACTTCCGGTGGTCAGTCCAGGATTGGCCGTTCCACCAACGCAGGTTGGGCGTGCCGTCGGGGTCGGAGTACCAGCCGGCTGCAGGGCCGCCGGCGATCGGCGGAGCGGCATGCTGCGCTGGCGTCGCCTGCCCCTCGTAGAACGACGGCGGGAACGGGCGTCCGTCGGCGTTGGGGCCGGGGTCGAAGACTGCGCTCATCGCGCGGCCGACGAGGCTCTGCGCACCGGGACGGTCGTGGAGCGACATCTGGTGCCCGCAGGTGTTACAGGTGCGGGAGAGCGCCATCGCGGCCTCGGAGAGCCCGACGGTCGCGACCGCGGCGCCGACCCGGCCGGTGTTACGGACGCCGACTGCGGCCCGGCTCGTCGTGCACTTGTGGCAGTCCGCGCATCCGGTGAAGACGCGCTGTCGTTTTCCCATGGTCGAGAGCCTACCTTTCGAGCGCGACGGCGAAGTGGTCGCCGAGGGCTTGAAGCGCGCGACGCGCCTCGGCAGACGAGACGTGCTGGTAGCCGCGAGTGGTGCGCACGTCCACGTGGCCCACGATCTCGCCGATGACCTTCGCGTCTACGCCGAGCTCCATGAGCACAGTCGCGGTCGTGTGGCGCGCGAAGTGCGTCGTGGGGGTGTCTGGCGTGCCCGCGGGACGCTCGCGCGGCGGAAGCGCCTGCTCTGCGGTGATGACGCCCGCCTCGAGGAGGATCGAACGCCACTCGGCCTGATCCTGCTCTGGCGTGATCGGTGAGCCGTCGTCGTTCCGCCAGATGAGGCCGTGCGGGTTCGGCCGGGTGTCGGCGGCGAGGTAGGTGGTGAGGACGTTCTCGAGCGCGGGGATGAGGGGGAACGTGCGGACGTTGCCGGACTTCGGTCGCACGATGCAGAGGCGTCCGTCGAGCTGACGATGCACGAGGCCTGGGCCGACCATCAGTTTCCGGTTCGGGCACGCGCCGGCGCGCTTCTTCGCGCACGGCTCGCTGCATCCGTGTCGGAAGCGCACCTCGGTGAGCGACCACTGGACGGTGAAGTCGTGCGCGGCGAAGTCCGCGCTGTCGATCGTCGCGCCGAGGCGCTCACCCTGCCGCATGCCGGTGAGGATCGCGAACCACCACCGGGAGCCGTCGGGCCGGCTGAGAGCGGTCTGCAGGACGCGGAGGGCGACGTCGGTGTCGAGCGCGCCGCGGCCGCCCTCACCCCGCCCGGGAGGCGTGACGTCCTGGGCGACGTTCTTCGCGCAGACGCCGTCCATGCGCGCGGCCTCAAGCATCGAGGAGAGCACCGCGTGCACCTTCTGCGCGGATGACACGGCGCGGCCCGCGTCGGTGACGGACTTCGTGACCGCGCGCACGTCGGACGGCTTCAACGCGGAGACGCGCTTCTTCCGCAACGCGGGCAGAACCCACTTCCGAACGGCGGACTCGTAGCCGGCGAGAGCCGCGGGCTTCATGCTCGGCTCGCAGACGGTGCGGAGCCAGTGCTCCGCCCACGTCTCGACGGTCACCGCTTTATCGAGCGGGGCGCCGAACTGGTCGATCTCGGCGCGGAGGGCGTCGAGCTTCTTCCGCGCTTCGGCCTGGGTGCGCCCGGCGACGTAGCGCTGACGCCTTCGTCCGTCGGGGTGAAAGCCATCGTCGACCACACCGCGCCAGAGTCCCCGGCTCTTGATGTAGTAGAGCCCTCCGTCGCCGTGGCTGCGCTTCTTCGGCATCGTTCGTCCTCTCGTCGGAGCAGTGCACACATAGGTGCACACATGCACTCGCAATCGCTACGTTTGCAGGTGCTACCGACATAAACGACGAAACCCCCGGAATCACGGGGGATTCCGGGGGTTTGATGGAGCCGCTTGTCAGAATCGAACTGACGACCTTTTCATTACGAGTGAAATGCTCTGCCGACTGAGCTAAAGCGGCGTGCGACGGACGAACCGGCGCGATCACCGATATTACCCTGTCTCGCGCTCGCTCGCGAATCGAGCGCGACTCACGCGCGTGTCACTCGCAGCGAAGGCCGTCTTCGGGCACCACGTCGTCGAGGAAGAACGCCTCCACGGCGTTGTCGACGCATCCGTTGCCCTTGTTGTATCCGGTGTGCCCCTCGCCCACTCGCGTGATGAGCACGCCCTCGTCGAGCTGCTCGGCGAGCGCCTCCGACCACTCGTACGGCGTGGCCGGGTCGTTGGTCGTGCCGACGACCAGGATCGGCCCGGCGCCCTCGGCCGTGATCTCGCCGCGGGTTCCCGTGGGCGGGTAGGGCCACACCTCGCAGGAATCGGGTCCGGTCCAGTACGGCGCGATGGTGGGCGCACCCTCTTCGATCTTCTTCGTCGTCGCGGCCTCGGCGTCGGGGTCGTCTTCGACCGGGTAGTCCATGCAGTTGTACGCGCGGAACGCCTCGGTGGAGTTGTCGAGGTAGGAGCCGGCTTCGCGACCGTTGTAGAAGTCCGCCAGCACGAATGCCGTCGAGGGGTCGCCCTGAAGCGCTTCGTCGAGCGCCTGCGTGAGGAACGTCCAGCTGTCCTGCGAGTAGAGGGCGGCGATGATGCCCGTCATGAGCGAGTCGGCTCCGAGCATCCTTCCGTCGCCGTTCTCCAGCGGCGTGCGATCGACGCTCGCGAGCAGCGCGCCGAGATCCGCCATCGCATCGTCGACCGAACCGTTGAACGGGCAGCTGCCGGAATCGAGGCAGTCCTGCATGTAGGCGCGCAGGGCCGATTCGAATCCGAGCGCCTGCGTCGCGCCGACTTCGAGCCCGGGCACCGAGGGGTCGATCGCACCGTCGAGCACGAGGCGTCCGGCCTTCTCGGGGTACAGGTTGGCGTAGGTCGCGCCCAGGAAGGTGCCGTAGGAGTAGCCGAGGTAGTTGAGCTGCGAGTCGCCGAGCACCGCGCGGATAAGGTCCATGTCGCGGGCGGAGTTGACGGTCGTGATGTACGGCAGGATGCCGTCGCTGTTCGCGTCGCACGCCTCGGCGAACGCGGTGTTGCGCTCGGTGAGCTCGGCCTCCCACTCGGCGGTGCCGCGGGGCGAGGCCGGGATGTCGTAGAGGTAGGCGTCCATGTCGGCTGCGTCGAAGCAACGCACCGCCGTCGACCCGCCCACGCCGCGCGGGTCGAAGCCGATGACGTCGTAGTTCTCGATGAGGTCGGCTCCGACCGCGTAGTCGAGACTGTCGCGGATGAGCTCGACGCCGCTGGCCCCGGGACCGCCGGGGTTGGTGAGGAGCGACCCCATCGGCGTCTGCTCGGCCTGGTGCCGGATCACGGAGAGCTCGATTTCGCCCTCGGCGGGGTTCTCCCAGTCGAGCGGGGCGGTGATCGTCGTGCAGTCGAAGCCGGCGCCGCCGCACGAGTCCCAGCTCAACTCCTGCGAGTAGAACGGGAGGAGCTCCTCGGAGACACCCTCGGTGTCGGGGGCGTTCGTCGCCGACGGACGCGTCGCCGTCTCCTCCGGGATCATCGAATAGAGGCAGCCCGAGAGCGCGACGGACGCGACGGCGAGGCCGGCGATGAGCGCGGCGGCGCGGCGGAGGCGGGAAGTCTGACGGATGTTCACGGTGTCCTCCCGCTCGCGATGGTCACGAGCAAGCTCTCGAGGGCGAGCAGTGGGGCGACATTTCGCTCCAGCGCCTGCCGCGTATCGGCGAGGTGGTCGAGTACGACCAGCGTACGGGTCTGGGGCCAGGCTTCGGCGAGGGCGCTCAGTTCGGCCTGCAGTTCACGGTTGATCAATGCGTCGCTGCGGCCGAACTGCAGCATCACGACGTCGCGGAAGAGCGACTGCAGATCGGTGAGCACGCGATCGATGCCATCGCGCAGGCTTCGGGTGGCGCGCTTCTTCTGGTCGTCTTCCAGGGCTGAGAGCTGGGAACGCAGAGCCGGGGGAACCGCCTGTCCTTCGGCGACGCCGACCATGCGCAGCAGGTTCGCGCGCTCGGCCGCGTCGCGTTCGGCGGTCAATGCCTTGGCGTCTTCGGTGGCGGCCTGGATGATGCGCCCGGCGACCTCGACGGCGTCACCGACTCCGCGCACGCCGATCACCGAACGGAGCGTGTCGTCGCGGCGGCGACGGGCAGCCTCGTCGGTGGCGAGCCGCTGCGCCATGCCGATGTGTCGCTGCGAGTGCCGTGCCGCCTGCTCGGCGACGACCTCGTCGACCCCCGTGCGCAGACCGATCAGCCGCGCGACGTCGGCCACGTCGGGTTCGCGGAGTCTCAGCGACCGCACCCGCGAACGGATGGTCGGGAGCAGATCGGCCTCGCTGGGAGCGCAGAGGATCCAGACGGTCTTCTCGGGCGGCTCTTCGAGCGCCTTCAGCAGCACGTTCGAGGTGCGCTCGACCATGCGATCGGCATCCTCGACGACGATGACGCGATAGCGCCCGGCCGACGGAGCGAAATACGATCGCTCGACCAGGGCGCGGGCCTCGGCGATCGTGATGATGACCTTGTCGGTGCGCAGCGCCGTCACATCGGGGTGCGTGCCCGCGAGCACCTGCCGCATGGTCGCCTCGTCGTGGGGCCCCTCGGCGATCAGCGCCGCCGCGAAGGCGTAGGCGAGAGTGGAGCGCCCGGACCCCGGTGGGCCCGTGAGCAACCAGGCGTGCGACAGCGCAGACGGATCGGATGCCGCATCGCGCAGCGTCTCGACCGCGGCATCCTGCCCCCACACATCGGCCCACGGGAAAGGGGCGGCGATGGTCTCGGGCATGCACTCAGCCTAATCGGCACCGCCGACACCGACCGAACAACGGGGCTTCCCTGTGCGGACGATGCGGCTCAGGCCAGGAACGATGCGACGCGCGCGCGGATCTCGGCGGCGATCGCGCCGGCGGGTGCGGATGCGTCGATCACGAGGAAGCGCTCGGGTTCCGCCGCCGCCAACCCGAGGTACGCGTCACGCACGCGGCCGTGGAACTCCGCCTTCTCGGCCTCGAGTCGATCGAAGGGCTTGTCGGCCGAGTCGAGCCGGGTGCGCGCAGTCTGCGGGTCGAGGTCGAGCAGCACCGTCAGGTCGGGAAGCGCGCCTTCGGCGGCCCAGAGCGACAGGTCGCGGATCTCGGTGGCATCGAGCACACGGCCCGCCCCCTGGTACGCGACGGATGAGTCGAGGTAGCGATCCTGCAGCACGATGTCGCCACGCTCGAGTGCGGGGCGGACGACGGTCGCGACGTGGTGCGCCCGGTCCGCCGCGTACAGCAGCGCTTCGGCACGGGGAGCGATGTCGCCGCGGTGGTGCAGCACGATATCTCGGATCAGCTGGCCGACCTCCGACCCACCGGGCTCGCGCGTGCGCACGACCTCGTGCCCGGCATCCGACAGCCAGGTCGCGAGCAGATCCGACTGCGTCGTCTTGCCCGAGCCGTCACCGCCCTCGAGCGTGATCCAGCGACCGCGGACTGCGGTCACGAACCGGCCTTCTTCGCTGCGGCGTTCGCGGCGCGCGTCGCCGCCGCCTTCTTGGCGGCCGCCGATCGGGCCGCCGACTTCTCGGCATCCGTCGGGGCCTTCTTCGCCGACTTCTTGGCGGGAGCCTTCTTCGCCGGCGCCTTCTTCGCCGCCGCTCGCGAGCCTCGCTTGGGGGCGGGGCCCTTCGCGCGCTTGTCGGCCAGCATCTGCACGGCGATCTCGAACGTGATGTCCTCGGGCTTCTGGCCGCGCGGGATCGTGACGTTGGTCTCGCTGTCGGTCACGTAGGCCCCGAAGCGACCGTCGCGGATGCGGATCGGTTTGCCGCTGACCGGATCGGCGTCGAACTCGGCGAGCGCGCTGGAAGCCCGGCGAGCTCCGTACTTGGGCTGCGTGTAGATCTCGAGCGCCTGCTCGAGGGTCACGTCGAAGATCTGGGACTCGCTCTCGAGCGAACGTGAGTCGGTGCCCTTCTTCAGGTACGGCCCGAAGCGTCCGTTCTGCGCCGTGATCTCGTCACCCGACTCGGGGTCTACACCGACGACGCGCGGGAGGGTGAGCAGCTGCAGGGCGGTGTCGAGATCGATCTCGTCGACCGACATCGACTTGAAGAGCGATGCGGTGCGCGGCTTGGGCGCGGCTTCCTTCTTCGTGCCCCGCTTCTTCGGGGCTTCGACGACCTCACCGGTCGCCTCGTCGACCGCCGCGTCCTCGGACACCGGGTCGTTCTCCTGTACGTACGGCCCGAAGCGCCCGTCCTTGACGACGACGATCTTGCCGTTCTCGGGGTTCTCCCCCAGGACGCGGTCGCCGGCGACGGGAGCGTCGATGAGTTCCTGCGCCTTCGTGGCCGTGAGCTCGTCGGGTGCGAGATCCTCCGGAACGTTGACGATGCGCGGCTTGGCCTCGGGATTCGCCGGGTCGGCGACCTCGAGGTAGGGGCCGTACTTGCCGAAGCGCAGCGTCGCGGTGTCGGTGATCGGCGTCGAGTTGAGCGCACGCGCATCGATCTCGCCGAGGTTGTCGACCACCTTGCGCAGACCGACGTGCGCGTCGGAGCCGAAGTAGAAGCCCTTCAGCCACTCGACGCGGTCCTGCTCGCCGCGCGCGATCGTGTCGAGGTCGTCTTCGAGCGCGGCGGTGAAGTCGTAGTCGACCAGTTCGGCGAAGTGCTCTTCGAGCAGGCGGACGACGCTGAAGGCGAGCCAGGTGGGCACGAGCGCCTGACCGCGCTTGACCGCGTACCCGCGATCGAGGATCGTCTCGGGAATCGTCGCGAACGTCGACGGACGCCCGATGCCCTTCTCCTCGAGCACCTTCACGAGCGATGCCTCGGTGTACCGCGGCTTCGGCGTCGTGCGGTGGCCCTTGGCCTCTGCCTCGGAGACCGCCAGCTCGTCGCCCACGGCGACGGCCGGGAGCGACTGGTTCTCGGCGGCATCCGCATCGCCGCGCTTCTCGTCGCGACCCTCTTCGTACGCCTCGAGGAAGCCCTTGAACGTGTAGACCGTCCCGGACGCGGTGAACTCGGCGAGCTGGTCGGCTGCCTGCACCGCGATGGTGACGGTCGTCGTCTCGTACTTGGCGTCGGCCATCTGGCTGGCGACGGTGCGCTTCCAGATCAGGTCGTAAAGGCGCTGCTCGTCGCGGTCAAGCTCGGATGAGAGCGACGCGGGGGTGCGGAAGTTGTCGCCCGAGGGACGGATCGCCTCGTGGGCCTCCTGGGCGTTCTTGCTCTTCGACTTGTACACGCGGGGCTTGAGCGGCACCGCCGAGTCGCCGTAGAGCGCGACCGCCTGGCTCCGCGCCGCCTGCACCGCCTGGGTGCTCAGCGACGTGGAGTCGGTACGCATATAGGTGATGTACCCCTTCTCGTAGAGGCGCTGGGCGACGCTCATCGCCTGCTTCGCCCCCATCGAGAGCTTGCGGCCCGCCTCCTGCTGCATCGTCGAGGTGGTGAACGGGGCGTAGGGGCTGCGGGTTCCGGGCTTGGCCTCGACCTTGGTCACCGTGCCTGCGCCTGCCGACTCGACCGCCTGAGCGAGAGCGTGCGCCTTCGCCTCGTCGAGCACGACGACGGCCTTCTTCAGGGCACCGCGGTCGTCGAAGTCGGTCCCGCGGGCGAGCTGGCCGCCGTCGACGCGCACGAGTCGGATTCGGAACGAGGTTCCGGTCGCGGCCGCTGCGGCGTCGACGTCCCAGTAGTCGGCCGAGACGAACGCCATGCGCTCGCGCTCCCGATCGACGATCAGGCGGGTCGCGGCGGACTGGACGCGCCCGGCCGAGATGCCGGTCTTGACCTTGTACCAGAGGACGGGCGAGACGTCCCAGCCGTAGAGACGATCGAGGATGCGACGGGTCTCCTGCGCATCGACGAGCGCGTGGTCGAGTTCGCGGGTGTTGCCGACCGCCGCCTGGATCGCGTCCTTGGTGATCTCGTGGAAGACCATGCGCTTGACGGGGACCTTCGGCTTGAGGGTCTCGAGCAGGTGCCAGGCGATCGCCTCGCCCTCGCGGTCCTCATCAGTGGCGAGCAGGAGCTCGTCGGCGGTCTTCAGGGCGCGCTTGAGCTCGGCGACCGTCTTCGTCTTGCGATCGGAGACGACGTAATAGGGGTCGAAGCCGTTCTCGATGTCGATCGAGTACTTCCCGTAGGCCTCCTTGTCGGCGGCCGGGATGTCGCGCTTGTCGGCGAGATCGCGGATATGGCCGACGGAGCTGAGCACCTCGTAACCGTCGCCGAGGTATCCCTGGATCGACCGCATCTTCGTCGGAGACTCGACGATGACGAGCTTCTTGCCTTCAGCCAAGGGTGCGTCCTTTCTTCGAAGCACACCATACACACCCCTGCTATCCGGGTGTGTCGCAGTGAGGAGGTACGTTCTGCCGTCATTCGCCTTCGGGTGGCCCGGCGCGGGCTCGGGAGACGGCAGCGACTCCAGCGTACGCCGACTCGACCTGCACGGTCGCCACGAAGCCGTCGATCGAGCATCCGGTGAGGGTCGCTCCCCCGGCCGCGGCCACCCGCGCGGCGAAGGCGCAGGGGTCGTCGGCGACGACCACGGCGCCGCTGACGGCGTCGGCCGCGGCGAGCGCCGCCGCATCCGCCGCGCCGGCGACCCGCTGCGCCGTGACAGCCGCTCCGCCGACCGCGGCGAGCCCGAGGGCGAGGCCCGTGGCCGCGACGAGGATGCCGGCGGCGAGCGCGGAGCCCGCCATCAGAGCCCACCGGCCAAGGCGCAACTCGAGGCTTGGAGAGGCACGCTGATGAGGCTCCCGACGGCGACCGTCGCGTGCGCGGTGACGCAGACGAAATCACCCGAGTTCGACGATGACATGCTGGCACCGGGTGCCGCACGCCCGACGGCATCGGCGGCGCGCCCCGAGTCTTCTCCTCTTCCGAGGAGGCGCGCGGCATCGGCTGCTGCGTCCTGCAGCGACACCTGACGGGCGGCGGCGCCGAGCGCTCCGGCACCGAGCGCGAGAACGAGCACGACCGCCGGCAGAGCGAGGGCCAGCTCGGCGGCGACCGATCCCCGGTCGCCGCCGAGCCGCGTGAGTCGCATGCGAGGCATCACGCCACGGTCAACGCCCGGCGTACGAGATCGGTGAGGATGCCGCGCACCTCGTCGGAGCGCATGATGACCACGAGCAACCCGGCGAAGGCGACGGCGGCCATCGTGGTGATTGCATACTCGGCCGTCGCCGCGCCGGATTCGTCGCCGAACAGCGAGGCGGCCCGGCGCCGGTCGAGAGGGGGAAGTGGGTTCATGGTGTTCCTTCTTTCTGATGTGACGCGGTCGCGTCGTCGTTCCGCTCATATCGGGAGCGGTGTGGAGGTCAGGACGGCGAGAAGCATCGGGGCGATTCCCAGCAGCAGGAAGGCGGGGAGCGTGCAGACGCCGAGCGGGAGGAGCAGCCGCGTCGACAGCCGCGATGCACGCAACCTGCCCTCGACCCGTGACGCATGCCGCTCCTGGGCGGCCGACGCGCGGAGGAGTTCGACGGCGGGGACACCGGCGGCGCGAGACAGCTCGATCACGTCGAGCGCTCGATCCGCTCCCCCGTGGGCGACCGCTCCCACCTCATCGAGGAGGCTCAGCGCCCGATCGATCGACGCTCCGCCCGCCAAGGCCACGGCGATGAGTTCGGCGGGCATGCCGGGCGTTCCCGGGGACGGACGTGCCCTCCGGAGGAGGCTCGCCGTCCAGGCTCGCGCCAGGAGAACGAGACCTCCTCCGACGACAACGCACGCGGTGCCGATCGGATTGCGCACGATCACGCCGATCGTGTCGAAACCGAGGGCGAATCCCAGGAGCAGGCCGGCGAGCGGCATCCAGAGCAGCAGACGCGCCGTGCCGGCGGGCTCTGCGAGCGCGACGCGCACGTCGTCGGCCGCGGACGCGGCGTCGCGCAGCGTCTCGGCGAGCGTGCGCAGCACGTCGGCGAGCGGGGCACCCACGATGGTCGCGATCTCCCAGGCCGCGGCGAGGTCGCGCCATACCCCGCCCTCCGCCTCGATCGCGGCGGCGATCTGATCGCCCGCGTCGATGCGCGACACGATCGCGATCGCGTGACGGTCACCGGTGTCGGCGAGATGGCGCCACGCGACGGTCGGTATGGCTCCTGCGTGCAGCAGAACGGCCAGCATCAGAACGGAGGTCGCGGCATCCGTATCGTGCACTTCCGTGCGTGATCGACGCCTCACCACGGCCGCACCTCCTCGATCGTCAACCGCTCGTCCGTGAGCGCGAACGCCCCGGCCTGTGCGATGCGCCTGGTTCCGCAGGGGTCGCGCACGAGGTGGAGCACGATGCTGAACGCGCTCACCGTCTGCCGTGCCAGCGCCGTGGCGTCCATCCCCGCGAGCGCGCCGAGCGCCTCCAACCGTGCGGGCACGTCGGTGAGTCCGCTCGCGTGCAACGTGCCCGCGCCGCCGTCGTGTCCGGTGTTGAGTGCGGTGAGCAGCTCACGGATCTCCTCGCCGCGGCACTCGCCCACGATGAGCCGATCGGGCCGCATGCGCAGCGACTCCCGCACGAGCCGGGCGAGGGTGATTCCTCCCGCGCCCTCGAGGTTGGCCTGCCGCGCTTCCAGGGCGACATGGTGCGGATGCCGCGGCCGCAATTCGGCGACGTCTTCGATGGTCACCAGACGCTCCGAGTCCGTCGCCTCCGACAGCAGCGCGGAGAGCAGCGTCGTCTTCCCCGTGCCCGTTCCGCCGGTGATCAGCAGGTTCGCTCGTTCCCGCACGAGCGTCGTGAGCCACCGGTGCATCCGCTCGTCGAAGCACCCGAGGGCCGCGAGCGCATCGAGATCGGCAGCCCGCACCCGCGGGATGCGGATCGAGATCGCGGTTCCGCTGGCCGCGACGGGCGCCAGCACGGCGTGCACGCGGATGCCGGAATCGAGCCGTACGTCGACGCACGGCGACTGGTCATCGAGATGACGCCCACCGAGGCCCACGAGCGCGACCGCGAGATCGCGGACCTCGCGCTCGGACGCCCGCCACTCGGGCACGGGCTCGGCACCGTCTCCACGATCGAGGAACAACCCGCCATCGCCGTTGACGAAGAGGTCGGTGACGGAATCGTCGGCGCAGTGCTCGGCCAGCATCCCGAAAGCGGGATCGATCCGCAGCGGATCGGGCCCCATCGGCGCGGAGGCACCGTGCGGACTCTCAGCGCCCCGGGGCTGGAGGATGAACGGATCGGCCATGCCCCGACGATAGGCAACGACGGAGGCCCCGCTGATCCGCGGGCGCGGTCACTGTGCAGAACCTGCAGCATTTCCGCGCCGTGCAGAAACAACCACGGCGTGCGGCCGGCAACGAGAAAGGCGGCACCTCACGGGGGGAATGAGGTGCCGCCCGGGGCGGGCACCGATCGGGGGAATCGGGCGCGCCAAGGCCGGAATGAGTATTCGGCTGAGGTCGAGTGTACGCAAGGCAACCGTACTGACAAAACCGACGCGACTACCGACTTTCGGCAGTATTGGTCCTCCGTGGGCGAGACTAGATTCGCCCTGTCCCGGACGCACCACCCGGGATCGACCCCAGCCGCAAAGGAGCGTCTGCCGATGAGCAGTCAGATCGACCACCTTCTCGATGAGAACCGTCAGTTCCCACCGTCCGAGGAGTTCGTCGCCCAGTCGATCTCGTCCCCCGAGCTCTACGAGCGCGCCGCCGCCGACCGCGAGGGCTTCTGGGCGGATCAGTCGCGCGAACTGCTGCACTGGCACACGCCGTTCACGCAGGTGCTCGACTGGTCGGCGCCGCCGTTCGCCAAGTGGTTCGACGACGGCGAGCTCAACGTCGCGTACAACTGCCTCGACCGACACGTCGAGCAGGGCAACGGCGATCGCGTCGCGCTGCACTGGGAGGGCGAGCCCGGCGACAGTCGCAGCATCACTTACGCCGAGCTGACGGATGAGGTCAAGCGCACGGCCAACGTGCTCGCCGATCTCGGCGTCGGCCAGGGCGACCGCGTCGCCATCTACCTGCCGATGATCCCGGAGGCCGTCGCCGCGATGCTCGCGGTCGCGCGCCTCGGCGCCATCCACTCGGTCGTCTTCGGCGGGTTCAGCGCCGACAGCCTGCGCGCACGCATCGACGACGCCGGCGCGAAGGTCGTCATCACGGCCGACGGCGGCTACCGCAAGGGACGCGTCTCGGCCCTCAAGCCCGCCGTCGACCAAGCACTGAGCGACCGCGGCGACGGCGAGCAGCTCACGGTCGAGCACGTGCTCGTCGTCAAGCGCGGCGGCAACGACGTCGACTGGGTCGAGGGACGCGATGTCTGGTGGCACGAGGCCGTGCCCGCGGCATCCGCCGATCACACCGCCGAGGCGTTCCCCGCCGAGAACCCCCTCTTCATCCTCTACACGTCCGGCACGACCGGGAAGCCGAAGGGCATCCTGCACACGTCCGGCGGATACCTCACGCAGGCCGCGTACTCGCACAAGTACGTCTTCGACCTGCACGCCGAGAGCGACGTCTACTGGTGCACGGCCGACATCGGCTGGATCACCGGGCACTCCTACGTGACCTACGGTCCGCTCGCGAACGGCGCGACGCAGGTCATCTACGAAGGAACGCCGGATGCCCCGCACCCCGGGCGTTGGTGGGAGATCATCGAGAAGTACGAGGTGTCGATCTTCTACACCGCTCCGACCGCCATCCGCTCGTTCATGAAGATCGGACGCAGCGTCCCGCAGAAGTTCGACCTGTCGTCGCTGCGCGTGCTCGGATCGGTGGGAGAGCCCATCAACCCCGAGGCCTGGATGTGGTACCGCGAGGTCATCGGCGGGAATCGCACGCCCATCGTCGACACGTGGTGGCAGACCGAGACGGGCGCGATCATGGTCTCCCCGCTCCCCGGCGTGACCGCCACGAAGCCGGGCTCGGCGCAGGTGCCGCTGCCCGGCATCCGCATCGACGTCGTCGACGAGCAGGGCCACGACGTCGGCAACGGCAACGGCGGCCTGCTCGTGGTGACCGAACCCTGGCCGAGCATGCTGCGCGGCATCTGGGGCGACCCGGAGCGTTTCCGCGAGACCTACTGGGAGAAGTTCGAGGACAAGGGCTACTACTTCGCCGGCGACGGCGCGCGCCTCGACGACGACGGCGACCTCTGGCTGCTCGGACGTGTGGACGACGTGATGAACGTCTCGGGCCACCGCCTCTCGACGGCCGAGATCGAGTCGTCGCTCGTCGCGCATGAGGCGACAGCCGAGGCGGCCGTCGTCGGAGCATCCGACGAGACGACGGGGCAGGCGGTGGTCGCCTTCGTCATCATCAAGGAGAGTTATCTCGCAGCCCATGACCCGGCCGGCCTCGCCCAGCAGCTGCGCCTGTGGGTCGGTGAGCAGATCGGCGCGATCGCCCGCCCGCGCGACGTCTACGTCGTGGGCGAGCTGCCCAAGACCCGCTCGGGCAAGATCATGCGCCGCCTGCTGCGCGACGTCGCCGAGGGGCGCGAGGTCGGCGACACGACGACACTGGCCGACACCGCGGTCATGACGATCATCTCGTCGCAGGTCAAGTAACGCCGGGATACGAGAACGCCCCCTTCGATTCGGAAGGGGGCGTTCTTCGTGACGAGCGGATGCTCAGGCGAGGACGAAGGTGACCTCGACCTCGACGGGGCTGTCGAGCGGCAGCACGGGCACTCCGACGGCGGCGCGCGCATGGCGGCCCGCGTCGCCGAAGATCTCGCCGAGTACCTCGCTCGCGCCGTTGATGACTCCGGGCTGACCCGAGAACTCGGGAACGGATGCCACGAACCCGCCGACGCGCAGGACGCCGGCGATCCGGTCGACACCGCCCGCGGCGTCCGCAGCGGCGGCGAGAGCGTTCAGCGCGCAGGTGCGCGCGTAGGACTTCGCCGCATCGGCGTCGACCGCCGCGCCGACCTTGCCGGTCGCCGGAAGAGCGCCGTCGGTGAACGGGAGCTGACCGGACGTGTAGACGAGACCCGAGTGCACGACGGCCGGGACGTACGCGGCGACCGGGGCGGCGACGGCGGGAAGCTCGATGCCGAGGTCGGCGAGGCGGGCGGAGATGCTCACGCGGCACCGCCCTCGAACTGGCGGGCGGCCTGCGCCGCGGCCGCGAGACCGGTGTCGTTGGAGCCGTCCTGCGTGACCGGACGCTTGAAGTAGGCGACGAGTCCGCCCTCGGGACCCTGCACCACCTGGACGAGCTCCCAGCCCTGCTTGCCCCAGTTGTTGAGGATCGCAGCGGTGTTGTGGATCAGCAGCGGCGTGGTGAGGTATTCCCACGTGGTCATGGCACTCCATCGGATCGTCGTGCGGGCGCGGCGGACGAACGCGGGCCCGTCAAAGGCGGTATTCAGGGAACTCCCCTACGATCAAGCGTATGCCTCAAAAGAACCGTACGGTGAAAGGCGTGCTCGGTGGTCTGCTCGGGCTCGTCGGCCTGAGCGCCGTCGCCGGCCTTCTTGTCACCACCAGCGTCACGCCCGTCCTCGCGATGGCCGGCATCGCCGGCAACAGCGCGGTGACGCTGTTCGAAGACCTCCCCGCGAACCTCGACGTCAACGCGCCGATGGAGCAGTCGACCATCTACGCGACCAACCCGGACACCGGCGAGAACATCGCTCTCGCGTCGTTCTACGAGCAGAACCGCGTGCCGGTGACGTACGAGCAGCTCTCGCCGACGCTCATCAACGCGATCCTTTCGAGCGAGGACAAGAACTTCTACAGCCACGGCGGCGTCAACCTCGGCGCTACCGTCAAGGCCGTCATCGACAACGTCCGCGGCACCTCCTCCCGCGGTGCATCGACCATCACGCAGCAGTTCGTGAAGAACGTGCAGATCCAGGAGTGCGAGCAGAAGGCCGACACGGCTTCGGAGACGTACTCCGAGGACCTGCAGCAGTGCTGGCTCGACGCCACCAACGCCAGCGGTGCCGACGGCATCGAGCGCAAGCTGCAGGAGATGCGCTACGCGATCCAGATCGAGAAGACGTCGTCGAAGAACGACATCCTGCTCGGCTACCTCAACATCGCGAACTTCGGTGGAACCGTCTACGGCATCGAGGCAGCAGCCAAGTACTACTTCTCGGCCTCCGCGTCGAATCTCACGATCGCCCAGGCCGCGACGCTGGCCGGTATCGTGCAGAACCCGAACACCCTGCGCATCGACCGCGCCGAGGGCGAGAACTCCGCGGCCGACGGCTATGCGGACACGCTTGTCCGTCGGCACTACGTGCTCAACCGGATGCTCATCGACGGAAAGATCACCCAGGCAGAGTTCGACGAGGCCGATGCATCGCCCATCGAGCCCAAGATCACGCCGACCGTGCAGGGCTGCGCGACCGCCGGCCAGAACGCCTACTTCTGCCAGTACGCCAAGTCGATCATCGAGAACGACCCGATCTTCGGCGAGACCCGCCAGGACCGCAGCGAGCTGCTGCGCCGCGGCGGACTGAAGATCTACACCACGCTCGACCTGCGCGTGCAGGGTCCCGCCGCCCAGGCCATGGCCGACAACGCTCCCGGCAACATGGACAACCAGTACTTCGGTGCCGCCGGCGTCTCGCTCAACACCACGAACGGCAACATCATCGCGATGACGCAGAACACGACGTTCAGCGAAACGGTGACCGACGACCAGGCGTTCACCTCGATCGTGTTCGCGGGCGACCGCGTCCACGGAAACTCCGACGGCTTCCCGGTCGGATCGACCTACAAGCTGTTCACTCTCATCGACTGGCTCGAGAAGGGGCACTCCGTGCGAGAGACGCTCAACGGAGCCGTGCAGAAGAACCTCAAGATGAACGTGTGCAGCGGAACGCAGACCGTCGACACCGCCAAGATCGGCAACTTCGGCGGCAACCGCGGATACACGAGCAACGTACTCAACTTCACGGCGCAGTCGCTGAACAGCGGGTACTTCGCGATGGCTTCCAAGCTCGACATCTGCGACATCAACGAGGTCGCCGATCGCATGGGCGTCACGTATGGCACGGGTGCGAAGGTCACCGACTCGAACGTGCCCTTCGACGTACTCGGGCCGAAGAACATCTCCCCCATGGCGATGGCTGCGGCCTACGCGACCGTCGCCAACGGCGGCACCTACTGCGCCCCGCGCGCGATCGAGAAGGTGGTGAATGCGGATGGCACCGAGCACGAGATCCCCCCAGTGTCGTGTAAGGAGGGCGTGCTCACGCCCGAGGTCGCCGCGACCGCCGCGTTCGCGCTGCAGGGCGTCATGGCGAGCGGTGGCACCGGCTCTCGGGCCAACCCCTTCGACGGCACGCCGATGATCGGCAAGACCGGAACTCACAACCGCTCGGGCACGATGATGATCGAGTCGAGCACCAATGTCACGACCGCGGTGTGGGCCGGACGCTGGCAGGGCGAGGCGGACATCTTCCAGGTCCCCTCGCAGAAGGGCGGACTTCTCAACGAGATCCGTTACCCCATCGCGAGGGCCGCGCAGGCGGCCGCGAACGATGTGTACGGCGGAAACGCGTTCCCCCAGCCCGACCCGAATCTCTCTCGTCAGATCCTCACGGACGTACCCAGTGTCGTCGGCATGACGATCGAGGAAGCGACCGCTGCTCTCGAAGGCGCTGGGTTCACGGTTTCGGTGGGAGCGCCCGTCGATGGAGCCCAGGCGACGAACATCGTCGCGGCGCAGGATCCGTCCGGGCAGGCCCCGAGTGGGGCGACCGTCACGATCTCGCCCAGCAACGGGCAGGCCGTGGCCGTGCCGGAAGACATCATCGGCAAGTCGAGGACGGCGGCGTTCGCGTCCCTCGCCGGTGTGGGGCTCAACGCCAAGTTCGAAACTTCGTGCAACGAGAACGGCGCGAAGGTCAGCAGCACCGACCCCACGCCCGGATCGGCCACGACCAAGGGCACGACCGTGACCGTGGTCTGCGAGTGACCCGCACTTCTTCGGTGCACCCGGCCCTCATCGCGCTCGGCGCGGTGGGGGCCGTGGGCGTTGCGGCCGCGGTGTGGGGCATCGGCATCGAGCGCTACCTGTTCACGGTGCGCGAGGCCGAGGCATCCGCTCTGCCGCCGGGCTCCGCTCCCCTGCGTATCCTGCACCTCTCCGACGCGCACATGGCGCCCTGGCAGCACCGCAAGCAGGACTGGCTCGCCTCGCTCGCGCAGCTGAAGCCCGACCTCATCGTGAACACGGGCGACAATCTCGGCCACCGCGAGGGGCTTGAGGGCATCCGTCGGGCGTTCGATCCGTTCGCGGGCATACCCGGCGTCTTCGTGCACGGTTCGAACGACGTCAACGAGCCCTCGCCGCGCAACCCGTTCAAGTACTTCACCGGGCCGTCGCGGCACACGAGCGCCCCGAAACTGCTCGACACCGATGCGATGGACCGCTACTTCACCGACGAGCTCGGCTGGACGGATCTCAACAACTCCGCCGCGCGACTCTCGGTGGCGGGGCGCGACATCGACCTCATCGGCGTGAACGACGCCCACCGCGACTGGGACCGCCTCGAAGACCTCCCCGACGCCATCGCGGCGCTCGGCACGGCGACCGCCGGCACGCCGGTGCTCGGCGTGACGCACGCACCGTACCAGCGGGTGCTCAACGGGTTCATCGATCTCGGTGCCGATGCGATCCTCGGCGGCCACACCCACGGCGGCCAGGTGTGCCTCCCCGGGGTCGGCGCCCTCGTCGCGAACTGCGACATCCCGCTGAAACAGGCCAAGGGACTGAGCACGTGGGCGCACGGCGACCGCGCGGTTCCGCTCAACGTCAGCGCCGGCTGCGGTCACTCGATCTACGCTCCGGTGCGCTTCGCCTGCCGACCGGAGGCGACGCTGCTCACGCTCACCGCGCGGGAATGAGCGCTCGATTGGGCGCTCGCGACTTTTCCTTGTAGACTCGGAGGGTTGCAAAACGGGGTGTGGCGCAGCTTGGTAGCGCGCTTCGTTCGGGACGAAGAGGTCGCAGGTTCAAATCCTGTCACCCCGACCAGTAACACCGGAAAGGCCGCCCTGCGGGGCGGCCTTCTCTGTACCCGATCTCTGTACCCCGACCGCGACCGAAGGGACGGCATGGGCTCGCTCCTCCCCCCGCCTCGTCGCGGTACGCGCGCCTGGGCTCTGGGCCTCGGCATCCCTTTCCTCGCAGGTCTCGTCGCGCTCACCCTCACGCCCTCGCGCGTCGAGCAGCGCATGCCCAATCTGCTCGATGTGATCCTCTCGACCGTGCACCGCCTCGGCTGGGCGTCGCTCGACTTCACCCGCCTCGAGATCCTCGCGAACGTCCTCGTGTTCGTACCGGTCGGCATCCTCGCGTTCGTCCTGCTCCCCCGTCCGGCGTGGGGTCTCGCCTTCCTCGTCGGCCCCGCGATCTCGATCGGCATCGAGGTGTTCCAACGGATTGCCCTGCCGCATCGCGCGGCGACCGTGTCCGACGTGATCGCGAACTCGACCGGATCCACGATCGGGGTCGTCCTGGCGGTGTTGTCCACATTCCTCGTCGCCGTACTCTCCGGCCCATCCCCATCTCGTAGGCTGGAAGCATCATGACCGCGCCCTCTCTCGTCGCCTTCGACCTCGATGACACGCTCGCCACCTCGAAGGCGGCGATCACCCCGCGCATCGCCACCCTGCTCCAGGCACTGCTCCACCGGGTCGACGTCGCGATCATCTCGGGCGGAAACGAGACGCAGTTCCGCACCCAGGTCATCGCCCAGCTGACGGATGCGGATGCCGCCACACTCGGCCGACTGCATCTCCTGCCCACTTGCGGCACTCGCTACCTGCGCCACGACGGCACGGAGTTCTCCACGGTCTACGCGCACGACCTCACCGACGACGAGAAGTCCGCCGCCCTCACCGTCCTGCGCGAAGAGGCCGAGCGGCTGGGCCTCTGGGAGGCCGAGCCCTGGGGTGAGATCCTCGAGGACCGCGGCTCGCAGATCACCTTCTCCGCCCTCGGACAGCGCGCGCCGAGCGAGGCGAAGCATGCGTGGGACCCGACGGGAACGAAGCGTGCTGCCCTGCGCGACGCCGTCGCCGCCCGTCTCCCCGGTCTCGAGGTGCGCTCAGGTGGGTCGACGTCGATCGACATCACCCGCGCCGGCATCGACAAGGCTTTCGGCATGACCCGCCTCGCCGACCTCACCGGCATCCCGCTCACCGACATGCTGTTCTACGGCGACCGGCTCGACGAGGGCGGCAACGACTACCCCGTTCGCGCGATCGGCGTTCCCTCGGTCGCCGTCGACGGCTGGGAGGACACCGCCGACAAGCTCGACGCGCTCCTCCCCACCCTCTGACCCGCCCGTCGCGCGGATCCGTCCCTCGCGCCCGCTCCGGGCCTAGCATGGCGGCATGGACGCTCTGCTCATCGTCATCGTCGTCGCTGCCGTCACCAGCCTCGTCTGCTGGGTCCTCTCGCTGATCAGCCGCGACACCTCGTGGGTCGACCGCGCGTGGTCGATCGTGCCGGTCGCCTACGTGTGGATCTTCGTGAGTGTCGCCTTCGCCGAGGGCGACGGCTCGGCCCGCCTCGTCGTGATGGGCGTGCTCGCCGCGGCGTGGGGCGCACGCCTGACCTTCAACTTCGCCCGCAAGGGCGGGTACACCGGCATGGAGGACTACCGCTGGGCGATCCTTCGCGGGCGCATGCGCCCCTGGCAGTTCCAGCTCTTCAACCTGTTCTTCATCATCGCATACCAGATGACCCTGCTCGTGCTCATCACGCTCCCCGCAATGGTCGCGGCCGAGCATCCGTCGGCGATGACCGGGTGGGACGTGCTGTTCATCGCCGCGTTCGTGGCCTTCCTCGCCGGGGAGACGGTCGCCGACCAGCAGCAGTGGGTGTTCCACCAGCGCAAGAAGGCGGCGGGCGGAACGCTCTCCCCCGGCTTCGCGACCACCGGGCTCTTCCGCTACAGCCGCCACCCCAACTTCTTCTTCGAGCAGGCGCAGTGGTGGGCGTTCTACGCACTGGGCGCGAGCGCGGCGGTCGCCGGCGGGGCAGGAGTCGTCGGAGGAGCGCTGAACCCGACGATCGTCGGCGCCGTGCTGCTCTCAGTCCTGTTCATCGGCTCGACGATCTTCACCGAGTCGATCACCGCCGCGAAGTACCCCGCGTACGCCGAGTACCGCCGCACGACGTCGATGCTCGTGCCCTGGCCGCCACGGCGAAGCGCCGTCGCTCCCCAGACCTGAGAAGGGGCGACGGCGCTCGTCGATCGAAAGAGCGGATGCCGTCAGCGCACCAGTGCCTCGGCGGCCGGACGCGACACCGGCACGAGCCGTTGCAACTGCGTGACGTGCCCGGGCTCGAGCTCGGCCAGGGTCGAGACGCCGAGGAGGCGCATCGTGCGCTCGATCTCGCTGCGCAGGATCGCAATCGTGCGGTCGACGCCCTGACGGCCGCCGGCCATCAGTCCATACAGGTACGCACGACCGATGAGCGTGAAGTCCGCGCCCAAGGCCACCGCGGCGACGATGTCGGCGCCGTTCATGATGCCGGTGTCGATCATCACGGTGAAGTCGTCGCCGACCGCCTGTCGTACGCTCGGCAGCAAGTGGAACGGGATCGGTGCGCGGTCGAGCTGGCGCCCGCCGTGGTTCGACAGCACGATGCCGTCGACGCCCGCGTCGCGCAGGCGCACGGAGTCCTCGACGTTCTGCACGCCCTTGATCACGATCTTGCCGGGCCAGATGTCGCGGATCACGGCGAGGTCGTCGTAGCTGATGGTCGGGTCCATCGCGGCGTCGAGCAGCTCGCCGACCGTGCCGCCGGTGGTGCTCAGCGAGGCGAACTCGAGCTTCGGGGTGGTGAGGAAGTCGTACCACCACCACGGGCGCGGAATCGCGTTGACGATCGTTCCGAGCGTGAGCTGCGGCGGGATGCTGAAGCCGTTGCGCTTGTCACGCAGGCGAGCTCCGGCGACCGGGGTGTCGACCGTGAACTGGAGGGTGTCGAATCCGGCCGCGGCGGCGCGGCGGGTGAGCTCGTAGGAGATCTCGCGGTCGCGCATGACGTAGAGCTGGAACCAGTTGCGTCCGGGAACCGGTCCCTGAGGCTCTCGAAGAGTGGCCTCTTTCACGCCCTCGATCGAGGTCGTGCCGAGGGTCGACAGCGTGAACGGGATGCCGGCGGCGGCCGCCGCACCCGCGCCCGCCGACTCTCCCTCGGTCTGCATGAGTCGCGTGAATCCTGTGGGCGCGATGCCGAACGGGAGCGCCGACGGACCCCCGAGGATGTCGACGGTCGTGTCGACCGTCGGCGCCGGACGCAGGATGCCGGGGTGGAACTCGACGTCCTGGAACGCCTGGCGCGCGCGGGTGAGCGAGAGCTCGCCCTCGGCTGCGCCGTCGGTGTAGTCGAAGGCCGCCTTCGGGGTGCGGCGCTTGGCGATCAGACGCAGGTCGTCGATCGTGAGCGCGGCGTCGAGGCGACGCTTGCGTCCGTTGAACTCGGGCTTCTTGAACTTCATCAGGTCGAAGAGCTCGGCGGGCTTGGGCACCTGGCGCTGAACCATGGCGGTCCTCTCAGTGGTCGGGGGTCGTGTCGGGAGTCGTGTCGGTCGGGGCGCCGCGGGTCAGGCCCGCAGCGGTGTAGTAGCCGGTGATGTGCGCGTGCACGAGGGCGCGCGCGGATGCCGCGTCGCCGGCATCGATCGCCGCGACGAGGGCACGGTGCTCGGCGCGCAGCCGGGAGGCCATCCCTTTCCAGTCCGGGATCGACGCGGCACCGGCCTGCACGTACGACTCGATCGACGAGCGCAGGCCCGCCATCATCGCGGCGATCACGGTGTTGCCGCTCGCCTCGGCCAGGGCGAGGTGCAGCTGCGCGTCGAGAGCGAGGAACTCCGCGGGGGTGAGATCCGGGGCCTCCATCGCGGCGAGCATCCGATGGGCGGGCGCGGTGTCGCGGTCGTGCGCGGTCGCGAGCGCGTGCACGACCGCATCCTCGAGCACGAGTCGAGTCTGCACCACATCCGCCAGCGGGAAGCCGTGTGCGGCCACCTGAAGGCGCAGGAGCTGCGACATACCCCCGGAGGGCGTCGCGATGACGATCGCGCCGGCCTGGGGACCGGAACCCGTCGCGGTGCGGATGAGCCCCATGACCTCCAGCACCCGGAACGCCTCCCGCACGCTGGAGCGTCCAACCCCGAGGTCGGCGGCGAGGTCGCGCTCGGAGGCGAGTCGGTCGCCCGGGTTCAGGCGGCCTTCGAGGAGGTCGCGCTCGATGTGGTCGAGAACCACGCGCCATGCGCGCACCGGCTGCTCCGCCATCCACTGTCTCCTCGCTGTGGTCCGACCACACTCTACGCCGTGTGGTCAGACCACGCAACGCGGGTACGCCGAACGCCGCTCCCCGGGGAGCGAACGGGAGACGGCGGACTCAGCCCAGGCGTCCGCCGGACTCCTGGAGGTAGCAGGTGCCGCACAGCGACTCGTAGGTCGTCACCTCGGGGGCCGCCTGACCGTCGGCCCCCTCGTCGATCGCGACCTGGTCACCGTCGGCCCCCTCGTCGATCGCGACCTGGTCACCGTCGAACACGAAACGCCCACCGATCACCCGACCGTTGAACACGGCCTTGCGTCCGCACCGGCAGATGGTCTTGAGCTCTTCGAGCGAGTGTGCGATCGCCAGCAGGCGCGCCGACCCCGGGAACGCGTGCGTGAGGAAGTCGTTGCGGATGCCGTAGGCGAGCACCGGGATCCCCTCCTCGACCGCGATGCGGAAGAGGTCGTCGACCTGCTCCGGCGTGAGGAACTGCGCCTCGTCGATCAGCAGGCACGCGATGTCATCGGCATGCGCCCGAGCATCGTCGCGCCGTGTGACCAAGAGCGCCTTCGCATCGTCGCCCGGCGCGATGAGGAAGTCCACCTCGCGCGTCATGCCCAGCCGACTCGAGATCTCGGAGGCACCCTTGGTATCGATCGCCGGCTTGGCCAGCAGAACCCGCTGCCCGCGCTCCTCGTAGTTGTAGGCCGCCTGCAGGAGCGCGGTCGACTTGCCCGAGTTCATCGCACCGTAGCGGAAGTAGAGCTTGGCCACCGGCCGGCCTCAGACGTTGATGCCGAGGGCAGCCGCCGTCGCCGTCGTCGACTCCCTCGCCAGCTCGGCGTCCTTGTTCAGTTGCTCGCCGAACGTCGGGATCAGCTCACGCAGCTTCGGCTCCCAGCTCGCGTAATCGTCGGGGAAGCAGGTCTTCAGCAGGTTGAGCATGATCGGCACGGCCGTCGATGCGCCCGGCGACGCGCCGAGGAGCCCGGCGATCGAGCCGTCGCCCGCGGCGACGACCTCCGTGCCGAACTGCAGGATGCCGCCCTTCTTGGCGTCCTTCTTCATGACCTGAGCGCGCTGGCCCGCGTTGATGAGCGTCCAGTCCTCGTCCTTCGCGGTCGGCATGAACGTGCGCAGGCTGTCGACCTTCTTACGGTGGTTCTTCATGAGCTCGCCGACGAGGTAGGTGATCAGGTCGGGGTTCGCGAAGGCGACGCGCAGCATCGGCCACAGGTTGTGCGTGCGCACCTGAGACACGATGTCGAGCATCGAGCCGTTCTTGAGGAACTTCGGGCTGAACGTCGCGAAGGGGCCGAACATCAGCGAAGCCTCGCCGTCGACCACCCGCGTGTCGAGGTGCGGCACCGACATGGGCGGTGCACCGACGGATGCCTGCGAGTAGACCTTCGCCTTGTGCTGCTCGACGATCTTCGGGTTGCTGGTCTTGAGGAACTGTCCGCCGATCGGGAAGACGCCGTACCCCTTGATCTCGGGGATCCCCGAGTTCTGCAGCAGCTTGAGCGCCCACCCGCCCGCGCCGACGAAGACGAACTTCGCCTTGATCTCGTTCGGGGTACGGCCGAGCGTCGTGCGGTACTTGACGAGCCAGGTGCCGTCCTTCTGCCGCTTGAGGGAGCGCACCTCGTGGTTCGTGCGCAGCGTCACGCCCGAATCGGTGAGGTGGTCGAAGAGCTGGTGGGTGAGGGATCCGAAGTCGACGTCGGTGCCGGCTGGCACGCGCGTCGCGGCGAACGGCTCGCCCTTGCGGCGCTTCTGCATGAGCAGCGGGGCCCACTGGTTGATGACGCGCGAGTCCTCGCTGTACTCGATGCCGTCGAACAGAGGCTGCTTCTTCAGCACCTCGTAGCGCTCCTTGAGGTACGCGACGTCCTTCTCACCGCGCACGAAGGTCATGTGCGGGGTGGCGTTGATGAACGTGGAGGGGGCGTCGAGCACCCCCTTGTCGACGAGCGACGACCAGAACTGACGGCTCTGCTGGAACTGCTCGTTGATCGAGACGGCCTTGGCGGGGTCGAGCGGACCCGTACCCTGCGGCATGTAGTTGAGCTCGCACAGGGCCGCGTGCCCGGTGCCGGCGTTGTTCCAGGGGTTCGAGCTCTCCTGGGCGACATCTGAGAGTCGCTCGAAGGCGACGATCTTCCACTCCGGCTGCAGCTCGTGCAGCAGAGTACCCAGGGTGGCGCTCATGATGCCACCGCCGATCAGGACGACATCGACTGTTTCGGTCACCACGACAGTCTAGTTCGCGGACGCGGTCGGGCCGACCACGAGGGCCGGCCCGACCAGACCGCTTCCGCATCGCGGGGATGCCGTGACGCTATCGCGCAGATGCCCGGCTACGCGTGCTCAGGCGCTCAGGCGCTCAGGCGCTCAGGCGCTCAGGCGCTCAGCGAGGATCTCGGCGATCTGCACCGCGTTCAGGGCCGCGCCCTTGCGCAGGTTGTCGTTGCTGACGAAGAGCACGAGGCCCTTGCCCGCCGGAGCCGACTGGTCGGCGCGGATGCGACCGACGAAGCTGGGGTCCTTGCCGGCGGCCTGCAGCGGTGTCGGAACCTCGTCGAGCACGACGCCGGGAGCAGCCGAGAGGAGCTCGGTGGCACGCTCGGGCGTGATGTCGTTCGCGAACTCGGCGTGGATCGAGAGCGAGTGCCCGGTGAAGACCGGCACGCGCACGCACGTTCCCGCCACGAGCAGATCGGGCAGTTCGAGGATCTTGCGGCTCTCGTTGCGGAGCTTCTTCTCCTCGTCAGTCTCGTTGTCGCCGTCGTCGACGAGGTTGCCCGCGAAGGGGATCACATCGAAGGCGATCGGGGCGACGTACTTCTCGGGCTCGGGGAAGTCGACCGCCGAGCCGTCGTGCACGAGGCGCAGGGTGTCGCCCTGCGCGAGCACACCCTCGACCTGGCCGAGCAGTTCCTGCGCACCCGCGAGGCCAGAGCCCGAGACCGCCTGGTACGTCGAGACGATGAGGCGTTCGAGGCCGGCCTCGGCGTGCAGCGCCTTGAGCACGGGCATCGCGGCCATGGTGGTGCAGTTCGGGTTCGCGATGATGCCCTTGGGGCGCTCATCGATCGCGTGCGGGTTGACCTCGCTGACGACCAGCGGCACCTCGGGGTCCATGCGCCACGCACTCGAGTTGTCGACCACGACCGCGCCTGCGGCGGCGAATCGCGGCGCGTAGGCGCGGCTGGCGGTCGCGCCGGCCGAGAAGAGGGCGATGTCGATGCCCGCGGCATCCGCCTGCTCGACGTCCTCCACGATCACCGGGGTGCCGCCGAACTCGATCGCGGTGCCCGCCGAGCGCGCCGACGAGAAGAGCCGCAGCTCGCGGATCGGGAAGGACCTCTCGGCGAGAATCTCGCGCATCACGGTGCCCACCTGGCCGGTGGCGCCCACGATGGCGACGGAGAGTCCTGAGTCGGAGATGCGGGTCATGATGTTCCTTGGCGTCGTGCGGTACTGCGTACGAGGCGCTCGGCGCGGCGTCGGGATGCGGATGCCGCGCCTGGCGCCGATGTCAGGGTTCCGGCGAGTCTATCGCGCAGCCGGAGCCCGGGCGGCGGGTCAGCGACCGGTGCCGGCGTGGACGACGGCTTCGGTGTCGCCGTCGAGACCGTAGGCGGTGTGCACCGTGCGGGCGGCCTCGAGGAGGTCACTGCCGCGCAGCACCACCGAGATGCGGATCTCGGAGGTCGAGATCATCTCGATGTTGATCCCACCGGCCGACAGGGCTTCGAAGAGCACCGCCGAGACACCGGAGTGCGTGCGCATGCCGGCGCCCACGACCGAGAGCTTGCCGATCTGGTCGTCGTGCACCAGGTTCTGGAAGCCCACCTCGGCCTGGTCGCCGGCGAGGGCCTTCAGCGCCGCCGCGGCATCCGCCTTCGGAACCGTGAACGAGATGTCGGTGCGCCCGGTGGCCGAGACGTTCTGCACGATCATGTCGACGTTCGCGCCCGACTTCGCGACGATCTTGAAGATCTCCGCGGCCTTGCCCGGCACGTCGGGCACACCGGCGACGGTGATCTTGGCCTGGCTGAGGTCGGTGGCGACGCCTGCGACGATCGGTTCTTCCATGGCTGCTCCCTCGGCTTCGCGGGGGTTCTTCATACCCTCGCCCAGAACGTAAGTACCCTCGGACGACGAGAACGACGACCGGGCGTGGATGAGGACGCCGTGACGGCGTGCGTATTCGACGGCGCGGATGTAAAGCACCTTCGCCCCGTTGGCGGCGAGCTCGAGCATCTCCTCGCTCGAGACGTGGTCGAGCTTCTGCGCCGCGGGCACGACCCGCGGGTCGGAGGTGAAGATGCCGTCGACGTCGCTGTAGATCTCACAGACATCGGCCTTGAGTGCGGCGGCGAGGGCGACGGCCGTGGTGTCGGAGCCGCCGCGGCCGAGCGTGGTGATGTCGCGGGTGTCGCGGTTGAAACCCTGGAATCCGGCGACGATGACGATCGCGCCCTCGTCGAGGGCTTCGCGCAGACGGATAGGCGTCACATCGACGATGCGAGCGGCGCCGTGCTGCGAGTCGGTGATCATGCCGGCCTGGCTGCCGGTGAAGGAACGCGCCTCGAAGCCCATCGAGTGGATGGCCATCGCGAGCAGCGCCATCGAGATGCGCTCACCGCTCGAGAGCAGCATGTCGAGTTCGCGCGGCGCCGGGATCGGCGCCACTTCGTTCGCGAGGTCGAGGAGCTCGTCGGTGGTGTCGCCCATCGCACTGACCGCGACCACGACGTCGTGACCGGCACGACGGGTGTCGACGATGCGCTTGGCGACGCGCTTGATGCTCTCTGCGTCGGCGACGGATGAGCCGCCGTACTTCTGCACGATGAGGGCCACGTTCACTCCCGGGGATGTCGGGCGGATCCGCCCACCGCTCATTCTACGATCGCGCCATATGCTCCGCTGCGCATGTGACGCCGGGCGACCGGATGCGATCGCGCGTCAGGGAACCGCCGGCGGAGGGAGAGCGGATGCCGGGGGCCGCAGCCGCCCGCCCGTCGCGGCGAACCAGCACCCGGCGATCACGAGCGGGAATCCGATCAGCAGCCCGGGGGTGAGCGGCTCGGCGAGCACGATCGCGCCGAGCACGATCGCCACGATCGGGTTGACGTAGGTGAACAGCGGAGCGCGCACCGGGCCGACCTCGCGGATGAGTTCGAAGAAGGCGAGGAAGGCGACCGCGGTGCAGATCACCGCGAGGGCGAGCAGGGCCCCGATCGCGGGGAGGGTCGGCACCTCGTGCTGAGTGAGCAGGCCGATCGGCAGGTAGAAGACGCCGACCATCAGGAGCGAGAGCGTGATCGTGCCGAGCGACGGCACGTCGGCAAGCTTGCGCGCGACGATGAACGGCGCGGTCGCGTAGAGCACTGCGACGAGGAGCACCTCGCCGGCGGCCAGCAGACTGACCTCGCCGCCGAACAGGCCGGGGCCGGCGACGACGATCGCGACACCGAGGAATCCGACGAGGAGACCGATCGATCGGGCCGGCCGGAGCACTCCGCGGTCGCCGCCGCCGAGCGCGATGAGCGCGGCGAAGAGCGGCACGGTCGCGACGAGGAGGCCGGTCATCCCGGAGGGTAGGGTCATCTCGGCGTGCCCGAGGAGCAGGAAGGGACCGGCCATCTCGACGGCGCCGAAGGCGAGCACCCACGGCCAGTGCCGCCATGCCGCTTTCAGCGCACCGTTGCGTAGCGCGAAGGGCAGCAGGAGGAGCGCGGCGATGAGAGTTCGACCGGCGACGATCGCCGGCGGCGAGAACGATTCGACCGCGATGCTGATGAACAGGTACGGCACTCCCCACAGCAGCGCCATCGCTCCGAAGAGCAGCCATCCGCGCCGCGAGAATCCGGGGTGCTGCGCGTTCATCGTCGAGCCGCGCGCGAGGTCGTCACAGCACGCGCCGCCCTTCGAAGGCGCGGCCGAGGGTGACCTCGTCGGCGTACTCGAGGTCGCCGCCCACGGGGAGCCCCGAGGCGAGACGCGACACCGTGATCTGCATGCTGGTGAGGTAACGGCTCAGATAGCTCGCGGTCGCCTCGCCCTCGAGGTTCGGATTGGTGGCGAGGATGACCTCTTGCACCGTGCCGTCGGCGAGGCGGCTCATGAGCTGCGCGATGCGCAGGTCGTCGGGACCGATGCCGGCGATCGGGCTGATCGCGCCGCCGAGCACGTGGTAGAGCCCGCGGAACTCGCGCGTGCGCTCGATCGCCGCGACGTCCTTCGCGTCTTCGACCACGCAGATGAGCGCCTGGTTGCGACGGGGGTCGCGGCAGATCGCGCACCGTTCCTGCTCGGCGACGTTTCCGCAGATCTCGCAGAATCGCACGCGCGTGCGGATCTCGCTGAGCAGCTCGGAGAGGCGTGCGACATCGAACGTCGGAGTCTGCAGGATGTGGAAGGCGATCCGCTGGGCGGACTTCGGACCGATGCCGGGCAGACGCCCGAACTCGTCGATCAGTTCTTGAACGATTCCGTCGTACATCAGGCGAACCTCGTCGGGGGCTCATAGGGCTCTTCGCGCACGAACGTCGCGCCGAGCACCTGGCGGATCACGGCCTCCCCGTAGCGCTGCACTCCCCCGGGTGCCGGAGCGCGCTCGGTGAGGCGCGGGGCGGCGTTCGCCGAGGACACCTTCACCGGGGCGCTCGCGGGCGCCGGGGCGGTCTGCGCCGATGCGGCCTGCATCGGGGCGGCGGGTGCCGGTGTTGCAGGTGCGGACGAGGCGGGTGCCGACGAGCCGGAGTACGGCGCAGGCTCGTAGGACGGGTCGTACGGCGGTTCGTCGTCGGGGAACGGCGCCTCGTCGTCGCCCGGAAGGGGCGGCTCGTCACGATCGATCGCACCGTCGGTCGGAGGCGTCGGAGCGGATGCCGCCGCCTCGACCTCTTCGGGCTCGTCGTCGACGGGAAGAGAGGGAGCCGCGGCAGCGGGGGCCGCCCCTGCGTCCGCCGCGGCGGCGGGAGCCCCGGTGGGGGCGGCGTCGGACGTCGGAATCGCGGCCACGGCCCACTCCGTCACCGCCCTGGGCGCGGACGCGGGAGTGGACGAGGAACTCGGGTTCTGCGGTCGGGAGGAACCCGCCGGGGCAGGCTCCGTCGGGGCGGGCTCGGCCGGAGTCTGCGCTCCGGCCGAGGATGCCGAGGATCCACCCGAGCGCGGCGCTCCCCCGGTCGACGCGGCACCGCTGGCCGGAAGCGGCGCGGGGCGGTACTTCACGACCACTCCGAGCTCCTGCTGGAGCGCGGTGCGCAGGTGGTCGGACGTGCCGGCCCCTGGGGTCGTGCCCTTGAACTTCGCGACATCATGCTGGCTCGCGAAGCCGATCGTGAGCACCTCTGACTCGGTGTCGTATGCCAGGGGCTGCACGGTCGTGACCACCAGCCACGACGAGCGGCTGATGCTCTCGAGCCGCGTGAGAACGGCCGGCCACGCGGCGACGATGCGGTCGAGGGTCACCGGGCCCGAGGGCACCGGAGCCGGCGCGGGCACGGGCTCGGCAACCTGCTCTGCGGCCGGTCCCACGGCGCGGGAAGCCGACTCCGCGGCAGGAGCGGCCGGGGCGGCAGACGCCACCGGCGTGGCGGGGGCGGATTCGGTCATGGTCTCCGCCGCGGGCGCCGGAGCGGCCACCGGTTCGGCGGCGCGCGAGGAAGCAGCGGGCGCGGGAGCAGTCGGCGCGGAAGCAGTCGGCGCGGAAGCAGCGGGCGCGGGCGTCGCCGGCGCGGCAGGGGCCACAACCGCGGGTACAGCACCGGCTGCGGCATCCGCTCCCCCGGCCAGCACGCGGGCGACCATGAGTTCGAGGTGCAGGCGCGGCGACGTGGCTCCCGACATGTCGTCGAGCGCGGCGCTCACGACGTCGGCGGTGCGCGAGAGACGAGCCGCGCCGAAGGCGGCGGCCTGCGTGCGCATGCGCTCGAGCTCGTCGTCGGCGATACCGCGGAGCACCGCGGAGGCGCCGTTGCCGACGGCGGCGATCACGATCAGGTCGCGGAGGCGCTCGAGCAGGTCGTCGACGAAGCGGCGCGGATCCTGGCCGGTCTGCACCACCCGATCGATGGCGGGGAACGCGGTGGCCGCGTCCGCGATCGCGAGCGCATCGACGATCTCGTCGAGCAGAGCCGCGTGCGTGTAGCCGAGGAGGGCGACGGCGCGCGCGTAGGCGACCGTCACCGTCTCGGAGCCCGCGGGCGAGTCGGAGCCGGCGATGAGCTGGTCGAGAAGCGAGAGCGTGTCACGGGGCGAGCCCCCACCGGCGCGCACGACGAGCGGCAGCACGCCCTGCTCGACCACGACGCCCTCTTCGGCGCAGAGCTTCTCGACGTACTCGAGCATCGCGGCCGGGGGCACCAGGCGGAACGGGTAGTGGTGCGTGCGCGAACGGATCGTGCCGAGCACCTTCTCGGGCTCGGTGGTCGCGAAGATGAACTTGACGTGCGGCGGCGGCTCTTCGACGAGCTTGAGCAGCGCGTTGAAGCCCTGCGGCGTCACCATGTGCGCCTCGTCGAGGATGAAGATCTTGAACCGGTCACGGCTGGGGGCGAACGTCGCCCGCTCGCGCAGATCGCGAGCGTCGTCGACACCGTTGTGGCTGGCGGCATCGATCTCGACGACGTCGAGCGATCCGCCGCCGGCGCGAGAGAGTTCCACGCAGCTCGGACAGGTGCCGCACGGGACGTCGGTCGGCCCCTCGGCGCAGTTCAGGCAGCGCGCGAGGATGCGCGCCGACGTCGTCTTGCCGCACCCGCGCGGGCCGGAGAAGAGGTAAGCGTGTCCGACCCGATCGCCGCGCAGTGCGGTCATGAGCGGGTCGGTCACCTGGGACTGCCCGATCATCTCGCCGAACGTCTCGGGGCGGTAGCGGCGATAGAGGGCTGTGGTCACCAGAACAGCCTACGGCGTGCCACGGACATCGCGGCAGGTGCGTCACTCGGACACACCCGCCGCGAGCGGTCACTCCGGCGGAGCCAGCACCGGGATCGACGTGGTGATCACGGGAACGGATGCCGAGAGACGCGTGCCGTCCTCGCGGCGCGCGTCGGCGAACTGGCGCAGCGTCGGGCGACCGGGGATCAGCGGACCCTGATCGGCGAGCGGGACGACGACCTCCTCGCCCTCGGTCGCGATGTAGGCCTCGTCGCGCACCGTGAACGGCACCGGTGCCCCCGAGCGCACGCGCAGACGCAGTTCGTGGGCCGTGATCGTGACCGTCACCTCGGACTCCTTCCACCGCATCGGGAAGGTCAGCGACGGCCAGGCCGCGGGCAGACGCGGGTCGAAGCTCAGCTCGCCCTCGTAGTCGCGCATGCCGCCGAAGCCGCACACCAGAGCCGTCCACACGCCACCGGCGGAGGCCACGTGCACGCCGTCGGCCGCGTTGTTGTGCAGGTCGTGGAGGTCGACGAAGATCGACTCCTCGAAGTACTTCAGCGCGAGGTCCTGGTACCCGACCTCGGCCGCGAGGATCGACTGCACGACCGCCGACAGGGTCGAGTCGCCCGTGGTGAGCGGGTCGTAGTAGTCGAAGTCGGCGCGCTTCTCCTCGGGCGAGAAGTGATTGCCCTGCAGGAACAGCGCGAGCACGACATCCGCCTGCTTGAGCACCTGGAACCGATAGATCACCAGCGGGTGGAAGTGCAGCAGCAGCGGCCGCTGCGACGACGGCGTGTGCGCCAGGTCCCAGACCTCGCGCTCGAGGAACAGGGAGTCCTGCGGGTGGATGCCCAGGCTCTCGCTGTAGGGGATGAACATCGCCTCGGCGGCACGCTCCCACGACTCCGCCTCGCCCTCGAAGAGACCGGTGCGCTCGACGAGATCGCGATAGTCCTCGGGGTACGTCTCGCGGATCTCGCGCACGACCTCGGCCGCGAAGCGGAGGTTGTAGCGCGCCATGACGTTCGTGTAGAGGTTGTCGTTGACGACGGTCGTGTACTCGTCGGGGCCGGTGACGCCGTGGATGTGGAAGGTCCGCAGCCCGTCCACGGCATCCGCGTTCTCGACCACCTGCGCCGAGCGCCAGAATCCGAGCGTCGCCCACAGGCGCGCGGTCTCGACCGCGATGTCGGCGCCCTCGCGACGCAGGAACTCCGTGTCGCCGGTGGCGCGCACGTACTTGCCGAGCGCGAAGCTCACGTCGGCATTGATGTGATACTGCGCGGTACCGGCGGCGTAGTAGGCGGATGCCTCTTCGCCGTTGATGGTGCGCCAGGGGAAGAGGGCGCCCGCCTCGTTGAGCTGAGCCGCGCGACGGCGGGCCGCCGGGAGCATGAGCACGCGGGCACGCAGCGCGTTACGCGCCCACTGCGGCGACGTGTAGGCGAGGAACGGGAGCACGTAGATCTCGGTGTCCCAGAAGTAGTGTCCGCTGTACCCCGAGCCCGAGACACCCTTCGCCGGGACTCCGGTGCCGTCGGCGCGGGCGGCGGCCTGTGCGAGCTGCAGGAGGCACCAGCGGGTCGCCTGCTGCAGGTCGTCATGACCGCCGATCTGCACGTCGCTGCGCTCCCAGAACGCATCGAGCCAATCGCGCTGGCGCTGGAACTGCGTCTCGACCCCTTCGACCGCGACGCGGTCGAGCGAGCGGCGGCAGCGGTCGACGAGCTCGCGCGGGGGGACACCACGGGAGGTGTGGTAGCTGACGAGCTTGGTGACGGTGATCGGCACCCCGGCCTTGGCCTGCACGCGGAACACGTTCTTCGCGATGTCGGCCTCGACGAGAGCGCGGGCGCTGTACTCGTTCTCGGTCTCGACGATGTGGTCGGCGACGACCGCGACGGTCATCCCGGAATCGGCGACGCGGTACGACAGCGCCGAACGCAGGCCGTCCTGCCAGTGCTCGCCGGGCTCGAGCACGCGATCGGCGATCTTCTCGGCCTTGCGCGGATCGAAGCCCGCTTTCTGCGCGGCGACCGGGGTGCCGGCGTACACACCCGCACCGTCCTGGCGGTTGAGGATCTGGCAGCTGATCGTGACGGGGGCGTCGGAGTTCTCGACCACGACCTCGAGGCGGAGGATCGCGAGGTGGCGCTCCTCGAAGCTGACGATGCGCTCGTCGCGCATGCGCACGCGCTTGCCCGACGGCGTCTCCCACACGACGAGGCGCTCGAGCACGCCCGTGCGCATGTCGAGCGTGCGGCGGTACTCGCGCACGTCGGCCTCGTCGAACGAGATGGGCTCGTCGTCGACATAGACGCGCATCACCTTGGCGTCGGGGGCGTTGACGATGGTCTGCCCCACCTCGGCGAAGCCGTAGGCCTGCTCGGCGTGACGGATCGGCCACGTCTCGTGCAGGCCGTTGATGAACGTGCCGTGCTCGTGGGCGCCGCGGCCCTCGATGTGATTGCCCCGGAGCCCGAGGTATCCGTTGCCGACCGAGAACAGCGTCTCGCCGACGCCCTCCTCGGAGTAACGCGTCTCGATGAGGCGCCACGGGTCGACGGGGAAGCGGTCGCGGTCGATCATGCGGTGGTCTCCGGTGCAGAGTTCGGGGTGGACGGGAGGAAGCGGTCGAGGTCGTCGACGACGACCGTGGCGCCGGCGGCGCGAAGAGCATCGGCGCCGGTGCCGCGATCGACGCCGACGACGTGCGCGTAGCCGGCGGCGGCAGCGGATGCCGCACCGGAGGTCGCGTCCTCGACGGCGACGCTGCGGGCCGGGTCGACGCCGAGCGCCACGGCTCCGGCGCGGAACATGTCGGGGGCGGGCTTCGACGCCAGGCCATCGCGCTCGGCGACGACGCCGTCGACCACGATGCGGAAGTACTCGCGGAGGTCGGCGGCGGCCAGTACCTCCTCGGCGTTCTTCGAGCTCGACACCACACCGAGCGGGATCCCCGCCGCGTGCAGGCGCTCGACCAGCGCGAGCGAGCCCGGGTAGGGAGCGATGCCGTCACGGCGCAGCTCAGCGGCGAAGGCGTCGTTCTTGCGGTTGCCGATGCCGCAGATCGTGTCGGCCGAGGGCGGGTCGTCGACCTCGCCCCACGAGATCTCGACGTTGCGGCTGCGCATCAGGCTCGCGACGCCGTCGTAGCGCTTCTTGCCGTCGACGTAGTCGAAGTAGTCGGCGTCGGTGTAGGCCGGGGTGATTCCCCACTCGGCGAACACGTCGTCGAAGACGGCCTTCCAGGCGCGCATGTGGACCTCTGCCGTCGGCGTGAGCACGCCGTCGAGGTCGAACAGCACCCCTTCTGCGGCGAGCAGATCGGGCAGGTTTTCCGGCACAGAAGCCTCCAAGGAGAAGGTCGAGGGTTTCGGCACTCCTCCGTGCCACCATGACAGCGTAATGGGGAGCCGCGACCCAGAGTAACCCCTGTGGATAGCGTGCGCTCAGAGCATGTCGGCGGTCTGCCGGGCGATCTGCAGTTCCTCGTTCGTCGGCACCACCAGAACCGTCACGGCGGAGGCATCCGTGGAGATCCTCCGGATGCCGCGACCGCGCTCCGCGTTGCGCTCGTGATCGACCTCGACGCCCGCGAACCCGAGCGTCGCGAGGGCCTCCGCGCGCACCCGCGCGGCGTTCTCGCCGACCCCGGCGGTGAACGAGATCACGTCGACGCCGCCGAGCTGCGCGATGTACGCCCCGGCGTACGCCCGGAGTCGATGCACGTAGACGTCGAAAGCGAGCGTCGCCGCCTCCTCGCCCGCTTCGACGCCCGCGAGGATGTCGCGCATGTCGCTCCGACCGGCAAGTCCCTGCAGCCCGCTGCGGGTGTTGAGCAGCGCATCGAGCTCGTTGATCGAGAGACCGGCACGACGCGACAGGTGCACCAGGGCCGCCGGGTCGAGGTCGCCGGAACGCGTGCCCATCACGAGACCCTCGAGCGGCGTCAGCCCCATCGACGTCTCGACCGAGCGTCCGCCGTCGATCGCCGTCACCGACGCCCCGTTGCCCAGGTGGAAGACGAGCTGGCGGAGTTCGCCGAGATCGCGGCCGAGATACGCGGCGGCCGACTCGCTGACGAACTGGTGGCTGGTGCCGTGGAACCCATAGCGGCGCACCCTGTGCTGCTGCGCGAGCTCGGCGTCGATCGCGTACGTGTACGCGGCTGCGGGCAGCGTCTGATGGAAGGCGGTGTCGAACACGGCGACGTGGGGCACCCCGCGGAAGACGGCCTGCGCCGCGAGGATGCCGGCGAGGTTCGCCGGGTTGTGCAGCGGCGCGAGGACCGACAGCTCCTCGATCTGCCGCTCGACGTCGGCGTCGATGAGCGTCGGGGCGAAGAATCGGGCGCCACCGTGCACCACGCGGTGCCCGACGGCGACGGGCGGATGCTCGGCCAGCGAGGGACCGTGTTCGGCGAACTGCTCGAGCATGACTGCGAAGGCGGCATGGTGGTCCGGGATCGAGCGCTCGTCGCTGTACGTCGCGTCGAGCATCGTGGGCACGGCATCCGCAGTGCTGTCGGGGCGCACCGTATGCGAGGCGGCTCCCGTCTCCTGACCGATCCGCTCGATGAGTCCCGAGGCGAGCTCGTGCTCGCGCTCGATGTCGAGGAGGCTGTACTTCAGCGACGACGAGCCACTGTTGATCACGAGGATCGCGCTCATGCGGTCTCTCCCTGCGCCTGGATGGCGGTGATCGCCACGGTGTTGACGATGTCCTCGACCAGCGCTCCGCGCGAGAGGTCGTTGATCGGCTTGTTGAGGCCCTGCAGAACCGGGCCGATGGCGACCGCGCCGGCGGAGCGCTGCACGGCCTTGTAGGTGTTGTTGCCCGTGTTCAGGTCGGGGAACACGAACACGGTCGCGCGCCCGGCGACGGCGGAATCGGGCAGCTTGGCCTTCGCGACTGCGGCGTCGGCGGCCGCGTCGTACTGGATCGGCCCCTCGACGAGCAGTTCGGGGTCGCGCTCGCGCACGAGCGCGGTGGCCTCGCGCACCTTGTCGACATCGGCACCCGACCCGGACTCCCCCGTCGAGTACGACAGCATCGCGACGCGCGGATCGATGCCGAACTGACGGGCGGTCGCCGCCGACGAGATCGCGATGTCGGCGAGCTGGACGCTCGTGGGATCGGGGATCACGGCGCAGTCGCCGTAGACGAGCACCCGGTCGGCGAGCGCCATGAGGAACACGCTCGACACCACGTTCACCCCCGGCTTCGTCTTGATGATCTCGAACGAGGGACGGATCGTGTGCGCGGTCGTGTGCGCGGCACCCGACACCATGCCGTCGGCGAGCCCCAGGTGCACCATCATCGTGCCGAAGTACGAGACATCGGTCACGGTGTCGGCGGCCTGCGCGAGGGTGATGCCCTTGTGCGCCCGCAGCCGTGCATACTCCTCGGCGAAACGCGCGACGTACTCGGGGTCGGTCGGGCTGATCACCTGGGCCGCGGCGATCTCGATGCCGAGCTCGACTGCCCGTGCCCGCACGGCGCTCTCGTCGCCGAGGATCACGAGGTCGGCGACCTCGCGGGCCAGCAGCGTGGCGGCGGCGCGGAGGATGCGGTCGTCCCCGCCCTCGGGCAGCACGATGCGCCGGCGGTCGGCGCGGGCGCGTTCGATGAGGCCGTACTCGAACATGAGCGGCGTCACGACCCGCGACTCGGCGAGTCCGAGCTGCGTCGCGAGCTCGGCGATGTCGACGTGGGTCTGGAAGAGGCCGAGCGCCCGGTCGTACCGCGCCCGCGAATCGGCGGAGAGCCGGCCCCGCGCGCCCATGACCCGCACGGCGGTGTCATAGGTGCCGAGATCGGTGGCGATGATCGGCACCGTCGAGGGGAACCCGTCGAGCAGCTGCGTGATCGGCTCGGGCAGATCGAAGGGTCCGTTGAGGATGATCCCGCTGACCCGGGGGAAGGTGCCGGATGCATCGGCGAGCAGGGTAGCGAGCAGCACCTCGGTGCGGTCGGCGGGGATCACGACGACGGATTCCTCGGTGATGCGCGGCAGCACATTGACCATCGACATGCCTGCGACGACGATCGACAGCGCCTCGCGGGTCAGCCGTCCCTCGTCGCCCTTGATGAGGCGGCCGTCGACGGCGGCGAGGATGCCGCGGATCGACGGAGCCACCAGCGTGCGGTCCTCCGGGATCGCCCAGACCGGCGTGCGCTTCTCGGGGCGCACCCCGCGCACCGCCTCGATGATGGCGTCGAGGTCGGCGGGGTCGGCGCGGTTGACGATCATCGCGAACAGTTCAGCGCGCTCCTGCTCGAGCTCCGTGAGCGCGAGCGCGGCGATCTGCCCGACGGCGGCGGGGACACGGGCGGTCGTGGTGCCGAGCTGCTCGGCCTGCCGCTGCTGGTCGCGTCCCGACAGTACAAGCAGCACGGGGGCGCCGAGGTTCGCGGCGATCCGCGCGTTCACGCCGAGTTCGGCGGGGCTGGCGACGTCGGTGTAGTCGCTGCCGATGATGACCACGGCGTCGCACTGTGCCTCGACGGCTTTGAACCGCGCGACGATCGTCGACAGCGCGCGCTCGGGGTCGTGGCGCACGTCGTCGTAACTGACGCCGATGCAGTCGTCGTAGTCGAGGTGCACGCCGTCGTGGGCGAGCAGGAGTTCGAGGATCTCGTCGCGCTCGGTCACCGAGCGCGCGATCGGCCGGAAAACGCCGACCCGCGGGGTGACCCGCATGAGCGCGTCGAGCACGCCGAGGGCGATCGTCGATTTTCCGGTATGGCCTTCGGCCGAGGTGATGTAGATGCTCCGCGCCACGCCTCCAGCTTAGGCGAACCTCACTTCGGTGCGACCTGAGAGCGACCGGGAAAAAGAAGTGTCAGCACGGCATCGACAGCGCGTCGACGACGGCGGTCGCATCGGCGGCGTACCGCGAGTAGTACGTGGGGTCGAGATTGATCTGCACGCGGTGGATCGCGAGCGACGGGTCCATCGACGGCCAGTCGGGCACCCGCGCCAATCGCTCGTAGAAGAGCGTCGCGGAGGTGGCCGGGTCCATGCGCTGCTCGACGCTCCCCCACCACTCCTGCTGCTGGAAGAGACCGATGCTCGTGGTGCGCGAACCGTCGGGATTCGTGAACCCACTCGTCTCCCAGTCGCCGTAGTCGATGTTGCGCAGGCTGCTCTCGCCCATCGCGGTCATCACGCCGAGGATCTGGCCGTCGCGCGCGAACCCGAGGTCGGATGCCGTCGCCATGATCGTCGCGGCGTTCTCGAGCTGCTCGCCGCGCCACCCCTCGATGCCCGCCGACGGGTAGGTGCGTGGATCGCTCGCACAGATCGCCAGTGGCTTCTCGTGCGCGAGCCCGAGCGGCACGAGCGCGGCGATCCCCGCGACGAGCGCGACGACGCCGACGCCGATCAACACGCGTCGGAGGAGCAGCATCCGCCGCCGACGCCTCGCGGCCCGGGCGCGGACGCCCGGTCGGCGCCGCGCCGCCGGTCGACGCTTCTTCCGGCGGCGCGCGGGCGTGCGCGCACGCGATCGGGGCCCTCTCACTCCGCGGGACCCCCGCGGCGCCCGACGAACACGGCGAGCGCGCCGCCGATCGCGCCGAACAGGTGCGCCTGCCAGGAGATGCCCTGACTCACGCCCACGACGCCCGCGAGCATCGTCGCCCCGTAGACCCCGATCACGACGAGCGCGATGAGCGCGTATCCGATGCGGTGGGCGACACGGCCCGGCGCGAAGACCCGAACGACCGTGTAGCCGAAATAGCCGAACACGAGCACGGATGCCCCGACCGTCACCGTTCCCGGGGCGTTGAAGATCCAGGTGCCGAGGCCGCCGACGACGGCGACGATCGCGGTGACCGTCCAGAATCTGCGGGTGCCCTCGACGGCGACGAGCAGCCCGAGTACGAGGAACGGCACGGAATTGCCGATCAGATGCGCCCAGCTCGCGTGGAGCAGAGGTGCGAGCACGATGCCGAGGAGGCCCTCGGGATCCCAGGAGCGGATGCCGAACCCGGTGAACGATCCGGGAAGCAGCGCATCGGCGAACTGGATCGCCCACATCGCGGCGAGCAGCAGCACGGGTGAGGCGAAGCGCGAGAGAGCGTTCTGCCGCAGAGGAGTGGTGGCGCCGGTCACATCACGATCCTGGCAGGACAGCCCCGGAGGAGGCTGAAAAAGAAAGTGACCCTCCGCGCACCCAGCAGAGCCCGGTTACCCTTGCTGCGTTTCCGCCCTGGGGGAATTGGCCTGGATGCCGCCACGCGGAGAGCCGTCGACAAGTCTAACCGATGCGCGGGCGCACCTTTTGACAGACTGGGGAGATCATGCCGCCCGAGCCCGCAGAATCCCCGCTCGCGGGCTGGCGATTCACGGGCGAGCTGCGCACGTATCAGGCGGAGGTCCTCACTCGCCTGCCGGTCGGCGGACGCGGCCCGCTGCACGTCGTCGCCCCTCCCGGATCGGGCAAGACCCTGCTCGGTCTGCTGCTCGCGGCACGCGAACGGCACCGGACGCTCGTGCTCGCGCCGACCGTCACGATCCGGCACCAGTGGGTACGTACCGCGCGGGAACTCGCGCCGGACCCGGCATCCGTCTCCGACGACCCCGACAGGATCGCCGACCTCACCGCGCTCACCTACCAGGCGCTCAGTGTCACCGGCGACGGCTCCCCCTTCGACGATCTGGCCCGGGTGGTCTGGGCCGAGGAACTGGTCGAGGCGGGGCGAAGCGAAGCGGACGCCGGGACCTGGCTCGCGGAACTCGAGATCGACAATCCGGCGCAGTACCGTTCCGGCATCCGTCGTCGCACACGCCGGTTGCGCTCGCAGTTCGCCCGCCGCAATCCCGCCGAGCTCGCTCGAGTGCTGCACCCGAACGCCACGGCGCTCATCGACCGCCTCGTCGACGCCGGGGTGCGCACGATCGTGCTCGACGAGTGCCATCACCTGCTCGACCACTGGGCGTTGGTCGTCGCGTATCTCGCCGCGCGGATCCGCGAGACGGGCGTCGAGCCGCTCCTGATCGGACTCACCGCGACCCTGCCGTCGCCCGACGACGAGACCGAGTTCGAGAACTACAACGGGCTGCTCGGCGAGGTCGACTACGAGGTCCCGACCCCGGCGGTGGTGAAGGAAGGGAACCTCGCGCCGTACCGTGACCACGTGCTGTTCACCGAGCCGACGCCGGCGGAGGCCGGATTCATCCGCCGGCACGAGGAGCTGCTCCATTCGACGATCGTCGACGTGCTGTCGACCGCCGACGGCATCGCCTTCCTCGAGGAGCAGCTGCAACCGGTCGGCGACGACGCCGACGACGACACCCTCACCCGAGTCGACCGCGCGTTCTCCGCGGACTTCGCTCTGTCCCGGTCGTGCGCGGTGGTACTGCGCGAGGTCGTGCCGCAGCATCCGCTCGTCGCCGCGATCCCGCAGGTGCTGCTCGACCGCTGCACGACCGACGATCTGCTCACCGTGCTCGTGCGGTTCGCGCAGGCCCGTCTGCTGGCCGATCCCGCCGCGTCGAATCAGTGGGAGTACGTGCGCCGCTCGCTCGCCGACTTCGGCTATCTGCTCACCGATCGGGGGCTGCGCCGCGGCCGGAACCCGGTCGAGACGACGCTGGCCTCGTCGGCGGCGAAGGACGCCGCGGCCGTCGAGATCCTGCACCGCGAACTCGCGAGCGACGACGGCGAGCGCATCCGAGCCGTCGTGGTGACCGATTTCGTGACCCACGGAAACCGGCGCGGAGCGGATGCCGCCGCCGGCGCACTGCGCACGTTCGACGCCCTCGCGGCCGACCCCGTGATCGCGCCGCTGCGACCGGTGCTGCTGACGGCGCAGCACCTCCGCGTGCGGGCCGACGACGCCGCGATGCTCGCGCCGATGCTCGCAGACCTCATGGGCGCCCCGGTCGACATCGGCGATGACCTCGGCGCCACCCGAGATCTGCGCGCAGCGGGTGTCGGCACCGGACGCATCGTCGCCGCGGTGTCGGAGCTCCTCCGTCGCAGCGAGGTGCGCGTTCTCGTGGGCACGCGCGGCCTGCTCGGCGAGGGGTGGGACTGCCCCGCCGTGAACACGCTCATCGACCTCACCGCGGTCGCGACGTCCTCCGCGACGCAGCAGTTGCGGGGCCGCACCCTGCGCCTCGACCCGGAGTGGCCCGAGAAGGTGGCGCACAACTGGTCGGTGGCGTGTCTGATCCCCGCCGATGTCGCTCTCGACGACACGAGCGAGCCGGATCGTCTGCGTCGCAAGCACTCGCACCTGTGGGGACCGAGCGGCGACGGCGACGGGCGGATCGTGAGCGGGCTCGCCCACGCGATGCCCTCGGACGCCATCCGCGAACTCGAGGACGTGCTCGACAAGCATCCGGATGCCTCCATCCGCGGCGTCGACGACCGGCTGCGGGCCGCGTGGCCGGCGCGAACGGCTACACGGTCGGAGTGGCGCATCGGCGAGCCGTACGCGGCGCGCGAGCGCGACGAGATCACGGTGCGGCAGGTGGCGTCCGCTCCCCTGTTACGCACCGCCGATGTCGCGCGCGCCGACGGCACCACCTCGGCCGCGGGAGGAGCGCTCGGCGTCGGTATCCTGCTCGCGGTACTCGCGGGGCAGGGACTCGTCGTGCATCCGTTGCTCGGTGCCGCTCTCATCGCGGCAGGCGGTGCGCTGGCCGCCGCGACCACGCTCCTTCCGTTGCTCGGGCGCACCCTGCGCGATCGCCGTCATCCCGCCGAGGTGTATCGGCTCGCCGCGCTGGCCATCGCCCGCACCCTCCGCGATGCGGGTCGTATCGGTCTCTTCGACGAGACCGACATCGTCGCGCGCGTCGGCGCCGACTCCCGGGTGCGCATCGAACTGGGCGGCACGGCCGGAGATCGCCGGCTCGTGACGGATGCCGTCGAAGAGCTGTTCTCGGCGGTGCGCACACCCCGGTTCCTCCTGCGGATCGACCGCGGGGCCGCCGGATCCACCCGCCTGCTCGAACGGCTCGCCGACCGTCTCTCTCCCGGGCGCACACTCCTTCCCGTCCCGCGCATGATCGGGCGACGGCGCAGCGATGCGGAGCTCTTCGCACGCCAGTGGACCCTGCTCATCGGCACGTGCACCCTGCACGAGCTGCAGGGTGCACAGGGACTCGCCCTGCTCCGCGTCGCCCGCAGCAGCGAAGGGCGCCTCGACGCCGCGCAGCCCCGCGCCCGCGTCTGGGGGTGAGAGCGCAGGCGCTCACGGACGTGCCGCGAAGCACAGTGTTCTGCCAGCCCCACGCCGCTCCCGTGCGGGTTACGATCGAGTAACGCGCGCTGCAGCGCCGACCGAGAGGGAACGCATGACGGACAACTCCCCCCTGATCACGGCCGAACAGTTCGCCGCCCAGACCTCCGCGATCCTCACCTCCGTGGGAGAGGTGATCGACGGGAAGCCCGATGCGGTGCGCAGCGCGCTGATCTGCCTGCTCGCCGAGGGCCATCTCCTCATCGAGGACGTCCCCGGAGTCGGCAAGACCATGCTGGCACGCGCCCTCGCGGCGAGTGTCGACGCGACCGTGCGCCGCATCCAGTTCACCCCCGATCTGCTCCCGGGTGACGTGACCGGCGTCTCGGTCTACAACCCGGTGGACCGCGAGTTCGAGTTCAAGCGCGGGGCGATCTTCGCGCACATCGTCATCGCCGACGAGATCAACCGCTCCTCCCCCAAGACGCAGTCGGCTCTGCTCGAGGCGATGGAGGAGCGCCAGGTCACGGTCGACGGTTCGACGCACGCCCTCCCCTCGCCGTTCCTGGTCGTCGCGACCCAGAACCCGCTCGAGATGGAGGGCACGTACGCCTTGCCCGAGGCGCAGCGCGACCGCTTCATGATGCGCATCTCGATGGGCTACCCGGATGCCGCGGCCGAGGCGTTGATGATCCGCCAGCGCGACGTGGTGAACCCGCTCGCGGCCGTGGCCGCGGTCGCCGACGCCGACGCCGACACGATCTCGCAGCTCATCGCGTGGGCGCGCGCCGTGCACGTGGCCCCCGCCCTCGAGGAGTACACCGTCGCCCTCGCGCAGGCCACGCGCTCGGACCCGAGCCTGCACCTCGGGGCGAGCCCCCGCGCGACGCTGCAGCTGATCCGGGCCGCGAAGGTCTGGGCGGCGCTCGACGGCCGCGACTTCGTGATCCCCGATGACGTGACCGCTCTCCTCATCCCGGTGTTCGCGCACCGGCTGCTGCCCGCCCGTGGCGCGCACCGTGCGGGAGCCCAGCCGGTCGAGACGGCGCTCGCCCACATCGTCGAGCGCGTGCGCGTGCCCGTCGCGAGCCGCGTCTGAGCGCATCATGCCTCGCCGCCGATCCCTGACCCGCCGCGGTGCGGGCGCCCTCGTGGCGGCACTGCTGTGCGTGATCGGGGCCAACGTCGTCGCCGCACCGATCCTGCTCCACATCGGCATCCTGCTCGCTCTCGTCACCGCGTTCTCGGCCCTGATGGCCTGGCTGCCACGTCGCACGGGTACCGTCGCCCGGCAGGTCTCGACCGACCTGCTCACGGTGTCGGAGACCTCGCACGTCAGCATCCGCTTCGCCCTGCGCTCGCTGCGTGTGCCGCACGCGCTGTGGCACGACACCCTTCCCGACGCCGTCAGCGGCGATGCCGGCGGCGAGTACCCGCCGGCGTCCGGGCAGCTCGGGTACCGCATCACGGGTGTGCGCCGCGGGGTCTGGCCGATCGGTCCCCTCGTGCTGCGCACCGTCGACCCGTTCGGTCTCGCGCAGCGCGAGCAGGAGTTCGGTGAGACGCGCACGGTCACGGTCGTGCCCGAGGTCTTCGCACTCGCGCCCCTCGCCGTGCGTGTCGGTGCGGCCGGTGGCACGGCCCACACGTCGTCGACGCGCCTCGGCCAGGGCAGCGACAATCTCTCGCCGCGGTTCTACCTGCCGGGCGACTCGATGCGCCGCATCCACTGGCGAGCGACCGCGCACCGGGGGCAGCTCATGGTGCGGCAGGAAGAGGAGGAGTCGAGCCCGGACGCGATCGTCGTGCTCGATCGCAGCGCCGAGCGCTGGGATCGACCGGGGGAAGAAGCGGATGCCGCGTTCGAGGCGGCGGTCTCGCTCTGCGCCTCCGCCGCCGTGCACCTCGCCGACGAGGGCTACGGCGTCGACGTGATCGACAGCGCGGGCGTGCTCCTCGGCACCCTGCGCGGCCACGAGGACGACCGCGATGCTCTGCTCGTGGCCCTCGCGCTGATCGCCCCGCGCGGCGACCACCGCGATGTGGCGACGCTCATCGGCGGCACCCCGCCCGGCCCCCTCGTCTACATCACGGGCCGACTGTCGGAGGACGACGCCGCCGCGTTGCGCACGGCCGGAGCGGCCGCGGGCATCCTGCTCGCCACCGGGCCCGAGCAGGGTGCGGCCGAGGCCGCGACGCGCAACGGCTGGTCGTTCGCGCCGCTCGGCGACGACGTCGCCGCGGCGTGGGCGGATGCCCTTCCGGAGCGGATCGGAGTCGGCGATGTTCCGAGCTGAGCAGTCGGCGAGCAGCTCCTCCCGACGACCGGGTTCCCGCTCCCGCACGAGGATCCCGTGGCATCGCGACGAGGAGACCCCGGCAGCCGTTCTCGCGCCGTCGGTTCTCGCCGCGGTCGGCGGCCTCGTCACGATGTGGCCCTTCACCTCGGTGATCGAGCCGGGATCCTGGTCGTTCGCGGTCGTCTCGGCGGTCACGCTCATCCCGCTCGCCGGTCTCGTGATGCGTGTGCTGCTGCGGTACCGACCCGCGTGGCTGCGCGACGTCGGCACCCTGCTCGTGCAGCTGTTCGTGGCCATGGCACTGGTCACACACGTGACGGCGGGCGACACGGCGTTCTTCGGGGTCGTCCCGTCGCCCGCCACGCTCTCGACCTTCGGGGCGTTGACGGGCGCGGCCTGGCAGGAGGTCGCCGTCGGCTCCGCGCCCCTCGCCGCCTCGCACGGGCTCGCCGCGACGATGGCGCTCGGATTCGCACTCGTCGCCGTGCTGCTCGATCAACTCGCCACGGCGCGTGCGGCGATCCTCCCGATCCTTCTGGTCGGCCTCGTCGGGTCCATCCCGATGATCATCACCCTCGGCGACGCGAACGTCGTCTGGTTCGTGCTCTTCGCCCTGTTCGTGCTCGCACAGTTGCGCTACGCGACGCGGACCGATCCGCGGACACCGCGTCGTACGTCGGCATCCGTCGGGGTGGGTATCGGCGCCGCGGCCATCGCCACGACCCTCGTCGTCGTGCCCGGCCTGCCGCTCGCGGCCGGACTCACCGGCACCGGAACGGGCATCACGGTCGACGCGTCGCTGAGGTTGGGCGACGACCTGCGTCAGCCGAATCCGGTCGAGGTGCTGACGGTGGCGACCGCGGGCGGTTCGGCGCCCTACCTGCGTCTCACGACCCTGTCCGACTTCGACGGAGAGGTGTGGCAACCCGATCGCGGAGGTCTGCAATCGCAGGCCGACGGCTTCGGCGACCCCGAGTGGGGCGCCGACGTCGAGGTGACGGAGGCGACGACCTCGATCCGCATCCTGCGCATGTCGAGCTCCTGGCTGCCGGTCCCCTATCCCGCGACCGACATCCAGGGCGTTCCCCGCGCGTGGCGGGTCATGCCCGACAACCGCACACTCGTCTCGCGCAATGCGGATGCCGTCGGCGCCGACTACACGGTCTCCTCGGTGCGCGTGAACCCGACGCTCGAGCAGATCCGCGCGGTCGATGCGGCGGCCCCGAACATCTCGGACGACGACGCCGACGTCGAGATCCCCGAGATCGTCGGAGAGCTTGCCCGGGAGGTCACGGGCGCCGAGGTCACGGACTACGACCGTCTACTCGCTCTGCAGGATTGGTTCCGCAGCGAGTTCACGTACTCGCTCGACACCCCGGTGGAAGAGGACTTCGACGGCACCGGAGCGGATGCGGTCGCCCGGTTCCTTGACGTGCGTTCGGGATACTGCGTGCACTTCGCCGGCGCCTTCGCCCTGATGGCCGAGAGCCTGGGCATGGAGACCCGGATCGTGGTGGGGTATCTCCCCGGATCGCTCACCGGCGAGAAGCGCGGCGACGAGTCGATCTACTCGGTCACGAGCGATCGTCTGCACTCCTGGCCCGAGGTGCTCTTCCCCGGCATCGGCTGGGTGCCCTTCGAGCCCACGGCCTCGCTCGGGGTGCCGACCGACTTCCGTGCGGCGGTGACGGGCTCGACCAGTTCCGACAACACCCCGTCCGACGCTCCGGAGTCGACCGCGCCGCAGGCCGAGCAGACGACGGCCCCCGAGGTCGATCGCGAGGATGCCGGCGACAACAGCTCGTCGTCGACCGAGCTGCGCACGGTCGACCCGACGCCGGTGCTGTTCGTGGTGCTCGGCGCGATCGTGGTGCTGCTGCTCCCCGCGCTCATCCGCACCGTCGTGCGGGCCCGCCGCCGGGATCGGGCTCGCGACGGCGATGCCGGGGCCGCGTGGACCGAGGTGCGGAGCACGCTCATCGATCTCGGCATCCCGCCCTCCGACGCCGAGTCTCCGCGGGTGAGGGCGGCCGGGCTGATCCGCGAGCGGGGAGTCGACGCGGCGGCGATGGAGCGCCTGGCCGATGCGGTCGAGCGTGCGACCTACGCGCGCTCCGGAGCGGATGCCCCCGACCTCGCGTCGGATCTCCGCACGGTGCTGCGCGATCTCCGGCGCAGCGTCGATGCGCCGTCGCGCACGCGTGCGCTCCTGGTGCCCCGCTCACTCTTCGCGGCCCCAGGAATCGACACGCTCACCGCGACATAGACACAACCGTGCCGGCCGGCCCGATCGCGGAGGCGGCCGTCGCACGGAGGCGACCGTCAGGCGGCGTGCTGCGCGCAGGCGACCCGGTCGCAGTCCGCGCAGACCACGAACTGCGTGCGACACGAGAGGTCGGGGCAGTTCGCGGTGCGCGAGGTCGCGGCGCCGCATCCGACGCACTCCCCGATGACCGCCGCGTGGTCGGAGAAGTCGACCGATCCGCGCTTGTCGAAGACGTACAGCGAGCCGTCCCACAGGCCGTCGTCGCCGTACGTCTCGCCGTACCGCACGATCCCGCCCTCGAGCTGGTAGACCTCGCCGAACCCGCGGGCGGTCATGAGGCTCGACAGCACCTCGCAGCGGATGCCGCCGGTGCAGTAGGTCACCACGGGCTTGCCCTTGAGGCCGTCGTAGGCGCCCGAGTCGAGCAGGTCGACGAAGTCGCGGGTCGTCTCGGTGTCGGGCACGACCGCCCCGCGGAAGCGTCCGATCTGCGCCTCGAGCGCGTTGCGTCCGTCGAAGAACACGACGTCGTCGCCGCGCTCGGCGACCAGTGCGTGCAGGTCTTCGGGGCTCAGGCGCGTGCCGCCGCCGATCACGCCGTTCTCGTCGACCGCCAGCTCACCGGGGGCACCGAACGACACGATCTCGTCGCGTACCTTCACGCTCAGCTTCGGGAAGTCGAGGCTGCGCCCCTCGGCATCGACGCCGGTGCCCTCGCTCCACTTGATGTCGGTGTTCGCGAAGAGGGCGTAAGAACGGAAGGAGCGCGCCCACTTCTTGAGGACCGGAAGGTCTCCGCCCAGGGTGCCGTTGACGCCGTCCTTCGAGATGATCAGCCGGCCGCGCAGGCCGAGTGCCTCGCCGAGGTCGCGCTGCCACACCCGGATCGCCTCGGGATCGGCGAGCGGGGTGAACACGTAGAAGAGGACGATCTTGGGGGTTGCCACCTCAAGATCGTACGCCGACCGAATGCAGGGGCGACCTCGTCATGTGTGTGGAGGGTGACTGCCCTCGCTTTGACGCCGACGGGGGGGAATCTATGAAGTCATACCAATGGAACGTCGTGACGGGCGTCCTCTACCTGCTGACGACGGTCTTCCTATTGCTCCAGAGCGACGCCTTCACGATCGGCTGGTCGAATATCGCCTGGTACACCGTCGCGACGATTCTCGTGACGGTCACTGCCTCAGTCGTCAGTTTCGTCACCGCCTGGCTCGATCGCAGACGATCACGCGGCGTAGAGGCGGCGTCACAGGACACGCCGCGCATCGGATAGGATGGACAAGTTGTTCCCTGGTGACGTGTCCGAGCGGCCGAAGGAGCACGCTTGGAAAGCGTGTGTTGTGCAAGCAACCGCGGGTTCGAATCCCGCCGTCACCGCCAGATGACGAAGAAGGCCCCGCATTCGTGCGGGGCCTTCTTGCATCTCCGGCGGTAACCGCGCTCAGCCTGCGAAGGTCACCCCGTAGCTCTGCCCGCCGGGCGCTGCGGGCAGCGGCGTCATGCCGAGGCGCTCGTAGAACGCCGCGGCGCCGGTGTTCGCCGGGTCCATGCCCAGGTGCAGGCCCTTCACCCCACGACGGGAGAGCTCGTCGAACAGCGTCTCGATGAGGCGGCGTCCGAGGCCCTGTCCCTGCGTCTCGGGCAGCAGGTCGATGTGCAGGTGCGCGGGATACGCGGCGGCGTTCGCCTCGGCGCCCGGGCGGCGCCCGTAGGCGTACGCGAGCATCTTCTCCTCGCGCGTCTGCGGGTCGACGGGCTGTGGGAAGCGATCGGCGAACCGCGGCCACCATTCGTCGCGGAACCACTGCTCGAAGGCATCCGTGTCGTCGGTCGCGACGATGTACCCGATCACCCGCTCGTCCTCGGTCTCGACGACCCAGGCCAGGCTCGGGTCGCGCTCGACATACGGCACGGCGAACAGCAGACCCCAGAGCTCGTCGTCGGAGAAGACCCCGGTCGCGTCCTCCCCCGCATCGGCGGTGCGTACGCAGACTTCGAACAGCGCGGCGCGATCGGACGGACGGTACGAACGGATGCTCGACACGGGAACTCCTCAGTGAGTGGGGGCGTCGGTGGGTGGCGCGTCGTCCAGACTATCGGCGGGCGGCTCGGCCTCTCCGGGGCGCCGTACCCACGGCAGCAGCCACGCCGCGAGCAGGAGCACGACCCCCGCACCGAGCAGGGCTCCGCCGATCGTGTCGGTCGCCCAGTGCACCGACAGGAAGGTGCGCGACAGCGCCATCAGCACGATCCAGACGGCGCCCGCGACACGGACCCATACGTTCGGGAACAACACGGCGAACACGAACGCGAGGGTCGCAGCATTGGCGGTGTGACCGGACGGGAACGACCCGTAGTCGCTGAGCACCAGCATGTCCTCGGGGCGTGCGCGTCCGAAGAGGTGCTTGAGCAGCTGCACCGCGCCGGCACTCGCGAGGAAGGCGAGCGCCGCGAAGACGGCAGAGCGCCAGCGGCGCGCCAGCAGAAACGCGATGATCACGACGAGAGGCACGAGGTAGACCGCGACCCAACCGCCGCCGACGGTGTCGAGTGCATGGGCGAAGGCGATCATCCCGTCGGAGCGGAACGACACGACCAGGTCGTTCCACCATGCGTCGAAGACGAACGGATGCGCCACACCGAGGGTGATCAGGGCGCCGAGTGCGAACACCAGCACGAGGCATCCGACACCCGACCACACCAGCATCCGCCTGTTCATCGCCCCATTCTGTCGGATGCCCCCTGAGAATCCCGGCGAAGCGCCCGACCGCTCAGGGAGTGAGCAGGCCGACGGTGCGCGGGCGCACGACGAACCAGAGCGCGAGGATGCCGATCGCGGCGCACCCGGCCATGACCGCGGCCATCGTCGTCGCCGTGATCCCCGCATCGTGCGAGACCCAGCCGACGACCGGCGAGATGAGTCCCGCGACGCCGAAGTTCGTGGCGCCGAGGATCGAGGCCGCGGTGCCCGCCGCCTTGCCGTGACGGTCGAGGGCCAGCACCTGCACATTCGGGAACGTGAAACCGCACGCGGTCATGAACACGAACAACGGGATGACGGTGCCCCAGAGCCCGAGGCCGAGCTGGTCGGTCACGATGATGGCGGTGCCGGCGAGCAGCAGTACCGATGTCGAGTACGCGAGCACCCACTGCGGGCCGAAGCGCGCCGCGAGCCGCGACGCGGTCTGCACGCCGACGACGACGCCGAGCGAGTTCACGGCGAAGAGCAGACCGTACTGCTGCGGGTCGAGCCCATGCGTCTGCTGGAACAGGAACGGCGACGCCGACAGGTACGAGAAGAGGCCCGAGAAGGTCATGCCGCCGACCACGAGCACGCCGAGGAACACCCGATCCGAGAGCACCGAGCGGTAACGCTGCAGCACCGTGGCGCCGCCGCCCTGACGACGGGCGGCCGGGAGGGTCTCAGGGATGAAGATCAGGGTCGAGACCAGCATCACGACGCCGTAAGCCGCGAGCACGCCGAAGATCCCGCGCCAGGGCATGAGCGTCAGCAACCACGATCCGATCAGCGGCGCGACGACGGGCGCGACGCCCGACACGAGCGCGAGGCGGGAGAGCATCACGACGAGCCGGCGCCCGCCGAACAGATCGCGCACGATCGCCATGGCGACCACACCGCCCGCCGCGGCACCCATTCCCATGAGCACGCGCGAAGCGCTGAGCAGCTCGAGCGTGGGTGCGAACGCGGCGGCGAGGCTCGCGAGCACGTGCAGCGCCGTCACGATGATGAGCGGGAGCCGTCGACCGATCTTGTCGCTGAGGGGGCCGACGAGCAGCTGCCCGACCGCGAAGCCGATCATGGTGCCGGTGAGCGTGAGCTGGATCGCGGCGGCGGTCGTCTGGAAGTCCTCTTCGAGCACCGGGAAGGCCGGCAGGTAGAGGTCGATCGTGAACGGACCGAGAGCGGTGAGCGCGCCGAGCAGCACGATGTAGAGGGCGCGTCGGCCGTTCGAGATCGAGTCGCCCGGGTGCAGCATGATCGGCGCCGTCGACGGGTTGGATCCGAGCGTGCGGATCGCTCCCGTCGAAGTGGGGATGCGGATGCTGCCGGTCGCCGTGCGTTCGGGCGCAGCGGGCGCGGGAATCGTCGGGACGGAGTCGGTGCGAGGAGCGTCGGGCACGACGGCCTTTCGGAGCGAGGGCGGATGGTCGAATCGATTCGAACCAGCCACCCATTCTACGGGCACACCCGCACCCCGGGTGCCCTCAGGCGTCGATGCGAGCGAGTCCCTGCTCGAGGTCGGCGATCAGGTCGCGCACGTCCTCGATGCCGACCGACAGGCGCACCACGTTCTCGGGAACCGCGAGAGCGGTGCCGCGCACCGAGGCGTGCGTCATGTCCGGCGGGTAGCCGATCAGCGACTCGACACCGCCGAGCGACTCCGCGAGCTGGAAGATCTCCGTCGACTCCGCGAAGGCCTTGGCGGCGGCGGGGCCTGCGACGAGGGCGAGCGACAGCATCCCACCGAAGCCGCTCATCTGACGGGCCGCGATGTCGTGGCCGGGGTGCGAGGCGAGACCCGGGTAGAAGACGCGCTCGAACTCGGGGCGGCTCTCGGCCCACTCGGCGATCGCCTGCGCGTTCTCGGAGTGCTGACGCACCCGCACCGCGAGCGTCTTGATACCGCGGGTGGTGAGCCAGGCATCGAGCGGGGCCGACACGGCTCCGACCGCGAACTGCTGGAACTTGATCGCGTCGTAATGCGTGTCATCGCCGAACACGACCGCGCCGCCCAGCACGTCGGAGTGCCCGCCGAGGTACTTGGTCGTCGAGTGCACGACGAGGTCGGCACCGAGGGCGAGCGGCTGCTGCAGCGCCGGCGAGGCGAAGGTGTTATCGACCACCACGACGGCACCGGCCGCATGCGCGACCTCGGCGACGACCGCGATGTCGACGATCTTGAGAAGCGGGTTGCTGGGGGTCTCGAGCCAGACGATCTTCGTCTCGGGGCGGATCGCCTGGCGCACCGCATCGAGGTCGCCGAGCTCGACCGTGGTCGTCTCGATGCCCCACGGTGCGAGCACGCGGGTGAGCAGGCGGTACGTGCCGCCGTAGACGTCGTTGCCGAGGACGACGTGATCGCCCGGCTTCAGGATGCCGCGCAGCAGCGCGTCTTCGGCGGCCAGCCCCGAGGCGAACGAAAGCGCCGAGACGCCGCCCTCGAGCGCCGCGAGCTGGATCTCGAGCGACGACCGGGTGGGGTTGCCCGCTCGGTTGTACTCATAGCCCTCGCGGAAGCCGCCGATGCCGTCCTGCACGTGGGTCGACGCCTGGTAGATCGGCGGGATGATCGCGCCGGTACGGGCGTCGGGTTCCTGACCTGCGTGGATGGCTCGGGTGGCGAAGGAGTGCTCGGACATGCCCCTCAGCCTACGTGCGGGCTCCGCGGCTGCGGCGATCCTGTTACGTCGCGCGTCACTTCGAGAGGTACGCGAGCAAGTCCTGTCGGGTCAGAACGGTGTGCGGCTTGCCGCCCTCGGTGACGAGCAGCGCATCGGCGTCGGCGAGCGCGGCGCGCGCCTGCGCGACCGACGCATGGATGCCGATGAGCGGCAGCCGCTCCCCCACGTGATCGCCCACGGCGTCGGTGGCATGACCTTCGCCCCGGAACAACAGGTCGAGCAGACCCTTCTCGTCGACCGTTCCCACGACCTCGCCCATCATCACCGGCGGCTCGGCGCTCAGCACCACGAGCTGCGACACCTCGTACTCGGTCATCATGCCGATCGCCTCGAGGACGGTGTCGGTCGGGTGCGCGTGCACGAGGTCGGGGATCGCCGATCCCTGCCGCGCGGCGCGGGCGGAGATCACGTCGGCGACGGTCTCGCCCTCCTCCACCTCGCTGAAACCGTAGGAGCGCATCCACCCGTCGTTGAAGATCTTGCCGAGGTACCCGCGTCCGCCGTCGGGAAGGAGCACGACCATCACGGCATCCGCGGGCAGATCCTTCGCGATGCGCAGCGCGCCCACGACGGCCATGCCGCTCGATCCGCCGACGAGGATGCCCTCCTCGCGAGCGAGGCGGCGGGTCATCGCGAACGACTCGGCGTCGCCGACCGCGACGATCTCGTGGGGCACCTCCGGGTCGTACGATCCGGGCCAGATGTCCTCGCCGACGCCCTCGACGAGATACGGCCGCCCGGTTCCGCCGCTGTAGACGCTGCCCTCCGGATCGATGCCGATGATGCGCACGCGGTCGTCCGAGACCTCGCGCAGATAGCGCCCCGTGCCGCTGATGGTGCCGCCCGTGCCGACGCCGGCGACGAAGTGCGTGACCGTGCCGTCGGTGTCGCGCCAGATCTCGGGACCCGTCGTCTCGTAGTGGCTGCGCGGACCGTTGGGGTTCTCGTACTGGTTGGGCTTGAACGCGCCCGGGATCTCGCGCGCCAGCCGGTCGCTCACGCTGTAGTACGACTCGGGGCTGTCGGCCGGCACCGACGTCGGCGTCACGACGACCTCGGCCCCGTAGGCGCGCAGCACGTCGATCTTGTCGTCGCCGACCTTGTCGGGCACGACGAAGACGCAGTTGTAGCCGCGCTGCTGCGCGACCAGGGCGAGACCCACGCCGGTGTTGCCGCTCGTCGGCTCGACGATCGTGCCACCCGGCTTCAGCTGACCCGCCGCCTCCGCCGCATCGATGATGCGCGAGGCGATGCGGTCTTTCGACGAGCCGCCGGGGTTGAAGTACTCGAGCTTCACGAGCACCGTGCAGTCCACGCCCTCGGTCACGTGCTGGAGCTTCACGAGGGGTGTGTCGCCGACGAGGTCGACGATCGAATCTGCGTACTTCATACGTTCAGCGTAGAACGACGGATGCCGTGGCGCAGAAGTGTTGCGCCACGGCATCCATGTGTTGGTTCCTGAGCCTGTCGAAGGGCTAGCCCTTCGTCGCGCCGGCCAGCAGGCCGCGCACGAAGAAGCGCTGGAGGGCGAAGAACACGATCAGCGGGATGATGATCGAGATGAACGTTCCCGCGGACTGCAGGAACCACTTGTTGCCCCAGGTGCCCGACAACGAGTTGAGGGCCTGGGTGATCGGCAGCGCGCCCGGCGAGGCGAAGATCGTCGCGACGAGCAGGTCGTTCCAGACCCAGAGGAACTGGAAGATACCGAACGACGCGATCGCCGGAGCCGCCAGCGGCAGGATGATCCGGAAGAAAACCTGACCGTGACCGGCGCCGTCGACGCGGGCCGCCTCGATGATCTCGCCGGGGATCTCCGAGATGAAGTTGTGCAGCATGAACGTCGCGAGCGGGAGCGCGAAGATCGCGTGCGCGATCCAGACGCGGGCGAAGCTGTACTGCACGTCGTTCAGCCCGAAACCGGGGAAGATCGGTACGTCGTTGATCGTGAGCCCCTCCGAGAACAGGCTCAGCAACGGCACCAGGGCCATCTGCAGCGGCACGATCTGCAGCGCGAAGACGAACACGAACAGCATGCTGCGACCCTTGAAGTCGATCCACGCGAACGCGTAGGCGGCGAGCGCCGCCATCACGATCGGGAAGACCGTCGCGGGGATCGTGATCGCCAGCGAGTTGACGAACGCCGAGGCGAGCGTGGTCGAGGTGCCGCCCGAGTTCCACGCCTGGACGTAGTTGTCGAGCGTGAATTCGGGGTTGGTGAAGACCGTCCACCATCCCGAGGTCTGCGTGTCGGCACCGGGACGGAACGAGGTGACGAACAGTCCGAAGGTCGGGATCGTCCAGAAGATGGCGATGATCGCGGCGGCGATCGTCGCGCCCTTCGACGTCAGCTTCTTGTGGGCGATCGCCTCGTTCTTGCGGGTGTCGCGAGCGACCTGCCGCTTGGTGCGGTTGTCCTTCGTGACGAGGAGTTCTGTGGCGCTCATCAGCGGATCTCCCTCTGCTTGGCCATCGATCGGGCGTTGTAGACGATCAGGGGCAGCACGAACAGGAACAGCACGACGGCCAGAGCCGAGGAGTGTCCGTAGCTCTGGAACCTCTGCTGCTGGTTGACCATCTCGAATCCGAGCACGCTGGTCTCGTCACGTCCACCGGTCATGACGGCGACGATGTCGTACACCTTCAGCGAGGCGATCGTGATCGTGGTGAGCACGACGATCAGGGAGGAGCGGATGCCGGGAACGGTGACGTTGCGGAATCGCTGCCACGCGTTGGTGCCGTCGAGCTCGGCGGCCTCCATCTGCTCGATCGGCACGGCCTTGATCGCCGCAGACAGGATCACCATCGCGAAGCCCGTCTGCGTCCAGATGAACACGATCAGGAGCATCAGGGTGTTGATCACCGGCTTGATGGCGAGCCACTGCACCGGGTCACCGCCGAACGCGGTGACGATCGCGTTGAGCAGACCGATCTGGTCGCCCTGGCGGGCGTCGTACATGAATTTCCAGATGATGCCGGCGCCGACGAACGAGATCGCAACGGGCATGAAGACGAGCACCTTGAGGATCTTCTCGCCGCGGGCCCGGTCGATGAACACGGCGTAGGCGAGACCGATGATCACCGAGATCACCGGGGCCAGCAGCGCCCACAGGAGCGTGTTGATGACCGAGGAGGTGCCGACCGGGTTGGTGAAGACCCAGACGTAGTTCTCGAACCCGACGAAGTTCGCGCCGGTCTTGTCGAAGAACGACTTGAAGATCGTCGAGATCGCCGGGTAGATCAGGCCCAGGATGAGCATGATCGAGGCCGGGGCCATGAAGAGCACGAGCTGGAAGAGATAGCCGGCTCCCTGACGGGCACGGAAGTCGGCGAAGAACAGCAGCGCGCCGACCAGCAGGGCGATCGCCACGACGTACAGCACGGCGTTCTGATAGGGGCGCAGCAGCAGGAACGCGAGCACCGGGATCACCAGGCAGGCCACCAGCCGCATGATGAAGTACCCGCGACCCGGGCGCGGGGCGAACTCGATGAGCACCAGGATGATGCCGACGACCACGCCGAAGACGACGAGGATTACGGGGATCTGCACGAGCGGGTGCATGCCACCGAGAGCCACGAAGAAACTGTTGAGCGAGAACCCGATCGTCGTGCGTGCGGACTCTTCGGTGGACGTGGTGAAGACGAGGAGGAGGGCGAGGGCGACGAGCACGACGAAACCGATCGCGAGAACGGTGCGCGTGATCGCGCGCCCCTTCGGATCGGCGCCGTGCCTCGTCACCGGAAGTTCGTCGGCCTCGACGGACTTCTCGATGGTCGCTTGCGACATGGGAGTCCCCTTCTGAGTACTGCTGCGTACTCGGGCGATTGGATGGGAGGAGCGGGGCCGGGCTTCTCAGCCCGACCCCGCTCAGCTCACGCTGATCGTAGCGAGACGATCAGTTCTCGTAGCCGGCCTGGATGTCGGAGAGCACCGTGTCGGTGTCCTTGCCGTCGATCCAGTCGACCATGCCCTTCCAGAACGAACCCGAGCCGACGGTGGCCGGCATCAGGTCGGAGGCGTCGAAACGGAACGTCGTCGACTCGTTCTGCATGATCTTCATCGCGTCGGTGAGGAACTGGCTCGAGGCGAGGGTCGCGTCGGCGTTCTTGTTGGCGGAGATCACGCCGCCGAGCGACACTCGTGCGTCGGCGAACTCCGGCGAGGCCATGAACTCGAGCACCTGCTGGGTCGCGTCGTCGTCGGAGAAGGCCGCGACGAACTCGCCGCCGCCCTCGACCTGCAGCTCACCGGCCTTCTCGCCCGGCATGATGAACGCGTAGACGTCGCCGTCTTCCGCGACCTCGGGAACCGCGCCCTCGGCCGTCTCGGTGTCGAGGAAGTTCGCCGACAGGAACGAGGCCTGGTGGGTGAGGGCGCAGTCGCCCTTCGCCACGGCCGAGGCCACGTCACCGAAGGCGGTGGAGTTGATGCTCTTCACATCGCCGTATCCCGCGTTGACGTAGTCCGGGTTGAGCAGGATCTCGCCGACCGCGTCGAACGCCTCCTTGATCTCCGGGTCGGTGAACTTGACCTCGCCGTCGACCCACTGGTCGTAGACCTCGGGGCCGGACTGACGGAGCACGAGGTCCTCGATCCAGTCGGTGCCCGGCCAGCCGGACGCCGCCTCGGACGAGAAGCCGGCGCACCAGGCAGGGCCGCCGGTCTTGTCGACGATCGTCTGGGTGAGGGTCATCATCTCGTCCCACGTGGTCGGGACCTCGACACCCCACTCGGCGAACTGCTTGGGCGAGTACCAGACGTAACCCTTGAGGTTCGCGAGCATCGGCGCCGCATAGAACGTGTCGTCGAAGGTGCCGTACTTCTTCCAGTCCTCGGACCAGTTCTCGTCGACCGCGGCCTCGACGGCCTCGGGGGCCGCCATGACCTTGCCCGTGTCGACGAGGGTCTTGAGCAGACCCGGCTGGGGGACGATCGCGATGTCGGGGGCGTCGCCACCGGTGACCTTGGTCACGATGTTGCCCTCGAAGCCCTTGTCGCCCGTGTACTCGACGGTGATGCCGGTGTCTTCGGTGAACTGCTCGAAGGACTTGTTCAGGTCGTCAGCCTCGACGCCCGTGATACCTCCGGAGATGCGGACGGTGGTCTTCGCATCTCCACCGCCGTCGCCGCTGCCGCCCTCGGCGCAGCCGGCCAGAACCAGGGTCGCCGCTCCGACGAGCGCGATCGGTGCAAGAAGGCGGTATCGCTGTGACAAAGCCATTTACTTCTCCTCTTCAGGTGGATCATCCGTCCGCCCAAGGGAGCAATCGCCGCAACCATTGGGGAACCGATTCCAGGTAAACCTACAGACCTTTCCTCCCGCGGCACAACTGGGGAATGTCACAAGATCGCATCCTTTCGAGGCATATCGGGATGCGAGATGGGAGCGCTCTCATCCTTTTCCTGTGGAACCGGTTCCTTTTCGGCGCCGTGACCGGTTACGCTGACTTCGGCGCGTCCCCCCGCGCGCCGGCGTCGATGTGCGGAACGGACCCCTCGATGCCGAGGGTGGTCGAGGAGGACCGATGAGCAAGATCGCCGACGTCGCAGCCCGCGCCGGCGTCTCGAAGGCCACCGCCAGCAGGGCCCTTAGCGGCCGGGGCTACGTCTCGGAGGAGACACGACAGCGCGTGGAAGAGGCCGCAGCCGAACTGTCGTACGTCGCCCACTCCTCCGCCACCAGCCTCGCCACCGGGCGCACACAGACCGTCGGGGTCGTCATGCCCCCGGTCGACCGCTGGTTCTTCGCCGAGCTTCTCGCCGGCATCCAGGAGGCGCTGTTCGCCCTCGACTACGACCTCGCCCTTTACGGGGTACCCGAAGGGTCCGAGACGCGCGAGCGCCTGTTCTCGAGCGTGCTCCCCCGCCGCCGCTTCGACGGGATCATCGCCGTCGGCATCCAACCCAGCGCCCACGAACTCGAGCGCCTGCAGCAGACCGGACGCCCGCTCGTCAGCGTCGGACCGTACAGCGAGGGGTCGAGCGCGGTGTCGATCGACGACGCCGCCGCCGCGCGCATCGCCACCGAGCACCTCATCGAGCTCGGACACACATCGATCGCCTTCGTCGGCGGAACGACGGATCCCGCCGCCCTCAGCTACGGCGACGAGAAGCGCATCGACGGCTATCTCGCCGCCCTCGGCACCGCCGGCATCGCCGATGAGGCCCGCGTCGCGGGCTCGGGCCCGACGCTGTCCGAGGGGTACGCCGCGGCGGTCGGCCTGCTCGGTGATCGGCGCCACCGCCCGACCGCGATCGTCGCGGTGTGCGATGAGGCCGCGATCGGCACGATCATCGCCGCCCGGCGCCTCGGCATCGCCGTGCCGACGGAGCTCAGCGTCGTGGGCATCGACGATCACGAGCACGCCGAGCTGTTCGCCCTGACGACGATCCGACAGTCACCGCGCGACCAGGGGCACGACGCGGTCCGCCTCCTCACGCGGAGGATGGATGACCCGGATGCCGCCGTCGAGCAGGTCGCCGCGGCATCCGCTCTCGTGGTGCGCGGCTCGACCGCCGCGCCGCGCTGACACCCGACCGCGCCTTAACGCACGAATGCCCCGACCGGAGCCGGGGCATTCGTGAAGCGTTCAGACGCGATTACTTGAGGGTAACCGTGGCGCCTGCCTCTTCGAGAGCAGCCTTCGCCTTGTCGGCGGTCTCCTTGTTCGCGCCCTCGAGCACGGCCTTGGGAGCACCGTCGACGACGGCCTTGGCCTCGCCGAGGCCCAGCGAGGTGAGCTCGCGGACCGTCTTGATGACCTGGATCTTCTTGTCACCGGCCGACTCGAGGATGACGTCGAAGGAGTCCTTCTCGTCCTCAGCCTCGGCAGCGCCAGCGCCACCCGCAGCGCCGGCGACGGCGACGGGTGCAGCAGCGGTGACCTCGAACTTCTCCTCGAACGCCTTCACGAACTCGTTGAGCTCGATGAGGGTGAGGCCGGCGAACTGCTCGAGCAGCTCCTCGGTGGAAAGCTTCGCCATGATGTATCTCCTAGATAGATGGGGTTTGTAGACGAGATCGCCGGTCGCTTACGCGGCCTCTGCGGTCTCCAGCTTTTCGCGAAGCGCGTCGATGGTGGCGGCAGCCTTGCCCATCGTCGCCTTCATCATGCCCGCAGCCTTCGCCAGCAGAACCTCACGGCTCTCGAGCGAGGCGTACTTGTTGACCTCGTCGGCGGTGAGGGCGTTGCCCTCGAAGATGCCGGCCTTGATCACGAGAAGCGGGTTGGCCTTGGCGAAGTCACGCAGAGCCTTGGCGGTGGCGACGAAGTCGCCGTGCACGAACGCGACGGCCGACGGACCCTTGAGGTCGTCGTCGAGCGCCGTGATGCCGGCCTTGTTGGCCGCAAGCTTGGTCAGCGTGTTCTTCACCACGGCGTACTCAGCGTCCTGACGGATGCTGTTGCGCAGCTCCTTGAGCTGGGCAACCGTCAGACCGCGGTACTCGGTCAGCAGGACGGCGGACGAGTTCTCGAATGACTTCGTGAGCTCGGCAACCGATGCATCCTTCTGCGCCATGGTCACTCCTTGGTGTGTACGAGGCGCCGCACGGTGGTGGGGCGCCGACCTGGACCGCCCGCAACAACGAGAAAAGCTCCGGCGCAAGCGCACGGAGCTTTGAGAAGATCGTGACACCTGCGCGGGCCCCTGCGATGCAGAGCTTCGATCGGCGAGTGCCTGCGCACTCATCGATGACCGGCGGTCTTCGGTTGGTATAACTCTACCCCACGGCATCCGCTCCCCCAAATCGCGGCGGTCTCCCGAGTACACCTCGCTGCCAGGGCCGCCGAGACCCCCGCTTCTTGCCGACGCCCCCGCTCAGAAGCGCGCGCAACAGGGGGCGTCGGCGGAAGACGGGGGCGTCGACAAGGCGAAGAGCAGCACTCGTGATTAGCCGGGCGGGTGGACGCCGAAGGCCGAGAGTCGCGCACCGAGGATGCCTGAGCTGCGGATGTGCTCGTTCCCCCACCTGATCAGGCGCCACCCCGTCACTCCCCGAATGTCGTCCTCGCGCCGTTTCTCCTCCAGAAGGACTTCCTGCGTCGACCTGCCTTGAAGGAGATCGGGATCCAGGTATTTCCCTTCGCCGTCGAACTCGCCGAACACGCGAGCCCCGCGGAAGGCGAAGTCCAGCCAGTACTGGTTGCCTCTCGCGCCGACGACGGACTCTTGAAGACTGAGGTTGCGGAAGCCGAGCCGCGCGAGATGGAGCCGACTGACGCTCTCTCCCGGAAGTTGCGCGCGACCGTCGGCGAAGGCGATCACGCGGCGCGCCACTCGCACCCCGCGCGCACGGCTTTCGCCGAGACGGGATCCGAGCCGCTCGCGCCAGTCGCCCGCAACCTCGGCATCCTGCTCGTGTTCTCTGACCGCGACGTGACGGAGCGCGGCATCCGCCAGAGATACCGCTGCTGCCACGGGCAGCGTGCGTGCGGCGTCGATGACCGTGCGATCCATCGACGTGCAACGGATGCCGTCGACCGTGACGATGTCGTGCAGATCGATCTCGCTCCGAGGGTGCCACAGGATGCCCGCACGCGTGCGTCCGTGACGAGTGCCGTCGAGGAGCGCGTGCACAACGGCGGGCCTATGCCGGTAGAGCGGCAGTCCCCAGAGCACAGCCGCAGATTCCCCGGAGAAGACCGGCCCCTCTCCATCGGCATTGAGATGCGCGGCGAGGACCTTCAGAAGATGCTGTCCCTCACTCCACAGACCTCGCCATGCGTCACCCTCGACGTACCACCCGCGTCGAACCCGGACGAGATCTCCCTCCGCCACACCTGTGCCGATCTGACGATCCGTCCATTGCTGGGACAGCAACTGGTCGCGGGAAGCGAGCAGTGGTCGTGCCGTGGAGAGGTCGAGCGTTCGGGGCATCCGTCGATCCTGCTCCTTTCTCCGGCACCCCGCGCAGCCAGATCGCTCGCAGGCCGCTCCACAGCGACAATTCGCCGAGTCCCCTGCATGTGCAGACCAAGTGCCCGCGCCGACACCGCCCCCATGTGTTGCCCGCGCCCCCTGTTGCGCGCGCACGTAAGCGGGGGCAGCGACGAGAACAGGGGGCGACGGAGAAGGCGGCGTGTGGGGGCGGGGAGGTCGGAGGGCGGGGTTAGGCTCGATGGGTGACCCCCGAACTCGCCGCACGCATCGTCGCGGACTCGCGCGACCGCGTCGCCTGGCTGCGGGCCCGGTCACGAGGGATCACGGCGACCGATGTCGCCGGCCTCACCTCCGAGAAGTCGATCGCGCGCGCGGCGGAGTCCAAACTCGGGGGCGGCCCCCGCTTCGGCGGCAACGCCTACACCGACCACGGTCGGCGCCGCGAACCCGAGATCGCCGCCTGGGTCGCGGCGACCCACGGCATCCTGCCCTCGTCGGCCCTGTTCCGGGCCGAGGTCGAGCACCGGCACCTGGCGACCCCCGACGGCATCGCGGTCGACGCCGACGGCCGCGTCAAGCTCGCCGAGATCAAGACGACGAACAAGGCGTTCCGCGGCATCCCCCGCACGTATCTCCGCCAGGTGTGGTGGCAGCAGCACGTCCTGGGAGCCGAGCGAACCCTCTTCGTCTGGGAGGAGCACGTCGACTTCGCCCCGATCCACGACGAGCCGCGGTGCGTGTGGATCGATCGCGACGACCGTGAGATCGCGAAGCTGGTCGGCCTCGCGACCGACCTCATCGACGAGCTCTACCGCCGCACGACCGGTCAGCAGGTGCCGAGCCGCACACCGGATGCCGTGGCCAGCCGCCGCGAGCAGTTGCGCGAGCGCGACGCGTTCCGCGCCCTCGCCCTCGCCGACTGAGCAAGCGACGGCTCGACGCCGCCGGTCTCAGGTGCAGGACGAACCGATTCCCAGCGCGCCCACATTGAGCGTGCGCACCGCGCCGACGGACACCCACGATGTACCGACGAGCAGGTTGTTCACCGTCATCGTCGTCGAGCTGCCGAGCAGGTTCGCGAGCAGGCTCACCAGAAGCCCCTGGTTGAGGAAGGCCGTGTGCGTGTAGAGCCCGTTGGACGGACCGGTGGTCGTGATGTTCGCCGTCGGAACGACCGCGGTCGTCGTACCCTGCTGCAGTGTCAGCCGCACGCCGTTCGCGGGGTACGGCGAGGTCCACACCAGCGTCACGCTCTCGAAGATGCCCAACGCGTTGTTCACCGCCGTGCATCCCGTGATCGTCGGCGCCGGCACTCGGAACGCGGTGAAGGTTCCCGACGCGACGAACTCGGTGTCGGTGAACCGCGCCTCGGTGGACTGCACCGTCGCGACCGTGCCGCCGGCGGCGAGCAGCGACAGTCCCAGGACGCCGGCGAGAATCCGCCGTCTCCGTCCGCCCGGCGTACGAGACCGCTGCCGCCCGGTCATGCGCCACCCCCGGGCGTCTGCCCATCCCGGCCGTCGCGCCGGCGCAGCACCGCCAACCCGACTCCGGCCGCGGCCAGACCGGCACCCGCACCGATCACCCACGGCGCGACTCCGCCTCCCGTCGCCGGGAGGGGAAGCGGGAGCGGGTCGCCGGGACCGGTGACGACGGCCTCCCCCACGCCTTGCGCGTGCACCCTCACATCGGTGACGCCGTTGTCGTCGTCGGCGCCGAGGGTGATCCACAGCCGCAGATGAGCGACGTCGGTCGAGGGGAACGCGGCGAGCGCGACCTCGGAACCGTCCCGCGGGATGCTCCACTCCGATTCGAGCTCTTCGGCGCCGCCCGGGCATCCGCTCTCCTGCCACTCCCGCATGCAGAGAGCCGCGTCGACGAGAAGGGGTGCGTCGCCTGCGGCGCTCACGGCGATCGTGACGGTGCCCGGGTCGGGCGGGTCGGCGCTCACCGCGATGTCCCACTGGACGGGCTCGCCAGGCAGCAGCCGCGAGGCCTGCGCCCAGTCGGCGACCGAGACGAGGCGCAGTACGCGTCCCTGGATCACCTCGGTCGTCGGAGCGGCCCAGGCAGGACCGGCGACCAGGATTCCGGGCGCGGCGACGAGGATGCCGGCGGCGATGATCGACGGCACGAGTAGCACGGGACGACGCGTCATACGACACCGTCCTGCCTGCGGCTCGCGGCCGACCCCGACCGCGGCCAGAATGCCCAGATCACGAGCACCGTTGCCCCCGCGGTCAGACCGCCGAGCACCCACGGGTCCCCCATCCCGACGATCACCGAGGCGATGCCGGGGATCGAGAAGAGCACGGTCCGCACCGAGGTCACCGGGTACGGGAAGGGGTCGTCGGTGGCGTTGGCGTCACCGCGCATCGTGATGACGCGCTCGGCGTCGCTCGCGCCGGGTTCGATCGCGGTGACGCGGTGCGTGACGGGCAGTTCGCCCTCGCGATCGACCGTGACGACGTCGCCCACCTGCACCTGAGCGGCCTCCACCCGCTGCACGACGGCCACGGACCCGGCGGGGATCGTCGGCGACATCGACCCCGTGCGGAACATGATGAGCGTGATGTTCGCCGTCATCGCGAGGATCACCAGCACGATGCAGACGACCCCCGCCACGGCGGCGATCCACAGGGCGAGGTCGCCGAGCATCCGTCCGACGCCTCCGCGACGGCGCGGTGCGGCGGGTGCCGGTGCCATCGCGGGCGCGCCCGACAGGGCCGCCTGCTCGCGCAGGCTCCGCCTCGTGGTCGGCGTGCTCATCAGCCCTCCTCGCGTCGTCACCCGTCGGCGCCGTCAGCTCGACGTCCCCTGGATCTGCCAGGTCTGCGTCATCGTGAGCCCCTGCGCCGCGTTGACCGCTGTCGTCGGAAGAGTCACGGCGACGCAGTAGTTCAACTGATTGGCGCCGTTCGCGGTCACCGCCTGCGGCACGGTCGTCGTCGCGGCGCCGTTGGTCGTGAGCGCCGATCCGTCGGCGACGACGACTGACGTCGAGGCGGATGCCGCGGCGTACGTCGCGGCCGTGCACGACAGACTGGGGGTCGCCGCCGTCGGCACGAGCCGGACCCCGTAGGTGAGGTACGTGGCGAGGCCGGTACCCCCGGGCGTGCCCGCGGTCAGTTGCAGCGTGCCCGCACCGGACGGGTTCGCCGTCTTGACACTGAACAGCGCGTACGTCGTCGTGCCGGGCACCATGGCCGTGGGCGCGACGGCGAAGCTCAGTGTCGCCGCCGCCCCTGCCGTGGCATGGCTCGAGAACGTGGCGCCATCGGTCGCGCCGACGATGTCGAATCGTCCGGCGGTGAACGTCGCGGTCGCGTACTCGGAGTCGTTCCAGGCGGCGAGCGTCATCGCCGCGCCCACGCCGAAGACGAGCCCGCCCGCGAGGACGGACCGTATCCGGCGGGAGCGGAGTCGCTTCGCCTCCCGCATCGCTCTGCGGGTCTGCATGACGGACTCAGCTCGTCGACGTCGCCGTGAACTTCCAGGTGGTGGTGGTCGCGACGCCCTGCTTGAGCGCCGTGCCCGCCGTCACCTTGAAGCACAGCTGCACGGCCGTTCCGGCCGTCGCCGCGTCGGCACCCTTCGTCAGCGTCATCGGGTTCACGCCCGTCTGCACGTCCATCGTCGCTCCCGCCGCGACCGGGGTACCGGTGGCGGATGCCGCGTTGCAGGTCGCTCCAGGAGCCAACTGGTACACCTGGTACGACAGGTTGCCGGAGTTGGTCGTCGCCGCGGCTCCCGTCGTGGTGCCGGCGGCGGAGAGACTCGCTCCCGTCGTCGTCCCGGCGGCGAGCCGCACCCAGAACCCGGCGTACACGGAGTCGCCCGGGGCCATGTTGCTCACGACGCCGGTGGGGAGCGTGAAGGCGAGCGTGGCCGCCGTCCCCCCGGTGTCGACGTTGTGGTCGCTGTAACTGGCGCTCACGTCGCCGGCCACAGAGCCCTGCAGATTGAACGATCCGGCCGTGAACGTGCCGGTCGCGAACTCGGAGTCGTTCCAGGCGGCGAGCGTCACCGCGACACCGACGCCGAGCACGAGCCCGCCCGCCAGCACTGCCAGAGTCTTGCGCTTCCGATCCTTCGTAACCATGTGCGATTCCCCCTCAGGAATACTTGTCGGTCGCTCCGGTACGTCGAATGGCCACCCCTCAGAGGCCACGCACCATCGCGTTGCCGCCATCCTTCCCGAGACTGCACGGTCGTTCAAGACTCATTTGCGCGACGGCATCCGATCGTTGCGCGTTCGCGACCCGCCAGGGCGTCAATAGTTGACGAACATCAACCACCGGCCTATAGTTGACGAAGTTCAACCATCTTCTCTGCGCGCCAGTGCTGTCGCGGCATCGGCTCTCCGACCGTGAAAGGTCCTGCATGTCCACGGACTCCGCTCCCGCCAAGATGACGCACCGCCAGGTGTTGGAGGCTCTCACCGGCCTCCTGCTCGGCATGTTCGTCTCGATGATCGCCACCACGGTCGTCTCGACCTCGATGCCCGTCATCGTCCACGACCTCGGCGGCGACCAGGCCGCCTACACCTGGGTCATCACCGCGACGCTGCTGACCACGGCGATCTCCACCCCGATCTGGGGAAAGCTCGCCGACCTGTTCAACCGCAAGCTCCTGATCCAGATCGCGCTCATCATCTTCGTCGGCGCGACCGCCGCGGCCGGATTCGCGCAGGACACGAACACCCTCATCGCGTTCCGCGCCATCCAGGGTCTCGGAGGCGGCGGTCTCGCCGCCCTCAGCCAGGTCATCATGGCCGACATCATCAGCCCCCGCGAGCGCGGCCGCTACATGGGCCTCTTCGGTGCGGTCATGGCCGTCGCGACCGTCGGCGGTCCGCTGCTGGGCGGATGGATCACGGATGCCGCGAACTGGCGCTGGAACTTCTTCGTCTCCCTGCCGTTCGCCGTCGCCGCACTGATCATCCTGCAGCGCACGCTGAAGATCTCCACCGAGCGCACCCGCAAGGTGTCGATCGACTACGTCGGCATCGTGCTGCTCTCGGCCGCCGTGTCGCTCATCCTCATCTGGATCACCAACGCCGGCTCGACCTTCGACTGGTGGAGCCTCGAGACCGGCCTCATGGTCGGCGGTGCGATCGTCGCGACCATCGCGTTCGTGATCGTCGAGCTGAAGGTGCGCGAGCCGCTCATCCCGCTCACGCTCTTCCGCGGGCGCACGTTCACGCTGTCGGTCGTCGCGTCGATCTCGATCGGCGTCGCGATGTTCGGCACCTCGGTCTACCTCGCGCAGTACATGCAGCTCTCGCGCGGCGCGACTCCCACCGAGGCGGGCCTCATGACGCTGCCGATGATGGCGGGCCTGCTGATCTCGTCGATGGTGATCGGCCAGCTCGTCACCCGCTTCGGCAAGTGGAAGGGCTACCTGGTGCTCGGTGCGGTGCTGCTGATCGCGGGCTCGGTGACCCTGTCGACCCTCCACTACGACACCCCGTTCGCCCTGGTCTCGCTCTACATGTTCCTCATGGGCGCCGGGGTCGGCATGACGATGCAGAATCTCGTGCTGATCGTGCAGAACGTCGCGAAGCCCAGCGAGATGGGCGTCGCGAGCTCGGGTGTCACGTTCTTCCGCAGCCTCGGCGGCACGGTCGGCGTCTCGGTGATGGGTGCGGTGCTCGCCAACTCGCTCACCGGCCTGTTCGCCGACGGCAAGGAGCGTCTCGGTGCCGCGATCGCGAAACTCGGCGAGAAGGGCGCCGACGTCGCCGCGCAGCTCAGCGGCGGAACGCTGCCCGAGGTGCGCCTGCTCCCCGAGCCCGTGCGCTCGATCATCGAGGACTTCTACGCGCAGGCGATCTCGCACGCCTTCGTCATCGGCATCCCGCTCGCCATCATCAGCCTCGTCGCGATCCTTTTCCTGCCGAACCGCCCGTTGACGACGATGACCACGAGCGAACGGGCGACGGCGGATGCTGCGGCCGACGGAGTCGGCGAGACGGCCATCGCCGACTCCGTCGCCCTCTCGGGTGCGCCGACGACCGGCACGCTCACCGTGGTCGACGGGCGCGGCCCCGGCGCGGCGGCATCCGATGACCGACGCTGATCACGCACTCGACGCCTCGGAGGCGCGGACCGCTGCGGTCCGCGCCCTCGAGGCGGAGTTCAGCGATCTGATCACCCACTTCCGCCGCCTCATCCTGGAGAACGCGAACCGCGTGAGCCCCGGCATGCTCCCCGGGGCGTACAAGGCGTTCACCACGATCGCGCGGTGCGAGCAGGCGACCGTGTCGATGCTCGCCGAGCGGATGCTGATGGACAAGGGGCAGGCCAGCCGCACGGTGCGCGAGCTCGAGGAGCTCGACCTCGTCGAGCGGACGGCCGATCCGAACGATCGCCGCTCGTCGATCCTGCGCCTCACCGCCCACGGACACGAACGGTTGGCGCTCGCCCGCAAGCCCCAGGAGGGCATGCTGATGGAGTCGCTCATCGACTGGGACATCGACGACATCGAGAGCCTCACCCGGCTGCTGCACGCTCTCGCGTCCGGCGGTACCCCCGGCATGCCGGCGCCCGGTGTGCCGGCGCCCGCTATACCGGCGCCCGCTCAGGGCTGAAGGACCGCCCGGGCCTCGGCGGCGATCTCCGCGGCGATCGTGTCGAGCAGGGCGGATCGCAGGTTCCACTGCTGCCAGTACAACTGCACGCGCAGCGCCGGGGCGCCGAGGTGCACGAGCCCGTCCGCCTCCTGCACGGCCGGGACCATCCCCCACCCGAGGCCCAGCTCGACCGCACGGGCGTAGTCGTGGGATGCCGGAACGTAGTGCCGGGGGACCCCTTCCGGCGAGACGCCCTGCGTGCGCAGCCACTCGTGCTGCAGTGTGTCGCGGCGGTCGAAGTCGACGAAGGGGGCCGCGGCGAGAGCATCCGCCGTCACTCCGTCCGGGAACCAACGCTCCGCATAGCCGGGAGCGGCCGCCGCCCGGTACTCGAGCACCCCGAGAGGCGTGACCGAGCACCCCGCCACCGGCGTGCGCTCGCTGGTGACCGCGGCCATCACGTCACCGGATTCGAGCAGACGCGCGGTGAAGTTCTGATCGTCGCGATGCAGATCGAAGTCGATGCCGTGCCGCTCCGAGAGGCGGGCCAGCGGCGGCAGGAACCAGGTCGCCATGGAGTCGGCGTTGACGGCCAGCGGGATGACCGGTCTGGTGCTCGGGATGCCGTCGTCGACGCCGAGCCCGGTCAGGGCATCCTGTTCGAGCAGGGCGATCTGGCGGGCGAGGCGCACGACCGACTCCCCCGCCTCGGTGAGGCGCACGGGTTTGGTGCGCACGAGGAGGATCCGCCCGAGTTGCTGCTCCAGCGTCTTCACGCGCTGACTGACGGCCGACGGGGTGATGCGGAGGGCGCGGGATGCCGCATCGAGGGTTCCCTCGTCGGCGACGGAGGCGAGCGTGGCGGCCAGTTCGGGATCGATCCTCACATTAGCGATGCTAATGGTTCTGAAGGAATCTGCGCTGGTTCTTTATCGATGCACTTCCTACGCTGAGATCATGCTCTCGATGCTCTCCGGCCTCGGCCTCGGCCTCTCCCTCATCGTCGCGATCGGCGCGCAGAACGTCTTCGTGTTGCGCCAGGGCATCCGCCGCGAGCACGTTCTCGCCGTCGTCGTGATCTGCGCGCTCTCGGATGCCGCGCTCATCATCGCCGGGGTCGCGGGGCTGGGATTCGTGATCGCCGCCGCGCCGTGGCTCGTCGTCGTCGCCCGCTGGGCCGGGGCGCTCTTCCTGCTCACCTACGGCATCCTCGCCGCCCGCCGTGCCTGGCGCGGAGACGGGCAGGTGCTGGATGCCTCGGAGCCCGTGAGCCGCACAGCACCGTCCGCCGGCGGGACGATCACCACCACGCGCACCGCCCTCGCACCCGTGATCCTCACCGTGCTCACCCTCACCTGGTTGAACCCGCACGTCTATCTCGACACCGTGCTCATGCTCGGATCGATCGCGGCGACCCACGGCGAGGAGCGCTGGCTGTTCGCCGCCGGAGCGGTGGCCGCCAGCATCCTGTGGTTCACCGCCCTCGGTTTCGGGGCACGCTATCTCGGTCGCTGGCTGCGGACGCCGCGATCGTGGCGGATCCTCGACGCGCTCATCGCCGTCGTGATGATCGCTCTCGCCATCAGCCTGGTGCTGCCCGTTCTGGGCTGAGCCCCCTCCACCGAGCGCTCTCGCTCAGATGCCGTCGAGCGGGCGCAGGATGCGGGTGAGGAAGCGCTGCGTGCGCTCCTGCTTCGGGGCGCTGAAGAGTTCTGCCGGCGGTCCCTGCTCGACGATCACGCCGCCGTCCATGAACAGCACGTGATCGGCGGCCTCACGGGCGAAGCCGAGCTCGTGCGTGACGACGGCCATGGTCCAGCCCTCGTCGGCGAGCTCCTTGATCACCAGCAGCACCTCGCCGACGAGCTCGGGGTCGAGGGCGCTGGTCGGCTCGTCGAAGAGCAGCAGGTCGGGCTTGAGCGCGAGCGCACGCACGATGCCGACGCGCTGCTGCTGACCGCCCGAGAGCTGATGCGGTCGAGCATCCGCCTTGTCGGCGAGCCCCACACGCTCGAGCAGCGCCCGCGCCTCGGCCACGACCTCGGCCTTCGGGCGGCCCTGCACGCGCCAGGGCCCCTCGATCACGTTCTCGAGCACGGTGAGGTGGGGGAAGAGGTTGTGGTGCTGGAACACCATGGCCGAGCGATCGCGCAGCGCGAGACGCTTCTGCTTCTGCACGCGCGGCTTCGGGCGGGCCTCCGGCGCGAAGTCGATCTCGGGCCCACCGGCGACGGTGATCGTGCCGGCATCCGGCGTCTCGAGGCCGTTGAGCGCGCGCAGCACGGTCGTCTTGCCGGACCCGCTGGGGCCGACGAGCACGACGACCTCGCCGCGGTGCAGGGTCAGATCGATGCCGCGGAGCACCTCGTTGTCGCCGAAGCTCTTGCGGATGCCGCGGGCCGTGAGAAGCTCCAGGCCCTGCGGGGCCTGCGGCGGGAGTGCGATCGGATCAGTGGGCGACACGGCTGTCGAGCCTCCTCTCGAGGGCGCTCTGCCCGAACGACAGCACGAGGCAGAACACCCAGTAGACCAGCGCGGCAGCGAGGTACAGCACCATGAACTCGTAGGTGCTCGACGCGATCTGCTGCGCGACCTTGAACAGCTCGGTCACGAGGATCAGCGATGCGAGCGACGTGTCCTTCACGAGCGAGATGAACGTGTTCGACAGCGGGGGAACCGACACGCGCGCGGCCTGCGGCAGGATGATGCGGGTGAGCGTACGGGTGCGGTTCATGCCGACCGTGTACGCGGCCTCCCACTGCCCCTGGGGCACCGAGAGGATCGCGGCGCGCACGACCTCGGCACCGTATCCGCCGACGTTCAGCGAAAGGGCGATGATCGCACTCGGCCACGGATCGATCGTGATGCCGATCGACGGCATGCCGTAGAAGATCACGAACAGCTGCACGAGCAGCGGGGTGCCGCGGATCACCGAGATGTAGAACCGGGCGATACTCGAGACGATCGGGTTCACCGAGATGCGCATCAGGGCGACACCGATCGCGATGAGGAGCCCCAGGGCGAACGACGCCAGCGCGAGCGGAACCGTCGCCGTCAGACCCGCCAGGGCGATCGGCCCGAGCGACTCCAGGAACAGCTGCCAGGGGCCCTCCATCGGTTACTGCGAGACGTCTTCGCCGAAGTACTTCTCGCTGATCTCGGCGAGGGTGCCGTCCGCGCGCAGCTCCTCGAGGGCGGCGTCGACGGCGTCGACGAGCGATTCCTTGTCCTTCGTGAAGGCGAAGGCCTGCTCGCCCGCCTCGTCGGTCTCGGCCGCGATCTTGAGTCCCGTGGGGCTGTTGGTCGTCTCGTAGTCGAGGAAGGTGAGCTTGTCGTTGATGGTCGCGTCGACGCGGCCCTGACGCAGCAGCTCGACGGCCTGCGCCCAGCCCTCCACGCCCTCGACCTTGGCGCCGGACTCCTCGGCGAGGTCCTTCCAGTTGCTCGTGAGCGACTGGGCGGTCGTCTTGCCGTCGAGGTCGGCGAACGACGAGATGGAGTCGTCGTCATCGGCGACAACGATCACTCCGGGCGAGACCGTGTACGGCGTGCTGAAGAGGTACTTGGCCTCGCGCTCGTCGTTGATCGTGACCTGGTTCGCGATCACGTCGAAGCGGCCGGCGTCGAGGCCTGCGAAGATCGCGTCCCACTGGGTCTCCTCGAACTTCACCTCGAGACCGAGCTTGTCGGCGACGGCCTCGATGATCTCGACGTCGTAGCCGGTGAGCTCGCCCGCGCCGTTGTCGGCGTGGAAGCTGAACGGGCGGTAGGTGCCCTCGGTACCGACGGTGAGCGTGCCCTCCGTCGCGAGACCGAACTCGGAGGATGCCGAGCTCTCATCGCTCGAGGTGCCGGCGGGCGCGCTCGAACCGCTGCAGGCGGTGAGCGCCGCGGCGCCGACGACGAGTGCGGTGACGGCGATGAGACGACGGGACATGAACCCTCCTGGGGCGTAAGGTGCGCGGTGCGATTTTACGCGACCGCGACGGGACACTTCCCAGCGTACGTGGCGTGGAAGCCGGACCGCCCGTCCCATGACGCCGCATTGCACCGATATGCCGACTCACCAGGCGCTCCCGTCGACGAGCGGATGCCGGGACGCAGAAACGCCCCCGGGCGAACCCGGGGGCGTTTCGGTGACTCAGCGTCAGATGGCGTTGACGTCCAGCGGGATGCCGGGGCCGAACGTGGTCGACACCGCACCCTTCTGGATGTAACGGCCCTTCGAGCTGGACGGCTTGAGGCGAACGATCTCCTCGAGCGCTGCGCCGATGTTCTCGTCGAGCTGCTCAGCGGTGAAGGATGCCTTGCCGACGACGAAGTGCACGTTGGCGTGCTTGTCGACGCGGAACTCGATCTTTCCGCCCTTGATCTCCTCGACGGCCTTGGCCGTGTTCGGGGTCACGGTGCCGGTCTTCGGGTTCGGCATCAGGCCACGGGGACCGAGGACCTTACCGAGACGACCGACCTGGCCCATGAGCTCAGGGGTGGAGACGGCCGCGTCGAACGCGGTCCAGCCGCCGGCGACCTTCTCGATGAGCTCGGCGCCGCCGACCTCATCGGCGCCAGCGGCGATCGCCGCCTCGGCCGCGGGGCCGGTGGCGAAGACGATGACGCGGGCGGTCTTACCGGTGCCGTGGGGCAGGATGACGGTGCCGCGCACCATCTGGTCCGCCTTGCGGGGGTCGACCGAGAGCTTCAGCGCGACCTCGACGGTCGCGTCGAACTTCGACGAGCCGGTCTCCTTCGCGAGGGCGACGGCCTCGGTCGGGGTGTAGAAACGGTCTGCCTCGATCTTCTCGGCGGCAGCCTTGTAAGCCTTGGACTTGGTAGCCATGATTATTCTCCTCAGCCCTCGACCGTGATGCCCATGGAACGGGCGGTGCCGGCGATGATCTTCGAGGCGGCCTCGATGTCGTTCGCGTTCAGGTCGGCCTGCTTCTGCTCGGCGATCTGACGGACCTGGTCCTTGGTGATCTTCGCGACCTTGACGGTGTGCGGGGTCGACGAGCCCTTGGGCACGCCGGCGGCCTTCTTGATGAGCTCCGCAGCCGGCGGGGTCTTCAGGATGAAGGTGAAGCTGCGGTCCTCGTAGACGGTGATCTCGACGGGGATGACGTTGCCGCGCTGCGACTCGGTCGCGGCGTTGTACGCCTTGCAGAACTCCATGATGTTGACGCCATGCTGACCGAGCGCGGGGCCGATCGGCGGCGCCGGGTTGGCTGCACCGGCGTTGATCTGAAGCTTGATCAGGCCGGTCACCTTCTTCTTCGGTGCCATTTCCTCTTCCTTTCCTCGAACGGATGCCGGATGCATCCGCTCTCCCGCGATCCGGCCATTCCGGACAGCGGTGATGTTCGCACGCACGCAGAAACGGCGCACAAACCATAGAAGTCTACCGGATGGAGGCCGCGGCGCGCACCTCGAGCCAGCCGCGAGACGCAGAACGCCCCGCCGGTCCAGCCGGCGGGGCGTTCTGCGTGAGAGGTTCTGGGTCAGATCATCTTCGTGACCTGGTCGAACGACAGCTCGACCGGGGTCTCGCGCTCGAAGAGCGAGACGAGGACCGTGAGCTTGCCGCTCTCGGGCTTGATCTCGCTGATCGAACCGGGAAGACCCGCGAACGAGCCCTCCTTGATCGTGATGGTCTCGCCGACCTCGAAGTCGACCTCGGCCGGCAGCGGACGAGCGACGGCGACGCCGCCCTTCGACGCGATGTTCTTCGCGGTCGGAACGTCCTTGACCTCGACGAGCGACTTCAGCATGTTGAAGGCCTCTTCGAAGCGCAGCGGCGTGGGGTTGTGGGCATTGCCCACGAAGCCCGTGACACCCGGGGTGTGGCGCACGACCGACCAGGTGTCTTCCGTGAGCTCCATGCGCACCAGCACGTAGCCGGGGATGCGCACGCGGGTGACCATCTTGCGCTGGCCGTTCTTGATCTCGACGACGTCCTCCATCGGGACCTCGACCTGGTAGATCTCGTCCTCGACCTCGAGCGTCGACTTGCGCTGCTCGATGTTCGCCTTGACCTTGCGCTCGAAGCCCGCGTACGAGTGGATGACGTACCACTTGCCGGGAAGCATCCGCAGGTCGAGGCGGAACGCCTCGTAGGGGTCTTCCTCGGAGTCGTCATCCGCCTCGACGTCGGCGGCGGGGCGGTCTTCCTCGCCGTTCACGTCGGGACCGTCGTAGGGGGTGACCTCGTCGGCCTCGGCGGCCTCGAGTTCGGCCGTCTCTTCGGCCACTGCGTCGTTGAGGACCTCGGCGGCGGCTTCGGACTCCGCTGCTTCGTCCAGGTTGAGAGCGTCGTTCACGATCGCGTCCGCCTCCGGGTCTTCGATTTCGATGTCGTCGTCGGTGTCATCGCCGTCTTCGTCCTCGACGTGCACGGCCACGTGCTCCGCCGACTCGGATGCACGCTCTTCCTCGGCGAGGATGTTGCCCTCCTGGGCCTCGTCCTCTTCGCTGGACTGCTCTGCGGCAGGTGCCCAGTCGGCGTCGTCGGAATATCGTTCAGACACGTTGTTCTTTCCAATCACTGCGGCGGGAGCCGCGGGGCGTCATCAGCCAGGGATACCGAACACGTAGTGCGTCACGAACGCGAAGAACGTGTCGAGGCCGTAGACGATACCCATCACGATCAGGACGAACACGAGCACGACCGCGGTGAACTTGAACAGCTCCTTGCGGGTCGGAGTGACGACCTTGCGCAGTTCGGCGATGACCTGGCGGATGAACAGGGCGATGCTTCCGAAGAACCGGGAGAAGGCGTTGCCCTTCTTCTCGCGGGCGGCGCCAGCCGCGATGACCTCGCCGCGCGGTTCGTCCTGACTCATCCTGAATGTACCTTTCGTGTGTCAGCGTGCGCTGACGCGCAGGGCGGACAGGAATCGAACCTGCAACCTGCGGTTTTGGAGACCGCTGCTCTGCCAATTGAGCTACCGCCCTAGAGACCGTGAGGTCTCGGGGTGTTCCCCCATCCTTTCACAGATGACCCGGAGCGACCCGGGGCACGGCGAAAGAATGCAGAGAACAAACTGCTCCCTCAGTGTACGGCATCCGACGTCGACCGCCGAACCGGGTGGGCGTCCGCCCCCTCTTGTAGGCTCGGTGCGGGGATTCTCTGGGAGGGGTGTCGATGGCAGCGGATGTGCAGCAGTTCCAGGTCGATCTGCGAGGCGTCGTCGACCTCCTCAGCCGTCACATCTACTCGAGCCCCCGTGTCTATCTGCGCGAACTGCTGCAGAACGCCCGTGACGCGATCACCGCGCGCCGCGAGGTGGACGGCGGCGGCGGACACATCCGCATCACCCCGCTCACGGCTGAGAACGGCGAGTTCGTGCTGCGCGACGACGGTGTGGGCCTCACGCTCACGGAGGTCGCCGACCTGCTCGCCACGGTCGGCCGCAGCTCCAAGCGCGACATCTTCGACCTGCCCCGCAGCGACTACCTCGGCCAGTTCGGGATCGGACTGCTGAGCTGCTTCATGGTCGCCGACACCATCGTCATCCGCTCGCGCAGCGCCAGGGGCGGCGCATCGGTCGAGTGGACCGGGAGCTCCGACGGCACCTTCCAGGTGGTCGAGATCGACGAGGAGCTGCCGATCGGCACGAGCGTGCACCTCGCACCGCGCTTCGACGCGGGCGACCTGCTGCGCCCTGCCGCGGTCACCGAACTCGCGACCGCGTTCGGCGAGTTCCTCCCCGTGCGGGTCACGATCGATTCCGGGGCGGGCGAGGTCGACATCACGCACCCGGCTCCGTTCCTCGACGGCACCCCCGAGACGGTCGTCCAGTACGGCCGCGAACTGCTCGGCGCGGCGCCGCTCGACGTCATCGAACTGCACGAGCCCGCCACCGGCACGCGCGGGCTCGCCTACGTGCTGCCCTTCGCGCCCCCTCCCGGAGCCCGGCAGGCGACCCGCATGTACCTCGGGCGGATGCTGCTCTCGGAGCGCGCCGCGGACGTGCTCCCCGACTGGGCGTTCTTCGTGCGCGCGGTCATCGACTCCACCGGTCTCGCGCCGACCGCGAGCCGGGAATCGCTCGTCGAGGACGCGGCGCTCGAACGCGTGCGCGAACAGCTCGGCGCCGGCATCCGTCGCTGGATCCTCGAGCTCGGCCTGCGCGAGCCGCACCGACTGGCGCAGTTCGTCGCGATCCACGAACTCGGACTCAAGTCGCTCGTGCGCCACGACGAAGAGCTCGCCCGGTTCATCACCCGCTGGCTGACCGTCGAGACGACCCACGGCACGATGCAACTCGGCGACCTCGTCGAGCGCTACCCGCACGTGCGGTACGCCTCGTCGGTCGACGAGTTCCGCCAGGTCGCGGGGATCTCGCCGGCATCCGATGTACTCGTCAACGGGGGCTACCTCTACGACGCCGACCTCGTACGCATGCTGCCCGACCTGTACCCCGCCGTGACGATCGAGAAGGTCGACGTCACCGGCGAGCTCGACCGCCTCGACCCTCCCCCGCTCGACGACCGCGACGCCGCCGTCGCCCTCGAGGCGCGCGCGAGCGCCGTACTCGCGGCGTCGTCGTGCGCCGTCGTGGTGCGCTCGATCGACCGCCCCGATCTGACCGGCCTGTACGTCGCCGATCCCGATGTGCTGCGCGCGATCGACCGCGGCCGCACGAAGGGCATCACCGGTTCGCTCTGGGGAGGCGTGCTCGACCGCATCGACCAGACGCTCTCGGCCGCCCGCGACGACGATCTGAGCGCGCGCCTGTGCCTGAACTGGTCGAATCGCGTCGTGCGGGCCCTCGTGCGCGTCGACGACGACGCCGTGTTCGCCCGCACCCTCCAACTGCTCTACATCCAGGCCCTGCTCGCCGGACACCACCCGCTCAGCGACGCGGACCGCACGCTGATGACGACCGCTCTCAGCGACCTCGTCTCGCTCTCGGCCGGTCTCACCGACGACACGTTCCCCGCCGGCGACGACGCCGATGACACCGCACGCTGATTCCCCCGCCGAGGAGATGACCATGACCCGTCCGAAGAAGCGCTTCTCGCAGCTCGTCGAAGAGATCGACCGCACGCCCTGGGGCCCCGCCGAGCAGGCTCTCGTCGCCGAGGCCGTTTCGCTCGCGCAGGAGATCGGCGACGAGCAGCTCGAGTACCAGGCGCGCATGCGGCAGACGGCCTCGGCGAACATGAACGGCGCGACCGACGTCATGCTCAACTCGTTCGCGTGGTGCCTCGCGCGGCACGACGCCGACCCGGGCCGCTTCCCCGCAGACCTCGAGTACGGCGGCGCCGACCTGATGTGGCAGTTCAAGTGGATGGCGTCGTCGCTGCGATCCTCCCCCGCGTTCTCGCAGGAGCAGATCGCCGCCGTGCTCGACGACATGGAGGCCCATTACCGCGCGGCCGATCTCGGACTCAGCGGCGTTCTCACCGCCCGCTTCGAAGACGCCTGGGACGCCGGCCGCATCGACGACGCCGAGGCGCTGCGCGTGCAGCTCGAGGCCACGCCGCGCGACGAGCACAGCCACTGCGACGCCTGCGGTCGCAGCCAGTTCGCCGGGTTCTTCGCCGAGACCGATCGGGATGCCGACGCCATCCGCCTCGTCGAGGAGATGATCGAGGGCGGGTTCTCGTGCGGCGAGGAGCCCGAGCACGCCCTGTCGCGCGTGCTGGTTCCGTACCTGCGCAGCGGCCGCGGCGACGAGGCGAAGACCGCGCACCTGCGCAGCTACCGGCTCGCGAAGGACAACCCCGACAACCTCCGCATCGTCGCGAACAACATCGTCTTCACCGCCATCACCGGCAACGAGGCACGGGCGCTGTCGCTCGTCGAGCGACACATCGGCTGGCTCGCGCACGACGGCCTCAACGTCGACGCGCACTTCGCCGCCCTCGCCGCGTTCGCCGTCGCGCTCGACCGCGTCGCCGCGACCGGCCACGGCGAGACGCCGGTGCGGGGAGCGGATGCCGCGGCTCTCGTCGCGTTCTTCGGGGCTCACGACGGCCCGTGGAGCGCTTCCGACCTCGCCGCGGCCGCCTGGGCGACCGCCGAGCGGCTCGCTGCGGAGTTCGACAGCCGCGACGGCACCGACGGTCACGCCCGCGCGCTCGAGCGGATGCGGGCACTCGGAACCGAGACCTACGACGTGCCGATCCGCTCGGACGCGTTCGTCCCCCAGACGGCGACCCTCGATCCCACGGATGCCGACGGCTGGTACGAGCGCGCGATGCAGCTCGCCCAGTACGGCGACGAGCAGGGCACCCTCGCGGCGCTCCCGCACGCCCTCGAGGTCGCCGATCCCGAGAAGCGCGCGCAGCTGCTCTCGATGCGCCTCGGCATCCTCGTCGCGCTCGAACGCGCCGAGGAGGCATGGCCGTTGCTGCCCGAGCGCATCGCCGCGTTGCGCGCCGCGGGGAAGCCGGAGCAGGCCGATCTCGAGGAACGTCTGGGCCTCGCGACCTTCGGGCTCGCCACCGCCGAGGATGCCGCGGCGCTCGATCGTGAACTCGCGGGCGCCGATGCGCTCCCCGCGTGGTCGCGCGGAGACCTCGCGCTGAGCCGCGCCTCGCTGCACCTGCGCGGCGACGACGCCGATGCCGATGCCGATGCGGCGCTGAACCTTGCCGAGCAGGCCGCGCGCGCGTTCGCGGAAGCAGAGGACGCGCGCCTGTCGAACACGACGACGCTCGTCGCGACCTCGGCGTTGCTGCACAAGGGCGACGCCGAGGCGGCATCCGCTCTGCTCGACCGCCTGCTCTCGCAGGACGACCTGAGCACGGGACATCGGGCGCACGCGCTCGAGACGCGCGCACGCATCCGTGGCGGCGGCGGTGCCTTCACCGAGGGCGCCGCCGACGCCGACGAGGTCTGCCGACTGCTCGCGAGCCTCGGCGCGACGCGCGCTCTCGGTTCGGCGCACCTGCTCGCGGGCGCGCTGTGGGAGGACGCCGGCGAGCCCGAGAAGGCCGTCGCACGGTTCCGGGTGCTCGCGCGCGTCGCCGCACAGGAAGGGGCGGATGCCACGGGCGCCGACTTCCGTCTGGCGCGCGCGATGCTCGCCGCCGGAGATGCCGAAGAGGCGGCAGAGCTGTTCGGCACGGTTCTCGAGCGCGAGGAGAAGGCCGAGGTCGAGCCGGCGTCGCGGGCCGCCACGGCGATGCTGCTGGCTCGCTCGCTCGCCACGGCGGGAGAGTTCGGCCAGGCGGTCGGCGCCTACGGTTACGCCGCCGACCTGTTCGGCCAGGGCGAGGAGTTCGCGGATCAGGCGAGCGCCATGAGCGAGCAGGCGAAGATCCTCGCCCGGTTCGACGAGAACGACGACGCGCTCGCGCTGCTCGAATCGGCCGCCGAGATCGTGCGCCGCGCGCCCGACGCCGTGGGGGTGGTGGCCGATGTGCTGCACAACCTCGGGCAGGCCTACGGCGGACGCGGTGACGAGCGCGCGTTCGCGCTCTTCGACGAGGTCGCCGCCCTCGCGACCGAGCACGAGGCCGACTGGCTGCGCGCCGACGTCACGGACTCCCGCGGCCGCGCGCTCGCGCAGCTCGGCCGGATCGACGAGTCCGTTGCCGCAGCACTCACCGCCGCCGATGCCTTCGCCACGATCGGCGACCTCGGCTCCGCCGGCGGCTCGGAGTTGTTCGCCGCACGTGTACTCGTCGCGAACGAGCGCGGGTCCGACGCCGTGGCCGTGTACCGCAGTGCGATCGAGCACGGTGCGGAGTTCCCGCAGCTGCGCCAGGTCGCGGCTCTCGAACTCGGCGACGTTCTCGAAGGGCTCGGTCGCCACGGCGAAGCCGCCGAGGTGCGAGCGCTCGTCGAGAGCTGACGTTTCGCGTGCGGGGCCCTTCGACAGGCTCAGGGACCCGGTATCTCGCTCAGGGCCCCGGTTGCCGGCTCAGGGCCCCAGTATCTCGGCCCCTGAGCCGGCGGAATGAGGGTCAGAGGAACTGACGCCAGTTCGCGCGGGCGAGGTCGAGGAGCTCATCGCCTCGGCCCGACATGACCGTGCGGATGGCGTAGAGCGCGAAACCCTTGACCTGGGCCGCCTCGATCGCCGGGGGCATCGACAGCTCCTGGCGCTCGGTCACGACATCGAGCAACGCGGGACCGTCGTGCGCGAGCACCTCGCGGACGGCACCCGGCAGGTCTTCGCTGTTCTCGACCCGGCGCGCGAAGATGCCCATCGCCTCGGCGATCGCCGCGAAGCTCGGGTTCTTCAGGTCGGTGCCGTAGGTGACGAACCCCGCCGCCTTCATCTCGAGCTCGACGAAGTTGAGCGAGGAGTTGTTGACGACGATCGTCTTCACCGGCAGGTGATTCTGGGTGAGCGTGATCAGCTCGCCGAGCATCATCGCGAGTCCCCCGTCGCCGGCGAGCGCGACGACCTGGCGATCGGGATGCGCGACCTGCGCGCCGATGCCGTGCAGCAGCGCGTTCGCCATGGAGCCGTGCGTGAACGAACCGATGAGTCGCCGGTGTTCGGTCATGTGCAGGTAGCGGGCGGCCCAGACGGTGGGAGACCCGACGTCCGCGGTGAAGATCGCGTCGTCCGCGGCGTGGTCGTTCAGCAGCTTGGCGAGATACTGCGGGTGGATCGGACGGCCGGGTTTGGTCGGCACCGCGAGGTCGTCGAGCTTCGCGCGCGTCTTGCGGTAGTGCGCGAGCGCATCGTCGAGGTGGCCGCGGTCGTCCTTGCGCGCGATGCGCGGGAGCAGGGCCTCGGCTGTCGCGCGTACGTCACCGACGAGACCGAGATCGAGCGGATGCCGCTTGCCGAGCTGAGAGCCGCGGATGTCGACCTGGATCGTCTTCGCCTTGTCGGGGTAGAACTGCTCGTAGGGGAAGTCGCTGCCGAGCACCAGGAGAGCATCGGCGGACTCCATCGCGCGGTACCCCGAGGCGAATCCGAGCAGCCCGGTCATTCCGACGTCGAACGGGTTGTCGTGCTCGATGAACTCCTTGCCGCGAAGGGCGTGGACGATCGGGGCGCCGAGGGCATCCGCGAGGGCGATGACTTCGTCGTGCGCCCCCTCGACGCCGGCGCCCGCGAGGATCGTGACCTTCTTCGCGGCGTTGAGCAGGGTCGCCGCCTTCTCGAGCTCGGCACCGCTGGGCACGACGACGGGTCGGGTGCGCTCGATCACGACGCTGCGGTCGTCGGCGATCTCGGCCAACGCGACATCGCCCGGAATGACGAGCACGGCCACGCCGCGCTTCTCGATCGCCGCGCGCATCGCGATCTCCATCAGTCGCGGCATCTGCTTCGCGTCGGCCACGTACTCGACATACACGCTGCACTCGCGGAACAGCTCCTGCGGGTGCGTCTCCTGGAAGTAGCCCGTACCGATCTCGTTCGTCGGAATGTGGGCGGCGATGGCGAGCACCGGCACGCGCGAGCGATTGGCGTCGTAGAGGCCGTTGATCAGGTGGAGGTTGCCCGGGCCGCAGGAACCCGCGACGACAGCGAGGTCCCCGGTGGTGGCGGCATCCGCGGCGGCAGCGAAGGCGGCGGCCTCCTCGTGGCGCACGTGCACCCAGCGGATCGTGCCGTCCTTGCGGAGGGCGTCGGTGAATCCGTTGAGCGAATCCCCGGGGATGCCGTAGACCCGGTCGATCCCGTTGGCGTGCAGAGTCTTGACGATGTTCTCAGCGACATTGGCCATGCCTCGACCTTACGCCCGCCCGGAGACAGGGGGCCTGGTCGTGTGTCGAGTGCCGACTCGGCATCCGTCCTGGGGGTGCCGGAAAGGCTGAGTCCCTGAGCCTGTCGAAGGGCCCGCCACGGGATGCTTCGACAGGCTCAGCAGCCCATGGCGGACCAGACTCTGTCAGCCGATGCGGATGAACTTCTTGTCAGCCGATGCGGATGAGGTTCTTGTCAGCCGATGCGGATGAGCTTCTTGTTGACGAACTCGTCGGCGGCGAGGTGGCCGAGCTCGCGGGCCGTGCCGCTGCGCTTCACGCCGCCGAAGGGCAGCTCGGGGCTGTCGGCGAGCACGAGGTTGACGTAGACCATGCCGGCCTCGATCCTGTCGGCGACGCGTTCGGCCTGCTCGGCGTCGGTCGTGAAGACGTACGACCCGAGGCCGAAGGTCGTGTCGTTCGCGAGATCGACGGCGGCATCCTCGTCGGCGACGCGGTAGACGACGGCCGCGGGGCCGAAGAGCTCTTCGCGGTAGACGCTCATCGCCGGCGTGACGTCGGCGAGCACGGTCGGCGCGAAGAACGCACCCTCGCGGGTGCCGCCGGTGAGCAGCGTCGCCCCCTGCTCGACGGCCTGATCGATCTGCTTCTGCAGGTTCTCGGCCGCCGTCTCCGACGACACCGGCCCGAGGACCGTGTCGTCGAGCGTCGGGTCGGATGCCTCGACCGCCGCCATCGCCGCCGTGAACTTCTCGACGAAGGCGTCGTAGAGGTCGTCGACGACGATGAAGCGCTTGGCGCCGTTGCACGCCTGACCGTTGTTGTCGAGGCGCGCATCGACACCCGCCTGCACGGTGGCGTCGAGGTCATCGGTCGAGAGCACGATGAACGGGTCGGACCCGCCGAGCTCGAGCGCGACCTTCTTGAGGTTGCGGCCGGCGATTTCGGCGACCGCGGCACCGGCGCGCTCCGAGCCCGTGAGCGAGACACCCTGCACACGCCAGTCGGCGATCATCGTCGCGATCTGGTCGTTGGTGGCGAGCACGTTCTGGTAGGCCCCGGTCGGGAACCCGGCGTCGTGGTAGATCGCCTCGATGGCGGTCGACGACTCCGGGCACTGCGGAGCGGGCTTCAGCAGGATCGTGTTGCCGACGATCAGGTTCGGCGCCGCGAAACGCACGATCTGGTAGGCCGGGAAGTTCCACGGCATGATGCCGACGAGAGGACCGAGCGAGGAACGGCGGATGATCGCCGAACCGTCGCCGAGGATCGCGATCGGCTGGTCGGCCATGATCGACTCCGCCTGATCGGCGTAGTACTCGGCGATGTCGGCGGCGAAATCGACCTCGCCGAGGGCGGCCTCGCGGGGCTTGCCCATCTCACGGACGAAGATGTCGGCCAGCTCCTCGCGGCGCTCGCGGTGCAGCTCGGCCGCACGACGCAGGAGCGCGGCGCGCTCGGCGACGGTCGAGGTGCGCGACCACTCGCGGTGAGCCTCGTCGGCGGCGACGAGCGCCTCCTCGATCTGCGCGTCGGTGAACGTGTCGAAGGACGCCAGCGTCTCTCCGGTGGCGGGGTTGATGACGGCGTAGTCGGTCATGGCGTGTCCTCTTCTCGAGCGGTCAGGAGACCGGGATCAGCGTGTACTTGGTGGACAGGTATTCGTGGATGCCCTCGAGGCCGCCCTCGCGGCCGACGCCGGACTGCTTGACGCCGCCGAACGGCGCCGCGGCGTTCGAGACGACGCCCACGTTGAGACCCATCATGCCGGTCTCGAGGCCGTCGATCATCCGCTGTCCGCGTTGCAGGTTCTCGGTGAACACGTACGACACGAGCCCGTACTCGGTGTCGTTGGCGAGGCGCACGGCCTCCTCCTCGGTCGAGAAGGTGGAGATCGCGAGCACCGGGCCGAAGATCTCCTCGCGCAGGATCGCACTGCCGGCGACGACATCGGTGAGGACGGTCGGCTCGTAGTAGGTGCCGATGCCGTCCAGCGCCTTTCCGCCGGCGAGCAGCTTCGCCCCGCGCTCGACGGCATCGCCGACGAGTTCTTCGGCCTTCGCCACCGCACCCTCGTCGATGAGCGGTCCGATCGCGACGCCCTCTTCGGTGCCGCGGCCGACCTTCATCGCCTCGACACGCTCGGTGACCTTGCGGGCGAACTCCTCGGCGACGCCCTCGTGCACGATGAAGCGGTTCGCGGCGGTGCACGCCTGTCCGATGTTGCGGAACTTCGCCAGCAGCGCGCCCTCCACGGCCTTGTCGAGGTCGGCGTCGTCGAACACGACGAACGGGGCGTTGCCGCCGAGTTCCATCGAGACCCGCAGCACGCCCTCGGCGGCCTGCGCGATGAGCTTGCGCCCCACCTCGGTCGAGCCCGTGAACGACAGCTTGCGCAGTCGCGGGTCGGCGATGATCGGAGCCGAGAGCGCGCTCGACTTCGACGTCTGGACGACGTTGACGACGCCCTTCGGGAGACCCGCCTCTTCGAGCAGCTTCGTGAAGAAGATGGTCGTCAGCGGCGTGAGTGCCGGCGGCTTGATGACGACGGTGCATCCGGCGGCGAGCGCCGGGGCGATCTTGCGCGTCGCCATCGCGAACGGGAAGTTCCAGGGGGTGACGAAGAACGACGGCCCGACCGGACGCTGCGAGACCACCATGTGCCCGGTGCCCTCGGGGTTGATGCCGTAGCGGCCGCTGATGCGCACGGCCTCCTCACTGAACCAGCGCAGGAACTCGCCGCCGTAGACGACCTCGCCACGGGCCTCGGCGAGCGGCTTGCCCATCTCGAGGGTCATGAGCAGCGCCAGGTCTTCCTTGTGCTGCTGCACGAGGTCGAACGCCCGGCGCAGGATCTCGCTGCGCACGCGCGGCACGGTCGCCGCCCACGACTCCTGCGCGGCGACCGCCGCGTCGAGGGCGCGGATGCCGTCGTCGGGCGTCGCGTCGGCGATCGTCCGGATCACGGCCCCGGTGGAGGGATCGATGACGTCGAAGGTGCCGCCGGCGGAGGCATCCGTCCATTCACCGCCGATGAAGAGCCCGGTGGGGATGCCGTCGAGGAGGGCCTGTTCGGCCGGTGCGAGGTGCGTGGTCATGTTTCTCCTTCTGGGGGATGTCGGTCAGCGGCGGTTGCTCGGCGGAGCGTCGAGGCTCAGCGTCTTGCCGCGGAAGAAGTCGGGGTTGACGATTCTCTGGATGATCATGAGGACGGCGCCGAAGACGAGCAGCCCGACCCCGATGAAGAACACGATCCCGATGCCGCCTTCGCCGTTGGCGTCGGCGCCGATGGCGATCGATCCGTAGTCGGGAGCGAGGCTGTCGTACGCGGTGATGACGAAGAGCACGAGCAGGATGATCCCGCCGACGAGCGGGCTGGCGAACTTGAAGACGAAGTCCTTGCCCGAGTCGAACCACTGGTGCCGGAAGTACCAGACGCACGACAGCGCGGTGATCCCGTAGTAGAAGCAGATCATCATGCCCAGTGCGAGGATCGTGTCCCACAGCGCGTCCTCGCTGAGGAAGCGCATCACGGCGTAGAACCCTCCGGCGACGACGGCGGAGGCGATCGTGGCGAAACCCGGCGTGAAGAAGCGGGCGCTGACCCCGGCGAACCGACGGGGCATGGCGCCGTAGTGCCCCATCGCGAGCAGGGTGCGGGCGGGCGAGATGAACGTCGACTGCAGCGACGACGCCGAAGAGGTGAGCACCGCCAGCGAGAGCAGGAAGGCCAGTCCGCCCATCACGGGACCTGAGAGGGCGAAGAAGACGTTTCCGCCGATGTCCTCGTTCGTGAGTCCGAGCCCCTCGTCGCCGATGCCGGAGTACATCAGGCTGCTGACGGTGAGCAACAGGTAGATCGCGATGATCGAGAACACCGTGAGCATCGCCGCGCGTCCCGGTGTGCGCTCGGGGTCCTTGGCCTCCTCGTTCATGGTGAGGGTGACGTCCCAGCCCCAGAACATGAAGACGGATGCCGACAGACCCATCACGATGGCAGAGATACCGCCCTCGATCGCGAAGGGGTTGAACCACGCGAACTCCGGCATGTGCGGCTCGAAGGAGTTGCCCTGAACGGCCTGGACGATCGCCATGACGGCGAACGCCACGAGGATCACGACCTGGAACGCCACGAGACCGTACTGCAGTTTCTGCGACGTCGACACGTCTCGATACGACACCCAGGCGGCGAGCGCGACGAAGAGGAGACACACGCCGACGTTCACGAACGGGTTGCGGGTGATCTCGGCGATGGCCTCGTCGCCGGAGATCTGCGAGATCAACAGGAAGAGGAAGTCGACGGCGATGCCGGCGAGATTGGAGAGCACCAGGATCGTCGCGACGATCAGGCCCCAGCCGGCCATCCAGCCGACGTACGGGCCGAAGGCGCGGGTGGCCCAGGTGAAGCTGGTGCCGGAATCAGGCATCGCCTTGTTGAGTTCGCGGTATCCGAACGCGACGAGGAGCATCGGGATGAATCCCAGCAGCAGGATCGCCGGCACCTGGAACCCGACCGCGCCGACCGCGCCGCCGATGCCGGCCGTGTAGGTGTAGGCCGGGGCGATGCACGAGACGCCCATCACCAGCGCACCGAGCACACCCACGGTGCCGACGCTCAGCCCCTTGCTCGACAGGCCGGTGGTCACTGCTTCGGGCTCCGTCGCCCGATTCGTGCTGCTCATCAGCGGTCTCCTGCTTCCCCGCGCGTGCGCGGGACGACGATCATGGGAACGGGCAGCTCGTGCAGCATCTTCGCCGCCGTGCTGCCGAGGAACAGACGTCGCGGCTGCGCGAGCCTGCTGGAGCCGACGAGAGCGACCTCGCCGGGGATCCAGGAGAGATTCGAGACGGCGTCCTCGACGCTGTCTCCGGGAGCCTCCTCGACCGCGGCTCCGACGGTGTCGGGCAGGCGGTCCTTCGCCCGGGTGAGCACCTCGTGGGCGTGCTCCTGGCCGACGACGCGGATCGCGCCGGTGTCGAGTCCCGGGGGGACGTCGAAGGGCACGAGCGAGACGAGCCGCAGGTCGACGTGGGCGTCGGAGGCGAGGGCCGCCGCCTCGTCGAGCAGGAGCTCGGCGCCGGGCCGGGTGCCGACGGCTGCCGTGATCCGCGGGAGCACGTGGTCGTCCTGCGTGGCCGTGCCTGCAGGGGCCAGAGCGACCGGAATGGTCGACGAGTGCAGCAGCTCGGACGCGACGGTGCCGAGACGGTGCCGACCGAACAGGCCGCCGGATGCCGCGCCCACGACGATGAGACGGGCGCCGAACTCCTCGCCGGCGGCGACGAGCCCCTCGGCGAACGATTCGGCGATCCGCACATGACCGCGGCTGTGCACCTCGTGCGGGAGGCGGAGGATCGCGTCTTCCAGCCAGCGCTTCGCCTGGGCGCGGATGTGGTCCTCATAGGCCCGCTCGGGCGGGACGACGGGACTCCGCGTCCCCTCGGCGGGGAGCACGATCACCAGGTGGAGCGTCGCATCGATGCTTCGCGCGAGCCGCGCGCCGAGGGCTGCGGCATCCGCCCCGGCATCCGTCGCCGTGTACCCGACGACGATAGCGGAGGTCATGCGCCGCTCGCTGCGGTGGCGGCGCGACCGGCGTCGATGATGTTCTCGGCGGCGAGGTGACCCATGCGGATCGCACCGTCGACGTGCTGGTACCCCGCGCCGGCCATGTCGCTGCAGGCGAAGTGGATCGGCCCGACGGCCGCCCGCAGATCGGCACCGTAGCGGTGCAGCCCGCCCATGTCGAAGCTCGCGGCGTAGGCACCGCGCGTCCACTCCTCGGTACCCCAGTCGCTCTCGTAGTAGACGACGGGGTTCTTGGCCTCGGGCCCGTAGTAGTGCGAGAGCGACTCGAGGATGCGCTCCTTGCGCTCCTCGGCCGAGAGCTCGAACAGATCGTCGGCGTTCTGGTCGGAGACGAAACCGACGAGGGTTCCGCGCTCGTCGCCGTGGTTGGTGTTGTCGTAAGCCTCGTGCGACAGCTCGTACGGGCTGAACGCCGTGCCGCTGAGCCCCTGCTCGCGCCAGAACGGCCGGTCGTAGACGGCGTGCACCTTGATCACGAAGCCCATCGAGAGGTGCTGGTGGAGCTGGTGCTGGCGGCGCGGCAGCGACGGCACGAACGAGATCCGGCTGTAGAGCACGGGTGCGTGGGCGAGGATAGCGAACCGCGCACTCACCGTCAGGTCGTCGGTCGTCGCGGTCACCCCGGACGGACCCCACTCCAGCGAGCGCACCGGCTGATTCAGGAACACGTCGTCGCCGAGCCGCTCGGCGAGCAGGATGGGCACGCGCTGCAATCCGCCGACGACTCGCTTGTCGAGGATGAAGTCGGCGTCGACGAGGTGCGAGTAGGAACCGGCGGATGCCGCCATCAGCAGCGACTGCAGGAGCGAGAACGCGTGGGTCGGCTTGGTGAGCATCGCGGAGCCGGTGGCGAAGGCCAGGTTGCTCACGGCCTCGTCGTCGTCGGTCTGCTGGCGCAGCCAGGCGTCCCAGGTGACGGCATCCCATTCGGCGGCCTTCGGGTGCGCCCACGGACGGTCGGGATCGATCTCGGCGACCATCGCGTCGAGGCGCTCGGTGATCTCGGCGATCGCCTTCTCGGTGTCGGCCGAGACCGGGAACATCTCGCCCGTGAAGCGCGAGGTCGTGCCGTCGGGGCCGACGTAGACGCTGTCGCCCTCGCGGTAACGGCTGTAGGTCTCGAGGCCGAGCTCGTCTATCGTGTCGATGAGCGCCTGCTGGTCGGGCGAGACCCACTGGCCGCCGATCTCGAGCATGGCTCCGTCGATGACGTCGGTCCACAGTCGTCCGCCGACGCGGTCGCGCGCCTCGAGGACGGCGACCGACAGCCCCGCCTTGCGCAGATCGTTCGCGGCGGTGAGCCCGGCGGCGCCGGCGCCGATGATGAGGACGTCTCTCGTGATCTCTGCCATGGTGTCCAACTCCTTCGTCGTGAAGCCTTGCGGTGAAGAGTGCCGGCCGCGACCCCCAATCCCCCGATCAGGGTCGCGGCCGGACGTTTCCGGATGGCGCGAGCGCGCCCGTCGACCTACGCCGCGGCGAGCGCCGCGGCGACGATGTCGAGTCCTTCGTTCAGCAGCTCGTCGCCGATCGAGAGCGGCGGCAGGAAGCGGATGACGTTGCCGTAGGTGCCGCAGGTGAGCACGATCACGCCCTGCGCGATCGCGGCCTTCGCGACCGCGGCCGTCAAAGCCGCGTCCGGTGCCTTCGTCTCGGGATCGACGAACTCGGCGGCGATCATGGCACCGTGCCCGCGCACGTCGCCGACGCGCGCATCGCTCTTCTGGATGTCGAGGAGTCGCGCGGTGAGGATCTCGCCGATCTCCCGTGCACGCTCGATCACGCCGTCGTTCTCGAAGACGTCGATCGAAGCGAGGGCCGCGGCGCAGGCGATCGGGTTGCCTCCGTAGGTGCCACCGAGACCACCGGCGTGCGACGCGTCCATGATCTCGGCGCGGCCCGTGACGGCGGCGAGCGGCAGACCGCCCGCGATGCCCTTGGCGGTCGTGATCAGGTCGGGCTCGATGCCGAAGATCTCGCTCGCGAACATGTGCCCGGTGCGGGCGAAGCCGGTCTGCACCTCGTCAGCGATGAAGACGACGCCGTTCGCGCGGCACCACTCGGCGATCGCGGGCAGGAAACCCTCGGCGGGGACGATGAACCCGCCCTCGCCCTGGATGGGCTCGATGATGACGGCGGCGAGGTTGTCGGCGCCGACCTGCTTCTCGAGCTGCAGGAGGACGCGGGCCGCGGCCTCGCGCCCGTCGAGACCGTCCCGGAACGGGTACGACATCGGCGCCCGGTAGACCTCGGGCGCGAAGGGACCGAAGCCGCTCTTGTACGGCATCGACTTGGCGGTGAGCGCCATGGTGAGGTTGGTACGGCCGTGGTAGCCGTGGTCGAAGGCGACGACCGCCTGGCGACCGGTGTACTTGCGGGCGATCTTGATCGCGTTCTCGACCGCCTCTGCCCCGGAGTTGAACAGGGCGCTCTTCTTGGCGAAGTCGCCGGGCGTGATGCGGTTGAGCGCCTCGGCGACGCCGACGTAGGACTCGTACGGCGAGATCATGAAGCAGGTGTGCGTGAACTGCGCGGCCTGCGCGGCGACGGCTGCGGCGACCTTCGGGTGCGCGTTGCCGACCGAGGTCACGGCGATGCCGGACCCGAGGTCGATGAGCGAGTTGCCGTCGGCGTCGAGGACCACGCCGCCGCCTGCGGCGACCGCCGCCACGGGAACGGTGTGACCGACACCGGCGGCCACGGCATCCGCTTTGCGCGCCAGCAGCTCGGCCGAGCGCGGGCCGGGCAGGTCGGTGACCAGACGACGCTCCTGAGGGAGCTCGGGTCCTCCGAGGGGGACGACGGGGGATGCGGTGTCGAGGAGTGCCATGTCGCGAGCGTACGACCGGCCACGGACATCGTGCATTCGCCGGACTGTACAATCGACGACGATACTTCGCCGATACGTACAAGGAAGGCATCGACGTGGCCGATCAGCCCACCCTGCGGGCGCTCCTGCGTCGCCGCGATCTCGAGCTCCGTCTCGTGTCGCAGCCGACAGCGCTCCCGGTCGGTGCCCTCGAGAGGCCGCTGCGCTGGGTGCACAGCTCGGATCTCGCCGACCCCACCCCGTTCCTCTCCGACGACCTCGCCCTCCTCACCACCGGCACGCAGTTCGACGCCGCAGTCGATGGGAACGGGACAGCCGGCACGAACGGGGCATCCGATATCGATGCCTACGTCGCGCGCCTCGCCGACCGCGGCGTGCTCGGGCTCGGCTTCGGCACCGAGGTGCACCGCTCCGGCATCCCCGACGCCCTCATCGACGCCTGCGCCCTGCACGGCATCCCGCTTTTCGAAGTGCCCTATCGCACGCCGTTCATCGCGATCGCGCGCGCCCACTCGGAAGCCATCGCGGCGCAGGCCTACGCCCGACGCTCCTGGGCGCTCGATGCGCAGCGCGGGCTCGCCCTCGCCGCCCTCCGCCCCCGCGGACTCGAGGCGATCATCACCGAACTCAGCCGACGGCTGGGTGTCTGGGCCGGGATGTTCGACGCCGCCGGCGCCCTGCTGCACTCCCCCTCACGCGACGCGGTCGACCGCGAACTCCTCGACACGCTCGGCGAGCGCGTCGGCGACGTGCTCGCCCGCGGACTCGAGGCCGGGCAGTCGCTGACGATCGACGACCGTACCTTCCTGCTCTCGACCATCGGGCGAGGCGGTCATCTCCGCGGGGTTCTCGCCCTCGAGATCGACACGCTCGATGCCGAGGCCCGCGCCGTCGTGACCTCGGTCATCGCGATGTCGGGTCTGGCTCTCGAGCAGAACGAGCAGTCGGCGCGCAGCCGCCGCCGCCTGCACTCGCAGCTGCTCCGCTCCCTGCTGTCCGACGATCCCTCGATCGCCCGCCGCGTGCTGGGGTCGCTGCCCGTCGCGCCCGTCGTCGTGGCCGTCTCCGGCGACGCCCCGGCCGCGGCGCTCATCGACTGGTGGGAGCGTCAGCGCACCGAGCACGGTGTCGCGTCATTCCTCGCCGAGTCGGACGACGGCGTGACGATCTGCGTGGCGGCCGAGGACGAGGCGCTCATCGACGAACTCGCGGCGCGGTTCGGCATCCGTATCGGCGTCTCCGAACCCGATGCGTACGCCGCGTTCTCCCGATCGCACGCCCAGGCGCTCGCCGCGCTGCGTCAGCGGGGCGCCTCGGGCGTCGCCCGATACGCGGATGCCGTCGGCTCCAGCATCCTGTCGGCCCTGGCGACCGACGAGGCCCGCCTGGTCGCCGAGTCGCACCTCGCCCCGCTCCGCGCCCACGACATCGGCACCGGATCGGCGCTGGAGCAGACGCTCCGGGTGTGGCTGGAGCACGACGCCCGCGCGGAGCAGGCCGCGACCGCCCTCGGAGTGCACCGGCACACACTCCGTTCGCGCATCGCCCAGGCGGGCGCGCTGCTCGACATCGACCTCGCCTCGTTCCCGGCGCGCGCCGAGCTCTGGGCGCTGCTCGAGACGGCGCGGGACTGACCGGGCGTCCCGCTGTCAGGCTCCTTCGCCGAGGTTGTCGGAGACCACCTCGAGCGCGTGCGCACGCGCCTGCACCGCGTCGTCGCCGCGGGCGGTCGTGACCGCCGCGGCGAAGACTTCGGCGAACACGAGGTACGCCACGCGCGAGGTGTGCTCGAGCTCGTCGCGGAAGCTGACTCCCGTCGGAGCGATCACGAGCGACAGCGTGGCGACCTCGGTGAGCGCCGACGACGCGAACGAGGTCAACGCGATCACCGTCGCGCCACCTCGCGCCGCCGCGGTCGCGACGCGCAGACTCGCCTCGTTGGCGCCCGAACCGCTCACCACCAGGCAGACGTCGTCGGCGGTGAGGTGACGGGCGGCGATCTGCTGGGCGATCGCATCGGCGATGAACTCCGCCGCCCGCCCCGAGGCGGTGAGCCGCATCGCGAGATCGTTCGCGATCGGCGACGAGAGGCCATTGGCGAGCACCAGCAGTCGACGGGCGGATGCCGCGGCGCGCACGGCCTGGTCGACGGCATCCGCATCGAGCAGGCTGGCAAGGGCGGGCAGCGACGAGGCGAGTCGATCGATCTCGCCCCGCATACGCCCGAGCACTCCCGGCCCGTGATACGACGTCGCCTCCGGGGCGCCCCCCAGCTCGGCTGCCAGCGCCACCCGCAACTGCGGATAGCCGCGGTAGCCCACGGTCTGGCAGGTGCGCACGACGGTGGCGCGGCCGACGCCCGCGCGGTCGGCGAGCTCTTGCGCTGTCCACTCGACGACGGCATCCGATGCCTCGACGATCAGTTCGGCGACGCGGCGCTCGGCCGGCTGCAGGGTGTTGAGCACCGCCGCGATGCGCGCGGTGGGCGGGGCGCTAGGCGAGAACACGGGCGCGGGCTCCCTCCATGATCCGGCGGCGAATGGCGCCGGAGGCCGCATCGATCAGCATCGTCACCACGACGACCACGATGAGCAGAACACCCACCGTCGACCACTCACGGTACTGGGTGTACGAGGTCAGCATGTCGCCGATTCCGCCGACGCCGATCAGACCGAGCACGGCCGACGACCGCACGTTGATCTCGAAGCGGTACAGCCAGAACGACCAGAACGCGGGTTCGGCCTGCGGCCACACGCCCCAGCGCAGCACCTGCGACGTGCCGCCACCGGCCGCGCGCGCGGCTTCGATGGGTCCGCGCGGCACGGCCTCGACGGCCTCGTAGCCCCACTTTCCGAGCGTGCCGATGCCGTTGATGGCGAGAGCCAGCGCTCCCGTGAACGGGGTGAGCCCGGTGACCGAGAGGATGATGATCGCGATGATGATCTCGGGCACGGCCCGGATCAGCGAGAACAGACCGCGCAGCAGCGTGCGGAGCCACGCCGGGCCGAATCCGCGGGCGGCGAGCAGGCTGAGCGGGGTCGCGAGCAGGATGCCGAGGATCGTGCCGACCCAGGCCATCTCGATGCTGCGCCAGGTCTGCCAGAGCGCCTCGGGCAGCTTCTCCCAGTTCGGGTTCGCGAACATGAGGCCGAAGTAGCGCATGATCTCGGCGGGCAGATCGCCCAGACGCGCCCAGTTGATGTCGATCGACCAGAACGCGAGCACCACGACGCCGGTGACGACCAGCCATCCGGCGATCAGCCACGGTCGGCGCGGGCGGTCGGGGATGACGGTGAGCGCCGCACTCATACGAGCCTCCGTCGGATGGCGTCCGAGACGAGGTCGATCACGATGACGACGATGAGGATCTCCAGGATGATGAGCGACAGCTGGTCGTAGCGGTAGAAGGTGCGCACCGCGTCGATCAGCAGTCCCATGCCGCCGGCACCGACGAGACCGAGCACGGTCGAGGCGCGCACGTTGAGCTCGAACACGTACAGCGTCTGGTTCGCGAACGCGGGCCAGGCGTCGGGCAGGGCGAGCGTGCGGTTGATCTTCGCCTGCGTCGCTCCGACCGCGCGGCCGGCTTCGAGGGGGCCGCGGTCGTTGGTGTCGATCGCCTCGGAGACGAGCTTGACGATGATGCCGACGTTGAACAGCAGCAGGGCGAGGATGCCGGGGAGCGCACCGACGCCCACCATCGCCACGAGGATCGCGGCGTACAGCAGGTCGGGCACGCTGCGGACGACGTTGAGGATGCCGCGCACGGCGATCCGCGCCGGCGCGTTCGGGTTGGTGGCGCGGGCGGCCCAGAAGCTCAGCGGCAGCGAGACCGCGGCGCCGATCACGGTCGCGATGACCGCCATCTGCAGTGTCTCGATGAGCGGCGGCAGCGTGCGCGGGAAGAAGTTCCAGTCCGGCACGAGCAGGTGCACGATCTTGTCGGCGCCGTTCTGCCAGTTGCGGCCGATCGCCGCCAGGTCGACGCCGATCCCGATCCCGGGCAGGCACATGACCACGGTCACCACGACGACCGCGCCGACGATCACCGGCGCCTTCCACGCGCCCGGCGGACGGGCGGGGATCTCGAGGACGGATGCCGGCGCGATGCCCGTCACGCGTCCAACCGATCGTCGGGGGTGAGCGAGCGTCCGTAGATGCTCTCGAAGTCGGCATCCGTCGCGCTCGTCGCGGGCCCGTCGTAGACGACCTCACCGGCCCGCATGCCGATCATCCGCGCCCCGTACTCGCGCGCGAGGTCGAGCAGGTGCAGGTTGACGAGCACGGTGATGCCGAGGTCGCGATTGATGCGGCGCAGATCGTTCATGACGCCGTGCGCGGTGGGCGGGTCGAGGCTCGCGACGGGTTCGTCGGCGAGCACGATGCGCGGCTCCTGGGCGAGGGCTCGCGCGATCGCGACGCGCTGCTGCTGCCCACCGGAGAGGTCCGACGCACGCGAGTGCAGCTTCGGCAGGATGCCGACGCGGTCGAGCGCGTGATAGGCGAGCTGCTTGTCGGCCTCGGGGTACGCACCGAGCAGCGTGCGCCACAGCGGCGTGTGGGCGAGGCGCCCGACGAGCACGTTCTGCAGCACGCTCGCGCGGCCGGCGAGATTGAAGCCCTGGAAGACCATCCCGATGTCGCCCCGCAGGCGGCGGAGGGTGCGCGGCGAGGCGCCCGAGACGCGGTGCTCGCCGACGTCGAGGGCGCCGGAGGTGACGGGCACGAGGCCGTTGATCGTGCGGATCAGCGTCGACTTGCCCGAGCCGGACAGCCCGACGACGGCGACCATCTCGCCTGCGGCGATGTCGAGCGACACCCGGTTCAGTCCGATCGTGCCGTTCGGGTAGCGGACGACGACCTCGTCGAGGCGGATGGACCACGGCGTGGACGCCGCAGCCTGGGCTGCGGCGTCCACATGCTGGATCTGGTCGGACAACTTACTGGAGCCCCAGAGCCTGTGCGGCGCGCGCGACGACGTCGAGCGAGTCGGGGTCGGCCGGTGCGAGCTTGGTGATCGAGTAGATGCTCGTGAGGATCTCGGAGCCTTCCTCGGTGTTCGAGAAGTCCTCGAGCGCGGTCGTGATGCGCTCCTGCAGCTCGGGCGAGAGCTCCGACGACAGCGCCACGCCATCGTTCGGGATCTCCTCCGTCATGGCGAAGACGACGACCTTCTCGCCCACGTCGGGGGTGTCCTTCTGCACGATGGTGCGGGCATCCCAGAAGCTGAAGCCGACCTCGGCGTCGCCGTTGTAGACCGCGAGAACCGAAGCGTCGTTCGCCGTGACGGGGATCTGCTGGATGTCGGCGTCGGTGTCGAGACCTGCCTCCTGCAGGGCGAGGATCGGGTAGATGTAGCCGGCGGGCGAGCCGGGGCCGAGAACGGCGACCTTCGCCCCCTCGACCTTCGTGATGCTGTCGAGGCCGGCAGGGCCCGTCATCGCGTCGGCGCCGTTGCAGAACAGCATCCCGTCGCGCTCGACCGGCTCGTCGTCGCAGTACTTGTCGGGGTTGTTCGTCATGAACTGCGCCGGGTAGGTGATGTTGCCGTTGCGCTCGGTCTGCAGCACGACCGAGGCGTCGTACATGTCGTTCGCCTGCCACAGCTGCAGCGAGGGCAGGAAGCCGATCTGGGCCTGGCCGGCACCCATGGCCTCGACGGCGGCCTGATAGTCCTTCGACACGACGCCGGTGACCTCGATGCCGAGCTCCTCGGTGAGGTAGTCCGTGAGCGGGGCCGCGGTGTCGACGAGACCGTCCTGGTCCTGCGAGGGGACGAGCGCGAGCACGAGCGAATCGGGATCGGCGGCCGGGGCGGACGAGTCGTCCGGCGCTGCGGAGCTGCTGGAGCAGCCCGCGAGCACGACGGTCAGGAGCGCGCCGGCGGCGACGAGTCCCGCGGCGGAGCGACGGAAGGGAGAGGTACGCATTGTCATCCTTCGATGGGGTGTGGGAGGAGTGGTGGAAAGGTGAGGTCTCAGCCGCGCAACCACGCCTCGAGCTGGGGAACCAGCGTCGAGAACTCGGCGGCGCGGAAGGTCGGGGTGGCGTGCGGGTCGGGGAAGCCGCCGATCAGCGCCGTGGCGTGGCCGCGTGCGTGCGCAGGGGCGAGGTCGTTGTGCCAGATGTCGCCGACGCTCAGCACGCGGGCGCCCGCGGGAAGGTCGGCGAGTACGGCCTCGAGTCCTGCGGGCTTGCGGGCATCGGTGACGACGCGATCGAACAGTCCGGCGAGACCGAGCGCGTCGAGGGCCTCCGCGATACGGATGGCGGGGGCGTTCGTGACGAGCACTCGTTCGGCGTCGGCATCCGCCAGGAATGCGGCGAGGCCCTCGGGAGCCTCGATCGGGGCATCCACGGTGGCGAGCTGGGCGCGGCTGGCGAGGTAGGCGGTGCTGAGCAGCGCGGCATCCGCGCCTCGCTCCTCCGCCGCGCGACGCACAGCGTCGTAGCCGTCGAGCGATTCCTCGTCGGCGGAGGCGAGTTGCGCACGGATGCCGTCGACGAAGCCGTCCTGGTCGCCGAGGGCATCGGCCACCTGCTGCGCGTAGGCGAGGACGGGGCCGTCGCCGAGGGCGATCGTGCCGTCGAAGTCGAAGAGGAGAATGGAGTTCACGGATTTCTTTCTGTGGGGACGCTCCGTCCAGCATGGGCAACGATTGTGGACAGAAAGTCCCCGGCGTGTGAACGCCGCGTGAACAATCCGTCCATCTGACTCACGTATGGTGAGCGCCGTGTCCGAACTCGATGACCTGACCGCTGCTGCGACCCTCGCCGCCGACGGCACCCCCGCCGGTGCTCGCGCCGCGATCGATGCACTTCCCTGGCTCGACCGGGCAGTCAACGACGACCGCGCCTCCGGACGGTTCGCCGCGTGGGGCCCGTCGACCGTCATCGATGAGAACACCGGCACGGCCGTGATCGCGCGGCCACTGTTCGAGGAGTTGCATCGACGGGCCGGCCTCGCCGCGACCTGGCCGATCGGCAATGCCGGGCTGATGCACTGCTACGGATATCTGCTGTCGCTCGAGGTCACGCCCTACGGACTCAAGCGCGATCGCTGGGTCGAGGGTGCGCTCGCGCACGCCTGCGGACTGACGGCAGATGCCTTCCACCCCTGGCACGAGGGACCGACCCTGCTCGCGCGGGCGACGGCCGCGGCATCCGCTGTGCTCGCGCACCCCGCGGCGAGCGCGACGGCGGAGATCGATGGGCGGGAGACACGTCTGGCGCTGAGTTCCGAGGCCGGATCCGCCGCGCTGACCTACGCGGTCGCACCCACCCCGGGAGGCGCTCACCTGTTGGTGACGATGTTCCCCGTCGCCGAGGCATCCGCCCCCCGCACCGAGTTCACCGCCGCCCCGCGCCTGCGCTGGAACGCGGTCTGAGCGGCCGAAGCACTATGCGGGCGACGCCGTCCTGAGCAACCAGGCCGGCCACCAGCCGTCGTCGAGATCGCGCAGGACGGAGGCCGTCCGCTCACGCACCTCTTCCGGCATCTCCGCAGTCGGCCCGGCGCTGCTCGACCGCCCCTCCCCCTCGGGCGATACCAACTCCGTGAGCTGCCACGCGCGGCGTCCGACGGGGAACCTCTCGCGGAGCCCACCCGCGGCGATCGCGAGGAGCGTGCGCTCGAGCTCGTCCGCCGCCGACTCGGCGGTCTCGTCGCAGGCGTCGCACGTGCAGGAGGGAATGACCGTGCGCAAGAGCTCACCGGCCTCCACCTCGACGACCGGGCCCGTCACCGTGAGGGTGATGGGGGCACCGGTGAGCGGCTGCATCACGATGCGCCGAGCATCCTCGCCCGCACTCTCCGCGCTCACCTCGACCGTGTACGAATCGCCGAGGTGCTCGACGAGGGCATCGACCACCCCTCGAAGCGGCGCGAAGCGTTCCGGGTGCGACTCCCGCGAGTACGCCTCCTCCGGAGGGACGCCGTCCGGCCACCGGCGTCCGTACCGGATGATGCGGCCGTCGTCGTCGAGGTACTCGTGCGTCGGAAGAGTCGGACGACGGTACGCGACCGCCGGAACGACCAGCGCTGGCGTCGACGAATCCCGGAGGACCTCCTGCATCTCCTGATCATCGAGGTCGTCCTGCTCCCAGGAGGCGAGCATCTCCTGAAAATCCTCGAGGCGGTCCGGGTGGGCGAGGATCCCCTGCACGAGACCGGCTACGGGGACGGATCGCGTGTTCGTTCCGACCTCGAGCTCGGGCGTCGACCGCCAGGTCGCCGCCGGGTGGACGAGAATGATCGCGTTCCCCAGGAAACGCGCGGCGGATTCTGCCAGCGCGGCTGAATCCGCGATCGTCGGATGTGCCGCGACGAACGTCCATAGCGCCGCCAAGTCCCCCGCCAGCGCGGCCGGATCCACGCCTCGGCGCGCCACGAACTCCGCGAAGGCGTCGCCGCCCTCTCCGTCACCGTTCATCGTGTCGCTCCTCGCATGACGATCATCCTCACTCGGGCGCGTGGGCCTCGAGGAACTCGTACACGTCCGTCGTGTCGACGCCGGGGAACGATCCGGTCGGGAGCGTCGCGAGCAGCGTCCGCGGGGTCTTGACGTTCGGCCAGGAGTTCTCGCGCCAGCGCTCCTCGAGGTCGGCCGGAGCTCGGCGGCAGCACACCTCGACAGAGTGCTTCGAGACGCCGCGGTGCGGGGTGTCGCGCCCGACGAACCACTTGGTGTCGTCGAAGCGCACGCCCACGCTCACCGAGTGCAACCCCTCGCTCGACGCCTCGACGCGGGCCGTGCACCAGTACGTGCCGTTGCCGGTGTCGGTGTACTGGTAGTAGGGGTTGAAACGGTCGTCCTCGTCGAACACCACGCGGCTCGTCCACTTGCGGCAGCACATCTGGCCCTCGATCGCTCCGAGGCGGTCGGCGGGGAAGTTCACGTCGTCGTTCTCGTACGCCTTCGTGATCGTGCCCGACTCGTGCACCTTGAGGAAGTGCACGGGGATGCCGAGGTGCCGGGTCGCGAGGTTCGTGAAGCGATGCGCGGCGGTCTCGTAGGACACCGAGTAGGCGTCGCGGAGATCCTCGATCGAGATCGCCCGTCGCGCCTTGGCGTCGCGGAGCGCGGGAACGACGTGCGCCTCGGGGATCAGCAGCGCACCGGTGAGGTAGTTCGTCTCGACCCGCTGACGCAGGAACTCGGCATAGCTGCGCGGCTCGGAGTGGCCGAGGATGCGACTCGACAGCGCCTGCAGCACGGCGGTGCGGGCGTCGCCCTTCGCGGGAACACTGCTCGACAGATAGAGACGCCCGTGCGCGAGGTCGGCGACGCTGCGGGTGGTCTGCGGCAGGTCGGGCGCGTAGTGCAGTGTGAAGCCCAGGTAGGCGGCGATCTCGGATGCCGTGCGCTGGGTGAGAGGGCCGCCCGGATGCCCGACGGCGTCGAGGATCTCGGCGGCCTTCTGCTCGAGGTCGGCGAAGTGGTTGTCCTGCCGGCGCATGAGGTGGCGCAGCTCGACGTTCGCGCGCCGCGCTTCCTCGGGGGTCGCCGCGCGCTCGTCGCGGAGCCGGTCGATCTCGCCGTGCAGCGCGAGCAGCGCGGTGAGAGCCTCGGTCGGCATCGACTTCGCGATGCGGAAGGGCTCGATCCCGAGTGCCTGGAACGTCTGCCCCTTCATCGCGCGCTCCAGTGCGATCTCGATCGCGCTGCGCTCGTCGAGGGGCTCGCCCTCGAGCAGCGCGTCGAGAGTCACTCCGAGGGCACGCGCGATCGCCTGCAGCTGCGAGAGCTTCGCCTCGCGCTTGCCCGTCTCGATCATCGACAGCTGGCTCGGCGCACGGTCGACGGCGCTCGCGAGGTCGTCGAGGGTCAGCCCTCGCGCCGTGCGCAACCGGCGGATGCGGCGCCCGATCGTGAGGGCATCGGTCTCTTCTTCGGTACCCATTTGGCCCCCTGAGCCTGTCGAAGGGTTTATGACGCCGATTCTGTCACAGAAACAGAATTTCGACCGATCTTCACACCGAAACCCGTCATCGAAGCATCCGTTCTTCACCCACAGTGGATGACACGCCACCCGGCACCGCCGCCGGACCGACCGAAGGAGACACCATGACGACGAACGCACCCCGCCCCGCAGGTCTGCGAGCAGGCGACCAGGTCCAGACCGCCGCCGAGCTCCAGGAGATCTGGGCCACCGACCCCCGCTGGGACGGCGTCGAGCGCACGTACACCGCGGCCGACGTCATCCGCATCCGGGGATCGATCCGCGAGGAGTCGACGCTCGCCCACCGCGGCGCCGAGAACCTCTGGAACCTGCTCCACACCGAGGACTACATCCGCGCACTCGGCGCCTACACGGGCGGTCAGGCCGTGCAGCAGGTGCGCGCCGGACTCAAGGCCATCTACCTCTCGGGCTGGCAGGTCGCGGCTGACGGCAACCTCGCCGGTCAGACCTACCCCGACCAGTCGCTGTACCCGGCGAACTCGGTGCCCGCGGTCGTGCGGCGCATCAACAACGCCCTGCTGCGCCAGGACCAGCTCGAGCACGCCGAGGCCGCCGCCGGCGACGGGGAGATCACGCAGGACTGGCTCGCCCCGATCGTCGCCGACGCCGAGGCCGGGTTCGGCGGGCCGCTCAACGCCTACGAGCTCGCGCAGTCGCTGATCCAGGCCGGCGCCGCCGCCATCCACTGGGAAGACCAGCTCGCGAGCGAGAAGAAGTGCGGCCACCTCGGCGGCAAGGTGCTCGTGCCCACGCAGCAGCACATCCGTACGCTGAACGCCGCCCGCCTCGCGGCCGACGTCGCGGGGGTCCCGACCGTCATCATCGCCCGCACGGATGCTCTCGCCGCCGACCTGCTCACCAGCGACGTCGACGAGCGCGACCAGGCGTTCACGACCGGTGAGCGCACCTCCGAGGGCTTCTACCGGGTGACCCCAGGCATCGATGCGGTGATCAGCCGCGGGCTCGCCTTCGCGCCCTACGCCGACCTGCTCTGGGTCGAGACGGGCGAGCCCGACATCGAGCTGGCCCGCGCGTTCGCGGCGGCGATCCACGCCGAGTTCCCCGGCAAGATGCTCGCCTACAACTGCTCCCCCAGCTTCAATTGGAAGCGCCACCTCTCGGATGCCGAGATCGCGACGTTCCAGCAGGAGCTGGCCGACCTCGGCTACAAGTTCCAGTTCATCACCCTGGCCGGCTTCCACGCCCTGAACTACTCCATGTTCGATCTCGCCCGCGGCTACGCCGATCGCGCCATGAGCGCGTACGTCGAGCTGCAGGAGGCCGAGTTCGCCGCCGAGGCCGACGGCTACACCGCCACCAAGCACCAGCGCGAGGCGGGCACCGGCTACTTCGACGTGATCTCCACGGCGCTCAACCCCGACAGCGTCACCCTCGCCCTCGCCGGCTCCACCGAGACCGCGCAATTCCACTGATCCGCTCCCTCACCAAGAAGGAATGAAGCGATGACCATCACACCCCCCACCTCGACCCTGCAGGGCCCGGCGATCGAGATCACCGGCACGCTGCACGACCGTTACGACGAGATCCTGACGCCTGCGGCGATCGCGTTCCTCACCGAGCTGCACCACCGGTTCGCCTCCCGCCGCCACGACCGCCTCGCCGACCGCATGCGTCGGCGCTTCGAGATCGGCAACGGGCACGACCCGCACTTCCGGGCCGATACGGCACACATCCGCGACGACGCCTCCTGGCGCGTCGCGGGCGCCGGCCCCGGCCTCGAGGATCGCCGCGTGGAGATCACGGGACCGACCGACCCGAAGATGACCATCAACGCCCTCAACTCGGGCGCGCGGGTCTGGCTCGCCGATCAGGAGGATGCCACGAGCCCCACCTGGAAGAACGTCGTCGAGGGGCAGTTGTCGCTCCGCGACGCGATCCGCGGCGAGCTGTCGTTCACGGCCCCCGAGGGCAAGGAGTACCGCGTCACCGCCGAGCGCACGCCGACGATCGTGATGCGCCCGCGCGGCTGGCACCTGCCCGAGAAGCACATCGCCTTCATCGATCGCGCCGGACGCCGCACCGCGGCATCCGGATCGCTGGTCGACTTCGGCCTCTACTTCCTGCACAACGCGCAGGCGCTGATCGAAGCCGGACGCGGGCCGTACTTCTACATCGCCAAGCTCGAGTCGAGCGACGAGGCGAAGCTGTGGGACGACGTGTTCTCGTTCAGCGAGGAGTACATCGGCATCCCGCACGGCACGATCCGGGCCACCGTACTGATCGAGACCCTGCCTGCGGCGTTCGAGATGGACGAGATCCTCTACGAGCTGCGCGACCACTGCGCCGGCCTCAATGCCGGACGCTGGGACTACATCTTCTCGATCATCAAGAACTACCGCGGTCGCGGCGCCCGGTTCGTGCTCCCCGACCGCAGCGAGGTCACGATGACGGTGCCGTTCATGCGGGCGTACACCGAGTTGCTCGTGCAGACCTGCCACAAGCGGGGCGCCTTCGCGATCGGCGGCATGAGCGCGTCGATCCCCAACCGCCGTGACCCCGAGGCCACGGCGCGTGCGATCGAGAAGGTCGCGGCCGACAAGAAGCGCGAGGCCGGCGACGGCTTCGACGGCACCTGGGTCGCGCACCCCGACCTCATCCCGACGGCGCAGGCCGAGTTCGACGCCGTGCTCGGTGACCGACCGAACCAGGTCGACCGGCAGCGCGACGACGTGCACGTGCAGGCATCCGATCTGATCGATCTGCACATCGGGCGTCCGATCACGGCGAAGGGCGTGCGCGACAACGTGTCGGTCGCGATCCGCTACCTCGAGGCGTGGCTGCGGGGGCTGGGCGCGGTGGCCATCGACAACCTCATGGAGGATGCCGCGACCGCCGAGATCAGCCGCTCGCAGGTGTGGCAGTGGATCCACCAGGACCGCACCACGGAGGACGGCACGGCGATCACCGCCGAGTACGTCGAGGAGCTCATCTCCGCGGTGCTCCGCGAGGCCACGCGCAGCGCGGGCGACCGGTTCGACGACGCCGCCGAGATCTTCCGCGAGGTGGCGCTGCGCGAGGAGTTCCCCACCTTCCTGACCCTCGGCGCCTACGCCCGGTTCCTCGACTGAGCGTTCCTGATCACGGGACGAGCGGATGCCGCGGCCGATCCGGCCGCGGCATCCGTTCACGGGCGTAGCCTGAGGGCATGACCGAGATCTGGAACGACATCGCGAGCGAGTTCCTGCACCTGTATCCGAGCGGCGGGCGTCTGCTGGCCGTCGCAGGGGCGGACGCCGAACGCTCGCGACACGCAGCCGATGCTCTCGCCGCGGCGCTCGAAGCGGCGGGGCAGACGGTCGGGCGGGCGCACACCGACGATGGCGACGAGCAGGCGCTGCGGGCCGACGTGATCGCGCCGTTCCGCACCGCCCGCAGCGACCGCGTGCTCGTCGTCTCCGGTCCCGGCGCGCTCGTGAGCGCGAGCGCGCGCGGCCTCTGGAACTTCACGGTCTGGCAGCTCGCCGGCGACGAGCAGCCGCACACCGCGGCATCCGCCATCGTCGACGTCACCGACCCGGATGCCCCGACCCGGCGCTTCGCCGATTACTGCGCCCTCCCCAGCGCTTTCGGCGCCTGACGCGAGTTCCCGTGCCGCGGCTCAGGTGAACGACGCGGCCACCGAGTTGCGGTGGTAGTCGAACACGATGCTCGTGCGCGTCGAGGCGACGCTGCTCTGGGCCGAGAGATGCTCGAGCACGAACTCGCGCATCTCCGAGGAGTCCGCCACGGCGATGTGCAGCAGGAAATCGTCGTCTCCGCCGAGGAAGAACACCTGGATCACCTGCGGCAGCGCCCGCACCCGGTCGGCGAATTCGACGATGCTCTCGCGGCGTGCGCTCGGGCGCAGGCTCACACCGATGATGGCCTGAAGCCCCGCGCCCAGCATCCGTTCGTCGACGCTCGCGTGGAATCCGGTGATCACGCCGCGCTCGATCAGTGATCGCAGGCGCGCGTGCGCGGTCGACGGGGCGACGCCGAGCGTGGCGGCGAGCTCGGCGTTGGTCATGCGGCCGTCCTCGGCGAGCAGCCCGACGATGCGCTGGTCGAGCGGATCGAGCGCCGGGGCCCGAAGGGTGTTCGGCTGATCCGGGGTCGAAGACGTCTCCATGCGAATCATTATTCAGGAATCGGACGATTCGCGAATGATCTTCGTTGAATCTGTTGCCCTGCCGATGTTTCTGCGATCCTGTTCTGCAACCATCCGCCCCGAGCACTGGAGTATCGATGAAGATCGGCGTGCCCACCGAGGTCAAGAACAACGAGAACCGCGTCGCCCTCACCCCCGCCGGCGCGGATCGCCTCGTGCACGAGGGGCACCGGGTGCTCGTGCAGGCGGGCGCCGGGCTCGGCTCGCGCATCGACGACGAGGCGTACCGTGCCGTCGGCGCCGAGATCGTCGAGACCGCCGCCGAGGCCTGGGGCACGGCCGACCTGCTCCTCAAGGTCAAGGAGCCGATCGCGCAGGAGTACGGCTTCTTACGCTCCGACCTCACCCTCTTCACGTACCTGCACCTCGCCGCAGACCGCCCGCTCACCGACGCGCTCATCGCCGCGGGCACCACGGCCGTCGCCTACGAGACCGTGCAACTGCCCGACCGCAGCCTGCCGCTGCTGGTGCCGATGAGCGAGATCGCGGGTCGTCTGTCGGTGACGATGGGCTCGTACTCGTTGCTGCGCTCGAACGGCGGTCGTGGACTCCTGCTCGGCGGCATCGCCGGCACGCCGCGCGCCAAGACGGTCGTGATCGGCGGCGGGGTCGCGGGCGAGCACGCCGCCGCGAACGCGCTCGGCCTGGGTTCGCAGGTGACGGTGGTCGACATCTCGCTCCCCCGTCTGCGCGACCTCGAGCACCGCTACGGCGGCGCCCTGCAGACCCGCGCGTCGAGTCGCTACGACATCGCCGAGGAGCTCGCGACCGCCGACCTCGTGATCGGCTCGGTACTCATCCCCGGCGCGGCCGCTCCGAAGCTCGTCACCGACGACATGGTCGCCGGCATGAAGGCGGGCTCGGTGCTCGTCGACATCGCGATCGACCAGGGCGGATGCTTCGAAGGCTCGCGCCCGACGACGCACGACGACCCCACGTTCGCGGTTCACGACTCGATCTACTACTGCGTCGCCAACATGCCCGGCGCCGTGCCCGAGACCGCGACCCGCGCGCTCACGAACGCGACGCTCCCCTACGTCTCGGCGATCGCCGGGAAGGGGTGGGCGCAGGCATCCGCCGACGACGCATCGCTCGCGAAGGGCCTGAACGTGCAGGGTGGGCGCATCACCCTCGACGCCGTCGCCCGCGCCCACGGCCTCTGAGCGGGTCGCGCACGCCTTAAGAACCCGGGATCTTCATGACGTCCCGGCCCGCACAACTCCCGCGCCCCCGAGTACGCTCGTAATCGTGACCGAACGCGCTCCTCTCTCCCGCAAACTGTCCGCGATCGCCGAGTCCGCGACCCTCAAGGTCGATGCGAAGGCCAAGGCGCTGAAGGCGGAGGGCAAGCCCGTCATCTCGTACGCCGCCGGCGAGCCCGATTTCGCGACGCCGCAGTTCATCGTGGATGCCGCGGCCGAGGCCCTGGCCGACCCCGCGAGCTACCGCTACACCCCCGCCGCCGGTCTCCCGGCGCTGCGCGAGGCGATCGCCGCCAAGACGCTGCGTGACTCGGGTCTCGAGGTCTCGCCGAGCCAGGTCATCGTGACCAACGGCGGTAAGCAGTCGGTGTACCAGGCGTTCCAGGCCGTGGTGAACCCCGGCGACGAAGTGCTGCTGCCCGCGCCGTACTGGACCACGTACCCCGAGGCGATCCGTCTCGCCGACGGCACGCCCGTCGAGGTGTTCGCGGGTGCCGACCAGGACTACAAGGTCACGGTCGCGCAGCTCGAGGCCGCCCGCACCGCGAAGACGACCGCGCTCGTGTTCGTCTCGCCCTCCAACCCGACCGGGTCGGTGTACACGGCCGAGGAGACGAAGGCCATCGGCGAGTGGGCGCTCGAGCACGGCATCTGGGTCATCAGCGACGAGATCTACCAGAACCTCACCTACCCTGCGACGGGATCAGGAACCGCGGTGAAGGCCACGTCGATCGTCGAGGCGGTCCCCGAGGTCGCCGGCCAGACGATCCTCGTCAACGGCGTCGCGAAGACCTACGCGATGACCGGCTGGCGCGTGGGCTGGATGGTCGGCCCGCAGGACGCGATCAAGATCGCCGGCAACCTGCAGTCGCACCTCTCGAGCAACGTGAACAACGTCGCCCAGAAGGCTGCGATCGCCGCGCTCAACGGACCGCAGACCGAGGCCGAGCAGATGCGCGAGGCCTTCGACCGCCGCCGCAAGCTCATCGTCTCGGAGCTGTCGAAGATCGACGGCATCGTCGTGCCGAACCCGCTCGGCGCCTTCTACGTCTACCCCGATGTGCAGGGCCTCCTCGGCCGCACCTGGGGCGGCGTCACGCCGACCACCTCGCTCGAGCTGGCCGACCTCATCCTCGAGCAGGCCGAGGTCGCTGTCGTCCCGGGCGAGGCCTTCGGCCCGAGCGGCTACCTGCGCCTGTCGTACGCGCTCGGCGACGACGCACTGCTCGAAGGCATCCAGCGCCTGCAGCGCCTGTTCGCCTCCTGACGCATCACGGTGTCACCCGGAGGAGCCTCACTCCTCCGGGTGGTGCCCGATCAGCCAACGGATGCCGTAGCGATCCACGAGCGACCCGTCGACGTCGCCCCAGGGCCGCGTGGTCAGCGGAGACAGCACCCGACCGTCGGCCGCCAGGGACTCGAACCATCGGGTGAGGGTCTCGGCATCCGCAGTACCCAGCAGCGAGAAGAACATCCCGCCGATCTGCACCGCATCGTCGTCGGCCCCGGCATCCGCTCCCGCGAGCTCGACGACGCCGCGCAGCATGCCGTGCCCGATCGCGTCGGCCGGACCGTCGTGGCGACCGAGCTCGGCGTAGTCGAAGAGCTGCAGCTCACCGCCGAAGATGCCCTGGTAGTGAGCGAACGCCTCCGCGGCATTGCCGGGGAAGAGGAGGTAGGGGATCAGTCCGCTCATTCCGCGAGTGTACTGCGGTAGCGGCGAGGCTTGCCCTCGCCGAGGTCGATCACCCGCGCCACGGCGGTGATCTCGATCGGCACCCCCAGCAGCGCGGCGAGCGCCGCCTCGATGGCCTCCGAATCGCCGCCGGCGATCGTCGCTCGCACGACCCGGTCGTCGCCCTGCACGACCGACCACCCCTCGGCGCCGTGCGCCTGCAGGTGCTGGGTGAGGTCGACGCTCGCGACAAGCGACCCGTCGCCGGCGAGGAAGCGGGTGTTCTCGCGTCCCTCGAGGTCAGCGATCCCGACCGCACCGTCGGGTAGCCGCACGAGCCGCCCGACGTCGCCGGTGCGGTAACGCACCAGGGGCAGCAACGGGTTCTCCCCCGCGGTCACCGTGATCTCCCCGATCTCGCCGTCGGGTACGGCGACGTCGCGCCGCGGATCGAGCACCTCGACGAGCACTCGCCGACCGAGCACCCGGAACGGACCGTCGTCGGCGCGCGCCGCGATCGGCCGCGTCTCGTGCAGCCCGTAGACATCGATCACGGGGCACGCGAACGCACGCTCCAATCGCGCACGAAGGGGTGACGACAGCGCCATCGCCCCCGAGAAGATCACCGACGGATGCAGGACCCCGTCGAGACCCGCATCGACGAGCTCGGCGAGGCTGGTCGGGTGCCCGCTGAGGATCTGCGGGTCGGCGTCGGCGAGGAACCGACGCCGGGCGTCGGCACCCGGCCAGGCGGAGACGTGCAGGTTGAGCCGCGCCATCGCGCACTGCCCGAAGCTGCTGATCACCGAGACGTAGGTGAACGCCTGGCGCTGGAAGACGAGGTTCGCGACCGCCATACGTTCGCCGCCCTCCCCCACGGTCACGCCCGCGTCGGCGGCCAGGGCACGCAGCAGATGGAATCCTCGCGCCACCTCCTCGACGTCGTCGGGGATCAGGAGTGCGGCACCGGTCGAGCCCGAGCTTGTGCCGTGCAGCATCCGGCTCAGGTCGGCGTCGAGCGGCACGTGCGCGCCGAGGTCGGCGACGAGGTCACTGCGGCGCGTGGTCGGGTAGTCGGCGAGCGCGGCATCCGCGGGCATCGCCCGATGCCGGAGGGTGCCGCGGACGGCGGCCAGATGCTCGTCGAGCCAGCCGTCGGTCGACAGCGGATGCCGCACCCGCTCGACCTGTGCGGCGGTGAGCCGGTCGCCGGTCGCGTGTGTCCACTGCGGGGCGTCCGGATGCCGTCGCCACCGGGCGAGGCGCGCGGCCCCCGCGTCGTCGAGGGTCGGCCAGCGCTCGGCATCCGTGAGCACCGCCGCCGCTCCCGGCGCGTACTCGGCGAGCGCGAGCGGATCTACGACGTCACTCACTGGAGTACCGCGCCGCCGCCTCCTTGCGACGCGCCTCCTGCAGCTTGCGGGCGATCTCGGCGCGGTGCCGGTACCCCTCGTAGGCATCCGCGAGCGCCTTGTCGCGGGCGAGCGAGTCGACGGCGGCGAGGAGCGAAACGGCGGTCTGCGCGTCCTCGCTCTGCGGGAGGTACCCGCGCCAGAGCAGGAAGGTGCGCGCCGCCTCGACGCGCCGCTCGTCGTCGGAGATCCAGTCCAGGGGGTCGGCGACCGGCGCGAGCCGCAGAGCGAGCGCATCGACCGCGAGCGCCGCGGCACCCCCACCCACGGGGTGGGAGAACGGCTCGATCAGGTCCTCGCTCGCGACGATCCAGAGGGCGATCGCGGCACCCCTCCGCACGCACTCGTCGGCCGCGAAGGACACGCAGGCGGGCGCCGTCCCGAGCACGTCCCCCGCGAGCGCGCGCACGGAGACGCGGTCGTCGAGGAACATCTGCGGCACGGCCGAGAGCCGGGCCGCGATGGCGTCGAGCGCGGGGCCCGGGCGCACGCGCGCCCACGCCTCCTGCTCCCCGCCCGACCGCTCGGTCCAGGCCGCGAGCAGGTCTTCCGTCGAGATGTGCTCAGCCATGCAACCGCTCCGCGAGGGCGGCGCATGCCGCCGGGGCATCGTCCATGCTCGACAGGTACACCACGTCGTAGCCGTCGCGCTGGGCGAGGTCGGAGACGCGGTGCAGACGATCCATGAGCACGAGCGTACCCGTGGTGAGCTTCTCCCTCACCGCTCGGGCCACCCCTCCGAACGGCTCGTTCCCGACGCCGAACATCGACACGAGTCCGTCGTCGGAGAGCACCACGACGTGGCGCTGCACCTCGCCGGTCGCCCGCGGCAGACCGGCGTAGCGGGAGCCGTACAGGTCGAGGGGGAACGACGTACCGCCACCGAAGAACACGCACAGCGCGCCGACGATCTCGACGGGGTCGCGGGTGGCGCGTTCCATCCCGGCGACCTGGCCGGCGGCCGAGAAGCTGGTCACCCGCACGCGCCCACCGCCACGGAGCACCGAGAGGGCGAGGATCGTGCCCGCCAGCACGGCGGGCGATCCCCGACGCGGATGCCGCATCGACCCGGAGGAGTCGATGTACAGATCGATCTCGAGGCTGGTCTCGCGCACGACCGGTTCGTCGTCGAGCTCGGTGCGGCGCCGGGTCGTCACCCCGGGGATGACGGGCCCGCCGCGCAGGGTGGCGGCCCAGTCGATGTCGCCGAGCGCATCGCCGGTCTCCCAGAGTTCGAGCGGCCCGGGGAGGCCACCCGTGGGCTGCACGGGCGCGCGTCGCGTGTAGGGGCGCACCCAGCGCGACGCCTCGGTGCGGTACCAGGCGGCGAGAACCTCCGCGGGGGCGAGATCGGAGTACAGACCCAGCGTTCGGGCGACATCGAGGCGTTGGCCGGGTTGCTGCGCGCTCTCCTCCTCTTCCGCGTCGGCGTCCCCATCCGGCGCACCGGGATGAACCGGCAGATCACCTCGCAGGCGCTGATCGGCGAGGATGCGCCCGAGCTCGTCGGGGGTCGGCCCGGTGTCGTCGGCCGCGCATCCGACCCCGCCGCCGACCGATGGCTCGCTCGCGGCATCCTGCCGTTCGGCGATGTACGGCGCGGCGATCACGCCGAAGCGCACGGCGCCCGACACCGGGTCGGCACCGAAGGTGCGCACGCTGTCGGCGACCAGAGCGGCGTCGACCACGGGATTCGTCGTGCGCGCGCCGGCGAGCTCCGCGGCGATGCGCGCACTCTCGGCTTTGCGCTCGCGCAGGATGCGCTCCTTCTCGCGGTGCTTCTCGGCGATCGTGTCGAGCGGCGGCAGTTCTTCGTGCGCGATCGCGGGCGGCGGCGCGGGCGGAGCATCGACCGCGCACAGCGTTCCGGCCGGCAGCCGCCACAGGATCTCGTAGGCCCGGCAGTACACCCACCACAGGCGGTCGGCGCTCCCGGCGGGTGCCGGGTACAGCACGCGGCCGAGACGGATGATCCCCGCCTCGCCCACGGCATCCCCCTCGGCGCGCTGCAACTGTGCGAGCCGCGTGTTGACGAGCAGGTCGTTCCAGAGATTGGCGAGCAGCCCGATGTCGGATGCCGCGGGCGGGCGCGGCGACACCGCCGCGAGGGCCCGCGCCATCTGATGCCGTACCTTGAGACCGTCGATCCGGGTGCTCGGGGCGAGCACGTGGTGCCCGATCTCGTGGGCGAGCATGCTCCAGAGTTCGTCCGCGAGCCCCCGCTCCGACAGGTAGTCGGGATCGATCGAGATCGAGGGCGGGAAGGTGAACCAGGCGGGCGCTCCGGCCGTCGCGTGCGCGCCCGGCAGCACCTCGGGGTCGTTCAACCGCACGCCCCACAGGGCGAGCGCGCGCTCCCAGGCCGCGCGCACGGTGTCGTCCATCGGGACGCGCGGCGCGGTACCGGTTCTCACGCGGCGTCTCGCACGTGGACCCAGGCGAGGTGGGTGTCGGGACCGATGACGATGCTCACGCCGTCGGAGGCCCCGTCTTCGGCTGCAACCGCCTCGGGCTCGACGGATGCCGTGAGCCGGGCGCCCCAGACATCGGCGTCGAGTCGCCACCACTCTCCCGCGACGAGGAACGCGAACGCCCCGGCATCCGCGAGCCGGACGACCCGGTCCGGAGGCCGGATCCACGCACCGCCGACGCCGCGGAACCCTCCGGTCGCGAGCACGTAGCCGCGCTCGTCGGCGCGCCCCGGCCACCAGAACCGGTCGGTCCGCTGCCGTCGCAGGAACGCCTCGAGAAAATCGACGCCGATCCCGAGGGTCTTCGCGGCGGCCCGCCGCTCGACCGCGGCCTCGATCCGCTCGAGTCGGGTCAGGGCATCGGCGCGAAGTGCCAGGGCGCCGGACCGCCAGGCGGCGATCGCGACGAGGTCGAGGGCGCGCTCACGATCGGCCGCGGCATCCGTGTCTTCCGCGAGCCCCGCGGCGAGCGCGCGCACGAACAGCCCCACCTCGCCATGCTCACGACGCACGCCCTCGATCGCCGCGGCGACGTCGAGCCCGGCGGCCATCAGGTCGGGCGGCGAAGCCGGCGGGAACCCGTCCCGCGCGTTCGCGAGCTGCAGGGGGCGGCGGATCACCCGCGGGTCTCCTGCCAGCGGGCGAAGGCGGTGTAGCGCTGGTGCAGGTACTTGAGCGCGATCACGTCGTCGAAGTCCCGCCCGTAGAGTTTGCCGACGCCGGCGATCCGGCGCAGCTGCGCCTCGATCGCGGTGACCCGGCGCGAGACGTCGAGGGCCGAGACGCCGTCGAGTCCGCTGTCGAGTTCGGCGAGGAGGGCGGCGACCGGGTCGTCGGCGTCGCGACCGAGCATGTCGTACTGGCGACAGGACTGCACGAAGAGGTCGTTCAGCCAGCTGACCGTATCGGTCGCGAGCTCCCGCTCGGCGCCCACATCGAAGCGCGGGTGCGTGTCATTGGGCAGCAGTTTGCCGCGCAGCACGAAGGGCAGGATCGCGGCGATGTCGGCGAGCTCGACGGCATCCGCTCCCCGGAACCAGGCCATCGCCTTCGCGTAGAGGATGAGGGTCTGCAGCGCACGGACCGAGAGCCCGTTGCGCGTCTGGGCCCCGAGGTCGACCTCGAGGTCGGCTCCGCTGTTCGCCTCGATGACCTCGCCGACGCTGCCGCCCGCCGTGGTCACGACGTCCTTCGTGCGGTACTCGAAGCGGCGTCCACCGTGCTGCACGAACTCGAAGTGGCTGAGGAAGAACCGCAGGCGGTGGCGCACCCCCTCGGGAATCGGCACGGCGCGGATCAGCGTGCGCATCCGCTCCTGCTCGACCGCATCGAAACGCAGCTCCGACGGCACGTGCTCCTCGGGCTTCTCCCCCGCCTCGACCCGCGTGATGAGCTCGTCGAGGAAGCGGCTGTTGAAGCCCGCGGCCTGCACAGTGACGTCCATGCGGTCGCGCAGCGCCTGGATCACCGGGAACGTGCCGCCGCCGGCGTCGTCGTTCGCGGTGAAGAACCAGCTCTCGACGCCGCCGTCCGGCGCGGTGCGCCGCATCTGATCGTGACTCTCGACGTACCCCTCGGCGACCATCGTCAGCAATGCCGACTGCGTCTTGGTGGGGATGCGGTTGTACTCGTCGATGATCTTCACCGGGAGCCCGAGCCAGTCCCGCCAGGCGATGCGGATGTCGCTGAGCTTCTCGGCCTCGACGAGGTCGCGCGGAAGCGGGATGCCCACGAGGTCGCTCACGGTGAGCTGCGGCTGCCCCTGCTGCACGGCCCGGCGAACGTCCTCGGCACCGGTGCCGGCGAGCACGCCCATGAGCACGGCGACGGTCGTCTTGCCGCGTCCCGGCCCACCGATCAGCAGGCATTTGCCGCCGACCGCGAAGGTGAGCAGCGGCAGCAGCACGTTCGACGAGAAGGATGCCTGGGTCGGCAGCGACACCCGGGCGTCGGCGTCGCCGAGCGCGATCGAGAGCGGATCGCCGTGCGAGAACTCGATGTCGTAATACGGCGAGATGACGGCCCGATTGACCATCCAGTAGTACGCCTGACGCAGCTTCTCGTCGAGGGGCACCGCCGCCTCGGCCGGTGCCGCGCGGAAGAGATCCTCGGCGGTCATCTGCCCGACGCCGTGATCGGCACCCGGGTTCGTGGGCGATGCGGACACGCGGCTCCAGCGATCGGACATGCGATCATCCTACGGGCGGCGGCTCAGGCGCTCCCGTGCGGTCTCCCCGGCATCCAGGACCGCATTCTGGGCGGCCGCGCGCTGCAGGGCACGCTGCTCGCGCATCGGCCGCGCCTCCAGCGGGATCGCGAAGCTCAGGTGCGCAGCCATCAGCGGTTCGAGAGCGGATGCCGCGGCCGCCACGCGCGCCGGAACGTCGCCGCGCACCTCGAGCCAGGGCACGGGCTGCGCGGCGAGGACGTCCCGGAAACGCTGTTGCATGTCGTGGCGGATGTGCTCGCCGTCACGCATGCCGTCCTGCTCGAACGGGATCTCGTCACCGGTGAGCACGTAGAGGAGCGGCCGGTGGCGGTCGGCGGTGCGATGCAGGCGTTCCGCGACCGTGCCGACGTACCTCTCGTGCCAGAGCGCGGTCGCGAGCACATCGGTGTCGCACACCAGCACGGGACGGGGCACGCGGCGGAGCGCGCGCTCCTCGAGAGCGATCTGGCGGTCGACGATGAGGTCGAACTCGTCGCTGCGCCAGGGCGCTTCGAGCCCGCCCTCGCGCACCTCGGAGTGCTCCCGCCCGTACTCCGGCACCCACAGCGTGCCGAGGTGCGCGGCCAGAGCGCCTGCGAGCGTCGTCGATCCGGTCGACTCGGCGCCGAGCACCACGACCCGCGGAGTGAGCGACGCCCGCACGGCCGGCGCGAGCTCGTGCCAGAGCGCCGCGGGGTCGGCGCGGATCGCCGTGCCCGACACCGGGTTTGTCCGTCGCCCCTCGTCGACCTGCACCCAGCGCGCGCCGAGGCGCTGTGCGAGCTCGCCGCCATAGGCATCGCACGAGAAGACGGTGTCGACGGGCTCATCGAGCAGCGACTCGATCACGGCGAGATGCTCGCGCCACGCGGCATCCGATCCGAAATCCACCGGGGCGTCGTCCATCGCCGCCACGACCCGCGCACCGGGGTGCGATTCGCGGATCCAGTCGGCGCGCGTCTCGAGCGGGATTGATTCGACGGAGGCTCCGAGCACCTGGACGGTCACGCGTGCGCTGCGGCGCTGGGCCTCGCGGATGAGGTGCGAGTGCCCGCTGTGGAACGGATAGAACTTGCCGATCACGAGCCCGTGACCTTCGCGGCGCTGGGCCTGGATGCGCGATGGCGTCTCGGTCACGCGGGTGCCTCGGCCCGTGTGCGCTCCCCGGCCGCCACCCGACGCCACGACGCGAAGCCGAACACGCACAGGCCGATGAACAGCAGGTACAGGGCCGCGATGACCCAGAGTCCGGTGACGATCGAGATACCGATGATCACGACGTCGACGCCGATCCACACGAACCAGTTCTGGATCCACTTGCGGTTGAGCATGTACTGCGCGACGAGGCTCGCAGAGGTGGTCAGCGCATCCGCGATCGCGACCTCGGAGTCGGTGAACGACGTCAGCGCCCAGACCAGCACGGCGGCGCCGGCGATCCCCGCGAGCACCAGCCACGGGACGGCCCGGCGCGGCGTGCTCGCGATGTAGGTGCGGCTCTGTTCGACACCGCGCGTCCACCGCCACCAGCCGTGCACGCCCATCACGAGGTAGACGACCTGGAGACCGGCTGCGGCGTAGACGCCCGCGCCGAGGAAGACGACGAACAGCACCACGTTGTTGGCGATGCCGATCGGATAGGTCCAGACGTTGCGGAGCCCGGCCAGGAGCACGCAGGCGGCTCCGGTCACGAAACCGAGCACCTGCGGCCACTCGGCGGCCAACCAGTCGAGCACGACGGCCTAGAGGTCGACGCCGACGAGCACGGGTTCGGGCTGCAGGACGAGCCCGAACTCGCTGTGCACCCGGCTCTGGATGAAGCGCGCGAGTTCCGCCACCTCGGCGGCGGTCGCACCGCCCCGGTTCGTGAGCGCGAGCGCGTGCTTGGTCGAGACCGAGGCGCGCGAACGCGGCAGCTTGAACCCCTTGCGGATGCCGGCCTGCTCGATGAGCCACGCGGCACTGACCTTGACGTCGGCCGCTTCGCGCGCCGGCGCCGGGATCAGGCCACCGTACGACGACAGCGGGATGACCGTGACGGTGTCGAGGTCGGGCGAGACCGGCCAGCGCGGGCACTCCGGCGGGAGTGCCCGGGCGACCGTCTCGGTGACGATCGCGTTCTGGAAGAACGACCCCACGCCGTGCGTGTCGGGATCGACCTGATCCCACAGCATGCCCTTCGATGCGCGCGTGGCGAGGATGCGCTCGCGCACCCACGTCAGCAGCACCGGGGCGTCGTCGCCGAGGGTGAGCGCGCGACGCAGCTGTTCGCCGCGCACGATGCGCTCCCGCGCGACCAGCAGGTCGACCGTGATCGACAGGATCACCGCGCGGCGTTCGGGCTCGCTGCCGTAGTGGTGCTTGAGCACCGAGGTGCGGAACCCGAGGCCCAGCTCCGAAGCCGGCACCGTCGAGATCTCGCCGGTGGCCTGGTCGATGAGCTCGACCTCGACCAGCGTCTCCTGGATCTCCTGGCCGTAGGCGCCGATGTTCTGCACGGGGGCTGCGCCGACCGTGCCGGGGATGCCGCTCATCGCCTCGAGTCCGGCATAGCCGCGCTCGACCGCGTACGCGACGAGCTCGTCCCAGCCGTGCCCCGCCTGCGCGCGCAAACGGATGCGCCCCTCGTGCGGGGAGGGCAACTCATCGATCCCGCGTGTGAGCACACGGATGACCGTGCCCTCGAACTGCTCGTCGCCGACGAAGAGGTTCGACCCTCCGCCGAGCGCGAACCACTCGTCGCCGCGCGCCCACGTCCCGCGGAGCGCGCTGACGAGCCCCTCGGTGGTCGTGGCGTCGAGCATGCGTTCGGGAGCGCCACCGGTCGCGATGGTGGTGAGCGCGGACAGCGGGATCGGCGTGATCTCGTGCACCTCGGCGTCGCCCATCAGACGGCGATGCGCAGCTGCGCCTTGACGAGCACGGTGGCCTCGCCGAACGTGACCTTGAGGTCGACGCGCGCCGCCGTCTCGTCGACGGCGCCGATCGTGGCCAGCACGTGCACGTCGGCGCCGTGCTCGGGGTCGACGACGACAGGCTTCGTGAAGCGCACGCCGTAGTCGAGGATGCGGGTCTGCGGGTCGAGGGCGGCGACGACCACCGACGAGGCGATGCCCATCGTCAGCATGCCGTGCGCGAGCACGCCGGGCAGACCCACGGATGCCGCGACGTCGTCGCGGTAGTGGATGGGGTTGAAGTCGCCGGAGGCTCCGGCGTAGCGCACGAGCGACTCGCGCGTCAGGTGCACGGTGCGTTCGGCGATCACGTCTCCGATCGAGTACGCCATCACTCCCCCTCTCCGACCAGCAGCACACTGGTCGCGGTCACGACATGGGCGCCGGCGGCATCCGTGATCTCGGCCTCGCTCGTGATCATCGCGTTGCCGGCCATCATGCGGATGCCGGTGACGCGCAGCTGAGCGGTGAGCTCGTCGCCCGCGACGATCGGCCGCGAGGAGGTGAAGCGCTGCTCGGCGTGGATCGTGCGCGCCAGCACGATGCCCGAGTCCTCCGCGCTCAGCAGCTGCTGGAGCGTGAGGTCCTGGATGACCATCGCGAACGTCGGCGGAGCGACCACGTCGGCGAAGCCGGCCGCGCGGGCCGCCTCGACGTCGGTGTGCTGCGGGGCGTCGGCGAAGACGGCGCGGGCGAACTCGCGCACCTTCTCACGACCGACGAGGTACGGGGGCGTCGGCGGGAACTCCCGGCCGACCAGTTCTTGGTTCACTGGCACCCCTCGATCCTATCGAGGGTCGCCGACAGCCGCCCCGCTCGTCCGGACCCTCAGTCCTTCTTCCTGCGGCCGCGGATCGCCTTGAGAGCCATCTGCACGCCGATCACGAGGAGGTACGCCGCGAAGAGGATGTTTCCCGTGCCGGGATCGATCAGCGTCGCGAGCCATGCGCCGAGCGCGGTCGTCGTGCACGCGGCGATGCCGATCAGAGCGGCGGCGAGAAGATCGACGTTGCGGTTGCGGAGGTTGCCGACCGTGCCGGAGACAGCGGTGGGGATCATCATCAGCAGCGATGTGCCCTTGGCGACGAGGTCGCTGGTGCCGAAGGCCAGCATGAGCACCGGGACGACGATCACACCCCCGCCGACGCCGATGAGCCCGGCGAGGATTCCCGTGCCGACGCCGACGGCGACGAGAGCAATGCCCGAGATCCAGGTGAGGTCGAACGGAGCATCCCGCGAGGGGATCACGAGGAAGAGGCTCACGATCACGACGACGAGGAAGCCGACGAATCCCCACCGCAGGGCGGTCTGGGAGATGCGCGGCAGCAGACGGGTGCCGATCTGGGCGCCGACGACGGCTCCCGCGGCGAGGATCAGCGCCGGGATCCAGGCGACGGATCCCGAGGCGGCGTAGGAGATGACGCCGACGCTCGCGGTCGGGACGATCGCGGCGAGCGACGTGCCGGCCGCGAGACGCTGATCGAAGTGCAGGAAGAGCACCAGCAGCGGGACGATGACCGTGCCGCCGCCCACGCCGAAGAGTCCGGAGAGAAGACCGGCGAGCAGGCCGATCCCGATGAACGTCGTGTAGGCCCGCGGTCCACGGAATGGCTTGGTCACCGCGTCGTTCACGTCGCTCCTTCTCACGCGGCCCACGCTGCGGCCGCACCGTCCGACAGCCTACTCCCGCGCCGACCGCGACCCCGACTCGATGACATGGGTCATCCGCTCCACCTGCGCACGCAATTCCCGCAGCTCGGCGAGCACCTCGGTGTCCGGGCCACCTGGACCCGGGCCGCCCTTCGAGGTCCGATCCTCGTCGAGCCCCTGCATGGCATCGACGATCACGGCGATGAAGAGGTTGAGCACCGTGAGCGCGCTGATCAACACGAAGGGCACGAAGAACGCGGGAGCCCACGGTATCTCGGCCGTCACGGTGCGGGCGATCGCGCTCCACGAGTCGAGGGTCATGATCTGGAACAGCGAGAAGAGGGAGGCCCCCATGTCTCCGAAGTACTCGGGGAAGCGCGCCCCGAACAGCATCGTCGACATCACCGCCCCGACGTAGAACACGATCGCCAGCAGCGCCGCGATCGATGCGATGCCCGGCACCGCGCGCACGAGCGCATCGACGACGCGGCGGAGCGAGGGGATCACCGAGATCAAGCGCAGCACCCGTAGCACGCGCAACGCACGCAGCACCGCGAAGCCGTCGGCGCCCGGGATCAGCGCGACGCCGACGACCAGGAAGTCGAAGACGTTCCACGCGCTGCGGAAGAACGCCAGCCGCTGGGCATAGAGCTTGAGGCCGATCTCCACCAGGAAGATGCCGAGGCAGATCTTGTCGAGCACGTGCAGCAGTTCGCCGAACGACTGCATGACGGTCGTCGAGGTCTCGAGCCCGAGGATCGCGGCATTGATGAGGATGACGACGATGATGACGGTCTGCACACGCGCGGAGAGCACGAATCGCCCGATCGCCGCGCGGGAGTACCAGGGCTCGGTTCGCATGACGGCATCCTTTCATGCCGTACCCGGTACATACGAAGAAGCCCGCCACCTCGCGGTGACGGGCTTCTCTCGAGTCGAGTGATTACTCGGACTTCTCCTCGGCGGCGGGCGCCTCGGTGGTCTCCTCGGCGGCGGGAGCCTCCTCGGCGGCGGGAGCCTCCTCGACGACCTCGGCGGTCTCCTCGGCCGGAGCCTCCTCGACCGGCTTCTCGGCCTTCGGCGCGGCAGCAGCCTTCTTGGTCGACTTCGCCTTCGGGGTGACGGGCTCGAGAACGAGCTCGATCACGGCCATGGGAGCGTTGTCGCCCTTGCGGTTGCCGACCTTGGTGATGCGCGTGTAGCCACCCTCGCGGTCAGCGACCAGCGGAGCGATCTCGGTGAAGAGCGTGTGCACGACTTCCTTGTCACCGATGACCGACAGCACGCGACGGCGTGCGTGCAGGTCTCCGCGCTTGGCGAAGGTGATGAGACGCTCGGCGAGCGGACGCAGGCGCTTGGCCTTCGTCTCGGTCGTCTTGATCGACTTGTGGGTGTACAGCGCAGCGGCGAGGTTGGCAAGCAGCAGGCGCTCGTGGGCGGGGCCGCCTCCGAGGCGGGGACCCTTAGTGGGCTTGGGCATAATCGTCTAACTCCTGGTCAGAAAGGTCGGGTATCAGAAGGACTCGTCTTCGCTGCCGCCGTAGAAGTGGGCGCCGTCGAAACCGGGCACCGAATCCTTGAGCGACAGACCGAGCGAGATGAGCTTGTCGCGCACCTCGTCGACCGACTTCTGGCCGAAATTGCGGATGTTCATGAGCTGCGTCTCCGACAGGGCGACGAGTTCAGAAACGGTGTTGATGCCCTCACGCTTCAGGCAGTTGTACGAGCGGACCGACAGGTCGAGGTCCTCGATCGGCATCGACAGCTCGCTGGAGTTCACAGCCTCCACCGGTGCCGGGCCGATCTCGATGCCCTCGGCCTCGACGTTCAGCTCGCGGGCGAGACCGAACAGCTCGGTGAGCGTCTTGGCAGCCGAAGCGACGGCGTCGCGGGGGCTGATCGAGTTCTTCGTCTCGACGTCCAGGACGAGCTTGTCGAAGTCGGTGCGCTCCCCGGCACGGGTCGCGTCGACGCGGTAGCTCACCTTGAGGACCGGCGAGTAGATCGAGTCGATCGGGATCTGACCGGCCTCGGCGTACTCGTTGCGGTTCTGCGTCGCCGAGACGTAGCCGCGGCCACGCTCGATCGTGAGCTCGAGCTCGAACTTCGCGGTGTCGTTGAGCGTCGCGATGACGAGCTCGGGGTTGTGCACCTCGACACCGGCCGGAGCCGAGATGTCTGCGGCGGTCACTTCGCCCGCACCGGTCTTGCGCAGGTACGCGGTGATGGGCTCGTCGCGCTCCGAGGAGACGACCAGCTGCTTGATGTTGAGGATGATCTCGGTGACATCCTCCTTCACACCGGGGATCGTGCTGAACTCGTGCAGCACGCCGTCGAGACGGACGCTGGTGACAGCGGCACCGGGGATCGACGACAGCAGGCTGCGACGCAGCGCGTTGCCGATCGTGTATCCGAAGCCGGGCTCCAGAGGCTCGATGACGAACCGGCTCCGGTTCTCGACGATCTTTTCCTCGGTGAGTGTGGGACGCTGTGCAATGAGCACTCTGTGTTCCTTTCGATCACATGACCGCTATATGACATGTGGTGGGTGAGGTCTTGAGTTGTGGAAGTCGATGCCCGCGAACGGGCGGGCGAGCCGCTCGGCCCCGGCCGTTCAGTGAACGGGACGGAGCGAGCGGCTCGCGAGCCGGATCAGACGCGGCGACGCTTCGGCGGGCGGCATCCGTTGTGCGCCTGCGGGGTGACGTCCTGGATCGAGCCGACCTCGAGGCCGGCGGCCTGGAGCGAGCGGATCGCGGTCTCGCGGCCGGAGCCCGGACCCTTCACGAGGACGTCGACCTTCTTGACGCCGTGCTCCGCAGCCTGACGGGCAGCGGACTCGGCAGCCATACCGGCGGCGTACGGGGTCGACTTGCGCGAGCCCTTGAAGCCCACGCCACCCGACGAAGCCCAGGCGATGACAGCGCCGGACGGGTCGGTGATCGAGACGATGGTGTTGTTGAACGTCGACTTGATGTGGGCCTGGCCCAGCGCGATGTTCTTCTTCTCCTTGCGGCGCGGCTTGCGCGCGGCGGCCTTGGGTGCAGCCATGAAAGTGTTCTCCTAGTCCCTGGGGCCGCGCTTAGCGGGCCTTCTTCTTGCCGGCGACGGTGCGCTTCGGGCCCTTGCGGGTACGGGCGTTGGTCTTGGTGCGCTGACCACGGACCGGGAGGCCACGACGGTGGCGGATGCCCTCGTAGGAGCCGATCTCGACCTTGCGGCGGATGTCTGCGGCGACCTCGCGGCGCAGGTCACCCTCCACCTTGTAGTTGCCTTCGATGTAGTCGCGGAGGGCGACGAGCTGGTCGTCGCTGAGGTCCTTCACGCGGATGCTCTCGTCGATCTCGGTCGCCTTGAGGATCTCGACCGAGCGGGTACGGCCGACGCCGTAGATGTAGGTAAGGGCGATCACCACGCGCTTGTCGCGCGGGATGTCAACGCCGGCAAGACGTGCCATGCGGTTCTCCTGGGTGTTGTGGAGGTGTGGAACAGGATCGGTGCCCGGGCCTCCGCCCCGAGGTGTCGGCTCCGGCGGACACAGCTCCCCTGTGGGTTGCTGAGCCTGTCGAAGCGTCTGATCCTGCCGTTCGTGTATTCAGTTGTGTGTCAGATCCGAAGAGTGATCAGCCCTGGCGCTGCTTGTGGCGCGGGTTGCTCTTGCAGATCACCATGACGCGGCCGTGACGGCGGATCACCTTGCAGTGATCGCAGATGGGCTTGACGCTGGGGTTGACCTTCATGATGTTTCCTGTTCGCTGTCTTCGTACCGCCCCGCTGAGGGGCAGGCCGTTACTTCTCGACCGATCAGCGGTAGCGGTAGACGATACGGCCGCGGGTGAGGTCGTAGGGGCTGAGCTCCACGACCACGCGGTCCTCGGGGATGATGCGGATGTAGTTCTGCCGCATCTTGCCGGAGATCGTTGCCAGGACCTTGTGTCCGTTGCTGAGCTCAACGCGGAACATCGCGTTGGGAAGAGCCTCGGAGATCACGCCCTCGATCTCGATGACACCGTCTTTCTTAGCCATAGCCTCGCTGACGCTTCTGCAGACCGGTCGATCTGCGGTGGGTGATTGGTTTGCTGGTGCTGCGCCGACGGACACGCCGAATCAGTGCGCAAGGCACCAAAGATCTATGTTAGACGACGCCGGAGCATCCGGCAACCTGAGTCGTCGGCATCCGTTCATCGATGACCGCGTACGCGCCGAGGGCGGCCCCGCGTCGGGACCGCCCTCGGCGTCGTGTGGATCCGATCAGGGCAGGATCTGTGCGAAGCGCGACTGGATGTCGGCGTTCTCGATGCGCTCACCGTTGATCTCGACGGTGGGCGTGCCCTGGATCTCGTGCTGGTTGGTCTGGTCGCGGACGAAGTTCATGTACGTGCCGTCCGCGATGCAGTCGGCCGCCGCCCCCGCACCGACCTGCTCGGCGTAGGACGCGAGCTCCTCGTCGGTGTAACCCGCGGTGTTCTCCTGCGGCTGGTTGGTGAACATGAAGTTGAAGAAGTCCAGGAACGAGTCCGGTGCGTTCTCGGCGACGCAGTACGCGGCACCCGCGGCGCGGGTCGAGTACTTCGTGTTCTGCGAGTAGCGGTCGAGGATCGAGATCGGGTGGATGTTCAGCGTGATGTCGTCGCTCGCGGCGGCGGACTGCAGCTGCTCGCCGTAGGCGTCCTCGAAGTCACCACAGATGGGGCACATGAAGTCGACGAAGACGTCGATCTCATCGTCGCCGCCACCGAAGCTGATCGCGCCGGTCTCCTGGTTGACATTGCCGCCCTCGGGGGCGACGCCGGGGGCCGTGGCCTGGTTGTTCAAGAACACCACGAGGCCGCCGAGGACGACCAGCACGACGACGACTGCTGCGGACACCCCGATCGCGAACCAGTTGGTGTTGCTCTTCGCCGCTGCCATTGTCTTCCGTTTCTCTCGGTCTCGCCGCAGTTATTGCGGACGCAAGTACCCTGTGATCTTCCTGCATCAGCCTATGGGGTTCGTGTGAGGCGGGCCTTGCCTGCAGTTCACGCTTGCGTAACGGATGCCCTGCGGCGAGAGACGATCGGGCGCCAGGCGCCTCTCAGGCGACGGGGACCGGCGTCACGCCGAAGGGGGCGAGACCCGCCGCACCGCCGTCGGGGGCGGTGAGCACCCAGATGCCGTTGTCGTGCACCGCGACGCTGTGCTCCCAGTGCGAGCCGTCGGAGCCGTCGACGGTCGAGACGGTCCAGTCGTCGTCCTCGATGAATGTCGCCTCGCCACCGGCGGTGACCATCGGCTCGATCGCGAGCACCAGGCCCGGCTTGACCTCGGCTCCGGGGTCGGGCGTGCGGTAGTTGAAGACGCTCGGCGCCTCGTGCATCTTGCGGCCGATGCCGTGGCCGACGTACTCGCGCAGGATGCCGTAGGTCTCCCCCGACACCGCCGACGGGCCCTGAGCCTCGATGTACCCCTGGATCGCAGCGCCCAGGTCGCCGAGATGCGAAGCGCTCGCCATCGCGGCGATGCCGGCCCACATGGAGCCCTCGGTCACGCGCGAGAGCTCCTCGCGGTTCGCGACCACCTCGGGACGCGACTCGTCGGGGACGACCACGGTGATCGCGCTGTCGCCGTTCCAGCCCTGGTACTGCGCACCGCAGTCGACCGAGACGATGTCACCGGGCTGCAAAACCTGCTCGCCGGGGATGCCGTGCACGACCTGCTCGTTCACCGAGACGCAGATCGTGTGATGGTAGCCGCGCACGAGCTGGAAATTCGATTCCGCACCGCGCGCGAGGATCACACGACTCGCCTCGGCGTCGAGCTCGAGCGTCGACACTCCGGGGCGGATCAGCGGACGCACGGCATCGAGCGCCGCCGCCGTGATCAGCCCGGGCTCGATCATCGATCGCAGCTGGGCCGGGGACTTGTAGATCGACCGGCGGAACATCCCGGACCCGCTCAGACGGCGACGCGCAGACCGCGGGCGTCGAGCGCCGCGACGATGCGCTCGGTGATCTCGTCGAGCGAACCGACGCCGTCGATGCGGTCGACGATGCCCTTCTCGCTGTAGACGTCGATGATCGGAGCCGTCTCGCGCTCGTAGATGTCGAGCCGGTGCGCGATCGCCTCTTCGGTGTCGTCGGAGCGGCCCTGCTCGATCGCCCGGAGGCTGAGACGCGAGATGCTCTCGTCGCGCGGCACGTCGAGGAGGATCACGGCGTCGAGCGACTCACCACGGCCGGAGAGGAACTCTTCGAGGTGGCCGACCTGGGCGGTGTTGCGCGGATACCCGTCGAGGAGGAAGCCGTTCGCGGCGTCGTCCTGCGCCAGACGGTCGCGGACGATCTCGCCCGTGAGTTCGTCGGGCACGAGGTCGCCGCGGTCGAGGATCGCGGTGACCTTCTGACCGAGCTCGGTGCCGCCCTTGATGTTGGCGCGGAAGATGTCGCCGGTCGACACGACCGGGATGCCGAAGGTCTCGGCGATGCGCACGCCCTGCGTGCCCTTGCCCGAGCCCTGGGGGCCGACGATCAGGAGACGTGCGGATGCCGTCATCGGAGGAGCCCTTCGTAGTGACGCTGCTGCAGCTGAGCGTCGATCTGCTTGACCGTCTCGAGACCGACACCGACGATGATGAGGATCGATGCGCCACCGAACGGGAAGTTCTGGTTGGCGCCGACCGTCGCCAGGGCGATGAGCGGGATCAGGGCGATCAGACCCAGGTAGATCGAGCCGGGCAGCGTGATGCGCGTGAGGACGTAGTCGAGGTACTCGGCGGTCGGACGACCCGCACGGATGCCGGGGATGAAGCCGCCGTACTTCTTCATGTTGTCGGCGACCTCGACCGGGTTGAACGTGATCGCGACATAGAAGTAGGTGAAGCCGATGATGAGCAGGAAGTACGCCGCCATGTAGATCGGGTGGTTGCCCGTGGTGAAGTACGTGCTGATCCAGGTGACCCACGCGGCCGGCGTCGAGCCGTCCTGAGGAGTGTTGAACTGAGCGATGAGCGCGGGGATGTACAGCAGCGACGAGGCGAAGATGACCGGGATGACACCGGCCATGTTGACCTTGATCGGGATGTAGGTGTTGGTGCCGCCGTAGGTGCGGCGTCCGACCATGCGCTTGGCGTACTGCACGGGGATGCGCCGCTGCGACTGCTCGACGAAGACGACGAGACCCATGACGATGATTCCGACGAGGAGCACGAGCAGGAAGACCTCGAAGCCCTTCGTCTGCCAGATGAGGCTCATCGCGCCGGGGAAGGTCGCGGCGATCGAGGTGAAGATGAGGAGCGACATGCCGTTGCCGACGCCGCGCTCGGTGACGAGCTCGGCGAACCACATGATGAGGCCGGTACCGGCGGTCATCGCCATGATGATGAGCAGCTGCGCCCACCACACGTCGTTCGTGAGCAGGTTCTGGCAGGCCGCGAGATCCGTGGTGCCGAAGAGCTGTCCGCTGCGCGCGACGGTGACGAGGGTCGTCGACTGCAGGAGCGCGAGGGCGATGGTGAGGTAACGCGTGTACTGGGTCAGGCGGGCCTGGCCGGCCTGGCCTTCCTTGTGCAGCGCCTCGAAGTGCGGGATGACCACGCGGAGGAGCTGCGTGATGATCGTCGCCGTGATGTAGGGCATGACGCCCAGCGCGAAGATCGACAGCTGCAGGAGCGCGCCACCCGAGAAGAGGTTGACCAGTCCGAGGAGACCCTCGGTCCCGTTGTTGGCCGCGAGGCACTCCTCGACGTTCGGGAAGTTCACGAACGGAGCGGGAACGTTGGAGCCGAGCCGGTAGATGGCGATGATGGCCAGGGTGAAACCGATCTTCCGACGCAGGTCGGGAGTGCGGAAGATCCGCGCGATGGCGCTAAACAAGAACGTGCCTCCTGAAAGGGGTTGCCGCGACCGATGGGCGGCTGAAAGACCAGAGTAACCTAATCCGGGTTCTCGGCATCCATGTGCACAGAAGGGGCCGGAGAATCTCCGACCCCTTCTGTGGTGTGGTTACTTGACGGAACCGCCCGCAGCCACGATCTTCTGCTCGGCGGAACCCGAGACCTTGTCGACCGCCACGGTGAGCTTCACGGCGATGTCGCCGTTTCCGAGAACCTTGACCTTCTCGTTCTTCCGAACCGCACCCTTGGCGACCAGGTCGCTGATGGTGACGTCTCCACCCTGGGGGTAGAGCTCGGCGAGCTTCTCCAGGTTCACGACCTGGTACTCGACGCGGAACGGGTTCTTGAACCCGCGCAGCTTCGGGGTGCGCATGTGCAGCGGCATCTGCCCACCCTCGAAACCGACGCGAACGGTGTTGCGAGCCTTCGTGCCCTTGGTTCCACGACCGGCGGTCTTACCCTTCGAGCCCTCACCACGGCCGACGCGAGTCTTGGCGGTGTTGGATCCGGGGACGGGACGCAGGTGGTGCACCTTCAGCACGCCGGGACGCGATGCCGGAGCATCCGCCTTCGGCGCAGCTTTCTTGGCAGCCGGCTTCTTGGCGGGAGCCTCAGCCTTAGCGTCGGCCGCAGCGGTCTTGGCCGGAGCCTTCTTCGCAGCGGGCTTCTTCTCGGCGGCGGCCTTGGGGGCAGCAGCCTTCTTCGGGGCCTTCTCGGCCTCGACGGCCTCGTTCTTCTCGGCCATTAGTCGATCTCCTCAACCTTGACGAGGTGTGCGACGGTCTTGACGTAGCCGCGCGTCTGCGCGTCGTCGGGGCGGACGGTGGTGTCACCGATCCGCTTGAGACCGAGGCTGCGCAGCGTGTCGCGCTGGTTCTGCTTCTCGCTCACCTTGGACTTGATCTGCGTGACCTTCAGACGCGCGGCCATCAGGCACCTACCTTCTGTGCGGCGATGGCCTCGGCCTCGGCGCGGACAAGACGCGCCGGAGCCACCTGGTCGAACTCGAGGCCACGACGCGCGGCGACCGCACGGGGCTCCTCGAGCTGCTTCAGGGCGGCGACGGTCGCGTGCACGATGTTGATCGTGTTCGACGAACCGAGCGACTTCGACAGGACGTCGTGGATGCCGGCGCACTCGAGCACGGCGCGGACGGGACCACCGGCGATGACACCGGTACCGGCGGCAGCAGGACGCAGCAGCACGACACCGGCCGCAGCCTCACCCTGCACGGGGTGCGGGATGGTGCTGCCGACGCGCGGAACGCGGAAGAAGTTGCGCTTGGCCTCTTCGACACCCTTCGAGATCGCCAGGGGGACCTCACGGGCCTTGCCGTAGCCGACGCCCACCAGACCGTTGCCGTCACCGACGACCACGAGAGCGGTGAAGCTGAAGCGACGACCACCCTTCACGACCTTCGAGACACGGTTGATGGTGACGACGCGCTCCAGGAACTGGTTGTCACCACGGTCGCGCGAGTTGCGGTCGCGGCCACCCTGGTTGCGGTCACCGCGTCCACCGCGACGACCGTCGCGCTGGTCGCGAGTCGGCTCGGCCTGCGTGGTGCCGGCGGCCGTCTCGGAAGTGGCAGCAGCCGCTTCGGTCACTTCGTTCTCCTTGTTGTCACTCACAGTGCCAGACCCCCTTCGCGGGCGCCATCGGCGATGGCGGCGACACGACCGGCGTAGCGGTTGCCGCCACGGTCGAACACTGCCTCGGAAACGCCGGCGGCCTTCGCGCGCTCGGCGACGAGCTCGCCGACCTTGCGGGCCTTGGCGGTCTTGTCACCCTCGAAGCCGCGCAGGTCGGTCTCGAGCGTCGATGCCGACGCGACGGTGTGACCCTTGCTGTCGTCGACCAGCTGGACGAAGACGTGGCGGGCCGAACGGTTGACGACGAGGCGCGGACGCGCCTCGGTGCCGACGACCTTCTTGCGAAGGCGGGCGTGGCGACGCGCGCGGGCGTCGGACTTTGACTTGAGAGCCATGGTTACTTACCACTCTTTCCGGCCTTGCGACGCACGTTCTCGCCGGCGTAGCGGACGCCCTTGCCCTTGTAGGGCTCGGGCTTACGGATCTTGCGGATGTTCGCAGCTGCCTCACCGACAGCCTGCTTGTCGATACCGCTGACGGTGAGCTTGTTCGTGCCCTCGACCGTGAGCGTGATCCCCGCCGGCGGGTCGATCAGGACCGGGTGCGAGAAGCCGAGTGCGAACTCGACCGAGCCGCCCTTCTGCTGCACGCGGTAACCGGTACCGACGACCTCGAGACCCTTGGTGTAGCCCTGGGTCACGCCGATGATGTTGTTGTTGATGAGCGTGCGGGTCAGGCCGTGAAGCGACCGCGACTCGCGCTCGTCGTCGGGACGGGTGACCAGAACCTGGTTCTCCTCGACCGCGACCTCGATGGGGCTGGCCACCGTGAGGGTGAGCTCACCCTTGGGGCCCTTCACCGCGACCTCGCGGCCGGTGACCGAAACGGTCACGCCCGCGGGAACGTCGATGGGAAGTCGTCCAATACGCGACATTTCGAATTACCACACGTAGGCGAGAACTTCTCCGCCCACGCCCTTCTGCTCTGCCTGACGGTCCGTGAGGAGACCGGAGGAGGTGGACAGGATGGCCACGCCGAGGCCGCCGAGGACGCGCGGGAGCTCGGTGGACTTCGCGTAAACGCGGAGGCCGGGCTTCGACACGCGCTTGATGCCGGCGATCGACCGCTCGCGGTTCGGGCCGTACTTCAGCGTGAGCGTGAGGTTCTGACCCACGCGGGCGTCCGAGGTCTCCCAAGCGGAGATGTAACCCTCCTGCTGGAGGATCTCGGCGATGTGCGTCTTGAGCTTGCTCGACGGCAGGGTCACGGAATCGTGGTGCGCCGAGTTCGCGTTACGCAGACGGGTCAGCAGATCTGCGACCGGGTCTGTCATTGTCATTGTTGTTTTCCTTTGTTCATGAGGTTCCGGCTGCCGTTACACGACAGACGGCCTGCGATGACACGCAATCTTCAATTGTACGCACACATCGACGGGCTCAGTGACACATGACCACTGAGCCCGCCGAGAGTGTTACGCCTGTGCGTCGTCCGAGCGGAACGGGAAGCCGAGGTGGCGGAGGAGTGCCCGACCCTCGTCATCCGTCTTCGCGGTGGTGACGACGGTGATGTCGAAACCGCGAACCCGGTCGATCTTGTCCTGATCGATCTCGTGGAACACGCTCTGCTCCTGGAGACCGAAGGTGTAGTTGCCGTTGCCGTCGAACTGCTTGGCCGAGAGACCGCGGAAGTCGCGGATACGGGGCAGTGCGAGCGAGACGAGGCGGTCCACGAACTCCCACGCGCGGTCACCGCGGAGGGTGACGTGCGCGCCGATGGCCTGACCCTCGCGCAGCTTGAACTGCGCGATGGACTTGCGGGCCTTCGTGACGATCGGCTTCTGGCCGGTGATCTTGGTGAGATCGTCGACCGCGCCGTCGATCACCTTGCTGTCGCGAGCTGCCTCGCCGACACCGGTGTTCACGACGACCTTGACCAGTCCGGGGATCTGCATGACGTTGGCGTAGCCGAACTCGTCCTGCAGAGCCTTCTTGATCTCGGCGTTGTACTTCTGCTTCAGGCGGGGCTGGATCTTGCCAGCCTCCACGGCAGTCTCGGTTGCCATCAGAGGTCCTTACCTGACTTCTTCGCGAACCGCACGCGGACGGTGCGCTTGACGCCGTCCTTGGTCTGCTCCTCGACCCGGTGGCCGACCTTGGTCGGCTTCTTGGTCGAGGGGTCGACGAGTGCGACGTTCGAGATGTGGATGGGAGCCTCGACGGTCTCGAGGCCACCGGTCTTGGTGCCACGCTGCGTCTGGCCGACGCGGGTGTGCTTGGTGACGTAGTTCACGCCCTCGACGATGACGCGGTTGCGCTCGGCAAGGATCTCGAGGACCTTGCCCTGCTTGCCGCGGTCTCCGCCGCGCTCGGGCTTGGCGCCCGTGATGACCTGAACGAGGTCACCCTTCTTGATCTTCGCCATGACTTAGATAACCTCCGGCGCCAGCGAGACGATCTTCATGAACTTCTTGTCACGAAGCTCACGGCCGACCGGTCCGAAGATACGGGTGCCGCGGGGCTCCCCGTCGTTCTTCAGGATGACGGCGGCGTTCTCGTCGAACTTGATGTACGAGCCGTCGGGACGGCGCGTGGACTTGACGGTGCGGACGATGACCGCCTTGACGACGTCGCCCTTCTTGACGTTGCCGCCCGGGATCGCGTCCTTGACCGTCGCGACGATGGTGTCGCCCACGCCGGCGTAACGGCGCTTCGAGCCACCGAGCACGCGGATCGTGAGCAGCTCCTTGGCGCCGGTGTTGTCGGCGACCTTGAGGCGGGACTCCTGCTGAATCACTTGGCCTTCTCCAGAATCTCCACCAGACGCCAGCGCTTCGTGGCGCTGAGCGGGCGGGTCTCGTTGATCAGGACCAGGTCGCCGATGCCGGCGGTGTTCGCCTCATCGTGCGCCTTGACCTTCGAGGTGCGGCGGATGACCTTGCCGTAAAGCGGGTGCTTCACGCGGTCCTCGACCTCGACCACGATGGTCTTGTCCATCTTGTCGCTGACGACGTAGCCACGACGCGCCTTGCGGTACCCACGGGCATCCGCATCGCGCACGTCGTGAGCGGCGTGCTCAGCCTCGACGGCGGCTTCCTTCTTGGTGGCCATCACTCAGCCTCTTCCTTCACGGCGTCGTCGGCGGCATCCGCCTTCTTCGCCTTCGACTTGGACGCCTTCTTGGCCGGAGCCTCGACCGGAGCGGGCGTCGCACGGATGCCCAGCTCGCGCTCGCGGATCACGGTGTAGAGGCGCGCGATGTCGCGCTTGACGGCGCGGATGCGGCCGTGGCTCTCCAGCTGGCCGGTGGCCGACTGGAAACGGAGGTTGAACAGCTCCTCCTTGGCCTTGCGCAGCTCCTCAACGAGGCGCTGGTCTTCGAACGTGTCGAGCTCTGCCGGAGCGAGCTCCTTGGTGCCGATCGCCATTACGCGTCGCCCTCCTCGCGCTTGATGATGCGTGCCTTCAGCGGCAGCTTGTGAATGGCTCGCGTGAGTGCCTCACGGGCGAGCTGCTCGTCGACACCGGCGACCTCGAAGAGGACGCGACCCGGCTTGACGTTGGCGACCCACCACTCGGGCGAACCCTTACCGGAACCCATGCGGGTCTCGGCAGGCTTCTTCGTGAGCGGACGGTCGGGGTAGATGTTGATCCACACCTTTCCACCACGCTTGATGTGACGGGTCATCGCGATACGAGCGGACTCGATCTGACGGTTCGTCACGTAAGCGGGGGTGAGGGCCTGGATACCGAACTCGCCGAAGGAGACCTTCGTGCCACCGGTGGCCTGACCCGAGCGACCCGGGTGGTGCTGCTTGCGGAACTTGACCTTACGGGGAATAAGCATCAGGCGGACGCTCCTTCTGCAACAGGTGCCTCGTTGCGCGGGGCACGGCGGCGGTCGCCACCACGGTCGTCACGACGAGCCTTGGGTGCGTTGGCCTGCTCGCGAGCGAGCTCCTTCGCCGTCAGGTCGCCCTTGTAGATCCAGACCTTGACGCCGATGCGGCCGAAGGTGGTCTTGGCCTCGTAGAAGCCGTAGTCGATGTTCGCGCGGAGCGTGTGCAGCGGCACACGACCCTCGCGGTAGAACTCCGACCGGCTCATCTCGGCGCCGCCGAGACGGCCCGAGACCTGGATCCGGATGCCCTTGGCGCCGGCGCGCTGGGCGCCCTGCAGGCCCTTGCGCATCGCGCGGCGGAAGGCCACACGTGCGGAGAGCTGCTCGGCGATGCCCTGAGCGACGAGCTGAGCGTCGGCCTCGGGGTTCTTGACCTCGAGGATGTTCAGCTGGATCTGCTTGCCCGAGAGCTTCTCGAGGTCGCCACGGATGCGCTCGGCCTCGGCGCCACGACGACCGATCACGATGCCCGGACGGGCGGTGTGGATGTCGACGCGGACGCGGTCACGGGTGCGCTCGATCTCGATGTTCGAGACACCGGCGCGGTCGAGCTGCGTCTTCAGCAGGTTGCGGATCTTGATGTCCTCGGCGACGTAGTCGGCGTAACGCTGACCCGGCTTCGTCGAGTCCGAGAACCAGCGCGACACGTGGTCCGTGGTGATGCCGAGACGGAAGCCGTACGGGTTTACCTTCTGTCCCATTACTTGCTCGCCTTCTTGTTGCTGTCACCGGCAGCGGGCGCAGCCGCCTCCGGCGTCGAGAGCACGACCGTGATGTGGCTCGTGCGCTTCTTGATCTGGAAAGCCCGACCCTGTGCACGGGGCTGGAAACGCTTGAGCGTCGTGCCCTCGTCGACGTACGCGTTGGCCACGTACAGGTCCTGCTCGTCGAGGTACTCGCCGTCGCGATCCGCCTTCACCTGCGCGTTGGCCATGGCCGACGCGACAAGCTTGTAGATCGGCTCACTGGCGCTCTGCTGTGCGAACTTGAGGATCGCGAGAGCTTCCTGGGCCTGCTTGCCCTTGATGAGCGCGACGACACGACGAGCCTTCTGCGGGGTCACGCGGATGTGCTTCACGCGTGCGATCGATTCGACCATTAGCGGCGCCGCCCCTTCTTGTCGTCCTTCTCGTGGCCGCGGAAGGTGCGGGTGGGCGCGAACTCGCCCAGCTTGTGACCGACCATGGTCTCGGACACGAACACAGGGATGTGCTTGCGACCGTCGTGGACCGCGATCGTGTGACCCAGCATGGCCGGGATGATCATGGACCGGCGGGACCAGGTCTTGATGACGTTCTTCGTGCCGGCTTCGTTCTGCACGACCACCTTGCGAAGCAGGTGCTCGTCGACGAAGGGGCCCTTCTTAAGACTGCGAGGCATCTTCTCTTACTCCTACTTGCGCTTCTTGCCGGCGTTGCGACGACGCACGATGTACTTGTCGCTTTCCTTGTTGGCGTGACGGGTGCGACCCTCGGCCTGACCCCACGGGGAGACCGGGTGACGACCACCGGAGGTCTTACCCTCACCACCACCGTGCGGGTGGTCGACCGGGTTCATGGCGACACCACGCACGGTCGGGCGGACGCCCTTCCAGCGCATACGGCCGGCCTTACCCCAGTTGATGTTCGACTGCTCGGCGTTGCCGACCTCGCCGATGGTCGCGCGGCAGCGCGCATCGACGTTGCGGATCTCGCCCGAGGGCAGACGCAGCTGGGCGTAGGGGCCGTCCTTGGCGACGAGACGGACGGATGCTCCGGCCGAACGTGCCATCTTCGCGCCGCCGCCGGGGCGGAGCTCGATCGCGTGGATGACGGTACCCGTCGGGATGTTCTTCAGCGGGAGGTTGTTTCCCGGCTTGATGTCGGCACCCGCGCCGGACTCGACGATGTCGCCCTGCTTCAGCTTCGCCGGAGCGAGGATGTAGCGCTTCTCACCGTCGAAGTAGTGCAGCAGCGCGATGCGCGCCGTGCGGTTGGGGTCGTACTCGATGTGAGCGACCTTGGCGTTCACGCCGTCCTTGTCATTGCGACGGAAGTCGATGACGCGGTACTGGCGCTTGTGGCCACCACCGATGTGACGGGTCGTGATGCGTCCCTGGTTGTTGCGACCACCGGTCTTCGAGAGCGGGCGCAGCAGCGACTTCTCCGGCGTCGATCGGGTGATCTCGGCGAAGTCAGCCACCGACGAGCCGCGACGGCCCGGGGTCGTGGGCTTGTACTTGCGAATTGCCATGATTGTCCTTATCCCCCGGATCAGCCGATTGCCGTGAAGATGTCGATGGTGCCCGACTTCAGGGTCACGATGGCGCGCTTGGTGTCCTTGCGCTTGCCGGTGCCGAAGCGGGTGCGACGGGCCTTGCCGGCGCGGTTGAGCGTGTTGACGGACGCGACCTTGACGCCGAAGATCTTCTCGATGGCGAGCTTGATCTCGGTCTTCGAAGCGCGCGGGTCGACGAGGAAGGTGTACTTGCCCTCATCGATCAGGCCGTAGCTCTTCTCGGACACGACCGGCTTCAGGATGATGTCGCGCGGGTCCTTGTTCAGGGCCGTCTGGAGAACAGATGCCTGCTCGCTCATGCGGAGACCTCCTGGTTGGCGCCGGACTTGGAGGCGATGAAGCCTTCGAGCGCGGCCTGGGTGAAGACGATGTCGTCGGAGACGAGCACGTCGTAGGCGTTGAGCTGGTCGAACGACAGCAGGTGCACGTGACCGAGGTTGCGCAGGCTCTTGAGCGCGAGCTCATCGCCGCGCTCGATGACGACCAGCACGTTCTTCGACGAGGCGACCTGACCGAGGAAGCCTGCGGCTGCCTTGGTCGACGGCGCGCCCTCGGTGCCGAAGGTGTCGATCGCGTGGAGGCGGTCGCCGCGGAAGCGGTCGCTGAGCGCACCCAGGAGGGCGGCGGCGATCATCTTCTTGGGCGTGCGCTGCGAGTAGTCGCGCGGCTTGGGGCCGTGCACGATGCCACCACCGGTCATGTGCGGCGCGCGGATGGAACCCTGACGGGCGTTACCCGTGCCCTTCTGCTTGAAGGGCTTGCGGCCGGCACCGGAGACCTCACCACGACGCTTGGTCGAGTGGGTTCCCTGGCGAGCCGCCGCGAGCTGCGCGACGACGACCTGGTGGATCAGCGGAATGTTCGTCTTGACGTCGAACAGCGCGGCGGGAAGCTCGACCGAGCCTGCCTTCTTGCCGTCTGCCTTGAGGACGTCGAGCGCGAGAGTCGAGTCAGCCATGATCAGGCACCCTTCACTGCGTTGCGGACGTAGACGATGCGGCCACGAGCACCGGGGACAGCGCCCTTGACGAGCATCAGGCCCTTCTCGATGTCGATGGCGTGCACCGTGAGGTTGAGGACGGTCACGCGCTCGCCACCCATACGGCCGGCCATGCGCATGCCCTTGAAGACGCGGCTCGGGGTCGACGATGCGCCGATGGAGCCGGGCTTGCGGTGGTTGCGGTGTGCACCGTGCGATGCCGAGACGCCCTTGAAGTTGTGACGCTTCATGACACCGGCGAAGCCCTTGCCCTTGCTCGTGCCGACGACGTCGACGAGCTGGCCGGCTTCGAAGGTGCCGTCGACCGTGAGCTCCTGACCGAGTGAGTAGTCAGCAGCATCCGCGGTGCGGATCTCGGTGACGTGGCGGCGCGGCGTGACGCCGGCGGCCTCGAAGTGAGCCGTGAGGGGCTTGTTCACCTTGCGGGGGTCGATCTGGCCGTACGCGATCTGCACGGCGTTGTAGCCGTCCTTCTCGGGGGTACGAACCTGGGTGACCACGTTCGGTGCGAGCTCGATGACGGTGACGGGAACGAGCTTGCCGTTCTCGTTCCACACCTGGGTCATGCCGAGCTTCGTGCCGAGCATGCCCTTGGAAATCTTTGCGTTGATGTCAGCCATGTCGAACCTCAGAGCTTGATCTCGATGTTGACATCGGCCGGGAGGTCGAGACGCATCAGCGAGTCGACGGCCTTGGGCGTCGGGTCGACGATGTCGATCAGACGCTTGTGGGTGCGCATCTCGAAGTGCTCGCGGCTGTCCTTGTACTTGTGGGGCGACCGGATGACGCACACGACGTTCTTCTCGGTCGGAAGCGGCACGGGGCCGACGACGGTCGCGCCCGCACGGGTCACGGTGTCGACGATCTTGCGTGCCGACGAGTCGATGACCTCGTGGTCATACGACTTCAGGCGAATGCGGATTTTCTGTCCCGCCATTGTCTGCTCACTCTCTTTAAGCGTCTTACCGGCCTGAACCCGGTGGCTCAGGGGCATTGGACGCGCGTCGGCGCTGTTCACGCCTCGGCACTCGAACGACTCCGGGGAGTCGATCTGCGCACCACTGTTCTGCTGTCATCCCGACCTCCGCCGCGCACGGCGAAGACCTCGAAAGGAAGGTGTCGGGGTTGTGTTGTCCTGCCACCCGCGGCCTAGAACCCTGCATCCCTCTGAGGAGACACCGTCTATGCACTGCCCTGGTGGTGATTCGGCGCACGCAGAGCGCACCGAAATGTCGAACCTGTCTATTCTGCCACGGGGGATTTCACTTGCGCAAACCCGGGCGTGTCGCGCCGCCGGCGAGACCTCGGCCGCGGGGTGAGAACGGGGCGAGGCATCCCCATGCCTCGCCCCGTTCGGGGAGGGCGTTCAGTGCGAGGGGGCACACCGAACGCGAGGAATCCGGCGTGAAGGGACGCCGAGATCCTCGATCGAGGGCACGGCGATGACGCCGCCGCGCAGGCGGGGTGACGGAGGCGCGCAACGAGTGCGCGCGTCGCAAGATGATCCCCAAGATCGCATTCCCCAGTTGGACGCGGACGAGCCGCGTGCTTCGGGAGTCCGGACCCCTCCGGGCTCCCCGACCGCCCTATCCCCAGTGCGGTCTCCTGCAGTCTACGCATCCGCGTGCTCCAGCGCGAGCATCCGCCGGAAGATCGCAGCGCACGACGGAGGGCGGCGACCTCCTCCCGGAGATCACCGCCCTCTGCGCGATGGACTGCCTGTGCGTCGGACTACTCGTTGCCGATCTGCTTGTCGGCCGCGTCGCGGATCTCGTCGATCTTCTCGGACGCTGCGGGAGCGATCTTCTTGGCGAAATCGGCGACGCCGTCGAGAACCTTGTCGCTGATGTCCTCGGCCTGCTCGCTCTTCACGGCCTCGGCGATCTTGTCCTTGTTCTGCTCGACGAAGTCCTTGCCCTTGTTGACGGCGTCTTCGATACCCATGTGCGTCCCCTACTGTTCATGTGCCTCGGATCGATTCCGGGCACCCTCATTCTGCATGGACGGACGCGCCGGCGGAAGAGCGTCGACGCGCAGCGACGAACAGTCCTCCCGACACCATCATCAGCAGGGCGAGGGCGAACAGACCCCAAGCCCTCTCGGCACCGGTGGTGGCGAGCGGATCGGCCGCCTTCACGTCGACCGTGGCGTCGTCGGTCAGCACGGCATCCTCGGTCTGCTCGCTGGGAGAGCCGACCATGACGACGTTAGTGACCGACGGGTACGCGGCTTCGCCGATGTCCACCCGCAGCGACAGAGTGATCTTCTCGTCGACCGCGAGACCGCTCTCCACCGTCCAGGTCACGACCTGACCGTCGACCTGCACGCCGTCGTCCGGCGACGACGCGAACGACAACCCTGCGGGAAGAACGTCCGTCACCGTGATCGGACCCGGGTCGGCGGTCGGACCGTCGTTGCGCACGACGATCTCGTACGCCCCGGCCTTGCCCACCTGGAACTCGCCGACCGCCGTCTTGCTGACGACCAGGGTCGACATCGGCGGCACCGTGACGGCATCCGACGCGCGGTTGTCGTCGGGGGTGCGGTCGGGGTGCTCCTCCGTGATCTCGATGGCGGAGACGTCCGCCACGTTCACGACCTCGGAGTACGCGGCGACGAGCACACGGGTGTTGACGCTCAGAACGGATGCCGTCTCCCCCGGGGCGAGGGGCAGCGCGTAGCGCGCGACCACGCGGGTCCCGGCCGACGCGTCCTCCGGATCGACCGGTTCGACGCTCTCGATCGACCAGTCGGTACCCACCTCGTCGCCCGCGATGGTGACGACCTCGAGCCCGGCGGGCACGACGTCGATCACGACGACTCCGGTCGCCTCCGAGGGACCGGCGTTGCGGACCTCGAGCGCGAAGGCGAGCTCATCGCCGATGCGCACGGATGCGGCATCGTGGGTCTTCGTGATCGAGAGGTCCGCCTCGCGGACGATCGTGAGATCGGCCGTGTCACCGTCGTTCTCGGGGTTCGAGTCGGGGGTGCCCGACGACACGACGGCCGTGTTGGTGAGCACCGTGTCGTGCGCCACCGTCGGGTCGACGGCGGCCTCGAACTCGATCGCCGGCGCGGCCGCACCCGTGACGAGACCCGCGTCCTCCGGCAGGAGGGTGAAGGTCACGGTCTGCGGGTCGACCTCGTCGGCCTGCGCGGACCACGTCTCGACGGCGTCACCGGTGAGCCCGATGAAGCGAATGCCGGCGGGCAGCGCGTCCGTGACCGTGATCGGGCCGATCGCATCGCTCGGACCGAAGTTCTCGGCCTCGAGACGGTAGCGCACGCTCTCCCCCGCGACGGCGGAGGTGATCTCGGCGCCCTCGGCATCGACAGCGGTCTTGACGAGGCCGAGGTCGGCATCCGTGGTGACGTCGATCACGGCATCGTCGCTGTCGGAGTGCGGCGACGTGCTCCGGCTGTCGGTCCACGACAGATTCGCCGTGTTGGTCAGCTCGGTGCCGGTGGGCACGTTCGACTCGACGAGGGCGACGACCGTGATCGTGCTCTCCCCCAGCGGGTGCCCGGTGCGGTTGCAGGTCTGGGCTGCGGGATCGCACGTCCAGCCCTCACCCGTGATCGAGACCGGGGTGAGGCCGGCCGGGAGCACGTCGGTGAGGAAGGCGTCCGCGACGGACGGGCCCTCGTTGTCGACCGTGATCGTGTACTCGACCTCGGTGCCCGCGATCCACGGGCCTTCGACGACGTCCTTCTGCACCGTCATCTCGGCGAGCGTGACGATGTCGACATCGGCCTCGCTGTGGTTGTTCGCGGGGTCGAAGTCGTCGGGACCCGTCACGTCGGCCTCGTTGACCAGTGTCTGCGGACGGACGTCCGCCGCCACGTCGGCCGTGACGACGATCACGACGGTCGATCCGACCTCGAGGGTCTCATCGTCGGCCAGCGCCGTCCAGACGATCGAGCGACCGTTCTCCGAGACCTCGGGAGCGGCAGCGGATGCTTCGGCGCCCGCGACCGAGATCGTCGACGAGACGTACGTGAGTCCTGCCGGAAGCCGATCGGCGATCGAGATGGGCGCGCTCGAGTAGCTCGGTCCCTCGTTCGTGACCGTGAGCAGGAATCGCGTCTGCGTACCCGCGGTCACCTCCGGGGTCTCCCCCGCGGCGACGGCGACGCCCTCGGCATCCAGCGACTGCTTGAGGATCGAGAGATCCGCCACACGATCGGAGTCCGTCGTGTCGCCGTCGCGCGGCTCGTTGGTCGCGTTGGTGGCCGACGCGGCCGCCCAGTTCTCGACCACCGAGGCCGGCTCCAGGGAGGCATCGACGGTGTAGGTCACGACGAACGCACGGGTGTTGTCGCCCGACGCCGCCGGCACGGTGCCGTCGACGGTGAACGTGTCGTGGCTGCCGGGACCCGCCACGCGGGTCCAGGTCCCCTTCTCATCCGCCACGGACGAGAACGAGAGCATGCTCGGCACCTCGTCCTCGACGCTGACGTCGCGGGCATCCGCCGGTCCGTTGTTCGTGACGACGACGCGGTAGCTGATCGTCTCACCGGCGACGACGTCGGGCAGCGGCCCGCCGAACTGCGCGGCATCCTTCCAGACGCCGCCGTCGTTCACGACGCGGGTCTTGGTGATGGCGAGGGTGGTCGCGTCCCCCGGGGAGACGGTGACCTCGTCGGAGTTGTTGCTCTCCGTCGGGTCGGTGGTCGCGCCCGGGGCGACGGTCGCGGTGTTGGTGATGTCGCCGTCGTCGGGCGTCCACGACGCGAGCACGGTACCGGTCAACGACAGGTCCTGCGCGGGCCCGACGGCCAGCTGAGTACCAGTGAAGGTCCAGGTGATCGTGTCACCGGCCATGGCGGGCCAGCCGTCGGATGCCGAGGCGGTCCACGCGGTGAGTCCGGCCGACGGGTCGAGCACGCCGGTGATCCCCTCCGGGATCGTGTCGGTGACGGTGATCTTCTCGTCCGTCGTCGACGCCGAGACCGAAGGCCCGTTGTTGCGCACCCGGATGCTCCACGTGATCGAGCGTCCGGCAGTCACCTCGGCGGTGTTCACCGTCTTCTCGATCGCGAGGTCGGCGGCGCTCGAGATGGGCTTCGTGGCGGTGGCCTCGTTGTCCTTCGCGATGTCGGCCGGCAGCTCGTACGTGCGTCCCGTGACCGCGGCCGTGTTCTCGGCCGTGCCGGTGGCCGGCGCCTGGATCGCGACGTTCGCGACCAGGACGATCCGGTCGGTGCCGTCGGACTTCAGCGTGGTGCCGGTGGTGCCGACGACGAACGGGTCGGATGCCGTGCCCGTCCCCGCGAGGCTGAGCGCGGTGCCCACGGTGTCCGCAGCACCGGTGTAGTAGCGCGCCGTGAACGCCCCGGTGGTCACGCCGTCCGGGAGGTCGGTGTCATCCGTCACACGGAACGGCCCGTTCGCGGCATCCGGTCCCTGGTTGGTGACCGTGATGCGCCACTGCGGCTGCGTGTATCCGCCGCGGACCGTGTCCCCGGCCGTCCAGGCGCCCTGCGCGTCTCCGCCGATCGCCTGCTTGACGATCTTCAGGTCGGCGCGGGCGATCTGGGCGTTCGCCTGGGCGGCGGTGTCGACGTACAGACCGTTCGCGTTACGGGTGACGCCCGACGTGTCGGTGGCCGAGCCCGTGAGTGTGTTGACGTGGTTCACCGAGAGACCGGCCCCCGCCGTGACGACGGCGTCGGCCAGCGGCTTCGCGGAGAACTCGACGAGCAGCGTGCGCTGCCCCTCGGTCGCAGCGTTGCCGGGAAGCAGCGCCGCACCGGTGGAGGATCCGATCGTCCAGGTGAGCACCTGGCGTCCGCCCTCCTCGCTGATCGCGAGTTCGTCGCGTCCGGTGACGATCTTGCCGTCGATGGACACCTGGGGCGCGACGGACTCGTCGTACCGCCAGTTCATCGGCAGCGTGTCGGTCAACGTGACGGTCTGAGCCGCGCCCGTTCCGACGTTGCGGGCCTGCAGCGTCCATCCGAACGCCTCGCCCACGAAGGCCTGCGAGCCGTTGCTCGCACGCTTCTCGAGTTCGATGCGCGGGAACATGGGCGTGATGGTCGCGTCACTCGTCGATGCCGCGATGTTGGCGGTCCCGCCTGGCACACGTCCGGTACCCGGCACGTATGTCCAGCCGCCCGTCGGCGCCGAGGTGTACTCCACGACGCGAGCGGTGTTCTTGTAGCCGCTTTCACGGAGGCCGTCCGCAGTCGCGAACGTGCCGATGTAGACGAGCTCGCGGCTGTTGTCTCCGCTGTTGCCGATCGATTCCGCAATGGTCCAGCGGATCGTACCTCCCCGCCCAGCTTCGATGTCCGCGCGGTTCGAGAACGAGAATCCGGAGCCGGAGAGAGCGGCCTGACGCGTGTCGACACGCACGCCGACGGGGACGACGTCCTCGACGACCGTGCCGTAGGCCGAGGACGTGCCGCTGTTCGTGGCGGTCACCCGGTAGGTGAACGACTGGTCGGGGTTGCCGTTCTTCGACGTCGCGTAGGTCGCGTCCTCCGCGCTGGTGCGCTTGACGGACTTCGCCACCGTCACCTCCGGATTGAGGAGGGTGACGTCGACGGTCGACGTCGGTGTCTTACGGTCGCCCGGCGCGGTCGAGCCATTCACGGCGCTCCATGCGAACGTGCCGGAGTTGCGGACGGACTTCGCCGCAACGGAGTCGGTGATTCGCGCCTGGAACGTCACGGTAATCGTGCGAGTCTCGCTCCACGCGAGGATGTCGTCCGGACCGATGCTCCACGTCAGCTTGCCGTCGTTCAGGGTCGGAGCGCCGATGTTCGGGACGTTCGGGTCGCTCGCCCAGTTCGCCGTCTCGGTGCGTGCACCGTCCGGGAGGTACTCCACTCCGGCGGGCAACGCGTCGGTCAGCACGGCGTCGTAGAAGTTCGTGCTGGCCGGCAGCGTGGTCGTCAACGTGTACGTGACCACAGACCCGACGGGAGCGGACGGGCGATCCACGGTCTTCAGGATGGATGCCTCGGGCATGCGCACCGTCACGGCGCTGGTCGCCGCGACCGTGCCGCGACGGTCGGAGGTGTCGGTGTCGTCGCCGACGGCGAGCGGGAGCGTGTATCCCTTGAGCTCGGCGCGGTTGACGAACGACGATCCGCCACCGGCCTGCGTCTCGACCGTTCCGGTGTAGGTCAGCGTGGGGGCCCCGGTAGGTCCGGTGCCGTTGATGACCGGGATGGTCCACTCGATGAGCGTGCCCGGGCCGGTTCCCTGCTGTATGACGTTGCCCGCGCCGATCGCGCAGTCGCCGATGATGCGTGCCGTGCCGACCGCGGGCGTGAGCGCACTCGGAGTGATCTCCGTCGGGACGCAGTCGAGTACGACGGAGTCGTAGAAGGACACCCGGTTCGCGCCGTTCTCCGCGCGCAGCGTGTAGGTCACCGTGCCGTCTGCGGCGACCGTCGCCGAGGACGCCGTCTTCGTGAGCTTGGGAGCGGGTTCGATGAACTGCACCTGGGCGTTGGCGGTGCGCGAGAGTCGCGCGTTCGCGTTCGAGCTGTTCGGGTCGACGAAGGTCAGCGTCGCCGTGTTCGTGAGCTGCGTTCCGTTCGCGATCTGCGGCTGGGTCGTATTGGCGGTGTTCGCGTCTCGGTCCTTCACCCACACGGACACCTGCACGCGGAACGTCTGCGCCGTCGCCGTTTCGTTCGTGTAGGTGCTCGGGAAGGTCAGGACACCGTGCGCGGCACCCGAGGTCTCGGCCGTGCGGAAGCCGTCCGCCTCGTCAGCCGTCTCGATCTCGTCGCCCGACGGGCCGAAGAACTTCGCGCTGCCCGGAACGTACTGGTACGTGATGCTCGCGCCACCGGTGCGGAGGGCACCGTTGTCGGAGAGCACGGCGGAGCGGATCGACGTGCGGGCCGGGATCGTCATCGAATACTCGAAGGTGGCGTACTCGCCCTGCACGATCTGCGAGGCCGAGTTACGTGTCGATGCGCCGAGGTCCGTCTGACCGAACGGGGTACCGGTCGTCGGACCGACCTCGGTAGAGACGAGCTTCTTGGCGACCGTCACCTCCGGCAGGTGCACCTCGGCGATGTCGACGGTGTCGACGTCGGATGCCGCGACCTCACCGGTCTGCGGGGTGCGGTTCGTGAGCTGCTGTCCACCGGCATCCGCCTGCGGAACGACGGTGGTCGTGGTCGAGGGCGTGTTCTCGATCGCGTAGCTGACGATGCCGGCCGTGTTCAGGTAGCTCTGCGTGAGCTGAGCGGCGGCCCCGCCGTTCGCGACGCCCGCGGGAACCGTGAGCGTGTAGCCGAGCGAGAGACCGCGCACGACCTCAGGGGCGGCGTTCTCTCCGGTCGTCGCGGGGCTGGTGCCGGGCACCGATGCGCCGACCGTCCAGACGATCACCGAGCGGCCGGTGTAGGCGGGCGTCAGAGCGATCCCGTTCGGCAGTTCTCCGCTGTCGTAGGCGACCGCGGTGACGTCCGCCGCCGGCGTCTCGGCGCCGCCGGCGTGGATCGCGGCGGTGAAGTCGCCGACATCCGCTTTCTTCACCCCGGCGGGGAGCACGTCCCACACGACGTAGTCGGTGGTCGAGTTCTGCGGCGCGGTGACGTCGATGCGGTACTCGACCTCCTGGCCCTGCACGACCTGAGCCGTCTCGGTGCGGGCGCCGAAGCGCGAGCCGTCAGCGGTGGCGACACCGTCGATCGCGGCGATGCCCTTGGTGAGCGTCGATCCCCAGTCGAGGTCGATACCCGCGTCGTCGCGGCGGAACGAGATCTCGCCGTTGACGTTCACCTGCTGGTACTTCGCCTGGTTCTTCGGGCTGTCGACCTCTTCACGCGAGGCGGACTGCGCCTGCACCTCGCCGCGGATGTACACGGTCACGGTGCTGCCGGCGGGCATGAAGCGGTGCTCGCTCGCTCCGCGGTTGCGCGAGCCGAACTCCCACGTGAGCGACGACTCGGTCGTCACCGGGTTCGGGATGTAGTCGGTCGGGAATCCCGGCGCGCCGTATGCCACCGGGGTCGTCGACGACGCCCCCTCGGGGAATCCCGTGTACGCGTAGCGGACCTCCTGCAGCTCGATGCCCTCGGGGAGGTAGTCGACGAGCTCAGGGTTGCGAGTGTCGATGCCCGTCGCGAAGGGGACCTGGATGCGGTACCAGACCGAGTCGCCGGGAGAGAAGGGCTGGACGGCATCCTTCACCCACGCCTCAGGGTCGGTGGTGAGGTCGTTGCCGCGCTCGAGCACCGTCTTCGTGAGCCCCGTGAGGCCCGACGTGATGATCGCCGCGGAGTCGTCGGAAATGAGCAGGGCACCGCCGACGCGATCGCTGAGGTTCGGATCGTTCGCGATCGCGTCGATCGGATCGGTCTGCGCCGTCACGGTGACACGGTTGACGAAGCTGTCACCCGAGCTCGTGCCGCCGCTGGGGCCGCTGTAGTTGGGGCGCTGCATCACCGAGTAGCGCCCGGTCATCGACTCGCCGGCGAGGAGATCGTCGGCCGAGAACACCACGGTGAACGTGCCGGCGGCGCTGTCGTAGTCGATCGAGACGACCGTCAGCTCGTCGGAGAGCACGGCTCCGCTCGCGGTGGTCGGGTAGTTGCAAGCCTCGCCGGGGATCTCGGAGTTCCAGCGCTCGGAGGTGACGGTCGCGCCGTCGATCATCAGCGTCGCGGCGGTCGCGCCCGCGGGAAGCGCGGGGCAGAGACCGTTCGGGATCACATCGGTGAGGACGATGTCGCTCGCGTCGACGTACTCGCTGACGTCGACCTGCATCGAGTAGACCGCCACCGAGCCGGTCGTGAACAGTCCGCTCGTGTCGACGCTCTTGAGGACGCGCACGTCGACGGCCTCGATGATCTCGTCATCGTCGTCGGAGCTCGCACGCAGCGACTCGTCACCGCCGAAGACCGGGCCCTGGTAGGTGCCGACGACCGACGCGACGTTGCGGAACGTCTGTGCTGTGGCCGGGGCATCCGTCGCACCGTGGCGGGTGGACGCACCGGTGTTGTTGTCGAGGTTGGCCGCCTGGGCGCCGCTCTCGGCGGAGGGGGCCGTGCCCTCCGCCCAGGCCGCGTTGGCGAACAGCGGGACGACGGCGCGGTACTGGAGGGTACGCGTCTCGTTCGCCGCGAGGTCGCCGATCTGCCAGGTGACCTTGGTGTACACGCCCGCGCCCGGGAGGTGCAGCGCCTGCGCCTGCGCCTCGGTGAGCTGCACGGTCTCGACGGTCTCACCGTCGATCGCGCCACCGGCGAGACGCGGCGCCGTGGTGTACTCGCCACCGGGAGTCGAGTTGTCGACGGTCGTGCCGTCCCCGAGGTACTCGATCCCGGCCGGGAGGTAGTCGGTCACGGTCGCGCCGAGGGTGGCCTCGCGCTTCGTGTTCTGCACCGTCACGGTGTAGACGGTCGGGGTGCCATGCGCACCGCGCAGGCGCTCGTCCTCGGCGCTGGGCTCGGACTTCGTGACGCGGAGGGCCTTGACCGGCACGTCGTCGTCGGCGAATCCCGTACCGGACGTGTGGTCGGACGTGCGCGAGACGCTGGTCGACCCGTCGAAGGTGGGCAGACGCGCGGGATCGTCGCTCGTGAAGGCACGGATCGAGAAGTCGATACGGCTGCCGACGGGGTAGGCGTCGCGGGCCGGTGCGATCGTGATCGTCGCGGGAACGGTTCCCCCCTGGGGGAGGTCGTTGACGTTCGACCAGACCCAGACCTGCTGGCCGGCGGGCACCGCGCACAGGTACGGCTGAGTGGAACCCGCGGGGGCGGCCACGAGGCCCAGGTCGGTGCAGCTGGGAAGGTCGGTGGTGGCGGTGCGGCTGCGGTTCGGCAGCACCTGGCCCTCGGTGAAGACCGTCGGGGCGCCGAACTCACCGCCGGAGACGAACGAGACGTCTGCCGGAACGACGGCCATCAGGCTGAGGTTGAACTGACGTCCGCCGGAGGTGTTCGACACGGCGACATCGAACGCGACGTTCTCCTCGGCGAGGACGAAGTCCTTGCCTGCGCCCGAAGGGTCCCCGCTCTCGACCGAGACCGTGGGTGTCCAGCTGTTGGCGGACGCCATCTGGGCCGAGACACCGGCGACGAACGCCCCGGCGATCACCGAGACGATGGCGGCGATCGCCGTCACCTTCCGGGCATGCTGCTGCTTCTGCGGCTTCGGCTGCTTCTGCGACTTCTGCTGCTCCTGCGACTTCTGCTGCTTCTGAGCGCGCGCGTTCGAACGCATGGTGAAACTCCCCTTTCCCGCGCGCCACTCCCCGACGCGCAGGCTCTCCCCGATCGCATGCACATGCACGCGAGCAACGCAGGCGCACGCAGATCAGCGGCTCAGGGAAGCTTCGGGTTTCCCTGGCCGCTGCAGCGCCGGTTCGACCTAGGGCTCGAACGCATGCCTGCCTGCCGCGCTTTCGCACGGCGAAGATCACACTATCCAACACTTCGTGTTTTATTCAAGTGGATAGGGAGACGGGTTTGGGATACCAGATTCACCGGCCTCCGGGTAACACAAAAGGGGCCGGACCCGAAGGTCCGACCCCTTGTGCAGGAAGCAGATGCTTACTTGATGATCTTCGTGACCGTACCAGCGCCGACGGTACGTCCACCCTCACGGATGGCGAAGCCGAGGCCCTCCTCCATGGCGATCGGCTGGATCAGCTCGACCGTCACGTCGGTGGTGTCGCCGGGCATGACCATCTCGGTGCCCTCGGGCAGCGTGATGACGCCGGTGACGTCGGTGGTGCGGAAGTAGAACTGCGGGCGGTAGTTCGTGTAGAACGGGTTGTGGCGGCCACCCTCGTCCTTCGACAGGATGTACGCGGTGCCCTCGAAGTCGGTGTGCGGCGTAACCGAACCCGGCTTGACGATGACCTGACCGCGCTCGACGTCCTCACGCTTGGTGCCGCGGAGCAGCAGACCACAGTTCTCGCCGGCCCAGGCCTCGTCGAGCTGCTTGTGGAACATCTCGATACCCGTGACGGTGGTCTTCTGCGTCGGGCGCAGACCCACGATCTCGACCTCGGAGTTGATGGCCAGCGTGCCACGCTCGGCGCGACCCGTGACGACGGTTCCACGACCGGTGATCGTGAAGACGTCCTCGACGGGCATCAGGAACGGCTTGTCCTTGTCGCGCACCGGGTCGGGCACGTTCTCGTCGACGGCCTCCATGAGGTCGAGGATCGACTGGACCCACTTCTCGTCGCCCTCAAGGGCCTTGAGAGCGGAGACGCGGACGACAGGAGCGTCCTCAGCGAAGCCCTGCGAGGCGAGCAGCTCGGAGACCTCGAGCTCGACGAGCTCCAGGATCTCCTCGTCGTCGACCATGTCGGACTTGTTCAGCGCGACGAGCAGGTACGGAACGCCGACCTGCTTGGCGAGCAGAACGTGCTCACGCGTCTGAGCCATGGGGCCGTCGGTGGCGGCGACCACGAGGATCGCGCCGTCCATCTGAGCCGCACCGGTGATCATGTTCTTGACGTAGTCGGCGTGGCCGGGGGCGTCAACGTGCGCGTAGTGGCGCTTCGGGGTCTCGTACTCGATGTGCGAGATGTTGATGGTGATACCACGCTGGCGCTCTTCCGGCGCCGAGTCGATGGAAGCGAAGTCGCGCTGCACGTTGGTGTCAGACGGGAACTTGTCAGCAAGCACCTTCGAGATCGCTGCGGAGAGCGTGGTCTTGCCGTGGTCAACGTGACCGATGGTTCCGATGTTGACGTGCGGCTTGGTCCGCTCGAACTTGGCCTTAGCCACTGGGTCCTCCTCAGGACGTCGTGTAGAGATCGCCGGGCACTGGATTGCGACCGGTTCTCTACGGGTGTGAATCTCAGTTTAGTAGAGAGGGAATGTGAAGTTGTAGGGGACCTGGGAGCCGGGCGTGAACCCGGCTCCCAGAAGTTGTTACTCGCCCGCGGTCTTCTGGACGATCTCGTCGGCCACGTTGCGGGGAACCTCGGAGTAGCTGTCGAACTCCATCGAGTAGACGGCGCGGCCCGAGGTCTTCGAGCGCAGGTCGCCGATGTATCCGAACATCTCGGACAGCGGCACCGACGCGCGGACGACCTTGACGCCGGCAGCGTCCTCCATCGACTGGATCTGGCCACGACGCGAGTTCAGGTCACCGATGACGTCGCCCATGTACTCCTCGGGAGTACGGACCTCGACGGCCATCAGCGGCTCGAGCAGGACCGGGCTGGCGCGGCGAGCCGCCTCCTTGAAGCCCATGGATCCGGCGATCTTGAACGCCATCTCCGAGGAGTCGACGTCGTGAGCGGCACCGTCGACGATGGTCGCCTTGACGCCCACCATCGGGTAGCCCGCGAGGACTCCGACGTTCATGGCGTCCTGGAAACCGGCGTCGATCGAGCCGATGTACTCACGCGGGATGCGTCCACCGGTGACGGCGTTGACGAACTCGTAGGTCTTCTCGGAATCCAGGTCCATCGGCTCGATGGTGAACTGGATCTTCGCGAACTGACCCGAACCACCGGTCTGCTTCTTGTGCGTGTAGTCGTGCTTCTCGACGGCCTTGCGGATCGTCTCGCGGTAGGCCACCTGCGGCTTTCCGACGTTCGCCTCGACGCGGAACTCGCGCTTCATGCGGTCGACGAGGATGTCGAGGTGCAGCTCGCCCATTCCCTTGATGGTCGTCTGACCGGTCTCGGGGTTGAGTTCGGTGCGGAAGGTCGGGTCCTCTTCAGCGAGCTTCTGGATCGCGAGACCCAGCTTCTCCTGGTCGGCCTTGGTCTTCGGCTCGATCGCGACCTCGATCACGGGCTCCGGGAACGTCATCGACTCGAGGACGACGGGCTGCGCGATGTCGGCCAGGGTGTCACCGGTGGTGGTGTCCTTCAGACCGATCACGGCGTAGATGTTGCCCGCGGTCAGCGAGTCGACCGGGTTCTCCTTGTTGGCGTGCATCTGGAAGATCTTTCCGATGCGCTCCTTCTTGCCCTTGGTCGAGTTGATGACCTGCGCGCCGGACTCGAGGTGACCCGAGTACACGCGGACGTAGGTGAGACGACCGAAGAACGGGTGAACCGCGACCTTGAACGCGAGAGCCGCGAAGGGGTCGTTGGCGTCGGGGTGACGCTCGATGACCTTCTCCTCGTCCTTCGGGTCGTGCGCTTCGATGGCGGGCACGTCGAGGGGCGACGGAAGGTAGTCGACGACCGCGTCGAGCATCGGCTGCACACCGCGGTTCTTGAACGCGGAACCGCAGAGCACGGGGTAGATCTCGCTGGCGATGACCATCTTGCGGATGGCGCCCTTGATCTCGGCGACCGTGAGCTCCTCGCCACCGAAGAACTTCTCGAGCAGCGCGTCGTCGGTCTCGGCGACGGTCTCGAGGAGCGCCTGGCGGTACTCGGCGGCCTTGTCGGCGAGGTCGGCGGGGATCTCCTGCACCTCGTACGAGGCACCCATCGTCACGTCACCCTTGGCGTCACCGGGCCAGACCAGCGCACGCATCTCGATGAGGTCGATGACGCCGACGAAGTCATTCTCGGCACCGATCGGGAGCTGCAGCACGAGCGGCTTGGCACCCAGACGGTTCACGATGGTGTCGACGGTGAAGTAGAAGTCGGCGCCCAGCTTGTCCATCTTGTTGACGAAGCAGATGCGAGGGACGTCGTACTTGTCGGCCTGACGCCAGACGGTCTCAGACTGGGGCTCGACGCCCTCCTTGCCGTCGAAGACGGCGACGGCACCGTCGAGCACGCGGAGCGAACGCTCCACCTCGACCGTGAAGTCGACGTGACCGGGGGTGTCGATGATGTTGATCTGGTTCTTGTTCCAGAAGCAGGTGACGGCGGCGGAGGTGATCGTGATGCCACGCTCCTTCTCCTGCTCCATCCAGTCGGTCGTCGACGCACCGTCGTGCGTCTCACCGAGCTTGTGGTTGACACCCGTGTAGAACAGGATGCGCTCAGTCGTGGTGGTCTTGCCGGCATCGATGTGCGCCATGATGCCGATGTTGCGGACCTTACTCAGGTCGGTGAGCACGTCTTGTGCCACGGGAGTGTCCTTATCTTTTCTGGCAGTCGTACTGCGAAGAGGGGGTGTGACGGGCTCGGGCGCAGGATGGGCGCCCGAGCCCGTCGGAGCTGTTTACCAGCGGTAGTGAGCGAACGCGCGGTTCGACTCGGCCATCTTGTGGGTGTCCTCGCGGCGCTTGACCGCGGCACCCAGGCCGTTCGAGGCGTCCAGGATCTCGTTCTGGAGACGCTCGGTCATCGTCTTCTCACGACGACCCTTGGCGTAGCTGACGAGCCAGCGCAGCGCGAGGGTGTTCGCGCGGTGCGGCTTGACCTCGACCGGAACCTGGTAGGTCGAGCCACCGACGCGGCGGCTGCGGACCTCGAGGGTCGGGCGGACGTTGTCGAGCGCCTTCTTGAGCGTGGCGACGGCATCCTGACCGTTCTTCGCCTCGACACCGCGGAGGGCGCCGTAGACGATCGACTCGGCCAGCGACTTCTTGCCGTCGACGAGGATCTTGTTCACCAGCGAGGTGACGATCGGAGCGCCGTAGACCGGGTCGTTGACGACGGGGCGCTTGGGGGCGGGACCCTTACGAGGCATCTAACTCAACCCTTCTTCGCGCCGTAGCGGGAACGAGCCTGCTTACGGTTCTTGACGGCCTGGGTGTCCAGGGCGCCACGGACGATCTTGTAACGCACACCGGGGAGGTCCTTGACACGACCGCCACGGACGAGCACCAGCGAGTGCTCCTGGAGGTTGTGGCCCTCACCGGGGATGTACGCGGTGACCTCGGTGCCGTTGCGGAGCTTCACACGAGCGACCTTGCGCATCGCCGAGTTCGGCTTCTTCGGGGTGGTGGTGTAGACGCGGGTGCAGACCCCGGCCTGCTGCGGGTTCGACTTGAGCGCCGGAGCCTTGGTCTTGGTGACCTTGGGCGAGCGACCCTTGCGAACCAACTGCTGAATGGTTGGCACGTTCTCTCCTCATAATGCTGCACGGTGACAGCGTGATGGGTTTCACATCATGACCCACCGGCTCGCCTGAACAGACGAGCCTTTGGTGTGGTGGGTATGCCGTGGGGGCGGACCGGCCATGGGGCCGGCGCCCAGCGCGCACGTCGAGACGTGCACACACCTGACCAAGTGTAATGGCGCGTAACGTAGCGGTCAAATGGTGGCGGACTCCCCGAGCGGATGCCGTCGCTAGCTCGGATCGGCGTCGAACGGCGAGTCCAGGGACTGCGTGAGCTCGGCGAGGAGAGCTTCGATCTGCGGCTCGATGTGCTGCGCGATGGCGGCCTGGATCGGCAGGCGGTGACGCAGCAGCAGTCCGCAGATCTCCCGGCCGACCATGTTGGCGTACTCGTCGGCGAGGCCGACCTCTTGCCGCAGCGCCACCTTCGCCTCCTCGGTCAGCGGTGGCAGGGGCGGCAGCGACTCGGCGGCGTCGTCGGCGAGCCCGGCGATCGTGAAGAGGAAGGGGGCACCCGGAACCGGGTCGGGATCGAGCGGCAGGCCGTCGAACTCGGGGTCGAGATCCTCCGCCGGACGGTAGCTGCGCGCGCGGTTGCGCGCGGCCTGCTGGTCGAGTTCACGCTGCAGCATCGGCAGGTTCCGCGCCGTGTAGTCGGCGACCGCGTGGTCGACGATCGTCTTCAACCGCGTCGAGAGACCGTGCTGCACTCCGTGGGGGACGTTCGCGCCGATCCCCGCGGCCGAGAGGAGCGGCGACCCGAGACAACGGCGGCAGGGCGCGATACGACCACGATGGGTCGCCGGCTCCCAGCGCGGCACCCAGCGCAACCAGGCCTCCACGGCCTGGTCGACCTGCGTCTCCAACGAGCGCTCCACCCCACCAGGGTACGCGGGAGCGACCGTTCCGCGGCGACACGCCCGGCGAACGGCGCGTCAAGGCGGGTTCACTCCCCGTCGTCGTCGCGTTCCCACGGCCAGCGCGGATGCCGTGCGCGGGTGCGCCGCAGGGCGATTCCCGCCCACGCGCCGATCGCTGCGGCCACCAGCAGCACGGCGCTCGCTCCCCCGCGCACCAGGTCTCCGGCGACCGCCGTGGCGAGCAGAGCGCTCCCGGCGACGCTCGCCACGGCGATCCAGACCGCAGCCAGGTGGACGAGGGCCGTCGAGACCGCGATCACGAGCGTCGAGAAGAACGACGGCGCGGGGCGACGGACCACCGACCAGAGCAGGAGGGCGAAGGCGAGCACGGACGCCGCCATTCCCCCGATGCCCGGCCACTGCCCCAGCCCCGGCGTCGCGATGATGTCGGTGTCGGTGAGTACGCTCACTCCACCGAGGCCGAAGATCGTCAGCGCGAAGAAGCCGATGGTCGCGAAGACCACCGCCAAGACGGGCGAAACCCCCGCGGACTCCGGTCCGCGGGGGTTCGACATCGGCGTGTGCGTCATTACCTCGAGAGCGTGGGGCCGGCCTCGAGAGTGCGCTCGTACTCGCGCTGCGCCTCGAGGTTCAGCTCGGTCTTGCGGGCGCCACTCCGGGCGACCCACGCGCCGAACCAGATGGTCAGCTCGCGGGCGAACACGAAGGCGACGATCGCGAGCGGGGCGAGGAGCTGCCCCCCGATGAGGTAGGCTCCCTCGGATGCCGTCAGCGTCCAGAACTGCGCCTGGAAGAGCTGACCGAGGAGGTGACCGCCGTACGCGATCGCGCCGACGATGATGCCGAACACGACCCAGAGGCCCCAGCGGCCGCGGTTGATGATCGCGCCGAGCAGCCAGAAGCCGAGGAAGAAGACGGCGACCGGGACCCAGTAGCCCGCGGTCTGCAGCGGGGCGAGCGCGGCCTGTCCGATGTTGTTGCCGTCGACATCGCCCGCGAGTGCGCCCAGTCCGAGGGTGGCACCGAGGTAGAGCACGGCGAAAGCGAGCGTCGCGAGGAGTCCGATCGCTCCGGCGGTTCCGCGGTTGCCACGGTCGCGCGGCGGCTCGGGGGCCTGCACGAAGATCGGCTGCGGGGAAGGAGCGGCGGCGGCGTACGCCGGCTCCGACGGGACGATCGTGGTCTCAGCGTCAGCACGCGACGAATAGGCGGTGTCCGCGACCGTCGGGGTCTCGTCGACGAAGGCGGCGGGAGCGGCGATGACCTCGGTCGCCTCGGCGCCGTAGGCGGCGTCGCGACGCTCGGCCGGAGCCGTGAACGTTCCCGGGTGATCGCGCTCGGCGGCCTCGAAGGCGGCGAGGTCGGGGTCGACGACAGCGCCGGAGCGCTCAGTCGACGGGGCAGCGGTCGCGGCATCCGTGTTCGCAGCGTTCGCGGCATCCGTCGTCGCGGCATCCGTCGTCGCGGCATCCGATGCAGCGACGTCGGCGCGGGTCGCGGCGTTGTCGCCGGCGGGCACGTCGGCACCGGCCGCAGCGGCGGCGTCGAGACCCTCGTTCGCGCTGTCGAGGACGTCGTTGACGTCTTTCGGCCGCTCGGGCTGGGGAACCTCGGGGTCACTCATGGGGTGCGCCTCTCATCGGAAGTGTGCAGTGCGAGGGTACCGCCGCCCACGGACACGCTCCGGGAGGCGTGCCGACGTGTCGGCATTCGCCCTCCGTGGGCGCGATCGGGACGAGGGTTCCGCTCAGGGGAACATCGAACGCAACGTGTCACCGGCGAACTCGGCGAGCACGGGCATCATCGGCAAGGAGAACCAGACCAGCCCGGCCACGACACCGGCGCAGACCACTCCCGCGAACCAGCTCATCGCCAGGTTGCGTCCACCGACTCGTGCCATGCATTCACGGTACGACCGATGTATCGGTTGCACGCGGAGCAACGCCGCGACACCCGCGTGTCGCCGGGTCGCGGCGGCGAGGGGCACGCGATACGCACTCTCGGTACACTCCCTGTATGGCTGACAGTTCCTTTGACATCGTCTCGAAAGTGGATCACCAGGAGGCCGAGAACGCCCTGAACCAGGCTCGCAAGGAGATCGAGCAGCGCTACGACTTCAAGGGCACGGGTGCGTCGATCGCCTGGAGCGGCGAGCAGATCCTCATCATCGCCGGCTCCGAGGAGCGGGCCAAGGCCGTGCTCGACGTGTTCCAATCCAAGCTCATCAAGCGCGGTATCTCGCTCAAGAGCCTCGACTCAGGCGACCCGTTCGCCAGCGGCAAGGAGTTCCGCATCGTGTCGTCGCTCAAGGACGGCATCTCCTCGGAGAACGCGAAGAAGATCAACAAGATCATCCGCGATGAGGGCCCCAAGGGCGTCAAGAGCCAGATTCAGGGCGACGAGCTGCGCGTACAGTCGAAGAGCCGCGATGATCTGCAATCGGTGATCGCCCTGCTGAAGGGCTCCGACCTCGACGTGGACCTGCAGTTCATCAACTACCGGTAAGCAGCCCCGCTGACCCGATGCAGCGCTGACACCGTCCGCCGCCGACACCGTCGCGACCCCCTTCGTGAAGCCCCGCTCCGGCGGGGCTTCACGCGTTCATGGGCTCACCTCCCCCGAGGTCGTGCGCCCATTCGTTGATCGCGAGCGGCGCCCCACGGAACTCCTCGACCACCGAACCGACGTGCGCGAATCCCGCGCGACGGCACACGGCGTTCGATGCGGGGTTCTCGACGCCGGGGAAGGCCACCAGCATCCGCCGATCCCCCGGCGCGGCCCGCACCTGCTCGACGATCAGTGCGACCGCACGCGCCGCGATTCCGCGACCCTGCGCCTCGGGAAGGACGAACCATCCCGTCTCCCACACGTCGGCATCGTGCCAGTGCACAGGCCAGTAGCCGATCGACCCGACCGGGATCCCGCCCTCGAGGATCACCGACATGTTCGCCTCACCCGAGGCGTTCAGTCGCAGATAGCGCGCATGTCGCTCCTCGACCTGGACGTCACTCTCGGAACCGTTCAGGTGCGACGTCATCGCGGGCTCGTTCGCCCGGTGCAGCAGCGGCAGGTCGCCGGATTCCCAGGGTCGAAGAGTGAGATCTTCCATGCCCGGAGCCTCTCACCGACCACCGACACGGCATCCGCCTTCGAGCGGTTTCTCGGATGTTTGTTCGAATGTCGGTGGTGTGTGGTGGGCTGTTCGCATGACGGAATTGCTGGACGCGACGGACTCCCAGACGGCGATGATCGCTGACCTGGTGGGGTCGGTGCGCGCGGTCGAGGAGACGATCGCGCGGTTGATGGCGGTGCGGGACGGGATGCTCGCCGTCGCGGCGCGGGTCGCGGTCGATGTCGCGCGGCAGGGCGCGCATCCGGATCACGGCGACATGGCTCTGCGGGCGGTGGCGGCGGAGATCGGGGCGGCGGTGCGGGTGAGTGACCGGACGATCGAGCGGCGCATGGACGCGGCGTCGTGGACGGTCGAACGGTTCGCCGAGGTCTGGGCGGCGCAGGGCGCGGGGCGGATCAGTGCCGCGCACGCCCGGGTGATCGTCGACGCGGGCGCGCACCTGGACGACTTAGCGGACCGGGCAGGGTATGCGGCAAGGGTGTTGGAGATCGCCGTGGCCGAGTCACCCAATCGGTTGCGGCGGGCGGCACGGCGGATCGCGGAACAGTTCCAGGCCCGCACCATCACCGAACGCCACCGCGACGCGCGGGAGCTGCGACGCGTGTGGGTGAAGGACCTCGACGACGGGATGGCCGAACTCGGGATGCTCGGCCCCGCCGTCCTCGTCCACGGCATCCACGACCGCCTCACCCAGATGGCACGCACCCTCACCCTCGAGCACACGAAAACCGCGAAAGCAACGAAGGCCGCGGAGGCAGAGAACGCCGCGAGCACAGAGAAAGACACCGCCCCGGACGCCGTCTCCGCCTCCGATACCCGCACGACCGACCACCTGCGCGCGGACTTCCTCGCCGACATCGCCCTCACCGGCACCCCGACCGGACACGACACCGAAACCGGACTGCTCAGCGAGATACGCGCCCGCGTCGAAATCACCGTCCCCGTGCTGACCCTCATCGACAACGAGAACCGCTCCGGGTCACCCCCGCCCGAACTCGACGGACGCTCCCCCATCGACACCCCCACCGCCCGGATCCTCGCCGGCGACACAACCGCGTGGGAACGCATCCTCACCCACCCCATCACCGGGGCACTCCTCGCCGTCGACCGCTACCGCCCCACCGACTCCCTTACCCGACACCTCCGCGCGCGAGATCAACGCTGCCGCTTCCCCGGTTGCGGAATCGCCGCCCGCAGATGCGACATCGACCACACCCACGCCGCCTCCGACGGCGGAGAAACCTGCGCCCACAACCTCGCCCACCTCTGCCGACGACACCACACACTCAAACACCACTCCCCCTGGCACGTCGAACACCACCGCGCCCCCGCCGGAACCACCGAAGCCACTGCAACCACCGGAACCACCGGACACACCGGACACACCGCACTCACCGGACGCACCGGCGACCTCATCTGGACCAGCCCCACCGGAAACACCTACATCGACCACCCACCCGCGCAGAACACCGTCACCTTCACCGACAGCGCCTGAGCCGGCTGATGATGATCGCGTTGGTGGCAGGGAGGAGCACCGAAGGCAAGAACACCACCGGCAGGAGCGCCAAAGGCAAGAGCACCAAAGGCAAGAGCACCAAAGGCAAGAGCACCGCAAAGAACACTGCAAGAACAGCGCAAGAACCATGGGCACGGCGGCTGCACAGGTGCATGATGTAGTTTCCTGCGGGAGCGTATGGGGCGCTCACGCACGACGGCACGACGGCACGACAAGCACGACAGCACGACAAGCACGACAAGCACGACAGCACTACCGAAGACAGCAGGACAGCACGACAGCAGGCGCACCGCGCGATCGGGACGCGCGGCCTGCGGTCGTGCACCGACGAACTTACTGGGGGTAAGTCGATGAGCAGCATTCACACCACGCATGTCGGCGACGGCAAGCAACTCCTCGCCGACGAGGTGTTCCATCACATCGGCCAGCAGATCATCGATGGGGTCATGGAGCCGGGCTACCGCATCCGCGACGTCACGGTCGCGGACGAGCTCCACGTCTCCCGCACGCCGGTCCGTGAAGCGTTGCAGCGGCTCGAGCGTCTGGGACTTGTCACGATGTATCCCAGCCGCTACACGGAGGTAACGCTCGTCACACCCGAGATCGTGCTCGGCACCCTCGAGTTCGCAGGCTACCAGGCCGGCGTCTCCGCGCGCATGGGCGTCCCCAAGCTGACCGAGGTCGAGCGCGCCTATCTGGCGGGACTCGTCGACCAGCTGCACACCACGCTCGACGACGCGGCGAAGACCTCAGAGAGCCGGTGGAGCGTCTTCTCGTACCTCACCCACCGCGCCGGCAACCCCCAGCACAGTGCCCTCGTCAACGACTCGAGCATCGCGCTTTTCCGCAACCTCCGCACCTGGACGGTGCCGGTCGAGGACCGCGCGCACATGATGCAGGTCTACGCCGATTTCCGCGATGCGGTGGAACGCGGAGACGGCGACGACGCCGAACGTCTCGCGCGCGCCATGTACTACGTCTGACCGCCGTCCGTCCTCTGAGCAGCATCCACCAGCCCGCGCATTACCCGGCGGCTCGCCACCCTCTCACCCAACGGTCGAGCCGCCGGTACGCGTCCTCGCGCGCGTCGTGCGCCGAGAGGAACACGTCGTGCAGCGCACCGTCGATCCGCTCGACGGTGATCGAGGGCCCGAGCCGCAGGGCGGCGCGGGCGATATCCTCGACCACGAGCACGGTGTCCGCGCGGGTGAGCTCGTCCGACCAACGAGTCGGAGACGCGAAGCGCGCCGACAACAGCACGCACACCGGAGCCGTGATCGACAGCCCCGCCGCCACCGTGCGGTGGCCGCTGAGGATCGCGTGCAGCCACCCCGCGTGCACGGCCATCGTCTGCTGCGGGCGCCAGCGGAGGTCGACCTCCATCGGATCTTCGGGATCGGCGACCGCCTCCTGCGCCCGACTGTAGAACCCGAGGTCGATCTGCGGCGCGGCATCGAGCGGCCGCAGCCGCGCCTGCAGCTCGACCATCGGCGCGATCGCCGCCCGTGCCGCAGCGAACTGGAACTCCAGCCACGGACTGTTCAGGATCACGCCATCCGCCACCCCCGGATGCCGTGACGCCCAGAGGCTCAGCGTCAGCCCGCCCGTCGAATGCCCGAGCAGCACGAGACGCCGGCCGGATCCCGCGACATCCGTGCCCCGCCCCATCGCAGCGAGCGCCGCGGCGATGTCCTCGTCGTAGGTCGCCAGATCGGTCACGTAACCGGGCGTCTGCCCGTCACGCAGGCTGCGCCCGTACTTGCGCAGATCCAGCGCGAAGAACCGCGCACCGCGCGAGGTCCAGAACCGCGCGAGGCGCTTCTGGAAGAAGTAGTCCGACCACCCGTGCACGTACAGCACGTCGACGTCGTGGAGGAGCGGCATCCGCCCCCGCATGCGCTGCCACCACCCGACGGATGCCGGAAGCGCACGAACCAGGGTCGCCACGACCGGCCCCTGGTCGTCGTCGGCGAGCGGCAGCGTCAGCTGCTCGAACTCGTCGCCGAGGACGTCGGGGATCCAGGTCGCGGAGCCGCTGTCAGCCATGCGGCCAGGCTAGCCGAGGCGAACTCGCTCCCCGCGGGAGACTCACTCCCCGCGGCGAACTCACTCCCCCCGGGAGACGCGCACCATCTCGTCGCGCGGCACGACCTTGACGCGCGCCCGCTCCTGCGGAGCACCGAGGGAGATCTCGTGCTCGTCGAGCCGGTGCCATCCGTCGAGGTCGGTCCACTTCACGTCGCGCTCCTGGAGCAGCGCCGGGATCGCCTCTTCGGACGGATCCTCCGGGTGCCACCACGACCCCTGGTCGTTGATGATGTGGCGCACGGTCTCCATCGCGTCGGACTTGGTGTGGCCGATGAGGCCGACCGGCCCGCGCTTGATCCACCCGGTCGCGTAGATGCCCGGCAGCTGCTCGTTCGAGTCCTTCGCGAGCACCTGCCCCTCGCGGTTCGGGATCACACCGTGCTTCTTGTCGAAGGGCACGCCCGGCAGCGGCGAGCCGAAGTAGCCGATCGCGCGGTACAGCGACTGGATGGGCACCTCGCGCATCTCGCCGGTGCCGATCGCGCCGCCCTGGCCGTCGGGCTGGGTGCGCTCGTAGACGAGCGCCGCGACGCGACCGCTGTCGTCGGTGCGCACCTCCACCGGGCGGGCCCAGAAGTGCAGGTGCAGACGACGGGATGCCGTGCCGCCGGCGTTGTTGACCGAATCGAGCTTGCGCCACGACTGCAGGATCCGATCGATGACCATGACCTGCTTGTTGCTCGCGACGGCATCCTTCGCGGCGTCGTCGTAGTCGAAGTCCTCGTCGTACACGACCATGTCGACATCGCGCAGCTCGCCGAGCTCGCGCAGTTCGAGCGGCGTGAACTTCACCTGCGCCGGACCGCGGCGCCCGAAGACGTGCACGTCGGTCACGGCACTGGACTTCAGTCCCTCGTAGACGTTCTCGGGCACCTCGGTGACGAGCAGATCCTCGGCGTGCTTGGCGAGCATGCGCGACACGTCGAGCGCCACGTTGCCGTTGCCGAGCACGGCGACCGATGCCGCGTCGAGCGGCCACTCGCGCGGCACGTCGGGGTGACCGTCGAACCAGCTCACGTAGTCGGCCGCGCCGTAGGAGGCGACCGCATCGATCCCGGGGATGTCGAGCGAAGTGTCGCGGATCGCGCCGGTCGCGAAGATCACGGCGTTGTAGTGCTTCTTGAGGTCGTCGAGCGTGATGTCCTCACCGAAGCGCACGTTGCCGAACAGCCGGATGTCACCGCGGTCGAGCACATCGCGCAGCGCGTTGATGATCCCCTTGATACGGGGGTGGTCGGGTGCCACGCCGTAACGGACCAGCCCATAGGGCGCCGGCAGCTGCTCGAACAGGTCGATCGACACGTCGAACTTGCGCTCGGCCTTCAGCAGCAGGTCGGCCGCGTAGATCCCCGCGGGTCCTGCGCCGACGATGGCCAGTCTGAGCTTGGTCATGGAGGTCCTTTCGTATGCCGTCGCGTGTGCCGCACAGCCGCGCCCGTCGGGACGCGGCGCCGGTCAGCTGGAGCGTTCGGCGAGGGTCTCGGCGAAACGTGTCAGCGCCTCGCGCACGGTGCCCCGGGGCAGCGGAGCGAGCGCATCGATCGCGTCGCGCGTCCAGGTGAGGGCGAGATCGAGGGTCTTCTGCGTCGCCTCGTGATCGCGCAGCTCGGCGAGCGGGCGATCGAGGATCGCAGGGTCCGCACCGTCGGCGATGCGCACCACGCCGGCGTCGATGCGAGCGGCGAGATCGGCGGCATCCGCGTCGTCCTGTGCCTTCAGCAGCAGGTACGGCATCGTCGGCACGCCCGCACGCAGGTCGGTGCCGGGAACCTTGCCGGTGTCCTCGGGCTTCGCCGACAGGTCGATGACGTCGTCGAGCAGCTGGAACGCGACACCGATCTTCTCGCCGTAGACGCGCAGTGGCTCCTCGTACTCGCTCGGCGCGTTGGAGAAGATCACCCCGCCCTGCGTCGCGGCGGCGATCAGCGAGCCGGTCTTGTCGGCCAGCACCTGGATATAGAAGTCGATCGGGTCGTCGTCGGGCTGAGCACCGAGGGTCTCGTGCATCTGCCCGAGCACGAGGCGCTCGAACGTGTCGGCCTGCAGACGGATCGCCCGCTCACCGAGACGCGACATGAGCTGGCTCGCCCGGGAGAACAGGATGTCGCCGGTGAGGATCGCGATGTTGTTGCCCCACACGGCGTGCGCGGCGGGAACCCCGCGGCGGCGGTCGGCTCCGTCCATGACGTCGTCGTGGTACAGCGAGCCGAGATGCGTGATCTCGAGCGCCTTCGCGACGTCGATAACCTGCTCGGTGTTGCCGTCGCCGAGCTGGGCGGCGAGGAGCGTGAGCACCGGACGGATGCGCTTGCCTCCGGCCTCGTACAGGTAGCGGCTCGCGGCGTCGGCGAGGGGATCGGCGACGCGCACGTCTTCCGCCAGTCCGGTCTCGACGAGCTCGAGGCCGTCTTCGATCGCGCGCGCGACGCGCCGCGCCGCAGGACCGATGAACACACGGTCGCTGAAACCCAGACGGCTCGCCAGTCGCGAACCCGGGGCTACGGGGCTCGAAGTCACGATGTCAGCCTACCGTCGTCTCAGGCGGGCTTCCGCGCCCGGTGCAGGGCGACGATCCCGAAGGTGAGGTTGCGGTACGCGACGTCGGTCCAGCCGGCCTCGCGGATCCACTCGGCCAGGCGCTTCTGATCGGGCCAGGCCGCGATCGACTCGTTCAGGTAGTCGTAGGCCTCGCCGTTGGTGCCGGCGACGCGGGCGACGCGCGGCAGCACCTGCGCGTTGTAGAAGCGGTAGGCCCCCCGGAACAGCGGCGCGGGCGGGGTGGAGAACTCGTTGATCACGAGACGCCCGCCCGGCTTGGTCACGCGGAACAGCTCGCGCAGCGCCTTCTTCGGGTCGTTCACATTGCGCAGCGCGTACGACATCGTGACGGCGTCGAACTCGTCGTCGCCGAACGGCAGCGCGGTCGCATCGGCCTGGACGAACGAGAGGTTGCGCATCGCGCCGTGGCGGCGCTCCCCCTCGGCGAGCATCCCCGGCGAGAAATCGGCGGCGACCACCTGCGCACCGCTGCGGGCGAGGGATGCCGATGACGACGCCGTTCCCGCCCCCAGATCGAGGATGCGCTCGCCCGGCTTCGGCGCGACGGCACGCGTCGTCGCCGCGCGCCACAGCACATCATTGCCGAACGTCATGGCGGTGTTCGTGCGGTCGTAGCCGGCGGCGACCTGGTCGAACATGCCGCTCACACGGGCGGGGTCCTTGCCGAGATCGGCGCGGTTGGGCTCGCTGCGGGAGTCGTTCGAGGTCACCCGATCAGTCTAGGCGTCGGGTCTGTGCATCGAATCCGAACGATTCGAGCAGGTCGAGCCACCGATCCGCCGTCACATCGTCGAACGGGGCGGCCTGCGCCCGCACCCGCTCCTCGAGGTCGAGCGCCAGCGCCTCCAGCCGCGCCACGATCTCGGGCGGGTACCCGTAGCGCGCGCTGTGCTCCGCCCACTCGTCGCGGTCGTCGACCCAGGTGCCGCGATCGCCCTCGACGCGCACGACGTCGAGGTCCATGTCGATGCCGGTCGCGAGCAGCGGATCGTCGGTCCAGCGCACGTCCCAGCCGAGGTCGATGTAGATGCGCATCCCCTTCGCGTGCCCGCGGTTCACGGTGAGGGCGAAGTCGCCCTCGTGCGGGATCAGCGTCACGTTGGGTCCGCCCGCGAGGTAGTCGCGGCCCGGACGGCTGCTGCGCCACCCGGCGGGTTGACCGACCCAGTCGCCCCAGGCATCCGCCCCGAGGTAGACGCTCTCGTGGCGCCAGTGCGGAGAGCCGTCCCACTTGCGCCACTGCACGATCATCGGTGTTCCCACGGCGGGACGGGCATCGCTCATGCGCTCAGCCTAGGACGCAGAGATTAGGCTGGAGCCGTGAGCAGCGCGCTGGTCGTGGAGACCCGAGAGATCGATCCGATCGAAGACCTCCTGGCCGCCGCCTCCCCTTCCCGCCCCCTCGCCTGGCTGCGTCGGGGCGACGGCATCGTCGCGGTCGGTGAGCCCCTGCGCGAGCTGCGAGCGTCGGCGGGAGGGAAGGGCGCGACCGCGACCGGCCTGCGCAGCACAGCCCTCGCCACCGCGTGGCGACGGCTCGCCTCGACCGCGCGCATCGACGACCCGGTCGGCCTCCCCGGCACCGGGCTCGTCGCCTTCGGCGCCCTCGCGTTCGACGAACGCTCGGCGAGCGACAGTGTGCTCGTCATCCCCTCGCAGGTGATCGGACGCCACGGCGACCGCTTCTGGCGCACGACCATCGGCTACCAGCGCTCGGAAGACGATACGGATGCCGCGGCCCCCGGCGCCGTCACCGACCACCCCTACGGACCGCACTGGGCCGGCACCGTCGGCCCCGGCGCGCAGACGCCCCAGGGCTACCAGGAGTCGGTGCGCCAGGCACTCGGCCGGATCGCCGCGGGCGAGCTGAGCAAGGTCGTGCTCGCGCGCGACCTCACGGGCAGCATCCCTGCGGGTTCCGACCTGCGCCGCCTCGTGCGCGCGCTGTCGACGGGCTATCCCGACACGTGGGCGTTCGCCGTCGACGGCCTGATCGGTGCGAGCCCCGAGACCCTCGTCACCGTGCACGAGCGCACGGTCACCGCGCGCGTGCTCGCCGGCACCGCGGGCCGGGGAGCGGATGCCGACGCCGACACCGCCGTCTCCGCGGCTCTCGCGTCCAGCACGAAGGACCTCGACGAGCACCAGTACGCGGTGCAGAGCGTGCTCGCCTCGCTGCGCCCGCACACCCGGGCGCTCGCGGCGAGCGAGCAGCCCTTCCTGTTGAAGCTCCCGAACCTCTTCCACCTCGCGACCGACGTCGAGGGAGAGCTCGCCGAGGGCGAATCCGCACTCGATCTGGTCGGGGCGCTGCATCCGACCGCCGCCGTGGCCGGCACCCCGACGACGATCGCGATCGGCGTCATCCGCGAGCTCGAGCCCTTCGACCGCGGCCGCTACGCCGGTCCCGTCGGGTGGGTGGATGCCGCGGGCAACGGCGAATGGGCGATCGCGCTGCGGTGTGCCCAGTTCGCCGCGACCGACGACGACATCGCCGTGACCGCCTACGCCGGTGCCGGGATCGTCGCGGGCTCCGACCCCGAGTCGGAACTGCTCGAGACCCGGGTGAAGTTCCGCCCGCTGGTCGACGCCCTGGCCTGATCGCGGACCCGTCCCGAGGAAGAGCCGCTAGCTGGCCGCGAGCCGCTTCTTCTCGACCTCGACGTCGAAATCGGCGACCGGCCACTGCGGATCTATGTCCTCGAGCGCCGCGAGCAGCAGCTCCTGCACCGCCAGGCGCGCGTACCACTTACGGTTCGCGGGCACGACGTGCCAGGGCGCGACCTCGGTGGAGGTGCGTTCGAAAACGGTCTGGTAGGCCCGCATGTACTCGTGCCAGACGAGGCGCTCGTCGACGTCGCCGGGGTTGTACTTCCAGTGCTTGTCGGGCCGCTCCAGTCGCTCCATCAGCCGCGCCTTCTGCTCCTCGGGAGAGATGTGCAGCATGACCTTGACGATGCGGATGCCGTTCGCCGCGGCATCCGCCTCGAAGGCGTTGATCGCGTCGTAGCGCCGCTCGATCTCCTCCGGAGGCGCGAGAGCGCGCACGCGCCCGATCAACACGTCCTCGTAGTGCGAGCGGTCGAAGACGCCGATGAACCCCGGTTCGGGCAACCGTTTCGCGATGCGCCACAGGAAGTCGTGCGCGCGCTCCTCATCGGTCGGGGCCTTGAACGCCGCGAGTGAGACGCCCTGCGGATCGACGCCGCCCACGACGTGCCGGACGATGCCGCCCTTGCCCGCCGAGTCCATGGCCTGCAGAACCAGCAGCACGGCATCCGTCGCGGTGCCGGTGCGACTCTCGGCGAACAGTCGCTCCTGCAGGTCGTTGAGCGCGACGAGCCCCTCGGCGAGATCGCGAGCGCCGTCGGCCTTGTGCCCGTGATAGCCGGGGGTGCTGTCGGCATCGACGTCGTCGAGACGGAAGCCGTCGCCGACGCGGAGGGACTCGGTCCACTGGTGAGCGTTCATGTGCTCATGATGCCGCACTGTGCGCGGGGAACCGCTTGTCAGCGCGCGAGCGGCACCTCGATCAATTGACGTCCGCCGACGGGACGGGTGAGGACCTGATCGAGCGCGGTGCGCGTCGTCACCCGCTGGTACTCCCAGCCGTAGGCGAGGGCGAGCTGCTCGAGACGCACCTGGTGCGGCGTGTAGAACGCGCGATCGAGGTCGGCGGCCGGGGCGACCTGCGCCACCTCGAGCCCGTCGAAGATCGTGCCGCCGCCGTCGTTTCCGACGATCACCTGCAGGCGCGGCTCGGTCTCGTCGGGCGGCAACAGCAGCGCGCCGACGTCGTGCAGGAGCGTGAGGTCGCCGAGCAGCACGCGGGTCACTCCCGGCGCTCCCCCGGCCTGACTCGCGAGAGCGATGCCGGTCGCGGTCGCGATCGTGCCGTCGATGCCGGCGAGGCCGCGGTTGGCGTGCACGGGCACCTTCTTACCCCCGAGCACCGTATCGGCGACCCGCACGAGGCGCGACGACCCGAACATCAACCGGTCGTGCGGCCAGGTCGCCCGCCACACCGCGTCCACGAGCAGTCGACGATCGAGCGGCCGTCGCACGGCATCGAGTTCGGCCTTCACGGCGTCGCGTCGTGTTGCGGAATCGGTGGAGGCCAGCCCGTCGTGATCGGGAGCCTGCTCGCTGAGATCGACGGCCTGCTCCGCCGAGGCGGTGAGCCACGCGCCGAGCCAGGCGCGTTCCGAGGCACGATCCGAGGCCCGATCGTCGCCTCCCGTCGGCGCGGCGACGACGACGGATGCCGCGGTATGCGAGCGGTGGTTCAGGTCAAGTTCCTCGCCGCCGCGCCGCACCGCGATCACCTCGACATCGGGTCGGGCGAGGAGCGCCGCGACCTCTCGGCTGAGGGTGGGATGGCCGAGCACCACCGCGCGCTCGACCGCGCCGCCGAGATCCGAGCGGCGCAGCAGCGTGCGATATCCGTGCACGAGCTGACGGCCGAAACGAGCGCCCGACACGATCTCGGCGATCAGCGGCCACGACCCGGCGTGGGCGATCTCCTCGGCGTCGGCCCCGGCATCCGCTCCGGCGATCACGACGGTGCGCGGACCGCGCGCGAGCACGACGGGCTCGCCCGGCGCCGGCACGGGAGCCGCGCCGGGAGTGACGTCGACGACGACCGGTTCGCCCGACAGCGGCTCGCGCGCGGGCAGGTTCAGATGCACGGGCCCGGCGACACCGGGAAGGCCGTGCGGGGCGTCCGCGCCGAGCGATATCGCAACCGCGCGCGCGGCGAGACCCGACCAGGCGTCCGGAACGGCATCACCCGGAACCGGGGCGTCGATCCCCTCGCGCACCCACGGCGCGAACATGTCGGGCTGGGCAGTCGCCTGGTTGGCGCCGATACCGCGGAGCTCGGGCGGACGATCGGCGGTCAGCAACAGCAGCGGGACGCCGGCGTGGAACGCCTCCATCGCTGCCGGCAGCAGGTTCGCGGCGGCTGTGCCCGAGGTGCACAGCACCGCCGCAGGCACGCCGGTCTCGCGACCGAGCCCGAGAGCCGTGAACCCGGCGACCCGCTCGTCGATGCGCACGTGCACACGGAGCACACCGGTTCCGGCCAGGCGCACCGCGGCGAGCGCGAGGGCCTGCGAGCGCGAGCCCGGCGAGAGCACGAGGTCGCGCACACCGTGAGCGACCAGCTCGGCGAGGAGGGATGCCGCGGCATCCGTCGCCGGTGAGGACGCCGGAGGGGGAAGGGTCACGGGCGGGGCTCGGGCGTCGCCCCGGGAGCGGAACCGCCGCCGTCGTTGTCGCGGTCGATCTTCGCGTCGTTCTCGGCATCCGTCTCGGCGTCGAGGCGCGCGAGCTCCTCTTCGAGACGGGCGATGCGGGCGTCCTGCTCGGTCTTGCTGATGCCGCGCAGGAACATCGGGTCGTCGTCGGGGGCGACCAAGCGCGTGGGGCCGGGATCGTTCTTACGGCGCCGGCCGATCACGAACCAGAGGATTCCCCCGATGACGGGCAGGAGAACGACGATCAGGATCCAGACGCCCTTGCGCACACCGCGGTGCCGCGTCGCCGGCTGCACTGCGCAGTCGACGATGCTGAACACCCAGAACACAGCGGCCAGGAAGCCGCCGATGATCAGTAGTCTCGCCACCCCTCCAGTGTAGGCGGGTCGGCGGACGCCCGGCCCGGCCGATGCAGAGGACCGCTTGTTAGACTGCGCGCACCATGACGTCGACCCGGTCGCTGGCCACCTTCTTCACCGCGCTGGGCCTCGCCCTGCTGCTGGTCGTGGGCGCCTGGTCGACCTCGCACGGCGAGGCCGACGTGCACGCGTCGCTCTGCCTGGCATCGGGGGCGTCGGGAGCGGATGCCGGAACCGGAGCGTCGCACCACGACGAAGTCGCCCCGCTCGATTCGCCCTCGACCGGGTCATCCTCTCCCCTCGCGCTGACGGGCTTCGTCGTGCTGTCGTTCCTCACGCTCCTGGTGCTGCTCGTCCGGATGCGCTGCGATCCCGGGCTCCTGCTCCCGCGCGCACTCCTGTCCGTGACCAGCCCGCGCGCCGGCCCTCGTCCGCCGCGCGCCGCTCTGACCCTCACCGAACTCTCGATCTCCCGCACCTGAGCGGCGACGCGTCGATCCGGCCGCTGCCCGCGGCATCCTCGTCCGTCATCCGTCCCTCTCTCGTGTCTGGAGACACCCATGTCCGCAACACCCTCCCGCAACACCCGTATGACCACCCCCGTCAAGGCGACCCTGATCGCCCTCGCCGTCGCCGTCGTACTCGCCGTCGTCGGCATCGTCTACGCGATCACGCAGCAGGCGCCCGCGCCCGACGTCGCCGACGATGGGACGCTGCAGACCACCCGCGCCGATTCGCACGTACTCGACGACGGCGGGACGGATGCCGTGACGGTCGTCGAGTTCCTCGACTTCGAATGCGAGGCGTGCGGCGCCTTCTACCCGATCGTCGAAGACCTGCGCGCCGACTTCGACGGCGACATCACCTACGTCGTGCGGTACTTCCCGCTCCCGGGACACATCAACTCGACGCAGGCGGCGCTCGCGGCCGAGGCCGCCGCACAGCAGGACCGCTTCGAGGACATGTACCACCGACTGTTCGAAACCCAGCAGGAGTGGAGCCACGCGACGGGCGAGACGCCCGCGGTCTTCCGCACGATGGCCGAATCGCTCGGACTCGACATGGCGGCCTACGATGCCGCGATCGCCGATCCCGCGACCCTCGCCCGCATCCAGGCCGACAAGACCGACGGCGAGTCGCTCGGCATCACCAGCACCCCGTCGTTCTTCGTCGAGGGTCGGTACGTGCAGCTGCAGGAGTGGGACGACCTCGAGGAGGCCGTGACCCGGGCGGTCGAGGGCTAGAGGTCGAGACGTCAGCCGAGATCGAGTCGGAGGATGCGGTCGTCGCCGTCCCGCGGATCACCCCGCCCGTCGGTGTTGTTCGTCAGCACCCACACAGATCCGTCGGGCGCGACCACCGCGTCGCGGAGGCGCCCGTACCCTTCGCCGTTCTCGCCGCCGTGCATCTCGAATGCGGTCGCCGTATCGGCGAGCGGAACGATCCGCAGCCGCTCGCCTCGCAGGTTGGCGATCACGATCCGGTCGCCCGCGACCGCGATCCCGCTGGGGCTCGCGGCCGACGGCGCCCACTGCTGCACGGGATCGACGAAGCCCTCGCGGCCGGAGATGCCCTCGACCTCCGGCCACCCGTAGTTCTCGCCCGCGACGATCGCGTTGAGTTCGTCCCACGTGTCCTGCCCGAACTCGCTCGCGTACATCGTGCCGTCGTCGGTCCAGGAGATGCCCTGCGGATTGCGATGGCCGAGCGTGTACACGGGCGACCCGGGGGTCGGATTGTCGTCGGGGACCGCACCCTCGGGCGTGAGCCGGAGGATCTTGCCCGAGAGCGCGTCGGGGTCCTGCGCGCTCTCGCGATCGCCGGCATCGCCGGTCGTGGCGTAGAGCATCCCGTCGGGGCCGAAGGCGATGCGGCCGCCGTTGTGGTTGCCGGCGGCGGGGATGCCGTCGATCACCGTCTCGGCGTCGCCCAGGGCGAGCGAACCCGGCTCTCCGAGGAGGTCGCGGCGCTCGATGCGGTTCTCGACCCCACCGCCGTCGTCCGCGGTGGCGTATGTGTAGAGCATCCCGTCGTGCACCGCGAGGCCGAGGAGACCGCCCTCGCCGCCGCCGCGGACACCGTCGATGCGTCCCACCTCGCGAACGCTCCCGGTCGGGGTGATCTCGACGATCCGCGCGCTGTCGCGCTCGCTCACCAGCGCCGTCTCGCCGTGGAAGGCTATCGACCAGGGCGCATCGAGGCCCGAGGCGACGACGGTCGTGAGGGTCGCCTGGACGTCGGATGCGGCGGACTCCGGTGTCGGGACGGGGGTCGCTGTCGGCCCGGAGGACGCGCATCCGGCGGCCACGAGGACGGACGCGATCAGCGCGGCGAGCGCGGTGGTCCTGGTGGGCTTCGGCATGCATCCATCCAACCCGCTCGCGCGGATCGGCGGAAGGCCCCGCACGAGGGGCAGCCCCGCAGCGCGCCGATCGCTACGCTGAGCGCATGCACGCAGAGCGAACCGCCCCGCCGTCTCCTGTGCGCTCCTCGGCGCTCTCCGCCGCTGGATCGGTCGTACGGCGGATGCCGGCGACGCTGACCTTCGTGGCCCTGATCCTCGCTGTCGGCGTGGTGTGGCAGGGTCTCTGGACCCCCTTCGAGAAGTCGCCGCTGTTCGAGACCGTCGCCTACGGGCTCCCCAATCTGGCCGACGGCAAGTGGTGGACGCCGATCACCGGCACGTTCTTCGTCAACGAGCCCTGGGTCTACATCTTCACGATCTCCGGGTTCTGGGGCATGGGGTACCTCGAGTACCGGCGGGGATCGCGCGTCGCCCTCGCCTACTACGCGGTCGGCCAGTTGTTCGCGATCTTCGCCACCGCCCTGCTGCTGTTCGTGCTCTCGCAGTTCCCGTGGGCATGGGCGGCAGCGCAGGCGCAGGCGCTCGACGTCGGAGCATCCGGCGGCACCATGGCGTGCATCGCCGCAGCCGTCGGCCTCTTCCGCCCGCCGTGGCGCGTACGCGGCTGGCTGATCCTGCTCGGTTTCGTGTTCGTGGCGATGCTGTTCTGGGGCAAGGTCGCCGACCTCGAGCACCTGCTCGCCGTGCTGCTGATCCTCGTCGTCGACCGTTCGCTGCGCGTGCGGCGCACGACGGTGCGCGAGCAGCGGCTCATCGCGGTCATGGCGATCCTGGTGCTGGGCGCCGTCGAGATCATCACGACCCTGGTCCCGACCGACGGCCCCTTCGGTCCGACCGACCCCGCCTCGGGCGGATTCATCGACCTCGCGATCGACCTCGTCGTCATCCTCGTGCTCGTGAACGGCCTGCGTCGCGGACGGCGCTGGTCGTGGGTGCTGGCCCTTCTCCTGGGCATCTTCAACGTGCTCGTCGCCGCCCTCGTGCTGACGCTCATCACCCTCACCAGTCAGGCCGAGCTCGACATCCGCTGGGACGGCGAGACCGAGCTCGCCCTCGCCAACGGGTTCCTCTGGGTCGTCATGCTCGTCTACCTCGTGTGGGTGCGGCGGGCGTTCCGCGCCAAACGACGCTCGCCCCTCGGCATCCCCCCGACCCCGACCGTCGACGATGTGAAAGCCGAGCTGCGCGCGCACGGCGGCGGCACGCTGTCGTGGATGACGACCTGGGAGGGCAACAGCTACGCGCGGGTCGCCGGAGGAGTCGTCGCATTCCAGCGGCGCAACGGTGTCGCGCTCGCGCTCGCCGATCCGATCGGCCCTGCCGACGCGCGGGCCGAGGCGGTCGCCGACTTCATCCATCGGGCCGAGCAGGCGGGCCTGGTCCCGTGCTTCTTCAGCGCGGATGCCGCGACCCTGGCCGCCGTACCGTCGACGTGGCGGAGCATCGTCGTGGCCGACGACACGATCGTCGACCTGCCGGGGCTGGAGTTCACGGGCAAGCAGTGGGCGTCGGTGCGGACCTCGCTGAACCGCGCCGGCCGCGAGGACATGACGTTCCGGATGACACGGCTCGGCGACGAATCGTGGGGCGTGAAGCAACAGCTCCGCGGGATCTCGGAGGCGTGGGTCGGCGACAAGGACCTGCCCGAGATGCGCTTCACCCTCGGCACCCTCGAGGAGGCCGAGGACCCGGAGGTGCGGATCGCCCTGGCACTCGCCCCCAACGGCGATGTCGACGGCTTCCTCTCGTGGCTGCCGGTGTACGGCGAGGGCGGCGCGGTGCGCGGATGGACCCTCGACCTCATGCGCCGCCGCGAGGGCGGGTTCGCGCCCGTGATGGAGTATCTGATCGGCGCATCGGCGAAGCAGTTCTCCGAGGAGGGCGCCGAGATCATGTCGCTCTCAGGGGCGCCGCTCGCCCACGACTACCCACCGGACGCCGGGATGATCGCCGCGCTGAGCGACCGTCTCGCCGAAGCCCTCGAACCTGTGTACGGCTTCGGATCGCTGCACCGCTTCAAGCAGAAGTTCCACCCGCGCTACGAGACCATGTACCTGCTGTTCCGCGACGAGAGCGATCTCACCCGCATCGGTGGAGCGCTCACCCGGGCGTTCCTGCCGGATGCCACGCTGCGGCAGTTCGCCGGGGCCGGGCTGGAGCTCGTGCGCGGCGGCAAGGAGTGACCGCCGCCGAACCCTCGGGCCAGCGCGCGGCTAACGCCGGGCATCCGATTCGTCAACCCTGTCGACCTCTCCGTCGCCCTTTCCTAGCGTCGTGTGGACCGACGACCGACGAAGGAGAAGTCATGAGCGAACGCACGCTGACCGAGATCCTGCAGGGTTCGGGTCCCTGGACCACCGCCTACGTCGACGGGACCGGCGAGTTGCCGCGGGGCGAGGAAGAAGCCCGCCACCACGCCGTCCGCGACCAGTTGATCGACGAGGTCGGAGCACCCGAAGACGACGCCGAGGCCATCGAGACCGCCCTCGGCGAGCGCAACGGCCTTCCGAGCCCGTCGGCCCGTGTGGTGATCGCCCGCGACGGTGAGACAGTGCTCGATCGCAGCTTCGTCGGGGCGCGTCTCGGACCCGAGCGCCTCGAGCACGGCGCCCTCCCGTCGATCCTTCCGCTGCTGCGGCACACGGCCTCGGAGACGCGCTACCTCGTCGTCGAGACGAGCCGCGACGGCGCGGACATCCGCCTCGAGACCTCGGGGCGCGGTGGCAGCGAGCGCGAGACGGAGATCGAGGGAGACACCGAGGAGATCTCCAAGGTGCGCACCGGCGGCCTGGGAGACGCGAAGTACCAGAACTGGGTCGAGAACGTCTGGAAGCAGAACCAGAAGGACGTCGCCTCGGCGCTCAGCGCGCTGATCCGGGAGGAGCGGCCGGCATTCGTCGCCGTGTCGGGTGACGTGCGCGCACGACAGCTGCTGGCCGAAGAACTCACCGGCGACGAGCGGGCGCTGCTCGTGGAGGTCGATGCCAACACCCGCGCCGACGGCTCCGATCGTACGGCGCTCGACCAGACGATCGCCCGAGAGATCGACGAACATCGCCGTCAGGAGATCGCCGACGTGCGCGACCGCGCGGCAGCCGACGACGGCGCCGGCGGAGCCGAGGGCTTCGCCGCCGTGATCCAGGCCCTGCAGCAGGCTCGCGTCGACACGCTCGTGCTCGACGGTCGGCTCCTCGACGACGAGCGCTCGCTGATCGCGCTCGACGGCCCGCCGTGGGTCGTCACCGACGTCGCGCAGCGCCTGAACACGCAGGTGCTCGGAAGCATCCGCGCCGCCGAAGCGCTCGCGCGCGCCGCCGTACTCACCGACGCGCGGGTGTTGATCGAGGACGACGAGTACGCGGCCTCCGACGACCGCCGCGAGGAGCGGCCCGTGCGCGAGCCGCTCGCTTCGCTGCGGTGGACGGATGCCGGCGCGGCCAACGGGACGGATGCCGGAACGGATGCCGTGGGCTGAGGCTCAGACGCGGAAGAACGGGATCGCCAGGGCGGGGCGGTGGACCTTGCGTTCGGAGGTCACCGTGCCGATGATCATCGTGACCAGGCAGTAGATCCCGATCGCGAAGATCAGCAGCCCGGGGAGTGCGATCCATCCGGACGGGCTGCTGCCGTAGCTGTCGTACCCGTAGTCGTCGTACCCGTAGCTGTCGTACGAGTACGGTCTCGTCGTCGCGACGCCGATCGTGATCATGATGACGACGAGCGCGATCAGGTAGAGCGCGTAGCTCAGCGCCCAGTTCGCCGCCCACCGGGCGTTCTCGCGGATGATCGGGTGCGGCGAGCGCATCGCCGAAGCGCGCTGGACGACCGCGACGATCGGAGCCGCGACCACCCCGAGGTAGGGCACGTAGAACAGGAACAGCAGCGCCCAGTAGCGTCGACCGCTGATCGGCGGGTACCCGTACGGGCTGTAGGCGGGGGCCGGGTAACCCTGCGCGGGATAACCGGGAGCGGGATAACCGGGAGCGGGATAACCGGGAGCGGGATAACCGGCCGGGGCCTGACCGTAGGCGGGCTGCCCCGGGTAGCCGGCCGGAGCCTGATAGCCCGCAGGACCCTGACCATATGGAGCCTGACCATATGGCTGCTGGCCGTACGGCGGCTGCGCGTGCTGTGGGTACGCCGGTGACTGGTACGTGGGCGGCTGAGGCGGCTGGACGGCGTCGTTCGCGTCGGTCATGTCTGACTCCCAAGGTCGGAACCGCTCCCCTGAGCGGACCAGCGACCATCATGTCAGAGACCGGGCCCACCCGCCCGACACCTGCGGACCAACCAAAAAGGAGGACTCAGAAGTCGCGCGGCCTCTGGCGCAACTGCTTCACGTCGGTGCGGCGCTGCTTGGCCTTCAGCCGCCGCTCCTTCGATCCACGACTGGGCTTCGTTGCGCGGCGCGGCGGTGCCGGCGGCCGAATCGCCTCCGCGATGAGGTCGGTCAGCCGCTCCCGCGCCGCCTCGCGATTGCGCAGCTGAGCGCGGTGCTCGGATGCCGCGATCGTGAGGACGCCGTCCACCAGTCGGCCCGCCAGCCGCTCCTGCACCCGCGCACGCTGCACCGGGGAGAGCTGCGGGGAGTGCGCGGCATCCCACACCAACTCGACCCGGGAGTCGGCCGTGTTCACGCCCTGCCCACCCGGCCCCGAGGAGCGCGAGAACCGCCACGACAGCTCGGACTCGGGAATCGTGAGACCCGACGAGATGCGGAGGCCGGGGCGGGCGGAGGCGGACACGGCATCCATCATCCCCCGATCGGCGCCGGTTCAGCGGCATCCGTCGTCGCGATGTGCTCACCGGCCCCCTTCTTCGCGGTGTTCGCGATGTGCGCGCGGCCGATGACGATCGCGGCGACGACCATGAGTGCGACGCCCAGCCCGTACGGCGCGGCGTGACTGATGCCGGTGTAGAGCGCGGCGGCGATGAGCGGAGCGACGGTTCCCATCGCGGCATTGAGCGACTGGGTCACTCCGCCCAGCCAGCCCTGCTCGTCGTCGCCGACGGCGTTCGACATCGCGCCGTCCATCGCGGCGGTCGAGGCGCCTTGCCCTGCGGCGAGCATGAGCGCCCCGACGATGAACACCCACGGCTGCGCGAGCAGCGAGGCGACGATCGCCAGGCCGGCGAGACCGATCGCCTGCGCGACGATTCCGCTCACGATCACGCCGCGCTCGCCGATGCGGGGCAGCAGGATGCCGAGCAGCACGCCCTGGATGAGGATGTCGATGATGCCGACCGCCGCGGTGAGCAGCCCGATCTGCGTGGGCCCCCACTGGATCGCATCGAGGGCGAGCACGCTGAAGTTGTTGACGAAGAACCCGAACGGCAGGGCGAGGAGCGCGAAGCCGATGAGGAGTCCGCGCAGCTCGGGCCGGGCGAAGGCGCTGCGGAAGACGGCGAACGGCTGCACGTCGCGGGCGGTGATGCGCGCGATGCGGTTCGCGGGCGCGAGACTCTCGGGCAGCAGGAAGATGCTGAGGATCGCGATCATCAGACCGACCGCCGCGGTGACGAAGACGGGCAGCTGCAGGCTGATCGCGGCGAGGAGTCCGCCGATCGCCGGGCCGACCATCATGCCGATACCGGAGAGTGCGCCGAGCAGACCGAAGCGCTGCGCGCGCTTCTCCGGCGGAGTGATATCGGCGAGATAGGCGAAGAGCGCGGGCAGGTCGCCGGCGGTGAGCCCCTGGATGACGCGCGCGAGCACGAGCACCCACAGGGCGCCGCCGATCCCGAACAGCGCCATCGAGAGCGCCGCGCCGAAAGCGGCGGCGATGATCACGGGGCGCCGGCCGAAGCGGTCGGAGAGCCGGCCGAGGAACGGGGCGACGAGGAAGGCGCACAGCCCGTTGATCGCCTCGAGCACGCCGACCCAAATGGCGAGATCGCTCTCGTGCGAGACGTACTGCAGCACGACGAAGGGGAGCACGGGGAGCACGACCGTCATGCCGATGACGGTGAGCATCGTCAACACGATGAGCATGATCCAGGCGCGGTTCGTGGCGCGCGCGGTGAGGACAGATGGTGAAGTCATACCGAAAGTGTATCCGTACCAGTTTTGGTGTCAAGCCAGTTTTGTATCCGATTCACGGTAGGCTGATGTCATGGCAGAGACGGAACCCCTCGGGCGACGCGAGCGCAAGAAGGCCGCGACCCGCAAGAACATCTCCGACGTCGCGACGATGATGTTCCTCGAGCGCGGCTTCGACAACGTCAGCATCCGCGAGGTCGCCGACGCGGCCGACGTCTCCCCTACGACCGTCTTCGCGCACTTCCCGCAGAAGGAGGCACTGGTCTTCGACGAGGACGACGAGCAGCGCGACCGCCTCGTCGGAGCCGTGCGCGATCGCGCCGAGGGCATCACGATCAACCGCGCGATCCGCGACTTCTACGCCACCGAGATCGGCGTGAACCTCGACGAGCACGGAGAGGACGTCGCACGCATCTTCCTACGATTCCTCAACGAGACTCCGGCGCTGCGCGACTACGCCGCCAAGATGTGGCTGCGCCACGAGGACGCCCTGGCCGAGGCGATCGCCGAAGAGCTCGGGCTCCCCACCCCCACCGCCGAGATCCGCGTCTACGCGCGCTTCGTGCTGCAGCTCCAGCTGCTCGTGACCGACAGCGACGACCAGCTCGCGACGCTCGACGCCGGGTTCGTCGTGCTCGAGAACGGATGGGCTCCCGTGGAGTCGCGCCTTGTGGACGAACGGCGCGACCGCCGATAGCGGAGGGGGAAGGGAGTCCCCCATGACACACCACGCCGCCCACATCCGCGCGTTCTCCGACAGCGCCGACTTCGACTTCGAGATCCGCGGCGCGCTCGGTGCGAGCGTGGGAGGGGCGGGCGAGCCCGGCGAGATCCTCGCCGCCGTCGCCGGCATCCGACACGGCGAGCACAACGCCTGGTTCGACGCCTGGAAAGGTCTCGCCGACCGCACCACCGCGACGGCATCCGCCAGCGCGAAAGCGGAGCACCACGCCAGCGCGGCATCCGCCTACCTGCGCGCCTCGGCGTACTACGGCGTGGCCGTCAATGCGGCGAGCGCACTCGCCGAGCCGGATGCGATGGCGCCCACGTTCGCGAAGCAGGAGGCCGCCTGGCGCGGGTTCGTCACGCATACATCGACCGTGGTCGAGGACGTCACGATCCCCTGCGGAGGGGGCACACTGCCGGGATGGTTCTTCCGAGCGGATGCCGCGGCGCACGCGCCGGATCACGACGGTGCCGCGGCGCCCACGCTCGTGGCCGTCAACGGCAGCGACGGGTCGCGGGCCGCGCTCTACGCGGCCGCCGTCGTTCCCGCGTTGCAGCGCGGATACCACGTGCTCGTCTTCGACGGCCCCGGCCAGCAGTCGGAGCTGTTCGAGAAGGAGGTGCCGTTCCGCCCCGACTGGGAGCACGTGCTCACGCCGGTCTTCGACACGGTCGCGCGCCTCGACGGCGTGGATGCCATGCGCATCGCGGTCTACGGCATCAGCCAGGGCGGCTACTGGGTCGCACGCGCACTCGCCTTCGAGGACCGATTCGCGGCCGCGATCACCGACCCCGGCCTCGTCGACGTCTCGACCTCGTGGACCGGGCACCTCCCCCACGGGCTGCTGAAGCTGCTCGACGAGGGGCACGTCGAGAAGTTCGACCGCGAGATGGAACTCGGCCTCAAGCTCTCGCCGGAGACGGCGCGCACCTGGCGCTTCCGCGCCCGCCCGTACGGCACGAAGGGGTACGGCGAGACGATCCAGGAGGTGCGGAAGTACACGGTCGCCGACGTCGCGGGCGAGATCACCACGCCGCTGCTGATCCTGTCGCCCGAGAACGAGCAGTTCTGGCCGGGCCAGGCCGAGCAGCTCGCCGCGCTCACCCCGGGCGTCTCGACGCTCGTGCGCTTCACCGAGGCGGAGGGCGCCGACGGGCACTGCCAACCTCTCGGCCGCACGATCACGGCGCAGCGGATGTTCGACTGGTTGGACGAGCGGGTGGGCTGACGACCCGACGTCACATCTGTTACCTTAGGTAATAATTACCCGAGGTAAGGATAGTGAATGCTTCTGCTCGACCGCCTGCTGCTGATCGCCGACCTGTTCGAACGCGACATGGCCCGCGCTTTCGCGGGCACTCCGCTCTCGAGCGCCCGCATGGCCGTGCTCTGGACCGTGCACCACTCCGGCCCCCTCTCGCAGCAGGCCGTCGCCCACGCCCTCGATGTCTCGCCGCGCAACGTCAGCGCCCTCGTCGACGCGCTCGAGAGCGCCGGGTACGCGCGGCGTGCGGAGCACCCCACCGACCGTCGAGCGTTCCTCATCGAACTCACCGAGACCGGCACGGCCCTCATGGAGACCACGGCGCGCGAGCACGAGGAGTTGAGCGACGCACTCCTGAGCTCCGTCGACGCGGCCGATCGGGCGGCGTTGGAGCGTGGACTCGGCGCCATCAGCGAGCGGCTGTCGCAGCTCATGGCCGCGGCATCCGACGGGTCGGCATCCGACGGGTCGGCATCCGACGGGTCGGATACGGATCATGGGTGACGCGCTCCGTCGGATCGGCTCCATCGCGAAGCGCGTCCTCCTCGTCGAGCTGCGCATCTACGAGAGCATCGGTCGCGCGATCGTCCGCCGCCCGGTGATCCCCGCCGGGGCGACAGGCTTCGGCTACCACCAGCCGGTGCGCACCATCCTCATCGTCTTCATCGCGCTCTCGGCCGTCGAGATCCCCATCATCGACCTCATCGTGCACCCCTGGCCCGTCGTGCGGATCCTCTTTCTCGTGCTGGGCATCTGGGGACTCACGTGGATGATCGGACTCCTCTGCGGATTCCTCACCCGACCGCACGCCGTCGGCCCCGCCGGCATCGTCGTGCGCGAGGGACTAGAACTCTCGATCGCTCTGCCCTGGGACGACATCGCATCGGTCGCGCGCAGCCGCGTCATCGACGAGCCGAAGTCGCCGCGCGTCTCCCGAAACGACGAACGCAGCGTTCTGTCGCTGCGCATGCAGGACGAGACCAACATCGAGATCGAACTCGAGCGCCCGGTGCGCGTGACCCTGCCCGGACGGCATCCGAAGGGCGGCTCGCACGACATCGAGGCGGTGCGGCTCTGGGTGGACGACCCGGATGCCTTCCTCGGCGCCGTGCGGGTGAGCATCCCCTGAGCGCTCCGCGAAGCGTTCCGAGACTACTGACGTGGACGCGACGGCGGGAGTCGAACCCGCAACGCCGTCAGATATGAGCTGAGGCCCGGGACCGCCCGGATCGCCGCGATGGCACTGACGTTACCCGGCCGTGACCGCCGAAGCGAGGACATTCCCCGAAGTGACCTTCGACTACTTCGTATGACGTCATCGGGGTATGACGTCATCGGGGCGCGACGTCAGCGCCGGATCGAGTCGCGCAGCGGGCTCGGCTCGAGGGTGAAGTCGGTCGAGGCATCCGCCCACGTCCGCCCCCCGCCCCGCCCGCCGCCCTGGGCACGCCCCCGGCGCAGCATCGAGATCACCCGGGTCGCCGGAACGCCGATCGCCAGCGCGATCGCACCGCTCACCGCACGATCCTCGTGGCCGAGCACGCTCGCCCGGTGCCACCCCTCGTGCAGCCTGCCGCCTCGGGGCGCGGGCACGCGCCGGGCCGGAAGCCCTCCCGCCCGCCGCAGCGCGACGAGCTCCTCGACCCGCTCCCACCACGTCGACTCGCGCGCGGGGTGGAAGTAGTTGTCGCGCAGCCAGTCGGGATGCGGCTGACGGAACCGGCCGCCCACCACCTCGCGTCCGCCGCCGAGCAGGCCACTGCCGACGAAAACCGTGTTCAGCAGCGGCTTGCTGACCCCGTAGGAGTCGAGAGCGATCACGGGAACGCCCTGCGCGACGGCTTCGATCGCGGCGGTCGAGCTGACCGTGACGAGGCCCGCGGCGGTCGCGAGCGCCTCGGCCATGGAGACGTAGGAGATGACGAGGTTCGACGGCATCCGACCCGCGAGCAGCTCGGGGTACGAATCGCGCTCGAGGTGCGTCTCGACCTCGCCCGGCCGCGAGCGCAGCTTGACGACGACGCGTCGGGCGGGATCGACCTCGGCGGCGCGAATGAGCATGTCGGCGATCTTCTCGCGCTCCGCCCGCTCGGCGGGAACCATCGCCTGCGCCGCGAACACGATGTCGGTCGCCGACGGGCGGTGGGCGACCGGCTCGGCCGTCCGAGGGCGCTCCGCGAGAGCGACGGCTCCCGTACCCGCAGCGAGCACCCGCTCGCGGTCGCCCGCCAGCATCCGCTCCCGACCGCGCGCGAACGGCAGCGTCGCGAGCGCCATCGGGATCTGCACCCCGATCCGGCGACCGAGTTCGGCGAAGGCCCGCCGCTCGCGGTGCGAGTGCACCACCAGCAGGTCGGTGTGGCGCCGGTAGTCGAGCGCGCCACGCTGCGCCGGGATCGCCATCCCGGGCAGGCCCGACACGGTGACGGGCCGCTGGGGCAGCCGGTCGATCACGCGCCCCATCAGACGCACGAACGGCCCCCGCCCGGCGAGCACGACCACATCCGGCTCGTGCCGGGCGAGCCAGGCCTCGGCGTCGCGGAAGGCGACGCGCGCGACGTCCGGGTCGCTCATCCGGGAATCACGGATGCCGGTGCCCGCCAGTGCCGTGCGCTCCTGGGCCGCGCTCGCGGTGAGCGGGGTGCGCACCAGCAGCAGCCGGGGACGGATGCCGGGCACCGCCGCGAGCAGCGAGGCCGACCACTTCACGAAGGAATCGGCGTCGGCGATCGCGACGACCCGCAGTCCTCCGGAGGCGCCGGCGTGCGGATCGGTCATGCGGGAACGCGGCGCAGCTTCGCCATGGGGGCGAGCTCGCTGTCGAAGACGCGCTTGACGCCGTCGCCGAGCGCCTTCTCGATCACGCGGATGTCGCGCACGAGGTGCTCGAGGCCGGTCGGCTCGAGGGAGGCGGCGTGGTCGGAGCCCCACATCGTGCGGTCGAGGGTGATGTGGCGCTCGACGGCGACGGCCCCGATGGCGACGGCGGCCAGCGAGATCTGCAGGCCGCGCTCGTGTCCGGAGTAGCCGACGGGGATGCCGGCATAGCGGTCGCGCAGCGTGGCGATCGACCGCAGGTTCGCCTCCTCCGGCTCGAGCGGGTAGGTGGAGGTGGCGTGCATGAGCACGACGCGGTCGGTGCCGAGCGTGTCGAGCGCACGGTCGATCTGCTCGATCGTCGACATGCCGGTCGACAGGATGACGGGCTTGCCGGTCTCGCGCAGGGCGACGAGCAGCTCGGTGTCGGTGAGGCTCGCCGAGGCGACCTTGTGCGCGACGACGTTCAGGTCTTCGAGGAAGGCGACGCTCGGCACGTCCCACGGCGAGGCGAACCAGTCGAGGCCGAGCATCGTGGCGTGGTCGCCGATCTCGATGTACTCGTCGCGCCCGAACTCGACGCGGCGGCGGTAGTCGAGGTAGCTCATCGTGCCCCACGGCGTCTCCCGCGGCACGTCGCGCATGTGCGCGGGCGTGGAGATCTCGGGGGTGCGCTTCTGGAACTTCACGGCGTCGGCGCCGGCCTTCGCCGCGACGTCGATGAGGCGCTTCGCGATCTCGACGTCGCCGTTGTGGTTGAGGCCGATCTCGGCGATCACGTAAGCGGGGCGACCGCCGCCGATCACACGCGATCCGATGCTGACGGTCATGGTTCCTCCGGTGGTCGAGCGGAGCTCGGGTCGTGCGCGAGCGGTGTGGAAATCCCCCACACCTCCTGGCTACGCCTCCCCGGTGAACACCCGACGACGCCCGGGTTACCGGCACCGGTCAGGCGGGCAACACCCGTTCGATGAGTTCGCGCACGGCCCCGTTCCCGCCGGTACGGGTGAGCACCACGCGTGCCTCGGCGAGCACGCGCGGGTGCGCGTTCGCCACAGCGACCGGCCACCCGACGATGCGCATCGCCGGCAGGTCGTTGACGTCGTTGCCGAGGTACGCGATGTCATCGAGACCGATGCCGGCGCCGGCCGCCCATGTGCGCAGCGCCTGCTCCTTGTCGTCGATGCCGTGCAGCACCGGCACGCGCAGCTTCTCGGCGCGGGCGCGGACCACCGGGTTCTGCTCGGTCGACAGGATGAGCATCGGGATGCCGGCGCGCCGGAGCAGCGCGACCCCCATGCCATCCTCCCGACTCACCCGCACCCGCTCCCCGCCGTCGGCGTCGATGATCGCCGTGTCATCGGTGTGCACACCGTCGAAGTCGGTGACGACGGCCTGCACGGAGACACGTCCGGGGGCATCCTCGGCCTGGCCGTGCACTGCGGCGAGCGCATCGGCGATCCGGAGCTGCGGCTCGTCGTCGATCTCGATCGCCGTCCACTCCGGCACCTCCGCGATGCGGGTCCGGCCGAAGAATCGATGCCGGTGGCGACGGAAGGCCGCGGCACGGAAGACGTAGAAGGCACCGGTCTCGAGGTGGTGCGGTTCGCGATCCTGGCGACGCGGTCGGTGAGCGGCCTCGTGGTTGATCGCGGTCGCCTGGTCGCCATCGCCGGTATCACCGCCGCCCCGTCGCCACAGGAACCCGTAGGTCTCGTACGCCGAGAACACGCTGTCGGCACGGTCGGCTCGCACCTCGGCGACGGCTCCGGCGAGGGCGGCGCTGGGAATGAACGGCGAGGTGGCCTGCAGGAACGCGATGATCCCGACCCGCTCGCCCGCAGACCCCGCCTCGCCTCCGAACCCCGCCTCGATCTCGTCGACCGCGTGCAGGAGCGCGCTCTCCGAGGAGGCGGTGTCGCCGGAGAGTTCCGGAGGCCTGCGGATCACGCGCGCGCCCGCGGCCGCGCTCACCGCGGCGATCTCCTCGTCGTCGGTCGAGACGACCACGACGTCGATGCGCTCGGCGTGCTGTGCCGCTCGGATCGCCCGCACGACCAGCGGCACTCCCCCGACGGTGCGCAGATTCTTGCGCGGCACCCCCTTCGATCCGCCCCGCGCGGGGATGATCGCGACGGTCAGGCCGTCGATCGCTGCACTCGCGTCATCGCTCATGTGACCGCTCGTCTCCTGACTCATGTCATCATCCTCGAATCACTCGCCAGGCTCGTCCCGCACGCCGGCGCGCGCCGATCGCCGTCAGCCGCAGCTCCTCCACGCGTCCCGTGCCGCCGTCCGATCGCAGCATCCGACTCACCCCGCTCTCGGCGGGCGCGCCGGGCAGCCGCAGCTCGCGCAGCCGCTCGGCGGCGAAGTACCGGTCCCGCTCCACCGTCGGCAGGTCGCGCAGCAGCAGTTCCGCACGCTCACGCAGGTGACCGGCGATCTCGGGCTGCATGGCGTACCCGACCCCGTCGACCAGCAGCTGGAGCCTCCCCGGCTCGCGGTAGGGCGAATCCTCGCGGGTGAGCGCATCGACGATCGTGAGCGGCACCCGGTTGCTGTTCTCGAAGGGGCGCAGCCGGCGCAGCAGCATCGCAGCCCCCGCCGAGTCGATCGCCGTGCCGCGGAGAGCGTGCACCGTGGGCAGCGCGGTCGAGAACGCCGCGACGACCGCGCGCGCGTCGATTCGGCCGACGAGCAGCTCGGCGGCGAGCGGGCCGCGGTGGACGGCGAACTCGACGCCGTGGGAAAGAGCGCGTTCGCGCACGGCATCCGTCTGCAGCGGCGGAGCCGCCGGGTGCGGCTTGAAGACGATCCGCTCGACAGCGAACGCCGCCGCCCGGTCGACGAGATCCCGCTGCAGGGCGATCTCCTCGCGCGGCGTCAGCAGGCCCAGCGCCGAGAGGTATTGCCCGAGCACGATCGCCGTCGGAGTGCCGTCGTCGATCGCATGGCCCGCCGTGTCGATGAGCGGCTCCCCGAGGTCGGTCTCACCGAGCGCACGACCGAAAGCGGCGACGGGGATGGGGACGGATGCCGCCACGGGCGATCCGACCAGAGGCACGACCCCCGGCACGACGTCGGCGTGCAGCACCCGGGTGATCCGGCTGCGCACGGCATGGTCGAGGGGCACCCGCATCGGTGAGTACGTCATGAGGCCGTCGCCGACGATCGTGATCCGCGCGCGCGGGAAGAGCGACATCAACGTGCGCGCCGGGGCGACCTGCGGACTCTGCACGAACAGCTCGAGGTCATCGGCGTCGAGGTTCCAGGCACGGGTGAGCAGACGCTCGAGCAACGGAAGATCGGCGGCGTCCGGCTCCCACCCGCTCGGATGCAACGGGCCGAGCAACGCATCGAGATCCTCGATTCGGTCGAAGCGCGCGCGCAACGCGGCGAGCGCCGGATCGGTGCCGATCCCGGTCACGATCTCGGGCACCCGTGCCGAGACGAACGGAACCAGCACCCTGTCGCTGTTCTCTTCCACGACATTCTCGTCGATCGCGGCGGCCGCGGTCGCGAGCCCGTAGGCGCTGTGCAGCGCGAAGATCTGGGTCATGCGCCGTGTCCCGCCCGTCTCAGCACGCGCGCCAGCACGCGGCGCCGCGGTCCCGAAAGTTCACGCACGGCCGCCCGCACTTCGGCGTCGGGCAGCGCACGCAGCAGATCGACGATGCCCGCACGCATCTCGGCGCGCAGCGCCCGCGGCATCCGCCGGGCGCGCACGAGATGGTGCGAGCTGAGCGCCAGGCACGAGAGCGTGATCTTCGGCAGGAACCGGGCGGCGTCGGCATCCGCCTCGACGATCGCCACGGTCTCGGCCATCGCGCGGGCGAAGTCCAGCTGCCGGCGATCGCGCACCTGCGTGAGCGAGGTCGACACCCCTCGGCGGTAGAGCAGAGCCGGCGCGTCGACCACGGCGAACGACGCGTCCGACAGGTGCAGCCGCCAGATCCAGGGCCGATCCTCGGCCGTGTGCAGCCCCTCCGCGAAGGCAGCGAGCCCCCGATCGATCATCCGTCGGTCGAAGATGCCCGCCCACGCGAACGGGTAGTCGACCATCGTGGTCTCGGTCGCCGGCAGGATCGCGGCGCGCGCGGGCACGACCGCCTCCCGCCACGGGTGCGGGGCGCGCACGAGCGCGCGGTCGGCATCCGTCACCGTCACGTGGTCGGTGCGCAGGAAGTCGGCTTCCGACTCGCGCAGGCGGCGCGCGAGCACGTCGAGCCGCCGCGGTTGCATCCAGTCGTCGCCGTCGAGGAAGCAGAACGCCTCGCCCTCGACGTGCGCGAGGCCCTGGTTGCGCGCGCTCGCGAGGCCGCGAGCCGCGTCGTTGCGGATGACCTCGGCGTGCGGGAAGCGCTCCGCATAGCGGCGCATGAGCGTGCCCGTGTCGTCGCCGGATCCGTCGTCGATCGCGACGAGCTTGAGAGCTGCCGGGTCGTCGAACTGGCGGGTGAGCGTTTCGAGCGCGGTCTCGATGTAGGCGCCGGCGTCCTTCGCGGGAAGGATGACGGTGACGAGCGGACTGCGCACGGGGCTCCCGGGGATGATCGGTCGGTCGGGAATCGTCTCAGGCGTTGTTGGCCGACCGGCGACGCGCGGGTGAACGCGGGGTGTCCTGGCGCACCGGCCCGGTGGGATCGGTCACGATGGACGCATGGCATGGTCAGGGCGATCGAGGGGACGGCGGATGCTCCGGCGCCGCCGCGAGACGACCGATCTGCGCTGGTTGTCGGCGCGCGCCTGGACGAACCGGTGGTACCCGCAGGGCATCGACACCGGCGTGCTCCGCGGGCGACGGGCACTCGCGGTGACCTGGTTCCAGCAGGATCGCGCTCGGACCCACCTGGCCAGCCGTGTGGTCTTCATCGACCAGGAACGGGCCCGGCACATCGACGTCGCGCTCCTGGTCCCGGCCGACGACGGCGCGCTGCTGCCCGCGGCGATCCACGCGGGCGGGCTGGCGTGGTTCGAGGATCGCCTGTTCGTCGCCGCGACCCACGCGGGCATCTGGGAGTTCGACCTCTCTCGGATCCGCCGGGTACGACGGGGATGGCGCACGTCGCTCGCCATCGTGCGCACGCGCGTGCATCCGATCGACCTGCGGTGCTCGTTCATCGGACGTGCGTTCGACGCCGACGGGTCTCCGTTGCGGCGCGTACTCATCGGCGAGTTCCGGCGCGACGGCGAGGGGCGAATCGGCGAGTTCACGATCCCCGAGACGGAAGACGACGGGTTCGTCGCGCACGGCAGCACCGTCGTCGGAATCCCCGAGATGCAGGGGGCGGTTCGCTGGGGAGACCGATATTTCGTGTCGCAGTCCGACGGCACACGACCGGGCACGCTGTGGACGGGCGGCCTCGACGCTCTGAGCCCGCACGATGTCGCCCTGCCCTCCGGGTGCGAGGACCTCGCGCTCGCTCCCGAGGAGCGGATGCTGTGGACTCTCGGCGAGCATCCGAGGCACCGCGTCGTGCGCGGCATCCCGTTCGCCCGCCTCGCACTCTGAGCACGGCCGCACGGGGCCTCCCCCGGGAACGCTCGTAGACTTGTCGGGTGAAGCGTGCACCTTTCTTCGTCTACTCCGTACTGCGGCTGCTGGCGTTCCTCGTCCCGCTCGCGATCCTCTGGTTCTTCTTCCCGATCTTCCGGGAGTTCTGGTGGCTCGCCGCGATCTTCGCCGCGCTGATCGGCACGAGCATCTCGATGCTGTTCCTGCGCCGCCCGCTCACCGAGGCGTCGGCGGCGATCGTCGAGCGCCGCGAGCGCGTCTCGGGCCGCCAGGAAGACGCGGATGCCGAGGACGCGGTGGTCGACGGAACCGACGCCGACGCGCCGGCCGGACCGGACGCCCGCGAGGAGCGCTGACGGCATGGGCCTCGTGTCGTGGTGGCGCGTCCGGCGGATGACGGATCCCGTGCGCGGACAGTTGACCGTGCGGGCCTGCGCACAACCCGACACTGCCCCCGACTCGCTGTCGTACTCGGCCCTCATCCTGGGTACCGTCGCCGGAGACGGCTTCGGCCCCGTTGCGGTCGAGCATTCGACGGGGGTGCCGGCGAAGCGCTGCCCGCGCTCCGGACAGAAGGTACCGGTGATCGTCGATCGCGCGGATCCGCGCCGACTCACGATCCTCTGGAAAGAGGTTCCGCTGCGCGCCCGCCTCGGCGGGTGATGTCGAGGTCGGCGGAACCGAATTCCCTCAGCCGGCGAACGCCCAGAACAGCGCGCCGGCGTAGAGCAGCGACGTCAGCGAGGTCAGCGCGAGGGCGATGACGAGTTCCTTGGGCTGGCGGTAGGTCCAGACGATCAGGATCGCCGGAAGCCCGGCGAGCAGGGCGAGCAGCGAGAGCCACGCGATCGGGAACAGCAGCGCCAGCACGATCGCGATCGCGAACGGCGCGAGCACGAACAGCGTGAACAGCACCTGCGTGGCACGGCGGCCGATGAGCACCGTGAGGGTGCGCTTGCCGACGAGGCGATCCTGGTCGATGTCGCGCAGGTTGTTGGCGAGCAGCACCGCGCAGGCGAACAGACCCACCGCGATCGCGCCCAGCCAGGCCTGCTGCGGCAGGTCGAAGATCTGCACCCAGGTCGTGCCGAGGGTCGCGACGAGCCCGAAGAAGACGAACACGAACACCTCGCCGAGGCCCGCGTAACCGTAGGGTCGCTTGCCGCCGGTGTAGAACCAGGCGGCGACGATGCACGCGGCGCCGACGGCCAGCATCCACCACTGCTCCGTGCGCACCACGATCGCGACGCCGGCGAGGGCTGCGAGCGCGAAGAACGCCAACCCGACGATCAGCACCGTGCGCGGCTTCACCCGGCCCGATGCGGTCAGGCGGGCGGGGCCGACGCGCACGGCATCCGTCCCGCGCACGCCGTCGCTGTAGTCGTTCGTGAAGTTGACGCCGATCTGCAGGAAGACGGCGACGGCGAGGCAGGCGAGAGCGATCACCCAGTGGAATTCGGGGCCCGTGCTGCGCGCCGCTCCCGTGCCGATCAGCACGGGGGCGATCGCGAGGGGCAGCGTGCGCAGGCGGGCCGCCCCGATCCAGTCGCCGAGGGTGACGGGCCCGGCATCGAGAACGGTCTGACGGGCGGGATCGCCGCTCGCCCGCTTCGCCGGGTTGCCGCTCACACGGGTCTGGTTCGCCTTGCGGGGCGCGGAGGTCTTGCGCTTCGAGGATGCTGCCACGCAGGGAATCCTACTGTGCGCACCGATGACGCCCGAGACGCCGGACCCGAGCTCGGGCGGGCTGGCTCAGGGGTTCGGGTTCGAGTCCTTGCCGTCGAGCCACAGGGTGTCGCTCTTGTCGCCGTGCGCTCCGCCCTTACCGACGTGCTTGTCGCTGATCTTCGGCCCCTTGAGGATCACGTGCACCATCGCCTGCGCGTGCCCGTGCCCGAGCCCGTAGGTCTCCTTGAGCCAGTTCAGCACGACGGTCGACTTCGTCGTCCCGTCGAAGCCCTGCTCCTTCGCGAGCTCGATGAACTGCCGTGGCGTGAGCCCGGTCTGGGTCTCGACCTTGTCGAGGTAGGCCTGGAACGACATCGTGTCTCCTGTTCTGCGCGTGCGGCGCGGGTGGTCAGTCCTCGTCGAGGAAGGTCTGGACGATGGTCGGTGACGCGTGAATGCAGAGTATCCGCAACGACCCTTCTCCAGCGTTCACGAAGCGATGCGGCACGAAGGCGGCGACCGTCGCGGTGTCGCCCGCGGCGGCATCGAAGGTCTCCGCACCGCGGGTGATGCGGGCGGTTCCCTCGAGCACGACCCAGGTCTCGGAGTAGGGGTGCCAGTGCATCCCCGGCCCCTCGCCCGGCTGATTCTCAACGAAGAAGTACGAGATATCGGCCCGGTGCTCGGCGCCGACGAAGCGGCGGCTGCGACCGGTGCCGATGCCGATCTCCGCGGCGGCGACGACGCCGACCGGTCTGCGCGAGGTGTTCATGCGTCCAGTCTCGACAGCCACTCTCCCCCGCCCTAGAGTTTCGATGTGGGTCGAAACTTCGTGGACTTCCACCTGAGCCCCGGCGACATCCAAGCCGTGCGCTTCGGCGTGTCACCGGGCCACGAGCTGGCGCATGCGGTGCGCATCCTGCTGCGTCCGGCACAGCATCCGCTGCAATGGGGATGGCTGCGCGCCGTGCGCGACCGGCTGCCGCGCGAATCGTTCGCGCTGCTCGCCCAGGTCATCGGCGCCGACGGCTACCTGCCCGACTTCCTCACCGCCGCACCCCGGTGGGATCTCACGCCCGACGACGAACTCGACGCCCTGCGCTCCGCCTCGCTCGCCGGAATGCGCGTCGACCTCGGAAAGATGGTGCTGCGGTCGTCGGGCACGCGGCAAGAGATGCTGCGCGAGATGCAGACGACCCCCGCGCGGGCACGGGAGCGAATCGCGGATGCCTGGTCTGAGGTGTGGGACGTCGCTCTCGCCCCGGTGTGGCCGCAGCTCGAGCGGCTGCTGCGCGCCGACGTCGCCGTGCGCTCGCGCACGATCGCGACCGACGGCATCGGCCGCATGGCCGACGGGCTGCACCCCGCGGTGAGCTGGGGCGAAGGGGCGGTACGGGTCGAACTGCGCAAGCACTCCGAGCGCGTCGACTGCCGAGGCAGCGGACTCGTGCTCGTGCCGTCGGTCATGGCCTCGTGGGGATGCATGGTGCTCACCGAACCTCCGGCGCAACCCACGCTCTTCTATCCCGCACGCGGTGTGACCGCGGGGTGGGCGAGTTCGACGGCCGACGTCGCCGCCGCGCTCGGAGCACTGGTCGGGCCGGCGCGTGCGGCGATCCTGCTCGACGCCTCGACCGCGCGCACGACATCCCAGGTCGCGCGCGAGAGCGGTATCGCCGTCTCGACGGCCTCGCACCACCTCACGGTGCTGCGCGACGCCGGATTGATCGCGAGCGAACGAGATGGCGCACGGATGCTCCATCTGCGCACCCCGCTCGGCGAGGCGATGGTCGGGGCGGTTCTCTGAGGGGGCGACGGTGCGTGGCTACTCGGCGGCGAGCGGGATAATCGGCCGGTGCTCGTAGTAGGTCTGCAGCACCACGGTCGTGCGGGTGTTCACGGATGCGGCGAGCCGGATGTCGCGCACGAGCTCCTCGAGCGCCCGGGGCGAGGCCACGCGCACGAACAGCATGTAGCTCGCATCGCCGGCGATCGAGTGGCACGCCTCGATCGCGTCGAGGTGCTCGAGCTGCTCGGGGGCGATGTCGGGCTGAGCGGGATCGAGCGGCGTGATCTCGATGAACGCGGAGAGCGGTGTGCCCACCTTCTCCGGGTCGAGGAGCGCGCGGTACCCGGTGATCACACCGCGGGTCTCGAGGCGACGCAGCCGCGACTGGACGGCCGAGACCGACAGCCCGACGGCATCCGACAGCTGCGAGAGCGTGGCGCGCCCCTCGCGGGAGATCTCGGCAAGGATCGCGCGGTCGACAGAGTCATCCATGCGTGTAAGAATATCGTTAGCTTCCCGTTTACGCAGGAAAGTTTCCGTCTATTTCTCCGATCGGAGGTCCCGATGTCCATCATTTCTGCCAACAGTTCCGCTGTTCAGGCCATCGTCGGCGAACCCGAGGTCGTCGAGGACGCTTCGATCGTCGAGCACAGCGCCGCGTGGGCGCAACTCAAGGACGCCGCGATCGCGATCCGCGAGATGCAGATCAAGGACGGATCCATCCCCGACGCCGCGCACCACGCGGCGGCCCGGGAGCTCGTCGGCGCGATCACTGCCGGCATCCGCGCCCTCACCCCCGCCTTCCCACACGACGCCGCCTATCTCGCAGCATCCGTGGTGGATTTCGACCGCTGGGCCGCCGAGGACTTCGGCGTGCCGGACTTCCTCGACTCGCTCGTGGCCTTCCAACCGCAGGAGCACCGCGTCGACGGCATCCGTCACCTCGTCGTCTTCCCGATGTACACGCAGAACGGCTCGAGCGATCGCCTCGTCGAGGCCCTGATCGTCGAGACGATCTGGCCGGAGTTCATCGGTGCGCTCGAGGCCGGCGACTACGGCAACAAGCTTTTCGTCTCGCTGCGTCTGGTCGACTTCACGCCCGGATACGACACGAACTCCGCGGTGCTGTTCCCCGAGACGGTCGCGATGCGCGAGATCCCCGCCTTCACGTGGGGCGCGATCTTCCAGGATCGCGAGGCCGCCCGCTACCGTCGCGTCACGCGCGCGGCATCCGAGATCACCAAGCTCGACCTGCCCGCACGCGCCGCCGAGATGCTCGACGACCAGGCGCTCACCGAGCGGGTGTTCGTGATGTGGGACATCATCCACGACCGCACGCACATGCGCGGCGACCTGCCGTTCGACCCGTTCATGATCAAGCAGCGGATGCCGTTCTTCCTCTACTCGCTCGAGGAGATGCGCTGCGACCTGACCGCGTTCCGCGAGTCGGTGAAGATCGAGCGCGCGCTCACCGCGCGCAGCGAGGTCGGGGAGGACCTCACCGACTCCGAGCGCGAGATGCTCGAGCACGCACCGCTCGTGCAGTACGCGGTGATCTTCGACCGCATCTTCCGTTTTGCGATCACGGGGTCGCGCGTGCGCAACTACGACGGACTCGGCGGGCAGCTGCTGTTCGCGTGGCTGCACCAGCGCGGCGTGCTGCACTGGACCGACACCGCACTCGCGTTCGACTGGGCGGGCGTGCCCGACGCGGTCGTCGCGCTCGGCGACGCGATCGACGACCTGTATTGGCACTCGATCGACCGCCCGAAGACCGCGCACTGGCTCGCCGCGTACGACCTCGTGCGCTCGGTGCTGACGCCGCACCCGGCGTCCCAGTGGGCTCGCGGCCTGTCCGACGAGATCCTCGCCGGAGCGCCCAAGGGATACACCGATGCCGTGCTCGATGACGAGTTCCCGTTGTCGATGTTCTTCGAGGCGCTCGACAAGAAGATGAAGACCGTGATCGAGTCGACCGTGGGAATCCGCGGCACCGACGACTGATCCACCGGCTGCCGCCGCAGGCGGTGAAGATGTGACGCTGGGGCGCCCTGCTTCCGCGGTCGGCGCGGGTTCTGCGGACGACTCCGCCCGCACCGGCCGCGGAAGCCTTCTTTTCGTGGAGAGTGGAACTATGAAGACGATCGTTCTCGCCGGAGCCACCAGCGTCTCAGGCCTCGCCGTGGCTCGCGATCTCCTCGCGGCCGGAATGCGTGTCGTCGCGACCGGACGCTCGGCCGATCGGCTCCGGGCGCTGGCGGATGCCGGGGCGCGGGTCGAGGTGGCCGACGCGACCGAGCTCAATGACATGACCGCGCTGGCCGAGCGACTTGTGACCGATCTCGGCGGGGTGGATGCCGTGATCCCCCTCGTCGGGGGCTGGCGCGGCGGAGGCGGGCTCGCCGGACAGAGTGACGAGGACTTCGCGGCACTGCTGCCGGCATTCGATGCCGTGCGAGCCACGAGCCGCGCCTTCGACGGAGCCCTTCGGGCGTCCGACGCCGGACGCTTCGCCATCGTCTCGTCGAACGCCGTCGCGCGGCCTCTGGCGGGTGGGGCGACCTACGCCGCGGTGAAGGCGGCGAGCGAGGCGTGGGCGCGCGCCGTCGCCCAGGGGTTCGCGAAGTCGGCCCGGGACGCCGGGGAACCGCTGCGCGCGGCATCCGTGGTGTTCCGCGCGAAGGCTCTCGACCCGGCGCTACTGGCACCGCGCATCGCCGGCCTGTGGGACACGGACGCCGCCGAACTGAACGACCGGGTCATCGACCTGGAGTGACGAAACAGCGTGCGCTGATCAGAACTGCGAGGCGCCGGGAATGATCGGGGGCGCATCGGGCGCGCGGCCTTTCCCCTGCGCGTCCGCATGCTCAGCACCATCGCCGCCGCTACCGGTGAGAGACGCCTCGCCGTCGCCCTTGCCCTCACCCTCGCCCTCGCCCCCGTCCTCGCCGGGGATCTTCTGCTCGGGCGCCTCGGCGTAGAGCACCGTGAGCTTGCGGTACGACTTCGTGAAGAACGCGAGCGTCGCCGCGACCACCATGATGAGCCCGGCGAACAGGCAGATCAGGGCGATGCCTCGGGCCTCGCCCTCACCGAGCAACCAGCCCCACTGCTGCTGGCCCTCGCGGCTGTCCATGTACGGGATGATGAGGAACTCGGCGAGCGGGGCGATGAGGAACGCCGTGATCGGCGCCGCCGCGGCCTCCATGGCCGCCGCAACACCGAAGACCCGTCCCTGTCGCTCGAAGGGCACGACCTTCTGGATCACCGTCTGCTCGGCGGCCTCGACCGGTGGCACGAGGGCCATGTAGACCCACATGCCGAGCACGTAGAGCCACCACCACTCGCGCAGCATGAAGACCGCCCCGAGTAGCCCCATCGCGATCACGACGAGCAGCATGGTGCGCATCGGTTTCTTGCCCAGGCCGAACTTGGCCACCAGCCCGCCGCCGATGAGGAAACCGGTCGAGGCGAACGCCAGGGCGAAGCCCCACGTCTGCGCGTCGAAGAGCGTCAGCCCATAGGGGTCCATGAGCGCCATGTAGACGCCGCCGATGAGGTTGTTGAAGGTCGAGAAGATGATCAGCGCGAAGAGGCCGGGCGCTTGCCGGATCGCCCGCACGCTGCCCCGGAAGTCGACCGCACTCTTCGACTCGAGGTCGACCTGCGGCTCGCTCTCGGGGATGCGGATGAAGAGCAGGTGCGCGAACGTGAGCGCCATCGCCGCGATCGCGATCGCGAGGGTCCACCCCATGCCGAGGAACCCGATCGACAGCCCTGAGAACACGCTCGTGACGAGGAACGCGATGCCCTGCACGGTGCCGACCAGACCGTTGGCGTTGGCGCGCTTCTCTTCGGGCACGAGCAGCGTGACGGTGGTCGAGAGAGCGATGTTGCGCAGCTGTTCGATCACGCCGCCGAACAGGATCACACCAGAGAACAGCCAGAACCACGGCCCGCCCAGATCGAGCAGGGCCGCTTCGGGCTGCCAGAGGTAGAGCACGCCGGCGACGAGGAAGGCGACCGCCGAGATCACGCTCGAGAGCACCATGACCGCGTGCTTGCGGTGCCGGTCGACGATCGTGCCGAACATCATCGCGAAGAACGCGACGAACAGCATGTACGCACCACCGATGACTCCGGTGGCGAGCACCGACTGGGTTTCGATGTAGACCCAGAAAGTGAGCGCGAACCAGAGGAAGCTGGTCGTCACATTGGCGATCAGCGTGTTGACGAGGACGTTGAGGAACGCCCGATTCGCTGCGGTTCGCTGCATGGGTTCGAGGGTACTCAGGGCCACCGACATCCGATACGGGTAGGGGCGAATAGGCTGGGTCGGTGACCATTCAGCACGACCCCGCGATCCGGGGCTTCGCCAGTGACAACTACTCCGGCATCCACCCCGAGGTGCTCGCCGCGATCGCGACCGCCAACGACGGCCACCAGGGCGCCTACGGCAGCGATGCCTACACCGCGCGCCTGCAGGAGGTCGTTCGCTCCCACTTCGGTGAGCGCGCCGAGGCCTTCCCCGTGTTCAACGGCACGGGCGCGAACGTCACCGGCCTCCAGTCGATGCTCCCCCGCTGGGGCGCGGTGATCGCGGCGACGACCGCGCACATCAACGTCGACGAAGGTGGAGCGCCCGAGAAGATCGGCGGGTTCAAGCTGCTGACGGTGCCCACCGACGACGGCAAGCTCACCCCCGAGCTCATCGACCGCGAGGCCTGGGGCTGGGGCGACGAGCACCGCGCGCAACCGCTGGTGGTCTCGATCACCCAGTCGACCGAGCTCGGCACCCTCTACACGGCCGACGAGATCCGCACGATCGCCGATCACGCGCACGAGCGCGGCATGAAGCTCCACCTCGACGGCGCCCGCCTCTCCAACGCCGCCGCGGCCCTCGACCTCCCGCTCGCCGCCTTCACCACGGATGCCGGTGTCGACGTGCTCAGCTTCGGCGGCACGAAGAACGGTGCAATGCTCGGCGAAGCCGTGGTGGTGCTGAACCCCGAGGCATCCGACGGCCTGGTCTACTCGCGCAAGTTCAACATGCAGCTCTCGTCGAAGATGCGCTTCGTGTCGGCGCAGCTGATCGCTCTCCTCGAGGACGACCTGTGGCTGCGCAACGCGCGCCACGCGAACGCCATGGCGGCTCGCCTTCGCGGCGAGATCGAACAGGGCATCGCCGCAGGTTCGATCACCGGCGTCGCATTCACGCAGCCGACGCAGTCGAACGGCGTGTTCGCGACGCTTCCCGATGGCGTCGCCGACGCGCTGCGCGAGTCGTTCCGCTTCTACGACTGGGATGCCGCACGCAACGAGGTCCGCTGGATGTGCAGCTTCGATACGCACGAGGACGACGTCGACGCCTTCGTCACGGAGCTCGCGCGCCTCACGGCCTGAGAACTCAGGGTCCGCACCCGGCGGAGCTTCGGCGAAACGCTGTCAGCGCAGCAGGCCGAGGCTCGCGAGCGCCTGGCGGATGAGCGTGCCGCGACCGCCCTCCATCTCCGACCACACCGCGTCGGAGCCCGCAGCCTCGGGCGAGAACCAGGTGACCTCGAGCGCGTCCTGACGCGGCTCGCAGGTGCCGGTGACGGGCACCACGAAGGCCAGCGACACGGCGTGCTGCCGGTCGTCGTGATAGGCGCTGACGCCCGGGATCGGGAAGTACTCGGCCACCGTGAACGGCAGCGGCTGCGGCGGAAGCAGAGGGAACGCCATCGGCCCGAGGTCGTTCTCGACGTGGCGGAACAGCGCGTCGCGGATCGTCTCGCCGAAGCGCACGCGGCCGGAGACGATCGTGCGCGTCATCTCGCCCATCGGCGTGGAGCGGAGCAGGATGCCGATCTCGCTCACCTGGCCCGCACCGTCGGTGCGCACCGGGATCGCTTCGACGTAGAGCATCGGCAGGTGCCGACGCGCCTCTGCGAGCTCGAAGTCACTGAGCCACCCGGGGTTCGCGTCGGGTGTCGGGGGCTGAGGTGCACCGTCGCCGAAGCCGCCGAGGCCGTCGTCGTCGGGCTCGGGGTCGGGATCAGGTGTGCGCACCGCCATGTGTCCTTTCTACCAGCAGCATCCGACATCCCCTATGGCCGGACCCGTCGTACGTACGCACGCGCAGCCGGCCCCGGTGTCGGCGCCCCCTGGCAGGATGGACGGCATGAGCGAGGAGCTGACGATCGACGACGCCGCGACCCGGTGGATGCCGGGCGATCGCGAAGGCAAGCCGCTGCTGGTGCTGCTGCACGGGTACGGCGCCGACGAGCACGACCTCATCGGCCTGACGCCGTATCTGCCCACGGGCATCGCCGTGGCATCCGTCGCCGCGCCGCTCGACCCGCCGTTCCCGACGCCGGGCCGGTCGTGGTACCCGATCGAGGGACTGAACGGCCGCCGATCCGAAGACGTGACGGTCGCGGCGACGGCGTTCCTGCGGTGGCTCGACGGCGCCGCCGACGACGCACCGTCGGTGGCCCTCCTCGGCTTCTCTCAAGGCGCGGCGGTCGCCCTCCAGACCCTGCGCCTCGCGCCCGAGCGGCTCGGCGCCGTCGTCGCCCTGAGCGGGTACGTCACCCCCGGCGACCTCCCCGACGACGAGGCGCTGCGCGAGCTGCGGACGCCGGTGTTCTGGGGCCGCGGATCGGCGGACGACGTGATCCCCGAGGCGTTGATCACGCACACCTCGCAGTGGCTCCCCGACCACTCCACGCTCTCGGGTCGGGTGTACACGGGACTCACGCACAGCATCTCCGAAGACGAACTCGGCGACGTGCACCAGTTCCTCGCGCATTGGCTCGACGGCCTCGAGGGCGCGAGGCCGAACGCGACCGAGGGGCGGACGGCCTGAGCCGCCCACCCCTCATCACTCGCCTCGCTCAGACCTGCGGGGGCGGCGGGAACAGCGGCGCCATGCGGCGCTCCCGCGCGGGCTGCGCCTCGCGGAACGCGGCGAGATCGCGCACGTTCTTCTGCACCGCGACCACAGAGAACAGACTCATCGTGAATCCGATCCCGTAGAAGCCTTTCTCCGACAGCAGGAGATCCGCATTCCACAGTCCGACGGTCATCAGCGTGAGTGCCGCGAGGAGCATGCCCCAGGACACACCGAGGTACACGCCGGTCACCGGCACGTCTTCCGCCCGGTCGCGCACCGCTTTCTGCACCGAGATCGCCGCGAAGATGCCGAGCAGGAAGACCGTGAACAGGAATCCCTTCTCGGCGAGGACCATGTGGGCGTTGTAGAGCCCGATGAAGAAGAGCGACGCCCCGATGCCGAGCGCCACCCAGGACGCTCCGACGAATGCTGCGGTGGGCCGCCCGAGCACCACCTGCTGGTTCTGCTGATCCATGATGTACCCCTCCGGTTTATGCAGTATGTCTGCGTGGCAATGAACATAGACCCTGCTGCATTCCGCGAACGGCATGCGTACCGGATGCGACACGCCCGGGTTGCACGGCGGCATCCGTCGGGGGTATCGTCTTCACGTCCTGTCCGCCGTGTCTGGAAGTCCTTTGATCTGATCCGTCGCCTCCGCGCTCCTCTTTCCGCGCGCTGACCCGACGATCGCCGACTTCTCACGGCCGCTCTCCTCCCGCCCTCGATGGCGTCGCAGAGGAGACCCGCCGTGCAAGGCCCGGTGTCAGTGCACCCTCGCACTCGACAGGAGACACCACCGTGTCAACACCCTCCCTTCACTCGTCGGTCGTCCTCGACCGCCTCACCTTCACCTGGCCGGATGGCTCGACCGCGCTCGACGCCGTCTCCGGCGCCTTCGGCTCGGGTCGCACCGGGCTGGTCGGTCGCAACGGCGCCGGCAAGTCCACGCTGCTCCGCCTCATCGCCGGCGACCTCACGCAGACCGCCGGAACGATGACCGTGACCGGCGAGGTCGCGTATCTGCCACAGCAGTTGACGCTCGACGTCGAACGGCGCGTCGCCGACCTCCTCGGGATCGCGACGGCGCTCGATGCCGTCCGCGCGATCGCCGCCGGAGACGTCGACCCCGCCCACTTCGACGCCGTCGGCGACGACTGGGACATCGAGGCGCGGGCCGCGGCATCCCTCGCCGAGGCCGGCCTCTCACCCGAGTTCCTCGACCGTCGCGTCGGGGAACTCTCGGGCGGCGAGGCCGTGCTCGTGGCGATCGCCGGCATCCGTCTGCGACGCGCTCCGATCACTCTGCTCGACGAGCCCACCAACAACCTCGACCGCGACGCCCGCGCGAAGCTCGCCGCGATGATGACCTCCTGGAAGGGCACCCTGATCGTCGTCAGTCACGACATCTCACTGCTCGAGCTGATGGACGACACCGCCGAACTCTTCGGCCGCGCGCTGAGCGTGTTCGGTGGGCCGTATTCGGAGTGGCGCGCGTGGCTGGATGCCGAGCAGGATGCCGCGCGACAGGCCGAGCGCGACGCCGCCCAGGCCGTGCGCAAGGAGAAACGACAGCGCATCGAGGCCGAGACCAAGCTCGCGCACCGCGCGCGCACGGCGCACAAGGCCGAAGTCGAGAAGCGCGTCCCGAAGATCATCGCTCATGGCCGGAAGATGGCAGCAGAGGTGTCGGCCGGCAAGCTGCGGACCGAGGTCGGGGCGAAGGAGGATGCCGCGCGCGCCGCGCTCGACGAAGCCGGCCGCCGCGTGCGCTCCGAGGCGTCGATGAGGATCGAGCTGCCGGATCCGCAGGTCTCGCGCACCCGCCGCATCGCCACGATCGGCGACGCGGAGCGATCGTGGGTCGTGCAGGGCCCGGAGCGGGTCGCACTGATCGGCCGCAACGGTGCCGGCAAGACGACGCTCCTCGAGCGTCTGGTCTCGGGAGCTGCGCCGCAGGACGACCGAGCGGATGCCGAGGCGCACGTCGATCACGTCGGCTACCTGCCGCAGCGGGTCGACGGCCTCGATGAGACGCGCACGGTGTTCGAGAACATCGCCACAGCCGCCCCGCACGTGCCCGAGAAGGAATTGAGGAACCGACTCGCGCGCTTCCTCATCCGTGGCGCGACCGCGGACCGACCGGTGGCCGCGCTCTCGGGCGGGGAGCGTTTCCGGGTGGCGCTGGCGACGCTGCTGCTGGCGGATCCCGCACCGCAACTGGTGGTGCTCGACGAGCCGACGAACAATCTCGACCTCGACACGGTCGATCAGCTCGTCGATGCGCTCACGGCCTATCGCGGCGCCGTGCTCGTCGTGAGCCACGACGACGCTTTCCTGGGGCGTCTCGATCTCGATCTCATGCTCGAAATCGATGGCGAGGGGATGCTGCAGCAGGTGTGAGGGCGCTCAGGCCCGCTTGCTCCGCATCGCCCGGGTGTGCGCGATGTCGGGGTCGGCGGCGCGCAGCGCGTACTCGTCGGACTCGCGGGCGACGAGCGCGACGCGGCCCTGATCGTCGTGGTGCAGGCCCCAGCCGTAGCGCTTGCCGAGCGGGGAGGAGCGCAGGCAGGGGCGGCCCATGGAGAAGAACAGGGCGCGCTCGAGCGCATCGTCGACGGCGACCCCCGCGCGCAGGGCGTACGTCTCGAAGATCACGTCGTCTGACGTGCGGGAGTACGGCTGTTCGGCGATCAATCGATAGTGCAGGGCCGCGATCGACGGAGACTCCGCGATCGGCGGTTCCTGCGCGTGCTCCGTCGGGCAGTCCTCCGCAACCTCGATGAAAGTGTCGAAGTAGTTCGTCGTGTGCGCCATGGATACAGCATCTCCCTTACCTCCGACAAGCGTCGAGCCCCATGTCGGTGGCCTCCACCAAGATGGACGTATGAGTGACGTGCTCGAGCGCTTCACCCCGCCCACACAGGATTGGTTCCGGGGCGCGTTCCCCGCGCCCACACCCGCTCAGGCAGGGGCCTGGGACGCGATCTCGGCGGGGAAGCACGCGCTCGTGGTCGCGCCCACCGGCTCGGGCAAGACCCTGTCGGCGTTCCTCTGGGCGATCGACAGCGTCTTCCGCGAGCGCATGGCCGAAGCGTCGGCGACGGATGCGAAGAAGGCGGATGCCGCGAAGAAGGCGGATGCCGCGAAGAAGGCGAAGAAAGACGACACTCCGCGCACGCGCATCCTCTACATCTCGCCGCTCAAGGCGCTCGGCGTCGACGTCGAGCGCAACCTGCGCTCCCCGCTCGTCGGTATCGGGCAGTCGGCCCGCCGACTCGGGGCTCCCTCGCCCGCAGTGACGGTCGGGGTCCGATCGGGCGACACCACCTCGAGCGACCGTCGCAAGCTGGTCTCCGATCCGCCCGACATCCTCATCACGACACCCGAATCGCTCTATCTGATGCTCACGAGCCGCGCCGGCGAGACGCTGCGCGGCGTGCACACGGTCATCATCGACGAGGTGCACGCGGTCGCCGCCACCAAGCGCGGGGCCCACCTCGCGGTGAGCCTCGAGCGCCTCGACGCGCTGCGGTCGTCGTACGGCGCCGAGTCACCGGCGCAGCGCATCGGCCTGTCGGCGACCGTGCGTCCGATCGACGAGGTCGCCCGCTTCCTCGGCGGTTCGGCTCCGGTCGAGATCGTGGCGCCCCGGGCGTCGAAGACGTTCGAACTGGGCGTCGTCGTGCCGATGGACGACATGACGAACCCGCCTCCGCCTCCGGGCACTTCGGCAGGCTCAGCAACCGGGGCCGGAGACACGGCGGATGCCGAGTACACCGAGGTGACGGGATCGGTCTGGCCGCACGTCGAAGAGGCGATCGTCGATCGCATCCTGCAGAACAACTCGACGATCGTGTTCGCGAACTCGCGCCGACTCGCCGAGCGCCTGACCGGCCGCTTGAACGAGATCTACTCCGACCGCATCGGCGTCGAACTGCCCGATCCGACCGTGCCTGCCCAGATGATGGCGCAGGCGGGTGCCACCGCGGGCGCCGATCCAGTGCTGGCGAAGGCCCACCACGGCTCGGTCTCGAAGGAGCAACGCGCCCTCGTCGAGGAGGAGCTCAAGTCGGGCGTTCTCCGCTGCGTCGTCGCGACGAGCAGCCTCGAGCTCGGCATCGACATGGGAGCCGTCGACCTCGTGATCCAGGTCGAGGCCCCGCCCTCGGCGGCGTCCGGGCTGCAGCGGGTCGGTCGCGCCGGGCACCAGGTCGGCGAGATCAGCCGCGCAGCGCTCTTCCCCAAGCACCGGGGCGACGTGCTGCACACCGCGATCGTGACCGAGCGGATGCTCGCCGGCAAGATCGAGGCGATCCAGGTGCCGCGCAACCCGCTCGACATCCTCGCGCAGCAGACCGTCGCGGCGAGCGCGCTGGGTGCGATCAGCGTCGAGGAGTGGTTCGAGACCGTTCGCCGTTCGGCGCCGTTCCAGTCGCTCCCGCGCTCGGCCTACGAGGCGACGCTCGACCTGCTCGCCGGACGCTTCCCGTCCGATGAGTTCGCCGAACTGCGCCCGCGGCTGGTCTGGGACCGCGACGCCGGCACCCTCACGGGTCGCCCCGGAGCGCAGCGCATCGCCGTCACGAGCGGCGGGACGATCCCCGACCGCGGACTGTTCGGGGTGTTCGTGGCGGGCGAGTCGACCGGGGCGCGGGTCGGCGAGCTCGACGAGGAGATGGTCTACGAGTCTCGCGTGGGCGACGTCTTCACGCTCGGCACGACCAGTTGGCGGATCGCCGAGATCACGCACGACCGCGTGAACGTGATCCCCGCGTACGGTCAGCCCGGCAAGGTGCCGTTCTGGCACGGTGACGGCATCGGCCGCCCCTTCGAATTGGGCGAAGCGCTCGGTGCGTTCTCCCGGGAGGTGTCGGCCGCGTCGCCCGAGAAGGCCGCGCAGCGCCTGATCGACGCGGGGCTCGACGAGCAGGCCCGAGCCAACCTTCTCGCCCACCTCAGCGAGCAGCGCGAGGCGACCGGCACCCTCCCGACGGATCGCACACTCACGGTAGAGCGCGGCCGAGACGAGGTCGGCGACTGGCGAGTGATCCTGCACTCCCCCTACGGCATGAAGGTGCACGCCCCGTGGGCTCTCGCGATCAATGCCCGCGTGCGCGAACGCCTCGGCGTGGAGGGCTCTGCGGTCGCGAGCGACGACGGCATCATCGTGCGCATCCCGGATGCCGAGGCCGAACCGCCCGGCGCCGAGCTGTTCGTCTTCGATCCCGACGAACTCGAACACCTCGTCACCGAGGAGGTCGGCGGCTCGGCGCTCTTCGCCTCGCGCTTCCGCGAGTGCGCCGCCCGCGCGCTGCTCATGCCGCGCACGAACCCGAACCGCCGCACCCCGCTCTGGCAGCAGCGCCAGCGCTCCGCGCAGTTGCTCGAGGTCGCGCGGCGGCATCCGACGTTCCCGGTGATCCTCGAGACGCTCCGCGAGGTGCTGCAGGACGTCTACGACCTGCCCTCGCTGCGGCGGCTGGCGACCTCGATCGCCGACCGGCGCATCCGCCTGGTCGAGACGCAGCCTGCTCAGCCCTCGCCGTTCGCCCGCGATCTGCTGTTCGGCTATGTGGGCGCATTCATGTACGAGGGCGACTCTCCGCTCGCCGAACGCCGAGCCGCCGCACTCTCGGTCGACCCGGCGCTGCTGGGCGAACTGCTCGGCACCGTCGAGCTGCGCGAGCTGCTCGATCCCGAGGTCATCGCCCAGTTCGAACGCGAGGCCCAGCGGCTCGATCCCGAGCGCCGCGCGCGCGGTCTCGAGGGCACCGCCGATCTCCTGCGACTTCTCGGGCCGCTCGATGCCGCCGAGGTCGCCGCCCGACTCGCACCGGACGATGATCAAGAACCCGATGAGAGCATCGCCGCGGCGCACCTCGAGGCCCTCGTGCAGGCCCGGCGCGCGATCCCCGTGACGATCGCCGGCGTCCAGCGCATCGCGGCGATCGAGGATGCCGGGCGCCTGCGCGATGCGCTCGGCGCGGCGCTTCCCACGGGCATCCCGGTCGCGTTCCTCGAGCCGCTCGCCGATCCGCTCGGCGACCTCGTCGCGCGGCACGCGCGCACGCACGGCCCCTTCACGACGGATGCCGTCGCCACCCGCTTCGGCATCGGCGCAGCCGTCGCCCGGCACACGCTCCAGCGCCTCGAGAACGCAGGCCGCCTCACGAGCGGGTACTTCCTACCCGAGGCATCGGCCCCGACGGGGAGTTCGACCGCAGCGGCGCCCGGAGCGCGCGACGACATCGAGTGGTGCGACACCGAGGTGCTGCGCCGCCTGCGCATGCGCTCTCTCGCCGCCATCCGCGGCAGCGTCGAACCGGTCTCCCCCGAGGCGTACGCGCGCTTCCTGCCCGACTGGCAGCATCTCGCCCGGCCGCTCGAAGGCATCGACGGCGTGCTCGCCGTGATCGAGCAGTTCGCGGGGGTGCCGATTCCCGCGAGCGCCTGGGAGTCGCTGGTGCTGCCCTCCCGCGTGCGCGACTACACGCCGGGCATGCTCGACGAGCTCACCTCCTCGGGTGAGGTCATCTGGTCGGGGCACGGCACGCTCCCCGGACGCGACGGGTGGGTGTCCCTGCACCCCGCCGACCTCGCGCCGTTCACCCTGCCCGAACCCGACACCGAGATCGCGACCGACTCGCTCGAGGCCCGCCTGCTGGGGGCACTCGGCGGGCCGGGCACACGCGAGGGCGGCGCGTACTTCGCCGCACAGCTGAAGGAGATGACCGGAGCCGAGAACGAACAGTTGGTGCTCGAGGCGCTCTGGGCGCTCACCTGGTCGGGACAGGTCACCAACGACACGTTCGCCCCGATCCGCTCGCTCCTCGCCGGTGGCTCTCAGGCGCATCGGGTGACCCGCCGGGCTCCGCGCACGCGCACCTACCGGGGCGTCTCGCTGGGACGCACCCCCGCACGTCCCACCGCGATCGGCGGACGCTGGTCGCTGCTGCCCGCCGCCGAGACCGACCCCGCACGCCGCGCGACGGTGACCGCCGGGCTCCTCCTCGACCGCTACGGCGTCGTGACGCGCGGCGCCGTGCAGGCGGAGGGCGTGCCGGGCGGATTCGCCCAGGCCTACCGCGTGCTCGCCGGCTTCGAGGAGGCCGGGCACTGCCGGCGCGGCTACGTGATCGAGAAACTCGGGGCGGCGCAGTTCGCGGCATCCGCCACCGTCGACCGCCTGCGCACCTTCGCCGGCCTCGCCGACCCGCCTCCCCGCAAGACGGTCACCCTCGCCGCGACCGATCCCGCCAGCCCCTACGGTGCCGCACTCGGGTGGCCCCGCCGCGACGGCGTCTCGCATCGCCCCGGGCGCAAGGCCGGCGGGCTCGTGGTCATCGTAGACGGCGCGCTCGTGCTCTACCTCGAACGCGGCGGACGCACGGTCCTCTCCTTCACCGACGACGCCGAGGTGCTCGCCGCGGCCGCCGCCGACCTCGCCGCCACCGCCCGTGCGCGCCGACTCGACACCCTCACGGTCGAGAAGATCGACGGCGAGGGCGTCTACGGCACCCCGCTCGCCCTCGCCCTGCAGGAGGCCGGGTTCGTCGCCACCCCGCGCGGCTTCACGCTCCGCAAGGCGGTGTGAGAGCCCGCCCCTCTGCCCGCCCCTTTACTGTGAGAGTCATGATCCGAGAGTTCAGTACCGGTGTCGGCCTTCTGCTGCGCGGGTTCTCGGTGTGGCGCACCCGTCCCGGCCTCATGGCGCTGGGACTCGTACCGGCGGTCATCGCGCTCGTGCTGCTCGTCGCCGCGATCCTCCCGCTCGTGCTGGGCATGGGATCGATCACGGCCTGGGCCACGCCGTTCGCCGACGGATGGGTGGAGCCCTGGCGTTCGCTGTTCCGCACCGCGGTCGGGTTCGTGATCGTCGCCGCGGCGATCTTCCTCGCGAGCGCGGTGTTCACGGCCCTGACCCTCACGATCGGCGACCCGTTCTATCAGCGCATCTGGCAGGCGGTCGAGGTCGACCTCGGCGACCCTCCGCCCGCCGACGGCGGCAGCTTCTGGACCACCATCGCCGAAGGCCTGCGCCTCGTCGTGCTGGGTGTGCTCATCGCCATCGTCGTGCTCCTCGCCGGATTCCTGCCGCTCGTGGGCGGTTTCGTCGGCCCCGTGCTGGGTGTGATCCTGTCGGGTCGCCTCCTCGCCCGCGAGCTCACCGGGCGCGCGTTCGACGCCCGAGACCTCTCCCCCGCCGACCGTGCCGCGCTGTTCGCGGGAAGCCGCGCGCGCGTTCTCGGGTTCGGCATCGCCACCCAGCTCTGCTTCCTCGTGCCCGGTGGCGCCGTCGCGGTGATGCCCGCCGCGGTCGCCGGATCGACGATGCTCGGCCGCAGCATGCAGGAACGCAGCCGCAGCATGCAGGAACGCAGCAGGGCCGTGTCCGTGCGCCCGGGGCCGCGCTGATGCCCGAGGGCGACACCGTCTTCCGTACGGCGCGGCGCCTCGACGAGGCACTGGCCGGCGGCACCGTGACCCGGTTCGACCTGCGGGTCCCGCGCTTCGCGACCGCCGACCTGACCGGCCAGACGGTGCACGGGGCGGCGCCCCGCGGCAAACACCTGCTGCTGCGCATCGGTGACAGCACCCTGCATTCCCATCTGCGCATGGACGGCGCGTGGTTCGTCTATCGACCGGGCGAGAAGTGGCGGCATCCGGCCTTCAAGGTGCGGGCGATCGTCGGCACCGCCGAGCGCGAGGCCGTCGGCGTCGACATCGCCGAGATCGAGCTGGTGCCCACGCGTGACGAAGAAGAGCTCGTCGGCTACCTCGGCCCCGACCCGCTCGCAAGCGACTGGGATCGGGTCGAGGCCGTGCGCCGTCTCTCGTCCGACACTCGCAGCATCCACGTCGCGCTCCTCGACCAGCGCAACGTGGCGGGTTTCGGCAACCATTACGCCGCCGAACTCCTGTTCCTGCGGGGCACGCTGCCGACCACGCCGACGGCCGAGGTCGACGTCGCCGCGCTGATCGATCTCGGCGTGCGCACCATTCGCGCGAATCGCGACCGTCGCAACCGCACGTTCACCGGCATCGACCGCCCGGGCCAGGGCTCCTGGGTCTACGGTCGCGCCGGGCGCCCGTGCCGACGGTGCGGAACACCGATCCGCGAGGGCTCCCAGGGCGCCGACCCGACCCGCGAGCGCATCACGTTCTGGTGCCCCTCCTGCCAGCGCTGACACATCGACGGGGCACGCCCTCCGGGATCTCCATACCGGGGAATGAATCCCGTAGGTGCGTGGTTATTCCTATCACTGGGGAGATCCCCGGTACACGGGAGGAATCGTGGGCAAGAACTACGTCGACATCGAGAACGACCGAGGCGACACGCTGCGCTACCGCAAGCACGCCAACGGCCGCGGACTCGTCGCGCACGGCGCGAAGGTGCACCCGAAGGCGCACATCGAGGCCGGCGCGTACATCGAACCCGGCGCACGCATCGGCGCCGGAGCCACCATCGCGCGCGGCGCGTGGATCGAACCGGATGCCGTGATCGGCGACGGAGCGCACATCGAGGCGCACGCGCACATCGGAGAGGGCGCGGCCGTCGGTGATGGCGCGCACATCGGCGTCCGCACCGAGATCGGCGCCGGCGCGCGCATCGTGCGCGGCGCACGCATCGGCGACGACGAGACGGTCGCCGCCGGCCTCACGGTCGCGACCAACCGCAAGGGGCTCTGGCTCGCCGCCTGAGAGGCTCTCGCCACCGGGGAGAACCCGCGCCGGATACCCTTGATCGCATGGCGACTCAGGGACGGCGACCGCAACGGCGCCCGCACAAGACGACGAAGCCGCCGCAGCAGAAGCGCCTCCCCGGACAGCCGAAGCAGAAGAAGCAGCCGCAGAAGGTCGTCTTCGACGCCCCGGCATCCGTTCCGGAGGAACCGCGCACGTTCCGCCTCGGCGTCGTGCCCGGTGCGACGCCCGGCAAATGGATCGACATCTGGAAGAAGCGGATGCCGCACGTCGGCCTCGAGGTCGTCTCCGTCGAGGTGGCCGATCAAGATGCCGCGATCGACGCCGTTGACGCCGCCCTCGTGCGCCTGCCGCTCGACGAACGGACCGTCGACGCGCTGCACGTGATCGCGCTGTACGACGAGATCCCCGTGGTCGTGGCGCCGATCGACTCGCACCTGCTCGCCGCGGACGAACTGCGCCTCGACGATCTCACCGGCGAAGTACTCATCGCGCTGACGGACGAGACCCTGCCCGCGATCGACGCGCCGGGCACGGTCGCGCCGCGCTTCGCGCCGATGTCCACCGCCGACGCCGTCGCCACGGCCGCGACCGGCACCGGCGTCGTCGTCGTGCCGATGTCGCTCGCCCGACTGCACCACCGCAAGGACGTCGACTACCGCCCGCTCGTCGACGGCCCGACCTCGACGGTCGCCCTCGCCTGGCCGCGCGAGCGCACGACGCCCGACGTCGAGACGTTCGTCGGCATCGTCCGCGGGCGCACGGCCCAGTCGTCCCGCGCTCGTTAGAATCTTCTGATGTCCTCGCTTCTCTACGTCTGCGTGCGCCCCGAGATCGGCGCCGCGGATGCCGAGCACGCCTCGTTCCGGCGAGCGCTCGGCGTCGACGTGGTGGATCGCATCGACCTGCTCGATGAGCCCCTCGACGAGAAGCGCCTGCAGGGGTACCGGGGGATCGTCGTCGGCGGCTCCCCGTTCAACGTCTCCGACGCCGAGAAGTCCGCCGTGCAGCTGCGGGTCGAGGCCGACCTCGAGCGCATCGCGCACCGCGCGATCGCCGCCGAGGTCGCCGTGTTCTTCACCTGCTTCAGCATCGGCGTCGTCACCCGTCTGCTCGGGGGCGAGGTCGTCACCTCGACGCCGGAGTCGGCGAGCGCGACCGTGATCCGCACGACGGATGCCGGCGCCACAGACCCCGTGTTCGGTCCGAGCGCTCCGGCGCTCACCGTCTTCACGGCGCACAAGGAGAGTGCCGCCGCCGTCCCCGCGGGAGCCGAGCTGCTCGCGACGAATGATGCCTGTCCGGTGCAGGCGTACCGCGTGGGCACGCACCTGTACGCCGCGCAGTTCCACCCGGAGCCCACGCCGCGCGACTTCGCCGACCGCATGACGTTCTACCGCACGACCGGGTACTTCGACCCGGCGGAGTTCGATCTCGTGCAGGGGCAGGTGCTGTCGGCATCCGTCACCGAGGGAGCGGCGCTGCTGCGCCGGTTCGCCGAGACGTTCGCCTGACCGTCTCGCGGTCGATGCCGCCGATCAGTCCGTCGCGCGCAGGAGCTCGACGCGTTCGTGCAGGTACGTCTCCAGGGGCATGAATCCCCCGGCGGCGCTCCACCGCACCGAGGGGATGCCGTCGATCAGCGACAGCGGGCCGGATGAGCCCCCGGCATCCACACCGTCGACGTCGATCACGCTCCACCCGACATGCACGACCTCGCCCTCGTCGAAGCCGCCCTTGAGGGCTTCGGCGCGGCGCTCCGCCCGCGCGCGGGCGGACTCGGCCGTGTATCCGCGGCGGCCGGGGTCGGCGGCGCGCAGCACTTCGGCGGTCGCGAGCGCATGCGTGTCGGTGAGCAGCAGCACGCCGAGGTGCCAGGCCTCGCCGACGCGCACGATCCGCTTGCCGCGCCAGCGGGAGTCGCGTTCCTCGCCTAGGCCCTCCTTCGGGGCGCCCGAGAGGTCGGCGACCGCGCGGGTCAGCAGGTCGGAAGCGGTCGGATGCATCCCTCCAGGCTAGCGAGCGGCGGCACGTGACGGGCGCGATTCGCCGGGAGGGCCGCTCGCACGGCAGAATCGATGCACACCCCGAGGAGACTCCATGTCACAGCCCGATACCGCTCGCCTTCTGATCGCCTGCGACGACCAGCCCGGCATCGTCGCGGCCGTCGCGAACGTGCTGGCCGAGCACGGAGCGAACATCATCTCGCTCGATCAGCATTCGACGGACTCCGAGGGCGGACGCTTCTTCCAGCGCACCGTGATCCACCTGCCCGGCCTCGCGGCGGCGCGCCCGGCGCTCGAGGCGAGCATCGCGCAGGTCGCGGAGCGCTTCGCGATGGAGTGGTCGCTGCACGACGTCTCCCGTCGCAAGCGCGTGGCGATCTTCGTGTCGAAGTACGACCACTGCCTCATGGAGCTGCTCTGGCGTACGCAGCGCGGCCAGCTCGACATCGACATCACGATGGTCATCTCGAACCACCCCGACCTCGCGGAGTCGGTGCGATCGTTCGGCGTTCCCTTCGTGCACATCCCCTCGGGCGACAAGGCTGCGATGGAGTCCCGCCAGCTCGAGCTACTGCAGGGCAATGTCGATCTGGTGGTGCTCGCGCGTTACATGCAGATCCTCACCGACGACTTCATCGAGCGCGTCGGCGCCCCGGTCATCAACATCCACCACTCGTTCCTGCCGGCGTTCATCGGCGCGAACCCCTACGCCCGGGCGAAGGATCGCGGCGTGAAGCTGATCGGTGCCACGGCGCACTACGCCACGGCCGACCTCGACGAGGGACCGATCATCGAGCAGGACGTCACGCGCGTGACGCACGGCGAGTCCGCCGCCGACCTGCAGAGCCGCGGCGCCGAGGTCGAGCGCCTCGTGCTCGCTCGCGCGGTGCAGTGGCACGCCGAGGACCGCGTGATCGTGCACGGCCGCTCGACGGTCATCCTCTAGGGATTCTCACACCCGCGGCAGTCCCGCCCGGAGCTCGGCGAACACCTCGCCCGCGGTGTCGAGGCGCACGAGCGGCGCGGCCTGCCCCATCCACAGAGACTGCAGTTCGCCGAAACCCTGCTCCCCCGCCGCAGTACGGAACTTCCCGGTCAGCCAGTTCTGCATGGGGAACGGCGCGATGGTACCGCTCGCCTCGATCGCACGGACGGCGCGGTTCCGCGCGCCGCGGGCCAATCGTCCACTCATCGCGCGGGTGAGCACCGTCTCGTCGGCGGTCGTCGCGTGGATCGCCGTCCGGTGCGCATCGGTGACGGCCGATTCGTCGGTGGCGAGGAACGCGGTGCCCACCTGCACGCCGCTCGCTCCCAGCGCGAACGCCGCCGCCACCCCGCGGCGATCCGCGACGCCGCCCGCGGCGATCACAGGAACCGAGACGGCGTCGACCACCTGCGGCACGAGTGCGAACGTTCCCACGAGAGAATCCTCGGCGGGCGGCAGGAACGATACCCGGTGGCCGGCCGCCTCCATGCCGGTCGCGACGATCGCATCGACGCCGCCCGCCTCGAGCGCCACGGCCTCGGCGACGGTCGTGGCCGTTCCGACGACGCGGATGCCGCGGCGATGCGCCTCGTCGATCACCGCGGCGCTCGGCACCCCGAACACCACGCTGAGCACGGCGGGCGCGACCTCCCAGATCGCGTCGAGTTGCTCATCGAGCGGGGCGAGGTACCGCTCGGGCCGGGCCGGGGTCTCGATGCCCACCGCATCGTAGAAGGGCTGCAGCGCCTGGGCGAAGATCATGTGCTGCGCGTTCGGCTCGACCTCGTCGCCGGTCGGCAGCCAGACGTTGAGTGCGAACGGCCGCGTCGTCGCCGCGCGCAGCTCGGCGCCGACCGCACCGATGCGATCCCCGTCGTAGCCGTAGAGGCCGAACGACCCGAGTCCCCCCGCCTCGCTCACCGCTGCCGCGAGCGCGACCGACGACAGCCCGCCGAACGGCCCCTGCACGATCGGATGCTCGACACCGACGAGCTCACGAAGGCTCTGTGGACCACGACCACGCAGATCACTCATGCTCCGAGCCTATTCCCGCCCTCCCTTCCCGGGCCCTCCCCCGTTCCCGGTGCTACCCTCGCAACATGGGTGAGTGGATCGAACGGATGCTGAGCGCGCTGCTCGCGACCCTCGGTCTCGTCGTGGTGTCGGATGCCGCTGCCCTCGGTGTGGCCATCGCCCTCATCGCCGTGACCGCCCTCGTACTGGCCGTCGCGCTGAGCATCCGAACGACCGTCGACACGCGCTCCCCGCATCCGTGGCGCGCCATCGATGCGTCCGCGCTGCTCGCACAGAGCGATCCCGATGCGGCCGGTCACCCGCGCCCGCGAGCGCCGGGAGTCGCGATCTCCGCGTAGTCCTCCGCCCGAGAACGGGACGGGACCGCGCGGCTTCGCCGACCCCTCCCGACCTCTCGAACGGACACTCCGATGGATCTCTTCGCCTTCCCGCCCCTCGCCGCCCTCCTCGACGCCGCCTACGGCGCGCTCGCCGGGCTCTCCACCCTGCTCGAACCCCTCGCCGGGGCATCCGCCGCCGCCCTGGCGGTCGTCCTCGTCACCCTGCTCGTGCGCTCGCTGCTCATCCCGGTCGGCTTCTCGACCGCCAAGGCCGAGCAGACGCGTGCACGCCTCGCGCCGAAGCTGCGCGAACTGCAGCGCCGCCACAAGAAGAACCCCGAGCGGCTCCAGAAGGAGATGCTCGCGCTGTATCGCGACGAGAAGACCTCTCCGTTCGCGGGCATGCTCCCGGTGCTCGCGCAGGCGCCGGTCGTCGGCATCCTGTACACGCTGTTCATCCGCCCGGAGATCGCCGGGCATCCGAACGACCTGCTCACCCACGACCTGTTCGGTGCGCCGCTGGGCACGAGCCTCGTCTCCGCCGTGTTCGGGGGCACCGCAACGCCGGCGACGTTCCTCGTGTTCGGGGCACTGCTGCTCGTGATCGTCGCGACCGCGGAGGTCACACGCCGGGTGTTCCGGCCCGCGCCTATCGAAGCGGACTCGTCGATGGGCGCCGCGATGAACTCGCCGGCGATGCAGCGCGTGTTCGGCTCGCTTCACTATTTGACGGCCGTGTTCGCGCTGTTCGTGCCGCTCGCCGCCGCGCTCTACCTGACCGTCACGGTCGTGTGGACGCTGGTCCAGCGGATGCTGCTGCGTCGCCGCTACCCGCTGCCGGCGACCGGCGCGCAGGGCTCCACGACGGGAGTCAGTCGGGCAGCGGTATCGGCGCGGTGAAGACGCCGGTATCCGGGTCGCTTCGTGGGTCTGCGTCCTGCGCACGCTGCCTGGCGCGACGGATGCCGAGTGTTGTACCGATGCTCGCGGCGACCACGAGCGCGATCGCCAGAAGGCGCAACGGCGAGGCATCCTGACCGAGGATGAGCCAGCCCGCGAGCGTCGCGAACGCGGGCTCCAGACTCAGCAGCACTCCGAACACCCGCTGCGGCAGGCGCCGGAGCGCGGCGAGCTCGAAGCTGTAGGGGATCACCGAGGAGAGCACCGCGGTGATCCCCGCCAGCAGCAGGAGCTGCGGGTCGGCGGCGATCACGGTCGCGGTCGGGATGCCGACGGGAAGCAGCAGCACGGCGGCGACCACGAGTCCCATCGCGAGTCCGCCGCTGCCGGGGATCAGTGCCCCGACCTTGGCACTGGTGCGGATGTACATGGCCCAGAACCCGGCGGCGATGAGGATGAACACCACGCCGAGCGGATCGAGCGGTTCGGCGCCGACGATCCCGTCGATGAACAGCAGCCCCATGCCGATCACGGCCACACCGACCCACACGGCATCCGGGAGTCTGCGCGTGAGCACCGCGGCGAGCACGAGGGGTCCCAGGAACTCGATCGCGACCGCCGGCCCCAGCGGGATGCGGTCGATCGCGGCGTAGAAGAAGCCGTTCATCGCGGCGAGCGAGAGCCCGAACAGCAGCGCCGCCGTCCACTGCTGCCGTGTCCAGCGCCGGGGGCGCGGGCGGACGATGACGAGCAGCAGCAGGGCGGCGATCGCCACGCGGAGCGAGGTCACGCCCCACGGGCCGAGGACCGGGAAGAGCTGCGCCGCGACGGCCGCCCCGAAGGGCAACGACAGGCAGGACCCGATGACGAGGGCGACGCCCGTCAGAGTCCGGGACGACGCGGATTTCTGCACTCCTCCAGCGTAGCTCCGCGGGTCCCTGCTCCGTCTCCGTCGGGGGTGCGAGCGAACTCAGAGGTGCTTGCCCCCGGTGACCGGCAGCACGATGCCCGAGGTGTACGACGACTCCGACGAAGCGAGGTAGACGTAGGCACCCGCGAGCTCCGCGGGTTGGCCCGCGCGACCGAGCGGGGTGTCCCGCCCGAAGGTCGCGAGGCGCTCCTCGTCCCAGCCGGTGGCGGGGATCAGCGGCGTCCAGATCGGTCCGGGCGCGACGGCGTTCACGCGGATGCCGCGGGGCCCCGCCTCCTCGGCGAGCGCCTGCACGAACGCGACCTGCGCGGCCTTCGTCATCGCATAGTCGATGAGTCCGGGCGAGGGGTTGTATGCCTGCACCGAGGCGGTGACGATGATGCTCGCTCCGGGCTCGAGGTCCGGGAAGGCGGCGCGAGCGGTGAGTACCGTCGACTCGATGTTCGTCTCGAACACCCGCCGCATGCGGTCCGGATCGAGAGACGCGAAGTCCTCGATGTCGTGCTGGTACGAGGCGTTGAGCACCAGCACGTCGAGTCCGCCGAGCGCCGCTCGCGTCTGCGACACGATCTCGGTCGCGAAGGCATCGTCGCGCAGATCGCCGGCGAGACTGACGCCCGTGCGCCCCGCTTCGCGGATCAGGCGGAGCGTGTCGTCGGCATCCGCCTGTTCCTCCGGCTGATGCGCGATCGCGACGTCCGCGCCCTCTCGCGCGAACGCGATGGCGGCCGCCCGGCCGATACCGGAGTCGCCGCCGGTGATGAGCGCCCGGCGGCCGTCGAGACGGCCGTGGCCGACGTAGCTCGACTCCCCGTGATCGGGGGTGGGCATCGTGAGTGCTGTGAGGCCCGGCTGGTCTTGCTGTTGGGCCGGGAAGCCCTCCTCGCGATGCGCGTGCCGGGGGTCGGTCGTCGGGTCGGTCATCTCGTCACCTGCGTTCCGTATCGTCGGTCTCGTTCTGGAGGTACCGACGATTCCGTCGCGGCCCGCCCGGTTCCAGGGGGTTGACAGGCGGATGCGCGGGTTCGGGTGCGATCAGTTGTGCGGTGCTGCCGGGATCTCGGTCGTCGACGGAGCCTCGCCGTTCTCGGCGGGTTCGGGCACGAGGTACAGACCGCTCGGCGCGTTGGCGGTGAAGGCGAGCGCTTCGATCCACGCACGGTTGATCGAGGGCTGGCGACTGCCGAAGTACTTGAAGACCAGCGAACTCGCGGGCTGGATCCAGACGGTCGTGCGTCCGCCGCCGACGCTGGCGTCCTCGCGCCAGCTGAACGGGAACGGCTCACCGCGGCGCAACTTGGCGGTGATGACGAGCTGCAGGTGCGTGAGCGCCCTGTCCTCGATCTCGGTCTTGACGCCGCCTTCGTAGACGAACTTTCCCATCAGGTGCTCCTCGGTGCGATGCTTCGGTTCTCCGACCCGGCCGGCGGGATCACCCCATGAGAGTAAGCGTATGCCCTCGATGCTGAGGGGATGGACCGGAATGACGACACGCGCACACGGGAGGACATCTCACGCAACACGATCCACTGACACCCCGCGCGGGTGAAGTCAAGCCCCTCCGGCGGGTATCGCCCCGACCGTAGAGTCGAGATCCGACCTGCCGAGGAGGCGATGACCGATGACCGATCCGGGTACTGCTTCAGGAACCGAGGGCTACACCCCGACCACGACCCACGCCGAGTGGGGGGCAGGCGAGCCGAAGCTACGCGTCTCACGCGATGACGAGCGCACCGAGTTCCTCCTCGACGTAGACGTCGTGCGCATCGGCTCGGCGGCGGGCAACGAGCTGCGCCTCGCCGACACCGATCCCGTGCACGCCACGATCACCCACGACGAGCGCGACGAGTACGTGCTCGAGCTCCACGGCGAGGGCGAGCGCAATGCGAGCGACAGCGCCGACGGCACCCACTCCGCGCCGAACACCGAAACCCTCCGCACGGGAGCTCGGTTCACCGCCGGCCCGTGGACCTTCGTCTACCACCGCGAGGAGTTCGCCGACCACGGCCGCCCCTTCGGCGGGCGCAAGGGCGGCGAGTACGACGACCAGCCCTTGCAGGCGCCGCGGCCGGATTACGCCCACGACGGGGCGGCCGCGGGCCCCGATGACGCGGCGGCCCCCGACGGGCCCGCTCCCGGGACGCCAGGCCCGGACTCAGCGACCCGGTAGCAGCCCCATGCGCAGGGGCGCGCCCGGGGCGGATGCCTCGGCGAGCGCCTCGTCGATCGCGGCGAGAGGCCGCACCGCGCCGACAGCATCCGCGAACGGGTAGGCGCGCCCCCGCCCCGCGAGGAACGCGACCGCCTCGGCGAGCTCGGCCCCCGTGGAGTTGTGCACACCGGCGATCGTGACCAGCCGGCGCACGATGCTCTCGGCATCGAGCGGCACCCGGTCTGCGGGGAAGACACTGCCTACGAGCACGACGATGCCGCCGACGGCCACTCCGTCGAGAGCCGCGGCGACCGCATGGCCGGATGACTCGATCACGATGTCGGGTTCGGCACCGAGAGCATCCGCGGTCGCTACGGCGCCGAACTCCTGGGAGCGGGCGCGACGCGCATCGTCGGGATCGAGAACTTCGACCTGGGCGCCGTGCTCCGCGGCGATCGCCGCGGCCGACAGGCCTACGAGACCGGCGCCGTGGATGCGCACCTGCGCCCCTTCCAGATCGCGGTGGCGCCGAGCGCGGGCCACGGCTGCCCACGCGGTGGCGGTCGCGCACGACGCCGGGGCGAGGACGGATGCCGGGAGCGTCTCGGGCACCCGTACGATCGTCGTCCCCTCGCGCAACTGCACGTGACTCCCGAAGGCGCCGGTCAGTTCACCGTGCACACCGATGCGATCGCGCCCGTAGGTGCCGAGCGTGCGGCACTTCTGCGGCATTCCGCACAGGCATCGGTCGCAGCTGCGGCACGACACCGTGATCGACCACACGACGCGGTCGCCGATCCGCAGCGGTACGCCATCGGTCGCCGTCGCCCCGGCATCGCCGAGCGCGATGACGCGACCGACGCTCTCGTGACCGAGGACGAGCGGCACCGGCGCGGGGCGATGCGCCTGCGCGGTGTGGACGTCGGAGTCGCAGATCGTCGACAGCTCGACCGCGACCAGCACGTCGCCGTCGGCGAGCGCGACGCCCGGCACAGCGATCGTCTCGTGCGGTTGCCCCTCGCCGATGAACACCATCGCGGTCGCCGCGGGGCGCAGGGTCACGTCACGCCGGTGCCCGGGTGGGCGGGTCAGCATCGTTCCCATGTGGCTCTCCCCCGTGCTCACTGCGCGTGCTCGTGCCCCGACTCTTTCAGCACGAGATCGGGCGGAACGAGCGGACCCACGAGAGTTCAACGGGTGTTCACCTCGCATCCGTGCGTGGCAGCGGTTGCTGCGTCGGGTCCTGCGTCGGTCCGGCGTCTGTTCTGCGTCGGTTCTGCGTCGGTTCTGCGCCGGTCCTGGGTCAGCCCTGCGTCTGTTTTGCATCGGTCCTGGGTCAGCCCTGCGTCTGTTCTGCGTCGGCCCGGGGTCGGTTCCGGCATCCGTTCTTCGCATCCGTTCCTCGCATGCGTTCCCGCGTCGACGCATGGCTCGGCGGCGCCCGGCCGACCCCTAGGCTGGGAGCGGTACCGCGACGAACGGGGAGGGTTCGGATGGGCATGAGGGCTGCATACACGCTGATCGATGAGGGGACGCTCGATCGGTTGGTGTCGCTGTCGCCCGAGGTCCTGCTGTCGACGCTCGAAGAGCTCGAAGCAGCGGGAGCGCCGACGGTCTATGTCGACAAGATGTGGGACGGCCTGCACTTCCTGCTCACGGGGGTGTCGGCCTCGGCTCCGCGGGAGGATGACCCTCTGAGCGAAGCCGTCGTGGGCGTGCACGCGTTCGGCGGCGAGGACTTCGTCGGCTGCACCGAGACCGACGAGCTCGAGCCGATCATCGCAGCACTCGATGCGGTCGATCTCGACGGGGCGCTCGCGCAGGTCGACTTCGCCGCGTTCACCGCGGCGCGCGTCTACCCGAACATCTGGACGGACGATCCCACGCAGCTCCGGGCCGAGCTGACGAATGCTTTCGCCGAACTGCGGCGGGTTCACCAGCAGGCCGCGGATGCCGAGCACCACCTGGTGATCAGCATCTACTGAGGACCGGGGTCGCGGGGCATCGGGGTCGCAGAACACCACCCGAGCAGCGGGCTCACTCGGGCGCCGGGGCTCACTCGGGTACCGGGGTTCGTCGAACATCGGGACACGTCGAACATCGGGACACGTCGAACATCGGGGCTCGCCCGAGCTGAATGCGTGCGGGCAGTCGGGAACATGTGGTCGAGCGATCAAAACGGTCGCCGCGCCTGCGCAGCGGACGCCACGCCTGCGCAGCGGCCGCCACCGTTGCACAGCGGCCGCCACCGTTTGCACAGCGGCCGCGGGGGTCGCCATGCGCGGCGATCGCGCGGTCGTGCAACGGTCGTCGCGGTCGCGTGGTCGTGCAGCGGTCGTCGTGGTCGCGTGGTCGCGTGCAGCGGTCGTCGCGGTCGTAAGCGGTCGTACAGCGGTCGTCGCGGTCATACAGCGGTCGCGCACCGTCATGCGTGGATCGGCCGATGGGCGGGAGGTTTGCTGGCACTGATAGTGGCGGCGGCGGTGGTGCTGGTGCTCGTGCGTACCCGGTGCCTCTTCGATGGTGTGGTGGGTCGTGTGGTGGGTTGGGGTGTTCTCCAGCGTTGGTGGGGGTCCCAC